>CBDBNN010000003.1:0-1181693 GCA_965207895.1 Dehalococcoidia bacterium
AACCCTTGTTGAAGGGCAGGAACCAGGACGCCTTGCCGTCGAGTTTGGTGCAGAAACGCACTTCGTGGTCGTCCACGGCGAAGTGGGCCAGGCAGCGGCCAAGCTCGAAGAGCCGCTCCCCGGGGCTGCGGTCCCGTTTGTACTGCTCTACGGCGTCGTCCACCGTCTGCTTGGTCAGGCTGTTCTTCAACTCGAAGGTGGCGACGGGCAACCCATTGACGAACAGGCACAGGTCCAGGGCAAGCTGCGCGTTGTCGTTGCTGTAGCGCAGTTGCCGGGTCACGCTGAAGCGGTTCTGCTCGTATAGGGTGGCAGCCTTCTCGTTCCCAGGCGACGGCGTGCCGTACATCAGGTCGATCTGGTGCGGGCCATGTTTGATACCCTTACGGAGAACGTCGATGGTCCCTCGCTTGGTGATCTCGCCTTGCAGACGAGCCAGAAACCTCCGCCGGGTCGGGTTCTCATCATCCAAGTTGAGCGCATAGACGACCTCCGGTTGGGTGGCACGGAGGAACTCGGAGATTTGCCCTAGGTCCACGCAGTATTCCCGGTCGTAGTCCTGAGGCTCGCCGCACGTCCAGCCCGCGCCGTAGCTCGACGGCCGTTCGGTCGCCACGTCACCACTCTGCGACGGCTCGCAGTCGGCACCCGTCAGCGCCTCGCAGATGAGACGTTCAAGGCCTCTCTCGCTGGTGTCGGTGGTCACGTTAATTCTCGTCTCTTCGCCTCACCATGTCCTTTACTTCAATATGAACATGGCTGCCGCTATTCCAACGTTGACTAAGGTGGCTACGGTGACGACCAACGTCATTACCGTTATCCACTTTGTGTATCTGTGCATGGCTTCCGTGTGCCGCTGCTGGTAACGACGATTGAGTTCGTCCTCCCAGTAATTGAGACCGACGTGAGTTTTCTGCGCTTGGCGGTCATGCCGTTCGATGACTTCATCGTCGGTGAGTGCCCGCAATTCGGAAAGTGATTTGGCCATCATGCGATCACTCCCCCGGCAGGAGTACGTCTTGCGGTGATGGTCATGGCGCTCACGCTAATCCTCATTTCGCATTGGGATGGGAACTTCTCGTACTTCCCCCGGATGTATGCCGTCTATGGCGGCGCGGATGCGTTCCGTTTGACGCGATATTCGATTCCAATTGGCGTTCATCAGCACCACCACGGCTATTCGTCTATCCGACATGTCCTGCTGGTACCGGAGGCTCTGATCGGTAGTGAGCAGGACATCGAAACCAGCTCCTTCGGCCCTGTCCAACAGCTCTCCATTCGACAGGGTGTCCCAGCCGCGCCCCCTAGCCTCTTCGACTTCATGGTTGAAAAGGCGGGGTCGCAGCTGTCTGGGCGTGCCGTTATCGAACAGGATGCGCATCGGCAACCACAAGATCGGCACGTAGTTCCTGTGCCGCGAACTCCAGAACCTCACTCACTTCAGATTCTGATACTCCTCCAAACCAGTCGATGAAGTCGTAGACGGTCGCTCCTCCGGCCAGATTGTCGAAGAGGACATATAGGGGCAGTCGGGTGTTCTTGAACACCCAAGCCCCGCTCACCTTGCCTGGAATTTGTTCAACCGTCGGGCATTTGCTCCAATCGATCATATTGTCACCTCCTCTGCGATTGCGATTTCTTCCTCAGCGACGTGGAATACTTCAGCCAAGCCGTTCTGCTGCGGGTCGCTTTCTCCTATCGGAGTGTCGTCCTCGGCTTCGTCGGGCAGGTACTCCGCCGCCTCGCGCACGTCCAGCTTGCCCGTCACCACGTCGGCAATTAGGCGGGTGCGGTACTCCTGCACCAACTCAATCTGACGGCGGGTGCGCCCGATGGTGGCGTCCACACCAGCAAATTCGCGTCTGACCTCTGACACAAGACGGTCTTGTTCCTCTCTGGGTGGCAGCACAACCTTGAAGCGCTTGATGTCCTCACAGGTCAGCGCACCCTTAGTGCTGCCTGAATCATCGCTGATGGCACGAAGCTCGCTATAGGCGGCGGTCAGACACATTTGAAGGTAGTGTGATGACACGCGTGTCATGTCCGGAGTGATGAAAGCCATGTGCTGATTGATTGTCGCGTCTATGCTGAGGACAGCTGCCATTCCTCTGGTCTTGCCTTGCCCTGTAATCCCAACCAACACGCTGCCAGGATGTAAGCGTGGCAAGTGGCACTCACGTAGTGCCAAGTCAGTGACGAACTGGTCAGCCCTCGTAATGACCCCTTGGTTGACGCTTGAACTGTTCAACCAAGGATGTACCCCATCGGTCCAGTACGCGGCATTGCCACGTGAAGGTGTCGAACCGTTGCCTATTTTGGAAAAGCGTCCCACTCGCAGGACATCCCAATGCTCAGGCACGTCCCCAAGCCACTCGGCGCCGGAGGGCTTGAGGCGGACGTTGGGGTCGAGGCCGCGAGTGACGGCCTGGTTGATGACGGCCTGTTTCTCCTCCTCAAGCAGCGTAATGAGCTTCCGCTTGGCGTCCACGTATCGGCGGATGCGCCGGTCTACGTGATCCAAGTACCGCACGATGGTCCACTGTTCTGGTAGCGGTGGGAGGGGGAGAATGCTTTCGTAGGCATCGTTGCGATTCAGTCCCGGCACGGCGGAGTCATGGGAAATTGAATCCAAGCCCAATAGCGCCAAGGCGTATGCCAACCATCCCAGGTCAGCATCGGTATAGCGGTCATCAATGAAGAACGTGGTATCAATGGCAAACGCATCCCTACCGAGGTAAGTGACCTTACCAAAGGAGCCCTTGCGTCCGACGATGATGCAAGGGGAAAGTGTGTTGGCAGCGTAGTGGACGCCGATCTGCCCGTTAGAGCCGTAGACAGGTACGTCTCCCGCTATACGGTCTTCTGCGCTCAGGCTGTCTCCATAAGCCAATTGACAGACCTGCTTCAACCGTCGCACCTCCCAATGCTCCGGCAGGTAGCCCAGCCAGTTCACGTAGGATGGCCTGTAGTAAGGGTAAGGTTGGACGTTGGTCAGCATTGGCTCCGTTCTCTATCACATACCACGGGGCGTTTCCGGATTTCCCTGAGGATTCTATCCATATCAGTGCTTGACGACCAGAACAGCAACACTGTATGTGTTCTCAAGGTCTCGCCGGAATTCCATCTCGTCTCTGATATGGCCTAGGTCATATACCACAAAGAGAAGGTGGGCGTACTTCTTGGAGTAAGATGCTATATCGGCATTGATTTCGTCTATGACGTCTCTAACCCGCTGTTGCGTCTTGGTCAGCTTAACCTCTAATGCGAGCGACAGCTTTTGTAGAATGAAATCTGGAATCGCTTCCTTTATGGAGATCTTTACCCGACCAACTTCGCGATCATAGTCCTGCCCTTTGAACAGTCCCCGCCCTATTAGAAGTTGCTCAATCACATCTTGCACTTCACTTTCTTGCGCTGGTTTCTTGAGCATGGCACTCCTTAGTCGGTACTGAAGGAAATCTCGAAGGGCGCGAACCTCATCATCAACTACTCCAATGTTCGTCTCAAGATGACCTCGCAGTAGAGCTAGCTCCATGACAACGGTTTCGAATATTGCTTTCTGCTCAGAGGGCAGGAGATTATCAGGGCCAAGCATCTTATCAATGTCGAACTCATCAAGCAGTGGCGAAAGGCTTGTTTCTGTGGCCACTAGACGAACAAGCTGGGTATATTTCTTGGCGAACTGCCTATAGGAAACCCAGTTGTCGATACGATACATGAGAGCTGCACTTGATACATCAGTCATCGCCCGCTGCAATGACCGCACCGCGTTGAGTAGACTGCGCAGCTTCTCTTTGTCTGAGTCATGACCAGTCATGGCATTAGCCGCCCACGATACTCCTTAGTGTGGTTTCGGTCTCCTGCTCCAGGGCCAGAATGTCGGCTCGGATCTCCTCTAGTGGTCGGAGCGGCTGGGGCTTGTAGAAGTGACGGGTGAAGCTGATTTCGTAGCCGACCTTCACGCTGGCGGGCACGTACCAGGCATCGGGAGCGTAGGGCAACACTTCACGGCGGAGGAACGCCTCAACGCCGCCCTCTTCCAACAGCGACACCTGCTCAGTGTCGCGCAGGTCCGTGTCCGGCTCATATTCGACGACGGCGGGCTTGCCCTTGATGGTAGCCGCAAACAGCCCGCGCAGCGGGTCAGCCTCTGCTCCCTCTTTGTGAATCTTCTTGATAACCGGAGATGCGGTCTCAGACCGCTTGCCGCCATCTTTGAGCGCCCTTATCTCTTTCGCCGAGTAGACTTGCTCAGGATTAATCCCCTCTATTCTCAGGGGCCTCTCAACAGTTACCTTCCAGCAGCCGAATGCTTCGTTCGGAAATATCTTCGACTGCTCCGTCTCCTTGAAGGCAAGGAAGGCGTCACAGATTCGGCGAATGTCCTCGTCCGATAGCTCGCAGTTCTTGTTGCCCAGGTTCTTCCGAAGGGGGCGTAACCACTGGGTGGCGTCGATGAGCTGCACCTGGCCCCGACGGTGAGCCGCCTTGCGGTTGCTCAGCACCCAGATGTAGGTGGCGATGCCCGTGTTGTAGAACATGTTGAGGGGCAGTGCGACGATGGCCTCCAGCCAGTCGTTCTCGATGATCCAACGACGAATGTTGCTCTCTCCCTGCCCTGCGTCACCGGTGAAGAGGGAACTACCGTTGTGCACCTCGGCGATGCGGCTGCCCATGTCCGTGTTCCGCTTCATCTTGCTGAGCATGTTGGCCAGGAACATCATCTGGCCGTCGCTGGAACGGGTGATGAGGGAGTAGTCGGCATCGCCGCCATGCTCGACGAGGAAGCGGCGGTCCATGATGCCGGACCGGCCGCCCATGCGCTCCAGATCGGTCTTCCAACTCTTGCCGTAGGGCGGATTGGAGAGCATGAAGTCGAACTCTTCGGCAGGGAAGGCATCGGCGGCAAGGGTGGAGCCGAACCCGATGTTGTCGGCCTCGACGCCCTCTCCCTTCAGGATCAGGTCGGCCTTGCTGATGGCGTAGGTTTCCGGGTTGACCTCCTGGCCGTAGAGGTGAACGGAAACCTCCTTGCCCTTCTCACCAGCCAACTGCGTCAGCGTCTCCTCGGCGACTGTCAGCATTCCACCTGTGCCGCAAGCGCCGTCGTAGACAAGGTAGGTGCCGGAACGAACCTGCTCGGCTACAGGCAGGAAGATTAGACGAGCCATGAGTTGCACCACATCCCTGGGAGTGAAGTGCTCTCCCGCCTCCTCGTTGTTCTCCTCGTTGAATCGCCGGATGAGTTCCTCAAACACCGTGCCCATTCCGTGGTTGTCCAGGCCGTTCAGCCGCACCGAGCCGTCGCCGTTTAGGACCGGCTGCGGGCTGAGGTTGATGGAGCTGTCCAGGAACTTCTCTATCAGGAATCCGAGGGCGTCAGCATCAACGAGCGTCGGTATCTGGTTGCGGAACTTGAACTTTTCCAGCACCTCCTGGATGTTCGGAGAGAAGCCGTCGAGGTACGCCTCGAAGTCGGTCCGCAGTTGCTGTTGCCGGCCGCGTGATGCAAGGTCGCGGAGGCGGAAGAGCGAAGTGTTGTAGAAGGCTTGGCCGGATGCCTGGCGAAGGGCGGCGTCCTGGTTGGTGATCCCCGCGCTGTCCAACTGCTCCTTCATCCGCAGAACCGCATCCTTGGTCGGCTCCAGCACGGCGTCGAGCCGTCGGATCACCGTCATAGGGAGGATGACGTCGCGGTACTTGCCGCGGACGTACACGTCTCGCAGCACGTCGTCCGCGATGCCCCAGATGAAGCCGCTGATATTGAGTCCGCTCACCGGCTCGTCATGCTCCTATAGGCTGCCTTAACCATCTGGTCGAGGGCGACGGCGGCTCGCTCGTTGAGACGGGGGTCGGAGTGCAGACAGGAAGATATCACCGCCAGCGGCTCCGGTTCTTCCCCGGCGGATGGGTTTCTAAGGAATCGGTTCACGTCCAGACCCGACCAGGTCGCCAGCGCCGCGAGGCCGTTCACGTCGGGGTGTCTGCCTTGCGCCATACGAGTCAAGGTGGAGGCGCTGATGCCGCATTCCTCCGCCACCTGCTTCCAGGTGCATTGACGGGCCTGCCTCTCCGTGTCCAACGCGGCGAAGAAGGCGTCGCCGTCGAACCTAGCTGTCCTGGCCATGTCTCCTCCTCGGCGGGTACACGCCCCAGATGGCTGTCATGTGACGCTGGCGTGCATTGCTCATTTGATTATCGCAACTGTATAATGGTTTTACAACAGTTGGAAGAGCCGGTGACGAAGTTTTGCCACACCCTTTGGTAAAGTGGCGGTCGCGGGTACGCAAGGTAGGGACAAGAGCGAGGCGCTAAGGACACGACGATACTTGAACAAGGAGGTTCACTATGGCCAAGTACCTGTATCAGGCGAATTACACACCGACGGGAATGCAGGGCCTGCTGCGGGAAGGCGGCAGTTCGCGACGTAAGGTCTTCGAAGACATGGGCAGGGAGCAAGGCGGGCAGCTTGAGGCGTTCTACTACGCCTTCGGTGGCGCGGACCTGTACATCATCTTTGACCTGCCCGATGCGGCGACGGCAGCCGCGATCTCCCTTGCCATCACGGCGGGAGGCGCACTCAGCATCAGTACGGTGCAGCTGCTCACCCCAGAGGAGATCGACGAAGCCACGCAGAAAACGGTGAACTATCGCCCTCCAGGGGCCTGACTTCCAATTGAAGGAACGTAAGATGGGTGGCGGCGAAGTTCTCTCGGAAGAGTGAACGCTGGTTTGAGGAGAGGCGCGAACGGCCCCATTTGCCATCCATGGAGGCAGAGCATGTCGAAGCTGATCGTCGTGTTCGTCCTTGTGTCGCTGTTCGCAATCCTGGCTTGCTCTAGGGATGACTCGACCCCGGCAACGCAGCCTACGGCGCTGGTAACGGCCACCCGCGCGCCGCAGGCCACCGCCACTCCGGCACCGACGGCCACTCCGCAACCTACGGCGACGGCGACACCGCAAGCAGACAGCCCGGAGGCCGCCCGGAGCCTTGCCCCGCTGGATTTGGACGACCCACAGGCGTTCCTGTCGGCTCTATCTGCACAGGAGCAGTCCTGCCTTGCTGACGGCAATCTCGGCATCGCCCAGATCATGACGGCAATGACTTCGACCGATGGGTCCGCGGAGGGGGACGCCATCCTCGACTGTCTGGAAGATGAGACAGTATTGCGCATGTTCCTGAGCGAGCCGCTGACGGCAACGGGCGAGTTGAGTGATGAGACCTCCTCGTGCATACGCGAAGGTCTCGGCGGGATGGACCTGCGCCCGATGATGAAATCGCCCGGGGCGGCTGCCGGAGCGATGGATGCCCGGATAGTTGGGATGGCAAGCTTCCTGACGTTCACCGCCTGTCTGAACGACGAGGAGTGGGAAGCGGCGTCCTCCGCACTGGAGTTAGGGCCTCGTGACAAATCCGGTACGGATTGCCTGTTGGCCGAACTCGGAGGACCGACAGGGGTCGCGGAAGCCCTGCTCCGCTTGGACCAATCCGGCTTGCCGAGGGACTTCATCGGCGCGGCGGCCAAGTGTGGCGTGGGTTTTGCGGGAATGTCGGAGAACATGCCTGACGACTCCGGCTCCGGTGGCACAGGCGGCGACACTTCCACGGAGGGTATGGGGCTGCCGCCTGACACGCTGCACCCCGTGGCTATTGACGACCCCCAAACGTTCCTGTCTGGACTGTCGCCCAGGGAACAGTCCTGCCTCGGCGATAAGGGCATCGGCCCACAGGAACTGTTGCAGATGACGGGGCGCTCTCCCGGCGGCTCGCTGGAGACCGTCGTGGACATCGTCAACTGCCTGCAAGACGACACGGTGCTGAGGCTGTTCCTGACCACGCTCGTAGGGCAAGTTGAACCGTTCAGTGAAGAGACTTCATTGTGCATACGGGAGGGATTCGTGCCGATTGACCTGCGCGGTCTGTTGGCTCCGGCCGTCGCCGGGTTTGCCCCCGAAAACTCCCTGGCGCTGGGGATGACGGCACTGAACGTCTCAGTGGTCTGCATGAACGACGATGAATGGGAGACCTACGCTCCGAGATTGGGGTTGCCGCCCGACTTCAGGGAGGGCGCGGCCTGCCTGTTCGAGGAGCTGGGCGGGCCTGCGAAGCTGGCGGAGGCCATGCGGGACGCCAGCTTGGGCGAACCATCGGAAGCATTCTTGAGAGCGGCGGAGACCTGCGGGCTGGAGGGGCGCTTCAGTCCCGATAGATGATTCCGCGCTTCATACCACAAGATGATCGCACGCGTTGAATGGATGAAGGGTCACAAGGACGCCCAGGAGCGGAGTTGTTATCAGAGCGCTGCTAATACATTGGCGATATATCGGAGTTGCAGCCGGCGTTGCGCTGGGCCTGCTCCTGGTGGCGTTTCTCACTTTTCCGGACCGCAACGCGCTGGTTGCCAAGGGTCCCATGAACACGGGCCACGAGGGATTGGGCTGCCAGGAATGCCACTCAGCCGTGGCGGGCACCGCCGCGCAACAACTGAGCTCCAACGTCTACCACTGGCTGGGCCTGCGGGAGTCCACCATAGGCTTTGGCTCCGAGGATGTCGGTAACGCGGCCTGTCTGGACTGCCACGAGAGGCCGGATGACCGACACCCCGTATCCCGCTTTGTGGAACCGCGCTTCTCCGATGCGCGGGAGCACATTGCGGCCCACACGTGCGTCACCTGCCACACCGAGCACCAGGGAGTGCGGGTGACGCAGCCCACCATCGGTTTCTGCACCCACTGCCACCAGGACACCTCGTTGGAGGACGACCCCATCACCCCCACGCATGTAGAGCTGGTGCGCAGGGGGTCGTGGAACACCTGCCTCCAGTGCCACGACTTCCACGGCAACCACGTCAGGGACACGCCGCTGCGCCTTGAAGAAGGGGTGCCGGAGGCGCTCATCCTGGAATACTTCCTGGGAGGGCCATCGCCCTACGGCGACGAGAAGCGCGTCGAGCCGTCCTCGACCGGGGAAGGCGGCGACCCATGAAGTTCGTCGCCGTGGTCGTGGCGGTAGCCATCGTGCTCGTGGCGCTCATCGTCGCGAATGCGCCGCCGCCGGACGACGCACTCACCGATGGCGGCCCGCCCGTGCCCATTGAAGCTGTTTTCGCAGTGCTGGAAGCCGAGAACGACGCGGTGCGCCAGGTGTGGGCCAGGGACATTGTGGGAGCGGGCCAAGCGCAGGGGATTCGATTTGACGAGGACTGGCATGACGAGAGGCTGGACGCCGGGCCGCTTCCGGCGCTCTTCCTGCGGGAGACTGCCGAGGGTCTCCGGCGTAGTCCGGTTCCCCTGTATCTCTTCCTCGGCTCGGACTTCCCGATCAATGACGCCAACAAGTTCACCGGCTTGCAGACAGAGCACTTTCAAGTCATCAGGCGCACCGGCGAGCCGCAGTTCTTCCTGGACCCGGATATCGGCTTTCAGACCGCCATGTTCTCGGACATCGCCTCGGCGGAGGCGTGCGTGGTCTGCCACAACAGCGACCCGAACTCGCCCAAGACCGACTGGCAGGTGGGCGACGTCATGGGTGCGACCACCTGGTCATACCCGGAGGACGAAATCAGCATGGCCGAGGCCATGGAACTGATAGGAGCTCTGCGCCGGAGCGTCCGTGAAGCCTATGTGCATTACCTGGATAAGGTTGCCATCTTTGCCGACCCTCCCCCCGTGGGAGACCTGTGGCCCGCAGACGGCTATTTCCTTCCATCAGCCGATGTCTTCATGGCGGAGGTGGAGGAGAGAACGTCGGCCCAGACCCTTCGCCTGCTGCTGGAGGCGCAAGACATGGGGGAGGCGCGATGACAACGGGGCGAATCCGTGGGTGAATCCCTAGTGGAAGCTGCCGGCAGCACCGGGAGCCGGGGAAGGCGCGTTCGTGCCGGCCGCCCCTTCGCGTTGCCGGTAGCGGCGTGGCGGTGGCGGATGGTGGGCGTCCTCGGCGTGCTCCTCTACGTGGGCCAGGATGTCGCTGGGCTGCGGTGGGAGTGGCTCGCCCAGGCCCAAGACCTGGACGGGTACAAGTATGTCACCGGCGCCGGACTGCTTTCGTATGTGGGATGGCAGTGGTGGCTCTTCTACTCCCGTCTCAAGCGGCGGAATCTGCGGAGGCTGCTGCCGTGGCATCAGCGGACCGGCGCACTGGTGCCACTGCTGTTCTACGTGCACAGCGTGGAGGTGGGCTACGGCTACCTGGCGGCGCTCAGCTGGGTGTTTCTGGGCAACATGCTTGTTGGTGCGGCGAGTCCCCTGGGCATCAGGATCAACAACCGCTACTACACCGTCTCGTGGGGAGTTGCCCACGTCTCACTGGCCGCCGTCACGGTTGTCCTGGGTCTCTTCCATGCTTACATCGCCGTGTACTACAAGTAGCGATGGCAATTGGGTGTCACACTACAGGGATCGCAAGTCCTTGGTGCGCCGACAGGCTGCCAAGCGACATCTCGAATATGGCGGTATCTACCGTAAGCGGTGGTGGAGCTGGACGCGCTGGAGACCTGCCGCGCCAGCGAGCAGGGTGAAGACGCCACCCCGTCACCGCCGCCCACGATAGACATCACGGCGGCCAGCGGAGCCACCGAGGGCGGGGACGCCGTCTTCACGCTGTACGGCCAACCCGGCGCCAGATGCGGCGCTGGACGTGAGCGTTGCGGTCTCGGCCTCGGGCGACTCCGCTACGGACTCTGGAATTGCGTGTAGCACCACGCCCTGCTGCCGAGGTCAGTTGGCTTCAAGTTCGGCCGCCCATGTGTACCTGATTTTTTTGTCGTTATTGGATAACCGATATCCTCGCACAGGAGGTCACGCGCGGTATGCGTGAGGCGGCATCGCGCGGCTTCTGGGTGACATCCAGCTCGCCCTTCGGATATCGGCGAGTGTACGTCCAGGACGGGGCGAAGAAGCGTCCCCGCCTCGAACTTAACCCGCCCGCCGATGCTGTCGTGCGCCGTATCTTCGACATGATGCTCAAGGGCCGGTCACTCATGGACGTGACCAAGACCCTCAACACCGAGGGAGTCTCCACTTCAACCGGTGCCAAGTGGCGCATCACCTCCGTCCACAAGATCCTCGTCAATGAGGCGTACACAGGCACACTCGTCTGGGGCACGGGCGCGAAGGACGGCGCACCGCCCGTTCGAGTCGAGAATGCCTTTCCGGCCATCGTGACCCAACAGGAGTTTCAGCGAGTCCAGCGCCTGCTCAAGGCCCGCTCGCCGAAGACCGTCCATCCCCGCCGTGCCGCAAGCCCCTATCTGCTCAGCGGGCTCGCCAAGTGCGCCCTCTGTGGTAAGGCGCTCACAGCAGCCGAGGCCAAGAGTGGCAAGTACACCTACTACGTCTGCCAGTCCATCCTCAAGACGGGCAGCGGCTCCTGCGAGACGCCCCGTATCAATGCCAGGTCATTCGAGGAGACCATCGTTCGCAATCTCCGCGAAAACGTCCTCACCGAGGGCAACATCCTCGGCCTCGTCAACGTCCTCGACGAGGAGATGGACGGCTTGGCGCATGAGCAACGTGGGCGGCTGGAGTCCATTGAGGGAGAACTTGAGGACGTGAAGCGCCGATTGGCGCGCATCTGGCACGTTATCGAGACGACGGATATGGAGATGGCGGACGCGGCCGAGCGCGTCAGGGAACTCCGGGACCGCAAGGAAAAGCTTGAACAGGCCGCCGATGAGGCTCGTTCCGTGCTGGCCGAGCGACAGGCGCTACTGGATCGGGCGGAGACCATCGCGGCCTTCGCCGCAGACATGAGTGAATGTCTTCGCACAAGCGAATTGACCGAAACACGCGCCTTCATCAGGTCGTTCGTCAAGGAGATTCAGATCAGGCCCGGCAAGGCGACAATCGTCTATACGATCCCCATGCCGGAGGATAGCCCGATAGGTGATTCAGATACCGCCGAACTCGCCCTGACCGATGGAGTTCGCAGTACTATCCGAAGAAGTGGGCCGCCCGGGGGTCGAACCCGGAACCTTGGGATTAAAAGTCCCCTGCTCTGCCGATTGAGCTAACGGCCCACACGTCCCATCCATGATACGGGTAGCTGTGCTATGGCATGTTTGCCAGGCGAGTCTTTGGATTCTTCGCTGGGCTCAGAATGACACCCCCCACCCTAACCCTCGCCCGCAAGGGGGGCGGGGATTCCCCGATGGATTCCGGCTTTCGCCGGAATGAGGGGAGTTAGGCGGCGCTGCGCGCCGCGTTCGCCCCCGCCTACGCGGGGGATTCGGAGAGAGCGAGGGGTGGGGTTAGGCGGGGTAGGCTTCTGTCTGGTGAGGGGACGGGCCGATTTTGTCCAGGGGCCAGTAGGTGAGCAGGGCTTTGCCGACGATCTCATCGCGTCCGATCGTTCCCCATTGGCGGGAATCCTGGCTGGAGCGGCGGTTGTCGCCCATGACAAAGTACTCGTCTTCGCCCAGGGTGACGTCGTGCCCTCTTGTCCTTTGGTCATCGGACAACCACGTCTCGGGAATTTCGACGCCGTTGACACGTATCGGGCCGCCGCGGTTATCAAACTCGACGGTGTCTCCCGGGAGGCCAATCAGCCGCTTAATCAGGTCAATGTTGTCGCCCTCCGGTGAGTTGAGAACGATCACTTCGCCCCGCTCCGGCGGGTGGAAGAGGTAAACATCATCGCCATCCGGCAGGTCGAAGAAGGGGATGAAGTCGTCCACGATCTCCCTATCGAGGCTGAAATAAACGGCCTTGTTGACGATGATGAGTTCATTGTCGTCAATGGACGGCTCCATGCTGCCACCGGTGACGACGTAGTTCTGGACGAGCGACTGCACGATGAGGAAGAGGAGGATGGCGAGGGCAAGCGTTTCGATGATGTCCAGAGAAAATCGACGGACGGGATGCTCGTCCGGGAGGGCAAGAACTCCTTCCGGCAGGTAGTCGTCCTGCGGATCGTCTGTGGGGGGGGCCGGCACGTATCTCATCAGCGTTCGTCCATTATAGGTTGGGGTAGCTGCGCTACGGGTAGGCAGTTCCTACGGCCAGAGTTCGCGATCAGGGCTGATTAGTTAAAGAAGTTGGCGCGCCGCGTTCCGGCATGTTTGGCAAATGAGTTCTTTAGATTCTTGGCTGCGCTCAGAATGGCAGGGCTGGTGTGGGAACGACGGGGGTGCTATCCCGATGCGGTGGGGGTGCGTTTCCTGCATCATGGATGGGCAGCGCTTTTTGATGGCGCGCAGGGTTGGATCAAGAGGTACGCAAGATGACTTTCACCCAGATTCTCACGGCAGTTCGCAGGCCGGCGGCACTTGTACTTGTTCTGCTGGCTCTCGCAATGACTGCATCTCTGGCGTGCGCGGCAGAGAACGAGGATTCCGACGAGACGCCGATGATGAACAGGGATGGGGCCACAGTGGTGCTGGACCGCTCAACGGACGGCATATGGGTTACAGGGGCGGGGCGGGTGCCCGTGACGCCTGACATAGCGACGCTGCGGATCGGCGTGGAGACAAATGCCGAGACGGTGGGCGAGGCGATGGCTGAGGCTGCATCTTCCATGCAGGCGGTCATAGACAGCCTGACCGCAGCAGGAATCGATGAGGATGATATCCAGACGCTGACGTTCAACGTTTCGACGCAGTATGAGTGGAATGACAGGCAACGGCGCAGCGAGATGGTGGGGTTCGCCGTGACGAACACCGTTCGCGCGACGGTTCGGGACCTGAACACGATCGCGGATGTGATTGACGGCGCAGTTCAGGCCGGCGGGGACAACGCGCGGGTGGACGGGCTGTCATTCTCCGTGGATGACACGGAGAACGCCGAGCGCGAAGCACGGGCACTGGCGATGGAGGCTGCGCGGGAGCAGGCGGGGCAGCTGGCGTCGCTGGCGGGCGTGGAGCTGGGTGAGGCGTTCTTCGTCTCGGAGTCCGGGGCGGCGCCCATCGGGCAGGATTCGCCGGAGATGCTGCGGGCCATGGCTGGAATGGAATCGGATGAGGCGATGTCCACACCGATCCTGGCGGGTGAGAACGATCTCGTGATCTATGTGCGCGTGGGGTATGCGATCGAGTGAGGTTCACCCTTCGACAGGCTCAGGGCGAACGGGGTAGGCAGCGCCTACGGCCGTAGTTCGTGGTCTGGGTTGATTGGCTAATGGAGTTGACGTGCCGCGTTCCGGCCCCGGCGGCCGTTTGAGTCTTTGGATTCTTCGCTGCGCTCAGAATGACAGGAGAGACGGCGCTGCGCGCCGCGTGGCCCCACCTTCGCGGGGGATTCGAAAAAGGCGCGGGGCAGGGCAGGGAAATAGGGTTTTTGAGCGGCGGTGCGCTATAGTGTTTGCACTGTAGTTGTATTTGGGGGAGGGGCCATCAATGGTCCTCAATGACGGCGAAATCCACGCTGAGATTGCGAACGGCCGCATCATCATCGACCCGCTCGATTTGGGGGACGTGCAGCCGGCAAGTGTCGACGTGCACCTGAGCGACAAGGTGCTCGTGTTCCGGAACTCCCGCCGGCCCTATATCGATATTCGGCAGGACGTGAGCGACCTGACGGAGATGGTGGATATTCGCGAGGACGATCCGTTCATCCTGCATCCCGGCGAGTTCGTGTTGGGCAGCACAGTTGAGGATATCGGCCTGCCGGACGACCTGGTTGCGCGTCTTGAGGGCAAGAGTTCCCTGGGGCGTATCGGGCTGCTAATTCACTCAACGGCGGGGTACGTGGATCCCGGCTGGCGGGGGCGGCTGACCCTTGAACTGAGCAACGTGAACAATCTACCCATCACGCTTTACAGCGGAATGCCCATCGGCCAGATCTCCTTCACGCGGCTGTCCGGGCCTGCCCAACGTCCATACGGATCTGAGCAGCTTGGGAGCAAGTACCAGGGGCAGTCTGATCCAACGCCGAGTCGCGCTTTCCGCGATTTCCAGGCCCGGCAGTGACGAACGGCTCCGCGACGCCAATGGCCCGTGCCCTCGAACTGGGACGGCAGGCGCTCGGATTCTCAAGCCCTAATCCCGCAGTGGGCGCGGTTATCGTGCGCGACGGGGAGATCGTTGGAGAGGGCTTTACCCAACCGCCCGGCGGCGCTCACGCTGAGATCGTTGCGTTGGAACAGGCAGGAGATCAAGCGCGCGGGGCGACGATGTACACGACATTGGAGCCGTGTTCTCACCACGGG
This sequence comes from Dehalococcoidia bacterium, assembly GCA_965207895.1. GTDB lineage: Bacteria > Chloroflexota > Dehalococcoidia > UBA6926 > UBA6926 > VXMO01. Next base: position 15,146 of record CBDBNN010000003.1, read on the forward strand.
CGAACGCCGCCATGCGCGGAGGAGATTATCGCCGCGGGGCTGGGAGCCGTGGAGATTGCCGTGCTGGATCCGCATCCGCCCGTGAACGGTTCCGGGCGGCGGCTGTTGGAGGAGAACGGCATCACGACGAGCGTCGGCGATTGCGCGGAGGAAGCGACGCTGCACTTCCAGGGGTATTTCAAGCGCGAGGAGACGGGCATGCCGCTCGTCATCGCGAAGTATGCGATGAGTATTGACGGCAAGATTGCAAGCCGGACAGGCGATTCGCGATGGATCACCGGAGAGGCGGCGCGAGCCCGCGTCCATGAACTGCGCTCACACGCGGACGCAATCATCACGGCGGCGGGAACGATGATTTCCGATGACCCGCAGTTGACGGCGCGGGACTCCGAGGGCAATGCGCTGCCACGCCAGCCACTGCGCGTGATTGCGGACAGCAACGGCCGGACACCGACGACGGCCCGACTGTTCAGCGAGCCGGGCAAGACTCTGGTGGCAACGGCGTCCGAAGCGGCATGCGCGCCGTTCCAGAACCTGGGCGACAGCGTGATGGCGGAGGCTTTACCTTCGGAGAATGGCCGGGTGGACCTGACTGCGCTGCTGCAACTCCTGGGACGGCTCGGGGCGGTGCAGGTGATGACGGAGGCGGGAGAGCAGCTGCTTGGCGCGTTCTTCGACGAGGGACTTGTGGACCAGGCAGAGATCTCCATCGCGCCTGTGGTCATCGGCGGAGGCGACGCGCCGGGGCCGGTGGGTGGCGACGGTGTGGAGTATGTGAAGGATGCGCATCGATTTGTGAGGATGGACGTTGACCGCGTCGGAGAGGATATCGTTGCACGCGGCATCCTGCGTTACTGGCAGGGCGGCGCGGACTAATCGACGCGGGCGTATAATCAAGGGCATCCCGTGTAGGTGGTTGAGGGGAAATGTTTACGGGGATTGTTGAAGAGGTGGGGCGGATAGTCGCCATTGGCGAGGGCGGCCTGATTGTTAAGGCCGACGTGACGCTGGGCGAGACACGCATCGGCGACAGTCTGTCAGTTAATGGCGCGTGCCTGACGGTGACGGAAATGACGGACAGTCGGGTGAGCTTCGACGTGATGCCGGAGACGCTGCGGCGGACGGCGATGAACGTGCTCAAGCCGGGCAGCGCCATCAACCTGGAGCGGGCCGTCACGTTCAACAGTCGTCTTGGTGGGCACCTGGTGCAGGGTCACGTGGACGGCACGGGAACGGTGGCGGAAATCACGCTGGAGGCGGACGCGCGGGTGGTACGGATCACCGCTCCGCCTGAGGTCATGAAGTACGTTGTGGAGAAGGCGTTCATCGCGGTGAACGGCATCAGCCTGACGGTGATGGGACTGGATGACGAGTCGTTCAGTGTATCGCTGGTGCGGCACACGTACGAGAACACTGATCTTGGCGAGGCCTACGTGGGGATGCCGGTGAATCTTGAGACGGATATCTTTGCCAAGTACGCTGAGAAGCTGTTGCAGGGCGACCGCGAGGGGATCAACGCCCTGAGTGAGGCCGTGGAGGCGAGCGAATGAGCATTATCGACGTCGAGGGCGCGGCCGCGCGGATGCGGCGGGGCGAGCTGGTCATAATCGTCGACGACGCAGAGCGCGAGAACGAAGGCGATCTCGCCCTTGCGGCGGATATGGTGACGCCGGAGAAGATCAACTTCATGGTGACACACGCCCGCGGCCTTGTCTGCGTGCCTCTTCTTGGTGAACGTCTGGACGAGTTGAACATTCCGATGATGGCGCAGAAAAACACCTCGACGCTGTCCACGGCGTTCACGGAGTCTGTGGACGCCAAGACGGGTGTGACGACGGGTATATCGGCGGGGGATCGTTCGACGACCGTCCGGGCGCTCGTCCATCCGGAGACACGGTCAGGGGACCTGATGCGGCCGGGCCATATGTTCCCGCTCCGATACCGTGAGGGCGGCGTGCTTGTTCGCACCGGCCACACTGAGGCAGTCATCGACCTGGCACGGGCGGCAGGTCTGTATCCGGCCGGCGTTATCTGCGAAATCATGAACGAGGACGGCACGATGGCGCGGATGCCGCAGCTGGAAGAACTATCCGCCAAGTGGGACATTCCCATCGTCACCATCGCGCAGATCATCGAGTACCGCCGCGTGCGGGAGACGATGGTGGAGCGGAAAGGGGTCGCGGACCTGCCGACTCGTCACGGTGTATTCCGCGCGTACGGCTATGCAAGCGCAATCGATGCCAAGGAGCACGTGGCGCTGGTGATGGGCGACATCAACTCCGACGAACCCGTGTTGACTCGCGTCCACAGCGAGTGTGTGACGGGCGACGTTTTCAGTTCAATGCGTTGCGATTGCGGCGAGCAGCTTGACCTGGCGCTGCAACACATCGCTGCGGAGGGGTCCGGCGTATTCCTGTACATGCGCCAGGAAGGCCGAGGCGTGGGTCTGCACAACAAGCTGCGAGCCTATGCGTTGCAGGACACGGGGCTTGATACGGTTGAGGCCAATGTTCAGATCGGCTTCCCGCCCGACCTGCGGGACTACGGCATCGGGGCGCAGATCCTCGTGGATTTGGGCGTGCGGAAGCTCAAGCTGATGACGAATAATCCGCGCAAGGTGGTGGGGTTGGACGCCTTCGGGCTCGAGCTTGTGGAACGCGTGCCGATCGAGGTAGAGCCAAACGACCACAATCGCCGCTATCTACAGACCAAACGCGACAAGATGGGGCACATCTTCACGGGAACGGAGTTCGAACCCGAGGATGAGGCGGCGGTAGACACGGAGTCGCAGTCGTAAGCGCTGCCTGCCCTCACGGAGACCATTCAACGTGCCGCCAAACGTCATCGAGCCTCTCCCCTGGAATGAGGGGCTTGAGCCGGGCAGCGCGCGCATCGGCATCGTGGTGGCGCGTTTCAATGAGCTGATCACGAACAGGATGCTCGAGGGCGCGCTTTCAGCGTTGAGCGACAATGGCGTTCCGGATGAATCTATCGATGTGGCGTATGTACCGGGTTCATTTGAGATCGGCTCGGCGGCGCAGGCGATGGCGGAATCGGATCGTTATGCGGCCGTCATCTGCATCGGCGCGGTGATCCGCGGCGAGACCGCCCATTTCGACTATGTGTCGATGGCAGTGACGCAGGCCGTGACGCGCGTTTCCCTGGATACGGCGGTGCCCTGTCTGTTTGGCGTGTTGACGACTGACACGATGGAGCAGGCGCTGGCGCGGTCAGGAGGCCCGGGGAGCAACCGGGGCTATGATGCGGCGGTTGCCGCGCTGGAGATGGCGGGGCTGGTCACGCGAATCGAGGGGCTTGGAGAAGAGTAGCTGCGCTAGTCCCGAATCACGTTCGGGGCAGACGAAGACCCTCTCCTAGGTCTGGCGAATAAAGTAGCATTGACACCTCAAGGGGAGGCAAGAATGACGCGCATTGAAACACACCCCACATGCGACCGATGCACCGTACCGTTGCCATACACATGGCTGGATCGGGCGCAGATGGCCATGTCGCCAACACTCTATGAAGCCCAGGGCGGGCGGGTCTGCAAACAGTGTTTCGACGACATAGCTAACAGGCACAACGAACATCTGGAACGAGCAAAGCAGGGAGACTTCTCTGGGTTGGATTTGGGAGGATCGTTCTCAATCTTCTCGAACGGCTAAGGGACGTAAATTCCAAACAAGACCCTCTCCGTCGAGGAGAGGGTCACTGAATCCTGATTGAGAGGAAGGGCGCGGCGCACGGCCGATGCGCGCCGCGCCTTCAGATTAGGCGCCGTTTCGCTTGACGGCCTTGGCGAGTTCCGTGCCGGGGGAGAACCCGACGCGGTCATGAGCGGCAACCTTTGTGGGCTGGCCGGCGTTGGGGCCGCGGAGGGGGCGCACAGTGCGCTCCTTGATCTGGCGAACCTCAAAGCTGCCGAAACCGGTGATGACCACGCGATCGCCGCGGGTCAGGGACTCCTGAATAGCGCCGGTTACGGCATTCAGCGCGGCCTCACCGTTCGACCTCGTTCCGCCCATGCGCTGCGCTACTATTCCGGCCAAGTCACCCTTGTGCAGAGTCTGCGTCATAATGCACCTCCTATATGCGCGGCGACCTACCCTTATCCACCGCGCTCCTCATGGTGTGTTGGCCTCATACTACCATAATGTCAGCGTGTCAACAAGCCCGTCTATGGCATGCCTACGCGGTAGCGCAACGCGAAGCGCGTGGGCACGCGCAATAGGAATACGCACCACGAGGGCTAGGGGTTGAGAAGGTCAGGATATTGACGTATTCAGCATAAGCCCACTTTATGTCTCTTTTCATGCAGGGAGAACACATATGCTCCGCAACATGCAGGATTAATGGGGTGTTAATGCGACAGGGAAGATTCATTTTGGTGTTTAGCGCGTCAATTGGTGAAATAACGCTTGTCAAGTTTCCCAAAATGAGCGTGGTGAACGGGTAACTGCTTTACGGCCAGGGTTCGCGGTCCTGCATGGGCTCAAGAAGGAGTAGGCTCGCCGCGTTCCGGCTACGACAGCCCATCGAGGCCTTGGATTCCTCGACTAAGCTCGGAATGACAGGGGGCGGTACTGGTTCCCGTTCGGCAGCCCCCTTCGACTACGCTCAGGGTGAACGGGAACTTCTTGACAGGCTAAGGGTGAGAGGATTGTATTCACCCCCCCCACCCCAATCCTCCCCCGGCAAGGGGGAGGAGATTTATCTGATGGGCTAGCCGGCGCCGTCTGAGGTTAGGCGGGTGTAGAAGGGGGTCCAGAAGAGGGGGTGGACGTATTCGAAGTTGACTTCTTCGGAGAGCTTGTCGTCGCCATCGTTGTCACTGATGTAGACGGGGCGGTCATCCGGGTGGGCCTCAAGCGCGTCAAGAAGATTCTTCTTGCGATCGACGCTCAGGAACTCGGGAAAGCCGGCGTCCTTGGGGCGGAGGGGGGACGGGGAAACGATGACGACTGAGTGTCCCATGCCCTCCAATTCGTGAAGGACGGGGACAGGAATGGGGCCGTCACCGGTGTCGAGGGTTCCGTCAACATCGAAGCAAAGCAGTGCCATCGCGCATCTCTCCTGACTTGACCTTAGCGGAATACGCACCCAGCGTGTCCTGGGCGCCTACATCTGTCGTCATCGTACCGTATCAATGGGCATTCCGCCGCGCGTGGGCTATGCTTGCGAAAGTTGGAGGCCAGACAGCAGAGGAGGGTTTGCGCCGTCTTGTCGGGATCTGATGTTTCGACGCGCAACACTGACGCCGGGGAGGCGCGGGCCGGCTCGCGGTGGTTTCTGGCGGTTGTGGCGGCGTTCATTGCGGCGCTGCTGACCTCAAACATCATTGCGGTCCGGATTGTGACGCTGGGCGATGCGCCCGTTTTCGGGGAACTCATCGTCACGTCGGCAATCGTTGTCTTTCCCCTGAGCTACATCGTTGGCGACGTACTGACGGAGGTGTACGGATACGCCGTGGCGCGGCGCGTCATCTGGGCTGGGTTCGGCGCGAATCTCGTGATGGTCATCGCCATCTACCTTGGGGGCCTGCTGCCGGCAGCAAGTGTATGGGAAGATCAGGCCGCGTATGACACCATCCTGGGATTCACGGGCCGGCTGCTCGTAGCCTCTTTCATCGCTTATGTGATCGGCTCGTTCACGAATGCCATCATCCTGGCGCGCCTGAAGGTAATGACCCAGGGACGGATGCTGTGGCTGCGGACGATCTCGTCCACGGTGGGCGGTCAGGGGCTGGACTCATTCTTCTTCACGTTCATCGCTTTTCTTGGGGTGCTCCCCTCCACGGGCGACGTGTGGCGCGTTTTCTTCGTGGAGTGGTTTACGAAGGTGGTGTACGAGACCCTCGCCACGCCGTTGACGTACGCCGTCGTGACGTTCCTCAAGAAGCAAGAGGGCATCGACGTGTACGACGAGTCGACGAATCTGAACCCGCTGGCGGTCCGATAAACGGCCCTACTGCCCAAGCGCCTGTGGTTGTACACTGAGACGATATACAGTGAAGCTGGGTAGACCAGTGGGGGATGGCGATGGCCTCGGACTCGTTAAGCATTACGGACAACAGGACCGGCAAGCAGTATGAGTTGCCGATAGCTGACGGTTCAGTCCGAGCGGCGGATCTGAGGCAGATCAAGACTTCTGACGACGATTTCGGCCTGCTCAGCTATGACCCGTCCCTGCTCAACACAGCCACCGTGCGGAGCGCAGTCACGTTCATCGACGGCGACGCGGGCATCCTGCGGTACCGCGGCTATCCGATTGAGCAGCTGGCGGAACATTCCACGTACCTGGAAGTCGTGTACCTGCTGCTGAACGGGGAGCTTCCCAACACGCAGCAACTGTTGGATTTTGAGGAGGACGTTCGCTTCCGCACTATGGTGCTTGAGACCGTGCGGGAGCAGATGGAGACCTATCGGTACGACGCGCATCCCATGGGGATGCTACTCGGGTCGATGGCCACGATGAGCACGTACTATCCGGCGTCAAGGGACATCATGGACCCTGAGTCGCGCAAGATACAGACGGTGCGCGCCATCAGCAAGGTCGCGACGGTCGCCGCGTGGTGCTACCGCCATACGCTGAGCTATCCGTTCATCTATCCCGACAATGACCTGACGTACGCCGGCAATTTCCTGAATATGCTGTTCCGCATGGTAGAACCGAAGTACGTGCCGAATCCCGCTATCGAGCGGGCTATTGACGTGCTGTTCATCCTGCACGCGGATCATGAGCAGAACGCGAGCGCGAACGCGATGCGCGCCATTGCGAGTTCTCAGGCCGATCCGTACTCAGCGCTTGCGGGTGCGATTGGCTCGTTGTCCGGTCCGCTGCACGGCGGGGCGAACGAGGCCGTGATCCGGATGCTTCAGTTCATCGGCAAAAAGGACAACGTGCCGGAGTTCATCAAAAACGTGAAGGACGGCACGAGTGGCCGCCTGATGGGATTCGGGCATCGCGTCTACAAGAACTATGACCCGCGCGCCCGCATCATCAAGACGTTGGCCGATCAAGTCTTTGAGGTGACAGGCGTCAATCCGTTGTTGGAGATTGCGCTGGAATTGGAGCGGATCGCGCTCGAAGACGACTTCTTCGTTTCCCGTCAGCTCTATCCCAACGTGGACTTCTATTCAGGGCTGATCTACCAGGCAATGGGGTTCCCGGTTGAGATGTTCCCCGTGCTGTTCGCGGTGCCACGCACATCCGGGTGGATGGCGCAGTGGAACGAGGGCGTGATTGACAGAGAGCAGCGCATCGTGCGTCCGCGTCAGATCTACGTTGGCGAGGGCGAGCGGGACTACGTGCCAATCAACCAGCGGTAAGTAGCTGCCCTACGGCTTAAATTCGCGATCCAGCTTTGGTTTCTTGAAGAGGTAGGTTGCCACGTTCCGGCTTGGGCTGCTCAATTGAGACTCTAGATTCCGGAGGGGAGATTGCTATGCCCACTGCCCGCGGACCCATGGAAGTGAATATCGAAGCCGAACCACCGTACCTGGAACAACATGGTTTGACGTTAAGCCGCAACACTGTGCGCAAGACGTTCGCAGGTGACATGGTCGGCGCCTCGGAGGCGCAGATGATTACGGCCTTCACTGAAACTCCCGGTTCAGCAGGCTACGTAGCCATCGAGCATTTTATTGGGTCTGTAAGGGGGAAATCCGGCGCCTTCGCGCTCCAGCACAACGGAGTGATGAGCAAGGGCGACGCCCAGCTTACGGTCACGATCGTGCCCGACTCGGGTACCGGAGAACTGGCCGGCATCTCAGGGACGCTGGAAATCAACAACGACGACAGCCAGCATTCCTACGTGTTTCAGTACGAACAGGAGTGCGTGCGCTAGCTGTTATTCGCCGCGGCCCCACTTGGGAAGGCCGCGCATGCCCTGCATGAGGTAGGAGGCGGCGAGGGCGGCGATACCGCCGCCGAGGAACGGGCCAATCCAGTAGACGTAGTGGTCCGTCCAGTAGCCGGAAATCAGGGCGGGCGCGAATGAGCGCGCCGGGTTGAGGGACGCTCCCGTCAGCGGGCCGGCCATAAGCGCCGTGAGGGTGATGGTCATGCCGATGGCAAGGGGAGCAATCGTGCCGGGGCCGTTTTCGCCGACGGCCACCTGGAAGATGACAAACACCAGGATGAAGGTCACGACGGCCTCGATGAGGATGCCGATTGCCGGTGAGATGTCGCCGTGGAGGGCCGTCGCGCCGAGGTTGGTCGACTCCGCGGCGTTTGCCAGGTCCGTGAGGTCGCCCGCGCCGGAGAAGACAGCGTCGAGGATGAGGACGGCGACGATACCGCCAAGCAGCTGGGAGCCCCAGTAGGCCAATGCCTTCAGCGGTTGAATCTTGCCTGCGACGAGGAATCCAAATGTGACGGCGGGGTTGAAATGCCCACCGGAGACGTGGCCGACGGCGGAGACGCCGATGAAGATGGCGAGGCCGTGCGCGAAGGCGATGACGATCAGGTTGTCGCCACTAGGGTTGGTTGCGGTTGCGGTCAGGATTGAGCCTGCGCCGATCAGGAGCAGGACGAAGGCTCCAAAGGCCTCAGCGAGTGAGAGCCTGACGATCTCCGGTATCTGCACACTACCCTCCCACTTCCTCCGGGGACGGCTGATCCTTAGGTAGTCAGAATGATCTTGCCAAAGAAGTCGCGTGATTCCATCAGGCGGTGGGCGTCTGCCGCCTCTGAGAGGGGGAACACGCGCCCGACCGTTCCCTTGAGTTTGCCCTGTTGTGTCAACTGCATGATGCGCTCAAAGTCGGATGTGTGGAATCCTCCAATGCCCATGATCTCCAACCCACGGAGGAAGGTCTGGCCGAGGTGGAGCGAGACGCGGTGGCCGGCAGTGACGCCACACGTGACAAATCGACCCTGCCGCGCCATGACACGGAAACTGCCGTCCCAGAGGGGCGCGCCGACATTGTCAATGACCGCGTCAACGCCCTCGTTTTCCGTAAGGGCCATGACGATCTCCGGCCATGTCTCACCGTCCTCGTAGCTGACGGTTTCGTCAGCGCCCATCTCGCGGGCACGATCCAGTTTCCAGTCGGAACCGGCGGTGGCGATGACGCGGCAACCGAGCAGTTTCGCAATCTGGAGAGCGGCCGTGCCGACGCCGCTGCCGATGGCATGGATGAGCACGGTTTCGCCGGGCTGGACTCGCGCTTTTGCAGTCAGCATTCGCCATGCGGTCTTGAAGACGATGGGCATAGCTGCGGCTTCTTCAAATGAGAGTTCATCAGGAATGGCGTGGACGGCTCGGGTAGGGACGGCAATCAGCTCGGCGTACGTGCCGTGCAGGCGAGAGCCGAGGTCGTAGCGATCCATGCAGTCTTCGTCTCGGCCAAGTCGGCAGTAGTGGCACAACTGGCACGGGAGACGGGGGTCTGCGACAACACGCATACCAGGCACGATTCCGGCCTCAATAGCCACCATTCCCACGTTCTCGACTTCTCCAGCCAGGTCAAGGCCAAGGATGCGGGGGAGATTGACCATGACACCGTTCTCGCCGGCGCGGGCGTTCAGATCAAAGCGGTTGATGGAGGCGGCGCGGATACGAATGAGAACCTGGTCGTCGGCCATCTCCGGGTCCGGCATATCACCGTAGATGAGGTTCTCAGGCCCGCCGCGTTCCTCGATGTAGACGGCTTTCATGGCCGTTCTCCTTCAGGGCTAGCTGCCCTCGGCGGATTCGGATCCGGGCATGCCCTCCGGCTCGCGAATCTTGCTGTGCATGGCGATGTAGAGCGTCGGCACAACGAGAACGACCACAAAGCCCAGCAGGACCATCGGCCCAAGGATCATCAGGGCAACCACTGTTGGAATGGCCCACATGGCTATTTCCTCCCCTATCCGTACACGCGAGCGGGCGCTTGATGCGCCTCCTGCTCAATGTTAGCGGTGTCAAGGCCGCGGCCGGTCGCGAGCAAGGCCGCAGTCCTAATGGCGGCGCTCATGCTGACCGCCTCCGCCGCGCCTGTACCGGCAATATCATATGCCGTTCCGTGATCAACGGACGTGCGCACGAATGGCAAGCCGAGGTTGACGCTGACGCTGCCGTGGAAATCGTGCATCTTGACGGCGATGTGCCCTTGATCGTGAAAGAGGGCGATAACGGCGTCATAGTTGCCGGCAGCGGCGGAGAGGAATACGGAGTCGGCGGGCAGCGGGCCTTCGGCCACGATGCCCTCTGAGACGGCCTGTTCAACGGCGGGGGCGATCTCCTCGATCTCTTCCCGGCCAAGCAGGCCGGCGTCGCCGCCGTGCGGGTTGAGGGCGGCGACAGCGATGCGGGGTTCGGCAACACCCCACTTCCTGAATTCACGGTCGGTGAGGCGCAGTCGCGCAAGGATGCGGTCTTTGGTGACGTACTTGTAGGCGTCACGGAATGGGACGTGCGTGGTGAGATGGACGGCACGGAGTCGGTGCGCCATGAGCATGGTGGCGATCTCCGTTATGCCCGCCATGCGTGCCAGCACTTCCTGGTGGCCGATCTCCTGATAGCCGGCCATGTGCACGGCTTCCTTGTTGATGGGGGCGGTTGAGATTGCCTGGATGCGGTCCTCAAGGGCGAGCGTGGCGGCGAACTCAATGGCGGTGATGGAGACGACTCCGCCCGCGATGGTGGGCTCGCCGTAAGGGATTTCGCTTGCGCCGGGGGTATCTATGTTCCAGACGGGGACTGTGTCGCCGTCCCAATTGATGTCTGCCAACTGTTCACGGGAATCGACATGGCTGAGGGGGAGGCCGCCGGCGAATCGATTGGCGGACATCTCCGCGACGGCGTAGCTGCCGACGATCAGGGGCCTACAGAGTCCGAGGCGGAGATCATCGTTGGCAGCGAGCGCCTTGACGACGACCTCAGGGCCGATGCCCGCCGGATCGCCAAGGGTGATGGCGACGATGGGCGGGGGTGCGTTGCCGTTGTTCGTAGTCATGGCGTGTCCATTGTACGCCGCTAGTAGCCTTTGAATTCGGAGGGGCGTTTTTCGATGAAGGAGCGGACGCCCTCGTCGTAGTCGTGGGTTTCGCGGGTGTGTTGGTGGGCGGCATCGATGTACTTCCAGTGCTGTTCGTAGCCCTTGGTGTGAATCTCTCGCACCATGTGCTTGACCAGCTGCTGGGTCACGGCAGGTCCCTGCGCCATCTTGCGGCCAAGCTCCTGCGCGGCGGGCATGAGCTCATCCGGCTCATAGACGCGATTGACGAGGCCGAATCGGTGCGCGTCCTCTGCGCTGAGGGCTTCACCAGCGAGTAGCATCGCCATAGCGATGCCGTGCGGCAGGAGATAGGGCGCCCAGTATGCACCGCCATCAAGGGGGACAAGGCTGCGCCGCACGTAGACTTCGATAAAGCGGGCGTTGGTGCTGGCGAGGCGGATATCGCAACACAGCGCGAGATCGCAGCCTGCTCCTGCGGCGACGCCATTGACGGCGGCGATGGTGGGCTTGTCCAGCTCCCACACCTGCATGTGGATGCGGCGTCCGTTGAGCGTTTCATTCTTCAAGCGCTCTTCGGCGGACATGGTGGGCACGTTCCAACCGCCACGCTGGCGGTCACCTTTCTCTTTCATGAAGTGCGGCATTGGGCGGTCGCCGCCCGCGCCTGCCATGGGGCCGACGTCTCCGCCCGCGGAGAAGGACCTACCCGCGCCGGTGAATATGACGACACGGTCGTCAGGATTGGCGGCGATGTAATCCAGTTCGACGGTCATCTCCTCCATGAGCGGGATCAGCCAGGGATTCAGCGCCTCCGGCACATTGAAAGTGATTGTTACAACGCCCAGGTCGTCGCGTTCCACAGTGATGTATTGATGCTCCACTCCCATACCCCCTGTTTGAGTTTTTGAACACTGCGATTGTAGCCCGTCGCCAAGAATGGCGTGTCGGGCTCTACGTCAGGCCGCTGAGGATGAGGCGCACACCGACGATGCCGAGACCGATGGCGAGGATGCGAACGATCCAGGGCGCGGATATTTTGCGCGAGACGCGCGCGCCGACCTGCGCGCCGACGATTGCGCCGATGCCGAGCAGGACGATTGGCAGGATCTTCTCAAGCAGCGGGGATTCGGCGATGTGGACGGCGATGGCGGCAGGGCTCGTGATGAGGATGACGAGCTGGGATGTGGCGGTGGCAAAATGGGCGGGGAAGACGAATGCCTGCACGATGATGGGGACCATGGCGATGCCGCCGCCGACACCAAGCAGGCCGCCCATCGTGCCCGTCGCGAGGCCGACGATGCCGAGCATGATTGCGCGCTTGCGTGTGAGGGGGATTCGCGCTTCTTGCGCCTCTTCCAAAGTTCGCGCCGCGCCGCGTCCGCGGATGGGTCTGATGAGCAGATAGGTCATGAGGATGAGCGCGGCGACGCCGAACACGGTCTGGAACGCGCCGCGTTCAAGCTGCTCCACGATGTATGCGCCAATCGCCATGCCAAACAGGCCTGTTATGGCCATGACGGCGGCCCAGCGGTACTCGATGCGCTTCTGGCGGACGTAGGCGACGGTGGAGGAGAGTGAGGTCATCAGAACCATGGACTGGGACATGCCGGTAATGATGCCCGGGGTCTCATCAGGTAGGACGATGAGGAGGATGGGGACGGCGATGAATCCGCCTCCCGCGCCGATCAGCGCGCCGACGGTTCCGGCAACAAAGCCAAGAAACGGCATGAGCGCGAGGAGGAGTTCGTCCATGGTGTCACTATCGCACGGATGACGTGGTTACCGCGCAGCTTTCTCCTGCGCCGTACACTGGCAACATTCGAGTTGTCGCTACCCGACTTCTCCGTTCACCATTATCGGAGGCGTATCACATGAGTCGTTCGGGCAGGTTGTTATTGGTGGGACTATTCGGTCTGCTGTTGTTGGTTCTATTTGTGGGCATTTACTGTGGGGGATCTAGCAGTCTGCGGGGGGAGATCTCGCTTGAGGGAGAGGATGAAACGACGATCACTCCGGCGGCACGGGTTGTGGTCACGTTGAGGGGCACTTCTCTGGCGGATGCTCCTTCGATTGAGATTGCACGTCAGGAGCATGAGAACGTGACAATGCTGCCGCTAGTGTATGAGCTAGATTGGGACGAGCCGCTGGAAGACAGGCCTGAATACTCGGTCAGCGCGCGTTTCTACGACAAAGAGGGGAATCTGATCTATATCAACGACACGGTGTTCACGGTGGAACCCGGCGACCGGAGGGTGGACTTCTACGTCATTGCGGTTCAACGGTAGGTAGTTGGCTTGCTACCCCGCTACGCACTGTCCACAATCGAATCGTCGTTGACCGAACTTATTATCACGACCATCGGGGGTTTATCACATGAGGCTTGAGGGGAAGACGGTACTGGTTTCGGGGGCGGGGCCGGGGATGGGCCGAGCGACTGCCCTGCTGTGCGCGCAGGAGGGGGCGACTGTCGTGCTCGTCGCGCGGCGCGCGGAGCATCTTGAGGAGACTCTGCAGATTGTGCGGCGACTGGGGACTCCGGCGGCGGAGGCGGCGGTTGCGATTACCGGCGACGTAGCGGATGCGGCTGACGCTGAACGCATTGTGCTTGCGGCGCGTGACGTCGGAGGCGGTCGCCTGGACGTGCTGTACAGCGGCGGAGGCGGTTTCTTTGATCCCTCTGTGACGCTGAGCGAGGTGGACGCCGCTTTCTGGCGGGAGGCCATCGGGAACACGATGGAGGGGCCGTCAAACCTGGCACGCGCCGCGCAACCTGTGATGAAGCAGCAAGGGGGCGGGTCGATCATCTTCATCACTGCGAGCGAAAGCGTGCAACGCGGGTCAAACGTAGCTTACGGCGCGGCGAAGGCGGGCGTTATCGGGCTGGCACGCAACTTGGCGCGGGAGCTGTGGGAGGACAATATCCGGGTGAACGTGGTTGCGCCGGGGCTGATTCGGCAACGATTGGGAGCGGACGCGGATGGCATCGACGTGCCAGAGCAGGCGCTGTCGCGCCGTGGCCACGTATCTGATGTTGCACACGCAGCGCTCTATTTTGCGTCAGACGAGTCCGCTTGGGTGACGGGACAGATTATTTCGGTGGACGGCGGCGTTGATGCCGGTGGCCGGGGCCTCTGGGACCTGGAGCGGTAGCTGCGCTACGGCTAAACTCCGCGTTCCTGCAGGATTGAGCAATTAGATTGGCGAACAGCGTTCCGGCGACGGCTATCAATTTGGTGGTGGTGTCTGCGCTACGGTTTGAGTTCGCGATCCGGCGAGGGCTGTGAGAATGGAATCTGGAAAGTTAGTGCCCACGCCCGACTGGGGCTACTCCGGTGAGAACGGACCGGCGAACTGGGCCTCCCTGTCAGAGGACTACTGCAAATGCGGCGAGGGAGTACAGCAGTCGCCAATCAACCTGGTCGATTACTGTTGGGAAGACGGGCCACGCCTTGAATTCAATTACGGCGGCGTTGTCGTATCCGTCACCAACACCGGCCGCCAGGTCTCATTCACGTTTGAAGAGGGCAATGGACTGCGGATCGGACAAGAAACGTATGGCCTGCAATCCGCCCATTTTCACGCTCCGTCAGAGCACCTGGTTGACGGAGAGTCTTTTGCGGCAGAGCTCCACCTGGTCCATGGGGACAACGATGGCAACCTTGCGGTGATCGGCGTCATGCTCGCTCCGGGTTCACAGAACCGCGTGGTACAGACATTGCTGGAGGCCGCGCCAAACGTGGGTGAAGAAGTCACCGAGGGCCTAAGCATCGATGCGAACCTGTTGGCGCCCACGCCCGGTCCTTACTTCCACTACGTGGGCTCCAAGACAACGCCGCCGTGCGATGAGCCTGTCGATTGGTACGTCCTGAGAGAGCCGCTACCGATCGGGCAGTCACAAGTGGATGCGCTGTGGAAACTGCACGGCGGGCCGAACAGCCGACCCATCCAACCACGTCAGGGGCGTGAGATCAGGTTGATTGGGACTTAGGCGACGACTATAGCTTCGCTAGAGGGTCGCGGGTTTGGAGTTCGGGGAAGAGGGCGAAGTCGCGATCCCGGGTGAGCAGCTCATCCACGCCGTGTGCAATGCAGATGGCGGCTATCCGCGCGTCATAAATGACGGGTCCCCGTACGCGTGGACGCCGGACAAATCTGGCCAGGGTTTCCAGGAAGCCGTTTGTTTCGCCCAGTAGACGAAGGGACGGTGAAGCAGTCCACGCGGATACCTGCGACCATGCTTGCTCAGGTGTCGTGGCATCATCCCGCCAGATGCGCCGATTTGTTACGACTGCCATGAACTCGAAGATGCATGGCCATGGTATGGCCCAGACATCCTCGCCTTCCGCCAGAGACCGGATCAGCGCGCGGGCTTCCTGGTATTCGGGGGCACTCCGGCGATGGGCGTAGACGAGCAGGTTCGTATCGACTGCTATCACTCAGGGTCTTCGTCGCGGTGGGTGTACGGGAAGCCCCGGTCGGTGATGATTTCCCGGAGTTCCTCCCACGTGTACTTCTCGAGCGGGTTTTCTCCGTTGGGGTCGCCGACGCTCATGTCCGGCATTTTGTACGTATTTTTGATTGGCTCATGCGCGAGGACTTCGCGCAACCCCTCCTCAACAATCGATCGCAGCGTTCGGCCGGTTTTCTTTGCACGCAGCTTTGCACGAAGCAAGAGTTCATCATGAATTTCAATCGTGGTTTTCATAGACCCATACTAGCCATATTTTCAGACCCATACTAGCCATACTGCCAGACCATACTTTGCAGTGGGCATCGGATAGATTCCGGCTTTCGCCGGAATGAGGGGAGGGGGTTCACCCTTCGACAGGCTCAGGGTGAACGGGGGACACCCTCACCCTGACCATCTTCCACAGAGAGCACCCGCGTGTGGCGGCGTACCCTTTCGCGGTGGGGGCGGCTAGTGCCATAATGCGGCATCCATGGGGGAGGATGGGTGGCGAGTCTATGACAAGCCAACAGCAGATCGACCGGCGGGATGCGGGCACACTGCCGCTTTCAGGTGTGCGGGTTATCGACCTGACGTGGCACGCCGCGGGACCTTTTGGGACGCGGCGGCTCGCCGATTACGGCGCGGACGTTATCAAGATTGAGCGGCCTGAGGTGGGAGACCCTGCGCGAGATATGCCGCCGTTCTACCAGAACGAGCCCGGGCTGGAGCGCAGCGGGCTGTTCCTGTACACCAACCTGGGCAAACGCTCCATGACGTTGAATCTTAAGTCGGAGCGCGGGCGGCAGATCGTTCTCGATCTCGTGAAGGACGCGGACGTGCTGGTCGAGAGCTTCAGCCCGCGCGTGATGCCGTCGCTGGGACTGGACTACGAGACGCTGAGTGGCATCAATCCACGACTCCTCATGACATCTATCAGCAACTACGGGCAGACGGGCCCGTACCGCGATTGGAAGGCGACGGATATAACTTCTTACGCGATGGGCGGGGCGATGATCAACACTGGCCACCCGGAGCGGGAACCACTCAACTTTGGCGGCCATGTGGCCTCGTTCCAGGTTGGCGCGATGGCGGCCGCTGCAACATCGATGCACCTGCTGAGTGTTGAGCCGAGCGGTGAGGGAGATCACCTTGACGTTGGCGCGTTTCCTGTGTGGATGGGCGCCATTGACCGCCGCCAGAGCTATCTGATGGGCTACCAGTACGGCGGCGGGGACTCAACACGCCCGTATCCGGCAAATGCAGTGGGTTCCGGGACGTGGATCTGCCAGGACGGGTATTTCATGACGACGGCCGGGCCGGCAATGTTCCCGCGCATGATGCAAATGGTGGGCATGGGTGATCTTCTGCAGACGCCGGAATGGTCGACACCCCTTGCACGTTCTGCGCCTGAGCGATTGGATGAGTCGCTGGCGGTGATTGTGCCGTGGATGCTGGAGCGCACCAAGAAGGAAATCCGCGCCGAGTGTCAGAAGTACGGCGTGCTTGGCGGGCCGATCAATTCATTCGATGACCTGTATACCGACGAACATCTCCAGCATCGGGAGTTCTTCCAGGAGATCGACCACCCGACGACGGGGCCGATTGCCTACCCCGGCTACCACGTGAAGATGCACTTTGTGGACGGCACTGAACTGCCCGCTCGCAGACGCGCTCCCCTGCTGGGCGAGCACACGGATGAGATTCTGCGCGATGTGTTAGGCCGCGGCGATGCAGAGATTGCCAGTCTGCGCGCGGAAGGGGTGGTGTAGGCATGGTCAGCACCGGATCGCGTCGGCTGCCGCTGGAAGGCGTAAGGATACTCGACATCACCGTCGTGTGGGCCGGGCCATACGGCACGCAGATACTTGCGGACTGGGGCGCGGAGATCATCCGCATCGAGTCCATCAAGCATTTCCCGCCGACGACGCGCGGCCTGATGCCCTACCCGGACAGAAACATGCCTAGCCTGGGAGGTGGATCGGCGCAGTTCCCGGATAATGAGCCGGGCGAGAGGCCGTGGAATCGATGGGCGTCCTTCAACGCACACGCCCGCAACAAGCGGAGCATGACCGTGGATCTGCGGCGGCCCGAGGGGCAGGAGGTTTTTGACCGTCTGCTGCGGATATCCGACGGGGTCATGGAGAACAACGTGCCCGTCAGCATGGAGCGCGTGAACGTCACATGGGAGCGCGTGCATGAAGTGAATCCGCGCGCGATTATGATCCGACAACCGGCATTCGGCATCGACGGCCCGTACAAGAACTACCGCACATTCGGCAGCCACATGGCGGCGGTGGTCGGTCATTACTCGTTCATGGTGTATCAGGGCGAGGACCCGAGCATGACGGGAAACACGCTGACCGCGGACGCGGCGGGCGGCGCGGCGGGCGCGTTGGCGTTCTCGGCGGGACTGCGCCATCGGGAGAAGACCGGCGAGGGGCTGTTTATCGAGCTATCGACCGCCGAGAACTTCATGACATATCTGGGCGATCAGTTCATGGACTACTCCATGAATGGGCGGCAGCCGGGGCACCAGGGGAATCGGGATCCGATGTTTGCACCACAGGGCGTGTATCCGTGCATGGGGGACGACCGATGGATCGCCATCACCGTGCAGTCGGATGAGGCGTGGCGGACGTTGGCCGGAACCGTGATGCAACGGCCTGACCTGGCATCCGACAGCCGTTTCGCGACGCTCGCCGGTCGGCAGGAGCACCACGACGAGCTGGACGTCGAATTGATGACTTGGACGGTGACGCAGGACGCCATCGAGGCGATGAACTTATTGCAGACGAACGGCGTCGCGGCGGGTACGGTGATGGCGGAGTCAGACGCCTACGCAGACCCGCACATGAACGAGCGCGGGTTCTGGGAGGAGTTGACGGCTGAAGAGGTCGGAACGCACCTGTATACCAGCACTCTGTGGACAGCAAAGAACACGCCGCGCCGACATCGGTGGGGGCCGCCGCGCATGGGCGAGGACAACGAGTACGTGTACAAGGAGCTGCTCGGCTTCTCCGATGCCGAGTACGCGGAGTATGAGGCCGCCGGTCACATCGGGATGGACTTCGATCTCGATCCCGCGGACTAGGCCGAGCAGGGCGATTCAAACGGGGGGAGCGCGTTGATGACACTGGAACCGACCTCAATCATGCCGCTGGACGACGTGCGGATCATCGACCTGACGCATATGACGTCCGGTCCGTTTGGGACGCGCATCCTCGGCGACTACGGCGCGGATGTCATCAAGATTGAGCGCCCCGGAACCGGCGATCCTACGCGCGGGATGCCGCCGTTTTACCAGGACGAGCCGGGCCTGGAGCGCAGCGGCCTGTTTATGTTTCTGAACACCAACAAGCGCTCCATCACGCTTGATCTCAAGTCGGAGCGCGGTCGGGAAATCGTCAAGGAGCTTGTGAAGGGCGCGGAGATCGTGGTGGAGAGTTTCTCTCCCGGCACGCTGGACGCGATTGGGCTGGGGTATGAGGACCTCAAGAAGATCAACCCCAAGCTGGTGATGACATCGGTGACGAACTACGGGCAGAACGGACCGTACAAGGACTATATCGGCATCGAAATGAACCTGTACGCCATGGGCGGCAGCATGATCAGCGCGGGAGACATCGATAATGAGCCGCTGAAGACGGCAGGGCGCATGGTTAGCTATCACGCCGGTTACGTTGCCGCGCTGGCCTCCGCGCTCGGACTATTCCAGGTGGAGTTCCGCGACGCCGAAGGCGACTACATGGACGTTGCAATCTTCGAGACGGCGATGCACTCCATCGATATGCGGCTCGGACGGATGATGGGCTACCAGTACACGGGACATCTCGCCACGCGGCCGGGGCGCGCAGTGGCTGTCGGTGGGGGTGTGCATCCGTGTTCCGACGGCTTTTTCCTGATGACGGGCGGGCCACGGTTCATTCCAAACATCATCCGGATGATTGGCATGGAGGAGCTGCTGGAAACACCGGAATGGGGCACTGCGGAAGGTCGCGCGGATCCTGAACGCATCGACGAATTCCTGGCGCACATCATTCCCTGGACACTGGAACGCACCAAGGAAGAGGTACGCGCGGCTTGCGAGGAGTTCGCGGTGCTGGGCGGGCCCCTCAACACAATCGAAGACCTCGTCAACAATCCGCAGTTCGTCGCCCGCAACTATTTCCAGGAGATCGACCATCCAACGACGGGGCCGATCAAGTACCCGGGCTATCACAACAGGCTGCACCGCGAGGGAGCAGAGATGCCGAAACGGCGGCGAGCACCGTTGCTCGGTGAGCACACAAACGAGGTTCTGAGTGAGCTTGGGCTGAGCGCTGAGAATATCGCGGGTTTGCGCAAGGACGGGGTTGTCTAGGAGCGGAGTAGGCAGTCATGGCAGCGGACAACTCAGGCGTGAATTCTCTCGGGTCTCCGAATCCGGGCAATCCGACGCAGCCGGATCCAAATTTGCCACTGGCAGGCATGCGGATCGTCGACTTCACGGTTGTGTTCGCCGGTCCGTATGGGACGATGCAGCTGGCGGACTGGGGCGCGGAAGTCATACGGGTCGAGTCGATTACGCATTTTGCGTCCACGACGCGGGGCATGCTGGCGCGTCCGGCGCTTCCAACCGTGCTGGCTCAAACCGGCATGGGCAGCGGGATGCCGAACAGCGAGCCGGGCGAGCGCCCGTGGAATCGGAGCGCCGTATTCAACGCTCATGGCCGCAACAAGCTGTCCATGACGGTGAATCTTCGGACCGAGGAGGGGCAGGAGGCGCTGGAGCGGCTGGTTGCCGTTTCTGACGCGCTGGTTGAGAACAACCTGCCCCAGAGCATGGAGCGCCAAGGCATCACCTGGGAACGCCTCTCAAAGATCAATCCGAAGCTGATCATGATCCGGATGCCAGCGTTCGGGCTGGACGGGCCGTACAAGGGCTATCGCACGTGGGGCAACCACATGGAGGCCATCTCAGGGCATCCGTTGATTCGCACCTACTCGGACCTTTCGCCTGAGTATGCGCCGGCGGGTGTGCCTTCGGACGCGGCCAGCGGCATCGGGTCAGCGCTCGCGTTCCTGATGGGCAAGCGGTATCTCAGGCGCACCGGCAAGGGGCTGCTCATCGAGGCTCCCACGGCGGAGAATTTCGTGCCGCTGCTTGGCGAGTTCGTGATGGATTACAGCATGAACAAGCGCGTGTGGACGCAGATGGGCAACAACCACTTCTATCTCGCGCCACACAATGTCTATCGCGCACAGGGCGAGGACCAATGGGTGACGATCGCCTGCTGGAACGAGGAGCAGTGGCGGGCTCTTTGCGAAACGATCCGGCATCCGGAATTGGCGGACGATCCGCGATTCTGCGATAACGAGTCGCGCTTCAAGAACAAGACGGAGCTTGACGCGATCATCGGGGAGTGGACAGCAGACAAGAGTTCGTCATGGATCCTGGAGCGACTGCAGTTGGTGGGAGTGCCGTCCGGCGCGGTGATAAATGAGCGCGACGCGACGGAGGACCGGCACCTGGAACATCGAGGGTTCTTCAGGCAAGTGGAGCATCCTGAGGCCGGGACGCACAAAGCCCCAATGACGCCGTTCAAGTCAACGAACCACCCCGGGACGGGGCCACGTCGTCATTCGCCGCGGCTGGGCGAAGACAACGACTATATCTACAAGAAGGTGCTCGGATATTCAGACGAGGAGTACGCGGAGTTCGACAAGAAGGGCCACATCGGCATGGACTACGATCCGTCCATACCATGAGGCAGCTGAGCTACCGCTCCAAGTTCGCGATCAATCACTCGCGGGAATGAGCGGATTGTGTGAAACAGCGCGGAAGTGACGGGGTTGTTTAGGAAGGGAGTGAGCAGCCATGACAGCGGACATTCCCAGCGTGAATACACTCGGGTCGCCGAATCCCGACAGCCCCACCCACCCGAATCCGAACCTGCCGTTGGCGGGGATGCGGATCATCGACATCACGGTTGTTTGGGCCGGGCCGTACTCCACGATGCAGCTTGCGGACTGGGGCGCGGAGATCGTCCGGGTTGAGTCCACGACATACTTTTCCGCGACGACACGGGGACAGCTGGCTCACCCGACGCAACCCACCGTTCAGGCGATGACGAATATGGGAATGGGCATGCCGAACAGCGAGGGCGGTGAGCGGCCGTGGAATCGCAGTTCCATCTTCAACGCGCACGGCCGCAACAAGCTGTCCATGACCGTGAATCTGCGGACGGAGGAGGGGCAGGAGGCGCTGGAGCGGCTTGTGGCCGTCTCGGACGGGCTGGTTGAAAACAACCTGCCCCAGAGCATGGACCGGCAGGGCATCTCCTGGGAACGTTTCTCCAAGATCAACCCGAAGCTGATCATGATTCGGATGCCGGCGTTCGGGTTGGACGGGCCGTACAAGGGCTATCGAACGTGGGGCAACCACATGGAGGCCATTGCGGGGCATCCGTTGCTTCGGACCTACCCCGACCTGTCGCCTGAATATGCGCCGGCGGGCGTGCCGGCGGACGCGGCGGGCGGGATCGGCGCGACGCTCGCGTTCCTGATGGGGAAGCGGTACCTGAAGCGAACCGGCAAGGGGCTGCTCATCGAGGCTCCCACGGCGGAGAACTTTGTGCCGCTGCTTGGCGAGTTTGTGATGGACTACAGCATGAACGAGCGGGTGTGGACGCAGATGGGCAACACCCATTTCTACCTCGCGCCGCACAACGTGTACCGCACGCAGGGCGAGAACCAGTGGGTAACCATCGCGTGCTGGAACGAAGACCAGTGGCGGGCGCTGTGCGAGACGATTCGACATCCTGAGCTCATTGATGACGAACGGTTCTGCGATAACGAGAGCCGCTACAAGAACAGGGCGGAGCTGGACGGCATCATCGGCAAGTGGACGGCGGACAAGCAGGCGTCATGGATCATGGAACGGCTGCAGTTGGTGGGGGTGCCGTCCGGCACAGTGATGAATGAACGCGACGCGACGGAGGACCGGCACCTGGAGCATCGGGGATTCTTCAGGCAGGTGACGCATCCGGAGGCGGGGACGCACAAGGCTCCGACGACGCCGTTCAAGTCGATGAACAACCCCGGGGTGGGGCCGCGCCGTCACGCGCCGCGTTTGGGCGAGGACAACGAGTATATCTATAAGAGGGTGCTGGGTTACTCGGACGAGGAATATGCCGCGTTCGACAAGAAGGGCCACATCGGCATGGACTACGATCCTTCGATTCCGTGAGGGGGGCTAAACCCCCAGCAGCAGATTTCTTAGTTCCGTTACTGAATCCGCGGTGTGGTTGGGCGCGGCGTCTCGCAGTTCTTCATTGTTGCCAAAGCCGTAGGTGACGGCGATGGAGGCGATGTTGTTGGCCTGTGCGCCGAGGATGTCCAGAGCGTGGTCTCCGACCATGACGATGCGGGGTGAATTGGCATCGTCAGACAGGGGCGTGGGGATGTTGAGGGCTGAGATGGCGGCGGCGATGAGTTCCGGTTTGCGGAGCATCGTGCCCTCGCGGTCGCTGCCGATGACGGCCTCAAGGAACGGCAGGAAATCGGCGTTGAGCGCGATCTCGCGGGCGAAGATATCGTCCTTGGTTGTAGCGATGGCCATCCTGACGCCGCTGGCTCGCAGCAGCCATAGCATCTCAGGAACGCCCTCGTAGACTTCGAAACCCTTAATGCCCTCAACAGCAAAGTAGTCCTTGTAGACGGTCACGGCGCGTTCGGCGTCCGGTTCACTCATGCCGCAAACCGATTGAAATGAATCAATCAGCGGCGGGCCGATGAATTGGGAGAGCAACTCCTGGTCAACGGCGGGGACACGCATCTCCTTGAGTGTGTGGACGATGGAGGAATGGATGCCGATGCGGGAGTCGATGAGGGTGCCGTCGAGATCGAATATGACGACGTCATAGTTGGCGTTAGTGGGTGTGGGTGTGGTCATTACAGCAAGTCGGTAAGATTGAATTTCATTTGCGGAATGAGGAGCCGATGAGGCCGCCGACGAGCGACATGCCGAATACGTAGATGGCGGAAAAGAGCGCAACGAACAGGAGCACCGCGCTGCCGAAGTCCCTTTCTTCGTCGCCGATGCTGGCGGCAACCGTGAGGCCAATGGCGGTGAAGGCCGTGATGGTGATGGTCAGGACAAGTGTCATTACTCCAGCCATTCCGGCGATGGTGGCGAACGAGGGTCTGCGGCCGGGCAGTTGCATCCCACCCACGAATCCACCGATGGCAGGGCTGAGCGGCCCGGTAATGAAGTGGAGTATCGGCGGGAGGAAGCAAAGCAGGGCGACGCCGACGCCGATGAATGCTGCTCTCGACATGTCTTTCCAATTGTAGCTAGGATGGCATCGGCCTTGTGCCATGCCGTCGACGAACCCTAGACTGAAATCACTATGGACATGACCCAATTCGCGGAACTTTTTCCCGTACCCCGCCCTCTCATCGGGATGGTTCACCTTGCGCCCCTGCCCGGCACGCCGCGCTGGGCGGGCAATATCGACGACGTCATCAAGCGGGCGATGGACGACGCACGCATTCTCGCCGAGGAGGGCATCGACGGAATAATCGTGGAGAATTTCGGCGATACTCCGTACGCGGGGGGCGGCGCGCACCCGGCTACGGTGGCCGGCATGACAATTGGCGTGTTGGCAGTACATGGGGTCGTGCGGGAGATAGATGCGGAATCGCGCATTCGCGTGGGCATCAACGTCCTGCGAGCCGACGTCATTTCTGCGCTGTCCATCGCGGCGGCCACGGGAGCATCTTTCGTGCGTACGAACGTCCTGACGGGGGCGCTGGTGACTGACCAGGGGATTATCGAGGGGACTGCCCATGAGGCACTGCGGGAACGTCGACTGCTCGGAACCGGCACGCCGATTTTTGCCGACGTGATGAGCAAGCACGCCTACCCCGTCGGCGCGGGCGTGGTCATGGAGCTTGAGGCGCGCGCAACCGCGTATCGGGGGCTAGCGGACGCACTGATTGTGACCGGCGATGAGACGGGCGCGGCCACATCCGCGGAAGACCTGAGGCGGGCACGGACAGCAGTGTCGGACAGGCCAATTCTGATTGGGAGCGGGCTGGACGCGGGCAATATCGGCCACCTGTTACCCCTTTGTGATGGGGCGATCCTGGGCACGGCGCTCAAGGTGGACGGCGTCACGGAAGCACCCGTTGATCGTGACCGCGTGCGGGAGATAGTCGGGTTGGCGCGGGGGCTGCAGTAGGGATCTGTCGATCATCCTGCCTGGATTCGCGCGACTATACTAACTGTGGCGGCGCAGAAAGCGCCGTTAATACAGGCATTTGCGATGACGACTCAATCGGATAATTC
Source organism: Dehalococcoidia bacterium (assembly GCA_965207895.1). Classification (GTDB taxonomy): domain Bacteria; phylum Chloroflexota; class Dehalococcoidia; order UBA6926; family UBA6926; genus VXMO01. The sequence continues at coordinate 39,873 of CBDBNN010000003.1, forward strand.
TTCAACGCTGGGGAATCCGGCTATCATCGGGCCGCTTGAGACCCTCGAAACAAGATTCGAGGAGCTTGAGGCCGAGATGGCCAAGCCGGACGTGGCCGCCGACTACAAGAAACTGGAAGGGTTGTCACGGCAGCGGGCGTCGATCGAGCCGACGGTCCTGGCATTCCATCGCTACAGGAAGGTGCTCGACGATCTGCAGCAAGCGCGTGACGTGCTGGCGTCCGGCGATAAGGACATGGCCGAGCTTGCCGCCGCCGAGGCGGAGGAGTTGGCGGCGACGGCGCAGGACCTTGAGCATGAGCTTCGGCTCGCGTTGACGCCACGCGACCCGCTGGATGACCGCGACATCATCGTGGAGATCCGCGCCGGGGCGGGCGGCGATGAGGCGGCCTTGTTCGCGGGAGACCTTTTCCGTATGTACACGCGCTATGCGCAGGCACGGGGGTGGTCGACGGACCTGATGAACACGAACGAGACGGGCGGTGGGGGGCTGAAAGAGGTCACGTTCGGCGTGCAGGGCGCGTCGGCATACGCGTGGCTCAAGCATGAGTCCGGCGTGCATCGCGTTCAGCGCGTGCCTGAGACGGAATCACAGGGCCGCATCCACACCTCAACGGCGACGGTAGCGGTGTTGCCGGTAGCCGAAGAGGTGGACGTAGACCTCAACATGAACGACGTGCGGGTTGACGTGTTCCATGCTGGCGGCGCGGGCGGCCAGAACGTGAACAAGGTGGCAACGGCGATACGGCTCACGCACGCTCCGACGGGCATCGTGGTCACATGCCAGGACGAGCGGTCGCAGCTGCAGAACCGCACAAAGGCCATTGCGATCCTGCGAGCGCGCCTGCTGGAAATCGAGACGCAGAAGCAGGAGCAGGAGTTGGCGAGCACGCGGCGATCGCAGGTAGGGACCGGGGATCGATCGGAGAAGATCCGCACGTACAACTTTCCGCAGAACCGCGTGACGGACCACCGCATTGGCCTGACACTGCATTCGCTCGAGCGGCTAACAGACGGCGAGCTTGATCCGCTGCTTGATGCCCTGCGCAACGCGGAGCAGGAACGACTGCTCGCCGAATCTGTCTCTTGAGTTCGACTCCCGCCCGCGTTCTGCTCACGGAGGCTCGCGCCCAACTACAGGCGGCGAGGGTTGATTCTGCGGCACTTGAAGCGAGGCTGCTGCTGGCATACGCATTGAATACCGCTCCTGAATCGCTGCTGACTGAGCCGGAGCAGCCGGTTCACGAGGATGCGGAGGGGCGTTTTCGGGAGGTGTTGGGGCGACGGCTGAATCGTGAGCCGCTCTTCTATATCACCGGAGAGCGTGAGTTCTATGGGCTGCCCTTCTACGTGGACGCGCGGGCGTTGATACCGCGGCCTGAAACCGAGCTGCTGGTGGAAGAGGCTATCGCTGCGATTGAGAGCATGGGAGATGGGCATGCCAAGGGCGCGGGTCTGCTAATCGCCGACATCGGCACGGGTTCCGGCTGCATCGTTGTGGCAACGGCGACGGTGCTCACAGAGGCGCGGTTCTTCGCGTCGGACATTTCTGCGGAGGCGGTGGATGTCGCGCAGGCCAACGCCGAGCGGCACGGCGTGGCGGAACGGATCACGTTCGCCGTTGGCGACCTGCTTGAGCCGCTGACAGCGCCGGTGGACATCATCATTGCCAACCCGCCATACATCCCGGCGGAGAATCTTCCCGAGCTGCAGGCGGAGATACGGGACCACGAGCCGCGCGTGGCGGTGGACGGCGGTGACGGAGGTATGACGATCGCCGAGAGGCTTGTTCGCAGCGCTCCTGGCTATCTGAAGGCCGGGGGGCGGCTGCTGATGGAGGTGGGGTACGGGCAGGCACCGCTGATGGTGGACGTGGCCAAGGAAGTTTTTCCACCGGGCACGGAGGTGGATATGGCGCTCGACCTGGCCGGGATACCACGTGTGGTGCGGGTGCAGCTGCGCTGCAGCTAAAGCTCGCGATTGGGCTTAGGTAGCGCTGAAGTTGACGCGCCGCACTGGATTCCGGCTTTCGCCGGAATGAGGGGAAGACTTGTAGCCGCACCTTGACCAATCGGCTACACTTATTTTCCCACCGCGCCGGGTAGCTGCGCGGAACAAAGTCTCGACGAGGAAGTGATTACGGACATGACACTTGCGGAAGCGACAATCTCCGGGGTACAGACCCAATTCAACACGGTGCTGAACGATCTGCGGCAGGCGCTGGACGGGCTGGATGGCGAGGCGCTGAATTGGCGTCCCATTGGCGACGAGAGCAGTTCGATCTACATGCTTGTTTCTCACATGATGGGGATGGCGGGCGGGATGTGCGCCATTGCGCGGGGTGAGGAGCCGCAGCGTGACCGCGCGGCGGAGTTCGCCGCATTCGGAACAAAATCGGCAGACCTTCTGAAGCTGATTGACGAAACGCAGGCGAAGGTTGAGCAGGCGCTTTCGACGACGACGGACGAGATGCTGGCCGGTACTCGAACCTTTGGGGGGAACGAGTCGACCGGGGCCGGGGTTCTGGCCTGGATGATTCGACATCTTGGCGAGCACATTGGTCATGTGGCGCTCACGCGCCAGCTGTGGGAGCAATTAGAGGCGAATAGCAACTAGATTTGGCGGAGGCGGGGGGTTGTCATCGTGAGGAGGATGACGACGACGATCAGCATGAGGCCGTTGAAGATGATGGCGAACTGGGGGCTGGTGAAATCGGAGAGGGAGCCGACTTCCAGGTGGCCAAAGGGGCCTGCGCCAACGCCCATGACCCAAATGCCCATCGCCCTGCCCCGCTGATCACCTCCGACGGCGAGCTGCAAGGCGGCTTGTTGAAATAGATCGAATATCGAAGCCATCATTCCCGCCACGCCCAGGAAGAACAGCGCAGTGACGATCCATGGCTGAGACCCGAATGCAGCCAGGCTGAGGCCGAATAGAGCGCTTGCAACCAGCAGGCTCTTGCCCTTTGGGAGACGGTCGCCGATAGATGCAAGGACTGCGACTCCCACGACGGAGCCGACGGCTCGGGCAGCAACCATGATGCCGAACCCCTGCTCGCCGATCTCCAGCACATCACGGGCGAAGATGGCGATCATGACGGTGTGCGAGAAGGCGAAGATCTCCGTTGCGACAGACAGCAGCAGGAGCGCGCGGATTGACGGGTTTCCCCCAACCAGGCTGAGCGCCTCGCCAAATGATTGTCGAACGGTCGGCTGCTCCGGCGTGCCAAAGCCGGGACGGGAGGCGGTGCGCGTGAAGAACAGGATCACCAGGGCCGTCGCGTAGCCTCCCGCCATCACGAGGAGTGTGCCGCCGATGTCCAGGAAGGCGAGCAGCACGCCGCCCATGAGCCCGCCGAACACGCCCATGAGGCGCTGGGCGAATTGGTTGAGGGCTAGACCGTTGACGACGTAGCGACTACCAACAATGTCATGCACATATGCCTGTAATGTCGGCATGAGAAAGGCGTTGACGGTTCCATAAAGGAATGCGCCGCCGATTGCGATGGGGACGGTGAGCAGACCATTCAGTTCCAGCGTGCCAAGAATGATGCTCAGGATGATGTTACAGGTGACGATGACGCGGAGGAGGATACGTCGTTCGAGTCGGTCCGCAAGGGTGCCGGCGACGAGGCCGAAGAGGAGGAATGGGGCGAGTCGGGCGGCCTCGGCAACGCCCACCCAGAAGGCGGAATCGGATATCTGGAGCACGAGCCAGCCGAGGGTGAGCTGCTGCATCCAGAAGCCCATGGACATCGCCATGGTGGCGACCCACAGGACACGGAAATCCCGGAATCGAAGCGTGCGCAGTGGGCCCGCGAGAAGGGGGTGAACGGGTCGCCGGAAAGGCCTATCGGTAGGGGTAGCCACGGCGCACGTCAGGCGCTCGTGCTATCGCCGGCGCCGTCAAGCACGCTGCCTGGTTCGATTGTTGTGCCATCAGGTACAACAGCGCCTGAGGCGACGATTGCACCGCGAACGGTCGCGCTCGCGCCGACACGCGCTCCGGCAAGGACGACGCTGCCTTCCACGAGCGCTGAGTCGCCGATAACCACACCGTTGTTGAGTACGACGGGGCCTATGATGCGGGCATTCTCGCCGACGGTCACTCCGTCGCCGTAGCTGATCGGGCCTTCGATGCGGGCGGACTCGTGGATAGTCGGAGCTGATGCGGGTTCGGAAAGGGGGCGGCGGGTGGGGGCAGTTCCGGTGAGGACATCACGGTTGAGTTGGAGAAAGCTCTCAGGCGTGCCCATGTCCATGAAATAGCCGTCCCACGGGAACGTGCCAATCTCAATGCCGGACATGAGAGCGGTGGGGAACAGGTCCTTCTCGAACATGGAGAAGCCGCCGCCGATGAAGTTGAACATCTCCGGTTCCAAGGCATAGACGCCGCTGTTGACGGTGTAGGCGGGGAAGCGGGGCCCGGGCGGTTTCTCGACAAAGCGGTTGACGTAGCCAATGCCGTCAATGACGACGACGCCGTAGCGCGAGGGGTCATCGACGGTGTGGACAGCGAGCGTGGCGTACTCACGGCGCTCTACGTGCTGCTCTACCATGGCCGCGATATCGATCTCCGTCACGCAGTCGCCGTTGAGGACGAGAAAGGTCTCCTTGAGTTCCGGCAGGAGAGCGCGGACCGCGCCGGAGGTGCCGAGGGGCTGGTCTTCGACCACGTAGTCAATCATCAGGCCATAGGCGCTGCCGTCGCCGAAGCTTTCAATCAGTGGCTCAGCACGATACCCGAGCGCCATGATGACGCGCGTGACGCCCGACTCCCTGAGGTGGTCAAGCATGTACTCAAAGAAGGGGCGGTTGGCGACAGGCAGGACGGGTTTGGGGAGATCATTGGTGAGGGGGCGGAGGCGTGTTCCCTCCCCGCCCGCGAGAACGACTGCGGTGAGGCCACTCAACATTTTTTCTCAGTTCGCGATCCGGGCGCGGCGGCCTATTTGTTCGGTTCCCGCGTTCCGGAATCGGCGGGCAAGAGTCTCTCTGGATTCTCGCTTTCGCGGGAATGACGAATCGAAGGACGGTACGGAGGGGATTTACGAGGTTGCGTCATTAGAATCCGGCAGGCCGGCTTCCGTGCGGAGGGTGGCGGCTTTGTCGGTTCGCTCCCACGGCACCTCAATGCGAGTTCCGTCTGTGCGCCTGATGTGGTTCCGCCCAAAGTGGCCGTATGCGGCAACCCGACGATACCGGGGGCGTCGAGCTGCGTCCGAACTCATGAGATCCAGCTGCGTGATGATTGCGCCCGGTGTCATGTCAAAGTTCTCGCGAACGAGCTCTTCAATCTTGTCGTTGGAGACGGCTCCGGTGCCGAATGTCTCGATGGAAACGGACGCGGGTTCTCGCCGTCCGATGACATAGGCGAGTTGAACCTCACAACGCTCGGCAAGTCCGGCTGCCACGACGTTCTTGGCCACGTATCGCGCGTAGTAGGCGCCGGAGCGGTCGACCTTCGTCGGATCCTTGCCGGAGAAAGCGCCGCCACCGTGCTTGTACCCTGCGCCGTATGTGTCAACGAGGATTTTGCGGCCGGTCAGTCCGGCGTCCGCCATGGGTCCACCAATGACGAAACGACCAGAGGAGTTGATGTGGAACTTCGTATCCCTGTCCATCAGGTTGTGCGGCACGACTTCTCGAATGACCCGGTCATGAAGGTCACGGCGAAGCGTTTCATTGCTCACTTCCGGGTCATGCTGGGCAGCCAGCGTGATGCTGTCGACCCGCCGAACCTTGCCATTCTCGTATTCGACGGTTACCTGGGACTTTCCATCGGGCCTGAGATACGGCAGCGTACCGTTCTTGCGGACTTCGGCCAGCCGCTCTGCGAGTCGATGCGACAGGTATATGGGCAGAGGCATGAAGATGTTCTCGACTCCGAGGGCGTCTTCGGTCTCCCGGCAGGCGTAACCCACCATTGATCCCTGATCGCCCGCTCCAAGGTTGGCGATGGCGTCTGCAGCTCCCTCGCCGCGAATCTCCTCGGCTTCGTCCACACCACTCTTGATGTCCGACGATTGCTCATTGATGGAGACGATAACGCCACACGTATTCGCGTCAAAGCCGTAGTCGTCTTCCGTGTAGCCAACTTCACGCACGGTGCTGCGAACGATGTCCTGGATATCGACGTAGGAATTCGTGGTGATTTCGCCGGTGACGAAGACCAGGCCCCGCGTAACGAGGGTTTCACATGCGACGCGGGCGGTGGGATCATCCGCGAAGATGGCGTCAAGTACAGCGTCGGAGATTTGGTCGCACAGTTTGTCCGGGTGACCTTCAGTCACAGATTCGCTCGTCTGCAGGAACGTGGTCATCTATCTCTATCCCTCCCTGGTCTCTACTTACGCGTCCAGAAATTCAGATTGGCTTTAGTTCCTAACGTGGCTGTGGAAGCAGGCCGTATTCCTGCTCCTGTTTGGGCGTGAGGAGGAGGAGCGTGGCCTCCGCAGTGGCGATCTTCTCATCCTCGAGGGTTGTGACACGGGCTTCTATGGTAAGCATGCGTCGCGTGTCTTTCACAAGTGCTGCGGTCACACGCAAGGGGGTGTCAAGCGGTGCTGGGCGGCTGAAGCGGACGTTGAGCCGCGCCGTGGCAGCATGTTGGCCACGCGCATAGGCCACGTACGCCGCCGCCTCATCCATTAGCGTGGCTACGATACCGCCGTGGAGCACGTTCGGCCAGCCCTGATGCAGCTCCCTGGGAGCGTACAGCGCTGTGACGCTGCCATCTTCTAGCGCCTCGAACTCCAGGTTGAGGCCGGATTCATTCGCCGCGCCGCAGGCGAAGCAGTGACCGTATCGCTCCCGCTCCTCAAGGGACGCGGTTGCCCGGATCGATACTGTTCCGGTACTTCCCGCAGTGTTGGCCGGGGCTGTCGTCGGCTGATTCAGGTGCCCATCTCCCAACTGCCGAGATATTTTTGTTGTTCGTCCGTAGGCGTATCAATATCAATACCTATCGAGTGAAGTTTGAGCCGTGCAACCTCCGCGTCGAGTTCTCGCGGCAAGGTGTGAACATCGTTTGACAGGTCGCTGGCCTCGCTGCCGGACAGATACTCGGCGGCGAGCGCCTGATCAGCGAAGGAGAGATCCATGACAGCAGACGGGTGTCCCTCGGCGGCGGCGAGGTTGATCAGGCGTCCTTCGGCAAGCAGATTCACGGTACGGCCGTCTTTCATGTCATAGGCCACGACGTTCGGCCTGAGTTCACGAGAGCCGTTACTGGCCTCCTCAAGCGCCGGGATGTCGATCTCGACGTTGAAATGACCGGAGTTGCTCAACACGACGTTGTCCTTGAGCAGAGGGATGTGGCTGCGGCCGATGGCATGGATATCTCCTGTGACGGTGATGATGACATCGGCCTGCGGCACGGCATCGGCGGTGGTCATGACGCGGTTGCCGTCCATCAGGGCTTCAAGGGCACGGATTGGGTCAATTTCACTGACGATGACCTGCGCTCCCATGCCCTTAGCCCGCATGGCAACGCCTCGCCCGCACCAGCCGTATCCGGCAATGAGTACGGTCTTGCCGGCCCATAGGATGTTGGTGGCACGGGTGATGCCGTCCAACGTGCTCTGGCCGGTGCCGTAGCGGTTGTCAAAGAGGTGCTTGGTATCGGCATCGTTGACGGCGATGACGGGATACATGAGCTTGCCCTGCTGCGCGAGGCTGCGGAGACGGATAACGCCTGTGGTTGTTTCCTCGCTGCCGCCTCGGAGGCCCTCTATAAGATCCGTCCGCTCTCCGTGGATGGTCGCGACCAGGTCTGCGCCGTCATCCATGGTCATGGTGGGGTTGCCGTCAAGCGCCTGGTTGATGTGCTTGTAGTAGGTCTCGGTGTCCTCGCCGTGGATTGCGAAAACGGAGATGCCGTGATTGGCAACCAGGGCCGCCGCAACATCGTCCTGCGTGGAAAGCGGGTTGGAGGCACACAAGCGCACCTCTGCGCCACCGTCCTTAAGGGCGAGCATAAGGTTGGCCGTTTCGGACGTGACGTGCAGGCAGGCGGCGATTCGCTGGCCTTCAAGCGGTCGTTCCTCGCGGAATCGCTGTTGTATCAGTTTGACGACGGGCATTTCCCGCGCGGCCCACTCAATGCGGCGCTGACCTTGATCAGCGAGGGCCAGGTCTGCTATGTCATGGGCGGTATCCGTAACGGTCATCTTTGGCACGTTCTCCTATTGATTGATGGTGGCACGGGGACAGTGCCTATTCTAGCGAATCTGCATCGAGACGTGAGACGAGGGTTTCGATGATGGATTGGGGGGAGGCGGAGGTGTCAAGGTGAATGACGGAATCGGCGGGAAGTTCCTCCGGCGGCTGGAATGAGTCGCGCTGAGCAGCGTAGATTTCCCAGCGGCCGTCCGTGGGGACGCCGCCTGCCTCCATACGGGCATCGAGACGCTGGCGGGTTTCCTCTTCCGGGAGTTCACAGAAGACCATGAGGAGCGGGATGCCGGTGGCGTTGGAAATATCGGCGAAGCGTTGGCGCTGTTGAGGATTGCTGAAGGAGGCGTCAACGACGACGGAGCGGCCCTGTTGGAGAGCTTCGGCAGTGAGGCGGGCGGCTTCTTCATAGGTTCGCTCGGTCATCTCAGGCGAATAGATCTCGGTGTTCCACTCAACAAAGTGGCGCTCACCCTCTGGGACACCGGCCAGTTCCTTGCGGACGATGTCGCTTGAGATGTACGCATGGCCGCGCTCACGGGCGAGTCCTTCTGCCAGCGTGCTCTTGCCCGATCCCATCAGTCCGCCGATGAGGACGATGTTGGGGCCAATCATGGTGCGGGCGTATTGCTCGGCTAGTCGGAAATAGCCCTCTGCGCGCTCTTTGACGGCGGCGGCCTCTTCATCGCTGAGGTCGGGCTGATCCAATCGAAAGCCCTCTACTTTTCCGCGTACGTAGGCGCGATAGCACTGGTAGAAGGGCAGCAACTCGGGCATTCCAAGGTCATCAGCCTGTTCCAGGTAGCCATCAACAAAGGCGCGGGCCAGGCCCTGGTGGCCGCGGGCTTCAAGGTCCATAGCCATGAATCCGACGTCCCAGGCGACATCGCCATAGCGGAATCGCTCATTGAAATCGATGCAGTCGAGGACATGGATGCGTCCGTTGGCTTCTATACAGATCTGCTGGACATGGAGGTCTCCGTGTGTGTCGCGGACAAATCCATTCCGTGAACGGGAGTGGAAAAGACTTTCACGCCGCTCCATGAAACGGCGGGCGTATTGTGAGACGGTGTCGAATGTGTCCTGCGAGATGGTGCGGCCAATGTAAGCCTCGGTCTGTTCAAAGTTCTCTTCAACATTGAAGCGGACACCTTCGAGATCGCCTGCGGCGGCGATCTTATCGCTTGTCTGCTCATGAGCGTGAACGTCCGCGACGATGCGGCCGAGTTCAGTCATCATCTCCGGAGTGACCTCACCGCGCTCCAGCCGCGCGTCCAACATCATTTGTTCCGGCAGTCGGACCATTTGGACGAGGTATTCAACGGCTGCGGGATTTTCCTCTGCGACGATGCGGTAGCCGCCTCGTCCGTTCGGAATGACGGCGCGGACTTCACGATAGATGTCCGGGGCTGCACGCTGGTTGAGAAAGAGTTCCTGGTAGCAGAAGTGGCGGCGCTTTTGGAGGGTGGTGAAGTCCAGGAAGCCGTAGTCGACAGCTTTCTTCATCTTGTAGGCACGGTCGCCGGCAAGAAAGACGACGGCAGAGTGGGTTTCACGTACCTCGACGGAGTCTACGCCGTCGCGCGCGGGATAGGTTGCAGGTGAGCTTAGGGCGTCAATGATGGGACGCTGGGCTTCGTAGGGATCAGTGGTCACCGGACGGCGCAGGCTCAGTCCTGCGCGGTGGGGTGGCCGGCCTTCTTCCAGGCGTCGAAACCACCCTCCATGCTGTAGAGCGGGCCGGGGACGCCGACGGAAGCGGCAAGTTCCGAGGCAAGGGCAGAACGGACGCCGGCGGCGCAGTAGAAGACGATGGGTTGATCCTTGGGCAGATCATCGACGGCGCTCATGTTGATGATGTCATTCACTGAGATGCGGGTCGCGCCTTCGATATAGCCCTCGTCCCACTCCTCTTGCTCGCGGACATCAATCAGCGCGACGCCGCCACCATCAATAAGCTCCTTTGCCTGATCAATATCAACTCGCTCAAAGGGCTCTGCCGCAGATGTCATCGTTGCCTGTCTCCCATTCGCCAAAAGGATTCGTTGTACCTACAAACTATAGAGATTTTTGTGGCGTTGGGGTAGTACGCGGTAGGCAGTGCCTACGGCCATAGTTCGCGATCAGGGTTGATTGGTACTTGGAGTTGGTGCGCCGCGTTCCGGCTTTGACGGGAATGACGAAGGCCCTTCGACAGGCTCAGGGTGAGCGGAGGGCAAAAACGGCGTATCCGCGGCGGGCAGTGCCCACCACGGATACGTCCCCCACTCGCCTTTCTCCCCGTCAGATTGCATCCTCGCCGGATTCTCCGGTTCGGACACGGATGACGTCCTCCACGGGAGTGACAAAGATCTTGCCATCGCCTACCTCCCCGTCGCCGGGGCTGCGGGCACCGCGAATGATGGCATTGATCACGTCATCTTTCATTCCGTCTTCGATAACGGCCCGGACAATGGTCCTCGGCCGTTCATGGCGTCGGGTCATCTGCCCCGCACGCCCGACGAACACTTCGACACCACCCTGTCGACCCGTGCCGGTGACGTTGGCGTAGTAGAACTTGCGGCAGCCAACGGCTTCCAGTTCACCCACCACGTCTTCAATTGTTTCAGGCCTGATAATCGCCTCTATGCTCAGCATCGTCGTCTCCTATTCCCTCCTTGGCGATCCGGCGGTGCTTGACCACCGAACCGCGGGATTGCTCCCCGCTCTCGCGCTGCTCCCGATTGTAGTCATTCCTACGTGCAGGTCTAGTCCGCGCCGTCTGCGACATAGGCGCGCTCACCATGCGCGGCGAGGTCAAGGCCCTCATCCTCAGCGGGCTCCGGCTCCCTGAGTCCGAGTCCGGGGATCAGGTCAAGCACCTTGAGGATGATGAAGGTGGCAACACCGGAGTACGCGATGGTCGCAACCACACCGATAATCTGCGTCCCCATCTGTTCAGCGTTGCCCTCAAGCAGCCCTGCCTTACCGCCAATGGCCTCAATGGCGAAGACTCCGGTACCAAGCGCGCCCCAGATTCCCGCGACGCCGTGTACGCCAAAGACGTCCAGCGCATCATCGAAACCCATTCGCGGCCTGTAGAGGACGAAGAAGTACGGGATTATGCCGGCGCCGATGCCAAGGACAAGCGCGCCCATAACATTGACGAATCCGGCTGCGGGGGTGATGGCAACCAATCCTGCAACCGCTCCTGTCGCGATACCGACTGTGCTCATGCGACCGGTCTGGATGTAGGACATGATGCCCCACGTCAGCGCTGCGGCAGCGGCTGCGGTATTTGTGACGAGCAGCGCGTTCGCGTCCTGCCCGTTGGCCGCAAGTCCGGAACCGGCGTTGAAGCCGAACCAACCGAACCAGAGGATGCCAGCGCCCAGCACAACATACGGGACGTTGTGCGGTTCAAGAGCCGGCCTGCGCCTTCGTCCCACGAGAACGGCGGCGATGAGGGCTGCAACGCCCGCGTTGATGTGAACAACGGTTCCGCCTGCGAAGTCGAGCGCGCCCATCTCAAAGAGCCAGCCACCCTCGGCCCAGACCCAGTGGCAGATGGGGGCATAAACGAGTGTCAGCCAGAGGACAAGGAAGATGATGTATGTGGTGAACTTGAACCTCTCTACGATCGCGCCCGTAATGAGGGCGGGGGTGATGATGGCGAACATCATCTGAAATGCAACGAAGAGGAGGTCAGGTATGTTTCCTCCGTCGTTGATGCCGATGCCGGAGAGACCGATGTAGGAGAGATCTCCTACGAATGCGTTGAGGTCGCCGCCATCTCCAAATGCCAGGCTGTATCCCCAGAGCACCCAGACAAGGCTGGCCACCGCCATCGACACAAAACTGAGTGAAATCGTGCTGATGGCATTTCGGCCACGCACCAGTCCGCTGTAAAAGAAAGCGAGGCCCGGTGTCATGAACAGCACCAGTGCCGTTGACATCAACATCCAGGCGGTATCGCCGCTATTGAACTCGCCCATCCTGTCCTCCTTCCAGAACCCACAACGACGCGGCTTTGGCCACGTATCACCATCAATGGTCTGTCCGTTCTGTGACGCCTCAGTTACACGAGGGTTACAATCGTGTTACGCGGCGTGGACAGTCGCGCAGCATACATGAGCACCAACGATCCGATAACACTTTGGCCTGAGGGCCGTTTACTGATCGCCGTTCTCAATCGCCCTCCCGACAACTTCATCGACCGCGACGTGGCTTTGTCTCTGAGAGAGTTGTGCGTGACCCTGCGCGAGGACAGCCCGTTCGACGTGCTGATCATCACCGGGGCGGGTGGGAGCGAGGCGGGCGCATTCTCGCGGGGTACAGACGAGTCTTTCCTTACTGAATTGGCGGAGACCTCGTCGGGAAGCGCGGCTCAAAAGGTGTTTGACAATTATCGATGCGCAAGCGTGATTGCCTCGCTGCCGTTTCCCGTTATCGCGGTTATTAATGGAGACGCATTCGCCCAGGGGCTTGAGCTGGCGCTGGCAGCGGATATCCGCGTGGCGGCGGAGACGGCCCAGTTCCGGATGGGCCAGGCGCTGCAGGGGTTCATTCCCTGGGACGGCGGCACCCAACGTTTGCCACGCATCGTCGGACCTGCTCATGCGACGGACCTCCTCCTGACCGGCCGAACATCAGGAGCAGAAGAGGCCCTGGACATTGGGCTGGTGAATCGGGTGGTGCCATCCGGCGACGCTTTGAGTACTGCACAGGAAATAGCAGAGCAGATTCTTGCCGGCGGGCCAATCGCGGCGCGTTATGCGAAGGAAGTTATCCTGAGCGGCTCTGAAATGACGCTTGACCAAGGCATCCTGCTGGAGACCGACCTGACGATGATCCTCCAGACGACGAAGGACCGCGAGGAGGGGATCCGGTCTTTCCTTGAGCGGCGGAACCCGGAGTTCAGGGGGGAATGAGGGCGCGTGCCAAAGTATCCAGTGATTATCGACGGCGAGTTCAGGGCTTATGGCGTTGTTATCCCCGATGTGCCGGGCTGTCTCGCGATGGGCAAGACTGTTGACGAGGCTCTGGAGGATGCCGCAGACGGTCTGGCGGAATTTATTGAGCTTTATGCCGAGAAGGGTAGAGAGTTTCCACCACCCAGTGACCCCGCATCGTTCGAACTCAGGCCGGGGGAGATGATTGCTTACGTTCCTTTGCGGGTTCCCGCTCCGACTGCCTGACTAAACCTATCAGCTAGGGCTCCCAATTCATTCGGCTGTTACTTTGACGCCTTTCTCTGCTACATCCACAATGGCGGTGTTGGCTGAGCAGGATCGAGGTGTGTGATGACGCAGGGGCAGCAGGATAGGCCAGAGGGTGAGTCTGGGGAGGAACAGCCCCAAGCGGAAGAAAGCCAGCAGGCGAATTATGTTCCGGGCTCAGCCGCTGATCCGTCAATGCGGCAAGGCGGATCGAGCGCGGGCGGCGCGGCACACTACGGCGACGTGAGCGATCCTGATGAACGCACCTGGTCGACGTTAGTCCATTTGAGTGCCATTAGCGCCATACTGTTTCCGTTCGTCGGCAACTGGTTGGCCCCACTCATTGTTTGGCTGCTCTTCCGAGCGCGTTCAGATATGGTCGACTACCACGGCAAGCGGGCGCTTAACTTCCAGATCAGCATGACGGTTTTCATTGTAGTTGCATCCATTTTCTCGTTCGTTCTCATCGGCATTCCATTCCTCATTGGCCTTGGATTCATATGGCTCATTTGGACGATTGTTGCGGCAGTGCGGGCAAGTCGAGGGGATCCTCCCGGGTACATTCTGTCCATCGGTTTCCTGAAGTAAGGGGGCACGCTGATGGAGAACGCATCCCCTGTGCCTGAGCGGCCTGCCGGGCCGGTCTACGGCGATCTCTGGAGTCCGGAGGAACGCAACTGGGCGATGCTGGTTCATCTCTCGGCACTAAGTTCATTTGTCACGTCCGGGCTTGGCGGCATACTGGGGCCGCTGATTGTCTGGCTCATCTTCCGTGGCAGGTCAGACATGGTGAACTTCCATGGAAAGCGAGCGCTCAATTTCAACATCAGTTTCCTTATCTACTTCATCATCCTGTTCACGCTCATGATCCCGTTCTTTGTCATCGGGACTATTGCCGATATAGAGCAGGAAATCGTCGACGGATTCTGGGAGACGCTCATCCTTTTGGTCGTGGCGGGGCTCCTGATGTTCGTCCTTGGCATCATCTGGCTCATCTGGACGATTGTGGCGGCGGTGCGGGCGAGCAGAGGCGACCCGCCGGGGTATATCCTGGCGATTCCGTTCTTGAGGTGAGTAGGGCCGTGGCATCCTCGAATCACGAAGGCTCCCCCTTGGAAAACGCGCCAGATCGGTCACATGGAGTGGCTTCCGGCGACCAAACCACTCGGGCTGTGCTTATTCACTTGAGCGGCTTGCTGGGCATGATCGTTTTTGGCCTCCAAATCATTGCGCCGCTCGTCCTGTGGCTTATCACTCGATCCAATCGGGCGATCGTGAACGCGCACGGGAAGGAAGCTCTCAACTTTCAGATAAGCATGTTTCTTTATCAGATAGCGCTCATCATTGTCTTTGTAATAGCCATTGTTGGTGTGGCCGCAGCGAACTCCGAGCGCCTCGCAGATTTGGCGGACGGCAACATGACCGACGAGGAGCAGTTGTCGGAGATTCTCAGCATTTTCTTGCGGCCCATACTCATAGCGACCGCAGTCGGAATAGTCGCGTTCCTGTTCTGGGCGATCATGATAATCCGTGCTGCAGTACGTGCGGGACGCTCCGAATCCGCGGGCTATATCCTCGCAATTCCTTTCTTCAGGTGAATGGATGCCGGAGACGGAACAGAACGAGACCCGTTCAGCACCGCTGCGGGATCGACCCTACGGGCGTGTTTATGGGGAAGTCTGGGACCCCGGAGAACGCAGTTGGTCAGTATTGCTGCATTTGAGCGCGTTTTTGTGCCCGGTTCTCCCTCCAGCGATAATCTGGCTCGTTCTTCGTAGGAAATCGGATATGTTGGATTATCACGGTAAGCGAGCGGTCAATTTTCAACTCAGTCTGGTGCTCTACGATTTGATTCTCGGTGGGGCGATGGCGCCACTCTTTATCATCGGCTCACGACCGGGCGTGGAAGACGCTGACCTCAGCGGCGCGCTATTCCTCTTCATCGTTGCATTCATCTTTGTGCTCATCGTCGGACTCATCGGGATTGTGTGGACCATTGACGCGGCGATTCATGCCGGCCGTGGAGACGCGCCCGGCTATATACTTGCTATTCCGTTCTTGAGGTAACTCGTGGCACAAACTGACGAACCGGCGGCGCTCTGCGAGGTGGATGATTCAGGCCTTGCGCGAATCACGCTGAATCGCCCTGAGCAACTGAATGCGTTCAACGTGCAGATGCGGGATGACCTTTTCGCCATCCTGACCGAGCTTCACGCAAACACGGATCTGGATGCCGTCATCATCACCGGCGCAGGTGAACGGGCATTCTGCTCCGGCGCTGACCTGACGGAGTTCGGCAGTACACCGTCGCGCGTTATTGCTCGTGAGGCACGTTACCTGCGCGATGTGTGGTCGTTGCTGCGCTCTCTGCCCGTCCCGACGGTGGCGGCGATGCACGGGTTCACCATCGGCTCCGGTCTGGAGATGGCGCTATGCTGCGATTTTCGGATCGCGGCGGAGGACACGCGATTCCGCCTGCCGGAGGTGGCGCTGGGGATGATTCCGTTCGCGACGGGGAGTCAGTCATTGCCGCGCGTGGCGGGGCGATCGCAGGCGCTGGATCTTCTCCTGACAAGCCGGTGGTTTGACGCGGAAGAGGCGCTGCGAATGGGATTAGTCCATCGAGTGGTACCAGCGGAGCGGTTGGCCGAAGAGGCGGATGCTTTGTTGGCAGAGACACGACAGCTGCCACGGGAGGCGCGGGCAGCAGCGAAGGCGGCACTGCGACGTGGAGTCGATGTCACGTTGGCAGAGGGATTGCGGATTGAGTCGGCGCTAGCAGGTTCTTTCTCGGTTCGCGCTTAGTCTTGGTTGGCCAGTGGAGTTTGACTCCGGGTTCCGGCACTGACGGCAGATGATGTTGTGCTCGGTTCGCGAGCAACATTGAGTGGCCTTTCCTGATAGCGACGCGCGTTCCAGCGTGGTAACGACACCAAGCCTGCCGCTGAGTGATTTTGGCTTGGCCTTACACTGGTAAGAGTTGTATCCCACCAGAGTGAAAGGCAAGGTCTTGGCACAGAGTTTTAGACGCTTTTTGGTTAGCGGCGCGGCCATTGCAGTGATTACAGGTGCCTTGTTATTCGCAGCAGCATGCGTACCCCCTCCCCCTCCGACACCAACGCCTACTCCGATGCCAACCGCTACACCAATCCCGCCCACTCCCACGGCTACCGCGACACCGGTTCCCATGTCAATTGAGGATCTGGAGATAACCGCAACGACAACGGTTCGCGAAGTCGTTTCTGCATTCTCCGAAGAGGAAGGGTCCTGCATACGGGAGGCGATTGGGGTCGACGCGTTCAACGCAATCGCAGATGTTCCCGTCTCAAGCCTTGCAGGAGGCGCGGCAGATTTCCCCATCCAGTGCCTGGGCTCGGAGAGTGCCACTGGGTTCATTGTGGCGAACCTCTCCGCGGAGGCAGGAGGGCTGAGTGCCGAGACACGCAGCTGCATCACGGATATCGCCGTTGAGAATCCCAGTGTTGTAGGTCTAGGACCAGAGCCGGAGGATTTCGGCCAGGTCATCGCAGGAGCAATACGTGTTCAGCTCTGCCTCAATGATGAGGAGGCGGCGGCGTGGGCGGCCAGCCAGGGAATGGAATTGCCACCTCCCTCCACATTGGAATGCCTTGAGGAACAGCTTGGCGGCGAGGAGGCTTTCCTAGCCATGCTGACCGACGAAGAGACATCCGAAGAAGCGCTGTTCAGTCTGCTTTCAACAGCCATGGCATGCGTGCCCGGCGAATCGATGGCAACTCCAACCGGCAGCTGACGGAAAGTCTACCGCAGCCCACAGCATCCATATAGCAGAGCGCCGCCTGAATCGGGTGACATTCAGGCGGCGCTCTGCTAGTATCTGCTAGCTACACTTGCCAATGTGGTGGGGCAATTTTGAGGGAGTTCGGACTCCCACACTCGCGAGAATGACGGGGAGGGGATTTCACGGATGAACACTGCTGAGTTTCTGACAATCGCGAACCTGGTCTCGCCGGATAAAGAGGCCATCGTTTTCGAAGATAAGCGATACACTTACGGGGAGCTGGATCAGCGCGTCAACCAGCTGGCGAACCGGCTGGCGTCCTGGGGCGTCTCGCAGGGCGACCGTGTGGGCATCATGCAAGTCAACTGCAACGAGGTCATCGAGACCTACTTTGCCAGTGCCAAGATCGGCGCGATTTTTGTGCCGCTGAGCTTCCGCGGTCGCGCCGAAGAGATTCGACACATGGTCAACGCCTCCGAGTCAAAGGTAGTAATTGTAGGCTCGCGTTATCTCGGAATGATCGATGAGTTGCGACCCTCACTCGGCACGGTTGAGCATTATGTTTCCCTGGAAGGGACGGCGGACGGCTGGGAAGCGTACGAGGATGTCATCGCTGATCAGCCTACTGAGTTTGACGTAGCGGCGGTTGATGACGAGGAGACCACGATTCTGATGTTTACGGCGGGCACGACGGGCCTGCCCAAGGGGGTGATGCTCACGTTCGGCAGCGTCAGCAGTTACAGCCTGAACAATGTTTCGCAGCTTGATCCTGACGAGATCGAGAAGAACATCCTCACCGTGCCGCTGTACCACGTGGCGGGAATGCAGGCCGTAATCTCTGCGGTCTGGGGGTTCCGCACACTGGTGATTCAGCGACAGTTCGAGGCGGAGTCATGGATGAAGCTTGTGCAGGAGGAGCAGGTGTCGCGCGCCATGATGGTGCCGACGATGCTTAAGATGCTGCTTGACCATGAAGCGCGCCCGAACTATGACCTCTCAAGCCTCGCGGTTCTGACGTACGGCGCCGCGCCGATGCCCAAGGAGGTTATCAAACGCGCCATCATGGAGTTGGAGGACACGCAGTTCATCAACGCGTTTGGGCAGACGGAGGCTTCGGCGACGATCACGGCGCTGATGCCGGAGGACCACAACGTGAAGGGGCTGTCCGAAGAGGAGCGCGAGAAGAAATTCGAGCGCCTGAGTTCCATCGGCAAGCCGCTGCCCGGCGTCGATATTCGCATCGTGGACGAGGACGGCAATGATGTCCCATCGAACGAGCAGGGCGAGATCATCGCCAGCGGTCCGCAGTTGATGAAGGGCTACTGGCAACAGGACGACGTGACGGCGGAGACCATCAAGAACGGTTGGCTGTTCACGGGCGACCTGGGCTACCAGGACGATGAGGGCTACATCTTCCTCACGGGCCGCGCCAAGGACTTTATCAAGCGCGCCGGAGAGATGATCTCCCCTGAAGAGGTGGAGCAGACACTGATGTCCCATCCCGCCGTCGACGAGGCGGCCATCATCGGCATCCCGGACGATCAGTGGGGCGAGCGAGTTCGCGCCGTGGTTGTGCTCAAGTCCGGTCAAGAGGCTTCGCAGGACGAGTTGATCGAGTACTCACGCCAGCGGCTGGCCAGCTTCAAGAGGCCGGAGCACGTGGTTTTCTCGGCGGAGCCTCTCCCACGCAACCCGCTGGGCAAGGTGCTGAAGCGCGACCTGAAGCAGATGTACACGGAGCCAATTACCGATCCGGCGTAAGAGGGTCGGAGTCAAGACACGATAAGATAGCGGGGGCGATTGTTTCGCCCCCGTTCTCATTTCAGGAAAGCCGGGAATCACCCAAGAGATGTCCCAAGTTAACCAACACGTACGGTTCGAACCAGACGAACATCCACCCCTGCTGATGACAGTCGGGGCCGGGGTGCAGGGCGCGATTATTATTGTCGGCGGCATCGTGCTGGGTGTCGTCATCGTGATGCGCGCCGCGGAGCAGCCACAGGAGTATATTTCCTGGGCGGTTTTCGCAGCGCTGTTAGTCAGCGGATCCACGACAGTCTTGCAGGCAGTCCGGTTATGGCGCTTCGGCTCCGGCCACATTCTGATCATGGGGACATCCGGGGCGTTCCTGGCCGCATGCGTTGCCGCGCTTGTGAACGGTGGGCCGGCACTAATGGCCACGTTGATTGTAGCGTCGTCCATCATGCAATTCCTGATCGGCATGAACCTGTCACTGACAAGGCGGATCTTCATCCCCGTTGTGACCGGCACGGTCATCATGCTCATCGCTGCGACGGTGATGCCCATCGCTTTCAGTCTGCTGGACGCTGTGGAACCCGAGCAGCCCGTCGAGGGTGCCATTGCGGCCGCCGCGGTTACCCTGGCAGTTACTGCAGGGTTTGTGCTGCGGGCACCTCCCTCGCTGCGGCTGTGGTCGCCTGTTATAGGAATCGCGGCGGGGACGGGGACGGCGGCAGTGTTCGGCCTGTATGACACGAGCATCATCACGGAGGCGGACTGGATAGGCGCGCCTTTCGACCAATGGCCGGGGCTTTCTCTGAACATCGACGCGGATTTCTGGGCGCTGCTTCCGGCATTCGCCATGGTCACAGCCGTGGGGGCGATTGAAACATTAGGGGATGGCGTGGCGATCCAACAGGTGTCACGCAGAAACCCACCAGCGCCGGATTTCCGTGTGGCACAGGGAGCAATCAACGCGGACGGTGTGGGGAATTTCCTCTCCGGGCTGGCCGGAACGGTACCGAACACGACGTATTCGAGCAGCGTGGCGATGGTGGAGATCACGGGGGTTGCGGCGCGGCGCGTGGGTGTAGTCATCGGCCTTACGTTCATCCTGTTCGCGTTTTTCCCGAAGGTGTCGGCGATCCTGGTGGCAATACCTTCGCCGGTAGTAGGCGCATACGTCAGTGTGCTCATCGGCCTGCTGTTTGTGCAGGGGATGAAGATTGTCATCAATGATGGCGTGGATCATCGGAAAGCGATCATTATCGGGCTGGCGTTCTGGGCAGGCGTGGGGTTTACGAACGGTCAGATCTTCGGCGAAGCGATGGGCGACGGATTCGTGAGCCTGCTACTGGAGAACGGCATGACGGGCGGGGCCATCGTGGCGCTCATCATGGTGCTTTTCCTCGAGGTGACGTCTCAGCGACGGAAGAAGCTCCGCCTTGACAGCGGGACGGAGGGATTCTCACAGCTGCGGGACTTCCTGGAGGAGTTTGCCCGTAAATCCAAGTGGTCGGACGATGCCGCGCACCGCCTGACGCTGGTGGGCGAGGAGGCGCTCTCCGGACTTCTTGCGGAAAACGAATCTCAATCCGACGAAGTCAGGAGGACGATCGTGTCCGTCAGGAGCGTGGGCACAGCGGCCGAGCTGGAATTTGTTTCCGGGCCGGCAGAGGGCAATCTCGAGGACCGGCTGGCCGTCCTAGGAGAGTCACCGGAGATTACGGACGAGAATGAACTGTCCTATCGTCTTTTGCGGCACTATGCGGCATCCGTCCGACACAGCAAGTACTATGGGCTCGATATTGTGACGGTCCATGTGGAGCGGAGCGACCAGTCTGATTTAGCGAGCTAGCAGACTGGAGCGCAGTCCCGCCGCTCGGATTGTTACTAAGGTCGCCTTATTGTCGATTGCCATCCGTCACGGGCCGACTCTTCAGGCGCGGGGGAGGAGGAGAGAGACCTGCTGCGTGGGTGGCTGGTTGGTGGGGGTGACTGAGAGTCGTTCATGCGGAGTCAACGACCGGATGCCCAGTTCCCGGAGGAACGGCTCAAGTGAGGGAACGGTCACGGTCTCAACAGGGGGCGGGGGGGCTGCCTCAGCGTCACCCTCCCCATCTTCAGTTTCCTCTTGCGCAGGCGCAGCCGGAGCAGTTTCCGCAACCGAACGTTCGACTTCGCCTTGCCAGAGCATGGGAATGATGATCCTGGGACCGAGTTGCGTCGCAACCTGCGCCGCAAGGTTGGGAGCAAGAGTCTCCTCGCCGCCCACCGGCATCAGGACAACGTCAGCCTCGCCGATCTCTGAAACTTCGGCAGACGTGAGAGCCCGACTCAGATGGCCGAGATGGCAGATGCTGACGCCATCAATTGAGACGGAGTAGGCCATGCCGCCAAAATTGGCGGCATCGTCTGCCGAGGCCCTACTGGTTCGGATGGCTCGAATCAGGATGCCCGAGACTTCGTACTCACCGGGGCGACTAATCACGCGGGCATCGCCCACATCAACGGCAGGTTCAGAGCCGTAGCTGCTCATAAGGATGGCGCGCGCGTTGGCGCGGCGATCCGGGGTCGCGGACGGGTCGACAAAAAGGGACGCGTCCCTGCCACGCAGTTGAAAACTTGATTCGCCGAGATAGGTTATGTCCACGTATCACCAATTCCCGCGCTACGACCTTTCGGTCGACCTTCGGCAACAGAACCCTGCTGCCTGTAACACTCTAGCAACGACGCCAATTGAGGGTCAACGATGGCACAGGTTCAAGATTCGCCTTGACACGGCTATCGTCGCTGAGTAGTCTGAACGAGACTTAGCAGTCGAGGGTTGAGACTGCTAAAGTGGGGTGTGAAGCGCCTGACGACCATGAAAGCGCAGGCCAGGGCCTCCGCCCCATTTTAGGTGGGAAGAAGATTCGAAAGTGGCGGAAAAAGGGATGACACAGGGATTGGCTGAACGGCAGTCAGAGTTGCTGCGGCTGCTGGTTGAGCAATACATCGCCACGGCTGCGCCTGTGAGTTCAGGCGGGCTGGTTGAGCGCCATGAGCTCGGCATGAGTTCCGCGACGGTGAGGAACACGTTCGCTGAGCTTGAGTCAGAGGGCTATGTGGAACGCACACACTCGTCCGCGGGGGCAACACCCACCGGGCGGGCCTACCGGTACTACGTTGAAGTCCTGCTGGAGTCATCGGAGGTGCCGACCAACCGGCAGCAGACTATTCGCCACCAGTTTCACCAAGTCGAGTCAGAAGACGTTTTCCTGTGGGCGCGCCTCGCGGCGGCAACGCTGGCACGGCTTTCAGAGGCGCTCGCTATCGTGACCCCGCTGCCGGGCCGAAGAGAGCACGGGATGGACGAGCCGGTGGTGTATGGGATTAGCCAGGTCGTCAATCAGCCGGAACTCATCGACCGCATCGACATGGTGCGCGAGTTATTGGACGCGGTTGAGAGCGGCCGGCTTGCTCCCGCGCTGCACACGGACGATCTGCCCGCAACCGGGCTGCGGGTCGTTATTGGCAACGAGCATGATGAGCCGTTTCTGCACCCGTATGCGGCGATCATGTCGACCTACGGGCCCACCCAGGAGGGCGAGGAGCGTGGGGCCGTTGTGGCTCTGGGACCAACGCGGATGGACTACGCGGCGGCTATCCCGGCTGTGCGGTACCTGGGAGAGCTGTTGTCGAACATGGTGGGAACGCTCGACACCGTCTATGAGAACAGGGAGTACGTATAGAGCATGGTTGACGAGAAGAAAGACGAGACTTCCGGCGTCGCGGAGACGGATGCGGAGGGCGGCGGCGATGCGCAGTCCGTTCTCGAATCTCTGCAGGCCCAGCTTGATGAGGCTATAGCGGAGAAGGACAGGTATCACCGGGCGTATTCGGACGCGGTGGATTTCTCGCGCCGCGCAGGAGAGCGGCATACGGCGGAACTGCAATACGCGGCCGCGCCGGTGTTGATGCAGCTGCTTTCGAGCGTGGACGACCTGGAGCGGGCCTTCGGCTCCATCCCTGACTCGATGCTACGGATGACTTGGGTGGAAGGCATTCTGCTCATCTATCGGAAGCTGCAGGGAGCGCTGGAAGCAAGTGGGGTCACGGAGATCGAGACTGCGGGCGCGGTCTTTGATCCGAATCTGCACGAGGCTATCTCGCGTGTCCCGGGGCAGGAAGGGCGCATCGTGGAGGTACTCCAGAAGGGATATATTCTTCATGATCGCGTGCTGAGGCCTGCGCTTGTGCAGGTGGGGGATGGCACCGGCGCAGAGCCACCGAACAGCGAATCTGACACTGGCAACACAACGACTGACGAGTCATAGCGACAAAACAGAAACCACACAAGGAGACATGCAAAGAATGGCACGGGCAATCGGAATCGACCTCGGAACGACGAACAGCGTCGTCGCGGTCATGGAGGGCGGCGAGGGGACGGTGATCCCGACACCTGAGGGGAATCGGCTGACACCGTCGGTGGTCGCTCTCAACAAGAACGCAGAGCGGCTCGTAGGACTTGTGGCCAAGCGGCAGGCGGTGACGAATCCCGATCAGACGATTTTCAGCGTCAAGCGATTCATTGGCCGCAAGCACAGTGAGTCAGACGTGCAGCAGGACACCAAGCTGGTGCCCTACCCCGTCGCGGCAGCGCCGAACGGGGACGTTCGCGTGACGATGGGCGAGAACCAGTACAGCCCGCAGGAAATCTCGGCAATGATTCTGCAGAAGCTCAAGGCGGATGCGGAGGCGTACCTGGGAGAGACCGTCACGGACGCGGTCATCACCGTTCCGGCGTATTTCAACGACAGCCAGCGGCAGGCGACCAAGGACGCGGGAACCATCGCGGGGCTCAACGTTCTCCGCATCATCAATGAGCCCACGGCGTCTTCGCTGGCCTATGGGCTGGACAACAAGAATGAGGAGGTTATCGCTGTCTTCGACCTCGGCGGCGGGACTTTCGATATATCGATACTCGAGATCGGCGAGGGCACATTCCACGTGCGCTCGACTGCAGGCGACACACACCTGGGCGGCGACGATTTCGACAATGCCGTGGTCGACTGGATGATTGATGAGTTCCTCAAGCAGGAGGGCATCGATTTGCGATCGGACCGGAGCGCAATGCAGCGTCTCCGCGAGGCGGCGGAGCGCGGAAAGCTGGAACTGTCAACAGTCACTCAGACAGAGCTGAATCTGCCGTTCATCACGGCGGACGCGTCCGGCCCCAAGCACCTGGCCATGACGCTGACGCGGGCACAGCTGGAATCCCTGACTGCGGCGCTGGTTGAACGGACGGCCGGACCGTGCCGTCAGGCGCTGGAGGATGCCGGACTGTCCGCGGGACAGGTGAATGAGGTGATACTTGTCGGCGGCCAGACACGGATGCCGGCGATCCAGGAGAAGGTCACGCAGATCTTCCAGAAGGAGCCCAACAGGAGCGTCAATCCTGATGAAGCCGTAGCCGTCGGCGCGGCGATCCAGGCCGGCGTGCTGACGGGCGACGTGCAGGATCTGCTGCTTTTGGACGTGACACCGCTCTCGCTCGGTATCGAGACGCTGGGTGGAGTTTCGACTCCGATCATACCGCGCAACACCACGATTCCGACATCCAAGAGCCAGACCTTCTCAACGGCGGCGGACGGGCAGACCAGTGTTGAGATTCACGTTCTGCAGGGCGAACGCTCGATGTCAGGCGATAACAAGTCGCTGGGTCGATTCATGCTGGACGGGATTCCGCCGTCGCCGCGCGGCATGCCGCAGATTGAGGTGACGTTCGATATCGACGCCAACGGCATTCTGAATGTGAACGCCAAGGACCAGGCAACGAACCGTGAGCAGAAGATCGTCATCCAGGCCGGGAGCGGCCTCAGCAGCGATGAGATCGAGCAGATGACCAAGGACGCGGAGGCGCATGCGACGGAAGACGCGCAGCGCCGCGAGGAGGTGGAGATCCGCAATACCGCGGACTCCGCAGCCTACGCCGCGGAACGACTGCTGGAGGAGCACAAGGAGAACATCACGGACGATGTCCGTGATCGCGTGCAGGCCAAGGTGACGGAAGTTCGGCAGGCGCTTGAGCAGAACG
This sequence comes from Dehalococcoidia bacterium, assembly GCA_965207895.1. Lineage (GTDB taxonomy): Bacteria > Chloroflexota > Dehalococcoidia > UBA6926 > UBA6926 > VXMO01. The sequence goes on from CBDBNN010000003.1 coordinate 64,824, forward strand.
CACCGGCGGAGCAGCTGCGCACTCTGACAGAGGAGTTGAGCAGGCTCGTGCAGGAGATCGGCCAGTCCATGTACGCACAGCAGGGCGCGGATGGCGGCGGCCCAAACGGCGCGAGTGACGGGGCATCAGCCGACGATTCGGAGACGGTCGAAGGCGAATTCCGCGAGGTGTAGGCCTCGGGACCGGTTCGTAACGTGACTTCTGATTTACGCGTCGACCATCCCGCACTTGGGACGTTCCTGGGGCAACTGGGAGGCGTCGCGGTGAGCGTGGCTGACCCCGTGGACCTGATTCGGAGGACGCTCGACCCCTTCCGGCACCTGCTGATGGAGAATTTTTTGCCGGATGAGTATCGGGATACGCCTCCGAACCAGGTCAGTCGTTGGATCATCTTCCGCTCGGCAGATCGCTCCCTGAGCCTGCTGGTTTCCGTTATCCCACCCAAGCACAAGACTCCCATCCACGACCACGGGTCGCGCTGGGGGTTGGCCGGCATCTACCAGGGCGGAGCCCGGGAGGTATCCTACGCGCCCGACCCGGAGAAGGCGGACGACGGTTCCGTGATCAAGCGCACCACGCGACGTCGGCTCAAGCCGGGCGACGTGACGGCAATCCTGCCGCCCGAGATGGATATCCACTCCACTGAGGTCACGTCGTCAATGCCGGCGGTCGTGTTGATGCTGCTGGCGTCCGGCCCGGATGATCCCCAGCGGTACGTGTACGACACGCGCCGCCACACGCGATCACTTGCCAACGACCACTACGAGGATCACTACTAGGGTTAGGGCGTCATCAGAGGTACAAGTTGAATAGTGGCGTCCGGCCGTCTCTCTATGCCGCACCACTGTGGGACAGGCAGTCGTTGATCCTTGGCCTGAAGTTCTGCGCAATCTTCGTCGCGCTGCATATTGTCGCGGCTGTTTGGGAGCTTACCATCGAGGATCGCGTATGGCTCTTTTTTCAAGACGAGAGCGATTTTCGGAAGTTTGCGTGGGGCCTCGTACAGTTCTCCGCCTTAGCGCACATCATCCTATTGATACTATCAGTATTCGGCATAATCTTGCCGTTCATAAGTCGAGGCATCAGCCTGCCAAAGTCGACCGAATACGTAACCTATGGCTCATTGCACTTGATCTGGCTTGCGGGTCCAGTTTTCCTTTGGATGTAGTTATCATCCTTCATCTTGTTAGAATTTGTACAACTGAATCTGGGGGATTTTGGTAATCCCGTTGATGAGCTGCGCATGCATTTCAACCCTAATAATCTCACGGAGATTCTGAGATTCTTAGCCGGAGTTGTCGTTATTCCGCTAATATTTTTCCCCTTGGTTGTGGCCTCGGTATGTTTCGCCAGTTGGTGGAGGTCCTTGGCGATTTTCAGGAGGCTTAGTGTAACTGCCACGGAAAGCCACTCTGCCGTATCTCACAGAATGTCAACCGAACGGGAAGGGTGGTGGCACGTGGGTCCGTTCACGAAGGCGGCGCTCTGGGGGACAATTGCCCCTATCGCTCTGGTGGGATGGTTGTCACTTTCGATTTGGCTACTTCTTTTCAATGCTGGCTGGGCATGAGCCTAGTCCAAAGTGGCCAACAGTTCGTCGTAGGCTAGAAGCGTTCGCTAACTAACCTTACTAATTGTCGTCGCCTCCGGCAGTTCGAGTGGGCGCGGGCGTTTCCGGCTCATTGCCAGCAGACTGGGCCGGCGCGTATCCGATGGCGAATTGAGGCCTTGGACGGCGAATCAGTAGAATGATCGGAGCTGCGAGAAGCGCAAGGGCCGCGAATGCCATGAAGAGCGGCCGGTAGGTTCCGAGACTCTCGAATACGACGCTGGCAAGCAGGGGAGCGAAGGCGAAGCCCGCCTCGCCGGTCATGGAGAGCATTCCCTGCAGCGCGCCAAAGGAATTGCGGCCAAACAGGTAGCCTTGCAAAGCCATGCGGGAGACAACCGTCCCGCCGAATCCAATGCCCCACATAATCACGAACATGTACACCGTCCACTCTCGCGTAGCATCGATCTGGGAAAGCATGAGGACCGCGGCGGCCTGCAACGCGAACGCAAGGGCGGTGACCCGCTTCGTGTCCCACAGATCTGCCAGGAATCCGAAGGAAATCCTGCCCAAGAGGGTGCCCAGCGGGAGAAGGGGGAGGAAGAATGCAGCCGACTCGCGAGAGAAACCAACGCTGCCAAGGTATGGAACCCAGTGAACCTCAAGTGCCGCGATGGTAAGGAAAGTGAAGGCCGAGCCAAATGCCATGAGCCAGAATGCTTGCGTTCGCAGGGCTTGCCTTGCCGTTGTGTTCATCTCCACATCACGAGAGAATTCCACGGCGGCGGATGCTTCAAGCGGGGGGCGCTCAGCGCCGTCCGGATAGAGGCCGATGTCCTCGGGCCGATGTCGAAAGATAAAGACGGCAATCGGCATGAGGATCAGGAAGATGATACCGACGATGAGGTAAGAGTCACGCCATCCCACACCGCCGAATTGAGAACCACCCCAGCTTGCGCCATCGATGAGCACGTAGAGCAGCGGGGCGATGATCCCGGCGAGGGCAAATCCCATGGAGAAGATACCCAGGGCGCGCCCTCGTCGCCTGAAGAACCAGTTGGCGACGGTTGGGCCGACGGAGAGAAACATGCCCACGGAACCGATGTTGGCGAGGGAGAACCAGAGGTAGAACATTGGCAGGCTATCGACGGAATGGAGCATGATCAGGCCAGTCCCGACGATACTCATGCCGACGGCAATGAGCGGCCTCGGACCAATCCTGTCAAAGAGCGAGCCGACGAACGGGGCAAGCACGGCAATCGTGAGGCCTATGATGGGATAGGTGGCGGTGACTTCCGTCTTTGACCAGTTCATCTCTTCGGTCATGGGATCGAAGACAAGAGTAAAGCCGTAAAAGAGAACACCGCCCTGGAAGATGTTCAGGAAGACGGCGGTGATAACGATCCACCAGCCGTAGAAGATCTTAGGCTTCTTGCGGGCGATGTTGCCGCCCGACGGAAATGCACCGGTCACAAGGGACATTTACCTATGGTACGCCCCATATTCGCGCATGGTTCGGGGTAAGGGACGATTCGCTAACCCTTCGACAAGCTCAGGATGAGCGGGGATACGCCTATATGTCTTCGCTTGCGGCTGTTCGCGCTGGCGCGGGCGTTTCCGGCTCGCTGTTTGCAGACCGGGCTCCTGCATATCCGATGGCAAATTGAGGTCTGGGGCGGCGGATGAGCATCGTCAATGGCGCGGCGAAGAATGCCAACAGGGCGAATCCCAGGAACAGGGGACGATATGTACCCAGTTCCTCAAACACGATGCTTGCGAGGAGTGGCGACAACGCAAAGCCCGCCTCAGTGGTCATTGACAGCATGCCCTGCAGCGCGCCGAAGGAGTTGCGGCCAAAGAGATAGCCCTGAAGCGCCATTCGCGCAACGATTGTCCCTCCGAATCCGAACCCCCACAACAGCAGGAACAGGAAGAGCGTCCATTCACGCACGGCATCGACCTGGGAGAGCATGAACACAGCCGCCGCCTGCACGCAGAACGCGAGCGCCGTGATGCGCTTCTTGTCATACAGGTCAGCGAGGAACCCGAACGTGATCCGGCCCAGCACTGTTCCGAGCGGCAACAACGGCAAGAAGAATGCGGCGGCCTCGCGCTCGATGCCGATGCTGCCCATGTAGGGCACCCAATGCACGGTCAATGTCGCAATCGTGAGGAATGTCAGGCCTGAACAGACCGCCATCAACCAGAAAGCCTGGGTACGCAGCGCCTGCATGGCCGTTGTGGTCATCTCGGCGTCGTCCGACATCTCTGCGCCCGCGCTGACCTCCAGCGGCGGATAATCAGCGCCATCCGGATAGAGGCCCATGTTCTCGGGTCGGTGGCGGAAGATGAGAATGGTGATCGGCATAAGGCACAGGAACATCACGCCAAGAATGAAGAAGGAGTCCCTCCACCCCAGGCCGTTAAATTCGAATCCGAGGATAATGCCGCCGTCGATCAGCCAGTACAGGGGCGGGGCAATGAGCCCGGCCAGCGCAAATCCCAGCGAATAGGTCCCGAGCGCGCGGCCTCGAGCGCGCACGAACCAGTTGGCCACCGTGGGCCCGACGGAGAGCCAGATTCCCATGGAGCCGAGGTTCAGTAGTGAGAACCACAGATAGAACATGGGAAGGCTCTGAACGTAGTGGAGCATCATCATGCTCACGGCGACGATGACCATGCCCCCGCCGATCAGCGGCCGGGGGCCAATCTTGTCAAACAGCCCGCCCAGGAACGGCGAAAACACGCCAATGACAACGCCCATAATGGGATACGCGATGGTCAACTCGGTCTTGGTCCATCCCATCTCGTCCGTGACCGGGTCGAGAATAAGGGTGAAACCGTAGAAGAGGATGCCGCCCTGCAGGATGTTCAGGATGACGGCGGCGATGACAATCCACCAGCCGTAGAAGATGCGTGGCTTCTTGCGTGTTATGTTTCCGCCCGGCGGAAATGCACCGGTAACAAGGGACATTTACCTATGGTACGCCTCTCGGTTGGCGCTCCTGCATTACGGGAGTCGTGGAATGCCGCGTAGCGAAGCGGGGAATACAGGGTGCCTATCTTGGGGGTGTCGCCGGGGCGGGGTCCTTGTCGGCAGTCTCTTCGGCTTCCTCTCTGTGGCTAATCGGGCCGAAACCCCGCGCGGCCAGCCCCGGGCGGCGTATAAGCAGGGTGAGCGGGACGGACATGAAGCAGAGGAACGCGAATGCCAGGAACGCTGGGCGATAGGTGCCCAGACCCTCAAAGACGATGCTTGCAAGGAATGGCGCCAGAGCGAAGCCGGCCTCGCTGGTCATGGAGAGCGCTCCCTGAAGCGCGCCGAAGGAGTTGCGGCCAAACAGGAAGCCCTGCAATGCCATCCGCGTAACAACCGTGCCGCCAAAGCCGAAACCCCAGAAAAGGAGGAAGAGCAGGATGCTCCATTGGCGCGATTCATCCACCCACGCAAGGGTAAAGACGGCACAGGCCTGAACGCCGAATGCGAGGGCTGTTACGCGCCGCTTATCCATGAAATCGGCCAGGAATCCGAAGGTGAGCCTCCCGACCACAGTGCTCAGAGGCAGCAGAGTCAGGTAGAACGCCGCCAACTCGCGTGAGAATCCTGTGCTGCCGAGATACGGCACCCAGTGAACCTGGAGAGTGGCAATCGTCAGGAAGCCAAACATGGATGCGACGGCGAGCAGCCAGAATGCATTCGTCTTGAGCGCCTCACACGCGGTGGCATTGATCTCAACGTCGTCGGAAATTGGAGCGCCGGATGACATGGCGGCCTCGGGCGGCGGCTCGTCCGCGCCGTCCGGGTAGAGGCCGAGATCCTCAGGGCGATGCCGGATGATGAGCACCGCGAAGGGCATCAGGATGAAGAAAATCACGCCGGTCACAAAGAAGGCGTCCCGCCAGCCGACACCGGCAAAGACGAGCCATCCGTAGTCCGCGCCATCGACGAGCCACAGGAACGGCGGGGCCATGAATCCCGCGAATGCGAATCCCAGAGAATGGATGCCCAATGCACGGCCACGCATTCTGACGAACCAGTTGGCGACGGCCGGGCCGCCCGACATCCAGATGCCGACAGAACTGGCGTTGGCCAGCGAGAACCACAGGTAGAACATGGGAAGGCTCTGAACGTAGTGGAGCATGATGAGGCTGAACCCGAGGCTGGTCAGGCCGAAGAAGAGGAGCGGCCTCGGGCCTACCTTGTCAAACGACCAGCCAAGGAGCGGGGCGAGAACCCCAATAAGCAAACCCATGAAGAGATAGGCGCCGGTGACCTGCGTCTTGGTCCAATTCATCTCCTCGGTGATTGGATCAATGACCAGCGTGAATCCATAGAAGAGGATTCCACCAAACACGATATTCAGGACAACGGCGGCGGCGACGACCCACCAGCCGTAGAAAATCAGCGGCTTTTTCTTAGGAACGATGGTGTCATGCGGTGACGGACCGTTGGGGGAGGTCATTCATCTATGGTACGCCCGCTAATTTTCTCGGTTCGCGATAACCTTTGATTGGCCTGTGACGTTTGACTCCGCGTTCCGGCGTTGGCGTCACAAGTAGGAATCAGCCTTCGCGGTTCGCGCTCAGTCTTGAGCGGCCTGTCAAGTTTGACTCCGCGTTCCGGCATTGACGGCGCAAGCAGGAAGCTGTCTTCCCGGTTCGCGATCAGCCATGATCGGCCTGTCGAGTTTGGCTCCGCGTCCCGGCGTTTCGCTCATCCTTCCACAGGCTCAAAGTGAGCGGCGGCGGGGTGCTACGCTTTAGAGGCCCCGGTTCGCACGGTCGGTGAGACGCGGTTTTCTCCAGACTTACGCGCAGGACATTCAGAAATGCAGCAACGCAGCGGGTTTCGCGTACCAACACCAACGTCGATTTTCTATGGTTGGTGGATCGTTATCGCCGCGTTCATGGTCGCTTTCATCTACAGCGGGTTCTTTTTCTATGACTTCACGCTCTTCGTGACACCGATCCGCGACGAGATCCCGGACGTGGGGGCGGCCATCGAGGCGGCGTTCATCGTGGCGACGGTCTTGGGGGCGATTGTGTCACCGCTTTTGGGCGGCTTCTTTGACAGATGGGGGCCGAAGCCTGTGGTGGGCGGCGGGATGATCCTGGGAGCAGCGGGGTTCGCGATCATGGGCGTGATGACGGAGCCGTGGCACCTCTACATCGGTCTGACGCTGGCGGGGCTGGGCCCAATCGTTTTCTTTGCCGGCGGCGTCTCGGCCGTCGTCAACTGGTTCGACCGCATGAGGGGTCGAGCGGTTGGCATTGCAGTTGTTGGGCTCGGAGCGGGTGGAATCCTCACGCGTCCGTCTCTCTACGTGATGGAGGCGATCGGCTGGCGGGATTCTTTTCTCTTGATGACGGTCATCATCATTGTTGTTCTCTTGCCGATGGCGTTCGTGCTACGGCGGACTCCCGAGGATTATGGGATGCGGCCGGACGGGGACGAGGTGGTCGAATCCTCCGCGGAGGGCGTTGTGCAGGCACCCATCCTGTACGGGCTGACATTTACTCAGATACTTCGAACGCCCACGTTCTGGTTCCTGTCCATGCTGATGTTCCTGTCCTTCTGGCCAATCGGCGCGCTGCAAATCCACCAGGCTCCATTCATGGAGGAGGCCGGTTATTCACGGCTGGCAGCCGCGGATGCCGTGGGCGCAATGGCGTTGATCACGATTGTGGGCAGAGTCGGGGGCGGTTGGCTGGCGGATGCGATGGACCCGCGGCGTGGGGCGGTCCTTGCAACACTGCTGCAGGGAATCGGCATCGCGGCATTTGCGCTGAGCAGGCCGGAAGCGAACTGGTACCTGATCCTGTTCTTCGTGGCGTTCTCGCCGGGTTTCGGGGCGATTATCGTGTTGCAGCCTGCGCTTCTTGCGACCTATTTCGGGCGACGAGCCTTCGGAGCGGCGCAGGGTTTCCTGTGGACGATGGTGGCGATGGCAGTATCAGTGGCACCGTACGTGGCAACACTAACCGATCAGTACATGGGCGGGATGCAGAACGGGTTCCTGCTGTTTGCCGCCTTCAGTTTCCTCGCAATGATCCTCGTGTTTGTCGTGCTGCCGCGGCCGGGAATTGTGCGAGCACGCGGTCAGTCGATTATTCCTCCGCCGCCACCCACATCAACAGCGACAGGCGGATAAGTATCGCGAGTATCGACTAGTCGGCGGGGGATGAGCCCGAGGGACGTTCGGCGACTGGGGCAGATGGCCGGCCTGCGGGAAATTCTCCGTCCGCGGGAGGCTTGCTGTTACCATCGGCGACGCCGTTCGGCGGGCCTCCCATCGGGGGGGCATGGCCGACGCCCTGCACCGCGTCATCGGTTTTCTTGCGCAAGGCGGGGAAGAACGAGAGCAGCGCGACGGAGCAGACGAACAGTCCGAGGCCTGTCACTGTGACCGCGAACGGAGCGCCGTAAACTTCTGCGATGACACCGGTAATGATCAGCGCGAATGGCTGAAATCCAAATACGATGAGCCGCACGCTCATCACGCGCCCGCGCAGTTGGTCAGGCGTCAAGACCTGCACCAGGGAGAAGTTGCCCGTCATCACCATCTGGAAGAACCAGCCGGCGACTCCGGCGAAGATGAGGGCGACGATGAACGCGCCAGACAGATCGAGTCCGAGCAGGCCGGCGAACCACTCTGCCTGCGCAAATCCGGCGATGAACAGCCCGACGCCGAGTGACCCGACAACCAGCCATGCCTTCAACTGATTGACTGAGCTGAACGTGGCGATGAGAAGGGAGCCAATCGTCCCTCCAATGCCGCCTGCCATGCCGAGATAGCCGAGTCCTCGCGGGCCGGCTTCGAGGACTTCTTCCGCAAAGACGGGGAGCAGCGCCTGATAGGGCATGCCGAAGAATGTGGCAACCATCCCCATCAGAACAAGGCCAAGCAGTATCTTTCGCTCACGAATATGCCGCAGACCTTCGATGACGTTCTCAAACACGCCGCCTCGTTGTTGCCCCTGTCCCCATGCCGGCATCGCGTTCAGCTTGATCAGTAGGAACAGAGGCGTGGAGACGCCCACCAACGCCGCGCCCGCAAAGAAAGCGTATGACGGCTCAACGTCAAGCAGGAAGCCCGCGGCAACCGGGCCCATCAAAGCGCCGCCGCTGAACATGATTGACGACAGCGCGGTCGCATTCGCAATCAGGTTCGGCGGCACGAGGCTTGGCACAATGGAGAATCGTGCGGGGGAGGACAGCGCGAACATCGTGCCGTGCAGAAGAGACAGCGCGACAAGGTGCCAGACCTCGATGAGCTCCGTCAGAACGAGCAGCGCCAACGCGATATGCGTGGCGAAATTCGATATTTCGCTGGCAATCAGGATGTGCTTGCGGTTGAACCTGTCCGCGATGACGCCGCCCACAATCGAAAGGAACAGCGCAGGCAGCAACGATGCCGCGCTGACGATCGTAACCCACAGGTCTGACGACGTGATGTCAAATGTCAGCCATCCGCGCGCGATGATGAGCATGAAGAACGACGTTATCGAGAGGATCGATCCCGCCCAGTACGCCGTATAGCTTCCGTATCGGAATGGACGCAGTGCGCGGAACGGGCCCCCTCTCTCCGCCTGGGGGGCGCCGCCGCCCCATCCGCCGGGCGGGCCGCCTGCTGCGGGAGGGCCGCCGCCGGGCCGCTGCCCTGCCTGAGATGCCATTAGAGAGTGTCCTGTCGCCTAACGAGGTTGATGTAACGCTTTGTAGACCATAATCAAGAACATAATTATACGACTATTGAGGGCTGCGTTGCGGCTGCGTTCCCTTCCTGGGGTGTGCCGCGACCACCGGGAATGGGCTATTGCGTTAAGATTGATTTCGGAGGGTGAGCGGCAATGGTTCGAGAATTACATATCAGAGCGACGGTCCAGCCCGGCGGAAAGATTGAAATCGAGAGCGCAGAGCTAACCGAAGGTGAGGACGTGGACGTGACGATTTCAGCGTCCTCGGAAGCACGTGTATCGGAGAAGAAGCGTTCAGCTTGGGAGATTATCTCGCAGGCACCGGGCGGGCTGATGTTTAAGTCTGCCGAGGAAGTGGACGAGTACATCAGAGAAGAACGGGCTTCGTGGGACCGCTGAGTTTACCAGCACGAGGGCCAATCTACCTGGATTCCAGCAGCCTCATCTACAGCGTCGAAAGGGTCGCACCTTTCATCGTCCACTTGGACCCCATTTGGCAGGCGGCCGAAGCCGGACATTTCAACATTGTCAGCAGTGAACTGGCCATCCCAGAAACCCTGGCCAAACCCATCCGAGACGGAAACTCCGATGTGGAATCACTTTTCCGAGCTCTCTTTGAATCAAGAGACGTTGAATTGATCTCAACGACACGAGAGGTTTGGGAAACATCGGCGCGCATACGTGGTGAGACCGGGCTCAAGACCCCTGATGCTCTCCATGCCGCGACCGCTCTGCTGGCCAACTGCACGCTCTTTGTGACCAACGATGAGGACTTTAGGCGCGTGCCGGCGCTGCCTGCTGTGATTCTGGGAGATCTAGTCCAGCAGGCTGGCTTATGACTGTCCTACCGTGTGCAGCAGGTGCATCAGGTCTGACGGCAGTTCCTTGGTCACTGAGAGCACATCCTCAAGAGGGGTAAAGACGGGAGTGTTTCCCGCCTCGCTCACCATGTGGTGATCAAGGCCATCATTCAGGCACTCAACGGCTGCAGCGCCGAGCACGGTGCCGAGAATCCTGTCCGCCACCGTCGGCACGCCACCACGCTGTACGTGACCCAGCACCGTCACACGATAGTCCACCTGCAGGCGGCCATTGAGTCGCTGCTGCACCTGGTCTGCGACTGAGAAAGCGCCACCAGCCTCTTCGCCCTCTGCCACAACAACGAGCAGGCTGCGCTTGCCGCCACGATGCGCCGTGACGAGGCGGCGGCACAATACACCGATATCTTCATGTTCTTCGGGGATGACGATGGCATCCGCACCACCCGAGAGGCCGGCATAGAGGGCTATCAGGCCGCGTGTTCGGCCCATTACCTCAACGAAGAAGATGCGGCCGCTCGATTCAGCGGTGTCACGGATTCTGTCCATCGCTTCAACAGCGGCGTTGACTGCCGTGTCAAAGCCGATGCACATGTCCGTGCCGGGGATATCATTGTCAATCGTGGCCGGTACTGCGACGATCTTGCAGCCATGCTCCTCGTGGAGCTTTTGTCCGGCTCTCAGTGTTCCTTCGCCGCCGATGACAACAAGCCCATCAAGCTCGGATGCGGCCATTTGTTTGGCGGCCCGGGCTCGACCCTCTTCGGTCTCGATATCAGGGGCGCGGGCGGTGCCGAGAATTGTGCCGCCTCGCTGGAGGATGTGCGCGACAGATTTCGGTCCAAGCCGTTGGAAATCGCCGCGCATGAGGCCGTCAAAGCCATTGCGAATGCCCAGGCTGCGGATGCCAACGGATGCGCCCGCACGGACGACGGCACGAATCGCCGCGTTCATGCCGGACGCGTCTCCCCCGCTGGTGAGAATGCCGATCTGTCGCATCGCGTTTGTTCGTCCCATTGTAGACATGGGGTCAAGGGGAAGGGGTTTAGGGGGGTGAGTTTATTTCGGTTCTGTCAGGAGGGTGGCTACTTCGTTGCGAAGCGTAGGAAGGCTGTTGAGCAGGACATCCCAGACAAGCCTATTGTCGACATCGGCATATGCGTGAATCAGGATGTTTCGGAATGCGATGATGCGCTCGTAGCGCGTCAACCTTTGTGCGGTGGCAAGGTCGATTCGCGTCAGCGCATTGACGGCCTCACCGATAATCTCGAATTGACGTTCGACTGCAGAGCGCAGCATTGCGTCATCCTCGTAGTCAGCCAATGCCTTCGACGCGGTGAACTCGCCGAGGAGGTCGCAAGCACGGCGGACATCCTCAAGGAGTTTGCGGGCGTCAGGCTGCATAGAGTTCTGTCCTAGTCTTTTGAATGGATTCGAGGAAGAGTGGGTTTCGGATTGCGGATTCAACAACCAGATCCACCGGTTTGCCGAAGAGCCGCTGCAGGGCTTCCAACAAGCCGAAATAGGCATCCGCGTAGTTGTCAATTGCCTCAGGTTTGAACTCAACGAGGAAGTCGAGGTCATGTGGGGCATCATCGTCGTGGAGCGTGGCGGACGAGCCGAACAGGGAGAGGCTGTGGACACGGTAGTCGGCGCAGAGCCGCCGGATATCGTCGGAATGTTGTTCAATTGCTGGAATCATGGTGTGGCGGACTTTCTCTCCGGGTCCTTTTGAGAATGGCGGGGTACGGGCATTGTACAGATCGCTACTAGTCGCGGGCGAGGGCCCATCCTCGCAGTTCGAACATGGCGGTGCGGGCGACGCGGAGTTTGAAGTCGAGGCGCTGGGCGGGATAGCGCCCCTCGCGCATCTTGTGGCCGCTCTCATCAGATATGCCGATATAGGCGAGGCCGACAGGTTTGCCTTCCAACTCACCGGGCCCCGCGACTCCTGTGATGCCGACGCCAATTGTCGCGCCGGAACGTTCGCGGGCGGCGTCCGCCATGGCGATGGCGCATTCTCCGGAGACTGCGCCGTGCTTCTCGATGATCTCGGCGGGCACGCCCATGGCGATCTTCATCTCGTTTGTGTACGTGACGTAGGCGGCTCGGAAGTAGGCGGACGCGCCGGGGGCGTCCGTGAGGATGTTGGCCAGGTTGCCTCCGGTGCAGGATTCCATGGTTGCGACAGTCAGACCACGCTCGGTGTAGACGCGCTGGATGACGGCCTCAAGGGTATCGTCGTCCTGTCCCCAGAGTTGCGCAGCGAGTCGATCTCTCACCACATCTTCGACGGGTGTGATGAGCTGCGACGCATCCAATTCCGTGGACGCACGCGCCGTGAGGCGGATGTGGATGCCGTCCGACTTTGCGTAGACGCCGATTGTGGGGTTCAGGCCATGCAGCAGTTCGCCAAGCCGCTCATCGACACTTGCTTCGCTGAGACCGAAGGTCTTGATGGTCCGGGAGTGGATGACGGCGTCATTGCCCATGAGCTGGAGCTTAAGCCGCGGCAGGGCCTGTTCTTCCCACATGCCGTACATCTCCCGCGGGACGCCCGGCATCACAATGATGATTTTCTTGTCCTTTTCGACCCACCACCCGGGCGCGGTGCCGCGAGGGTTGGGGATGGCTTCCGCAGACGGGATGAGCATGGTCTGCTTGAGGTTGCGCTCTGCCATGGCGATGCCGCGCCGATTAAAGAACTCCCGCAGTTCCTTTTCGAGCGAGGCGTCGGGATAGAGTTCCTCGCCGAGGAACTGAGCGATGGCTTCACGTGTGACGTCGTCCTCCGTGGGGCCTAGGCCGCCCGTTGCAACAACGACATCCGACCGGCTCCACGCTTCTTCGAATACCCGGGCGAGCCTGTCGAGGTTGTCGCCGACGGTTGTAACACGGTAGTTTCCGATGCCGATGCCCGGGAGTTGGGACGCGAGGTAATTCGCATTGGTGTCTACGAGCGCGCCAAGCAGGATCTCCGTGCCGATGGAGATAATCTCTCCACGCAGCACTTCAACGTCATTAGTGCTCATCGGCGCGATGACCTCCTGCGACTCCCTCAGCCATGTTCCTATACTCTAACGGTATGTTCTTCTCTCAGTTTGCGATTGGAGTTGGCAGTGGTAGGGCCGCCTGATAGTCTCCACGTCCGCATGGCTCGCTCGGCCTTGGGCGATTCGCTGCTGTATGACGAGCTACGGCAAGACCCGGGCGCGATTCGGCAAGCGGTATTCGTCGTCGTCCTGGTATCAATCATCCACGGCATTGCGGCGTCATTGGGGACGCTTTATGCCGAGGGGGACTTGACGGCGTCAAACGTGTTCATTTCCTCATTCATCTTCACGGGCCTAGGATGGACGCTTTCGGCCTTGTTCTCGTACATGATCGTGTCCCTTATCGCGGGCACGTCCGCGGCGGGCTTTCTGGGCGGTACTTTCCTGCAGTTCATTCGGAGCGTGGGCTTCACAGCAACACCCGCTCTGCTGATGATTCTCGTCCTGGCGCCGGCAATTGGCGATGTGGCGGCTCTCGCCGCGATTTTCTGGATTGCGACGGCCATGATGATTGCCACACGCGAGTCGCTCTCTTGCAGCATGCCGCTCGCCGCTGTGGCAGTTATCGTCGGGACGATTATCGGACGAGTCATCACAGGGCTGACGGTCGTTCTGGTGTTTGGTCCTGTGACGTAGGGCTTCTGTGAGACTGCGGTGACCACCACCAATGATGGCGTGAGCACCGGTGACTCTCCAACGCCGCGCAGGTGGGGCCGCGTTGCAGACGTTATCGAGGGCGGCGTGATCTACATGGAGGATGCGGAGCGCCTGGTGCTGGCGGGGGTCACGCTGCCGAGTGACCCTGATCGGCGCGGGCAGGCGGAGGCGTACCTGTCTGAGCTGGTGGCGGATACAATAGTGTTTTACGAGGCAACGGAATCGGACAGTCTCGGCAGGCTGAAGGCAGAGGTGTGGGTGGGCGATGTCAACGTCAACGATGCGCTCCGCGCCCGCGGCTACGTCGACTGAGGGCGGCCTGACCGCCACTATGTCGCGGCAAATTGGCGCGGCATGGAGACACGCGCACCGATTCGTTTCTACTGTTCTGTTCGGCGCAGACGCTGCTCAGGCACTGGACTCCCGCGACGTTGACTCCTACTTCCGCACGACCGAGGGTTGACCGGACGATATCGGCCTCGCAGTTCGCGATATTTACAACACGGCGGGCCACGGCGGCGTGATGCGGCACTAAGCCCCGCTCCGGGTCGCAACCTCGTATACTCTTAAGCGAGCGGGCGGTTTGCTGCCCGCAGTTTCTTTGTCGGTCGGGGCGTAGCGCAGTTTGGCAGCGCGCCGCGTTCGGGACGCGGAGGTCCCCGGTTCAAATCCGGGCGCCCCGATTTTTTGAACTTCGCGATCAGTGTTGGGTTTTCCATGCCGTTGGCGTTGCGCGTTCCGGCTTGGGCGGTCAAGGAACGTTTCTCAGTTCACGATCAGCGTTGGATTTTCCACGACGTTGGTCCGCCGCGTTCCGGCTTTGGCGCTTCATGTGTCTTTAGATTCTTCGCTCCGCTCAGAATGACACGACAACAAAGTGTGCCGGTGTGCGGAATGCGATTCGGATTCTGGCCATGCGGCCAGAATGACGCAATAGGACGCGCGGAAGGGCGAAGGGTTGGCAGAACAGGCAGGTGTAGCTAGCTGGCTCTTCGGGAGAAGGCGTCCTCCTTGTCCAGCTTGGCGTAGGTCTTTTCGCCCTTCTTTGTCGGCTTGTAGCGGCGCATAAAGCCGCGCTCCTGCCCTTCGACTTCCTCGATGAGATCGGCCTCAATGAGGGCGCGGACGATCATCTCACCCATGTAGCCGCCGGCGGGGAGATGGTGTCCGCCCATCGGCTCGCCGGTCTGTTTGAACACGCGGCAGATGTCACGCAGGGCCTGCGCGGCCTCAATCATCATGCTTTCCATGACGCGAGTGACGACGGGCGTCCCACGCACGGTTCCGGTGAAATCATCGAATGCCGGCACTGCTTTCCCCCGCTGCTGAGTGATTCTTCGCTGCGCTCAGAATGACATAGGAATGCTCAGAATGTCATTGGCATGGGTGCTACTGGTTGTCGTCGTCGTTGGTGGACATCAGGTTCGTGAACGGACGGATCAGGTTCGTGAACTCCATCGGGAAGATGAATTTGGTGGACGGCGCGGCGCCCACGTCCTTGAGCGCGTCCAGGTATTGCAGGCTGAGGGTGTTGGGGTCGATGCCACGCGCGACGCCGGAGATGCGATCCAAAGCCGTCGCGAAGCCATCGGCGCGGAGGATGGCGGCCTGCTGGTCGCCCTCGGCGGAGAGTATTTCGGCCTGCCGTTCGCCCTCCGCCCTGAGGATTTCGGCTTGCTTTTCGCCCTCGGCGACGGTGATGGCGGCCTGCCGGGTTCCCTCTGCCTCCGTCACCGCCGCGCGTCGGATTCTCTCCGCGGACATCTGACGGTTCATGGCTTCCTGGATCTCGCGATTGGGCTCCACCTCACGAATCTCAACCTGCGTCACCTTGATGCCCCAGCGTTCCGTCACCTCATCCAGCTTGGCCCGAAGGGACTCGTTGATCCTCTCGCGTTGAGAAAGGACATCATCCAGATTCATCTCGCCGATGACCGCCCTGAGGTTGGTTGTGGCGATGCCGATCACGGCGCTGCGATAGTCGACAACCTCAATCACGGATCTCTCGGCGTCGTTCTCCTGCACTCTCATGTACACGAGGAAATCAATGTCGATCGGCGCGTTGTCGAGGGTGATGTTGGTCTGACGGGGGATGTCGATCACGGTCTCGCGCAGGTCTATTCTCTGCGTCGACTGGAACGGCCATACCAGCAGGTTGAGTCCGGGTTTTCTCAACCCTGAGTACTTGCCGAGGGTAAAAACGGCCAGCCGCTCATATTGCTTGACGATTGATATGTACGGGATCATCTTGCATTCTCCTTCCGCCGTTCCATGAACGGCTCACTCTTCTCTTCTCACTGTCACGATTAATCCGTCCACGTCAACGACACTGACCCGAACTCCCTCTTCAATCGGCTCGCCTGTGGCGGACTCGGCAGTCCAGATCTCACCGGCAACACGAACCGTGCCCTGTGGATCGATAGGATTAATGACCCTGCCTGACTTTCCCAGAGGAGCTCTTGCAGGCGAGGTGTAGTCGACCCCTCTGTATTGAGCCAGCGCCCGGAAGGTCAGCGCGAGGCCGGCGAACAGGCCGGCGCCCACCGTGCCCAGCATCCAGTAGCTGACGCGGAAACTTGGCGAGTCTATCGCGGGGGCCTCAAAGCTGCCGAATAACAGGAAGCCGCCAACGAGGAAGCTGAGCGCGCCACCAATTCCAAAGACGCTGATCCCCGGGGCCTGCATCTCCATATAGAAGAGGAACATCGCCACGGCAATGAGGCCGAAACCGACCCAGTTGACGGGTAAGTTGCCCAAGGCGACGAAGGCCAGCGCGAGCGCAATGAGGCCAACGATGCCGGGCCCGAGGAAGCCGGGGCTGATGAACTCGATGACGATCCCCAGTCCGCCAATCGTCAGGAGGAGGAAGGCGATGTTGGGATTGGAGATAATCTCCAGGAATTGTTCCAGCGCCGTCTTTTCAATGTCGCGGACTGCAAGCCCTGCGGTTTCCAGGACGGTTTCACTGCCGTCCACGGTCACCGTCCGTCCATCCACGCTTTCGAGCAAGTCGTTGATGTCGTCCGCCAGTAGGTCGATGATCCCCTCATCGAGCGCCTCGGACGCGGTGTAGGAGCGGGCCTCGAGGACGGTGGCCTCCAATGCTTGCGGGTTGCGTCCCGTCCGCTCGCCGATGCTCCTCAGGAATGCGGCGGCGTCCTGCCGCGCCTTGGATTCCAGCGTGTCAGGCAGATCCTCGCCTCCACCGCCGACCGGCGATGCCGCGCCGATGTTGGTGGCGGAGGACATAGCGGCGACGTGCCCCGCCGCCGTGATGAACGTTCCGGCTGAGGCGGCCTGCGCGCCGCTTGGGGCCACGTAGACGATGACCGGAACACGGCTCGCAAATATCTCCTCAACGATGTCACGGGTGGAATCGAGCAGGCCGCCGGGGGTGTCGATTGTGATGACGACGATCTCCGCATTTTCTTCTGCCGCTCTGCTGAGCGCGCGGGAGATGTAGCGGGCCGTCACAGGTTCGATGGTGCCATCGATTACGACAAGGGCGGCATGCCCGCCAGATGTGTCCTGGAAAACGGGCGCGGCGGATATGGCGAAGCCGCCAAGTCCAACGATAAGCAGGAGGGCGGCTATGAGGCGTCTAGCGGTTCTCACAAGGCTTCTCCGGCGGCGTCAACGGCGGCATCCGCTGTATTATATGCGCCTATGGGGGCCGCCCTTGCAGGCCGGCGTCGTCAATGTCCACGCCACGCGAAACCGACACTGAACAACAGCAACTCGAACAGACGCACAGAGCCGTCACGTCTCCGCTCGGCTCGCTAGCAGTCCCGAATTTCCGCAACTACTGGTTCAGCGCCGTCTCATTCGTGATGGGTTGGCAGATCCTCCGCGTCCTCATCGCCTGGGAGGGGTATGAGCTAACAGACTCAGAACTCTTCCTCGGGTACCTGGGCGGCGTGATGGGTTTTGCGACCATCAGCGTGAACCTGATTGGAGGAGTGGCGGCAGACCGCGTGAGCAGGCTGGCTCTGCTGATCACCACGCAGGTGTGCGCGACCATTACGGTGACTGTCCTGATGATGCTGACGTTCGGGGAGATACTCGCGCCGTGGCATTTGCTCGCAGCGTCCGCGGCAATCGGCATCATCCAGGGCATCGACCAGCCGACACGGACGGCGGTGGTCCCGGCTTTGATTCCGGACAGGCGGCTGCTGATGAACGCTCTGGCGTTCAGTTCTTCTATTTGGCAGGGGACACGGGTGATTGGGCCGGGACTGGGCGGGTTTCTGATCGAACGAATCGGCTCCGCGGCGACGTTCGGGTCCGTAACAATCGGATACGGGCTGGGGACGCTGCTGCTTTTCTTCGTGCGGATTCCGCGCGTCGATCGCGTGCCCGGCAACGTGTTCAAGGAGCTTTTTGAGGGGATCACGTTCATCGCCCGGCGCAACCTCTTTGCGAGCCTGATCCTGCTAACGTTCGTGGACAGTTTTTTTGGCGTTGCGTATTTCCAGCTGATGCCGGTGTTTGCGCGGGACATCCTGGGGGGCGGCGTGACGGAGATGGGTTGGCTCTTGTCGGCATCGGCCGCGGGCGGGCTCATCGGCACAGGTCTTGCGGCCTTCTGGGTGAGGGGTCGATGGCCGCTGGTGATCCTGTTGGGCTGTGCGGGGCTTTTCGGCGTGATGGTGATGATCTTCGCGTTCAGTGAGTTGCTGTGGCTGTCGCTGGCGGCGCTATTCCTTTCCGGCACGTTCAACTCGCTCTCACAGATCACAAACCTGACGCTGCTGCAGAGCGCGGTGCCGGAGGAGCTGCGGGGCCGGGTGATGGGCGTGTTCAGCATGACGTACAGCCTGATCCCTCTGGGCGGCCTGCAAGTCGGAGCGCTGGCGGAGTGGCTGGGCGCGCCGATGGCGGTGGGAATCGGCGGAGGCGTCGCAGTCATGTTCGCAATCCTCCTCGCGCTGCGGTCAAGCTTCGCGCGAGACGTGCGTGTGGCGGCGCGGACTGCGGGCGGGTAGCTGCGCTACGGCTCAGGTTCGCGATCAGATCTGGTTTGTTTAAGCAGTTGGAATTCCGCGTTCCGGCGTGGCGGCCTGTTGAGGTAACTGCGTTACGGCTGAAGTTCGCGATTCGGCTTTGGCGGCAGTTGAGTTGGCTCGCCGCGTTACAATCGAGGGCGACGGGGCGTGGGAATCAGCGTTTCATTGACGGGATCGACGGCCAATTCCAGGCCCTCCAGCGTGTAGGCACCCAGGACTGGCTCAACGCCATCAGGGCCGAACACAACACGCGTTGTAACGCTGACACCATTGATTGCCGCCCGCGCCTCTCCTACTCCGTAGGTAACGACGCTGCCGTCCGCAAGCTCAAAATTCGTCGTTCGCATCGGCTCTAGGCCGAGTCCGCGTAATGCCTGCTCCGGCGCCATGGTTAGAAACGCGCCGGTATCGACGAGCGCATTGAACTCTACTTCATCCCCGCCACTTGGGTTTGAGAGCCGTACCGGGACACTGAACATACCCATGGATTAAGTCTACACTCCAGCCGCGATACAATAACCCACAGCATAGAAGGCGGCGGAAAGGCGATGCCGGGTTATGTATTCGATTGATCTTTCAGGGAAGAATGCGGTTGTGCTGGGGGTGGCGAATCACCGCAGCATCGCGTGGCACATCGCGCAGGCGCTGCATTCTGCGGGCGCGAATCTGTACCTGACGTACCAGAATGAGCGGCTCGGCGACGGCATCCGCAAGCTGACAAACGAGATGAACAACGTCACTCTCATCGAGTGCGACGTGTCCGAGGATGAGAACGTTGAATCCGCGTTCGGGCAGATCGCGGCGGACGGGGCATCCGTCGACCTCCTGATCCACAGCATCGCCTTTGCGAATCGGGATGACCTGGGCGGGGATTTTTCCGAGACGGGGCGCGACGGCTTTCGCATCGCGCTGGAGGTCAGCGCGTATTCACTTATTCCCGTTGCCCGCTATGCCGCGCCGTTGATGTCAGAGGGTGGGACCATCGTGACGTTGACGTTCCAGGCGTCCGACCGCGTGTTCCCCGGCTACAACATCATGGGCACGGCGAAGGCGGCATTGGAGAATGAGGTGCGGCAGCTGGCGTATGAGCTGGGGCCGCGCGGCATCCGCGTAAACGCGCTCTCCCCGGGGCCGCTGGACACACTCTCATCCCGCGCCATTCACGGCTATGTGGATATGAAGCGCATCCAGGCAGAACGGTCGCCGCTGCAGCGCAATATCACGCACGATGAGGTCGCGAAGGCGGCGCTGTTCCTGCTGAGTGATCTTTCGAGCGGCATCACCGGCCACGTGCTGCCCATCGACGGCGGCTACCAGATCGCCGGTGTATAGGACGCGCTCTCACGCAAGCCGCTGAGATGTCATCCAGCGATAGCGACGCCGGACGTCGATTCCAAACCGTTCGCGGCACGAACGATACGCTGCCGAACGATCAACCGTATTGGGATTGGGTGCGGGCGGCGGCGCAGAGCGTTGCTCATCGTTTCGGTTTCAGGCGCATCGACACGCCTGTGTTCGAAGAGACAGGGCTATTCGTTCGGACTGTCGGCGAGGGCACGGACATCGTCGAGAAGGAGATGTACACGTTCACGGATCGCGGCGACGACCTGCTGACGCTGCGGCCCGAGGGAACGGCGCCAGTTTGCCGAGCGTACATACAGCACGGGATGCACACGCTGCCGCAGCCGGTGCGCGCCTTCTACATCACGCCGATCTTTCGCTATGAGAGGCCGCAGTCAGGCCGTCTACGCCAGCATCACCAGTTTGGGGTGGAGGCCATTGGCGATCCGAATCCGGAAATCGACGCGGAGGTCATCCACGTCCTATGGAGTCTGTTCGAGGAACTGGGCCTAACGAATCTAAAGCTGCACGTGAACTCCATCGGCTGCATCAATGAGAATTGCCGCCCCCGCTATCTGAAATCGCTGCGGAAATACTATTCCACACGACTGGATAATTCCTGCGACGACTGCCACACGCGGTATGAGAAGAACACCTTGCGGCTGCTGGACTGCAAGGAGGGGCAGTGCCAGCCCATCATCGATAGCGCGCCGACGCCTGTGGACAGTCTGTGCCAGGACTGCACCGACCACTTCACACGGCTGTGCGCCCTGCTGGATCTCTGGGAGATTCCTTACACGATCACGCCTCGGCTTGTTCGGGGACTCGACTATTACACGCGAACTGTATTTGAGGTTCATCCTGCTATCGAGGGCTCGCAGACGGCACTGGGCGCGGGGGGTCGGTACGACGGTCTGATCGAACAACTCGGCGGCCCGCCAACGCCGGGGGTCGGGTTTGGATCCGGCATCGAGCGGATCATCATGAATCTGCGAGAGGCGGGGCTGACGCCACCGGATTCGCTGTCGGCGCGGACAGACCTGTACATCGTCTATCTGGGCGACACCGCGCACGAACACGGGCTGCGTTTGGCTGCCGACCTGCGGCGGGGCGGCGTCAGCGTTTCGCTCCCGACGGGGAGCCGGAGCCTGCGAGCACAACTACGCTCTGCGAGCGCGGCCAATGCGCGCTACGCGCTAATCATCGGCGACGATGAGGTCGCCAAGGGAACAGCGGCGCTCCGCGATCTTGATACGAGCGAGCAGAATGATGTCTCGCTGGACGTGGAGGCGATCAAGGCTGCCATCGCTCTCTGATTGGCACTGTGCGGGCACCGTCCCCCTCACCCTGACCTTCCCTCTCCAGGAGGGAACGCATCGCTCTCAAAATGAGAAGAAGCCCCGCGGTGTGGTTGCGGAGCTTCTCCCGGGGAGGAGGTGTGTGGTGGTGGTATTTCGTTCTTGGTCCCCCCGCCCCTTTCGGGGCTGACGGGGGAGGTTTTGGGGTTTGACCCCCTTATGCCGCTGCCAGCAGGTTTGCGTTCAGCGCGACGATCCTGTCGACGCTCGCCTTGGCCTCGGTCGCGACCTTGCCGGTCTTGATCGGGCGGATGACTACGGGCGCGGTGTTGACGGTCTGGATGGTCTGTGTCATGGGGGTCCTCCCTCTTTCTCTCTCTTC
Organism: Dehalococcoidia bacterium; assembly: GCA_965207895.1. GTDB lineage: Bacteria > Chloroflexota > Dehalococcoidia > UBA6926 > UBA6926 > VXMO01. Next base: position 86,626 of record CBDBNN010000003.1, read on the forward strand.
TCTGTCTTCGTTATTTCTCATGTATCCATAGTGCCGCTGTAGAATGATTGCATCAAGGGATATTCCAAGATAGTTAGTATTTGTTTTACTGATGGTACAATGGGGTGGGTAAAGGGATGAGGGGGCGACATGGATGTACGCGAATTACGCAGTTTCACCATTGCGGCCCGCGTGCGCAGCATTTCACGGGCGGCGGAGCTGCTGGACATCGGTCAGCCGACGGTGTCCACGCACATCAAGAAGCTGGAGAAGGAGCTGGGGACGCAGCTGTTCGACCGCATCCGGCGGCCGATTCGGCTGACATTGGCGGGTGAAAAGCTGCTTGAACTTGCTGATCCGCTGGTGGAGGGCATTGAAGGACTGGCCACAAACACACAGCAAGCGCAGACGGAGGGGCCGGTGACGGTGGCGACAACCACGAACCTGACACACTTCCTGCTGCGCGCCGTGGAGGCCTTTCGTGATGAGAATCCGCGGGTCCACCTGCGTCTGCGCTCGCGCCTGCGCTCCGAGGTGATCGAGCTGGTGTCTCAGGGCGAGGTGGATTTCGGCATCGTGCCGGGATCGGACCCCGACCCTGCGCTGGAATTCCGACCTTTGTTTCCCTATCAACGTTTGCTCATTACGCCACTTGACCATCCGGTGTTACAGGAATTGCCGCTGACGTCTTTCGAACAGATCGCCAAATACCCGCTGATTACGATGGGGCCGGGCACGTATACACGGTCTGCGGTGGAATCTGAATTCCGGCGCAAGGGTCTGGATTACGACATCATCATGGAGGCCGATTCGCTGGACCTGATTAAGCGGTATGTCGGTGACGGTTACGGCATTTCAATAATCCCGCGCGTCGTCGCAGAGCCGGAAGACGAGGATATGCTCGGTATCGTGCATCTCGGCCATATGATGCCGGTGGACCAGGCCGGGCTGATCACGCTGCGCGGGCGGGCGATATCCGCGCCGGCGGAGGCGCTGATGGAGAAGGTGCGGGACATTGCGGAGGGGATGTAGGCGGGGAGTGAATCGATTGGCGATTCCTCGGCGTGATGGTTAAACTGTGATGTAGCTTTTCACGTGGCGCGTTCGTCTAGTGGCCAAGGACACCGCCCTCTCAAGGCGGAGATCACGGGTTCGAATCCCGTACGCGCTACCATGCCGCATAGAACGACGAACCTTTGTATTCAGGTCTACAACGACGTTGGTAAACCAGCGAAGTGGCAGTAGATATGACTCCGTCGCGTCAAACCTGCGGAACACACAGTATTTGCCTTGTGGTCGGTGCTACACTGTAACGCTAGTGGAGGTAGAACGGGTTGGGACGGAGATACTTTGATTGCTTTTATGGCGAGGAGCAAGAACCCTGCCACCACAGGGCTACAATCCATGACTGCTTGGCGGTGTCGGATACACCCACAGCCACATCTCTAATTGCCCGTCCCTGATGTTCCCGATCTCTATTCAACATGACCCCTAGCGCAATCACATTCGACAACCCTCCGATCAACGAAGTTGTCATTGCCACGTATTTCGATCCGCCCCTAGACGCCCTCCATAGCCAGCACATCGGGCTTTTCTGGGAACAGGTTAGGGATACATTCCCTAATGTCCAACAACGGGTACCCGCCAGTATCGAAGCCGAGGTCACGTTGGATCTGCCATTTCCCATGCCAAGATACTGGTTTGTAGCATCTGACGACGTTCACCTAATACAGATTCAGAAGAATGCCTTCATGTTCAACTGGAGGCAGCGGAATAAAGAGGTCTATCCCGGCTTCGAAGCCCTAAAGCCCCAGTTTGACAAACACTTCGGTGCATTCGAAGAGTTTTTGCGCCGCGACGTAGATATTGCGGACGCCAGCATTTCACACGCTGAATTGACTTACATCGATGTCATTGAGGAAGGTGAATTCTGGGGTGGTCCCGGTTCGATACAACAGGTTATTCCAGGACTCACTGCGCCGGTCCTCTCTGCGGACACGCCATTGTCAAGTCTAGATTGGCAAGGAAGGTATCACCTAAACGACGATACCGGACTCCTCATTCGGGCTCGAACCGGCCTCAAGCCCAATCAACGAGATTCGCACGTACTTATATTGGAAATGAAGGCCGTTGGGACATTTCCCGGAGTTCGGAAGTCTGCCACTGACGACTGGTTCCAGAGGGCCCACACGAGCATAATTGAAATATTCGTTGGCATCACAGGAGAAGGAATCCAGCGCGATTATTGGGGAAGGCGTGAGATGGGGCAGTCATGACAACTATCGCGTTGCCGGATAGGGATGATTCGCCAAGTGCTTCTGGTGAGGCTTGGGACGATGTCTATCGACTCCTAATGGGTTATGAGAACCAGTCGGGAGGGCGGATGGGGGGCTCAAATGTGTCCTATGAGCCATATGCACCACGACACGAATTCTCCATTGACTCACTACAACTTGCATCCACGGATGTGGGTTTGGATGAAGATCCACATGACTCGTGGAGCAGACGTCACCTAATGCTCTATGCGATTGGCTACATTGCCTATAGACAACAAGCGCAATTGTGGGGAAGCGACCTTGAGAAGGATCATTTTGTCTTTGTCACAGAGGGTGGCCAGAATAGACATGACGACTTACTGGAACTTGTGCTCAGCTACGAAAAGCGTATCGCCGAGTTGAAGCGCTATGGCGCAGATGAAGGTGTCTCGTTAAATGCAGCATCTTTGGAGGATTTTTGGTTTTTCGTTGGGTATAAGGGAACCAGACAGAGGGCTGGTCTGGTATTGCTTGACAATGGAAACCTGCGAGCAAGCTGGAGGGACGACGACGGCAATTTCCTAGGCATTCAATTTGCCGGACACAGGCAAGTTGAATATGTAATCTTCAAGCACCGACGGCATTCTGAGCTAGTTTCTAGAGTGGCTGGAATCGATACTCTGGATGGCATTAGGAAGCAATTGCAGGCCTTCGAACTTGTCTCTCTGGTGAACAGTTGAACTTGACGCCTCTCTCAGATGAAAGCCACGTCGTGCGGTATGCGAGTCCTAGATTCGTCGATAAAGGGATTGTGGAAGGCGGCGCATTTGTCCGTCGTCAGCAGGATTCGGCGGTCTCGGTCAATTGGCTCGAGGTATTCGGCGATCTCACTAATGACGAGCGGTTACAGCAAATACGTCGCCTGATACGAATTACGCTACGGGAAAACGGCCGCATGGCCGAGCTTAATGTTGGGCAAACTAGAGGTCATTTGCGAAGCAGTTTGGAAGGGTTCGACGTTGTCAGTGTTCCCCTACCATCCGCACCGGGATCTCTGGCCGACCCCTCTCACGCCGAGATGATTGGGCTCCCATCGTTTGGCTCACCGGAGGCGGAGTTTCTCGGGGACATGCTTGCGGAATGTGTTCTTCGAACTCATCCCGCGGTGACATGAAGCACAGAACTTAGCCTCTACTAGTCCACTAAACTTCTACCCCAGGGATACGGGGCGCAATGGCGGACGTGAATTCCAAGTCCCATCAGTCGTGGCTGGTTTTTGTTTGGGCCCTCAGGAGAAGTTTGACGGGGGGTGGGTGGTAGCCGTTCAATGAGCCTAGACAGTGGGCTGCGAATTGGAGTGAGGGATGAAGCTTGAGGGGCGGCGGGTGATTGTGACGGGCGGGAGCCGTGGTATCGGGTATCGGATATGTGAGCTTTTTCTTGCGGAGGGGGCTCAGGTGTTGGCGGTGTCCCGGGATCCGGCGAAGCTCGCCGAAGCCAAGGAACAACTACCCGGGCTTGCGACGCTTGTTGCCGACGTTGCCGTCGCATCGGACGTCGATCGCATCGCCGCGTGGGCTGAGAGCGAGTGGGGCGCCGTCGATGTGCTCATGAACAATGCCGGCGTCCTCCATCATGACGAGCCCGGCCTCACGGAGGGGCCTGATGAGTTCTTTACGTCCACCCTCCAGGTGAACGTCGTTGGGGTGTATCTCTGCACCAAGAGGCTGCTGCCGCTGCTGCTCAAGTCGGACGACCCTCGCATCGTCAACACAGGATCGATGTCAGGGATCATCGATGCGGGACTCCGGGATTCGTATGGCGTGTCCAAGGCCGCCCTGCACGCGCTCACCATCGCCACCGCCAATGAGCTGCGTGGCAAGGTTCCGGTGAATGCGCTGTCGCCAGGGTGGGTCAAGACGGATATGGCTCCCACCGGCCCCGGCGATCCTCGAAATTCTGCAAAGGCGGCGCTGTCGATACTCATGCGCCCGCCTGACGTGACGGGCAAGCTTTTCCGCGGCAGCCGCATCCGCTCCTGGTCAACGCGATTCACGTCATAGGGGTAGGCAGTGCCTACGGCCACAGTTCGCGGTCAGGCGAGGGGCGGCGCTACAGGGGTTTGCGGGCGAGGAAGCAGTACAGGGGGGTGAAGATGCCCGTGCGGCCGCCCGCGACGTAGGCCCTGGCGGTGCGATCCAGCAACTCGATGATGTCCGCGGAGCCCTTCGGGAACATGCCCACCGTCTCAGTGAGCCTGGTCATCCACATGAGGAACTTGCGGCCTGCCGGAATCCTCAGCATGACGCTGCCCAGCGTCCCTTGCCGGTTCACCATGGGTTGATACCACGGTGTGGTCGGGCCGTTACCCGCGACAGCGCGATCTATCCCCTCGATGACCTCAAAGCCCGCCGCTTCGAGGTCCCGGTTCACCTCGTCGAACGTGGCGATATCCCTGAGCGCGATACCGCGCATGAGTTCCCGCTTGATGGCCTGATGTCGGTTGTCGTCGGGATTGAACGCGTCCGTCAGGCACATTTCCTGGCCCCAGAGAAGGGCTCCGGGTTTCAGGACCCGGTAGATCTCCGCGAACGCGCCCGCCTTATCCGGCGCATGGCACGTCGATTCGATGGCATAGCCCCGGTCCATCGTGTTGTCCTCAATGACGCTCATGTCCATGAAGCTGCACGCGAGGTAATCGATCATGTGGTCAATGCCTGCCTCGGCGCTCAACGATTTCGCCCTGTCCAATTGGACATCGCTGTTATTGACGCCGACGACCCTGACACCGCCCTCCTGAACGACACGGCGCATGGGGCCGCCGATCCCGCAGCCGACATCGATCACCGTCATGCCCTCACTAAGCTCCAGCTTGTCGATCATCAGCCGCTGATGCCGTACCTGGGATTCCTCCAAGCTTTCCCGGGGTGACAGCGGCGCAAAGTGGAGGGATTCGCTCCATCCGAACACCATGAACTGGCTGCAAAGGTTGTAGTATTCGCTGACAGTTTGGGCGTGGTCGTAATTAGCCACGCCATCATCTTCCGCGGACGCTCGATCCAGCCGTCCGTCGAGATCACTGACGCGACGGTGGATATCCGAGCCGCCATGCGCAGTTTTCAACTCCGTGGATAGTTGGCGGAGTTGCCGAAGAATTTGAGGACTGGGAGCATCTGTGTATCCGTAGAAGAAGATGGCGGGCTGCGGGAGCGGGCGCTGCGAGCTTGCCTTGATTCTATCCTACGTTCAGGTTGACTCGTTCACCTTACTTCATTAGATTGATGGTAAGGAGAATGGTCATGTTGGTCAAAGTTACATCAAAGCGGCAGGTTACCTTCCCGGCGAAGGTGCTGGATGAGCTTGGGGTGAAGCCGGGGGATCAGATTGAACTGCAGGAGGGGCCGGACGGCTACCTGCTGAAGCCGCGTCGCATCGACTACTCAAAGCTTGGCACATTGCGGGACAAGATCAAGCCAGGCACCCCGCCACTGGACATCCGGAAGTTCCGGGATGATAGGGAGAGCGGGCGTGGCCCAGCGCTACGGGATTGATACGTCCGTCCTAGTCAGGCTCGTCACCAGGGAACCGGAACGCGACTATATCCGTTGTGTGAACCGTCTGGGCATCCTCATCGAAGAGCAAGGGAACGAAGTCCTCGCTTCCAATCAGGTGATTGGTGAAGCTTTCGCAACCATTACGCACCACTACGGAGCGACCGAGGAACACGCGCGTTCCAGCCTGCTTGACGTACTGACAAGCGGATTGGTGGCGCCAGTGAATGGGCGCGTGGTGCTGGATATCCTCGAATCCTCGGAAGGGCCGGGGCTTTTTGACAGGCTAATCACCGACGACTATGCGCGGGCGGGGCTTGAGACGTTGACCCTCGACCGGAGGATGGCATCACTCCCCCGCGCCAGCCTGGTTTAGAGGAATCAGGGCTTTAGATTCTTCGCTGCGCTCAGAATGACAGTCCCGATGGATCCCGGCTTTCGCCGGAATGAGGGGATGGGCGTTATAGAGTCGGCAGGTTCAGGGCCTGTCTGAGGTTGTCCAGGTAGCGCGCGTAGGCTTGCCGACCAGTGGCCGTCGCCTCGACCCACGTGCGGGGCTTGGCGTCGATGAACTCCTTGGACATCGCGATGTAGTCCGCCTCCTCCAGCTTGCGAAAATGGGCCGTCAGGTTGCCGCCCGTCAGGCCGAGCTCCTTCTGAACAAAGCCGTAGGCGACGCGGCTATCCGCCGCCGCTTGCGCGGCCAACAGCGTCATAATCCGCAGCCGCGTCGGCTGGTGGATCGTTTCGTCGAGATCGAGGGCTTCGTTCATCGTCACAGGACGTCGCTCTGTCGGATGACCGCCCAGCCCGCGGCTGCCGTTATTGCCGTCAGGGCCGCGGAGTACAGCAGCGCGGAGTCGCCTGCCAGCGCGTAGGGAACGAAGTACGCCGCAAGGAACGCGAGGGCCCATCACGGCGATGATCGGCCGGTGCATGATACCGAACAGGACGTAGCCGAGCATGGCGATGCCGATGGAGACGCCGGCGATGCGTTGTGCGTCGCCCTCATCCCAGAGCCCGAGCGCGGCGGGCATCACGAAAGCCGCCACGCCGATGGTGGCCCAGAACAGGAACGTGCGGATGCCGGCGGACCGTGCCGCTTCTCCCGCGCCGGTCTTCTGCCCGGCCCGACTCCCGATAATGGCGCTGGCCACCATGCCCACTCCGACCAGCCCAAACCACAGCGGCGCCCTGATCCACGGCCTGTCAGCGGCCATGTCTTCAAGGAACGTCGTGAATGAATACTCCGCGAAATAGCCCAGCGAGATGATTGCTCCCCACACGAGCAGAATCGTCGCCGTTCCCGCCACGTACATGGAACTACGGAGTTGATCCATCGTGGCATGGATGTCCTCCCATGCCTGTTGGGGGGACAGTTCTTGTCCGTCTCCAGCTGCCGATTGCATCACGTCCTCCTTGCCCCTATTCGGGTCGATTCTAGCCGTCGACCGCCCTTATAGTTTGTGATACAAATTAGTTTATTTCACTTCATACCGATGTCAAGTGCCGCATGATTGCGTGAACCGCTATCATCGGCGAATGGTGCTTCCGACATTGTGGGACGGGTTGGTTCTCAACGCGACAGTTCTCTTGCTGGCGTATGCGCTGGACCGGTTTCTCCCCGAGCCGCCCGCCGTCATCCACCCCGTCGTCTGGGTGGGTTTCGCAGCGTCATTCCTGGCACGAGTAGTCCCCAGGCAGGCCGTGGCGGCATTCCTGTATGGGGTGCTTATCGTTGTGGTTATTGTTGGAGCATCAGCCGCGGCGGCTTTCACGTTAGTTGCCCTACTCTCATGGATCGGGCCGATTGCATATGTCGTGGGAGGGGCAATCTTGCTTCGCCCGTTGTTCACGGTTCGCGGCCTCACATCTGCTGCGCGAATAACGCAGACGGCACTCGAGGGGGATCGGCCGGATGTTGCCCGGGAGAGCTTGCGGAGCCTTGTCAGCCGGGACACAGCTTCGCTCTCGGAGTCACAAATGGCGGGCGCGGCAATCGAGTCCGTCGCCGAGAATACGACGGATAGCTGCATCGCGCCGTGGATAGCATTCGCTCTGTTTGGGCTGCCAGGGGCGGCGGCGTATCGAGCAATCAACACGCTGGACAGCATGATTGGGTATCGGGGCCGGTATGAGTACCTTGGCAAGGCGTCCGCGCGGCTGGATGACATCGCCAACTGGATACCGGCGCGGATCAGCGCCATTCTCTTGCTGTTGGCCGGCGGTATGACAGGACACCGGATGCGCCTCGGATGGCGCACGATGCTGAGGGATCACGGCCTGACCGCGAGTCCGAACGCGGGCTGGACGATGAGCGCTATGTCGGGACTGCTTGGCAGACGGCTTGAGAAAGCGGGAGACTATCAATTGGGGGACGAGCTACCTGAGCCGACAGCCGGGGACATCGGCGATTCGGTCAGAATCGCGGAGCGCGCTGGAGTGTTGGGGTTGGCCGTTTCCCTGGCGCTGATGGCGTTGTTGGGTCTGGGGATCTACCTGGTTAGCTGAGATGCGGAAAGACATGCTGACACATGGCGGCCTGGATGAGACGGAACTGCGCGCGCTGGGGCTGAGCACCGGCGAGGTGCTGGATTTCAGCGCCAACATCAACCCGCTTGGCATGTCGCCGCGTGTGCGGGAGGCCATCAAGGATGTAGATCTTGCCTCCTATCCTGACCCCAACAGCACGGCGCTGCGTGAAGCGCTGGCAAGTCGGCTGAATATCGGTGTCGATGAACTCCTAATCGGCAACGGCTCGACTGAACTGATTCACCTGGTGGCGCGGGCCCGGCTTCAGCCCGGCGATGCGTGTCTCATCTTCGAGCCAACTTTTGGAGAATATGCAGCTGCGGCGAGGATTGCCGGAGCGAACGTTCACCCGGTCCGTGCCGAGGGATCAAACGGTTTCCGGTGGTCGATGGATGATGCCGTACGTGAGATCGAGCGTGTGCAGCCGCAAGTCGTCTTTCTCTGCAATCCCAACAATCCGACGGGCGTTTACCTGGGCCGAGGAGAAATAGAGCAGATTGCAGATGCAGTGGGGAGCGATGGCCTGCTGGCGCTGGACGATGCCTTTGCATCGTTGGCAGATTCCCGGTGGGATGCCCTCTCTCTCCTGGCGCATGGCAACGTTGCCGTGCTGCGATCCATGACGAAGGACTACGGGTTGGCGGGGATTCGGCTGGGCTACCTGGTGGCAAAGCCGGAGATTGTTGCGGAAGCGCGCCGACTACAGCCCTCATGGAGTGTGAATGCCATCGCGCAGGCGGCGGGTTTGGCGGCAATCGATGATGAGTCGCATCTACAGGCCGGGCGTCAGACTGTTGCAGTGGCAAAGAGCTACTTGCATCGCGAACTGAAAGCCCTCGGTGTTGAGACCCTGCCGTCCGAGACCAATTTCCTGCTTGCACAGGTTGGCAACGGGGCGGATGTGCGGGCCGCGCTGCTGAGAAGGCGCATCGTCGTGCGGGATTGTGCCTCATTCGGCCTGCCGGACTACATACGCATCGCAGTACGGAAAGATGAGGAATCCGCCCGACTCATCGCCGCTCTCAAGGAAGTCCTCGCCCATGAGTAGGGACCAACTTGCGAAGGTCATCATGGTGCAGGGGACATCGTCCCATGCGGGGAAATCCGTGTTGACTGCGGCGTTGTGCCGCATATTTGCCCAGGACGGGTACAGCGTCGCGCCATTCAAGGCGCAGAACATGTCACTGAACTCATACGCGACGCCGGACGGCGGGGAGATTGGGCGGTCACAGGCCGTGCAGGCCGCGGCGGCGATGGTTGCGCCGCGCGTCGAGATGAATCCCGTGCTGCTCAAGCCGGAGGCCGACAGCCGCTCTCAAGTCGTCGTGCTGGGTCGTCCAGAAATGACATTGTCCGCTCGCTCCTATTACGACCGCAAGGCTGCGTTGTGGGACACCGTGACATCCGCATTGGATACGTTGCGGCGCGATTATGACGTCGTTGTCATGGAAGGGGCGGGGAGCCCGGCGGAAATCAATTTGCGGCAATACGACATCGTGAACATGAGCATCGCCAAGTACGCGAACGCGCCTGTGCTGCTGGTTGCCGATATTGAGCGAGGCGGCGTATTCGCTCAGCTTGTGGGGACCATGGCGCTGCTGGAGCCTGAGGAGCGCGCTTTGGTCAAGGCACACGTGATCAACAAATTCCGGGGTGATATTTCACTGTTCGCCTCGGGCCCGGATCAACTGCAGGAACTGACCGGTGTGCCGGTGGCCGGAGTCCTGCCGTACTTCTTTGATATTCACGTTCCTGAGGAAGACACGCTGGGGTTGCTGGACGCGGAGGCGGACTCCGGTGGAGCAGCCCTCGATATCGCTCTGATTCGCCTGCCGCACCTAGCCAATTTCGACGATTTCGATCCCTTGCGCCACGAGCCCGGAGTGAACGTCAGGTTCGTGGCGGATGCCGGGCAATTCGGCAACCCCCATCTGATCATCATCCCCGGCAGCAAGACCACGATGGCGGACCTCGATTGGCTCAAGGATCATGGGCTGGCAGATCGCATCGTTGCCTCGCGGCATGCTGGGACTCCCGTCATCGGCATCTGCGCCGGCTACCAGATGCTTGGCATGGAACTGCTCGACCCGGACGGGATTGAATCGCCACGGCCGTCCTCATCCGGCCTGGGGCTGCTTCCTGTCACAACCACGTTTCTCGGGGACAAGGCGACCCACCAGGTGACGGGGCGGGTGGTTGAGGCCCGCGGCATCCTGAGCGGGGGCGAAGGCGTTCCGGTGACCGCTTATGAGATACACATGGGCGTTACGACGGGGGAAGCATCGGCGAGTCCTTTCGTAATCGACACGCGCTCCGGGCAAACTGTCAGTTTGCCGGACGGGGCGCTGGACGATGAAGGGCTGACACTCGGCTCCTACCTGCACGGACTTTTTCACAACAGGCAGCTTCGGCGTGCGATGCTCTCGTGGCTTGCCGACCGCAAGGGCGTGGTTCTTCCCGAGTCGGCCGGCGAGGTTGATCAAAACACTGAGTACGACAAGCTGGCCGCATTCGTTTGGGAACACCTGGACATGGATCTGGTGTATGAGGCGGCGGGGCTCAGGGCATGAACAAGTCTCAGATAGAATCCGCCTCCAAATCGTTGGCAGTTGGTGTCGCGGCCGCTCCCGGAACCTGCGGGGAGTTGGCGCAAGGGATGCTTGGCGACACCTCCCTCATGGTGACGTGTCCCATAGACGTGTATGCAACGGCACACGTTGAATTATGGGACTCAGCCAGGTCGACCGTCTGTGGCCCGGATGACGCGCCAAAGGCGGTCCGAGCCGTCGAGATGACCCTCAAACACCTGGGGCGGCGCGAACTTCTCGCCCGGTTGCATCTGGACAGCGCAATGCCGCGTCAGAAGGGTATGGCGAGCAGCACGGCGGACATTGTCGCGTCCATCGCCGCCACTGCAGCAGCGCTTGGGGCAGAACTACCTGTCGATGAGCAGGTGAACATCGCGCTGGCAATCGAGCCAAGTGACGGAATCATGCTTCCGGGCATTGCGTTATTCGACTACCAGGCGGGGCAAGTCGTCCACCTGCTTGGCAATCCACCTGACATGCGTGTCCTCATGCTGGAATTCTCCGGCGGCGTGGACACGCAGAGGTTCAATGCCGTCAATCATGCACCGCTCTTGCTCACCCAGTCGGAGCAGTTTGAGAAGGCTCTCGGACTGATCGAGGAGGGCATTGCACGCGGGGACGTGGAATGCATCGGCCACGGCGCGACGACGAGCGCACTGGCACATCAATCCGTATTGCCGAAAGCACAACTTCCTGCGGTGCTTAAGCTGGCAAAGGACGCAGGAGCGGCCGGTGTCAACGTCGCCCACAGCGGCACGGTAATAGGCATGCTCTTCCCCGATGATGCCGAACGCATCGAATGGGCTGCCAAACGAGCACACGAAAGGCTGCCCGGCCTGATCGCCACTCACCCCCATCGCCTTGTGGGCGGAGGGGTCCGACGCGTTCTCGACTAGCGCTTCATCTCCTCTGCATCGGCACTATCGGGGTTCAGGAGCCGCGCGCCCAAGAAGGCTATTGGAGCGGGTCTAGTGGTTGCCTAAGACTTCCTCATGCGGGGGGACTTCCTCTCCGACGACGTACAGGAAGTAGTAAATCCCCGTGTCGCCGAGGAATTTGAAGTTTTTGCGCAGGTCTTTTGCGAGTTCGGCGTAGTTTGACTTGGAGCGCAGATAGCCCTGGAAGGACCCGTGCTCTTTCTCAAGATCCAGCATTCGCTCGGCGTTGCTCTTGATGGCCTCGATTTTTCTGCGATTGCGGATGATTCGAGTGTCCGTGGCGAGCGCATCGACGTCATCAGGGGTCAGATCGGCGACGCGCTCTACGTCGAAGTTGTGGAACGCCTCCCGCGTGCCGGACCATTTGCTCTCGACCACACGCCACGAGATACCGGACTGAAAGACGGCCTTGCTCATGACATCGAGGTAGTCGTCGATGCTCTGCGGGGTAATCTGATCCGGCGCTTGCATTTCAGGCATGGCTTTTCCCTCCTCTCGCGTATCGTAACAAGATGAGGGTTTATCTTGGCGTCGGCATCGGTGTGCTGAGCATGTCGTTGGCGGCCATCTTCATCCGGTTGGCAGACGCGCCGCCGCTCACGGTGGCGGCATATCGCATGGGCATTGCTGCGCTCGTCGTCGGGGCGGCGTCCCTGTTTGTGCGGAGTCAGTTCAGCTCGGTTCGTCGGTCTGACCTGACCCTGCTGGCAGCGTCGGGGCTCTGTCTTGCGGCGCATTTCGCGTTGTGGATCACGTCGCTTTCTCATACATCGGTGGCGAGCTCGGTCTTGCTGGTCACGACGACGCCGATCTTCGTGGCCGTGGCAGGCCATTTCTACCTGTCTGACAGGTTGGGGTGGCTGACCACTGTCGCCGTCATCGTGAGCATTGCGGGCGGAGTCATCATCGCAGCAGGCGACTGGGCGGAGGGCGAGCGGCGTCTGTACGGCGATGCGCTGGCCCTCGCGGGGGCAGTGGCGGTGGCAGGCTACCTGCTGGTGGGGCGACGCGTTCGCAGCAGCATCCCGACACTGCCATACATCGCCGTTGTGTACGCGTTGGCGGCTGCGGTGCTAATCATTGGAGCCGTCGGGAGCGGTTCACAGATGTTGGGGCTGCCCATGGAATCCTATTTCTGGATGGCGATCGCGGCGCTGGTGCCGCAGGTTATCGGACATTCGCTGATGAATTGGGCGCTGGGGTACTGGCCGGCCGTCAACATCACGCTGGCGGTGCGGGCGGAACCTGTGCTTGCAGCCTTGGTGGCCATTCCTGTGTTGGGAGAGATACCGGCATGGACTGTGATCCCGGGCGGCGCGCTGCTTCTGGTAGGCGTCTATCTTGCGATCCATAGCGAGGCGCGACAGCGGCCGCGCATCTCTGCGCCGCCCGAGGCCCCATGACCTCACTTATCCTCGACCTGGCACTGACCACGGCGGGGCTTGTTGTGCTGCTCGGCGGGGGATGGCTGCTGGTCAAGGCGGCGGCCAGGTTGTCACTGGCATTCGGCATCTCGCCTCTGATCGTCGGCGCGACGGTCGTCGCCCTCGGAACCTCATCCCCTGAATTGTCGATAAGCATGGCCGCCGCGCTGGAGGGATCCGGCGGACTGGCCGTTGGCAACATCCTGGGGTCAAACATCACAAACGTGTTGCTGGTGTTGGGCATCGCATCACTGATACGTCCCATGGACGTCCACCCGAGCCTGCTGCGCTGGGAGATGCCCGCGCTGGGCATCGCGACGATTGCGGTCATCGTGGCGGGGCTGACCGGAACGATTGGGCATTTCGTCGGCGCTGCACTGTTTGTCGGGCTCATCGCCTTCGTTTTTCTCTCCCTGCTGCGACACCGGGAGAGGGAGGTACCTCACGGAGGTGAGGAGTTCACCAGAGCCTCTGAACCGTTATCCAGGTGGGGAATTACCCGTGAAGTATTGCTCCTGCTTGCGGGAATCGGCGCGCTCGCTCTTGGTTCCGAGTTGACGGTGAACGGAGCGGTCAGCATTGCGGAGCGCGTTGGCCTGAGCGAGGTGGCGATCGGCCTCACCATCATCGCGATAGGAACGAGTCTGCCTGAAATCGTGACCACGGCGGTGGCCGCCTACCATGGCGAGCGGGAAATCGCCGTTGCAAACGTAGTCGGATCCAACATCTTCAACCTGCTCGGCGTGATGGGAGTGACGGCTACGGTTTCCACTCTGCCAATAGGCCGTGAGCTTTATATCTTTGAGATTCCCGTGCTGGCGGCGGCCACAGCGGCTCTCTTCCTCGTTGCATGGACGAACCGCCGCATCGTGCGGGCAGAGGGAATTGCGCTGGTGGCGCTATTCGTCATCGTGCTTGGGGTTGTGCTGGCGCGTGGAGGGTTATGACGTTCCGGACTGCGGACGGAGCCCATATCCTTAGTTCGAGCTTTCAGTTCAGATACTGCTGAATGACTACGTGAAATACCACAGGCACCATGTACTATGTGCCTACTATCGAGGCACCACACTTGATGATGAGGTCATATGACGATTGAGGCGGGGGCGCGGCGCATACTGTCAGGGGAACGCCCCTGGTTGATGGCATATGGCGTCGTTCTAATCGCTGTCCTACTGGTTCTCGCCTGGCTTAGTACGGCTCTGCTGGTCTTCGGCCTGAGCGCCGTGCTTGCCTACGTGCTGATGCCCGCGGCCCGACGCATTGAGCGCATGATTCCATGGTGGCAGGACCGCCCCGACAGGGCGCGGACTGCCGGCGTTGCGGTAATCTTCCTCGCGGCCGTGGTGGCCTTTGTGGGCAGCCTGATCCTGGTGGTTCCACCGACCATCGAGGAAGGCCAGGAGTTCGCTGATGAATTCCCTGAGTTGATCAGCAGCGCCCGCGTCACGGTGGAAGGCTGGATGGATTTCTATGTTGACACTCTTTCGGAGGATACCCGGGCCACAATAGAGCAATTCCTGGCCGACTCCGGGGGCGTTATCGGCAGCGCCGCCGGGACCATTGCGCAGCAGACGTTTGGAACCGCAGTAGGTTCCCTTGGCTTTATCCTGAGCCTGACGACGGCTCCCATCCTCGTTTTCTACCTAATCAAGGATTCCGAGTCGATCCGGGAATCTCTGTACGCTCCTTTCCCCGCCGCCCTCCGCCCCCATTTGCGCCACACGCTCGAGATTGCGGATCGCACTTTGGGCGGATACTTGCGAGGCCAGCTCACACTTGGGGTGATTATCGGGGCCATTGTTACTGTCGGACTCCTGCTGTTGGACATCCCGTTTGCTCTGCTTCTAGGGATTGTGGCCGGTGCAACGGAGTTGATTCCCCTCATCGGACCTTTTATCGGCGGGGCCGCAGGTGTCCTTGTGACCCTGGCGACAGAACCCGACAAGGTGCTGTGGGTTCTCCTCTTCTATGTCGTCATTCAGTTGGTCGAGAACACTCTCTTGGCACCCCGTATACAGGCCAAGACGCTCAACATGCACCCGATCGCCGTCATCCTCGTGTTCGTTCTCGGCAGCTACTTCTTCGGTCTTTGGGGAGTGATCCTTGGGCCACCGCTAGTCGCGATGGGAAGGGACATCATCATCTATTTCCGCCAACAGTGGAACGGCGAGAGCGCAGTTGTCGCCGATAGCGAGTCGGAACCTGTTGCAGAGAACTCCGGCGCCGAATGAGGGCGGCTGGCTGGCGTCACAGAGAATGCTAGTCAGTCTCCGTGATGATCGTGATCGGTGTGGGCGGCGTGGTCGTGGTGGTCGTGGTGCTCACGACGTTAGTCTTCTTCAGAATCACCCTCATGCCATGTGTTTTCCAGCGCCGCCAATATCAGGCCGATGTGGGTGAATGCCTGCGGGAAGTTGCCTAGGGCGAGGCCGCTGCGGGGGTCAATCATCTCTGCGAACAACCCCAGGTGGTTTGCGTAGGTCAGCAGCTCACTGAACATGCGCCTCGCCTCGGCCCGACGGCCAACATGGCTAAGCACCTGGACAAGCCAGAAGCTGCACAGGGTGAATGCGCCCTCCGGGCCGAACACGCCGTCGTCCGTCTCGTCCGTCCGATAACGACTGACAAATGGGCCGTCTCGCAAGTCTGCTTCAATTCGTTCCAGTGTGGAGATGAATCGCGGGTCATTGAAGTCGATAAAGCCGAGCAGTGGCAGCAGAAGAGTGGCGGCGTCCATTGCGTCGGACTCATAGTGCTGGACGAATGCTTTTTTGTCCTCGCTCCAGCCCTTCTCCAGCACGTCTTCCTTGATGGTTTCCGCCTCTGCGCGCCAACGGGGTATGTCCGGGTCATCGGGCATATACATCTCGCCCAGCTTGATGGCGCGGTCAAGCGCAACCCAGCACAGCGCATTGGAAGTCACGAAGTGGAATGGCCCCCCGCGCACCTCCCAGATGCCGCTGTCCGGGTCTCGCCACTCCTTCGCGGCGAGGTTGGCAAGCGTCTTGACGACGTCCCAGTGCGCCGCTGTCACCTCTTCGCCATGCATGGCCAGAAGGTGGGCGCTGGCAAGGAGTTCGCCGTAGACATCCTGTTGAATCTGGTCATATGCACCGTTGCCAATGCGGACGGGGCCTGAGGCCCTGTACCCCTCCAGATTGGGCAGTTCCTCTTCCGTGGAGTCTGTCTCGCCATCGATGCGATAAAGGATATGGATGTGCTCTTCCTCGCCGTGCTCCTCCCCTTCGAGTGAGTCGTCACTGAGGCCGCATGCCTGCGCCAGCCATTCGAAGAATTCAACGGCTTCATCCGTGTGCCCGAGGCGCATCAAGGCATCCACCGTAAACGCCGCGTCACGCAGCCACGTAAAGCGATAGTCCCAGTTGCGGCTGCCGCCGATCCATTCAGGTAGCGACGTGGTGGGGGCGGCGACGATTGCGCCGGTCGGGATATAGACCAACAGATGAAGGACGAGATACGAGCGCACAACGATGTCTCGATATGGGCCGTTGTAGTTGACCGTCATTGAGAGGTTGCGCCAGTAGGAGTCCGTGAGGTCAAGCAGCTCGCGAGGCATGTTGAAGGCGAGCGCAGAGGGAATGGCTTCTTCATGGCCCTCCAGCACGTGCCGCACGACAAACACGGCCTCCATACCTTCCGTCAGGAGAACCTCGGCGTATGCGCCGTCACCGGATTCGTTGATTTCCAGGGGCAGCGTCGTCTCCAGGATCAGCTCAAAGTCTTCATCCTTGACGACCATCTTGCGATTGCGTTCAAACATCTTCTCTGACGAACGTCCGTAGTCAGGCCGCGGCTCATAGGAGATGCGCATGGGTATTGTTCCAGACGTGCAGCGCAGAATACGGATGATGCAGCCGTGGGCGACCCATGAAAGGTCCGGGCGGCGGAAGAAGGGCATGAAGTCCGTCAGTGTGCAGGAGCCGGTGCGCGTGACGAACTGCGTCTCCAATACGTTTGAGTCTTTCAGGTAGTGCTGCCCGCCTGTGTATAGCTCGCACGGCGTGATGGCGAAACGTCCGCCATTTTTGCTATCAAGGATGGCCGCGAAAACGCTTGCCGAGTCGAAACGGGGGAATGTGCACCAGTCAATCGAGCCGTCGATGCCTACCAGAGCAGCGGAGTGTCGGTCTCCAATCAGGCCGTAGTCACCGATGTTCTTGTAGGCGTTTGGATTCAAGGTCATGTTAGGACTATACGCGGAATCACAGGTTCGGATGTAACCATCAGTGGGCCGGCGCGCCCGTCAGAAGCAAGGCCGCCGCCTCATCCACCACGAATTGTGCCGTGCCACTTACAGGACGAACCAGCGCGGCCGGCGGCTGCTGGGCATCTTCCTCATCCGAGGCAATCACCATGCGCAGGGCGTGAGCTTTTTCTCGTCCAACTACCACAAAGACCACCCGCCGCGCAGCGTTGATTACAGGCAGCGAAAGGGTCACGCGATCATGGGGAGGCCAGGGCGCGACGCTGGGCACGACAGAGTGCCGCGTTTCCTGCAGCGCCTGCGTTCCCGGGAAAAGGGAGGCAGTGTGCCCGTCCTCTCCTAAACCAAGCAGGATGAGATCAAATTGCGGCGTCTCTGAGCCGAAATGGTCGCGGAGTTCATTCTCATACGCGAGGGTGGCCGCCTGAGACCCGACCTCGCCGCGGATGCGATGCACATGCTCAGCGGGAATCGGAACACTGTTCAGCAGGGCTTCAGCAGCTAGCCGATAGTTGCTCATCTCATCGGTCGGCGACACGCAGCGCTCATCGCCCCACCAGACGTTCCACGTTTCCCATGCGATTCCGGAGAGAAAGGGTTCGGTTGCAAGCATCCCGTAGAGGCGGTGGGGCGTTACTCCACCGGCGAGGGCAATGGAAAACTCATCGCCCGCAGCCAGTGATGACGCTGCGACGATGTTTGCAGTCGCAAGGGCAACGGCGTCCTCGTCCGGCAGAATGGCAATTTCTATCTCAGTCGTTGATGCGTCCATGCCGCTCACCGACAGACGCCCATGCACGTCCGTCCTGTGACAGGAGCGCGTCGGCAGTCTCAGGCCCCCATGAGCCGGGCTCATACCACTGAACGGGGTGGGAGATAGAGTCTTCCCAAGCCTCCAGCAGCGGATCAACAATCTTCCACGCCTCTTCAATGTGATCGCTGCGGATGAAGAGAGAGGCATCGCCATCAAGCGCGTCGCTCAACAGCCGTTCATAGGCCTCCGGCAGTTCTTCAGAGCCAAACTCCGTGCCGTAATAGAAGTCCATGTCCACAGGCCGCACGGCCATACCCTGGTCAGGCAGCTTGGCGGCGAAACGCAGATGCACGCCCTCATCCGGCTGGAGGCGCAGCGTCAGGATATTGGCCAAGGGCCCCCACATGGGATTGGCTGGAAAGATGCGGTGCGGCGGAGCACGGAACTCGATGGCGATCTCAGACGACTTCTGTGCCATCGCCTTGCCGGAACGCAGGTAGAACGGCACGCCCTGCCACCGCCAGTTGTCCAGGTAGAGACGCATGGCCGCATAGGTTGGCGTGGCCGAATGCGGGTCGACGCCATGGGCGTCACGATAGCCGACGTACTGGGCGCGGACGGCATTCCGCGCCGCCTCTGAGGCCGTCCATGGACGGATGGCCCGCAGCGCCTCAACCTTCTTGTTCCGAAGTGAATCCGCCTCAAGTGTGACGGGCGGCTCCATCGTTACAAGCGCGAGCACCTGCAGCAGATGGTTCTGGATCATGTCCCGCACGACGCCGAACTGGTCGTAGTACCCTGCCCGTTCTCCCACATCCACGGACTCTGCAACGGTAATCTGCACGTTGTCTACGTAGTTGCGGTTCCAGATCGGCTCGAAGATGGCGTTGGCAAATCTCAGAACCAGGAGGTTTTGGACGGTCTCCTTGCCGAGGTAGTGATCAATGCGATAGACCTGCTCCTCTCGGAACACGCGGTGGATGGTGCTATTCAGCGCATTGGCAGTGGCC
Source organism: Dehalococcoidia bacterium (assembly GCA_965207895.1). Taxonomy (GTDB): domain Bacteria; phylum Chloroflexota; class Dehalococcoidia; order UBA6926; family UBA6926; genus VXMO01. The sequence continues at coordinate 105,882 of CBDBNN010000003.1, forward strand.
AGATCGCGGCCAAACGGTTTCTCAACGACGACTCGACGCCAGCCGGTGTCCGGAGTCTCCTCAACAAGACCACATGCGCTGAGGCTTGAGACGGCAGGTTCAAAGATGGCGGGGGTGATGGACAGGTAGAAGAGGCGGTTCGCGCGTGGGTCACCACCTTCAATCTCCTGAAGATGCCGACCCAGCGCGCCGACATCATCCGTGCTGCCGAGATCGCCGCCAAAATAGCTCAGTCGAGGGGCAAAGGCTTCCCATTGGTCACGATTGGGTTCGATCCCGCCAATTTCCTGGATGCCGCGCCACATGAACTCTCGAAACTCGTCTGTGGACATCGGCGCCCGGGAAAAGCCAATAATCGGTACGTTGGGAGCAAGTCTGCCCTTGATCCATAGATGGTAGAGGGCCGGGAGGAGCTTGCGCTGGGCCAGGTCTCCCGTCGCGCCGGCGATGACGATCGTCGTAATCGGATCGTCCGTCTTGGCCGGGTGGTCCGGGGAGGCCGGCGCGTACATGGTCATCAGGAATCGGACCTCACAACGGCGTGTCCGCCGAACTCATTGCGCAGCGCTGCCAACATGCGGTCGGCAAACGTGTTGCTCATGCGGGAGCGGAAACGCGTGAACAGCGAGGTTGTGATGACGTGGGCGGGTACATCCAGATCGATGGCCTCCTGGATAGTCCAGCGACCTTCGCCGGAATCGGAGACGTGCCCCATGATTTCATCAAGGCCGGGGTCCTTGGCCAGGGCGGACACGGCGAGATCGAGCAACCAGGAACGGACGACGCTCCCGTGCTGCCAGATGCTGCCGACGGCGTGGAGGTCAAGATCAAACTCCTCCTTGGCCTTGAGAATCTCAAATCCCTCCGCGAACGCCTGCATCATGGCGTATTCGATGCCGTTGTGAATCATCTTGACGTAGTGCCCGGAACCGGCGGGGCCAACGTGGCCAACGCCCTGTGTCTCCGACGGAGCCAGGGCCTGGAAGATCGGTTCAAGGCGCGAGTATGCGTCCGCATCACCGCCCACCATCAGGCTGTAGCCCTCAGTGAGGCCCCAGATGCCGCCGCTGGTGCCACAATCGAGCATCGTCACACCCTTTCCGGCGACGGCGGCGGCACGGCGCTGGGTTTCGTGGTAGTTGGAGTTGCCTCCGTCGATGATGGCGTCGCCGGGGCTGAGCAGCTCCACGACGGCGTTGATCGTCTGCTCCGTGGGGTCTCCGGAGGGAACCATGACCCATACGGCACGTGGGGCGGAAAGCTGTGAGACCATATCTTCGAGGGAGCTTGAGGGGGAGGCGCCCTCAGAAGCGGCGGCATTGACTGCCTCCTGGCTGAAATCAAAGACGACGACGCGGTGTCCCTTTTGGAGGAGTCGCCTGGTCATGTTGCCGCCCATTCGTCCCAGGCCGATCATTCCGAGTTCCATCGATTCTCTCCCTTGTGAGCCCCCTCTGTCTTGCCCTTATTCTAGTCCCAATCGCCAAAGAGTCGGCATGGCATCGCTACCATTGCTCTATGCGCATTGCGACTGAGGAAGTCAGCTTTCAGGGCGAGGAGGAAACGCTCGTCGGGCGCGTCTACTTTCCGCCCAATTCTGTAAGTGGCAACCTTTGCCCGGCAGCGGTTCTCGTTCACGGACTCGGGTCCGGGCAGAAAGCCATGAGCGGCGCGGCGCGGGATCTCGCGCGGAACGGTGTCATCGCCCTCACGTTTGACCAGCGCGGGCATGGCAAAAGCAGCGGGGCCTATACAGGAGATTCATCAGGGGATGTACGGGCAGCCGCTCAATTCATCGCGGAGCAGGAGGGCGTTGACGGCAAGCGCGTGGGCGTCGTCGGCCACAGCTCCGGAGCGCGTGACGCCATCATCGCCTGCGCCAATTGGGACGGATTTGCGGCGCTCGTGTGCTCGTCAACGGCCGGCATTATTCCCCGTGAGGAGCCGGGCGCGGCGGAGGCGTTCTATCGGCGGACGCTGGGCAGCAGGAGTCCTGCGAAACCGGGAGAGCCGTCTGATCTCCGTGTCTATCCGCGAGACGGGGCTCTGCCATGGGTCGACGGCCTTGCTATGCGTGTGGTTACCCGCGTATGGAGCTTCTTGAGGGGGTATCGTTTGCGCGTCCGATGGAGTGAGACACTGCAGACGTGGGGGACGGGGCAGGCAGGTATCGCGATCCTCGATGTGCCGGAGCGTCCAACGCTCTTTGTTCATTGCGCGGGCGATACCTCGGTGCCGGTTATGGCGAGTGAAATCCTCTACCAGAAGTTCACCGGTCCAAAGGACCTCATGATCGTGCCGGGGGGTTGGCACGCCGCCCCCATCGCCCGCACTTCAATTCGCTCCCTGTGGGTAAACTGGCTTGTGCGCACGTTGACGAACTACACGGAGACCGATGACAGCTTCGATTGATCCCGTCTTTTGCCTACGACACCGCGATAGGGAAACCGTGCTGCGGTGCGGGCGCTGCAACGACCCAATCTGCCCGGAATGCATGGTGCAGGCGGCCGTGGGGCACATCTGCCCGTCATGCGTCACATGGGAGCGGAATCCGGTCGCGCAGGTCGCTGGTTCGCGACTTGTCACAGCCATCGGCGCGGGGCTGGGAGCGGGCTTACTGCTCGCGATTGCCATCTCCGTCCTCTCGGCATTCTTTGGCGGGTTCTTTGGCTTGATCATGTGGGCGGTTGCGGGATTTCTCATCGGGCAGGCTGTCCACATCGCCGCCAACCGCAGTCGAGCACGGACGCTGCGTTACGTGGCAGGTGGGGCAGCGGCGTTTTCCTGGGCAGTGGCGGCTATCTTCATAGGCGTCAGCTTTACATTTATTTGGCTGGTGTTTGCCGTGATCCAGGTGGCAATAGCCATCACGCTCGCGATTGCGCCGTTCCGCTAGGGACGATGGGCATCACCCAGATCGCTTTCCGCCTCCTCACCACCGGCGTTAGCCCTTATATCTTCGTCTCCCACGGCGTTTTCCGGTTCAGAACCAGGTTCACGCCGGCGGCGCGACGGCAGGCCGATTGACGTTCGACTGCGCAGGAACCAGATCAGGGCGGCGATTGCGCCCCAAATCGGGCTCAGCAGTACAACCCAGATAGCAACAGCAAGCAGGCCCTGGGCAATCACGCTGAGAGCCCTGGTGGCGGCGCGAGCCGTCTCAGGAATATCGAGGAATCCAATCACCCACTGCGCGCTCGGCTCCACGTAGACGAGCACCGTGGACGACGATGCAATCGGCGCGCCGAAGTCCGTTTCGCCCTCCACCGTGAAGCGAGCCTCATATGGCGCAGAACGGTCGATGGTGTATTCATGTGTGGCGCTGATCTCTTGCACACCCTCGGCAAGTTCACCTGTGGAGGGGATCAGGCCGTCGCCGAAGTCCCATTCGTAGGTGAGATTCACCACATTGCCGGGGCGTGTGAAAGAGCCGGTCAGCGTGAGTTGCTCGTCCGCACGAACCACGGCACTTTCTTCAGTCGAGACAAAGATGGTGGGGACACGCTCCACGTTGACCTTGATGGCGTCCTCGCCGTCCACCACACCGCCCTCGCCCGTGCCGCGAATCTTGAAGGTGACAAAGTACGGCGATTGTTCACTAGAGTCATAGGCGTACAAGAAGAGTTCTGTTACGCGTTGGCCCGGTGTCTCAGTGAGTGCGGTGCGGGTACGACGGTTCGACTCGGCCCCGTCGCCAAACTCCCACCAGTATTCGTACGAATCAATGCCCTGCGGCTCGTTGAATGTGGCGCGGAAAGCGACCGATCGTCCCTCGACGGCTTGCAGATCCGGTCCGGCATCGGCGGACATCTCGCCGGGGGCGAGTTCGAGCGTCACGTTAATCAGTGACGTGGCCGAGGTTTGCTCAAGCAGGCGCTTGCGGCCCTCAAGAATCTCTATCTCCTCGCTCACGCGGGTGATCTCTCGCTGCACTTCGAGAATGTCTTCCAGATCACCTTCGCGGCTCAGCAGCTCGCGGAGGGAGTCCCGGGTGACGTTCAGATTCTGGATGCGCGCCTGCACGTCAAAGTACTCTTCCGTCACGTCGTCACTGGTGGAGATGAGAGACAGGACATCAAGGCCGAGGTCGGAGATGGCGCGGACGGCGGAGTCCAATTGGGCGCTGGGGACACGAATTGATATGTGGCCAACGTGCTGGCTGGATCGCTGTTCGCTGACAACCCATCCCCCACGCTGCAGGGCGATGCCGGACACATCGCTTATGCGCCCCGGAACATCATCAACTTCAATGGTCATGTCAACGATGCGGACAATAAGGCGGTTTTGGGCAGCGACCGGCGGGTAGCCGGTTTCCAGTTGGGTTGAGTCAGAGCCGCTGTCACTACCATCCGCAGACGCTGGGGCTGTTTCTGTCGTCGATGTTTCGAGTGCCGCATCAGAGTCCGCGCTGGCCATCATCATCAGGGCAGTGGGCGTGGCCCTTACCTCATAGGAATCGGAATCTTCGAAAGACCCTTCCTCTTCGCTTGAGCCACAAGCAACGGCAAAGGCAACGATGAGCACCGACAGCGCTATAGCAAAAAATCGCGAAAGACTGTCCACGTCCAACTCCTCCCAGTGCAACGGTGGCAGACCGCGATGGGACAAAGTATACGCCTCTCAACCGTGTTCTCCAAGTTTGCCTAGCTATACAAGGATATGGGTAGATGGGTTGGAATCGTTCCCCACGTGGGCCCTTTCGCCGCTAGAATCTTTAGGTGGCCGTGTGTTCCCCATCTGTGCGGCTGGGCAGTCTTGACGTTCATCGATAGGGAGTAAAGCCGGTTGTCCTTACGAATAACGGTTCAATCCGGATTGAACGACCCCGCAAGGGCGCAGATTCTCGTGGAAGACAACCTGGGCGCGTTTCTGTTCGACTGTGGCGCGCCATCCTGGAGCGATTCGCTGCCGCGTCTGGACGGTGTGCTTATCAGTAACACCCACCCGCGCCACACGGCGGGAATCCCCTACCTGCCTCAAGACACGCCCATTTATGCGAGTGTCATGACCTCTGCACTACTCAAAGCGATGCAAGATATTTCCCGGCCCGCACGAGAGAACGAAACAGTCTTTGCGGTTCCCGGTGGATACGACAGCCCCATTGCAGCCCGTCAAGCGGTACAGCGCCCGTATACGTTTCTGCTGACACAGAATGATTCCGCCAATCCGCAAGGGGAGCCGGTCGACACTTTCGCCGACGTCCATCGGTGGTGGCTTGGACAGATGGTTCCCCTTGGAGTGAACAGCATCGAATCACGTCCGGCGTCCGTGCTGCCCCAGTTCGCGCCAAGCGCTCTCAACGGGCGCGACCTGCGCCACTACCCCGTCGATCACTCCATCCTCGGCGCGTCCGCCATCGCCATCGAGACGCGAGACGGATGGATCGGGAACACGGGGGATATACGCTTCCATGGCCAGCAGCCCGGTCTCATGGAGGAGTTCGTCCAGGGTTTCACCGATCTGCACCCGTTTGCGCTGATTGTAGACGGAACCAACACGCAGCCCGGCGTCATACCCACAACCGAGAATGACGTGTACGAGCGTGTGATGGAGGTCATCACGGAGCAGGACGGTCTTATCGTGGCGGATTTTGACGCGATGGACATGGAGCGGCTGCTGACGTTCAATCACGTCGCGGAAGCAACGCATCGCAAGCTTGTTCTCTCGCCGCGAGACGTCCACATGTACCTGTCCATGTCGATCGTGTGGCGGCAGTTTCCCGCCTTTAGTGAGGTGGCGACGTTCCGCATGCTGGATGCGCCTCAATTTGACGAATCCGACCATGGCCGGGAGGCGGAACTGCGAGAGCAATTTCAGGCGATTCTCGTTTCGCCGGATGAGCTGCGTAAGAATGGCGGCGATTACATTCTGCGAAGTTCACCTGCGGAGTTGGGAGTGCTGGAGGCGGAGGAGTCGACACGGGGTGTTTACGTCCGCTCACGCACGGCGACTGCCAACGAGGACACGGTGCTTATTCAAATTCGTGACATGGGACTCGACATCGCCGGGCGGGACGCAGAGGACGCCAACTATTTCCATTCGTCCGGGCACGCGACGTTTGATGAGACGATCACGATGATTCGCCGCATCGTCCCGCGCCACCTCATTCCCGTCCACACGGCGCACCCTGAGGTGTTCACGGACCCGTTGGAGAAATTGCCGACCACCGTGGTGACGGAGCGCGGTCGAACCATCGAGATAGCCTAGAGTTCGATTCTCCCTTTCCATGCTGCCGCTCAAGCTGACCGTTGAGAATTTCATGCCCTATCGAGGGGCGCAAGAGCCGCTCCTGCTTGAGGGGCTCGGCATCGCATGTCTATCCGGCCCCAACGGCGCGGGGAAATCGTCTCTCCTGGACGCTATCACGTGGGCGCTGTGGGGTCGTTCACGAGCGGGCGCGTCAGCGGACCAACTCGTGGCCGCACAGATGTCGGACATGGGCGTGCAGCTGGAGTTCCGGTCGCACGACGTGGACTACCGCGTTGAACGGCGTCACCGGCGGCGGGCCAGGGGCGGAAACACCACGCTTGATTTCCAGATGCGCGACGGCACGCGGTGGCGCTCATTGAATGAGACGTCGGTGAGAGAGACGACCCGCAAGCTTGTGGACACCATCCGCCTCGACTATGACACGTTCATCAACTCCGCCTTTCTGGTCCAGGGCAAGGCCGACCTGTTTGTGTCGCAACGGCCGGCGGAGCGCAAGCGAATCCTTGGCGAGATTCTCAACCTGTCCGTCTATGACGGTTACGCGCAGACGGCACGGGAGATGGCGCGGGACGACCGAAACCGGCAGGCCATCGCGCGGGGGCGCATCGAGGCCATAGACCGCGAACTTGAGGGGGAAGAGGGGCTCAAGAAACAGGTTCATGAAATCACCGAGAGCCTGTCGGATTTGAAAGCGCGGCTTGAATCCGCCACGAAGCGCCGGGATGAGATGTCCGCCGTCATCGCGGACATGCAGGATCGCCAGCGGCAGCGGCGGGAGACGGAACAGCGTATCGCCGAGTTGACCGACGAAACAGGTGGGTTGGCTCAGCGTCGTACTGAGTTACAAGGGACCATCGCGAGCGCTGAGGACATGCTGGCCCGTGCCGAAGGAATCGAGCAGGGCTGGCGCGCATTGGAGGCCGCCCGATCAACGCTGAGCGATTTCGGCAACCGTGCTCGCGCTCACAGTGAGTTGGTTGCGGAGCGAAGCCGACTTGAGCAGGCGGCATCCGAACTGCGCTCCCTCCTCGAGAATCGGGCTGGTGAGGCGGATCGCCGACATCGCGAATTGGTAGAGCAGGCTGATCAGGCACCGGTTTTCCAAGAGGGTCTGGCGTCACTCGGTGCGCGGCGGGAGGGTCTTGAGGAACGAGAACGGGAGCTTGCCGAGCGGCGCACAGAGCGTGAAAGCCTGAATGGCGAACTGGAGGCGCAGCGGGCGTTACACGGCTCCATCAAGCGGGAGCACGACGGGCTCGAGCAGCCATTGTCCATGATTGCTGAGGGGAGTCACGTGACGTGCCCAGTCTGCGGCTCGGAACTCGGCGAGCACGGCGCTGACCGACTACGGCAGCATTTCGAGAGTCGCAAGGGCGAGCTTTTGGCGGAGATGCGCCGGATCGAGACAGATGGCAAGGCCATACGCACGAAGCACGACGCTCTTGCGAGCGGAATCGAACGTGATGAGGCCCTGCTGCGAGAGCAGTCTTCCGGGCTTGATTCACAGACGGGGTCAGTTCGGACGCAGTTGGAGCAGGCGCAAGAGGCCGCCCAACGCTTGCCTGAAGCCGTGACTGAACTTGACCAGGCCCGGGCGGCGTTCGCCGCCATGCCGGAAGAGTCCGCTGAACTGCGCGCCGTCCGGCAGAAGATCGACGAACTCGGCTATGACGCTGACGCGCACAGCGCGGCGCAGGATCATGAAGTGAGTCTGCGTCACTGGGAAAGCGACCGACGTGACCTCGCCGCCGCATCAGCCCGTATGGACGCCGACCGGGCAGCGTTTCAGGACGTGAACGAACGCTGGCAGCGGGCGACGGAGGCACACATATCAGAGCAGACTCGCGCGGCAGAGCTTAAGGAGAGCGTTAAGGGTCTTGATGATGCCGTCACGCAGGCCGCCGGGGCTGGGACAGAGGTTGAGGAGCTGGAGAGTCAGATTCGAGACGGGGAACGGCGACAAGCACGCGTTGAGGCCGACTTGCTGCGACTTGAAGGGCAGCGGGATGAGAAGGCGGGCCTAACCGGGGAGGAGCGGCAGGCGGCCGCTCACGCTTCTATTCACGATGAGCTCGCGCAGGCGTTCGGGCCACGCGGGGTGCAGGCACTTCTCATCGAGACGGCGTTGCCGGAACTGGAGGACGACGCCAACGATCTGCTCGGCCGCATGACGAACGGTTCGATGACACTGCGGCTGGAAACGCAGCGGCAGACGCAGGCGGGCAACACGGTCGAGACGCTGGAGGTCATCATCTCGGACATCCAGGGCACGCGCGCCTATGAGATGTACAGCGGCGGCGAGGCGTTTCGGATCAACTTTGCGCTGCGTATCGCGCTGTCAAAGTTGTTGGCGCGGAGGGCAGGCTCGGAAGTGCCCGTGTTGTTTATCGATGAGGGGTTCGGAAGCCAGGACGCGGAGGGGCGCGAGCGGCTCATCGAGGCGATCTCAGAACTCTGGAACGACCCGGTCTTCCACAACGGCCTGATCCTGATCATTACGCACATCGACGATGTACGGAACCAGTTCGATACACGCATCGACGTCACCAAGACGGAGAACGGCTCGCGCTACAGCCTCTCCGGTTGATTGCTGCAGGCTTTTCCCGTTTGTCCCACCTAGTCAACGGGCGTACAATTGAGCCTAGGGTGCGAGGGGAGGTGGCCGTGTGATTGAGATGACAATCGACAGGATCGGCGTGAGCCTCAACAGCTATCAGCGCGTCGTCATCCTCAAAGAAAAAGAGGCCGAGCGCCGCCTCATCATCTGGATCGGCCCCGCGGAGGCCGAATCCATCGCCATCAAGATGCAAAATGTTCGCGTTCCGCGCCCTCTCACGCACGATCTCCTGAACACCGTCATCCCGGAACTCGGCGGAGAGATTCGCCATATCCTCATCTCCGATCTCAAAGACGACACGTTCTTCGCGCAAATCATCGTGCGCCATGGCGACAAGGACATCGAGATTGACAGTCGACCGAGCGATGCCGTGGCGCTTGCCGTCCGGGCAGAGGTTCCCATTTACGCCGCGGACGAGGTGTTGAACGAGGCCGGCGTGCTGGTCAATTCCGACACCGGCGATTACGTGTTTGCTCGTGACGCCGATGGTTCCGAGCAACGGGAAGTGACCGAGGAGGAACTCCGCAAGCTCTCTGCATTCAGGGAGTTTGTCGAGGAACTGGACCTCGAAGGCGACAAGGGCGTGTCCGACGACGAGGCCCGACGGATGTCCGCATTCAGCGACGCCGTTGAAGAGATTAACATGGATCTCGGGGGCGAGCAGCGGAAGGACTGAGGGTTAGGCGTCGTAGATTTCGCTGACGGTCGTTGAGAAGCCTGGCAGGATATCCGCGCCGTCAACAACCTGATCGCCGTTCAGTTCGATAACATCCTCGCCGTGGCGAAGTATCTCGACTGTGCCCCAGCGCGGCCACACCACCCACACCAGCCGGACGCCGCTCTCCAACCACATCCGCGCCTTGTCATTGACCTCCGTCACGGTCTGACTGGGCGAGGCCACTTCAATAGCCAGGTCCGGCACAATCTCGGCGTAGCCGGGGACACTGGCGCCCGGTGCCATGCGATTCGCGGCATAGTAGGCAACGTCCGGCGCGCGCACGGTATCCGGACCTCGTTCGATCCATATACCGGGGTCGCCCGACAGTAGTCTCCCGGTTCGATTCGAGCGAATGAACGCCCACAGCATCCCCGTTAGGTTTGCGACGATGGCCGCGTGATCAACTCCTGGTGGCATGGTTTCGCAGAGCACCCCCCGGATCAACTCGCCGCGCACGCCTTCCGAGTGGAGCTTGAGGAGTTCTTCTGCCGTGATCGGTCGTGGCTTTGTATGTGTTGCAGTCATGACGTGATTCCTTTTGCCGTCCCTCATTGTACTAGGATGATTGTGATGGCGATGACAAGGCTCCCGAGGGCTCGCCAATTGATTGACGCGCCTACGCGTGTGTGATAACTTTCGCAAGCGGTGTCATGTCGCGGTTAAACGGCAGCAGAGCCATGCAAGTTGCAGTGCGGCTGCTTGGCCTCGGATGGTACGTAGCCGTCTGCATCGTACTAGGAGTGCTGGGCGGTGTCTGGCTGGATGACCGCCTTGGGGTGACGCCGCTGTTCATACTACTGGGGGTGGGGTTAGCGTTGATTGTGGCCGCTTGGGGCGCTTATCGAATGGCTGCGCCGCTTCTGTCACCACGACCCACGCGAAAGGATAACGACGAGTGAGTCTGCTTGCGCGGCCTCGGGTGCTGTTCAGCCTCATCGCCGCGCTCCTTTTAACAGTCCTGGGAATTCTGTTCCTGAAGGGCCCGCTGGAGATTCCGCCCCTCCAGGTTGATCCCGTCGCCGAACCGTTCGGCTATCCGCTCCGTGCCACAGTTATCCAGCAATGGATTGCGATGATCGTGATCCTCGGCTTGGCCTGGTTTGCCACGCGCAAGATGGAGGTCATCCCCGGCCGCATGCAGGCCTTGGCGGAGGCCGTTGTCGAAGGGCTTCTAAATCTCTGCCAGCGGGCAGCGGGCGCGGCGAACGGACGCCGCTTTTTCCCCGTCGTCGCAACGATATTCCTGTTCGTCGCAGGGGCTAATCTGCTTGGATTCATCCCCGGCACCGGAACCATCTACACCGTCGTATCGGCAGAAGAAGAGGTCCACCATTACGAGGAGAAATACTCAGGGGCGGAGCTGGAATCCAAACTCGAGGATCTCCACCTCTACGTCCTGGACGCTAACAACAACTACCCCATCGGCGGCTTCGAATATGAATTGGGCGGCGAGACGACGACGCAATACGACATCTATGGCGACCAGTGGGAAGAGTTCCACGCGAATAACCCCGAACTGAACGCCGGTCACCTCGTGCCGTTCCTGCGGCCCGCCAACACGGATGTGAACACCCCGTTCGCGATTGCCGTATGGAGTTTTATCTTCGTGGAGTTCTGGGGCGTGACCAGCCTTGGCCTGTTCAGCTATCTGGGCAAGTTCTTCAACTTCGGTCGTCTCCTGCGAGGAAATATCCCGTTCGGACTGATTGATATATTCGTCGGATTTGTGGACCTGGTTTCGGAGCTTGTGCGGCTCCTCAGCTTCACCTTCCGACTCTTCGGCAACGTGTTCGCCGGTGAGATTCTCATCCTGATGATGTCATTCTTCGTGCCGTTGACATTTGTCGTCGGCGTGTTCTTCATGGAAGTCTTCTTCGGCATCATCCAGGCGTTTATCTTTGCCATCCTGACCCTGATCTTTGCCATCCTTGCCGTCACGCACCACGGTGGCGAAGATCACGGCGGGGAGCATCACGAGGAAGCAGCAGCACACTAGACACGTATTCACAGAACGAGTAGAGAAAGAGACAGATGAGTGGGAGGTAGCATGATTCGTTCGCACAGCGGGTGGAGCCGGATTCTTCTGGTTCTGATGATTGTCGGGTCCCTGATGGCCCTGACGACGGGGGTGGCGTTCGCGCAGGACAGCACGCCGTTTATACCCACCGAGGGCTTGAAGCTGCTCGGAGCAGGCCTTGCCATCGGACTGGGCGCGATTGGCCCCGGCATCGGTATCGGTATCGCCGTTTCCAAGGCGATGGAGGCCATTGGCCGCAATCCGGATGCAGCCGGACAGGTCCAGACCAACATGATCGTCGGTGTCGCCTTCGCTGAGGCAATCGCGATCTATGCGCTGGTCGTCGCAATCCTGCTCCAGTTCGTCTAGAACGGCGAGGAAAGACAGGACATTGTGATGTCGGCGCAGACTTTTGCAGCCGGTCGGAAGGGGGAATGAGTCGATGGAAGCCATCGGATTCAACATCCCCGGGCTGATCAGCCAGTTCATCAACTTCGGGATATTCCTGCTCCTGATGTCGCTGATCCTCTACAAGCCCGTGACGCGGATGCTTGACCAGCGCGCGGAACGCATCCGGGAGGCACTCTCGGAAGCAGAGCGCGCTCGCGAGGAATCCGCTCGCAGCGGCGAAGAGGTTCAGCAGGCGCTCGCAGAGGCCAGGGATCGCGCTCAGCAGATCATCCAGCAGGCGACGGAAACAAGCCGACGCCAGGCGGAAGAGCTGCTGACGCAGGCACGCGCGGACGCGGAGGCCGTTGCTGAACGGTCACGCGAAGAGCTCCGGCGCGAGGCCGCCGAGATCATCGAACAAGGCAGGCAGGAGATCATCAATCTCTCGATCATGGCCGCCGAGCGCATCATCAATCAGTCGCTCGACCATGACACGCATCGCGGCCTCGTTGAAGAGGTGCTTCGCGAGGCGGAAGAGATCACGAACGGCGGAGGCTCCTAACCGATGCCCTCCGGCGGATCAGCCCGGCGATACTCGCAGGCGGTGTTCGACATCGCGCGAGAGCAGGACACGCTTGATCAGTGGCGGGACGACCTCCAGACGATAGCGGACGTTCTGGGCTTGCCGGATGTGCAGGCCTTCATGGAATCTCCGCGCGTCTCGGAGGAGAACAAGCAGCAGTTGCTTGATCAGCACCTTGGCAGTGTTGCGCCACTCGCGCGCAACCTGGCCATGATCCTCATCCGGCGCAACCGCTCTCACCTCGCCCAGGGCATTCTGGACGGATACCTGGAAATGCTGGACGAGGAACGCGGAATCGTCGCCGCAAACGTGACGTCCGCGGAGCCGATGGACGATGACTTGCAGAACCAGGTGCGCCAGTTGCTGAATCGGCAGGTTGGGCATGAACTGCGTCTGTCCGTGGACGTGGATCCGGAGATCATTGGAGGATTCGTCGCGCGCGTGGGCGACCGCGTTCTGGACGGCAGCACGCGCTCCCGCCTCCGAAATCTTCGCGATTGGCTGCGTGAGAGCGCCGCGTCATCCTAAGGCGTGCCAGGCGGAGAGTAGACCGGGACTTGTAACGACAAGGAAATAGAGACAAGGGGACTGAAAGATGGCTGTTCGCGGCCAGGACATTGCGTCAATTATTCGACGTCAGATTGAGGACTTTGGGGTTTCGATCGAAACCGTCGACGTCGGTTCGGTCATCCAGGTTGGTGACGGAATCGCGACGGTTCACGGCCTCACGGGAGTGCGCTACGGCGAGCTGATTGAGTTCGCTACCGGCGCTATCGGCATTGCGCTGAACCTCGAGGAGGAAACCGTGGGAACGGTCATCCTCGGCTCGGACGCCGGCATCCAGGAGGGCTCAGAGGTCCGCACGACGGGACGCATCGCAGAGGTGCCCGTCGGTGACGGCATGTTGGGACGCGTCGTGGACGCGCTCGGCGTCGCCGTGGACGGCAAGGGCCCCATCCAGACCACGCAGTCCAGGCCGCTGGAGAGAGTCGCGCCGAACGTCGTGACCCGCCAGTCCGTCAACAAGCCGGTCCAGACCGGCATCAAAGCCGTGGACTCCATGATTCCCGTCGGCCGAGGCCAGCGTGAGCTGATCATCGGCGACCGCTCCACCGGCAAGACAGCCATCGCCATCGACACGATCATCAACCAGCGTGGCGGCGACCTCATCTGCATCTACGTCGCCATCGGCCAGAAGGCGTCCAAGGTGGCGCAGCTTGTGGCCACGCTTGAGCAGAACGGCGCGATGGAGCATACGGTCATCGTCACGGCCAACGCGGCGGACTCCGCCGCCATGCAGTACCTTGCTCCGTACGCGGGCTGCGCCATCGGCGAGCAGTTCATGGAAGAGGGCAAGGACGCCCTGATCGTCTATGACGACCTCTCCAAGCACGCATGGGCGTACCGCGAGGTGTCGCTCTTGCTCCGCCGCCCGCCCGGTCGTGAGGCGTATCCCGGTGACGTTTTCTATCTGCACAGCCGCCTGCTTGAGCGGGCGGCGCGCATGAGTGACGAGAACGGCGGCGGCTCTTTGACGGCGCTGCCGATCATCGAAACACAGGCCGGCGACGTATCCGCGTACATCCCCACGAACGTCATCTCCATCACGGACGGTCAGATCTATCTTGAAACGGACCTGTTCAACTCCGGCATCCGGCCGGCAGTGAACGCGGGTTTGTCCGTTTCCCGCGTGGGCGGCGCAGCGCAGACACGAGCCATTCGCCGCGTGGCGGGCCGCCTGCGGCTCGACCTCGCACAGTTCCGCAACCTACAGGCCTTCGCACAGTTCGGCAGCGGCGACCTTGATGCCGCAACACGCCGACAGCTGGAGCGCGGCCAGGTCCTGACGGAGCTTCTCAAGCAGGGGCAATACGAACCGTTGCCGGTGGAGAAGGAGGTTGTAGTCCTCTTTGCCGCGACGCAAGGCCTGATGGACGACGTGCCCGTGGAGCGAGTCGGCGCGTTTGAGAGTGCCCTGCTCGCGTTCCTGGACGCGTCTCATGAGAACGTGCTGACCACAATCCGCGACTCCGGCGACCTCGCAGAGGAAACCGAAACCGCGCTGCGGAACGCGATCCAGGAGTTCAAGGACACCGGGACCTACTAGGCGAGAACGAGACACAACCGAGAGGATAGGGCGTCGTGCCAAATACACGGCAGATTCGACAGCGGATCCGCAGCGTCACCAGCACGCAGCGCATCACCAGCGCGATGGAACTCATCGCGGCAGCAAAGATGCGCCGTGCTCAGCAGCGCGTGTTGGCGACACGCCCGTATTCAACGCGCCTGCGTGACCTCATCGCGGACATCGTCGCTCGGCAGAGCGGCAGCGGGGACGACATTCACCCGTTGATGCAGGTGCGGGAGCCGAGCAACATCGGGCTGGTGCTGTTCACACCGGATCGCGGCCTGTGCGGCGGTCTCAACGCGAACCTTAATCGAGCCGCCTACAACTTCGGCCTGGAGCAGGAACATCCTGTCTCACAGATCTCCGTTGGCAAGAAGGGCAACGACTTCTTCTCGCGGCGGGGCCGGGAAATCCGCGCGGAGTTTCTGAATCTTGGAGATTTTCCGGAACCCATCGAAACGTCCCCAATCGCGCGCATCGTGCTGGAGGACTACGAGGCCGGACGGCTTGACCGTGTCTATCTTGGCTATGCGACATTCGTCAACAACGCCGTGCAGGAGCCGACGATTCGGCAGCTGCTGCCCGTTGAGCCGCCCACGGCATCTGAGAACGGCGCAAGCGAGTCGCTAGGCGACTACGAATATGAGCCGGACGCGGCGACTGTGCTGGGCGGATTGCTACCGCGCTACGTGGAGATGCAAATCTACCAGGCGGCCCTTGAGAATGCCGCCTCGGAACAGTCGGCGCGGATGGTGGCCATGCGCGCCGCGACAGACGCGGCGGGCGAGATGATCGACGCCCTGACCCTTGAGTACAACAAGGCACGCCAGGAGACGATCACGAAGGAGCTGCTGGACCTGGTTGGCGGCGTTGCCGCGCTGGAGAAGGCCTAGGCATGGGAGCGACGGCCCTGGCTACCAAAGGCAGCGACATGAGCGCGCCCCCGCGTCTCAGCGCAGTCGTCACAGATCTGGACGGCGTGCTCTGCGACACGGAGACGGTGCTTGTCTCCGCCGTAAACCGATTTCTCGCCGAGGAGGAGCAAGCGCCCCTCATACATGACGAGGCCCGTACCCTGACCGGCCTCGATAACGATTCATGGTGGCGGCGCATAAGAGAAATGCGTCCAATCCTCACCACGCCGCTTGATGAGTACACCCATCGCGTCGACATGATTGCGCAGACACTCTTCCCCACCGAACTGGTTGTGGCGGGCGGCGCGATTGAACTTGTCGCGGCGATTCGTCAGACCGGCGTCCCGTTCGCGTTGGCGACTTCAGCACGGGCAGCATGGGCCGGGCAGCGGCTTGAGATCATGGGCATCACCGACGCTTTTGACCATGTTGTGACCGCCGATGATGTTGCAGCCCACAAGCCGGACCCGGAGATTTATCTGAAAGCAACACAGGCACTTGGAGTCGATCCGGCGGACACACTCGCCATCGAAGACTCGCTTAGCGGGATCAGGGCGGCGCGAGACGCGGGTCTCTACACCATTGCCATCCGAACGTACTGGATGCGTGATGTTGATCAGACGTACGCGCACGTAATCGTGGATTCGCTCCGAGACATCGATATCGACGCGCTGCTGGCGGGAGGCGAAGGATCATGAGCACCTTCCAGGCCCGTGGCATCATCTTTGACTTTGACGGCGTGCTCATCGACAGCGAACCGCTGTACCTGAAGTCGGTGAACGTCATCCTCGAAGAGTGCGGCGTGCCTCAGCTATCGGCGGCCGAGTACGAGCGGTGGATTGGTTCAACCGCCACGCGGACGTGGGAAGCGCTGACGCGTGAGAATAACTTGCCGGAGCCTCCACAGCATTACCAGGATCGCTATGAAGCAGTGATTGAGGCTGTTCTATGGCGGGAGCTGACCATCAAGCCGGAGGCAAAGGAACTGCTGGACTTGGTGGAGCGTCGCGGCATCCCGCGGGGCGTCGCGACGGCGTCACGACGCAAGTGGCTTACGATAAAGCTGGAGAAACTGGGGCTGACCGAGTACTTCGATGTCGCGGTTTGCTCCACGGACGTGAGGCGGACAAAGCCCGCGCCCGATATCTATCTCAAGGCAGCAGAGCTGATGGAGCTGGACCCGGCGGATGCCATCGCCATTGAGGACTCCCCTGCTGGAATCAAGTCCGCAACCAGCGCGGGTATCCACACCATCGGCCTGCGCACGGGAATGACAACAAACCTTGATATATCGAAGGCGGATGAAATTATCGAGAATCTTCGCGAGTTTGACGTGGATCGCTACTTTGGACAGGGGGCCGAGCTGGCCCCGGCACGCTAGGTGAGGTGAGGAAATGGCCAACGGACAGGTTGTGCAGGTCATCGGAACCGTCGTGGACGTGGAGTTTCCGGCGCAGGAGCTGCCGGACATCTACAACGGACTGACGGTAGACATGGAGGGCGAGCAGATCGTCCTGGAGGCGGAGCAGCACATCGGCAACAACTGGGTGCGCTGCCTCGCGATGGGCGCGACGGAGGGCTTGCAGCGCGGCGTTGAAGTCGTCGATACGGGCCGTCCCATCGCCGTCCCCGTCGGACGCGGCTCCCTGGGCCGCCTCTTCAACGTTCTCGGTGAGCCGCTGGACGGCCTCGGTGACGTTTCCGCCGAGCAGACCTGGCCGATTCACCGGGAGCCGCCGCCATTCGATGAGCAGGAGACCAGCACGCAGATGCTGGAGACCGGCCTCAAGGTCATTGACCTCATCACCCCGTTCACACGCGGCGGCAAGATCGGGGCGTACGGCGGCGCGGGCGTCGGCAAGACCGTCGTCATCCTTGAGCTCATCCGCAACATCGCCACCGAGCACGGCGGATTCTCCGTGTTCGCCGGCGTGGGCGAGCGCTCCCGTGAGGGCAACGACCTCTGGCACGAGATGCGCGACTCCGGCGTTATCGACAAGATCGCGCTCGTATTCGGGCAGATGAACGAGCCGCCCGGTGTGCGCGCCCGCATCGCCCTGACCGGCCTCACCATGGCCGAGTATTTCCGCGATGTTGAGGGACAGGACGTCCTGATCTTTATCGACAACATCTACCGCTACATCCTCGCCGGCATGGAGGTCTCCGCGCTGCTGGGACGCATGCCGTCCGCAGTTGGATACCAGCCCACGCTGGCGACGGAGATGGGCGCGCTGGAGGAACGGATCACGTCCACCAACAAGGGCTCCATCACGTCCTTCCAGGCCATCTACGTGCCTGCCGACGACTACACGGACCCGGGCGTGGCCACCACGTTCGGACACCTGGACGCCGTCATTGCGCTGGAGCGCTCCATCGCGGAGCAGGGCCTGTATCCGGCAGTTGACCCGCTCACGTCCAACAGCCGCATTCTTGACCCGCAGGTTGTGGGGCAGGAGCACTATGACGTTGCCCGCGGTGTGCAGCAGGTGCTGCAGCGCTATAAGGACCTTCAGGACATCATTGCCATTCTCGGTTTCGAGGAGTTGTCCGACGACGACAAGCTGACCGTGTCACGCGCCCGCAAGATCCAGCGGTTCCTCTCACAGCCCATGTTCGTTGCAGAGGCGTTCACGGGGCAGTCGGGCAAATACGTCGCCATCCGTGAGACAGTTCGCGGCTTCAAGGAGATTCTCGACGGCAACCACGACGAGCTGCCGGAGCAGGCCTTCTACATGGTCGGCGGCATCGAGGAGGCCGTGGAGAAGGCCCGGGAGATGGCGGCCGAGGGGTAAACCATGCCGACCCACCTGCAAATCATCGCGCTGGACCGGATCGCCTACGAGGACGACGTTGATATCGTCGTCCTGCCCGGGGAGGAGGGGCAGCTAGGCGTTCTGCCGCGGCACGCGCGCATTGTGACCCTGCTTGAGCCGGGCGAGGTGCTGACCCGCAAATCCGGCGAGGAGACCTCGCTGGCCATCAGCGGGGGCTTTGCACAGATCGGCCCGGACAGTGTGACGATCCTGTCCGACGCGGCGGAGTACGCGGACGACATCGACATGGAACGCGCCGAGGAAGCGCGTCGCCGTGCACAGGAGCGACTCAGTAATCCGAGCGCCACTCCGGACCTGGAGATGGCGCGGGCGGAATCCGCTCTGCTACGCTCAATGGCCCGCATCAGGGTCGCGGAGCGGATCGCCGCACGGCGTCGCAGGCAGCCACCGGGCGGTCAGCAGCCCCGGCAGGAGTAGATGCGGTAACTGCACTATTGGTGAAAGCCGTAGGGGCGCCTCACGAGGTGCCCCTACAATGCTTTTGGAGGACTATCGCCTAGCTAGACTTGTCAGGTCCTTTATGGCAGATGGCAATTCTCTAATCGAAGCAACCTTGGCAGTTGCTTTGGACAAATCGTGAGCGGCAGTGAACTCATTTGCCACCACGATGCAGTCGATACCCGCCGCTATTGCCGACTTCAACCCTCTGGCCGAGTCTTCAATAACCACCGCTTCAGCGGCAGTAGCACCGAAGCGTTGGAGCCCTCTCAGATAGGGCTCGGGATGTGGTTTAGCTCGCTCATAGTCCTCCCGAGTCAAATAGAATTCCATATGACTCAGGATGGACCGCCTTTCGTGTATTAGTGCAAAGTCAGGTGGTTTGGAGGTAGTGACGATGCCCATCCTGTACTCACCTGCGAGTACCTCTAGCGTTTCCAGAACACCCTCAATCTCGATGTCTTCGGTCGTCAGATATTCCTGGTAGTACCGGTCCCTTAGTTCTCGGCCACGTTCGATTTCAGATTCGGATACTCCTGAATCCCGCGCCACATCCCACGCAGAAACCCCATCGGCCATATTCGCCAAATATGCGTCTTGTGGGAGATCGATTCCGAGAGATGCCAGCGCCCGTCTGTTTGCACGGTAATACCACTGTTCTGTTTCGACCAAAACCCCATCATGGTCAAAGAGAATATATTTCTTCACTGCTGTGCTCGATTCAGTTGAGTCTCAACGATTAAGTTAACACGCACGCGGATAACAGTACCTTAGGGGTGTGAACGCCACTGAGATCGCCCTCGACGACGGAGTTCGCAATTCAGTACGTCATGGTGCACCAAAGGGGGCTCGGCACATTTGGAGTGAGGCCAATATCCTATCGTCGCCTTCTCCACGCGATGCCAATTGTCGCCGCGAGAATCCCAATGATTGCGACTGGCAGCCATTGACCAAGCCTGATTCCACTAGCGGGTTCGGAAGCCGGCGGTGCCGTTGGCTCGGCTGAAGCACCAGGAGTCGATATCGGATTCTCCTGCGTTGGTGGAACAGGCATCTCAGTAGGACTTGGTGTTGGGCTCGGCAGTGGCGCGGATGTCACCGTTGGCGTGGGTGTATTGGTAGGTACGGGTGTGGGTGACGGAGTGGGCGTCTCTGTCGGAACTGGAGTTGGGGTTGGCGTTGGAGTCGGTAGGGCGATGCCGCAAGCACTGGCATCGTTGGCCAACAGAAAAGCGGGCGACCAATTGGAAATGGGATGGCCGTCAGATCCGCCTGCGAGGAGCCTGACAGTGAGGGTAACTTTATCGATGTGCGGCCAGAGCCTTTGCCAGAGGTGCCGCTGGTTGAGTCGAATTGTGGAGCCATCGCCACTGAAGAATTCAGGCCGAAGGTAGAGGTAATCTCTGTAGGCCGACGTTACTTTGCGGAACTCCAGTGTGAGGCCACTGATGCCCTCTAATCCCTCCCATTCAAGCTGTAATGTCGTCTCATAGTCTCGTGATGACCGTCGCAGGAGACAGTAGGAGAAACTGGGGTGAGCAGACTGGATAGAGACGGGATGTGAGGGAACTGGCCCTTCAGCGACATCAGGCTGCCGCAATTCTTCCGAAGGCGTGTTGCCAAACGGATTCTTGTAGATCAGCAGCCTGCCGCGGTTGATGTCGCCAACATAGAGATTGTCATGCCTGTCGAATGCTGCAGTGTAGTACATGCCCCCAAAGTCGTATAGATAGGAGGTCGGCAGATCATTCGGTCCGAGTGGGTCATCGTATACGCCTACGAATCTGGGACCTACATAAGCGTTGTAACCTACGACCATTCTGTTCGTGCTATCGAAGGCGGGCTCCCAGGTTGCCGCAGTAAGGGTGTGATGAGTCTCTCGAATCTGGAATCGGTCCGCTCCTCGACCGACGAACAGCCTGCTTGGTGTAGGAGCTGACTCAAAGAAGCCCATGGTTGCGCTTGGCGCGAAAATGGCTGACGTGTTGTTCGCAGGGGTCAACAATGGCGAGAAGACTAATAGGCGTTGATTCCCATCCACCTCAAGCGAATGATCGGACACGAAAAGGTTGCCTATCTTATCGACAGACAAGGCACCCGGAAAACAAAGTGCATCCATGTGAGCGCCGCTCTTGATCTTCGCTCGGTCATTGGGGCGGAATCTCCCCTGATTGCAGGACGTATCTCTGGCGTTCTCTTGACCGAGAACGACATCCACTGTCGGCTGGAGTAGGGGATCACGGATGCGAATGACTCTGTGATTGTCTGTATCACTGAGCCAGACGTAGTCGCCGTTTCCTACCGGCGCGATGCCGAATACGCGTTCGCCTAATTCAATCACATCATCGGAACCCAGCACCGGCAAGCTATAGTCTCGCTTCCAAACTGTGTGTATGGGGACCGATTCCGCCGTCAATGGGAGTTCATAAATGTCCAGGAAATGTCTGCCTTCGAGTCCCAGAACCCACAGACGACCTGCGTCATCCACTTTTATCCGGCCGCAGCAATGGTCCCATTCCTCCTCATTCTGCTCGTCTCCAACTACCCCATCAGCGGGTCGACCATTATAAAGGTCTTCAAGGCCGTTCCAGAACAAAACTCGCCCTATGTCGGAGATAATCAATTGGTCTTGCCAGATGGCAATTCCTTTAGGAGAGTGCAGCCCAACCCTGTCTTTGAGATTTGGTTTGATGGGGGGATAGAAGACTCGCCTTACGGCATTTCCAACTGCGCCCGTATTGGTGTCAGGCAGAGTGGAGAAGACGAAAACATCCGCCGTGTCGAGAAAGACGGGAACCAAAATGTTGCCGGCATTGTCAATGCCTACACTCCCGGCCACTTGGCACATCCGTGGAGCTCTGGGTAATTCAAAAAGTGGTTCGCCACAATTGCGATCCGGTCTATAGGAGTCCTTGCCCAAGACTTGAACTACTGAACCTCCTGCATCGTCCCATAGCTCGATCATCCTATTCCCCGCATTGACAACCCAGATTCCCCTGCCCAGCGGATCGATTTCCAGCGCCGTTGGCCGATAAAAATCCCTGCCGAACTCCAGGCTAGCTTCCATACCGGATTCAAAGGGAGGCTCAAAGACGAGAACCCTGTCGTTTACCGTATCCGCCACGTACAGTTGACCATCCTTGCTCATCCTTACGGCAGAAGGGCCTTGCAACCTCCGGAGTGAGTTCCCCGGCACTGAACTGCGCAAGTCTCGCTGACCTATGACTAAATCAGCGGTCTTTGCTATCTCGCCACTCTCGAGGTCTGCAGGAAATCGGAGTACACGATTGTTTCCTCCGTCTGCCACCCACATGTTTCCTTGTGCGTCAATCTCTACTCCATTGCCATACCAGTTGGTCACCGACTGATTAGAAGGAGAGTGGAAACATAGAGATTCGGCAGTTGGACGCTGGGGTCTACCCCGGTTGCATGCCATGCCTGAGAAGTCGGCTTGACCCCAAACCCGATCAGCAATGGAGTCTGTCTCAAAAGGGTTCTCGTATTTCAGAATCCGATGGTTCACGGAGTCGGGTACGTATAAACTGCCTCGATTGTCGACAGCCATTGTCACGAAGGTATGGGTTTCCCCCGGGCTTAGAGCAATGTCTCGTGCGCCGCACAGAGTCTCGGCTGATGCGATAGCACGATAAGGGAAGTTTTGTACTGCATTGTCTCCGTTGCACGCCGAATGATCGAATCCTGAAGGTTGACCAAGAATGATGTCTGCGGCACACGCACCAGTAGCCGCGTAACACTTTGAGAGATCAATTCCGAGGATACGGCTGTTGCTAGAATCCCAGACGTACGCTCTCCCAGGCTCTACCGAACGGTCAACGACAACACCGCCGGGATTGAACACTTTGAACGGCACAACTCTGTTCTCACCTGTCTGAGTGAAGTCAACCTCACCAAGTACAACGTCTGCCCATAGATCCCCTTCAATTCCGCGAATCGGGGATGTTGGGGGGAACCTCGCGTCGGTTCCGCAAGCCGACCGATTGCGGGCAAAGGTGAACTCATCTGACCACTCCGAGGCTAACTGTTCAGATTCAGCTGAGATGACACGGACCTGGAGCATCAATTGCCGATCAGACCGGAATCTCAGATCGACATCTGACATGTCAATAGAGATCCGCCGAGGATCCCGCCAGTCGATATTCTGCCTAAACACTGGGGTTTCCTCTTGGGTGTGAGTGTTGAGGAACTGAATCCTCCCGTCAGGGCCAAACGCCGTGAGGTCTTCACCTGTGATGGTTAGGAGCCGGTCTGTATCCACTTCGGAGCGCTGAAGAATGCAATAGGGAGACGTAGGGTCAACGCTGCTTATTGTCGGGATGGGAGTTTGGCCGTGGGTCACTTCCGCCGCAAGGAAAACCAGCGCCGACGCGGCCAAAGATGTGACGATTGCAATCCAGCGGCTCCGGCCTAGTGACAAGAGGCCGCACGCCATCATCAGTGGTGGTCCTCTTGAGAGTCAATCATGTGCCCAACGCCACTATAACTATAGGTGAGTTCACCTGCCGGAACTCGAATCTGAATTGGTAAAAAGGCTTTAGCGGCGGGAGTTGTTGCGGCGGCCGCGCTTGCGATAGCCCGTGACTATGGCATCGCCGGGGTTGCCGGGCTGCTCCGACTCAGCACATTCAGACTGAGGCCACATATCCTATCGGCGCCTTCTCCACACGATCACAATTGTCGCTGCGAGAATCCCAAGGATTGCGATCGGCAGCCATTGACCAAGCCTGATTCCACTGGCGGGTTCGGTAGCCGACGGCGTGACCGTAGCGGCGGAAGCCCAAGTAGTCGTCTGATGCGGGGTCGCGGTTGGCGTTTCCGCGGCGCACCCCGTCAGCAGCAAAAGAGTCAGGCTTACGATTACAGGGCACCCTTTTTCTATGTACTTGCTTGAGTGGTCACGATCCAGTCACTGGTAGTCACAAGAGAATGGCTCTCCGCTGGAAGTCGACGAGATCCGCGTATACACCCCCTACGGCAAGCAGGGAGTCATGCGGGCCGGCCTCTACTGCGCGCCCATTCTCCAGAACGACTATGCGATCGGCGCTTCGGATGGTGGACAGCCGGTGCGCGATGATCAGGGAAGTACGGCCGGCACGGACGCGAGTCATTGCCTCCCGGAGAAGACGCTCGTTCTCGGCATCCAGGTTGGAGACGGCCTCGTCCATCACCAGGATGGAGGCGTCCTTGAGAACTGCCCGTGCGATGGCAATGCGCTGCCTTTGCCCCCCGGACATCTGGACTCCCCGTTCACCGGCGTTGGTCTCATACCCCTGGGGCATCCGCTGAATGAAGTCATGTGCCAGAGCAACCCGTGCGGCTTCTTCCACCTCCGCGTCCAGGGCATCGGGACGCGCCAGGCGGATATTCTCGCGGATGGTCATGTTGAAAAGGTAGATATCCTGCGGGACCCAGGCGATGAGATCACGCAGGGCGCTCTGTGGAAACGCCCGGACGTCATGCCCACCGATTCTGATAGCTCCGTCCGTGACATCCCAGAACCGCATGAGCAAATGGATGCAGGTGGACTTCCCCGCGCCGGAGTGCCCCACCAGGGCAACGCTCTCGCCCGATTCTACTGTAAAGTTCGCTGCGTCCAGCGCCGGAGGCAACTCCGGCGCATAGTGGAAGTTCACAGCACTGAACTCGATGCGGGGCTCCACCGGACCTAAGGGTGGCGCCGCCACAGTATCTCGTACGGGAGCGGGTGCGTTCAGCACAGCGAACACTCGGTCCGCCGCCGCGAAGACTATACCCAGGGTCTCCGCGACTCTGGTAATGTCAGTCACTGGCCTAAAGATGAAGATGGCGAGGATGATGACAACCGGATAGAGCGCGGGCGAGAGTGAACCGGAGGACACCAGGTAGGCCGCAACGATGACAATGCTAAGCATGCCCAGCGTGATGATCACGGATGTGGCCGCCTGCTCTCCACCTGCTCTGCTCCCGTGGGCGACCTGTGCCCTCACCAGGCTGCGGCTGTCATTGAGCAGCCCTTCCAGGAAGCGCTTCCCTTGCCCAAACGCCACCACTTCGCGGAGTCCCTGAACGCCGTCCACCACATCCGCGTTCAGCGAACCCAACGTCTCTCGCAATCCCCGGCCTTGGGCTGCCGCCCTCTTGCGCAACCAGAAGGGAACCGTCGCCGCTGCCAAGGTCGCGGGGAGGAGCGCCAGGGGGAGTAGCCAATGCATCACGGCGAGAGTGAGAAGCGCTCCCAGCGGCACCACAACCGCCACGATGAACGTCCCCACCGTGTGAGCGTAAAACCACTCGATGGTGTCCACGTCAGCCATCGCTGCGGTGGAGACATCGCCGGAACGCCGGTCAAGAAGGTAACCCGGCGCCAGCCGGTCCAGCGCCTGATAGAGCCAGATGCGGAGCTCGGCCAGAATGCGGTAGGCGAGGTCGTGAGCCAGCCACATCTCCGCCCAGGCCGCCACCGCTCTGCCGACCACGACGCCGCCGAGTACAAAGGCGCTCACGTAGAGAGCGTCAGCCGCCGCCCCTGTCGCTACTCTTCCCACCATGTATGCCCCAATTCCGGCAGAGGCGATCATTAAGCCGTGGTTCAGGATTCCCATGAGCACGGTGATTCCCATGAGCCAGTAATACGGGCGCAGGATGTGGAGTAACTGCCAGAACCCGGAGTCCCACCGGCCGTTGCGTGGAGTGAAATCTCTATCGCCGGGGCGATTGCTCGCCAGGGTGCTCACATCGCCTCCTGCTGCGCCATGACGAGGCTGGAATACGCGCCACGTCGATCCATCAACTCCTGATGGTGACCCGCCTCAACTACCCGACCTTCATCCAGGACCACGATGCGGTCAGCGTGAACCACAGAGGAGAACCGGTGGGCGATAGTGATGGTCGTCCGACCCTGAGCCAGTCGATTCAGCGCATCACGGATGGCGCTCTCGTTAACGCCGTCCAGACTGGATGTCGCCTCGTCCAGGATCAGGATGGGGGCATCTTTCAACAACGCCCGCGCGATGGCGATGCGCTGGCGCTCACCCCCGGAGAGCTTTGCCCCCCTTTCTCCGACCACGGTCTGATATCCCTTGGAAAGCGCGGTGATGAATTCGTGAGCGTTGGCCGCCCGCGCCGCCGCTTCCAGCTCGTCCAGGGAAGCCCCGGGCTTCCCCAGCCGGAGATTGTCCTCAACCGTCCCATGGAAGAGGTAAGTGTCCTGGGACACCACGGCGGTGAGGCTGCGCAGCGTCTCCAGCGGATAATCGCGGATGTCCGCGCCTCCAATCTCCACGCGTCCCTGCTGGGGGTCGAAGAATCGCAGCAGCAGCGCAGCCACCGTGCTCTTCCCCGCCCCCGACTGACCAACCAAACCAAGGTTCTGGCCTTCCTCCACAGTGAACGACAAGCCGTCAAGCGCCGGCGCGTTGTCCGGGTAGTAGGCAAAGGTGACGTTCACGAAGGCAAGGGACGTCGGCGTGCTCGACGATTCGGGGGGAGTCGACCTGGCTTCACTGTCGGCCACCTCAGGCTTTGCGTCCAAAAGAGCGAAGATGCCCGTGGAGGCGGAAATGCCCATGTAGCCCTTGTGCCAGTAGGAGTTCAACTCCACCAACGGGCGGAATGATTCCCCCGTGAGAAACAGCACCACCAGGAGTCCTGCGAGGGTGAGCGCGCCGTCCGCAACCTGGAAAGCGCCTACCGCAACGGCCATCGCAATGCCTGCGCTCATCGCCAACCCCACCACACCGTTGCGGATCATGGAGATTGAAAGCTGTGCCATCGTCGCTCGGTAGAGCGCAAGGGCGGCGTTCTGCAAGACCCGCCCCCGGCGCTCGCTGGCGTTGAGCGCCTTCAGCGTGACCATACCCTGCATGCTGTCCACGAACTGCGCGTTGAGATCCGCGTACGCCCCCCAGTGCCGCCGGCCGTACTCTCCCAGCAAACCGTCCCAGAGGCGCGGCGCCAGGGGAACGGCTAGCACGCACACCAGCACAACCGCGCCCACCAGAGGGCTGAGGAAGAAGATGTAGCCCACCACGGCCAGCGGCACGGCTACCGCGACAATGGACTGCGGCAGATAGTAGCCCATGTAGGACTCCAGGGCCTCCACGCCGTCCACCAGGGTGGACTGCACCGTTCCCGTTCGGGTCCGTTCCATGTACCCGGGGCCGAGAGCAAGAAGCGCGAGATAAAGTCGCTGGCGCAAGGCGACTTTCACCTGTGCGGCTGTGTACATAGAACTCATCTCTCGCCAGTGGAGTAGCACCGCGCGAAGCGCCGCCAGCAGAGCGATAACACCCACGAGGACAAGCGCTTCCGTCCACGGCTCGCCGGCCAGGATGCGGCTGACCACCAGCGCCACGACTACGCCCTGCGCGATAAATGTGCCGGAGATCGCTAACCCCAGCGCCACGGTAAGCGCAATTCGAGCACGCGCGCCCTGCATCAGCGCCAGCATCCTTCGATGAAACATCATCGGCGATGTTGCCTCCCCATGGCTTTAGCATCAACTACGGCCCGTAGCCGCAGAGTATTGATAGATAGTGTCATCATTATGTCTTTTCTCTTTTATATATTGGCACTTTCATGAGAAAAATAAAGATACTAAGTATCGAGTAATTGCGCAGAGTAGCCGCTCTCTGCGAATGTGTCAACCGGGACACGGGATCTGCTGAAATGACTGGATTGGCTACAGGCTATGGTAAACAAAATGTGGGCAATACGGGGCGATACTGTGGGCTAATTTCGAGCTTGAAGTGACACAGTAGAGGTAAAGGTGCCCTGAGCCGAACTATTCCCGCAAAAGTCAAACCCGAAGCAGAAAATATCCCTGCCGGAACTCGAATCTGAATTGGTAAAAAGGCTTTAGCGGCGGGAGTTGTTGCGGCGGCCGCGTTTGCGCTTGGGGAGGATGTCTTCCTCTTCTTCGGAGTCCCGCAGGTAGAACGTCATCGTCTGCAACGCCTGCACGGGGTCGATTGTCCGCACAGTGATGCCATTCGGCACGTGCGGCGTCATGGGCGCGTAATTGAGAATGCCGCGGATTCCGCATGCGACGAGTCTGTCGATCACGTCCTGCGCCACGTCGCCCGGCGTTGCGAGAATCGCAATATCGATGCCCTCGTTACGGATAAAACTCTCCATCTCGCTTGCGGGGCGCACGGGCACGCTGTCAACGTTGCTGCCCACGATAGTGGGGTCGGCATCAAACGCCGCACGCACGTGGAACCCCTCAGGGGTCAGTCCGGGATACGTGATGATTGCGCGCCCCAAACGCCCGACGCCGACCAGCACAACCGGCCACGAGCGTTCCAGTCCCAGGATGCGCGTCAGGTCGCCAAGCAGTGCTGAGACATCGTAGCCGCGTCCCTGCTTGCCGAATCGTCCAAAGTAGCTGAGGTCCTTGCGTATCTGTGCCGGCGTGGTCCCGAGCGCTTCACCGAGTTCGCGTGAACTGACGACTTCAATCCCCTCGTCAAGCATGAGACGCAGCGTCCGCAAATAGTGCGGAAGCCTGTCAACCACAACAGCCGGGATATCCGTCGGCATACACTCCCCACCTATACGCCTGACACGTCTGCCGGACGCATAGGCACGTCGCAGACGAAGCTCGAAAGCTGCTCAGATTCTAGGAATTGGCCACGTTCATCGTCAAGTGGCAGACGCCCATTTGCTACCCGTTAGCCGGTGGGTGTCGGGGTTGGAGTGCGTGTGGGAGTTGCGGTCGGCGTGGCAGTCACGCTTGGTGTCGCCGTTGGGGGGACAGCGATGAACGGTGAGTTGGTATCCCCGGGGAGAGGCGGCAGCGGAGTGGCGGTGGGGGGCGGTACATATCCCGGTAGCGGCGTCGGTGTAATGTGATCCGGAATGGGCTGCTCGGTGTCAGAGCGTTGAAGCGCACCCCGGTCGTGTATCCACGTCGACAACGGCACAGTCCGAGGCGTCTCTTCCTGCCCGCGTGTCATGAACACCCGGTAATAGTGGAAGCTGCCCTTGCGAAAGACTCCGCCGTGCTCATGATGGCCGTCACTAGGATTCTTGGCGGCGACTTCCTCCCACGGCCCGTTTTCATTCTCTGAATACTCCAGGACGATAAACTCGATATCCAGATCCTCGTCCGGTGGACTCCAGCTTATGCGGACGACCTGTGTGCCGGGCATCACGCCGCCGCCCTCAATCAGGGCCGCCTGCAGGTTCAACGTCTCCGGGGACGGCAGCGGCTGGCGTACGACGCTCTCAATAGCCGTACAGGCTCCTGACAACGCCAGCCCGGCCAAGACAATGCTCACAAGCGCCGCTCTGACGGCTCTCATCGGGAGTTCACCTGTCCGATCCCCTCGCTTCCATCTGAAAGTGAACAGACGCGCCAGGCGCGCCTCATACCAGTGTATCCGAGTCGCGGGAACCGGACGGCAACCGACCGCACAACGCCGTGTGTCATGGCCCATTGACGAATAAGAACGTTTATTCTATTCTTCCGTTCTGACGACGCACCAGCCCACGCGGGAAATCGACAGGAGGTACAGCGCTGCCGTGGTCAATTCTCATTGCCGCCGAGCACTCCATCACGGCAATCATCTCCCTCGTAAACGCAGGCTACCTGCTCACGCACCGATGGAACAATCGTCGGGCGACCGTCGCGGCACGGGCCGTTGCCGTCATATCCGTCGGCATGGCGGTGCAGAGCATCTTCATCGGCTTGATCCTGCTGCCGCGCAGCCATCCCGTGAACTGGCAGGAGGCGCGCGGCTGGCTGCTGGCGGGCGTTATCGCCCTGGCGGGCATGCTGCTCCTCGCGGCGCTCATCCTTTCACGCGTCCGCCGCACATCGCGCTGAGCACGGCAAGAACGGTCGAGCATTGGGACAGGAGGGAAGCACGATGACGGCACAGCCAGACACTCTAAAGGCGATTCGGTACCCGGAGACACCGGAACTAACCGAGCTCTCTGCTCTTTCCCTCATCTGGGGCCTCGCGCGGGCTATCACCGAAACACCGCCGGACGCGCTTGACCTCTTTCTCGATGAGCTTCCGGGCAAGCTGCTGCCTGGGGAACGAGCATAGGACGGCCCGATGATCAAGAAGATTGATAACACGGTCAAGTCGCCTGCTCGGGTCTCATCGACACGCCGCAGGGCGAAGGCCAACTTCTACGAGCGCGCCCTGTCAGAAGCGGAGGCGGAATACCTGAAACGCGCCGTCAACATGGACGGCCTTGACGACGAGATCGCCGTTCTCCGCGCCAAGATTCTCACCGCGCTGGAAGACAGGCCGGACGATCTGCCCTTGCTGATGAAGGGCATCGGAACGCTGTCCCGTACTCTCGCGGCGCGGCATCGCCTGGCGGACAAGGCGGAGAAAGACCTCTTCGATAACTTCGTCGGGACACTGCGCGGACTTGGAGAGCAAATCTTCCCGGGCATGGAGGGAGAGATCGAACCATGACCGCGAAGAACACGTTTGAACCGCTGCTAAGGAGATTGCGAGAAATGGCGCATCATCGAACCGGGGAGCTGCGTGACGCCCTGCGTACCCTGTTGAGCCGCGCGATTAGAAATCACGGACGCGCGCCTGTCGCGCCCGCGTCCGTTGCCAAACCCGCGCTCGACATGGAGCCGAACACCACATTCGAGGCACTGCTCCAACAACAGATGCAGACGCTTGAGCGGCAGCTGCAGGACTTGAGAAAGCGCATCAATGACCTGTTCCTGCTGATTGTCGGCACAGTCGCGCTGCAGGCCATCCTTCGCGTGGCGGGGCTGTAGGCGTGACAATCCTGGAGCCACGGACGATTCCGGCCAGACGAGGCGCTCCTTCGCCTGTCATCCGCCTGCGTCCCTACCAGGGGGAGGTGGCGCGGGCCGTGCTCGACTCCGTATTGAATCAGCGCGGGTTGACGTTCACGGTAGAGATGGCTCGGCAGGCCGGTAAGAACGAGCTGTCAGCTTATCTCCAGATGGTGCTGCTGCTGCGCAACGCTGCGCGCGGCGGCGCAATTGTGAAGGCAGCCCCCACCTTTCAGCCACAGGTGCTGATCTCCATTCAGCGCATCCTGCGGCGTCTTGATGAAAACGGCCTCAGCAACATATCCCGGCTCGATAAGGGGCACATTCTTCACGTGGGACGCTGCCATGCCACCTATCTCAGCGCGCATCCGTCCTCCAACGTCGTGGGGCAGACGGCGGACCTCCTGTTGGAGATCGACGAGGCGCAGGATGTCTCCGCGGACAAGTTCAACCGTGATTTCCGCCCGATGGCCGCCGCCCGGAACGCGACAACTGTTCTCTACGGCACCGCATGGCGCAGCGATTCCCTGCTCGAACAGGTCAAGTCTACCGAGCGCCTGAGCTCATCCCAGCGCTCCTATGAGGCAGCGGTACCCAAGCGCCACTTTCGCTATGACTGGCAGGACGTTGCCCGGCACAACCGGCCTTATGGCGCGTTCGTGGAGGCGGAGCGGCGACGGCTGGGCGAGCAGCACCCGCTCTTCCGCACGCAGTATGCTCTGCTCCCGATCGATGAGAACACACGGCTGTTCAATGACGGCCAGCTTGCACAGCTACATGGCAATCATCCCCGGCAGAAGGAGCCGCGCCCCGGCGCAGTATATGTCGCGGGTTTGGATCTCGCCGGCGCGCCCGTGGCCATCTCCGAGCCGGAGTGGGGCGCGTCCGGCGAAGTTCAGCGTGACGAGACCGTGCTGACTATCGGCGAACTCATCGTCCCTGAGCCTGGAGGCGAGCCGCATGTCCACGCCGTCCAGCACTACCACTGGAGGGGAACACCGCACGGAGCACTCACGGAGCAGTTGACTGATCTCTTGAAGAACATATGGCGTGTACGGCGTATTGCCGTCGACGCCACAGGAATCGGCGAGCCAACGGCCGCCGCGCTCCATCGCCGCATGGGTCAGGCCGTGCAGCCTATCACGTTCACGCAGCAGTCGAAATCCCGGCTCGGATTTGGGCTGCTTGCACTCGTCAACGCCGGCCGCCTGCGTCTCTACGCAGACGATCAATCGCCGGAATCCATCGCCGTTCGTCATCAGCTGCGCCACGCGCAGGCGGAGCACAACGCGAATCGCACCATGAACTTCTATGTGCCGGAGCGGGAGGGGCACGACGATTACCTGGTCTCACTCGCTCTGTTGGCACACGCGAGCATGCAGGAAGGAGGTCCCCGCAAGGCCGTCGGACGCAGCAATTCCTCCACCTAGTACGTTCCGGCCCACGAATTTCCACCCACTTCGATCCCGGAGGAGGCCATCACATGACAATCCAACCCCCACGGCATGCCGCCCTGCCACCCATTCCGCGCAAGCCCAACAACGTCGACCAACTGGAGATTCCGCTTGCGCGGCGAAGGCGCAGCGGGGAACACGGCGACAGGCTGCCGGAGGACACGCTTTATATCGACCGCGGCTGCGGCAACGACTGCACGCGCTCCCTTGAGTGCCCCTATCCCCGCTGCCGGTACGACGAGCCGCTCGTCAGCCGCCGCGAAAGACTGATGCCGAGAGACAGGGCAATCGTGGCGGCCCGAGTCGAGGAAGGGCTGCCCATCGCCGTCATCGCCGAGAGGTTCAAAGTCGGCACGCGCACCGTCTTCCGCGTCCTCCGATCTGCACGAGGTGAAGCGGAGCCTGCCGCGACCGATAAAAGAAAGGCCACAACATGACCACATCGCAGAACGGACGGGCACAGAGCGGCGCTGCATTCGTGCCGTCGTCGCTGGACAAGCGCGACTCCGACCGGCGTGAGCGCTACCGCCGCAACCTCGGCTTCTACAATGGCGAGCATTGGTCGGGCCGGGCGCGTGGTCGGGAGCGCCGCCTCACGTTCAACTACGCCCGGGCGGCCGTGGAAAAGGTTACCTCCTACCTGATGGCCGATATCCGCTCCACAGTGCCGACGGTCGATTCGTCGCCGGAGGAGCAGGAGCGCGCGCGGCGGGCAGAGCGTCTGCTTGCAGACATCGCCGAGGCCAATTCTCTTGATCAATTGGATTTTGATTCAGAGATCGACACGGCGGTGCTCGGCGACGGCGCGTACAAGATCACGTGGGACGAGAATCGCGGCGGTGTCCGCATCACCGCGCCGGACGTGCAGGGGCTTCACTGCTGGTGGGTGGGCGATGACGTCAACCGGATCCGCCGCATCGCCTCGCGCTATACCCTGGACGCAGACGAGGCGCGTGAGCTGCACGGCGTCCACCCGTCGGCACGCGGCAGAGGTCGGGCCGACGTCACCATCACGGAGGTGTGGGATGACAAGAGATTTCAGCTCTGGGCGGGTGACACACTCGTGCGTGACGAGGCCAACCCCTATGGCCTCATCCCGTTCGTCGTGTATCCCAATATTCGCGCGCCCAAGCAGTTCTGGGGCGTGTCAGACATCCCGGCGATGGTGGAGCCGATCCGCGAACTCAATCGCGCCCTCTCGCAGCTTTCCATGATTCTTGAGCTCTCCGGCAATCCCATCGCGGTTTTGGAGAACGTCGATCAATCGCAGGACATCGCCATCCAGCCCGGCGCGGTGTGGGAGCTGCCGGACCGGGCGCGCGCTTACCTGTTGGACCTGCTGCAGGGCGGCGGGGTTCAGTTGCACATCGACTATGTGAACGCCATTTATCGTGCCCTTCACGACCTATCGGAAACGCCGCGCATCGCCTTTGGCGACAATCGCCAGGGACTGTCCGGTGTCGCGCTGGAGATGGAGCTGCATCCACTGCTCCACAAGCTGCGGCGTAAGCGGCTGATCCGCGCGGCTGCGTATCGAAAGCGCAATGAAATCGCGCTGCGGATCCATGAGCAGATGACGGGCGCTCAACTCGCTCCCTATCGCACGTCCATCGAATGGGGCGCGGTGCTGCCGCAAGACCAGGGTCACATAGCGCGGCAGGAGATCGAGCTTGTCAAGAACGGGTTGCGTTCAAAGCGCACGGCGATGGCCCGCTTCGGCATATCAGACCCGGGGGCGGAGATGGCGCTGATAGCGGGGGAACGTGGGGACGAGGAAACGGAGTGAGGGAGACCGCGAGGTTAGCGAGTTACAAACTCGAGCACGTCCCCGTACTTCGCGTAGCAAGAGGTACACAGGGGCTTAAGCAGTGTTGCCGCCAGCCTCCTGCCACATGTGTGGCAGTGCTTCTCTCTATAGGCGGTGTTTGAGTATCGGCTCCAACTCTCGTAGCAGTTTACGCAGTACGGTTTCTTGGGGTTGGCGGCCAATACGGTCTTGCAGCGGATACAGAAGCCATTCTTAGGTTTCTTCGCGATGTTATAGGTTGACGAGGTAGCCTCCGCAACCTTCACTTTGGACTTGCTCCTACTCGTCGTATGGGACTTGCCACTGGCGTCCTTCAAGCGATTCGCTTCCTGATAAATCTCCTCATACAGTTCCGGATCGTCCTGTTTGGACACCAGAATCCCCATCTCATGATTGTGCTCTTGGGAAAACTCGTGAAGGTTCATTGACGTCACAAGCGCCTCCTTCTCGTTCAGATAGCACTTGGCGTGAAGTTCTTTGATGAAGAAGACAGGTATGTCGGGTAAGTCGAAAGAGGACTGCACATTATCAAGATTCCGCTCGGATTGAGATTTTCCAAAGACTACGTGAATGGCGGTGCCGCGCCTTGTTTTTTTGGGGAATTATAAAGAATAGTTGACAAGTCCGTCAACCGTGCTTAGTATGACGGCATGGCCGCCAACTTTGCAAACAGAACGATTTGGACGGGTGATTGCCTCTACGTTCTTAGGGGCATGGACAGCGAGACGGTAGACCTCATCTATCTTGACCCGCCCTTCAACTCCAATGCCAACTACGCCGCGCCTGTAGGCAGTGAGGCGGCTGGGGCGGCCTTCAAAGACACGTGGACATTGAGCGACGTGGATGTCGAATGGGTGAACCTCATCGAGTCTAAGCATCCGGCCCTTCACCGCGTCCTGCTGGCCGCCATGACGGACAGCGACAAGTCCTATCTCGTCTACATGGCGGCGCGGATATTGGAGATGCGGCGCGTCCTCAAGCCGACGGGTAGCATCTACCTGCATTGCGATCCGACGATGAGCCACTACCTCAAGCTCATCATGGATGCCATTTTCGGGGGGGGGGCAGTATCTCAATGAGGTTGTCTGGCACTATCGTCGCTGGACGGCAGGGCAGAAGCACTTTCAGCGAATGCACGACGTGATTCTACGCTATGCCAAATCGAAGGAATTCAAATTCAACGTGCAATATGAGCCTTATGGCGATTGGGTCAAGAAGGATTATCGCTACGTCGATGAGGACACCGGAAAGCGTTGGCGTTGGCATACGGTGAAGGGCAAGAGGTATAAGGTCTACCTCGAAGACGAGGAGCGGGGTGTCAAACTCAATGACGTATGGATTATCCCCTACCTAGGTTCGACCGCGAAGGAGCGTGTAGGCTATCCCACGCAGAAACCGCTTGCCCTGTTGGAGCGAATCATCGCGGCATCGTCGAATGAGGGGGATGTTGTTCTCGATCCGTTCGCGGGGTGTGCGACGGCGTGTGTGGCGGCTGAACGACTAGGGAGGCATTGGATAGGCATCGACCTATCGTCAAAGGCGGTTGAGCTTGTCAATACCAGGCTGGCAAAAAAGCCGCCCCTGGGCATCGGACCACTATTCCACAAGCGACTAGTCACAAATCGCACGGACATTCCGCAACGCACAGACCTCGGCGCGTTGCCGCCCTACCGCTCGCACAAGGCGACGCTCTACGGCTTGCAATCGGGCAACTGTGCGGGATGCGGTCACCACTTTGAGGCGCGGCACTTCGACGTAGACCACATCGTTCCGCAAGCGAAGGGCGGGACTGACCACATCGAGAATCTGCAACTACTGTGCAGCGCCTGCAATCGCGTGAAGGGTGATAGGGGAATGGACTACCTACGGGCAAAGCTCCAGCTTGCAGCCTAACGTGGTGGGAACAACGGGTGCTTTCGGAGTACAGCCAAGCGCTCATGCCCTTCCCATGTGAGATGAGAGCCATTTATGAATCCCGCCTCTTGGCAGAGCTCCCAGTGATACTCAATGGCCTTCGTGTCCCAGCTCGTCAGCGTCGGCAACGGTATCTCTTCACCGTTGCCGTGTTCTTCAGCATGCTCCAATAGACTTTTGATGAGCCTCATATCTCTCTTCACGCCACCATCTCCCTGTAGCTAAGCCGCTTGCCGATTGTCCCGCGCATGAGGTCAGACATCTGCGCGAGGGTGTCCTGCATCCGCACGTTGTGCCGCCACTCAAATTCTGTGACGTAGCGGTTGAGGTGCTTGGCACTCATCTTGTGATACACGCCATTGTAGCCGCGCTTGAGCATCGCCCAGAACGACTCGATGCCGTTAGTATGCGCCATGCCGTCAACAAACTCCCGTGTCGAATGGCTGACCGCTCCGTGCGGGCGGCGCAAGCCGACGTATGCCCGGGCATCGTCAGTGAAGACGACGGTCTGGGAGTACGTGTGGCCGTGAACGAATCCCTGCAAGGTGCGGGCATCCGTGGCCTCAACGGGCATGGCGGTTATCTGGTTCGTGTTGCGGTCCTTGATGCCCGCGACGGCTGACTTGCCAACCGCGCCGCGTCCGGCATGGAGCTTCTTGGCCTCGTGCTTGTTGGCTTCCTTGCCGCCGATGTAGGTTTCGTCGGCCTCAACCGGCCCACTGAACAACGGATCGCCGCCCTGCATCGCCTTGCGGATTCTGTGACTCAGAAACAGCGCGGTTGGGTAGGACACGCCAATGTCACGATGCAGCTTCATGGAGCTGACACCCTTGAGATTCGTGACCATCTGGTAGAAGGCAATCGCCCACTTGTGCAACTTGATTTTGGAGGACTCCATGACCGTACCCGTCTTGACGCTGAAGTAGGAGCGGCAATCGGCGCACCAGTACGGCATCTTGGCGTGGGATGCCTCGGACGTTCGCTCACTGCCACAGTGGGCGCATGTGCGCCCGTTCGGCCAGCGCGTTGCCTCAAACCACGTTCGGGCGGCATCCTCGTCGGGGAACATCTCCATCAACTCGATGATTCCGAGACCCTTGCGGAATGACTTGCCTGCCATGTTTCTGTACCTCCAATCGGTCTACATTCAGACTACATGGTTAGGCGGCAATTGTCAACCTTTCTTTATAATTCCCTTTTTTTGAGTAGACTCTTCGTTTCGTCATCAACCTTTATGTACGGGCTAATGAGAATAAGCTCTTCCTCGGCTTCCTCGATGATCTTGTACAAGTGCTGGACGATGCCCTTTCGGGTAAGGAATGTAGCCATGGTTTGAGGTCTTGTCTCCCGTGAGTCTGATGGTAGTTGCGCGAAACAGACCATTAGATGGTAGCACCGGCACGTCTCGCTGAAAGCTGCAAGTGCGCTTAATTGGCCCCCCCCTCTCAGATCGGCATGTCCGGCGGTGGGGGTAGTTCCCCCACCGGTTCCGAAGTGTCCGTAGGGTGCGTTCTTGGCGAAATGCTGATCAGCAGCACCGTTGCGGAAAGTCCGAAGAAGAGGCCCGGCACGAAGGCGTAGTACGGGAGCACTCGAAACACGACCAGCGGCGCGATGAGCAACGTCAGGCACGCGAAAACCGTCACACCGAGATGTCCGTGTCTCGCGGCGGAATCATTGCCGGAGTCTCCCCGCAACATCATGCCGGATGCCACAATAGCCCCCACGACCATCACTCCAACAAAGGCGATGGTTGTCTCTGTTGAGCACCAGAACCGTGTGCAGCCCGCCGTTTCCTCGTCCAAGAGTTGCAGGCTATAGACAACACTCGCGCCGATAGCCATGGCGGAGGCAAGAAAGGCAAGCACCACAGCGCGGCCCCTCAGATTGTCGCTGATGACGCGTGATTCACTGTCGGCGCCATCATCGCCGCGCCCTGCCTTCCGGGCAGAAAGCGCCGTCCACAATAGCACAATCGCAAACGGTGCATAGAGCGCCGGCTCATACGACAACAGGTCGAAGTATGGCGTGGCCAGCGCGATGGTGACGTAGATGACAGTGACTGCATGGAAATACATGGCGGCATCGGGCGCTGTGCGCACGGCGTTACGGTCGCCCGATCTCACACGAAGAATCGTCAGGAGGGCAAAGACGGTGGCGGCCAGCATGAAGAACGTTAAGGGCAGCCGCAGGAACGACGCGGGGTAGTTAATGGCCGACCACACGACCGTCTCCGACGCAAAATCCAGGAGGATTCTCGTGGCAACGAAAGACGCCGGCGCTCCCGCAGCGAGGATCGCCGCCCCAAACAACACAGAACGGCCGACAATCATAGGCACCCTCACCGCGCCGACGCGCCCTTCCTATGATAATGGGAACCGTGCAGTGACCGGTCAGATTTCGGACTCGGCCTTCAGCCCGTTTACCGCGTGGGGAACGCGTTTAAGGGCTTGACAAGGGTTTCCTCGACGCATAGTCTGAACGTTGCGCCCTTCCTCCGGGAGGGGTGTGAGCGCCTTAACAGCTGGATAGTGAAAAGGAAGGCAGAGGCCTTCCGTTCAATTCGTACGAAGAGTTTGATCCTGGCTCAGGATGAACGCTGGCGGCGCGCTTCATGCATGCAAGTCGAACGAGAGACCGGGCTTCGGCCCGTGATCTAGTGGCGGACGGCTGAGTAACACGTGAGGAACTTGCCCTCCGGTGGGGGACAACCACGGGAAACCGTGGCTAATACCGCATGATGTCACGTTTCATAAGGGATGTGACCAAAGATTTCGGTTGCCGGAGGAGAGTCTCGCGGCCTATCAGCTAGTTGGTGAGGTAACGGCTCACCAAGGCGATGACGGGTAGCCGGTCTGAGAGGATGATCGGCCAGAGGGGGACTGAGACACGGCCCCCACTCCTACGGGAGGCAGCAGCAGGGAATCTTGCGCAATGGGCGAAAGCCTGACGCAGCGACGCCGCGTGGGGGATGAAGGTTCTAGGATTGTAAACCCCTTTTGCTGGGGAAGAAGTTCTGACGGTACCCAGCGAATAAGGCCCGGCCAACTACGTGCCAGCAGCCGCGGTAAAACGTAGGGGCCAAGCGTTGTCCGGAATTATTGGGCGTAAAGGGTGCGTAGGCGGCCCGGTCAGTCTCGTGTGAAAGCTCCCGGCCCAACCGGGAGAGGTCACGGGATACTGCCGGGCTTGAGGATAGCAGAGGAAGGTGGAATTCCCGGTGTAGCGGTGATATGCGTAGATATCGGGAGGAACACCTGTGGCGAAAGCGACCTTCTGGGCTATTTCTGACGCTGAGGCACGAGAGCGTGGGGAGCGAACCGGATTAGATACCCGGGTAGTCCACGCCCTAAACGATGAGTGCTAGATATGGGGGGTATCGACCCCCTCCGTGTCGTAGCTAACGCATTAAGCACTCCGCCTGGGGAGTACGGCCGCAAGGCTAAAACTCAAAGGAATTGACGGGGGCCCGCACAAGCAGCGGAGCGTGTGGTTCAATTCGATGCAAAGCGAAGAACCTTACCTGGGCTTGACATGTATGAAGTAGAAACCTGAAAAGGGGACGACCTGTCAAGTCAGGAACATACACAGCTGTTGCATGGCTGTCGTCAGCTCGTGCCGTGAGGTGTTGGGTTAAGTCCCGCAACGAGCGCAACCCTTGTTGCCAGTTACATGTGTCTGGCGAGACTGCTCCGCAAAACGGAGAGGAAGGTGGGGATGACGTCAAGTCATCATGGCGCTTACGCCCAGGGCTACACACACGCTACAATGGCCGGTACAACGGGCTGCGAAGGCGCGAGCCGGAGCGAATCCCATCAAAACCGGCCCCAGTTCAGATTGCAGGCTGAAACCCGCCTGCATGAAGTAGGAGCTGCTAGTAACCGCGTATCAGCATGGCGCGGTGAATACGTTCCCGGGCCTTGTACACACCGCCCGTCACGTCATGAAAGCTGGTAACACCTGAAGTCGCTTCGCCAACCCTTCGGGGAGGTAGGTGCCGAGGGTGGGACTAGTGATTGGGACGAAGTCGTAACAAGGTAGCTGTACCGGAAGGTGCGGCTGGATCACCTCCTTTCTAGGGAGCTAATCACTCCGCTTCTGTGGAGCGCATTGCACCCAGGTCGGTCAGCGATTCTCCTGCCTTACAATCCGGTGTCTGAGTGGCATGAACCGTCCGCTTCGGCGGATGGCGGAACCCCGATCGGATCGCGGGCAGGGCACCATAGATCGCTGCGCGCTTCGGCGCACACCACCGTTGTTCATTTACGTGAAACAACAAAACATGAACCGAAGACCAAAACCTTTCTTTCACTATCCAGCTGCTAAGGCGTTTTTCTTTTGCCATTGTCATGTTCCTGAGCAGGTCTAAGAAGCTTTGACATCTCGTATACTGTCCGCATGGTGAATGGCTACGGTAACGAGTACACGGAACAGGGACGTCGATTCCTCGCCCAAGCGTGGAATGAGCTTGCGTCGGACGATCTGCATCAGGCCTCCGAAAAGGGATGGGGCGCCACGGCGCAGATGGTCAAGGCGTACGCCGCCGAGCGCGGGCTGGAGCATAACAGCCATGGACGCCTCTTTGCCGCCGTCAGTCAGCTTGTGGCAGAGACAGGCGATGGCTCCTTGCGCACCCTCTTTAATGAGGCTGGTGGCCTCCACACGAATTTTTATGAGGGGGGGTTTGCCGCCCAGGACATTCGCGAAAGCCTCGAACAAGTCGCCGAATTCATGGACAGAGTTGAGGCTATCCTCAACGGCAACTGATCCTTTATCTCCCCTACCCCTCCCCACTGACGAATCCGCCCTCCCCGTGCTATAGTTTGTGCGCCGTTTCCAAACGGCCGCCGTGGTGGGGGTTTTTGAACTTCGCGTTCCGGCTTGGTCAATAGAAGGGGGATGCTCTCCGTGTTCCGGCCAAG
The DNA here is from genome assembly GCA_965207895.1 of Dehalococcoidia bacterium. Classification (GTDB taxonomy): domain Bacteria; phylum Chloroflexota; class Dehalococcoidia; order UBA6926; family UBA6926; genus VXMO01. Next base: position 146,601 of record CBDBNN010000003.1, read on the forward strand.
CGCGTGCGATGAGTTTTTAGGCTTCGCTCTCCGGCTCAGTCTTTGGAAGTGGTTGTCTGCCGCGTTCCGGCTTGTACGTTCGTTGGAATGGGCGACATGTGGAGGAAGTGGGGTAAAGATTTACCGGGAGGTAGGAGATGACCCAGGAAAACGCACAGCCTGAGATTATGTACTCGACGCCGGCGGAGCACGTCCGGCTCATCACCATGAACAGGCCGGAGACGCTGAACTCACTAACGCTCGACGGCAACGCGGCCTTGCTGAACTACGTCCGCGAGTTTCGCGATGACGATGACGCATGGGTGCTTATCCTGACCGGCGCCGGCGAGAGGTCCTTCTCCACCGGCCTCGATCTTCGCAGGCAGTCGCAGCAAGACGCCTCCAACGAGGAGCCTCCTCCTCCCCCGCAGGTGCCCAATGAGGGCCTGCACTCCTATCCCAGCATCGAGGTCTTCAAGCCCGTCATCGCGGCCATCAACGGCTACGCGTTCGGCGGCGGGTCCGAGATGGCGCTCTGGGCGGATATCCGCATCATGTCCGAGAACGCCGAGATGGGACTTCTTGAGCCGCGACGCGGCCTGCTCTCCATCAGCGGCACCACGCGCATGTCCCGCGCCATCCCCATCGGCCTTGCGATGGAGCTCATCATCACTGGCCGCCGCTACAAGGCTGCGGACTGCTACCGCATGGGCCTGGTCAGCCAGGTAGTTCCTCAGGCGGAGCTGATGGACACGGCCGTTGCAATGGCGACTGAGATTGTGACGGAGTGCTCGCCCATCGCGACACGCGTCGCCAAGGAGCACATCACACGCACGCTGCACCTGCCGACACGAGAGGCACTGCAGGTCCAGTCCCTGAACAGCAACCGCCTACGCCAGCTTTCGCCGAAGGACACGGCAGAGGGCCCGCGCGCCTTCGTGGAGAAGCGCAAGCCGCAGTGGGTCGGCGGGTAGCTGCGCTACGGCTGAACTTCGCAATCCGGCCACGCACCTCCTTCACGGTGGCTTGCCGCGTTCCGGCTTTGTCAGTGGTGAGGGCCGGGTAGCAGTGCTACAGCCGAAGTTCGCGTTCCGGCCACCGACCTCTTTCACGCTGGCTTGCCGCGTTCCGGCTTTGTCAGTGGTGAGGGCGAGGTAGCTGCGCTACGGCTCTTAGTTTCTGACGTAAAGCTGGAGGGCTCCGCCACAGCGTGGTGGAGCCCTCCATGCGTTTCTAACTCTCCGACGGCCACCTGCGTTAAGGTCATTGGAGGACTCAAGGAATAGGTGGTTATCCCATGACACAGTCGACTGCCACTCCCACGTCAACCCGGAATGCAACGAGAGTCCTGTGGATTGCGCTGTTACTTGCCTCGATGGCGGTGCTGCTGGCCGCCGTGGCCTGCGGCGACACTGCGGAAGAGAAAGGGGATTCAGACACGCCATCGTCCGACGTAGCGACTGCTCCATCACACTTCCCCACAGTCTCACCTGCGACAGCGACGCCGGGAAGTCAGGCGATCATTCCCTCGGACATCGAGATTATTGCGCGCTTGCTTGTGGCGGATCAGGAAAGCGTGGAGGCGGAGGCTCTCACCCTGATCAGCTCTGAAAGCGTTGAATGGTCGGATGCCAGTCTTGGGTGCCCGCAAGAGGGATTTGGCTATGCCCAGGTCATCACCCCGGGCTACAAACTCATCTTCACACTTGGAGACACATCCTACGCGGTACACACTGATGCTGACGGCTCCAATCTAATTCTCTGCGACAAGGGCGGCGGATAACCAACGCACAGCGTGATATCCACCCCCGCCGATGACGTATCATGACGATACGTATTGAAAGCCGAGACGGACAAAGGCCTGCGGCAGGTTTTGGGGGTGGGCGCATGGAACGACCGGTACCGAGTCACGAGGAATTGAAGGCGCAGTTGGCCTTGCTTGGCGTCAGCATCGATGACGATGCCCTTCCGGGTCTGCAGCGCCGTGTCGCCTTCTATCAGGACGCCATGAATCGCCTCGACGAGATGGACTTCGGTCTCACGGAACCCGCCCCTATCTATGACCCCGATGCCGCGTCCGGCGGAGCCTAGGGATGAACGAAGAGCGCGTCGGCCTCTCTCTTACGCAGATCGCCCGCCGCATCCAGTCCCAGGAGGTCTCCGCCACCCACGCGCTGGAGGACGTGCTTGAGCACGTTGCCCACGCCGACGACACCATCAACGCATTCGTCACCGTCCTGCGCGATCAGGCGCTGCAGGAGGCGGAGGCCGCGGATCACATGCTGCGGGCCGGTCACTTGCTTGGCCCGCTCCACGGAGTCCCTGTCGCCATCAAGGACATCCTGACGACGGACGGCATCACGACCACCGCGGGATCAAAGATCCTGGCCGACTGGAAGCCGGACTTTGACGCGACGGTCGTCCGCAAACTGCGGCAGGCGGGGGCTGTGATCATCGGCAAGACCAACCTCCATGAGTTCGCTTTCGGCGTGACGACGGAGAACCCGCATCACGGCGACACGCGCAACCCCTGGAACCCGGAGCACGTACCGGGCGGATCCAGCGGCGGCTCCGGCGCGGCGGTCGCCATGGGCATGGGCTACATGGCCATCGGCTCGGACACCGGCGGCTCCATCCGAATCCCCGCCACCCTCTGCGGAGTCACCGGCATCAAGCCCACCTATGGACGTGTCAGCCGCTACGGCTGCCTGCCTCTTTCATGGTCGCTGGACCACGTTGGACCCCTCACCCGCACGGCTGAGGACTGCGCCTATGCGCTACAGGTTCTCGCGGGTCACGATCCACTTGACCCCACGTCCTCGAACCGCCCCGTGCCGGACTATCTTGCGAACATCAACGACCCCATCGAAGGCCTGACCATCGGCATCCCCGGTGAACCCTTCTGGGACCCCATCGATCCGGAGGTTGATGCGGCTGTTCGCGCCGGCATCGATGTCCTCAAGAGCCTCGGCGCGCGCGTCATCGATGTCGAGTTGCCCCTTACAGACGAGCTTGTGGCCATGCAAACCGCCATACTCTTCGCGGACGCCGCCGCCTACCACCATCAGTGGATGCGAGAGAGGCCGGAGGACTATGATTCTCGAGTTCTTGCCGGTCTCCGACAGGGCGCGACGATTCCGGCGGTCGATTACGTCAACGCCCAGCGGCTGCGCTCCATCCTGCGCGAGAAGATGCAGGATGTGTGGCGCAGGGTTGACCTGCTCGCCCTCCCCACTTCCCCCGTCACCGCGCCGAAGATCGGTCATGCCTATGAGACCGTCGCAGTGGGCAACGGAGAGCTGCAACTCACCCGCGCCCTCACGCGCAACATGTCTCCGTTCAACCTTCTGGGCAACCCGGCCATGTCCGTTCCATGCGGTTTCAGCAGCGATGAACTGCCCATCGGCCTGCAGATCGCCGGTCGCCCTTTCGACGAGGCGACCGTGCTCCGCGCAGGCCACGCCTACCAGAAGGAAACAGACTGGCACACGTGGCGTCCGCCTGCGGATACAACCCCATAACACCGTCAGCCGTATTTGGTCGAACAACAAACATGACATACAGCACTGACATCACTGCCCTGACCCTTGCAGAAATCTCGGCCCGCATTCATGCGCGGGAGGTTTCCTGCCAGGAGGTCACCCGCGCCCTGCTGGAACGCATCGGGCGGCTTGAGCCGACGGTCAACGGCTACGTCGCCGTCCATATGGAGCAGGCGATGGCGCAGGCGCTCGCCGCAGACGCGCTGCTCGCCGCCGGGGTTGACCACGGGCCCCTCCACGGCGTCCCCATCGCCGTCAAGGACCTTTTCGCCGAGCGCGGCATCCCGTCGTCAGCCGGTTCCAGCATCCTCGCGGACTGGATACCGGACGATGACTCAACCGCCGTCCACAAGCTGCGGCAAGCGGGCGCGATCATCATCGGGCGCGCCAACATGGATGAGTTCGCCTTTGGCGGCACCACGGAGAACACGCACTACGGCGTCACGCACAACCCATGGGACCTGGAACGCAGTTCCGGCGGCTCTAGCGGAGGCTCAGGGGCGGTCGTCGCCGCGCGGCTTGCCTACGCCGCCCTCGGCACGGACACCGCCGCCTCCATCCGCAACCCCTCGCACTTCAACGGCGTCACCGGCATCAAACCTTCGTTTGGCCGAGTGAGCCGGTTCGGCGTCGTTCCGTTGGCGTGGACGCTCGATCACGCAGGCCCGCTCGCCCGCAGCGTGGAAGATGCCGCCCTGGTCCTGAGTGCCATCGCAGGTCACGACACGAAGGACGAGACAACCTCACGCCGCTCCGTCCCGGACTATGCAGCCAATCTTGATGGAGACATCAGTCGGCTGCGCGCGGGCATCGTTCGAGGCTACTTCTGGGAGCCCATCGTCCCGGAGGTCGCCCAGCTCAATGAGCAAGCATACGATGTGATGCGCGGCCTGGGCATGCATCTTGAGGACATCATTCTTGACCATACCGATGTCCTGCCCGCCCTGTTCGCCACCATTCTTCCGTCGGAGGCCGCCGCCTACCATCACCGCTGGATCCGCGAGGGGAGGGGCGGCGAGTACGGCTACGCCATCCTTGACCGGCTTATCCCGGGCTATGCCATCCCGGCCATGGACTATGTGAACGCCCAGCGCGCCCGCGCCGTGTGGGAAGAGTCCGTCCAGAGCGCGATGGAGCGCTACGACGTGCTGGTGATGCCGACTGTGCCCTATACGGCGGCGAAACTCGGGCAGATCATGGTGCAGGTGGGCGACGGCGAGGAGGAGGCCTCATTCCTGCGGACACGGAACCTCTTCCCGTTCAACCTCACCGGAATGCCCGCCCTGAGCGTCCCCATCGGATTCGACTCATCCGGCCTGCCCGCCGGGATGCAGATCGTCACCAAGGCCTGGGACGAGCAGACCGCCTTCAACGTCGGCCACGCCTACCAGAACGCCACAGACTGGCACACCCACGCGCCTGATTTGGGCTAATCGACGATCTCGATCGCGCCCATCGTCGTGTTGACGTTCAGGCGCAGCGTTGGTCCCTCCGTCGGCTGGCTGGATCGCTCATCTTTGACCGCTCCCATCTTGAATGAGCCGTTGATCTCAACCACCCAGTCGGCGGGCACGCGCAGGGTAATGCCTGCCATCTGTGTAGAAAGTGAGAGGGTCGCGCCGTCCTCGGCCAGCCGGGCAGACGTGAAATCAAGCTCTATCTTACCGAGAGACGCGGATACTTCACCGCCGGTGAATGCCTGGGACGTGACGATGCGGCGCGTATTCGTGGCCGCCCCGTTTAGGTAGATCTCATCGTCAGACGTCTCTTCCACACTTGTGCCATGAACCGTCTCCCCGCCACCCCCGGCTGATTCGCCGGAACGGCGATGGCTGCCAAAAAACCACATAAGGAGGCCGACAACAACAAGCGCGCCTCCTGCGAACGGCAGCCATCCAACATCGGGCCAACTGATGATTTGGAGCAGGCCGAGAAGCCCTCCGGCGAAGATAACGATACTGGTCAGGTGGCGTCTGCGGATTGACGCAGTGCTTGAGAGGCCAAAGATGACGCCTGGCCCAATAAACCGACCCGAGCTCTCATCGGAGAAGATGATGCCAATGAAGATCGCAAAGGCTATCCCCATGACCATCCCGATGATCAGCGCAATCACGAAGGGAACCGATGAACGTGCCGGGCGTTCGGATTGCATATCTTCCTCTCTGTATTACTGTGCGGCAGTTTGAGGTGGAACTAATCCTCAATTGTTACGCTGCCCAGCGTCGATGACGTTCGCAGGCGCAGCACCGGCCCTTCCGTCGGGTGGTTGCTTCTCACGTCTTCCACGCCGGACAAGACAGAAGAGCCATTCTGGTTGATGACCCAATCACGCGGAACATGGAGTGTGACGCCGCCGAACGTCGCGGAAACCTGCAGATCCGCCCCATTCTCATGCAGCCTCGCCTGCCGCAGATCGATCTCCACGCTGCCGAATGTTGCGGCAACGGATCCGCCCACGAACGACTGCGACGTGACCGTTCGACTTGTACCCGAGAACGTCGCGGACACGTCGATCGTGCTCTCATCGTCGGTGAGGACCTCGGCGTTGCCGGGCATTGGGGACGCGCGGCGTCCTCCCCCTTTGGTTCGTTCAAGCAGGACGCCGACGCCAAGCCCGATTATCAGAAGTGGCCAGTACGTCCCCATGTCGACACGCGCGCCCAGACTGTCCGCCAGAAAGATGCCGCCCGCAACAAGGCTCACGATGCCCAGCCACAACGGCCCGCGGACAATCCACAAAAGCCCCAGCGCGATCAGCACCAGCGGCCACAGCGTATCCCATAGGTCGAACGACCACAGGTTGCCCGCCAGGAAGACCAACCCCAGAGCGATGAGAATAGCGCCCGGCAGAATACGCCCGGAACGCCGTATCTGGTAACCTCTCATGCCAACCGTCCAATCCCGGCGCAGCGAGGGAGTTTATTCGTCGCGCCGCTCAAGCTCTCGCAGGAAGTCTTCAACGTCCGGCGCAAGGCGCGGCGGTTCCTGCTGCTCTTCCATCTCGCCAATCTCGCCCTGGTTCGCCCCCACTTCGCTGTCATACGCCTCCTCAAGCTGCTTGACGAGGGAGCGGACACGAGGCTCTCGCTGCGCCATCCGGTCGATCTCGGCATATTGCCGGTCGCCGTCCTGCTCAATCTTGGTGAGATCCGGAATCTGGAAGCTGTAGATGGGTGACAGCAGCTTCAGCAGCTTTTCCTGACCGCGATGATCCTCCTCCAGCCGCGCGTAGGGCGGCAGCTGGATCAAAGCCGAGAGGGTTTCGACGCCACGCTTGACCAGCTCCTGTGTAGCAATGGCCATCATGCTGGTCGGGCCCTCGTAGTTGGACGAGCGCACGCCTGCGCGCTCCAATATGGTTTGCACGTTGGGATCAGATGCCTGCCCACTCGCCAGCAATGGCCGCGTATGCGGTGTGGAGCCGTACATCGCCCCCACCTGGCAGTAGCGCCTGACGTTCAGCCGATCCGCCAACTCCAGCAGGGATTCCACAAAGTCCTCGCCATTGGAGTGCGGCTCCAGGATGTGCAGGAAGACGAAATCATTGCCGCCGTCGCCAACGGCATACCGCACGATGGTATTCGGAATCTCAACGATTCGCTCTCCGCCACGGCGGTAGAGCATGGGGCGATAGCGCGTCAGATCATAGAACTGGCTGGGGCGCGCGAGGCGTCCCAGCTCTGTGGCGTTAAACTGTGACTCAAGTGTGCCGAGGGTGAGGGTACCCACGGAGCCAACGTCGATCCACGGCTGGAGGATAGCGAATATGTGCGGATCACGTAATTCCGGCAGTGGTTCCTGGACTTCAAAGGCGCCGATGCGCATGGCTCCTCCCCTCAGTGGCCCTTTCCATCCGTTCCCTGCTTCGGAAACCGGTCCGGGTTCCGTCCATTATAGGCGTCCAGCACGGCGAATGCGCGGGGCGCAGTGAACGGTCTCATGGCATGACCCAAACAGCTTCAAACGGCCGTGCCGAGCATGGCGCGACGACACCGCGCACCATCGTCGCCGTCCTTGCCCACCCGGACGATGAGACATTCATCATCGGCGGCACATTGGCACTCTACGCATCGCGTGGACATGATGTTCATGTCATATACGGTCCTTTCGGCCCGGAGCCGGACGGCAGGCCAACGCCACAACGCCTTTCTGAGCTCGAAGCCGCCGCCCACACGCTTGGCGTCACCGCCAACACGTTCCTTTCCGCACCTAACCCTTCCGAATCCCCCGCGCAAGCGGCGACTCTCCCCCACCTCACGAACGCAATTCGCGCCGAACTCCGTGGACTCCGTCCCGATGTCGTCATCACCTTCGACGCAACCGGCGCAACCGGTAACCTGAACCACATCCTCATTGGCGCGGCTACGCTGCAGGCCGTGGGATCGATGACGGGCGTCTCTGCGCCCCGCCTCTACGCCGCTGTCTTTGGCCGACGCCAACTCGCGGCGGGTCTGCGCATCGGGCGGTTGATGCGTCGCAAGAACCTAGACAACGTTCGCGACGCCCTGCGGATCGCGCAGGAATCGCAGCGGCCGACGACAACGGTTGACGTACGCAGCGTCCTCGAGCGCCGTTTAGAGGCCGCGAGGTGCTACACGACGGCATTGAAAGAGGGCGCGTGGTGGATGCGTCGATGGGAATTGCTGCCCGTCCGCCTCCGGCGCATTCTCGCGCCGCGCGAGGTCTATGCCCGTCTGATTCCGCCGGTATCAGACTCCGAGGAGATGGAGAGTGGGCTGTTCGGAGAGGCGTGAGCAGCCTTACTCGCCGCCGCCCGCCGGGGTGGCGCTTGGCGTCCTTGTAGGTGGCGTGCCGGGTAATTCGCGATTCTCACGCCGCAGCAGACGGTAGACAACAGGGATTACGACAAGGGTCAGCACGGTGGAGGTCATCAGGCCGCCGATGATCACTGTCGCAAGCTCCGCGCCGATGATGCCGCCGGACTGGCCTTCCTCAAGGGCGAGCGGCAGGAGCACAAAGCTCGTGGTCAACGCCGTCATCAGGATGGGGCGGATGCGCGCCTGCCCACCCTGGATAAGCGCGTCCCGGATGCGCGCTCCACGCCCTCGCAGTTGATCCACAAAGGCGATCAGCACCACCGCGTTCGTGACGACCAGACCGATCAGCATCAACAGTCCCATCAGACCTGGCAGGCTCAAGGCCCGTCCGGTGATGAAGAGCGCGGTGACCGCGCCGGTGAACGCTAATGGGACGGCGATCAGGATGATCAACGGCGTGATAAAGGATCGCTGCGCGATGAACATCACTGCATAGACCAACACCGCGCCGATGCCCATGGCAATGATCATCTGGGTGAAGACCTCTTGAATATCGGCGAAGACGCCGCCGGTTTCGCGCTCCACGCCCGGCGGCAGCCCAATTTCGGCAACAACGCGGTCAATCTCAGCGCTCACGGCACGGGTATCCTGCGCGGTGATGACACCGGAAATCGTCACCGTGCGCCGGCCGTCGACGCGGGTGATGGGAATAGCCGCCCCAGCGAATGGTCCGGCATCTCTGACATCAATAGCGTTGGAGCGTATGTTGATCACGCCCTCAAGTTCGCTGATGGGGCCGATCAAGCTGTCTGACGCCTGGATGAGACTTGTGTAGTCCTCACCAATCAATCGGACCTCAAGGTCTCCAGCGGGCGGGCCTCCACCCTGTGCCAGTTCGATGAAGACTGTCCGTCCCGGCCCCGCTAGATCGTTGCGGAGCAAATCAGCCGTCTTCGTCGCATCCGTGCCCTCGGTCAGCCGTGCCGTCATGTTAATCGTCGTCAGGCCGCCACCGGGCCCGCCGAACGCGAACCCGCCCCCAACCGAGGATGTATACAGCTCGACATCGCCCGCGACTCGCAACTCTTCCAGCCGATTCTCGGCCTCATCCAGATACTCAGCGACGACATCCGGTCGCGTGGTTGGGGGCGCTTCAATCTCAATGGTGAGGAGGTTCTGCACACTGCCCGGCAGGAAACCAATGGGAATATTCGCAAGAAGGGACATGCTGCCCACGAACAGGAGGATGGCGCCAATAATCGTGTACAGCCGGTGGCCAAGCGCCCACGTAATCATCGGTGTGTAGATGCGCACGATTCGACGCGAAAGCACCTCCTCCGCCGTGTCCGAGGAGTGCCGCCTGATCAGGAAGCTGGCCAGAGCGGGCACTGCCGTCAGGGCGACGGCCAGCGAGGCGAGCAGGGCGAACGTGATGACAAGGGCGAACGGCAGGAAGAACTCGCTGACGATGCCCCCAATGAACCCGAGCGGAGCGAAAACGGCGATGGTGGTCATGGTTGCGATTGTGATTGGGAGGGCCACTTCCTTTGTGCCCTCAAACGCGGCCTGGAGCCGATCCTCTCCGTCCTGTATATGCCGGTAGATGTTCTCCATGACCACGATGGAGTCGTCCACGACCCGCCCCGCGGCGATGGCAAGTCCGCCAAGCGTGACTAAATTCAGGCTCATGCCCTGCAGGTTCATGACGATGATGCCAATGAGCAGGCTGGCGGGAATCGAAATGCTTGTGACAAACGTGGGGCGGACGCTGAGCAGGAAGCCCAGGATGACAAGGATAGCCAGGACCGCGCCCAGCGCCACTTCCCTGCCCAGCGTGTCGATGGAGTCCTGGATTTCAGGGCCCTGGTCCTCGATCACAGTGAACTCGACATCCGGCGGCAGCGTGGCCTTGATGTTGTCGAGTTCTGCTAGGGCGGCACGCGTCACTTCGACTGTGTTGTCATCGGGCCCCTTGACGACACCGATGGTCAAGCTGGGCAAACCGTTCGTGCGGTTGATGACGCCCTCCCCGCCGGCGTTGGCGGGGATGTCCGCGCTGTTGACGCCCGGAACCTCGCGGAGACGGGGGAGAATGTCGCTCTCCACCATCGCCTTCAGCTCTTCAGGGGGCTGATTGCTGCGCACCGACACCCGCAAGACGGGGAACTGCTGGAAGTTCAGCCTGCCGACATTTGGCTCGGCAACGGTTGGTGGCAGTTGGAGTCTGTCAACGGCCTCCTGCACTGCCTGCTCAATCGCCACCGTGTCGGAACCAAATTCGAACTCGGCAAAGGCAACAGATAAGTTCAGTGATGAGGTGGACTGGACGATGTTCACATCCTCCTGTTCCAGCAGGATGCGCTCAATCGGGATTGTCACATCCTCCAGCACCGTCTCGGGGCTGGCCCCGGGGTAGAAGGTGACGACCGTGACCAACGGGAAATCGACCGAGGGCAGGAACTCCACTTGCAGGCGCGTGTACGACCAGATACCGGTGGCGATGAGCGCTATGAGAAGGATGACTGTGACAATACGGACGCGCAGGGCAAGGCGCGTGGGAATCATACCGAAACGCTCGAATGCCAGTTCAACGAATGCAATCACGGCCCTGAACGGCATGAGGATAAGCCGCAGCAGAAGCGCAAGGCGGGTCAGAACCATCCGGACAAGACTCCCCGAGAGAAAATGGTCGGATTGTGAATTACGTCACGTATACCAGTATGCTCACACAGTCAGCATTGGCAAATCAGGCGGATATCCTACGCTCTGCCAGCATGCGCTGCACCGTGATGCCGATCTGGCCTGGGCTGTCCGCCACGTAGCAGCCGGCGTCTCGCAGGGCTTCTTTCTTGGCCTCCGCGGTCGCCGCCTTTCCGGTGATGATTGCGCCCGCGTGGCCCATGCGGCGTCCGGGAGGGGCCGTCGCGCCCGCGATGAAGCCCGTCACCGGCTTGCTCATGTGGTTCTTGATGTAGTCCGCGGCTTCCTGCTCCGCCGTACCGCCAATCTCGCCGATGAGCACGACGGCGTCCGTGTCAGGGTCGTTCTCAAACAACTCGAGGATATCGCGGTGGCGCATGCCGATGATGGGGTCGCCGCCGACGCCCACACATGTGGATTGCCCGATGCCGAGCGCCGTCAACTGTGAAACTGCCTCATAGGTCAGCGTGCCGGAGCGGGAGACGACGCCGATGCGTCCTTCTGCGTGGATATTGCCGGGGATGATGCCGACCTTTTGCTTCTCAGCCACGGACGTTAGACCGGGGCAATTGGGGCCGATGAGCCGCACGCCCTTCTTGGTGAGATACTGGGCGACTTGCGCCATGTCCAGCGTCGGCAGGCCGTCCGTGATGCAGACGATGAGGTCAACACCACCCTCAGCGGCTTCAAGCAGCGCGTCCGTTGCGAACGCGGCGGGCACGAAGATGAGTGAGACGTTTGCCCCCTCTTGCTCCACTGCCTCAGCGACGGAGTCGTACATCGGGCGGTCGATATGCGTGGTTCCGCCACGGCCGGGTGTGACGCCTGCCACAACGTTTGTGCCAAAGGCGATGCACCGCTCGGTCTGGAACGTTCCCTCACGGCCGCTCATACCCTGAACCAGCACGCGGGTGTCTTCGCCAACAAGAATGCTCATTTGATTGCTACTCCCAAGTCAATTTCTATTGGTTTGGTTGCTGATCCGGCTCGGAAAAGGAACCGAACTTCACTTGATGCCTGACTCTGAATGGCCTCTAAGAAATCTCGGCGACCTTGGTGGCAGCGTCGTTGAGATCACTTGCCACGGCGACGGTGATGTCGGAGTTGCGCAGGATCTCCGCGCCCTCCTCGGCGTTCGTGCCCGTCATGCGCACGATGATGGGTACGTTCACGTCAACCTCGTTGTACGCGGAGACTATACCGTTTGCCAGCACGTCACAGCGCAGGATGCCGCCAAAGACGTTGATGAGGACCTTCTTCACGTCAGGGTCAGAGACGATGATCTTGAACGCCTCGGCAACCTGTTCCTCCGTGCCGCCGCCACCAACGTCAAGGAAGTTGGCGGGCGCGTGGCCAACCTGCGCGATGACGTCCATCGTGGCCATCGCAAGACCTGCGCCATTCACCATGCAGCCAACGTCGCCGTCCAGCTTGACGTACTGCACACCCTTGTCATTGGCGTTCCGCTCAAGCGGGTCTTCCTGGTCGGCGTCACGCAGTTCAGCGAGATCGCGATGGCGGAAGTGGCTGTTCTCGTCCGTATCGATCTTGCCGTCTGCCGCGAGCAGGTTGCCGTCGCCGGTGACGACGAGCGGATTGATCTCGACCAGGTTCAGGTCCCTGTTCTGGAAGGCATTCACGATGCCACCTAACAAGGCACCAAACGGCCGGGCTAGTGCCGCATCCAGCTCCAGCGCAGCGGCCACGCGCCGTCCGACGAACGGCTGGTAGCCGATCAATGGGTCGATATGAACCTGCGTGATCTTCTCAGGTGATTCCTCGGCAATCTCCTCGATCTCCATGCCTCCCGCAGCGGAGGCGATGATGACGGGCGACTTCGCCGCGCCGTCCACCGTCACGCTCAGGTAGATCTCCTGCGCGATATCGACAGGCTCTTCCACAAGGACGGCATTGACCGGGACGCCCTGCGGGCCGGTCTGGGCGGTTACGAGGTTCGAGCCGAGCAGGCCTGCGGCGAACTCCGCCGCTTCATCCGGGCTCGACACAACCTTCACGCCACCCGCCTTGCCGCGTCCGCCGGCGTGGACCTGCGCTTTGACGACGGCCCTGCCGCCGAGTTCCTCTGCGATGGCACGTGCTTCATCGGAAGTGGTCGCTACGCGCCCATTCGGGACGGCAACGCCAAACGACTTAAGCACCTCTTTTGCCTGGTATTCGTGAATCTTCATATAGCAAGGCCCCCCACCCTGTGAGTTCTTTCACGAGTAGTGTCATACAGGACAAGTAAACCGCGCAAGCGGAGGGCTGTAGCACCAATAGAGCTGGACACGCACGAACTGCCGTGCCGGAACGCGGAATTCACACATACCAGTCAACCAAAGCCGGATCGCGAAGTTTAAGAAAAGCGGAGGGGGCGGGATTCGAACCCGCGTTGCAGGGTTACCGCAAAGCAGTTTTCAAGACTGCCGCCTTCGTCCGCTCGGCCACCCCTCCGCGATACGCGCATAGCGCCATATCAGTATTGGAACGCGGGGATGGGGGGTCAAGGTGGAGGGGAACACTCTGATTGACCGACTGAAGCGAAAGCGCTAGTGTGGCTTCCATGCTCAGGTTGCGCGCCCATCCATTCCCAACCTTGATCCTTGCCATCGTGATAGCTGTAACAATGCTTGCTTGCCAGCGAGTAGACGAAGTAACGCCCACATCAACGACGGCTCCTACACCCACTGATACCTCTGTCCCGGCTCCGACGGCAGTGCCAACAGAAACCCCGATTCTGCCTACCGCGACATCACCTGTGGCGGTCACACCGACCGCAGCACCCACGGCAATCCCCAGGCCGACATCGACTCCTAATCCCGCGGCCGAGCGCGATCGGCAAGCCCTGATGGCCCTTTACGATTCAACGGACGGAGTCAATTGGACCGTAAACGATGGCTGGGGCACGGACGATCCCCTGCCTTTCTGGTTCGGCGTTGAAACAGACAACACCGGGCGGGTGTCCATACTCACCCTTAGACGCAACGGCTTGGCCGGGCCTTTGCCTCCGGAGCTAGCTGAACTGACTGCCCTTAACAGCCTGTACTTGTCCGGCAATTCGCTTACAGGGAGAATTCCCCCGGAACTCGGCAATATGCCCAATCTGCGAGATGTCCGATTGGCCAACAACGACCTTGCGGGGCCGATCCCCCCGGAACTCGCGGGCATGTCGCAGTTGCAGCAACTGGCACTTTCCGGAAACAGGCTCACCGGCCAGATCCCGCCAGAACTCGCCAATGCTGAGCGAATGTACCGATTGGACTTGGACGAAAATCGGTTGTCAGGACCCATTCCTCCGGAACTTGGTCAGCTACAGTCACTCCACACCCTAACTCTTTCAGAGAATCGGTTGACCGGCATCATCCCCCCGGAGCTTGGCATGATGGCCGAATTAAGTTCGTTGTGGCTACACAACAACAGCCTTAGAGGAGAAATTCCAAAAGAACTGGGAAACCTTGATAAACTGCTGTCGCTCAAACTGGAGGGGAATAATTTGTCAGGCTGTTTGCCAGCTTCGCTTCGGAGCATGCAGTCGCAGGCTGTGTCCGTTCCACCGGGTATTGAATGGTGCGCCGAATAAGAACTGTCGCAACCGGCCCCTTCTCCTAAACAACAGCCACCATATCAGGACTGGAATGCGGGGTTGGGGGGTCAAGGGAGCAACGTATAATTGCGGAATGCACACCACACGAACCCCTTTGCTTGCAAGTGTGCTACTCGCGCTCCTGGTGGGCCTGCTGGCCTGCGACAGTCCGGCGCAACCGACTGCCGAAGTAACGGCTATTCCAACGATTTCGCCCACAGTAATTGCCTCGCCTCCGCCCACATCAACGTCGACCCCTCCAGAGACACTGGTACAAGCACAAGCAACGGCGACTTCTGTTCCGTCCAATCAACTCTCAATCGCTGTGGCCGACATTCCCAGTGACCTCCCCACCTATGATCGAGGCGAATGGCGGCACTGGACTGATGAAGATCGTGACTGTCAGAACACACGGCAGGAGGTGCTGGTCGCCGAAAGTATGGTCGAGGTTGTGTTCCGCAGCGAAAGCGAGTGCACGGTGACTGAGGGGGAGTGGTTCGCGGCATATACGGGAACGACGGTCACGGACCCCGGCGATCTGGATGTAGACCATCTGGTACCTCTTGCCAACGCGCACCGATCCGGCGGGTGGGCGTGGTCACCTGAGGAGAAGAGGGACTATGCGAACAGCCTTGATGACCCTGATCACTTGATTGCCGTCACGGCGGGTGCAAATCGTTCCAAGGGCGCCAAGGGGCCGGAGGAGTGGCGTCCATCTGATGAGTCCTACTGGTGCGAGTACGCGACGGATTGGATCAGGGTGAAACAGGCGTGGGGCCTTTTCGCGACGCCTGCCGAGGCCGCGGCGCTCCAGGAAATGCTCGCGGCCTGCGTGGAAGATATCGGTTTGACGATTACGGAGGACGAAGCCCCTATTCTTATTCCGTCCGCTACCGCGACTCCAGTCCCGAAGCCTACACCCACAGTCCCACCAACCTCCACTTCAGAACCAGAGCCGACCCGGACTCCACTCAGCAACCGTACTGTTTACGCCTCATGTGATGAAGCCGAGGAGGCAGGCGAGGAGCGCATTCGGGGAAACTCAGGGCCCGGAATGGGATTCCCCACCTGGATGGTTCCAAGCGCCCGCGATGGTGATAGTGACGGCGTCGTCTGCGAAAAGTAGCGGAGGCTAGCTGCCAACAGATTCCGGCGCTCGTGGTTTTCTTGCTGCCAGCACAAGCAGGCCGCCAATGGCCCACACGACGCCCATCGCGATGAACGCCACGTCGTAGTCGCCGTACCACTCCCACGCCCACGCGACGACGAACGGGCTCATCGACCCGGCCACTGTTGCCACGGGAGATGAGACTCCACGAATGGCTCCTATGTGCTCGCGTCCAAAGAAGTGCGCATGGACGACGTTGATGACCGGGGTGAATCCGCCCATCGTCAGGCCGTATAGGATCGCATACACGAGAAGAACATTCCGATCCACTCCCACCACCAACAGCATGAGGCTGACGCCGGCAGGGATCATCACGGCTGCCATCACCCATTGCGGCGTGTAACGCTCCGCAAGAATGCCGTATATCATCTTGCTCGGGATCGCGACTCCCGCGAGCACCGCGGCCACTATTGTCGCGTCCGTCACGCTGAGCCCCTTGTCCTGCATGTACGCCACCTGGTGGAACAGGACGCCGAAGAGCGCTGCCTGGCCCAGGGCCTGTACGGCCAGTGCTGCCCAGAATGCGCCTGTTCTGATTGCCTCTCCCACGCGCCACGGATACTCGTATGTTCCATCGTCCCGGGCAACGGCTTCGTCCTGCGCCGCCTCCGCATTGCGCGTCGCCTCGCTATCTGAGATTCCGTCCGGATGCAGTCCGACGTCGCTGGGTTGCCGCCTCATAAAGATGGCAGCAAAGGGAGCGAGCGTGACCAAAATGCCGACGCCGAGGATGAACCAGGCCTCGCGCCATCCGAACGTGTCGATGAGCAGGCCTGCCATGGGCGCGATCACGAATCCGCCCGTCGAGATGCCGATGGTGCTGATGGCGAAGGCGCGGCCTCGTATTCGGACAAACCATTTGGCCAGGATCGCCACGCCCAGGAGCTGCCAGCTCAAGGTGACGGAGACGATTCCGAAGACGACGCCGAAGGCCAGGTAGAACTGCCACATCTCCTGCGCCAGCGAGGAGGCAATGAGCGCCAGACCAGCGGTGATGCTGGCAACGGTGACGACAAGGCGCGGCCCTTCACGTCTGTCCAGCAGCAGGCCGATGACGGGGACGGCGGGTATGGCTATCAGGCGGAAAAGGGAGATCGCGGAGAATTCGGCGCGGGAGACGCCGAGCCCCTCGCTCATCGGCACAACGAAGAATGAGATTGCGTAGCCGTCAATACCGGCCGTAATCATGTTGCTGGAGAACGTGATGCCGAGAATCACCCATCCGTAGAAGAAGGGGATGCTCCGAACCGGGAGGGGGGGTCTGCGAGTCTGCGGCGGATTCTCTGCAGTCACAATCTGCTCACGTGCTGTAGCGGCGACGCTAGAGATTATAGCGTTTCCGCGGCATGCGTCGGCGCCCGCGGCTCCGGCGCCATCACCACGATTAGCCCGCCGATGGCCCAGATCGCGCCGAGCATCATGAATGACACATCGTAGTTGCCGAGCCACTGCCACATGACCCCAACGGCAAACGGGCTGGCCGCGCCGACCACGTTTGAGAGCGGAGCCGCAGCTCCACGGATTGCGCCCATGTTCTGTCGACCGAAGTACTGCGCGAACGCGACGTTAATCATCGGGATGAATCCGCCCATCGTGAAGCCGTACAGCACCGCATAGACGAGAACCATCTCAAGGCCGGAGCCAATAACCAGAATCAGCAGACACAGCCCGGTCGGGACCATTACAGCTGACAGAGCGAGCCGCGCGCCAAATCGTTCGGCGAGGAAGCCATAGAACAGCTTGCTCACCAATGCGGCGCCCGCGAGAGTAGTCGCGGCAAGTGTTGCTTCGGCAACGGTTAACCCCTTGTCCTGCATATAGGCCACCTGGTGGAAGAGGACTCCGAACAGTCCGGCCTGACCAAGGGCTTGCGCGACCAGTATCGCCCAGAATCCGGTCGTTCGCGTCGCCTCACGAACCGTCCAAGGGTACTCGTACGGTTCGTCTGACAACGTCTGCTGAGGGGTATCGTTCTCCGTTGAATCATTGGTGGCAGCGTCGACCTTGCGCCCGTCCGGCAGTACCCCAACGTCGCTCGGCTGTCGTCTCATAAAGATGAAGGCGGCAGGCGCGAGGGTAATCAGCATTCCAATACCAAGAACCACCCATGCTTCGCGCCATCCAATTGTGTCGATCAGCAACCCGACGATGGGCGCAATAACGAATCCTCCGACGGAAATCCCGATGGTGCTGATTGCGAAGGCGCGGCCCCGCATCCTGATGAACCACTTGGACAGGACAGTCGCGCCAAGGAGCTGCCAATTCATGGTGGTAGCAACGACGCCAAAGATGATGCCGAAGACAATGTAGAACTGCCACATCGCGTCAACGAAGGAGGTGGCAATAAGTGCGAGTCCTGCCAGGATGCTGGCAATCGTGACGACCAGTCGTGGCCCCTCACGCCTGTCCAGCATCATCCCAATGAAGGGGATGATGGGGATAGCGGCGAGGCGGAACAGGGAGATCGCCGAGAACTCGGCGCGGGATACGTCAAGGGCCTCGCTCATCGGCACGACGAAGAATGAGATACCGTAGCCGTTGATCCCGGACGTAATCATGTTGCTGGAGAAGGTGATGCCGAGAATCACCCACCCGTAGAAGAAGGGCGTCCGCCGCACAAGGACCGGGATTCTCTGTCCTTGAGCGGAGCGCTCGTCAGTCACACGAGGCTCATTTCCGCCTCTATCGGCGCCCGCGGCTCCGGCGCGAACAGGACAATGAATCCCGCGATGAACCACCCCGCTCCGACGAGAATGAACGCGAGATCATAGTTGCCAAGGTTCTCCCACATGAGACCAACGGCGAATGGGCTGAAGGCTCCGACGATGTTGGCGGGGGGCGTGAATGCGCCGCGAATCGCTCCCATGTGCTCGCGCCCAAAGTACTGGGCAAGCGCCACGTTCATCAGTGGCATGACGCCCCCCATCGTGATGCCGCAAACAACTGCGTAGACCATCACCATTTCCGTGCTCGTGCCAATCACCAGCAGGAAAACGGACAGGCCGGCGGGCATCATCGAGAATGGCAAGACCCATCTCACATGAATCCGCTCAACAATTAAGCCGTATATGATTTTGCCGAGGATGGCGCATCCGGCGAGGACGGTTGCGGCAAGGGTTGCATCGGCAAGGCTCAGTCCCTTGTCCTGCATGTACGCAACCTGGTGAAAGAGCATTGGCATGAGTGATGTCAAGAACAGAACCTGGGAGGCAAGCAGTACCCAGAAAGCCATCGTCCTGGCCGCCTCGCGCACCGTCCACGGGTACTCGTATGGCTCGCCCGACGAGAGCGCGGCGGCCTCCTCGGTAGTCATTCCTTCCTGCTGCGTGTCCTTTTGGGTGATACCGTCCGGCACGAGGCCGACGTCGCTCGGCTGTCGCCTCATGAAGAGCGCCGCGAATGGGACAATCAGGAGAATCATTCCGATGCCAAGGACGACCCACGCATCACGCCATCCGAAGTTCTCAACAAGCTGGCCGGCGATGGGCGCTATAACGAACCCACCGCCTGACACGCCAATGGCGCTGATGGCCATAACACGGGCGCGTCGCCTGACAAACCACTTGGCCAGAACGGCAGGTCCGACAAGCTGCCCGCCCATCGCTATCATCGCGACCCCAAAGAAGATTCCGAACGTCAGATAGAACTGGAGCATGTTTTGGACGAACGCGGAGGCGATCAGAGAAAGTCCCGCGACCGCGCTGCCGATGACGATGACCAGTCGCGGTCCTTCCTTCTTGTCCACCAACAGTCCCAGCAGCGGAACTATCGGGATGGCGGCAAGGCGGAAAAGGGTGATGGACGAGAACTCCGCCCGTGTCACTCCAAGCGCCTCGCTCATCGGAACCACAAAGAATGACAGCCCGTAGCCGCTGATTCCCGCCGTGATCATGCTGGTTGTAAAGGTCAGCCCGACAATCGTCCAGCCGTAAAAGAAGGGAATACGTCGCACCAGGAACGGGGCTCTGGGCCTCTGTTGCTGCGACGGTGGCGGTGTTAACGTGGCGGCCATTGTCACGACTGAGCGCGGACGCTCAGTTCTCCTGGACGGCTTCTATCAGGCGGTTGAGGCCGTCCTTGGCATCGGCGAATAGCATGGATGTCTTCTCGTTGTAGAAGAGCGGGTTGTCTATGCCCGCGAAACCGGGGCTCATGGATCGCTTGAGCACGATGATGTTGCGGGCATGGTCGACGTTCAGGATGGGCATGCCGTAGATCGGGCTGTCCGTGACTTCTCGGGCTGAAGGGTTTGTCACGTCGTTCGCACCCACCACGATGGCCACATCCGTCCGCTCGAAGTCGTCGTTGATCTGATCGAGGTCATAGAGGCGGTCGTAGGGCACGTCCACCTCGGCAAGAAGCACGTTCATGTGGCCGGGCATCCGCCCCGCGACAGGATGGATGGCGTAACGGACGTCGACTCCGCGCTCCTCCAACAGGTCGGCAAGATCGCGTACCTGCCGCTGCGCCTGCGCCACGGCCAACCCGTAGCCGGGCACGACAATGACATTGTCCGCATAGGCAAGAAGAACACCCAGGTCCTCGGGCGATCCCTCTCGGACAGTGGCCCCTTCCGCGACGCCGCTCGCGGCTGCACCACCGTTGCCTGCGCCAAACGCGCCGAACATGACGTTCGCGAGGGAGCGATGCATGGCACGAGTCATGATCTGCGTGAGGATGAACCCCGCCGCGCCGACCAAAGCGCCTGCGATGATGAGAATCGGGTTGCCGATGACAAATCCGGCGGCCGCTGCGGCTAGGCCGGAATAGGAGTTCAGCAGGGAGATGACGACGGGCATATCAGCGCCGCCGATGGGCATGACAAGCAGAACTCCCAGTACAAGGCAGAGGGCAATCAGCGCCACGAACGGGATTGGGTTGGCCTCAAAGCCTATCTGGCTGACGGCAAGGGCAGCGATCACCAGGAAGAGCAGAGCGCTCAAAATATTCTGCAGGGGTAGGCGAACGGCGCGGCCCGTGATGACCTCCTGCAGCTTGCCCATGGCGATGGCGCTGCCTGAGAACGTCACAGTGCCAATCAACACACCGAGCATGATGGTCACGGACGTATCGAGACTCATCTCTGTGCCTGCGTCGTAGAGTCTGAAATACTCGGACACGGCGATGAGGGCGGAGGCCCCGCCGCCGAAGCCGTTGAAGACAGCGACCATCTGCGGCATCGCCGTCATCTTGACCTGACGGGCAAAGATCACGCCGATCACGCCGCCAACCAGCACCCCGGCGATGATGAGTTCGTACCTGATGATCTCCTCGTTGATGAGCGTCACGATGATGGCCAGCAGCATGCCGGACGCTCCCAGCGTGTTGCCCATCCGCGCCGTGGCGGGCGAGCCCATGTAGCGCAAGCCGAGGATGAAGAGTGCCGCCGACACCAGATAGGCGGACAGGATGATGATCTCGCGGTCGAGCGTCACGGTGTCGGTCCTCGCCTGCGATCACTGCGGAACATGCGCAGCATCCTATCCGTCACCATGAATCCGCCCACGACGTTGATGGTGGCGAGTATGAGAGCGCCGACTCCCAGAATCTGTGTCAGCAAGCCTTCACTCGAGCCGACGATGAGCAGCGCGCCGATGATGGTGATGCCGGAGATGGCATTCGCGCCTGACATGAGGGGCGTGTGGAGCGTCGGTGGGACCTTCGTGATGACCTCAAAGCCGATGAATCCGGCCAGCACAAAGACGTAAATCGCGATAAGTAGTCCGCCCTCAAGCACCCTTTAGGCTCCTTTCACCCTGTCCCTGGCTATGCCGCCGGAGCGCCCATGGCGTCTCGGGTGGCTTCGTGGACGATCTCGCCGCCACGTGTGATGAGTGAGTCTCGCAGGATGACGTCATCCATATCCAGGACGACTTCGCCGTCCTTGATGAGCAAGTCCAGAAAACTCTGGACGTTGCGGGAGAACATGAGGCTGGCATGGACGGGCATGGAGGACGGCACGTTGACAGGCCCGTTGATGATGACACCCTTGTAGTTGATCGCCTCACCAGGCAGCGTCAGTTCGCAATTGCCGCCGGTTTCAGCCGCAAGGTCCACGATGACCGAGCCCGGCTGCATGTCCTCCACCATCTCTCGTGTAATGAGCTTCGGCGCGGGGCGGCCTGGAACCAGGGCTGTTGTGATCACGAAATCAGACGCGCCGACGTGCCGACGCACCAGCGCCTGAGAGCGGTCGCGTTCCTCTTCTGTCTGCTCTCTCGCATAACCACCCGCCGTCTCGGCTTGCTCGCGCTGCAGTTCCTCGTCCTGAATGAACGTTGCGCCCAGGCTTTCAACCTGCTCCTTCACGGCAGGGCGCACATCAAAGGCGGACATGATCGCCCCGAGCCGTCGTCCAGTTGCAATGGCCTGCAATCCGGCCACGCCCGCGCCAAGCACGAGGCCACGCGCCGGCGGCATCGTCCCTGCAGCCGTCGTCATCATGGGCAAGTGCTTGCCAAGCGTGTCAGCAGCCAGGACGGCAGCCTTATATCCAGAGACGGACGCCTGCGAAGACAGCACATCCATCGGCTGCGCGCGGGCGATGCGGGGAATGGCATCGAGGCTGAACGACGTGACGCCGCGACCGACCAGCCCACGAACAAGGTCATGGCTCGTCAGCGGCTGGAGGACCGCAATCAGTATTTGGCCTTCGCGCAGCGACTCCGTTTCTTCAGCGGACGGCGCGGCGACCTTGACGATGACATCCGCGTTGGCATAGACGCTTGCGGCGTCCGGAGCGATCCCGGCTCCCGCCTCGCTGTATGCGTCATTGGTGAAGAAGGCGCGCTCGCCCGCTGCCGACTCAACGAGAACCTCGATACCGGCGCGAGTGAATCGGGCAACCGACGGCGGCGCCAGCGCCACGCGAGCTTCGCGCAGGGCCGTCTCAGTCAGCACGCCGATTCGCATCAATCCCCACCTCTTTCCGTCCACTAATGGTACTACCCACGGACGACAAGGGCGGCGTCCGACCCTTATTCTCGCGTAATCTCCGCGAATCCCGTGTACGGCCGCAGGACCTCCGGTATCTCAATGGTGCCGTCGGCACGTTGGTAGGTCTCAATGATGGCAATCATGACGCGGGGCAACGCGAGGCCGGAGCCGTTGAGCGTATGCACAAACTGCGGACGCGCTCCTGCCTCACGCCGATAGCGGATGTTGGCGCGGCGCGCCTGATAGTCGGATGTCGTTGAGCAGCTTGAGACTTCAAGCCATTCGCCGCAGCCGGGCGCCCACACCTCGATGTCATAGGTCTTCGCCGACGCCTGCCCAAGATCGCCCGCGCAGAGTTCGACGATGCGGTACGGCAGTTCAAGGCGGCGCAGGATGGACTCTGCGTGGCCGAGCAGGACCTCAAGCTCTTCGAGCGACTTCTCCGGCTCCGTGAACTTGTAGATTTCTACCTTGTCGAACTGGTGGCCGCGCTTGATGCCGCGGATATCACGTCCGGCGGACATTTTCTCGCGGCGGAACGCGGGCGTGTACGCGACATAGTTGATGGGCAACATCCCCGGTTCAAGAATCTCGCCCCTATGCATGGACGTCAGCGGCACCTCCGCCGTCGGGACGAGCCAGACGTCATCCTCGCCGTCCTTGTAGACGTTCTCGGCAAACTTGGGCAGCTGGCCGCTGGCGAATAGCGTCTGCTCCGTTGAGACGAACGGCGGATAGACCTCGCGGTAGCCGTGCTCTTGCGTATGGACATCCAGCATCCACTGGATGAGCGAGCGCTGGAGCTTGGACGCCGCGCCGGTCAACACGTAGAAGCGCGAGCCGGCAATGCGCGCGCCGCGTTCAAAGTCGATGATGCCTAGCGCGGGGCCGAGGTCCCAATGCGCCTGCGGCTCAAAATCATACTCCCGAGGCTCACCCCACTGTCGCGTAACGACGTTATCCTCCTCAGACGCGCCATCGGGCACGGAAGGGTCAGGCAGGTTGGGTAGGTAGCTCAGCCGCTGGGTTATCTGGTCATCGAGGTCAGCCGTGCGCTTGGCGGCTTCATCCACTTCTTCGGAGAATTCCCGGAGGGCGGCCTGCAGGGACTCGATCAACTCATCCGCAGTGCCACTCGTTCTCTCCCCGAGCAGTTCCGCGACACCGGCGGTGGAAAGGATGTCATCGGCTGCAAGATCTCCATGGCCAGCCCGCCCTCGCAGCATTCCGAACGTCTTTGAGTGAGTGTTTAGATGAGCGCGCAGGTCATCAGCGCGGGCCTGTGCCGCGCGCCACTCGCCGTCGAGTGACACGACTTCATCAAGCAAGGCAAGCGACTCCGCGTCGCCGCGCCTTGCCAGCGCGGCGCGGGTCTCCTCGTGCGCCTCCCTGATCCGCCGTCTATCGAGAATTGTTGAGTGACCTCCGATAGATAGAGTCGGTGACTATCTACAGAGATGATAGCGGACGGGGTGGGTAGGTACGGATCACATCCGCGGCAAGGAGGAGGCGATAAGGCCGCTGGTAGGGAGAAGTCCAGAGGAACAGTTAATGAGGCACCGGAGTGACAAGGGCTGCTAAATCACCTGGTCGCGCAAATCTGCATCTTTCGAGGTACAAGGTGTTGTCTATGAATTCGCCCATATTGCAGACTGCGCCAGGAAATTGCATATTCGGACGCCCGCCTTCTAGGATGTCTTCAGGCAAACCTCCCAAACTGATACTGGCTTCACAGATGCCATCGAGGACACTGGTGGATTCTCCGTACAGTCTTAGCCGACCGTCCTCAATCTTACATACGACACCGTATAGAAGCAGGAATCTCTCGCCCAGCCCGATTTGGTCGCCATCTGTCCCACCAGCCTTCATCTCAGCATATAAGAGCTCGCTGCTGTGTCTGAATGGAATCCGCAGAGGTGTTACGCGCGTTGGGATTGGTGTGAACGTGAATCTAGATTTTGCGGTTGCCGTGGGCACAGGGGTTAGTGTCGATGTTGGTATGGGCGTCATCGTAGCCGTAGCTGTGGCGGTTGATTCGGGCTTCACAGTAGGCTGCTCAGTCGCGGTGGTAGGTGTCGGCTGAAACTGCTCTTCTGATTCACAGCCCAAAATCATCAAGGCGAACAAGCTAGCAAGGACGGCTAGCAGTAAGTGTTGGATATGCTTTTTCATCAGGGGGGTGGATGCAAATCATTCCCAATCACAGGCAATCATGGCTTTGGTGGTGCTTCCTGTCAATGCGCCTCGCGTCACTGCGTCGAACGGGTGTGTCAGAATGGGAGAGCGGCCCTTCGACAGGCTCAGGGTGAGCGGGTGGGGGTAGGCCGCCCTGACGGGCGGCACTGGATTCCCGCTTTCGCGAGAATGACGGATGGTAGCAAGGGGGAGGCCCCCGCCTTCGCGGGGGATTCGGTAAGTGGCGCGGGAGGGAGTGACGCTGGATACGCAGGCGTTTCTTAATGATATGCGCTCGCGTGTGGGTTACGCGGGGCAGATCGTTCATGTGGAGTCGATGCCGCATAGCTCGGCGGCGTATGGACGGCTCAGCGCGTCCCTGAACCCGCTGTTGCAACACGCCCTGCAGATACGGGAAATCGACCGCCTCTACACGCACCAGGCGCAGGCCATCGACGCGCTTCTGGCGGGTGAGAACGTGGTCGTCGCGACGGGCACGGCGTCCGGCAAGAGCCTCTGTTACAACGTTCCCGTGCTGAACGCGTGCGCCGATTCATCCCGGACAGGTGCGACGGCGCTTTATCTCTTTCCTGCCAAGGCGCTGGCGCAGGACCAGCTCCGCGCCCTGAATCAACTCACCGCGCCCTTGCCCGCACAGCCGCCCGCCGCCACGTACGACGGCGACACGCCGCAGCATGAGCGTGCTGCGATCCGCAAGAAGGCCCAGTTACTGCTTACGAACCCGGAGATGCTGCATGTCGGCATCCTGCCCAACCACAAGTTGTGGTCGCGGTTTCTGCGCCGCCTGAAGTTCGTCGTCATCGACGAGGGGCACATGTACCGCGGCGTGTTCGGCTCGCACATTGCGATGTTGATCCGGCGGCTGCGTCGCATATGCCGACGCTACGGGGCCAACCCGCAGTTCATCGTCACGTCCGCCACGCTCGGCAATCCAAAGGAGCACGCCGAGGCTCTCACAGGCCTGCCGATGACGGCCATTACGGACGACGGCGCGCCAACCGCCGGGCGGGAGTTCGCGTTGTGGAACCCCCCAATCATGAAGGATGCAACGGCGACGCGGCGCAGCGTTCTGGTGGAAGGGGCGGAGTTATTCTCGTGGCTTGTTTCAACCGGAACACGGACGCTGTCATTCGTGCGGACTCGCCAGGCGGCTGAGCTAATGTATCGGATTTCGGAAGAGAATCTGCAACGGCACGAGACATCGAACGCGAAGGTGAGTTCTTATCGGGCGGGCTACGTGCCCGAGGAACGGCGAGAGATTGAGAGCAAGCTGTCCAACGGCGAGTTGACAGGCGTGGTGACGACGAACGCGCTGGAGCTGGGCATCGACATCGGCCACCTGGACGCAACGGTGATAAACGGGTACCCGGGCTCGCTTGCGGCAACGTTCCAGCAGTCCGGCCGGTCCGGGCGGCGGGGCGAGCGTGGCCTTTCCATCATGCTGCTCTACGACAATCCGCTTGAGCAGTACCTGGCGCGCCACCCGGACATCATCTTCCGGCGCGGCATGGAGCACGCACGCATCTCCACCACGAATCCGCGGATCCTTGATCCGCACCTGGTCTGCGCGGCGGTTGAGGCGCCCATCGGAGAGATCTCGGGCGATATAGATATGTTTGGCGGGGATGAGGTTACCCCGGCGGCTTTGGAACGGCTCGCCCAGGACAGCTACCTTATCGGACGCGAACGACGCGGCACAGAGTTATGGTACCCACACCCCAAGGCGGGCGCGCATCCGGCGAGCGATGTTTCCTTGCGATCAACGTCCGGCGACAACTACACGCTGGTTGAAGAGAACACCGGCGCAGTGCTGGAGTCCATCGGGGAGGAGCACGCCTTTGCGAACGCTCATGAGGGGGCGGTGTACCTCCATCGCGGCGACCAGTACATGGTCAGCGACCTTGACCTAAAGACAAAGCTGGTCACCCTGCGGACGACAAACGTGGAGTATTACACAACATCAATGGCGTCCACGGATATGACCGTGCTCACGACTGATCAAGGAAAACAAGAGGGGCCGGTTAAGGCATCCGTCGGGCAGGTCGAAGTGGAGCGGACGGTTTACAAGTACAGCAAGCGCAGGCATGACCGGGATGACGCGCTCTCCTACGAGGATGTGGATCTTCCGTCCCGCAGCTTCAAGACGGTCGGACTCTGGTGGACGGTGCCCCAAGAGATGGTCGAGGCGCTCAAGGGACATGCTCGGGAGAATCCCGATACATTTGTCGCAAGTGCGCTCCACGCTTGCGAGCACGCCTGCATCAGCCTTTTACCGCTGTTCGCGCTGTGCGACCGCAACGACATCGGTGGCCTATCCACGCCCTACCACCCGAACACGAAAGAGGCGACGATCTTCATTTACGACGGCATCCCGGGCGGAGTCGGCATCGCGGAGCGAGGCTATGACGTGCTGCGCGAGTTGTGGCAGGAGACCCTTACGATGCTCAAGGAGTGCCCGTGCGAGAACGGCTGCCCGTCATGCGTGCAGTCGCCCAAGTGCGGCAACAACAACGAGATGCTGGACAAGCGCGGCGCACGGCTCTTGCTGGAGCTGCTGCTCAACGGAGACGCAATAGCCCAAAACGAGGCGTAGAATGGTGTCCGTGCGAGGTGACACGTGGAACTATATCAGCTGGATTACGTCCTCCATGAGCCCTCTGAGGAACAGGGGGGCCTCTATATGGCCGAGATTCCTGAACTTCCCGGCTGCCGCGCGTGGGCGGAGACTGCCAAAGAGACTCTCGCTGAACTGAGCGCGGTCGCCGAGCAATTCATCCTCTCATACAAGTACCGCGGCAAACCCCTGTCCAATCGGGGTCTGGCCACGGGAAACATTCATGCAATCCGCAGAGATTTGGGCCTCACCAGAGAGGAATTCGACAGGGCCTAAGCCGCTGAATTCCTTCTTGCACGGGAATGACAAACTGACGAGGGGGTAAGACCATACGCACGCGGAGTGTTCGCATCGATTCGACCGGCGGGATTGTGCTGGAGGGACAGTTGGATCTGCCCGACGAAGGGGCAGCCACACCATCGGCAGGCGTCGTGATCTGTCATCCACATCCGCAATACGGCGGGGAGATGACGAACAACGTGGTGATGGCCGTTTCGTCGAGCATCGTGGCATATGGGCTCGCGGCGCTGCGATTCAATTTCCGTGGCGCGGGGCGCAGCGGCGGCTCGTATGACAACGGCATTGGCGAGCAGGACGACGCGTTGGCGGCGCTGAAAGCGTTGGCGGATGGCGGGGTAGCGGATGAACTTCCCTCGGACATGAGCATTGCATTAGCCGGATACTCATTCGGCGGGGGCGTGGCGCTGGAAGCGGCGGGCCGAGCGGAGAACCTGGCCGCGTTGGCACTGATCTCACCGGGGATTGGCGACGCGTCGTCTGATGCTTATGCGGCGCTCACGATGCCCAAACTCATCGCGACTGGAGAGGCGGACAACTTCTCAACGGTAGAGCGCGTGCGGGGGTTGGCGGGGATGCTGCCGGGCGCGACGGAGATCTACATCGCGCCACAGACGGACCACTTCTGGTGGGGCGAGGAGATGAACCTGGGCCGCCGCGTCGGAGAGTTCTTGAGCTCTGCGCTGGGGCGGTAAAGGCTCTTTTCCAATCTGAGCATTGTCGATATAATAACTGAGTCACATGATACTATCATCTTGTAGCGTTAATTAATCGATTAATTGCCCCATGGTCTGGGAACGGCCGTGGCGGTGTCGCCAGGGAGCCAGCCAGGCAATGCTCTATTTGCAGTTCAGTCCCCTGCCTGATGCTGAAAGACGACTTGACGCGCTCAGGGAGGCGCGGAATTTCCTTGATGCCGGCCTCATCGAGCCAAGTCCGGTTCAGGCCGAACTTCGTAGACATGCTCTTGCCTCGAGCGTTCATTTTTCCACGCGAATTGAGGGCAACTTGCTGGCACTTGGGCAGGTTGAGGGACTGTTGCGGGGAGAACAAGTCGCTGCGGATCAGGATCAGCTGCAGGAAGCAATCAACTACGCTGACGCAATCCGCTATGTGCAAGACGTGGCATCACAGTTCACTCCCCTGACTGAGCAGGCTATCAATGCCATCCATTTCATGGTCACCAGGTCGCTCCCCGGTTTGTACGGGCCCGGACGCTATCGAACAGAGCAGAATTACGTCGTGGACAGAATCAGCAGGAGCATCGCATTCCGTCCTCCTCCACCGGAGGAGGTCTCGGATTTGATGCGCGAGTACATAGAGTGGTTGAACACGAGCATGCAACAACCGGAGCCAGTATTCACAGCTGGTCTGGCACACCTCAATTTCGTTGGGATTCACCCTTTCGCGGACGGCAACGGTAGAACAGCGAGAGTCATTGAGGCCCTTGTCTTCTATCACGCCGGGTACAAGTCGCACGAACTCGTATCGCTGGAGGAGTATTTTGGGCGTGACACGGAATCCTACTACGCTGCCTTGCGAAACTCCTTAGGGCCTATCTATCAGCCTCAAGAGCGTGATGTGGCGATGTGGATGGACTACTACCTAGGGGCCCATGTGATTCAGGCTGAAGCAGCAGTTGAACGCCAGATTAAGGCGCACTCTCGGATCGGCGGATTCCTGGTCGAATATGACGGCATCGATGAGAATCAGGCCTTGGCACTTTACGTCACTTGCGAGTACGGCAGTCTGACAAATCGTATCTACCGCGAGTTGGCGGATGTAACGAATCAGACGGCCGTCAATCACCTCCGACGACTAATTGATATGGGCTTGCTGCGGATCATTGGTCGCGGTCGTGGAACGCGCTATGAACCGACGGAGCAGGCAATGGCAGTGTTCAACTCCTACGTACCAGATAACTTGGTGTCGGGGCCTGATCCGGACAGCACGCTTCGGGACGAAGGCGATGAGTATGAGGCGGTGCAAGCCCACACGCCGTCAGTCGAACCCGTGCAGGATGTTAAGGGTCCGGATGAGGCCGTTCAGGACGCCTCGCCGATGCCGGACCCAAACCAGCCGCTGTTGCTGTAGATACAACAAGCCCCGCCCCTCATCGGAAGGGCGGGGCTACTTCTCTCAAGAGTTGTCAGCTGGTCTTTTGCCTAGCCCTTGCTTGGCAGAGTCGCGATGACGGGGCCGGGGCCGACGGAGGTGTTGCCGTTCGTCGATAGGACGGAGGTCAACTCCAGCTCGATGAGGTTCTCACCGTTCTCCTGCCACTTGCGCTTGACCGTGCCGCCCGTGACGACGGTATCGCCGACGGTGCTGAACACCCGCATGCGGAATGAGCCGATCTGCTTGATCTTGCCGCCCAGCCCGATGAACTCGCGCGCGACTCGTTCCCACATGCCGTTGTGGAAGTAGTTCATGGCATACATGTCCGCCGCGCCGCCAGCCTGCGCGACGACGGTGTTGTGGTGGATGGCGTTGAAGTCGCGATTCGCGCCCGCGGCCATGACCATGCGCTGTATCGTCAGTGGATAGTGGACGGCGGGGACCTCATCGCCCTCGTTCACGTCCTCCCAATACCGCTGGAAATCCCAGTCGATCGCCGGGTTCGAGCGAGGCTCGATGGCGCGGGCCGGCTTCTCACCATCGCCGCCACCGGCGGCTGCGGCCGCGGCGGCCTGCGGGTTGGGGACGTACGTGTAGCTGACCATGATCTGGCGGCCGACCGGTGTGCCGTCCTGATTTTCCCACTTGTACTCATATCGCAGGAACGCTCCGTCGCCAACTCTCGTCTTGCGCGGATTGACATCCGTAAGGACCTGGGACACCTGGGAGACACGGTCGCCGAGGTACAGCGGCCTGAGTGTCTCGACTTCAAGATCCGTGACGAATCCAGCGGTTCCGGGTGACGGGACCTCCAGGGTCTTGCCTGCGCGGCCCGTGCCGGCGTTGGTGTAATGCGGGTCATCGGTCGGCCAAATCGACCCGATGCCCGGCTCCCACATGGATCCCTGCTGGAAGACCTGGATCATGTGGGCCGGGGCAAAGATGCCCTCATAGCCGTACTTCTTAGCAACAGCCTCATCGAAGTGCAGCGGGCAGTCGAACTCCAGGACCTCCATCTGGCGACGGATACCGCTCTGCTCGACTGCATCAATGCCCGTCTTGGGCTCAATCATGATGTCCTTGCCGAGGTATTCGCGTGTTGGGCCCCACTCCAATTCTGAGTCATTGTTTGACGTCATCGTCCTCTCCTTATCCCCTTATTTCCCGTGACGTGAGACGAATCACGTCGGACACGGAAATAGTGGCGCATCATGGCCGGTGGCGCAAGGTTTTTGAAGTTCGCGAATCAGCGCAGCCTTTCCAGTAACTGTATCCGCCGCATTCCGGGCTATGAGTGCCCGTTGTCCGGAGTGCGGAGTATTCTACAGATTGCCGAACGGAAGGCACACGGGGAGCGGGGACCGGATGACTGATAGTGACGCCGGAACACGTGGTGGTGGTCGCGGGGCGCGGCGGGGGAGTACGGCGCGGCGGAAGGGGCTTGTCATCGTCAATACGGGCAACGGCAAGGGCAAGACGACGGCTGCGCTCGGCGTGCTGTTCCGCGCATGGGGACGCGGGATGAATACTCAAGTGTTCCAGTTCATCAAGCACACCGGCTCCCGTTTTGGGGAGAGTCGTGCCGCGGACAAACTGGAGATTCCGTGGAGCGCGCTGGGCGACGGGTTCACGTGGCTCAGCAAGGACATCGACGCTTCCGCCGATATGGCGCGGGCGCAGTGGGACGAAGCGAGCAAGGCGATCCTCGCCGGGGAGCGCGAGCTCATCATCCTCGATGAGTTCACATATCCACTCACGTACGGCTGGGTTGATGTGGGTGGCGTGATCGATGTCCTGAAGCAGAGGCCGGAGATGATGCACGTAATCATCACAGGGCGTAATGCGCCGCAGGCTTTGATTGACTACGCGGATCTCGTGACGGAGATGCGCGAGATCAAGCACCCATTTAATGAGCAGGGCATCCGCGCCCAACCCGGCATCGAGTTCTAAACAATGACCATTGCTCCCATTTCGCTTGAGCACGCCGTCGCCGCCATTCGTCCGCCGGACGCCGAGGCGATGAGCCGGGCGGCGGCGCGGCAGTCAACGTTGACCAAGCCGCCGGGGAGCCTCGGGCAGCTTGAAGAGTTGTCGATTCGGCTTGCGGGGATGCTCCGGACGGAGCAAACGCGTATCGGCGACAAGGCGATCATCATCGCGGCAGGGGATCACGGCGTAGTGGCGCAGGGCGTGACCGCATACCCGCAAGACGTGACGGCGCAGATGGTGCTCAACTTTTTGTCCGGCGGCGCGGCAATCAACGTGCTGTCTCGGCAGCTGGGCATACGGCAAATAATCGTCGATGCAGGGGTCGCGACGGAATTGCCGCCACACCCGGACCTGCGGTCACTTGGAATCGGGCGCGGCACGGCAGATATGACGCAGGGCCCGGCGATGACGCGCGACCAGGCGAAGGCTTGTGTGGAGGCTGGCATCGGCCTCGCACAGGAATGTGTTGAGAGCGACGTCGACCTCATCGGCACGGGAGACATGGGAATCGGCAACACGACAGCGTCGGCGGCCATCACCTCTGTCATGACAAGTATGCCGCCGGAGGATGTGACAGGTGACGGCGCGGGGCAGCCTCCGGCGGGACTTGATCACAAGGTCGCCGTCATCCGGCGCGCGCTTGAAGTCAATAACCCTGATCCTGCGGATGGCTTAGTCGTGCTTTCAGCCGTTGGCGGGTTTGAGATAGGCGTGCTGGTGGGTGTGATGATCGGCGCGGCAGCGCGTGGCAGGCCGGTCGTGCTGGACGGGTTTATCTCGGGTGCGGCGGCGCTCATCGCGAACGCAATCGCCCCTGCGGCGCGGGACTATATGATCGCAGCGCATCTATCAGCGGAACGCGGACATCGCGCCGCGCTTGACCATTTGAGGCTAACGCCTATTCTTGACCTCAATATGCGGCTGGGCGAGGGAACGGGGGCCGCGCTGGCGATGCCCATCATCGAGGCTGCTGCGGCAACGCTGTCGAAGATGGCGACGTTCGACGAGGCAGGGGTGTCCGGCCCATCTGACGAGCCCGGGATACGAAGGGATGATGAGAAATGAGCAGCTTGTTTGCCGCCATCGGCTTTTTGACCATCATCCCGACGCCACGGGTGGACGAGGGGTCGCTTGCGTGGGCGCGGATGTGGTTCCCTGTCGTCGGGCTTGGCATCGGAGCACTGCTGGCCGGCTTCGACTACGCCCTACGAGAGGGGTTTTGGGCGCTAACTGATCTCGGGTTTCCTTCGTTGTTACTCGCCGCACTGCTGATCACCTTTCTCGTGGTCATCACGCGCCCTGCACCTTGACGGGTTCATGGACACGTGTGACGCGCTATTCGGCGGGGACAGCGCAGAGAAGCGCCTGGGAATCATGCGTGATTCGAGGGTGGGGTCTTTTGCCGTGGCCGGTGCGGCCTGCCTTTTCCTAATCAGTTTTGCCGCCATCGTCTCGCTGTGGCCTCCGGGCCGATTCTGGGCGCTTCTGGTCATTCCGTGCCTATCGCGGTGGGCAATGGTGGTGACGATGGCGGCGTTTCCATACGCCCGGAGCGAGGACGGACTTGGGTCGGCGTTTCTCCGGGGAGGCACGCGGGCGCAGACGGTCATTGCAACGTTGTTGGCGGCTGCGGCGGCGGTCGCCTTTGCCGGGGCAACGGGCATCGTGCTGCTGGTGGTGGCGGGCGCAGTGGCGGTAATCGTTGGGCGGATAGCGACGAGCCGGCTTGGCGGCGTGACCGGGGACGTCTATGGAGCGGTGAACGAGCTGGCCATGATGGCGATGCTGGTAACCGCTTCTCTGATTGTGTTGGGCGACATCATGCCGCTGGAGCCACTCTGGTCAGGTATGGATTTTGACCTGAACATATCCTTCGGCGGGGATGATTCCTATGCGCCTTAGAGGGGCGTGATGGGCGCTGGACTGACACTCATCATCGGTGGGGCGCGCTCCGGCAAAAGTGCCTTCGCGGAGAAACTCGTTGCAGGGCATGAGCGTGTCCTGTTTGTCGCGACGGCGGAGGCGCTGGATGAGGAAATGCGACAGCGCATCGAGAACCACAAGCGCAATCGTCCGGACACGTGGCACACCCTAGAAGAGCCGCGCGACATTGTCACGGCGCTTGAGTCCGTGCCTCCCCATGATGTTTTGTTGCTCGACTGCCTGACGCTGTGGGTCAGCAACCTGTTGCTGGATATGGAGGATGGGACGGATGCAGAGCAACACATCGCGGCAGGGGCGGAGCGGCTGCTTGCCGCCTACGAATCCTCAAACGCCGAATGGATTATCGTGACGAACGAGGTGGGACAAGGCGTGGTGCCGCCGACGGTGTTGGGCCGCGCCTTTCAGGACGCGCTCGGGCGGGTGAATCAACTCTTCGCGGCGCGTGCAGACAGGGTGTTCCAGATGACGGCAGGGTTGGCGGTGGATCTGACGAGGTTGGGTGGGGTGCTGTACGAGGACGTGGACTAGGCGCGTCCCTGCTACAATCGCGGTTGCAGGAAACTCATAGGTTCCCGCTAGCGCGGGAATGACAGGGGAGACATCAACCAATGACGCAAGAGAATAGGCCGAGCGGCCCGCCGGAGCCTGTTGATGATGAGAGCGGCGGCCAGCCCGTCCTGTATGAGACGGCGGAGGAGGGCAGCGTTGCTATCGTCACGCTGCACCGCCCCGGCGTGCTGAACGCCATCAACGGTGCGTTGACCGAGGCGCTCAAGGAAGCGCTCGCAAAGGCGGACGCGGATGATGACGTGCGCGTTGTAATCATTCGGGGCGCGGGGCGGGCGTTCTCCGCCGGCGGCGACATCACGGAGTCGTCCCGCCGCATCCTGGCGAACGATGATTCGCTGGAGCGCGCGACGCCCGGCGCGGCACACATCACGGTGTGGGAGCTGGGCAAGCCGGTCATCGCCGCCGTGCACGGGTACGCCATTGGGTTGGCATTCGAGCTTGCCGGCGTGTGTGATTTCACGGTGCTGGCGGAGGACGCCAGAGTGGGCGAGATCCAGATTCGCCACGGCTACGGCCCGCCGGTGCTGATGACGCCGTACGTGGTGACGCTGAAGCGCGCGAAGGAGATTTTGCTGCTGGGGGATATGGTGGACGCGCAGGAGGCGCTGGCGATGGGGCTGGTGAATCGCGTCGTGCCCGCAGACAAGGTGATGGACGAGGCGCTGTCCATCGCACGGCGCATCGCGGCGCTGCCCGCGGCGACGGTTCGCATGAACAAGGCGCTCATCAACCGCTCGTATGAGGTCGGCGGATTCCGCACGGCGTTGAACTATCGCGACGACGAGGCGTTTGCCGATCTGTGGGCATCGTCGCAGCAGGACGACGAGACGCGGCAGCGGCTGCAGGTGTTGCAGGACCGCGGCTGGGAGGCGTTCCGCAACGAGCGCGATGCCAGGTATCACGGCCGCACGGCAGAGGAAGAGGCCGCCGCGCGGGAGCAGAGCTCGTAGGATTCGACACCCGACGCTTCGCGCAGCACGCCGACACCCACTGCGAAGGACGCTGACGTGTCACTGAGCATTGTCGGCATCGTCATTGGGGTTGCTGTCGGCCTGATTTACGGCATGGCAGTGGGGCCGCTGTGGGTGGGCATCCTGTTAGGTACGGGGATGGGAGTGGCGCTGACGGTGATTTTGCAGAGGCGGGGGGATGGGTAGTGGACCCACTAGACTCCAACCCACTTGGTGCTCCGGCCCCATCGGCTGTTATCTTGTATTGCTAGGCATTGCCTGCCCAAGGAGTTACACGTAGCCTTGCCGAAAGCACAGTAGCGAACGGCATGACTCGATGCCCCGTACAGCCGTGATTGTTGGAAGTTTGCGCTCCGGTTGGCAGTTGCTGCCAGCGGCAGATTATCGCCTACGCTCGGAAGCAGCACTCACCCACCCCGTCACCCTGCTATCGCTGGCTGTTCTCCTTGTGAACGACCATCTACTCAAATCGATCTGGCCCGGCTCGTGGGTCACGGGAAAGCTCAGTGATCTTGCCTGGTTGATCTTTGCCGTGCCGTTATTGGCATGGCTGCTTTCGCTTATTGCCCGTGGCAAACGCTCGCAACGGTGGGCGTTCATCACCGCCTATGCCGGGCTGCCGATCCTGTACCTGATCTTCAACTCTTTCGAGCCCGTACATACCGCTATCCTGACCGCGATAACCACGCCCTTTGGTCTCATACCGGGTTCGCTGCAGGACGCCACCGACTCACTCGTTATTGCACCGGCCTTGGTCATTGCCCTGTATGTCTGGCGATCGAGTCCAGCAGATAAGGCTCTCGCTCGTCGCAAGTGGGTTGTGCTGGTGACGGCAGCTGCAGTACTGGCAAGCGTGGCGACATCTGTGTCCGAACCTGAGGACGGCATTACGACCGTAATCTCAACGGAAGAGGGAGTAGTTGTCGCCTCTGGAGAATTCGGAGTCTATCAGAGCAGCAACGGTGGATGGACCTGGACCAGCGGAGATTGGAGAGGCGGGTATAGAAGTGCGGATGATAGGCGAGTCGAGACACCACGAGGAACGTACGAAATCGATAGAGGTGATGTCGTGCGCATCACGCCCGCCGGTGATGAGCAGGTCGTCTATTCGACCTATTATCTGAGGGCCGGCGGCAATAAATGGATACAGTGGCTGGATACTGAACGCTTCGGCTACAGGGTGGTAGTAACACAACCGCAATCGATAGCTTACGACGATAGAACCGGCAATATCATTGCGGGCTTGGGCTTGCAAGGAGTCGCCGTGGGGACGCCAGACGAGGAGTGGACGCGAGTCGCCGTCGGTGATTATCGGCCAACAGATTTCTCGTTCGAAGCGAAGTTCCCGATTCTTATGGAGACTCCTGGATTTTGGGCAGCTTCAATAGCTTTGGCGCTCTCATTGATTTCTGTCGCCCAGCTTTATTCACAGCGCGAAACAACGGAACGCACGGCGGGTCCGGCAGTGTTTACCGTCTACCTATTCGTGCTCGCTTTTGTTGCGCCACTAGTGTTCTACCTCTCGATCTTAACCGTGCCGACCATTCTCATTCTTGCGGCTGTCGCGGCTGCGAAGCCACCTGACAGCGGGTTCCGAGCCGTCATTCTTGCTTTATTGGCTGCCTTGGCTGTAAGCGCATCAGTCTGGGCACTCGGCCTATTCAGTTCCCTAGAACCATATGAGTGGGTCGACGACTTTCTCTTCTACTCCTTGCTAGTTGGGGCATATCTGTTTGGATTTGCGCTCTTTATGACCTCTTGGCAGAATATCCGCCAGTTCTTCAGAACTATTCCTTTCTTTATCCTCATTAATGCCTTGGTATTTCTTTCATTCATCATCTGGCTTCGCTTCGGTCTTCTTACGTTCGTCGCCGCCCTGCTTGCCACTCTTCTCGCAGGATCTGCCGCCTTTGTGCTGTTGCTTTACCTGCGGTCAAATCTACCGCCAGCGAGCATCGTCTCATCGGACGGCCCATCGGAATCGGACGGGGATTCGAGCTCCGCGGAATGAGGGCCGGACTATTGCGCGTTCGCGTTAGTCCCGTTGCCTACTTGACCGTTGCCGGTAGCGCCGGTTCGCGTGTCGCGGCCTCTGATGAGGGCCTGGTAGTGGCGACGCCAGAGGCGATCGTTTTCAAGTGAGTTGAAATCGTCCTGGCCCCAGATCCAGCTGCGGACCTCTTCATTGGATGCGACGGCGGCGCGCAGGGCGTTCAATGCCAGTTCCGCCCGCCCCTGTCGTCCCAGCACGCGCGCGTACCAAAACAGGGCCTCAGAGGAATCATCCGGTCGCGCCTGCACAGACTCGTTCAGGGAGTCCAACGCCTGCGTGAGCATCCCGACGTCAGCGAACGCGACGCCCCTGTTGTAGAGGGCATCCGCGTGTTTGGGGGCGATGCGCAGCGCGGCATCAAATGAATCGATGGCCTCCATGGTGCGGCGCATCTGCGCAAGGGCGTTGCCGCGGTTGTTCAGCGCGTCCGGGTCATCGGGACGCAAAGTGAGCACACGGTTATATGACTCCAGCGCGGCAGCGTAGTCCTGCAACTCCATGTAGGCGTTGCCGCGGCTGTTCTCCGCGTCTGCGTGGCGAGGCTCAATGGCCACTGCGCGGCTGAACTCCGCCAGTGCATCGCCCAGCAGGTCCTTGCGGTAGAGGATGATTCCGCGTCCGTGGTGGGCGTCCGGGTGTCGTTCTGCCAATTGGAGCGCGAGGTTGAACGTGCCGAGCGCATCATCAAGCCGATCAAGCTGATTGAGGACGAGACCGCGATAGACGAGGGCTTCGATGTGGTCAGGGCGTCTAAGCAATGCGTCCTGTAGAGCAATCAGGGCGTCCTCCGTCCTGCCCACGGCCAGCAGGGCACGGCCCTTGGCGGAGAGGGCGCGGGCGTGACCGGGTTCGAGGGCGATGGCACGGTCGCATGCCTCAATCGCCTCATCGTACCGTTCCAGCTCCGTCAGAGCGGCAGCGATATTGACGTGCAATACCGGCAGGGATTCATGATCGCGCAGCGCCTCCTGGAACGACGTCAGCGCCTGCAGGGGCTGGCCGGCCAGCATGAAGACGTTGCCTGAGTTGACCTTTGGCTCTATCAGGTTCGGGTCGATTTCAATCGCGCGGCGATAACTGGCAAAGGCGGGTTCCATGCGCCGCAGCCGGACGAGCGCATTGCCGCGATTGTTGAGGACGCGAGCGGGATGGGCAGCTCCAAGCCGCAGAACAAGTTCCAGGGCCTGCAGAGCCTCGTCAAATCGGCTCAGCTCCGCCAGCGCCGCTGCGCGCCCCGCAACGGCATCCGCATCATCAGCGTCGACAGCGACGACTCTATCAAATGCGCGGAGGGCATCCTGAGGCTTGTCCAGCTCCAGGTGTGAGACGCCACTTGCGTACGATACCTTGCCAATGATCTTGCGATTGCCGCGGGCGAAATCGAACGATTCGACGGCAGCATCAAACTGTCGTTGTCGCATGAGCGCGAGCCCGCGCATGTACCAGATATCCGGAGCTTGCTTGTCGGTTGCGCCGTCAATAGCGTATTCATAGGCAACAAGGGCACGAAGCCAATCGCCGGTGCTTGCCCACGCGCGTCCTTCAAGCAGCCAGTCTGAGGTCGTCTTGTCATCAGAAGCCTGCTCGAGGAGATGGTAAAGGAGGATGCCGATCTGCTCGGCAGCGTCAGGCAGGCGGGATGCGAGGATGTCGGCATCGATCCAGTCATCGCCGCGTGGCCAGTCCGGAGGCATGTCAAGGAGTTCAATGGCAGTGCCCCGGAGATCGAGGAGGGGCGGCAGGCTCACCCGCGGCGCCTCTCGTTGTCCGCGCCCTCCGAGAGGATATCGCCGATGGAGTTGCCGGGGGGCGCAGGGTCATCATCAAAGGGATCTACCTCCTGGGATGGAGAGTCCAGGACGGCGAACGGAGAAACAATCGGGAGGTCCTCGAATGCAGCGGAGCCATCCGCACGGAGGCGCCGCACCTCGGCTTCCGCCTCGGCCAGGTAGGACGCAATAGCATCCCGCTCAAGGCGCGCGATCTCCGGGCGCGCGCGGATGAATCCTCGGAGGACAGTATGGTAGCGCTCCGCGGCCGTGACCAGCTCTGCGGCCAGTTCTTCTCGTTCCTCTTCACTATCCCCCGTGTCCGCAGAAAGGCGCAGACGGATGGCGTTGACCAGTTCCCCTTGCCGGCGTACAGCGTCAACCTCGGCAACGGCCTCCTCATGGTCAAGCTCCCTGTTGCGGAGTTCCGCCTGGTTGCGGAGAGTGAGCGCGAGGATGACCAGGGCTGAGAACGCGATGATCGTGATGACAACCGGGATAAAGCCCATGACGATAGCCTCGCCAATATCAGTAAAGGGGATGGTGATCAGGCCGGTCAGGTGCAGGACGCCGAGAATCGTCGAGACGAGCACCAGGGCGATGCCGACGACAAGCGTTTTCACGATGCGATTAGTTGCTCAAACCGTGACGCGACGTCCGGGTCTGAGTACAGCGCGCCAAAGTCCGTCTCTGTTTTGGCATTTTCACGCAACGTGGGGGAGGCGCTGACCGCCTGCCGTAGAGCTTCAAACGCCTCCGTCGTCTGGCCGAGTCGGCTTTGTGCCCTGGCCTTATGAAAGAGCGCGTCCGCAAAGCCGGGGCGCAGGACGACGGCACGATCAAATGCGGCCACGGCATCCCGGAATTGCTCAAGGCGCGCAAGGGCGACACCTCGGCCATAGTGCGCTTCCGGAATGTCCAGACGCAGGCGCAGGCAACGCTCAAAGGCATCCGCCGCCTCTTCAAACCGCCCCATACGGGAGTAGGTGACGCCGCGGTTGTAGTGCGCGCGGGCAAAGGCGGGACGAAGATCAATAGCCCGATCATAGGCCCGCAACGCCTCGTCATTGCGGCCGGAGAGAGCAAGCGCATTACCCAGATCGTTGTGCAGATCAGGGTTGTCAGACAGATATGTTCGGGCGTTCTCAAAGCCGACGATGGCATCATCAAGGCGGCCCGAATCGGAGAGAGCCCGAGCACGATCATAGATAGTGTCGCCGTCCTGTCCGTTGACACTTAGCGCGGAGTCAAAATCCCGAATGGCATCCTCAAACCTGTCCATCTCGGCAAGGACGTTGCCACGGCCCGCCAGGATCGCCGGATCGTTCTCCGCGCTCGCAGATGCCAGCGCGTCATAGACCTGGAGCGCTTCGCGCAGTTCACCGTCACGCTGTAACGAGACAGCGTACAGCAAGCGAACCTGGGGGTCTTCCGGCAGCTCCCTCAGCGCCTGCCTGTACGCCGCGGAGGCGCGTTCATCCTCGCCAATGGCGAGGTATGCGTTGCCACGGAACACCCAGTCCTGCGCCGAGAAGGTCTCAAGGACTTCAGAACGCTCAAGCAGCAAACGCACTTCCGGTCGCAGGTGCGCTTGCAATGCATTTGACGAGGCGGCATCCCGAGAGGACGGCGCCCGGCTTCTCAGGGCCCGCTGGGCGCGCCACGCCTCTTCATGCGATTCATACATGCGCCGGAGGCGTTCAGCCTCCTCGTTGTCACCACGCCGCTCGGCGGAAGCAATCTGCCGCTCAAAACTGCGCCAAAAGTCTTGCTCCACCTCCGCATGCACTTCCTTAAGATCGGCGGCGTCATCGACGTCTGTGTCCTCAGGTGTTTCAGTCACCCTGGGCTCAGATATCCCGCGGAAGAGGTTGCTAAAGAATTTCATCCGCCATTCCAGCACTGCGACGGCAATAAGTGATGCCCCAACAAGCACACCAATTACCGGCATTAAGTCCTGCATATAGGGGAAAGGGTACTCCCCATACGTCCTAACGGCAACACGACAGAACATAGGAGAGTACGCATCAATGTGCCACATGGGGTTGCTGGATGAGTACATATGTTCTTATCTTTTCGCCATTGGATACCGCCGGAACAACGCTCCCAGGGAGGTGAAACGAATGGCGCTCACATTGACGGAGGCAGCCAAGCTCTCCAACGACGTCCTGCTGCAGGGCGTGATAGAAACCGTAATCAAGGACAGCCCCGTTCTCCAGACACTGCCCTTCATCGAGATTGTCGGAAACGGCCTGACATACAACAGGGAAAAGACCGCGCCGACGGTCAGTTTCTATAGCGTTGGCGACACATGGGCGGAAAGCACACCGAGGTTCACACAGTTGACGGCGACGCTGTCCATCCTGGGCGGTGACGCGGACGTGGACAACTACCTTGCGACGACGCGATCCAACATCCAGGACCTTGAGGCGGCCGTCGTCCAGCTGAAGGCTCGGGCTATCCAGCACAAGTTCGAGGACACATTCGTCAACGGCAACACGGATACGGACGGAGACTCGTTCGATGGCATCGATGCTCTGGCGACGGGCGACCAAGCCCTCACGATGGGGCAGGACGGCGGCACGTTGACCCTGGACAAGCTCGATGAACTGATCGACGCGGTCAAGGGCGGGAAACCGGACATGCTCCTGATGAGCCGCCGTTCTCGCCGCAAGCTCAATTCACTCGCCCGCGCCTCCGGTTCCGGCATCGTGGTGTCTGATCGTGATGAGTTCGGTCAGATGGTGCAGTACTACGACGGCATCCCGGTGGGCGTGAACGACTGGATCTCCGATGCGCAGACGATTGGAACCAGCACGGACTGCTCCACTGTTTTCGCCTACCAGGCAGGCGAGGGCAGCCTGGTGGGACTGACATCACCGGGCGGACTGCACGTGGAGCGCGTCGGCAACCTGGAGACGAAGGATGCGCAGAGGACACGCGTGAAGTGGTACGTAAGCCTTGCCCTGTTCAACACGGCCAAGCTCGCCAAGTTGACCGGAGTTCGCAACTAGCGGCGGATTTCTGGATTCCCGCTTTCGCGGGACTGACGGAGGACTGTGGGAGGCACGAGGAGAGATGAGCACGCTGGGACAGGTGCGGGAGCGCGTCCGGCGCGATCTGCACGACGAGGATGCCGACAGCTACCGCTGGACGGATGAGGTGTTGAACCGCCACATCGAGCGGGCGCTGGCCAAGGTCTCCAAGGTCGCGCCGCACGAGAAGGCCGCCTCCAAGGGGCTGACAGGTGGCAGCCGGGAAGTCTCGGTCGCTGACCTGACTGATCGCATCGTCGTGGAGGCAGTCGAATATCCCGTCGGCATGTACCCCCCGTCCCGCGTGCGCTTCAACCAATGGGGCGACACACTCAGGTTGAATCTGTCCCAGGAGCCAAAGACCGGTGAAAGCGTCACCGTGTACTACGGGGCGCTTCATCGGCTGACGGACTCCGCGTCCACCCTG
Source organism: Dehalococcoidia bacterium (assembly GCA_965207895.1). GTDB lineage: Bacteria > Chloroflexota > Dehalococcoidia > UBA6926 > UBA6926 > VXMO01. Next base: position 189,270 of record CBDBNN010000003.1, read on the forward strand.
CCCGAGGCGCTGGAAGAGTTGGTGATTACCGGCGCGGCGGCATACGCGGCGCTGGAGTGGGCCGCCTACGCGGTCAATCGACTCAACGTGGGCGGGCAGGATGTGTGGCGGCAATACCTGACATGGGCGGAGGAGCGGATGGCCGACTTTGAGCTGCAGCTGGCTCGAATCGGCCGGCGCTCCGGCTTTCGCCCCCGCAAGCTCTTCCATCCGGACGATGGCGACGCTGATCTCTAGGCCGCCCGGATTCCGCAGCGCTATCAACTCCCTGGTGACCAAAGATGCATTCGCTATCTGAAACCCTGCTGGCTGCGCAGCGCGACCGCGCGGCTATTCCGTACGTGCACGCCACGCTTGCCGAACGGTGGGGCGGCGTGACACAGCTCCGATGGGAGCGTCTTGTGTCCGGGCAGGAGCCGGATGGACCGCACGATGTCCTCATCACGTCCGGCGGGGCACTCATTCGCATCCGCGCTCAGGACGATCCGAACGGCCTCTTTGTCCAGCGAACCGCCTCTCACGGCCCGGATGCACGATTCGGGCCGTGGCGAAACTTCGGTGCAACATCTGCCTCCGGAGGCGTTGCGGTCATCGAGATTGGCGGTCAGATCCATGTCTTTGACGTTGCAGCCAATCAACGGACGATTCGCGAGCGAACGAGCCGGGATGACGGCGTGACTTTTGGTTCACCGCGCGCAGTAGCAACGGCAGCAGCGAATGTGACCTCCCTTGCGGCGGCGTCCGGCGCGGGAGGCGGAGCGTTGCTGCTCTACGCGGAATCAACAGGCGTCGTTCGCTCAATGACCAGAACGGCCGGGGCATGGTCGTCTCCCGTCGCATGGACGAATTCACTGAGGACGGCGGACGGCATCGCCTGTGCCCACATCGACGGGGATTGGGCGGTCGTGGTGTGCGGGACGCTCTCAAACGGGTCGTCAGGCGTGTGGACGTGCACCTTTGGCGCTGGTTTATCTCAGGCGACAGGAACATGGTCGATGCTGCGTGAAGTGATCGCCTCGGTAGCGGGTGCGGACGTAACCTACCGAGAGCCCGGCATCTGCATGGCGGACGGGCCGCGCATCAGTTTTGTCGAGGTATATGGCGGGGCGAGCGGCTACTCACAGACGATGATTACTCATGCTGCGGCAGGCACGCGCTTCCGCGACCATCGCTGGCGCGAGGCCTCACCATTCGGCCGGATTGACGGCTCGGGTCCTGCGCTCACTGCCAATGCCTCCTTTGCGTGGTTGGCGACACCATCCGGCGTCTGGCGGGCGCGCATCAGCACGCCGTCCATCGATGTTTCCGCGTCTGTTATAGGCGCAGACGCGAGAGAAACACCGCGCGGCGCTTCAGTGGCGCTCGTTTTGGCTGAGGGGCCACACCTTGATTCGTCAATCACTGCCGGTTCCGGCCCATTGGGGCATGAACTCAGCATCGTTTGGGGGTATGAGACTTCGGAGGGACAGGAAACGGGTCAACCTCAGCGCTACTGGGTGCGTGAGGTTCGGCGCGAGACGCAGCAGGGCAGCCTCGTAACGGTGTTGGAGGCGGAGGATCCCTGGTGGTTCCTGGGCAACATGCGGGCGCGGCGTCAACTCACGTGGCCTGCACACACGACGTCTGTGTGGAACATTCTCGGCCAGCTGCTCACGATGGCTGGCCTGTCCGCCACGCTCACCCGTTCAAGCCCGGCGATCGTCGCCACTTATCCTGCAATGACAGTGTCCCCGAACGACAGTCTCGCGGTTGCCATCAATCGCCTAATGTCCCGCGTTCCGGATGTCCTGCGTTTCTCAGACGGCGTGCTGGAGGCAATCCATACGCGTGAGACTGATCGCGCCGTCTACTCCTATGGGGAGCCGGGCGGCCATGCGCTGCTGGACGCGGCGCGTTCATCCGCGCTTTCTCGCGTCAACCACGTACAGGTCTATGGGCGCGGGGCAATCGCTCAGGCGGTCAATGAGCGGGAGATGGCAACCGTCGGCAGTCTCCTCGCGCAGGTCGTTGATCGCTCACTGACTACAGCGGAGGTTGTGGCCACGCGGGCGGAGGCCGAGCTGCGTTCACGCGGAATCCTGCAGCCCTTTGCGCGCATCACGGTTCCCGTGAACGCCGGACAACAGCTGCATGACGTGGTGTCCGTCACCGCGCCGTTAGTGGGGTGGACGTCGGAGCGGCTGCGGGTGGCAGGCCTGCGGACACGTTACGACATCGGCGGGTCTCAGCCGGTGTATCGACAGGACATCGATCTGAGCGGGGTGTAGGCATGGAACTGAGGCGCGGCACGGTAAGGAGTTTCAATTCATCTACATTCAAGTCAGACGTGCAGTTGGACGGGAGCGTGCCGACGTGGCTGACTGGGGTGCGCATCAGCCGCGCAATTCCGTCCACGGAGATGCTCGCGGGCCGATCTTGCATCGTGGCCTTTGCATCGGACCCGTCCGACCCCACCGAGGCCGTCATCATTGCGGTTTACACGTAGTTGGAGGCGAGGTCGCACCGACTATTCTTGGGGGATGCCCAAGCAGGGACGGACGATGGCGCTTCCACCGATGGCGATGTGCGGGGAGCCCTGCGCGATCCTTGCCGCGTCCTCCAGCGATTCGGCGTTGATGATCAGATAGCCGCCAATGCCAATTTCTTCAGGCACGTAGTCATTGACGGCGCCCTTATCGACCACCTTGCCGCCGGGCTCCAGCGGCCTGCCGGAGTCCAGCGCTCCGGAGGCAACCAGACCTCCCAGCCACGCCTGCCATTCACCCATATACGTTTGCGTTTGCTCATCCCCGTCCTGCGGATCCAGGGCACGACCAATGGTCAGCACAAGAAACTGTTGCATGGCTTCCTCCAACTCTGTTAATCCATCCACTGATACCGACACCCGGACGGCCTGCCGCGCCTGTATAGTATCCGCATGATTCTATTCAAGGAGCCGAGCGTTCAACTGATCCTGCGCGGCGAGAAGTCGCAGGCACGCAAGCTGTGGGCGCGGGCACGGGCGAAGGAGGGGGCGGAGCACCTGCTCTATCGCCGCCCGCCGATGACCGGCGAGAAGCCGTTTGCAAAAATCCTTGTGACGCGAGTGTGGAAGCAGCGCCTTGGGGATATGACGCTTGATGAGGCACAGGCCGAGGGTTGGCCGGACACGGAGGCGTGGATCGCCCAGTTCAGCGAGGGGCGCAAGTTCGACGGTCCCGTCGACGAGGTGGAGGTCTACGCGCTGGAGTTCGAGGTCATCGAACGATTTGAGGAGCCTTTGCCAGCCTAGAGGCCGACTCCTTTTCCGACGCTAGTCCGTTGGGGCTCGCAGGATAAGCACAGGGACTCGGGCACGCCGCATGACCCGATCCGAGATACTGCCCACAAGAAAATCGCTCACTTTGCCGGCTCCGTGCCAGCCCATCGCAATCATGTCGCAGTCGTTGGCCTCGGCCGCCTCGAGAATCACGTCCGGCGTGGGGCCCCATTCCACCTTCGTGGTTACTGCGAAGCCGTAGTCTTCAAGGTCTTCCCTTACGGCGTTGACAATGTCGTCCGCCTCCGTGCGAGTCTGGTGCTCAATGCCTTCAAGGTCTTCGCGGGACGGGAGGTGAGGGACGAATCCGAGCCGAATGGAGGATGGCCCGGGCATCCTGAGGTGAGCAACATGCAGGACAGTAATTTCGACGCCGGCCGCCACGCCGCCGAACAGCTTGCCCAACCACTTCACGGACGACACATCCTGGTCGGACCCGTCCACCGCGAGCAGTATGCGCGTCATTGACTATTCCTTCAGTGTTTGCCCATGAATTTCAGGCATGCCGAAATGCCAGTGGAGGCGAACCTTACGACGCGGCGCGGCGACGCCTGAGCCTGCTCATGATGAAGCCGGCGGCGATGCCGATAACAGGCGCCGCCGTCAACAGCGCGAGGGAACCAACGATGAGCCAGTGCGTGTAGTCATATCCAAGAATCATGGTGGTTGCCTTTGCCTGTAGGGCCTTGCCGACTACATGGTACTCCAGTTGATGACCGGCCGCGCGTGGGACGACTCAGCATTTGCGAACGCATGTTGCATTGCCCTGTACGACATGATACTGTCTTCCAGAACGCGTGTTCGTTGGCGTTAGTTTGGCGCGCGTGTTGGAGGTGTTGGTGTGACTTTGGCACAAGTGCGCAGCTGCGCGGTTGTCGGTCTTGAGGGTTCGATTGTTGAGGTGGAGGTGGACATCGCACCCGGCCTGCCTGCTTTCACAATCGTCGGGCTGCCGGACACGGCGGTACAGGAGGCGCGGGAGCGGGTTCGCGCGGCGATCAGGAATTCCGGGTTTGAGTTTCCTCAGCGTCGAATCACGGTCTCCCTGGCTCCCGCGGACCTTAAGAAGAACGGAACGTCCTATGACCTGCCCATCGCTGCCGGTATCCTGATCGGCTCCGGGCAGGCGGGAGCGCAATTTTCGTTGGAAGATGTCGCCTTCCTGGGTGAACTCTCCCTTGAAGGGCAGGTTCGGCATACGCAAGGCGTCCTGCCGATGACGGCGCTAGCGCGTGAGGGCGGATTGACGCAGATCGTTGTTCCGGCTGTCGACGCTCCGGAGGCTGCGTTGGTGGACGGCATTGAGGTGTTGCCTGCGGGCAACCTGCGGGAACTTGTAGAGCACATCAGCGGCGAGCAGTCGTTCCGCCCGTTCTATCAGACGGAGCCGCCTGCAGACCCGGGCGGGACGGCAACCCTCGACGGCTTTGATATGTCGCTCGTCCGCGGGCAAGAGAACGTGAAACGGGCGTTGGAGGTTGCAGCGGCAGGCGGTCACAATCTGGTGATGATGGGGCCGCCGGGCAGCGGAAAGACGCTGCTCGCTCGCTGCCTGCCGTCCGTTCTTCCCGCAATGACGCGGGATGAATCACTGGACGTGACCAAGATCTACAGTGTGGCGGGCTTGCTGCCGCCGGAGCGGCCTCTCATCTCCGCCCGTCCGTTCCGCGCGCCGCACTACACGGTCTCCAACGCGGGGCTCGTAGGTGGCGGGCATTGGCCGCGGCCGGGCGAGATCACGCTTTCACACCGCGGCGTGCTGTTCCTGGATGAGATGCCGGAGTTCGGTCACCACATCCTGGAGGTGCTGCGGCAGCCGCTTGAAGACAAGGCGGTTACCATCAGTCGCGCCCAGGGCTCGATCACGTTCCCGGCCAACTTTATGCTTGTCGGCGCGATGAACCCCTGCCCGTGCGGGTTCTACGGGGATGTCGTCAAAGCGTGTTCCTGCTCGCCCTCTTCAATTGATCGCTATCAGCGCCGCATCAGTGGGCCATTGCTGGATCGCATCGACATCTTCGTTGACGTGCCCCGCGTAGAGTACGAGAAGCTGACGGACGAACGACAAGGGGAAACATCGGCAATCGTGCGGAGTCGGGTGGAAGAAGCGCGTACACGACAGCGTGCCCGCTTCGGCAGTTCGCCCGGCGTGTTGACCAACGCGGACATGGGGCCTGTGGAGGTCCGTGAGTTCTGCGGGTTGGACGACGCCTCGCATGGGCTTCTGCGGGCGGCGATGCAACAGCTGCACCTGAGCGCGCGTGGGTTCCACCGCATTCTCAAACTGGCGCGGACGATTGCGGACCTGGCAGAGGAACCGACCATCACATCCCGTCATCTGAGCGAGGCGCTTCAATACCGCCCGCGTGAGCTGGGCGCGGCGGCCTGATAGGCGTCACACCACGCGAATGGGATGCGGAAGAGGTTGGTTGAAGAGATAGCCCTTCTCATTGAAGGGCACATGATCGGGCTGGGTGTTGCCGGCCGAGTCGGTTGCGCGCGTCATGATTGTGTACTCGCCCGCCTCGGCATCCCAACTGAACTCGAACCGCGCCCATGAATAGTCGGGCTGTTGGCGGGATAGTTCCGCATTGTGCCATGTCCGTCCGCTATCTGTGCTCCATTCAACCCGGGAGATAGGCCTGGCGGGTGAATGCGCATAGCCGTGTATACGGCGTCGTCCCTGCTCCAGTTGCGCCGGCCATGAAAGGGCAAGCGCGCTCTTGATGACCTGCACCGTCACAGGCTTGCCTCGAGCCTCTCCTTCCGGCGAGTAGTCGTCGCCAATGAGCACGTAGGATGTTGTGTTGTTGCGAGTCCATAGCTGCTCTGAAGACACGACGATGCGGCCAAGCCACTTGATGTGGGAGCTCCCCACCCAGCCCGGCACGATGGCGCGCAGTGGGAAACCGTGGTCTTTCGGCAGGGCTTCGCCGTTCAGCGAGTAGGCAAGCAGCGTATCGCTATCCATCGCCTTTTCGACTGGCAGCACATAGCGGAAGCCGTTCTCAGGGGCCCCTGTGTCCAGACCGATCAGCAGCACACTCACCGCCGCATCTGTGATGCCGGCAAGCGTCAGCACATCCCGCAGCGCCACTCCCGTCCACTCACCGTTCCCGATTGCCCCCCTCTCCCACTGTGTGCCCTTTGCCTCCCGGCCCTGCAGGATGCCGAACATAGCGCGGTGATTCCCCGCGCACTCCAGGTAAGAAACCTGGGCCCGGCTTGGCAGGCGCTGTAGTTCTTCAGAGGAGAGCTGCATCGGCTCTGTTATCGCATCTCCTTCTATCGACAGTTGCCAGTTAGACACATCGATCTCGGGGGTAGGGCCGTTATTCCGAACGAAAAAGAGTTCGTTCGGCGTGATGAGGTCGTGGAGGTTCTCCAGCCGTGCCTCGAGACCAATGTCGTCGCGGCGGATGAATGGGGATGGGTCTTTGAAGAGCAGACGCTGCCGCAACGCTGTCGCCGTCGGGTCAGCCGAACCTCCACTGAAAAGATTGCCGGAGCAGGCGGCAATGACGGCCGCCGTACCTCCCACGATCAGCAGCCGCAGGAATTCGCGCCGATTCATCCCGTTCGCGCTTGCGAATCGCCACAGCGATTCATCGTTGGGTCCGCTTGTTGTGTGTTGCCTATGGTTGTTCGTCATGGGGATTCTCTTATGGGATGGCTGACTCACTACAATATTGTGCCGTATGCGCATAGCGGAGCGAACTTGACCGCAATAGTGGCGTGTAGCTACGATATTGTGTCAAAAGTCACAAGTAAAAGACCCCTTTCGGCACCGTGGGGTATCGCCCTCGGTGCCGCATTCACAGACAAGGCTGAACAACCATGACAAGCGCAAACGGATCAACACTGACACTCGAGGGCGAGCGACGGGAGGCCCTGGGCCGCCACGTGAAGGCGCTCCGGCGAGAGGGCATCACACCGGCCAATCTCTATGGCCGCGGGGCGGAGTCCATCAGCTTCCAGGCCGAGTCCCGGCAGCTGGACAAGCTTGTCACGGACGGCGGACGCGGATCACTCGTTGAACTGACGATCGACGGCGAGAAGCACCAGACACTTTTGCGCGGCCTGCAGCGGCATCCGGTGACCCGGGCCATCCTGCACGCTGACTTCTACATCGTGGAGATGAACCGGCCCGTGCAGACGACGGTTCCGGTTCACCTGGTTGGTGATGCCCCCGCAGCGCGGCTGCCGGGCGCGGTCATCACGCACTTGACCCACGAGGTCACCATCGAATGCCTGCCGGCCAACATTCCTGCCGCCGTCGAGTTGGATGTGAGCGTTCTCGAAGAACTTGAAACATCGCTCCACGTTTCGAACATCACCGCGCCTGCTGGGGTGGAGATCCTGACTGATTCCGAAACGATCATCGTGAGGGCGACGCACTCCCGCGTGGCAGCTACCATCGAGGCCGAGGACGCCGAAGCCGCCGAGGAAGAAGGCGCGGCCGAGGAAGGCGCCGCGGAGGCTGCGGCCCCGGCAGAGGACTCTTCGGGAGACGCGTAAGCGGCTGGGCTGCGGCTCAGCTTTGCGATTCGGCTTTTCACCCCCTCGGGAGTTGGTTCTGCGCGTTCCCCGTGATTGGTCAATTCAGTCGCTACATTCTTCGCTGCGCTCGGAATGACGGGGGCGTAACCCGCAAGTGATCGGCGGCGGGTCTCCGGAATGTCTGGCGAAGCGTTAAGAGCATGTCTGGGAACGGCGTGGGGACGCGGTTCCTGCCAGTTAAGGCGTGGCATTGATTTTTTTGAACGAGGTTCGCGTTTCTGGTAGAATAGACACAGTTGCGGCCGTATCTGCGAGAGGCGCTGAGTCGTATCTGAAAACGGCCCTTGAGACGACACCGGGGGCGTATTTGAATCGGCTCTGCGGAAGGAGTGGATCGGACGCAGAGGCGCGGGAAAAAGCAGGTGACAACCACGGCGATTCGCGGAGCGCACAAAGGTAGCCTCCATATAGCGAATCCGGAGCCACTGTCGGCTCGCGCGATTGTCCCTCACTAAAGGGGTGAACTAGATGGTAGAACGGTCGGAACGGCGCGACGCAGCCGCGACTGACACGTCCGAGTACACGTCACGCAACATTGAAGTTCTCGAGGGGCTTGAGGCGGTGCGCCGCCGCCCCGGCATGTATATCGGCTCCACGGACGAGCGGGGCCTCCACCACCTGATCTACGAGATCGTCGACAACGCCGTTGACGAGGCGATGGCGGGCCATTGCAGCCGCATCATCGTCACGATCCAGGCGGACGGCTCGGCACGCATTGACGATGACGGGCGCGGGGTGCCGATCGACAAGCATCCGCAGACGGGCCTGACGGGCCTCGAGACGGTGATGACGACGCTGCACGCGGGCGGCAAGTTCGGAGGCGGCGGATACAAGGTCTCCGGAGGCCTGCACGGGGTCGGCGCGTCGGTCGTGAACGCGCTCTCGGAAAGCCTGCGGGCAGAGATCCGACGAGACGGGCAGGTCCACATGCAGGAATACTCCCGGGGCAAGACGCTCGCGCCCGTGGAGGCCATCGGCCCGGCCGACGACACCGGCACGACGGTCTGGTTCACTCCCGATCCCGACATCTTTATGCAGGACACGTCTTTTGAGTTCCACACGCTGGCGGCGCGGTTCCGGGAGATGGCGTACCTGAACCCGGGGCTGGAGATTCGTTTCATCGACGAGCGGACGGAGAACGAGACGACCTTCTATTTCGAGGGCGGCATCCGCTCTCTCGTGCGCCACATGAACACGGCACGCACGTCCCTCCATCAGCAGCCCATCTACGTGGAACGCGACGTCGACGGCACGCACGTCGAGGTTTCACTCCAGTACAACGACGGCTACCAGGAGAATGTCCTCGGGTTCGCGAACTGCATCCACACGGTGGACGGCGGGACGCACCTGACCGGATTCCGCGCGGCGCTGACGCGGGCGATGAATGACTATGGCCGCAAGTTCAAGATCCTGAAGGACGGCGACAACAACCTTCAGGGCGAGGACGTGCGCGAGGGCATCGCCGCAGTGATCAGCGTCAAGCTGGCGGAGCCGCAGTTCGAGGGACAGACGAAGGGCAAGCTGGGCAACGCCGAGGTCAAGAGCCAGGTTGAGAGCACGCTGGCCGAGGGGCTGTCTTCGTATCTGGAGGAGCACCCGCAGGACGCGCGGCGCATCCTTGACAAGTGCATGAACACGGCCATCGCGCGGGAGGCCGCGCGCAAGGCCAAGGAGAGCGTGCAGCGCAAGGGCGCGCTGGAATCCACCACACTGCCCGGCAAGCTCGCCGACTGCTCGGACAAGAACCCCGACAACTGCGAAATATTCCTCGTAGAGGGCGATTCCGCCGGCGGTTCCGCCAAGGGCGGGCGTGATCGGCGTTTCCAGGCCATCCTGCCCCTGCGCGGCAAGATCCTCAACGTCCAGAAGGCCCGGCTCGACAAGGTGTACGGGCATGAGGAGATCAAGGCCATCGCCTCCGCGCTCGGCGTCGGGTTCGGCGGCTTGAACGGCCACTCGAACGGCAACGGCGCGGATGAGGCGGAGATCGACGAGAACGACGGGCTGGACCTCTCCAAGCTGCGCTACAAGAAGGTCATCATCATGACGGACGCGGACGTGGACGGCGCGCACATCCGCACGCTGCTGCTGACGCTGTTCTACCGGCACTTCCAGCCGCTGCTCCGCGCCGGTAATATCTACATCGCGCAGCCGCCACTCTACCGCGTGCAGATTGGCCGCAATGACATTCACTGGCTCTACACCGACAAGGAGAAGGACGACACGCTGACCAACCAGGCCCTCAAGGACATGACGATCCGCGAGAGTTCCGAGCAAGACGCGGAGATCCTGTACACCGAGGCGCAGGTGCGGGACGTGCTGCCGTCCGCGCAGAGGCTCGGTCGAGCGATGTCCGACCTGCAGGCGACGGGCTATCCGTGGCCGCTGCTGACGGCGACGGCCCTGACCGTGCGGACGGGCGAACGGGATCTTTCCACCGAGGAGACGCTGCAGGAGCTGATGCGGGCGCTGCAGGAGCTGGGCAACGTTCGCATCCTGGAATTCCAGTACGACGACACGCCCATCGCTCCCCCGCCTTCACCGGCGGCGCCCACTGCGATGCCGGACTTTCAGCAGCCGTCGCTTCTCGATCTCTCGGGCGAGCCTGCCGGCGAGGAGCAGGATGAGGCATCGGCGGACGATGGTGACGCGGAATCCGCATTCCCGGCCAAGAACGAGACGTTCATCCTGATCCAAGACACAGAGAGCGGCCGCACGTTGCGGCTGGACCACGATTTCTTCAACCTGGACGCGGCGCAGCGCATGACGGAACTGGCCACGGCGCTCAGCGATCACCTGCCCAAGGTTGGGACGGTATACAAGCGGGAGCGCGCCGTGGGGCGTCTGAACTCGATGATCGACCTCGCGGAAATCGTGGAAGATGTGTCAACTAGAGGCGTCGGCATCCAGCGGTACAAGGGCTTGGGTGAGATGAACCCGACACAGTTGTGGGAGACCACGCTGGATCCGGAGACGCGAACGCTGTTCAAGGTCGAGATCGAGGACGCGCAGCAGGCAGCGGAGTTGTTCGAGATGCTGATGGGCGAGGAGGTTCGCCCACGCGCGAACTTCATCCGGACGCACGCGCAGGAGGTCCAGAACCTGGACGTCTAGCTCGCCTTTCGACAGGCTCAGGGCGAGCGTGGGCGAATCACCGCTTTAGATTCCTCGGCTACGCCCGGAATGACAGAGATGGCCATCGTTGTCGGTTACACCGTTCTTGAGCTGCGCTTGCCTGAGGCGAGCTCGTTGAAGGACAAGCGGCAGGTGGTCAAGAGCGTGATCGAGCGCGTGAAGCGCCGCTACAACGTCTCCATCAGCGAGGTGGCCGAGCACGACTCGCCGCGCATGGCACTGTTGGGGGTGTCATGCGTGGGACAAGCGGAGGCGGGCTGCCGCCGGACGCTGGATAACGTCGCTGAGTACATCTACACCTCACGCCCGGACGCGGAGGTCATGCCGCACGTGGTTGAGATAGTAGGGGTGGGGTGAGACTTTAGCTTCTTCGTTCATGGTCAATGGAAAGAACAGATATTACTGCCTCCACGACAAGACCAAGAAGGCCTCAAAATCCTTTTCCAGCAAGACAGGTGTTGCTGTGCCGTCGAGACCAATCACCTTCAGCCAAGCATGCTGTGCGCTTCGAAATCCCGGATTGTACACTGCAATCCTGGATCCGTCTGGTGACAATGTCAGGTACGAGCTAGGCCGAACAAGTTCGTTCGAAACCTCCCAGGTGCTAGACGGATCATCTGGCGAGACGGCCCATAATGTGTTGTCTTTCAAATAGACAATCGATGAGCCGTCTGGGAGCCAAATCGGGCTGGCGGCGGGAAGGTCTGCTATCTTGCGGACATCGCTTCCGTCACGAGTGGCGACAAACAAGCCCTCTGGTCCCTCTCCCTGTGAGATAAATGCTATTCGCTGACCATCGGGGGCCCACGTAGGAAGTAAGCGAGCCCGCTGTGCGGAGTTCCGCAAGCAAGGTACCTGCGAGACCAAAGTGAAATCTGAACCGTCAGCATTCACTGACAGCAAGGCGCAGACATAAATAAGATTGCCATCAGAAAGGATTGGCGTCGTTCCCCAGTAGGCAATCGTATCTCCTTGTGGAGACCAGACTGCCGGGGCAGGGTTAGCACTCCCGTCTGGAGAAACCCTTTGCGGATTAGCTCCATCACTGGCCATCACGTACAAATGGAAATGGCCTCTGTGCCCGTCAGGGTTTCCTCTATCCGAGAAGAAGGCAATGCGTTCTCCATCAGGTGACCACACAGGATTCGTATCAAGCCATTCAATGTCAGTCAATCTCTCGTCATTCCGGCCGTCTATGTCTACCGTCGCAATCTCAAAGCTATGTAGACTGCCGGTCCTGTATCGCATCGTCGTAAACGCTAATCGATCACCGTCCGGCGAAACATTTGGCGCCACGTCAATTTCGAAATCATCGCGCGCTGGAATGTGTAAAGGAAAGCGGCTAAGGCGTGTACGATCCACTTCAACGATGTAGAGTTTTTCATCGTATTCGAACACAAGGCTCTGGCCGCCTCGGGCCCACTGCGGCCCTCGATACGCCTGCACGCTCTCGAGCTCAGGCTCCAGTTCTCTATATGGTTCACTGCTGCAAGAAGATACGGCAGCAATTGAAGCCAAATACACCATTAGCACCAAGGCTGCAAGCAGCATCAACGGTCGAATCGTCCAGCCAGTCATGGCGACAAATCTAGCAGTTCAGTTGGGTTTGCGATATACCTCGGATGACGAGGGGCTTATATGTAGCGACCAGGAGTCTCTGATTCGTTGGGGCGCGATACAATTTCACTAAGCAAAGAGTGGGGTGTGGGTATGCCGATTCAGAGATTTGCCGTTGGGCCGATGGGGAATAACACCTACGTGGTGTTCGATGAAGCGTCGAAAGAGGCAGCCATCGTCGACCCTAGCAAGGGATCGGGGCCGGTGCTGGTGTGGATGAAGTCGCACGGTCTGCTTCCGAAGTACGTCCTCAATACGCACGGCCACTCCGACCATACCTTCGACAACGGACTGGCGATGGACGGGTCCGAAGCGACGCTGATGATCGGCGAGGCGGACGAGGCCATGCTGGAGGCTCTGGCGCGGGATGACGGGTGGCTGGGCAAGCCGGAGATGCCCTCCCCGATGGCCAACGCATACCTGGAGCACGAGCAGGAACTCGTGCTGGGCATGACAGCGATCCGCGTGCTGCACACGCCGGGCCATACGCCGGGGAGCAGCTGCTTCGTCTACGAGAATGCGGTTTTGACGGGTGACACCCTCTTTCAGCATTCAATTGGGCGGACGGATTTCCCGGGTGGATCGATGCCGGAGATTCTCACGTCCATCAAGTCGCGGCTTTTCCCCCTGCCGGATGAGACGGTCGTGCTGCCCGGTCACAACGACATTTCGACGATTCTCAATGAGCGGCGCTACAACCCGTTCGTCGGAGAAGGCTCCACTATCGATCTCTCACAGTTTCAGAAGGATTAGGCGTTGGTAGGACAGTTCGCAGATGAGCACTCCCGAAGAGGAACGGCATAAAGATGAATCGCCGCAGCTGCAGGCGCTAAAGGCGGCGCAAGAGAAGGTGAACGCGCTACGGTCGGGGCTTGAGCGGCCGCTGCTGAAGAACGGGGACTCCGGGGACGAGTACGCCCAAGAGTTGGTGACGGCAATGAATCGTCTGATGTCATTGATCCGCCATGCTGCGCCGGAAGACGTCGCGGCGTTCGACGAATGGCGGAACACTCTCTAAGTAATCCATCGACTCGTGCGTGGTATACACTGGAGGGGCTGACCGGACTGGTATCTCGAGGCTTCTGGTGGGGAAGCGGGCCGTCCGGTGATTCCACCTCACCAGCACAGCCATGACAACGAACAAGAAAGACTATTACGACGTTCTTGGGCTGTCTCGCGACGCCTCTGCGGAGGACGTGAAGCGAGCTTTCCGTAAACTCGCCTTTGAGCACCACCCGGACCGGAATCGCTCCTCGGATGCCGAGCAGAAATTCAAGGAGATCAATGAGGCGTACGAGGTTCTGCGCGATGAGAGTAAACGGGCCGCGTACGATCGCTTCGGTCACGCAGGGCTGAACGGGGCGGACGGGTTTGCCAACGGTGACGCGTTCTCCGGGTTCGGCGGCTTTGGGGACATCTTCGATGCGTTCTTCGGCGGGGCGCGCGGGCGGCAGGGCCGGCGCGGCGGACCACAGCGTGGGGATGACCTTGCCATGCGCATGCAGCTGCCGTTTGCGGACGCAGTTATGGGCGTTGAAAAAGACATCAAGATTTCTCGCAATGAACTGTGCCAACCCTGCAATGGCGGTGGGGCTGAGCCCGGTACTCAGCCGGAGATATGCTCCACCTGCAACGGGACCGGAGAGATTCGTCGCAGCCAGCAGAGCATCTTCGGCCAGTATGTGAACATCAGCGCCTGCGGACGGTGCCACGGTGAGGGCAAGGTCATAACGAACCCGTGCTCTGAGTGCCACGGCGCCGGGCGGATCAGGCGAGAGCTTTCCGTGCGCGTGACCGTGCCCCCGGGAGTGGACACCGGTAACCGGATTCGTCTGGGCGGCGAGGGTGAGGCCGGCGCGAACGGCGGGCCTCCCGGAGACCTGTACATCGAACTGGACGTGGCGCCGAGCGCCGTTTTTGAGAGGGAGGGGCGTCACCTGTTCCACCGCGTGCCCATCAACATCGCGCAGGCAGCGCTCGGGGCCGAGATCACCATCCCGACGCTTGAGGGTGACGAGATGTTCCATATTCCCGCAGGCGTGCAGTCCGGACAATCGTTCAAAATCAAGGGCCGCGGCGTGGTCGATCCAAAGAACCAGCGCGCTCGCGGCGACCTGTATGTCGTTGCATCCGTTCACGTGCCCGATCAACTCACTGATGAGCAGCGACAACTGTTGGAGCAGCTAGCCGCAACACTGCCGGCCGCGCCCGAGAGCGGGGGCGACGGCGAGCGCGAGGGCAGCGGCTTCATGGACTGGATCAAGAACACGTTCCGTTAGTCACCGGGGGGTGGGGAAATGAACGGCGTACAGGTGCTGACCCGGGAGATGCGCGAGATCCAGACGAGCCTTCTACGCGAGTTAGAGCCGCTGACGGAGGAGAACATCTACTACGCGCCGATTCCCGGCGCGACGACCATCGCGTTCATCTCCTGGCACATCACCCGTACGCTGGATGACGCCGTACATATTTCCATGCCCGTCGAGCCGAAGCCGACAATTTGGGCGGCGCAGGGCTACCACGAGAAGTTCGTCATGCCGGCAGGGGAGGGAACGGGCACCGGGTTCAGCGCAGACCAGGTTGGCGATTTTCGCCCCGGCCTTGATCTGCTACGGGCGTACGCGACGGAGGTAGGGCCGACAATTCCGGCAGCGTTCGAGGGCATGACGGACGACGATCTGGATCGCGTAATGGATGAGGAACGGCCTGATCGGACGTTAGCGCGCCTGCTTCAGACGTTCATCATCGGGCACACCTTCTATCACCTGGGGGAGATCAGGTACCTCAAGGGCATGCAGGGGATGCCCTTCCCGCTCTAGACCGGTGGCGGGGCGGTATCGTAAGGCAGCGGAGCCGGTTCTACCCCACTACCACTGGACAAACATGGGCATGACGACGTGGATGTATTCCGTGCCGTCGTCCGAGGCAGCGGGGCGAATGGTGCCCGGGCTGGAAGGGCCGGAGACCTCAAGCGTAGCGGTGGAGTTCAGGACGCCGAGAACATCTTCCAGATAGCGGTGGTTGAAGGCGATATGCGCCTCCTCTCCGCCGATGTTGGCGTCAATCACGCCCTCGTGATCGCCAATCTGGTCTGAGCGCGCCTCAAGGCGCATCGTGCCCGCCATCTCGTTCTCGCCGGGCGTCATGTACAGGCGGACGATGCCGTTGCCCTCACGAGCGAAGACAGAGGCTGTCTTTGTGGCTCGCAGGAAGTCCGCGACTTCTATCGACGTCTGTGTGTTGGACGACTCCGGAATGAGCTGCCGATAGTTGGGGAAGTTGCCCTGGATGAGCTGCGAGCCGAGAACGATGTTGTTCAGGTGGAATTGCACCTGTGTCTTGGCCTGGTTGACCGTGACGCGGACAGGCATTTCCTGCTCGGACAGCATTCGATTGAGCTCGCGCAGGGAACGCGCGGGGATGATGAGGTCGACACCTTCACCCACTTCTTGCGGCAGCTTTGTCGTTTGGACGGCGAGGCGGAAACCGTCCGCCGCGGCCATCGTGATGCTATCGCCCTCGATGGACGTGTGGACGCCGGTCAGCACCGGGCGGGAATCCTCCGTGGCGGCGGCGATGATCACACGGTCAATGCCTGCGCGGAGGACATCCGGCGGCACCTCCGCGTTGATGCCATCGTCCGCGACGGGGGTGGGCGGGAAATCATCCGCGTCAAGCCCACTCATGTGCGTGTTGAATCGACCGGAGATGATGTTCAGTTGCCGTGTGCCCGCGTCAAGCTCAAGGTCCACACGATCACGCTGGAGTGAGGAGACGTAGTCAGAGAAGAGGCGTGCGGGGATGGCGACTGATCCCTGTGTCTCCACGCTGGCACTGATCCAGCAGGAGATGGAGAGTTCAAGGTTGGTGGCGGTCAGCCGCAGGCGGGACTCATCCGTTTGGAGCATGACGTGGGTGGTGATGGGCATCGTTGTGCGTGTTGCCACCGCCGGCATGACCGTTGCGAGTCCGCGCTGCAGATTCTCCTGGAGAACCGAGAATTTCATTTGCCTGTGTCTCCCCAATGAGGCCCGTCGGGCCGCCTTCCACCGTATATGGTGCGAGTATCCCGCGTTGAGCGGACTTGGGTCAAGTCGCGGTGGCCTATCTAGTGCATAACGGCATGGAATCCTCGCATGTTGTGGAGGGCTTGCGGGTTCGTCCGCAGCATGTGGGGGATAGCATGGCCGTGGTGGCACGAGTGGGGCATGGACACGGTATGATGCAACGGAAATAATGGCGAAACGACCGCATACAGGGGGATGGGAATGAAACTGGTGATGTACAACGATTTCCGACCGGGCCTGCTTGTTGATGGCAACGTCATCGGGCTGGGCGGGCTGGCGGAAGATTATATGGGCGCTCACGTCGAGGACGTGATGATCAACCTGATTGAGGATTTCGCGTCCGTGCGTGACGACCTTGAAGAACTGGCGGACATTGGCGGTGGAGTGCCGGTATCGACAGTGCAGCTGCGCGCGCCGCTACCGCGTCCTCGCAAGCTCATCTGCTGCTTCGGCAACTACAAGGAGGGACAGGATCGGGAGGCCTTCCCCATCGACATGTTCCTGAAGTCGCCTGAGGCAATCATCGGCCCCGGCGACACCGTCGTGCTGCCAAACACGCCCTTCACCATCTGCCACCATGAGGCGGAGTTGGCGCTGGTCATCGGCAAGCGGAGCAAACACGTGTCCCAGGAAGAGGCGATGGACTCCATCTTTGGCTACACGGCATTCATGGATGTCTCACCCCGTGCCGGCATCGGCCGCGGGCCCACGATGATCCAGAAGTCCTACGACACGTGCGCGCCGATGGGTCCGTGCATCGTCACGGCGGACGAGATCGAGAATCCACACGAACTTGATATCAAGTACTGGGTGGACGGTCAGACACGCCACGACTACAACACGAGCGACTTGGAGCACACGGTTCCTGAGCTCATCGAGTGGGCGACGAAGGTGATGACGCTGCTGCCCGGCGACGTTATCGCCCTCGGTACCAATCACCAGGGCATCGGACCGCTGCAGGACGGCGAGACAGGCACGATTGAGATCCAGGGCATCGGTGCGTTCAGCGTTAAGGTCATGGACCCGGAGAAGCGCTCGTGGCCGAAGGAGATCGACCAGGAGATGGCGGGCCGCGTGCGCGAGGCGCGCCCATAGGGTCGTTACGTTCAGGCGGGGTTCGCACACGTTGTGAACGAACCCCGCCATTTGTACCCTGCCGTTATGAGCTCTACTGAGGCTCTTGTCCAAACAGTCCGCGTACCGGAAATGACGCTGCGGGAGTTTGCCGTGGCGGCATTCGTTGCAGTTGGCGTTTCAGACGAGGATGCAGCCGACGCGGCCAACACGCTCATCGAGGCGGATCTGCGGGGCATCGGCTCGCACGGGATGGCGCGGTTGGATCGATTCTATCTCACGCCTCTTGAGGCGGGACTGGTAAACGCCCAACCCAAGTGGATCTTGCGCGCGGAATCACCCTCCACGGCCGCCGTAGACGCAGACGGCGGGTTGGGGCTGAGCGTGGGTGTCCGTGCGATGAACCTTGCGATTGAGAAGGCGCGGGCGGTTGGCTCCGGATGGGTGACGGTGGCGAACAGCCGCCATTTTGGGGCGGCTGGCGTGTATGCGACGCAGGCGCTTGTACACGACATGATCGGCATCAGCATGACGAACACGGGGCCAATCGTCCTTCCGGCAGGTGGCGCGGAGCCGCGGCTGGGCTCGAATCCGATCGCCGTCGCGGTGCCAACAGCGGACGGAATACCGTTCATCTTTGATGCGGCGACATCCGTTGTCTCTGCAGGAAAGTTCGACACGTATCACCGACAAGGGAAGCTCGCCCCCGAGGGATGGGGGCTGACTGATGACCTGCAGCCAATACGCAACCCGGCACGCGGACCCGGCGGGCGGCGCATTCTGCCGCTTGGCAGCGACCTTGAGCACTCGTCCCACAAGGGCTATGGCCTCGCGATGGTCGTGGACATCCTCTGCGGCGTCCTGTCCGGCATGGGGCCGGGGCTGGCCATTGCGGGCTCAGGCGTCGCAGGCGGGTACCAGTCCGCACACTTCTTCGGCGCTATGCGGATTGATGCATTCACGGAAGCGGACATGTTCAAGCAGTCCATGTCGGACTACATGGCCGCACTGCGTGAGACGCCGCCGCTTCCGGACGTGGAGAAGGTGCTTGTGCCCGGGGACATTGAGGCAAAGACCATTGAGGATCGCAAGCGGAATGGCATACCGTTGTACATGGACTCCGTGGAGAGTCTGGGGAACGTGGCGCAGAGGCTGAATCTGCGTCTGGATTTGGGGTAAATTCCGGTTTCCGAACTTTGGAGGCCGGCGCAAAGGGGGGGCTGAGATGCCACACGTCAAGGCTAATGGGGTGGAGTTGTTTTACGAGTTGTTCGGAGACTCGTCCAAGCCAACGTTTGTGATGACGCACGGTTTGGGCGGCCACGGGCGGGGCTACGAGAATCAGATAGAAGCTCTTTCTGCAGAATTCCAGCTCATGCTGTGGGATATGCGCGGATTCGGTCAGTCAGAGCGCGTACCTGTGACCGAAGGGGCGTATTCCCGCTGGACGCTGGCGAAGGACCTTTCGGAGTTGTTGAAGGCGACTGGGATCAATCAGGCGCACATTCACGGCCACTCGCTTGGTGGGCTTGTATCGCAACAGTTCGCGATTGACTACCCTGATCAGACGCTCTCGCTCGTCATCCAGGACACGTCCGCGGAGATTAAGGCGGAGTACCTAGGCGGTTGGGACGGCATGCTCAAGACCGTGCGGGAGCAAGGCATCGGCGCACTACCGTTCGATCCTCAGCGCAGCTGGGGTGACCCGTACATAGAATCCAACCTTGAAGACATCAGGGCGTTCACGACTGCGACGGCAGAGCGCAACGCGCCCGAGGTGTACGCAGAAGGCGTGCGCATCTCCGGCCCGGAGCTTTCGGAAAACCCAGTTGCGCCACAGTTGGGGCAGATTGCGTGCCCGGTTCTCGTGATCTGTGGTGACCAGGACCGGCTGACGCCGCCGGGAGGATCCGTACGAATCCATCGCGCCATTCCGCAGTCGAAGCTTGTGATTCTCCCAGGCTCGGGACACTTCCCGAACATAGAGACCACGGATGCGTTCAACCAGGCGCTGCTGGAGTTCCTGCGAGAGGCAAGTTCGGAGTAGCAGGCGTCAAGGCCATGACTCCGCTTTCGCTCTGTAGAGTCCAATTTGTTGATAGTAGCTTTCAATAGTCTCCGGCGGCCTCGCGTGTAAATCAATGCTCTTTCTAGTTAGAAAGAGCATTGTCCCGTGTGGGCAGCGGAGATTAACCTATTGTTTTTGTGATACCCACTGTCAATTGAGCGCTCCGGCAATCAAAATTAGAGCTATGTGGGTTCATACAGGGTATACTTAACAGGTTCCGACAACAGATTGCCGGCCGTCCCCGCGCGGAATGGCATTTGCTGGGGTTTGGGATAGTAGCATTAGAGACGGGGAGACCGGACGTATGAGGATTTATGTCGGCAACCTGAGTTTTCAGGCGACAGACGCAGATTTGCAGGAGCTTTTTCAGCAGCACGGCGAGGTTTCGTCAGCGCAAGTCATCATTGACCGCTACTCGATGCGCTCGCGTGGGTTCGGATTCGTGGAGATGCCTAACGGATCAGAGGCGGAGACAGCAATCTCCGCGCTGAACGGTCAGGAGCACCAGGGCCGACAGCTGACAGTGAACGAGGCACGCGATCGCCGCGAAGGCGGCGGTGGTGGTGGTGGCGGCCGCGGCGGCCCTCGCTACTAGCGCACGCTTCCACCCTTTCCAGCCCCACCATCCATCGAAAGCTTTGTCCGCTCCGCGGACAGAATGCGCTTGTCCATTCTCCTAGAGGAGACGGACTTGGGGTATTCCCGCTTTCGCGGAATGGGTGGCGGGGCGACGCGTACCTACCCCTAGCCTTCTCCCAGAAGGAGAGATGACAAGAGGTTAGCGGTTTCTTCCCCGGGCGTAGCGGCTGCGGCCGTCCGTGCCGTCAATTGAGTAATCGGTCAGGTCGATGATGCGCGCTTCAGGTTCCTTGCCCTCTTCAATGTCCAGGATGACGACGTGGCCGAGACGGGACTCCTGGTTGTGGGGGTAGGTGGCGCTGCCGCCGTTGATGATCAGCATCCCGTCTTCCTTGCGGATGAACTCGAAATGGCTGTCACCGCAGACTACGATGTCAGGCAGCTTGCCATCGGGTGTCAATCCGAGGTACGTCTTGACGAGGTCACTGGCGGTGCGCGATCCCCAGCCATCGATGATATGAACCAGGCCGAGGCTAAAGCCCTCGAACTTAAAGAACCACTTGGGGCGTATGCGGTCATCGACCTCACTGAGGCCATAATCGTGGTTGCCCTCTGCAGCATACGTTGGCGCGATGCGCTCCAGCCAGTCGACAACGCCGGTCGTGATGAGGTCACCGCCGTGGAGGATGATGTCAACATCCTTGAAGACGATTTCAACCTCCGGCCAGAGCTCCGGGATTGAACTCGGGATGTGCGTGTCGGAAATGATACCTATGCGTGTTGCCATAAGAGTTGTGGTTATTGCCCGGGAGTATCGTGTCGTGTCGGGCGGCGGATCTGCGCCTTGATGCTGTCCAACGCCTTTGTAGGAGTGGGATCGATTCCATTCACCAACGCCAGATAGTAGCTAACGTAATCGCCCAGCAGCACTGACTCCAACAGGCGGGACAGTGGCGTGGCTGCAGTCAGCAAGGGCCAGTGAACGGACACGCCAAGGTCGCTCAGGGTCCGCCGGGAGATTTCATAGCGGTCATGGAGACTGTGCACGTGAACGGAAGGCGGGCCGAGCAAGACAACGGCGAGCCTGTCACTGAGATCAGGCTGTTCAAGGCCGACGATGGCATTGTGATGCATCTCCGGCAGTTCTTCTGTCCATGCCGGCGTCTTGGCATTCTCATTGAGCTGTGTCTTCCAGCGGCGCGCGGCGGAAGCAAGGCCTCGCGCGCTGACGATAACGGGGATCCGCCCGGAAAGCGCACGCGCCAACTCCTTGGCGGGATTGACTCGCCCGGACACCGTTCGATTGCAGGTTGGACTAAAGTCCTCCTGCCGTGATTCGAGCTGGGTGACGGCATCGGTCAGAGCAGTCTCTGTGCTCTGTGGGGTGATGCCGAGGTTAACAAAGATCCGCAGCATTGCTCCGAGCGCGTATGGAAGGTAGGTTCGCGGCGGCCCGCCGTTCTCCGGCATCATGGCAATCGGAATACCGTTGTTACGCGCCGATTCTTCAAGTGGTCCGCCACCGGTCATCACAATGAGCTTCGCGCCACATTCACGCGAGGCCTGCACTCCGGACAGCGCCTCTTCAGTACGGCCGGAGTGGCTCATGATAATCACGAGGCTCTCGGGTCCAGCGTTGGGGTGAGCGCCATAGTCCCGAAAGACATCAATCTGTGGCCCGGCTGTCCCCGGCTCGCGAAGGGCTTCCACAGCCTCGGCGGCTATGTCCCCCGCAATAGCGGAGCCGCCCATGCCCTGTACAACAACACGGCGTACGGCACGGTATTCGTCTGGTAGGGCGAGGGTCGCAGCGCCGTTCCAACCCTGCATAACGCGTTGGGGAAATGCCGCTATGTGCGCGCCCATCCCGGACGGGTCACCTCTGCTGTCGGCAGATAAGTCGTCCAAATCGATTGAGGCTACCTGCATCAAAGTTGGTTCTTTTCGCGTTTCGTGTTTATGTGCCGAGGCAGGCCTGCATGGAAAGTCTCGGCAATGTGTGACTGCCTCTAATACTACAGGATGCCGGCGGGTGGCGCGTGTATCTACGAGCTACAGCGTTTCGCCGGGGTATTCCGTGGTGGCGGGACGTCCCATCAGCGACTGTATCGCCTCACGCGGGTTCAGGCCCTCATGGAGTACCCGGTGCGTTTCAAGCGTGATTGGAGTCTCCACGTTTAGTCGTTCTGCCAAGCGGACGGCGGCAGGAGTGGTGTTGTAGCCTTCACAGACCTCGTTCAGTTCCTCGATAATCTGTGCGATGTTTCGTCCTCGCCCCAGTTCCTCCCCGACATACCGGTTGCGGGAGAGGCGGCTATAGCACGTAGCAACGAGATCGCCGACACCGGCCAGTCCGCTGAAAGTCAGGGGTTGAGCGCCTGCGGCCACGCCGAGCCGCAGGATTTCCGCGATGGCGCGGGAGATAAAGGCTGCCTTGGCATTGTCACCAAATCCCATGCCGTCAATCATGCCCGCGCCGATGGCGACGATATTCTTGAGGGAACCGCCGAGCTCGACACCTGCGACATCGGTACTCGTGTAGACACGGAAAACAGATGAGGTGAGTGCCCCCTGCGCGCGTTCCGCCATCTCTTCCGTGGCAGACGCAACAACCGCGGAGGACGGGAGTCCGGCGGCGACCTCATGGGACAGGTTAGGGCCGGAGATGACGCAGTATTGGCTAAGGGCGTCCTGTCCCATCTCCTGTGCAAAGACCTCGCCCATACGGGAGCCGTCGGCGCGGTCCAGGCCCTTGGTGGCGCTCACGATGGCGGTATCAGGTGAGGGGTTCCCTTCCTTCAGCCATTGCAGGTTTTGGCGGAAGGTCGGGGACGGCACACAAACGATAATCACATCGGCATCTGAAACGGCCTGTGTCATGTACGGAGTGACGTGCAGATTGTCGGGAAAGGGAAAGCCGGGGAGGCGGTCAAGGTTCTCGCCGGCGTCATTCATGCGCCGAGCGGTCTCTTCAGTGCGAGACCACAAGAGAGTATCTGCGCCCTGACGCGCGAGCAGGAGGGCAAGGGTTGTGCCCCAACTCGTCGTGCCGATGACCGCCGCCCGGCGCGCCTGCCCGCTCACACAAGACCTCCTGCGCTTGGTGTCCCCTAATTGTCCCATACGGGGCCAGAGGCGCGGGTCAATTCTGCGATTCCTCGGTAACGTCATTGAGAACGCGCGTAAGTTCCTGCTGCAGTCCGGTCAAGGCGAATCGGACGAATGGTGTCGCGTCCGGGTCAGAGCGGAATCGGACATGTGTCAAGGCGTCGATGTAGGCGTCACGTTCGCGATAGTAGTAGTTGGAGAGTGAATAAAACCCGCGGGAGTTGATCCCCGCCTGATACAGCAGAAAGCTCTCTACGGCGCGGGACAAACGTCCATTCCCATCCCCGAAAGGATGAATGCTGACCAGCAGGAAATGGGCGACAACGGCTCGCGCGACGGGGTCCAATTGCGCACCCGGCCCCACGTGCAGCCACTCAATGAATCGTCCCATGAGACGTGAGAGCTCGTCGGGGTCGGGAGGTGAATATGTATCGACGCGAACAAGATGCCTGCGGTAGCGCCCGGGCGTGTTGCCATCATAGTCGATGTCTCGCGTCAAGATCTCATGAAACGCACCAATCAGATCTTCGGACAGAGGTGCGTTGATATCCTGCGAGAGAATCTGCTCAACGCGCAGAAAGACATTGTGGGCCGCGCGCGCCTCACGCTCCTCACGCGCCCGGTGACTGGGCAGGACGGGTTGCCCCATTGGCGCGGCGACGATGTCGCGAACCTCATCATCGGTCAGGATGATGCCTTCAATGCCGGTAGTGCCGCGCACGGCACCAGCGACGTTGAGCAAGTGCAGTCGTTCCTGAGCAGCGGGCGGCAGTGGAACGGCCGCGATTGCCTCCGCGGTCGAATACACCGCCCGGGTCAGCCGAGCGATATCACGCTCGTACCGGACATAAAGGTTGAAGTGAATGGGCCAGCGGAACACGGGCCGCCCTTCACATCGTCGGTTCTGCGGGTTGGCCGAATCGTCGTTCGGTGCCGCGGATCAGGCGCTGGATGTTGTCGCGGTGCGCATAGATGATGATTGCGCCGCCCACGAGTGCAAGCGGGCCAACGATGAAATGCACAGCCTCCAGGAACGGCGGCGCCAACCCCAGCACGGCGAAAGCAACCATGATACCGACGCATGTGATTGTTCCGAGCAGGGACCCGAGAGAGACGTACCTCGTAAGGGCGATGATCAGGATGCCGACAATCGTGCCGATGATGGCGGCGGGCCAGACAAGTGCAAGTGCCGCGCCTCCTGCGGGGATAACGCCGCGTCCGCCGCCGAAACCGATGAAGATCGATCGGCTATGGCCAACAACGACGCCCACAGCTCCCGCAACCTCTCCGGGCGTGTCCGCGATAAAGCCGCTCACGATGACAGCGACGGAACCCTTGAAGAGATCAAGCAGCACAACGGGGACGGTGGCTTTCCACCCGAGTGTACGGAGAACATTGGTCGCGCCGGTGCGGCCGCTGCCGGAGTCCCGGACGTCAACGCCGCCAAAGACTCTGCCTACAAGCAGGCCGATTGGCACCGCGCCGAGCAGGTAGCTGCCAAGCGCGGCCGCGAGGGTGAGGGCGACCCCTGCGAGGGTGATGTCGTCAAGGAAATCCATTAGCCGGGCTCCTCATCGTCACGGTTGCGGCCGCGGAAGATCAGGCGGATCGCGGTGCCCTCGAATCCAAAGCGTCGCCGCAGGACATTTTCAAGATAGCGGCGGTACGAGAAGTGAACGAGGGACGGATCATTGCAGAAAAAGACAAAGGTGGGCGGATTCACCTCTGGCTGGGTGGCGTAGTAAATCTGGAGCCGCCTGCGCCCGGAGGAGGGAGGTTGGTGATCCGCGAGCGCATCAAGGAGGGCACGGTTCAGCTGGCCTGTCGTAACGCGCGTCATGCGCTCCATCTGGATGCGGGCGACGGCATCAAGAACCGCGCGAACGCCGCGGCCTCGCAGGGCCGATGTGAACATGATTGGCATGGACGGGAAGAATTTTAAGCGGGCGCGTACGAGCATCTCGACTTCCGCACGGTCGATTTCTTCTTCCTGCGCAAGGTCCCACTTGTTGATGACCAGAACGAGGCCCTTGTACGCCTGCTGCACGAATCCGGCGACGTGCAGGTCCTGCGCAGTCAGATATTCCGTGGCATCTACAACGAGGACGGCCACATCCGCGCGTTCGATGGCCTGCATGGCGCGGGCGACGCTGAATCGCTCCACGCCCCGTTCGATGTGGCCACGGCGGCGGACGCCCGCCGTGTCAATGAGCAGGTACTGGCGGTTTTCGTACTCGAAGAGGGTGTCAAGCGCGTCCCGGGTGGTTCCCGGCTCGTCCTGTACCATCGCGCGCTCCTGGCCGAGGATGGCGTTGACCAGGGAGGATTTGCCGACGTTGGGACGGCCCACAATGGCGACGGGTATTGATCCTTGCGGCGCGGGTGGCGGGTCCTCCACGTTCGGCAGCGCCGCCATAATGCCGTCCCACAGCTCGTTCAAGCCGCGTCCGTGGTGGGCGCTGACGATGATGGGATCTCCTATGCCGAGTTCATAGAACTCCGCAGCGAGCCGTTCGCGCTGGATGTTGTCTGCCTTGTTGGCAATAAGCACGACAGGTTTGGAGACGCGGCGCAGGAGGTCGGCGACTTCCTCATCGGCGGGCAGTAGTCCCGCGTCAACATCTACGACGAAGAGCAGCACATCCGCCTCGCCGAGAGCGACGGCCACCTGGTCACGAATCGCGCCGATCATGCCCTGTTCTTCCCCGAGGATGAGCCCGCCGGTATCGATGAGCGCGAGCGTGCGGTCGTCACGCGTGACATAGGCCGTGACGCGATCCCGCGTTGTTCCCGGCTCATCGGCAACGATAGCGATTCGTTCGGCGACCATGCGGTTGAACAGGGAGGACTTGCCAACGTTAGGGCGGCCAACGATAGCGACCGCCGGTAGGCCGCGCGGCACTCCGGTACGTGTTTCAACGAGGGCGGTCATGACGTTGTCCTATGAAACAGAGGGTATTGAGCCAAGCAGCGTGGCGATGAGCGCGGCCTGCGCGTGCATCCGATTCTCGGCCTGGTTGAAGACAATTGACTGCGGGTGCGTGAGCATCCCTTCGGAGACCTCCTCACCCTCATGCGCAGGCAGATCGTGCATGAACACGGCCTTGGGGTTAGCCAATTCCATGAGGTGCGGGGATACCTGGTAGCCTCTGAAGTCACGGGCGCGCTGCTCGCGTTCCGCCTCCTGCCCCATGCTCGCCCACACGTCCGTGTAGACAACGTCCGCGCCCTCGACGGCATCCTCCGGCTTCAACAGCAGCTGCGGAGGGTGCCCTCCTTGTCCTGCTAGTTTGGTCGCCTGTGCAACGATATCTTGCGGCAGCTCGTAGCCGGACGGGGACGCGATGAGGAACTTTGCGCCTACGAGGGCACAGCCGAGAGCAAGGCTGGCGGCGACATTGTTGCCGTCACCAATGAACGCGATCGTCAGGTTCTCCAGCGCGCCGAAGTGCTCGCGGATTGCCTGCAAATCGGCGAGTATCTGGCAGGGATGTTCGACATCCGACAGCGCGTTGATGACTGGCACATCGGCGGCGTTCGCCAGGGCTACCAACGTGTCATGGGAGTTAACGCGGGCAGCGATGACATCCGCGTAACGGCTGAGGACGCGTGCGACATCCTCCGGCGGTTCCCGCCCGCCGATGCCGACTTCCTGCGGGAGCATGCTGAGGCTGTGGCCCCCCATCTTGCGCATCCCGAGCTCAAAGCTGACGCGCGTTCGTAGAGACGGCTTTTCCAGCAGCAATACAAGGCTGCGGCCGTTCAGATTCGGTCGTAGTTCACCCGTCCTGATGGCCATGGCGGCATCCAGAACGGCGTGAACCTCATCCGAGGTGAGGTCCGCCAGCGATAGGAAATGGCGGCGTGTGGTTGTTTCTAACACGGTCATAACCTATGTATTTTACCGCGCGGCTATCTACGAACAAATAGCACTCAAGCTAACGTAAAGCGTGCGCGTTACGTTCAGTGTTCGTATGCTTATAGCTGACACCCGATAGTTGCACACGAGGATCAGGTATTTCCATGCACAAGCAAGGCTCTCTTTCCACACGATTTTTGCCGTTGGTTGCGATAGCCGCGCTGATGCTGGCCCTGTTGGCCGCCGCGTGCGGCACGGGCAGTGAGGCAGATGACGACGTGATAGTAACCAGCCCGACGGCAACGGCCACCGCGACTGCGGTCTCAACGGTCTCTCCGCCAACCGCCACTCCCGTCGATACGGGGCAAAGCACCTCTGGTGATGAGGCGGCCGCAACGCCAACGGCGGGTGCAACGGCATCAGCGGGTGAGCAACGGTTCCTGCTTGACGTGCCCGCCGGCGGTTTCTCAGCGACGCTGCAAGAGGGTACGCTCGCGCGCTACCTGATTCGCGAGGAACTGGCAAACATCGAGCTGCCCTTCGACGCCATCGGCGAGACCTCTGAGGTGTCCGGCGCGTTCACGTTCACGGCGGGCGGCGAGATTGCGCCGGAAAGTTCGCGCATCGTGCTGAATGCGGCGAGCCTGCGCAGCGACGAGGAGAATCGCGATCGCTATTTGAGGCGAAACGGCATCCAGACGGCGACCTATCCTGAGATCGTCTTTGTCGCTACGAGCATCGACGGACTTGCGTGGCCACTGCCGACATCCGGCGAAGTCGAGTTCACGATCAACGGTGACCTCACCGTGCGCGATGTCACGCGGCCAATTATGTGGCAAACAACCGCCACGTTTGATGGAACCAGCGTCAGTGGCACAGCCAAGACGAATTTCACATTCGGTGAGTTCGAGATGGAGGTCCCGGACCTGTTTTTCATCGTCAGCCTGGAGGACAACATCCGCCTGGAACTGGACTTCGTGGCGGAGTGGTAGGGGCATTCAACAAGCTGGCCGCTCTCCTGTCTCTACAATCACCCCCTACAATCTATAGCGCAGGGGGTGATGAGGCGCGATGGCGTTGGAATTGATTCGGACCATCGAGGAGTTTCGCCGTGTGCGTGAAGAGGCACGTGCGGCGGGCTCTCTCGGGTTTGTGCCGACGATGGGCTTTCTACACGAGGGACATGTCTCCCTCGTGACGATGGCGCGTGCCGAGAACGCCTTGGTTGCGGCGTCCATCTTTGTGAATCCGGCGCAGTTCGGGCCGAATGAGGACCTCGCGGCTTATCCACGCGATCTTGATCGTGACATGGCCATGCTTGACGAGGCGGGCTGCGACCTGCTCTTTCACCCATCACCGGAGGAGATATATCCACCGCCGGAGCAGGATGTCTACGTTGTGCCGGGCGATATCGCCTCTCGCCTTGAGGGGGCCGCGCGCCCCGTCCATTTCAGGGGCGTCGCCACTGTCGTGCTCAAGCTGTTGAATATCGTCCAGCCGGATCGCTCGTATTTCGGACAGAAGGATGGCCAACAGGTTGCGGTCGTGCGGCGCATGATGCGTGATCTCAACGTCCCGGGGGAATTGGTCGTGGGCCCGACGGTGCGGGAGCCGGACGGCCTCGCCATGTCCAGCCGCAACACGTACCTGACAACGGAGGAGCGAAAGGCTGCGCCTGTCATCTACCGCGCGCTGACGGAAGCGCTGGATCTGTATCGCGGCGGTCAGACGAACGCAGACGGGCTGCGGGACGTGATACGCACAACCCTGGAATCAGAGCCGCTCGTCGCATCCATCGATTATGTTTCCATTGCCGATCCCCTGACGCTCGCGGAGGCTGAGGGTGAAGTGGCCGAGGGCGCGATGGCGTCGACTGCAGTGCAACTGGGCAAGCCGCGGCTGCTGGACAACGTGATTCTCACGAAATCCGCAGGCGACGACGCATGAGAGTGCCAATGGACTGGGATGACCTTCGTCGTGAGGCGGCGGCGCTTCGCGACGAACAAACGGGGACAGCTTCCAGCCTGGCAGCGAGCGGCGCGCAACTGTTGCACCGCGCGTTATCAGAGATGTACATCGGGGAGCCGGAGCCACTGCGTGAGATTGCGGTCACTATCGCGGAGGCACGCCCCGAGGTGGTGGCGATTCGGAACGTGGGGGTGTCAGCATATCGAACGGCGCGGGAGGCGCGTTCCGGCGACCGGATGGCGGCGGCGGCGCGGAGCGTCGCACGGCTTGCGCGGTTATTGGGAGACACACCTGCATCACTCGCAAAACGTGGGCAACCCTTGCTACCTGAGAATGCCACCGTCGTAACGATGGGGCGTTCAGAGAGCGTCCGCGCAGCCATAACGCTGGCCGGAGACCGCGTTGTTGAGGATCGGGGCTCCACACCGGCCTCGACGGACAGTCAGACGGTTCTAGATGGCGCGGACATCGTTCTGCTGGGCTGCACAGCGTTCCTGGCGGACGGCTCTATGGCGGCGGATCCGGGGACACTGGCGCTGGTGGAGGCCGCGGCTGACCACGATCCCATCGTTCCAGTCCACTTCTTCGCGGACACGCTCAAACTGGCGCCATGGCTGCCCGAGCGGAACAACGGCCAATCCCCTCTTGAACTGGACATCATCCCGCCCAAGTACGTCGACCACGTCATCACGGAGGACGGGATTCGGCGTCCCGGGCAGCTTCTTCAAGCCGCGGCGGACCTGGCCACCTGGTGGCGGATGCTGGAAACGCCGGAGCGGTGAGGGGCTAGGTCAATTCGTATGCCTGCATCGGAGTGTGCCGGGCGAGGATATCGTAGTCCCGGTCCATGTGCAGCACCGGCGCATCGACTCGAATAGCTACCGCAGCGACAAGGCAATCAATAAGATTCCGGACAGTATGCCCATGACGCCGGCATTGGCGGTAAAGAAGAGCCGCGTGGTCATAGTCCGAAGGTTCAGTTCGAACGTATTGCGCCCGAACCAGCAGTTCTCGGAGGTATTGAGCGTGCCTGTCACTGCGAGCGCCGACCAGGATTTCCATGCGAATGGCATCACAGATGACTAATTCGTTGCGTATGAGTCCGTTCCGAACCTCAAGGAACACGGGTGAGCCTGTATCCCGCAGAAACTCAATCCATGCGGAGCTATCCGCGATGATCATGTGGCCTGTTGGCCCTCTACCTCGTCGTCCTCAACAGGCGCGAGCAGTTCCTTCTCCAGGGCTGGCAACCCTTCATCTACAGGCCTGTTGAGCCAGGCTTCAAGCTGCGGGGAGTTCCGCCGCATTTCCTCCAGATTGCCTTCCCAACCAATGCCCTGTAGAGCCAACACGTCTTCAAGCGTCGGCTTGTTAACGGCCTCGTACGGCAGGTTCTTTACTTCCTCTTGTGTCACGGGTAAAGCCATGCTTTCCCCGCGTCTCTTCCGTGCCTCTTCTATGCTGAGCCGCCGATATGGCATATCACCCAACATGATCGTTTCCCCGAACTCATATGGTTCGTGTTCCGCGGCCGGTGTTTCGACAGAATCGGCAGTTTCCCGTCTGCGGGACTCAGCATATGTAATGCCGTTTGCCTGTAGCATGCGCAGGGCGAAGTTGACCGCCTCGCGCTTGGTGGAGAGGCCGTAGCGGCGCATCACTTCGGCGCAGGCCTCGTCATCAATATCTATGTTTGTGCGTGTCATACACCAATCATACACCAACAAGTGGAACACTTCTTTCGGCATCACAGCGGCAGGCAATTTGGGCGTCACGCTCTCCCAATGAATGCAGAGAGTGCCGAAAGGACGTCATCGGGGGCCTCCTCTGCGAGAAAGTGCCCGGCGTTCTCGAATTCATACGTCTCGGCATTCATCAACTCGGACTGCCAGCGCTCCAGTTCCTTCCTGCGGAACGCGATGTCTTTCAGACCCCAAAGTATGAGCGCGGGCTTTTCAGCGAATATGGAGCGCTCATCCCAGATGGAAGCCAACCAGTCCGACGCGCCGATAATCGCACGCGGGAACGCGGCGCATGCCAAGCGAGCGGCGGGATCAGGTTGCGCTTTCCGATAGTGCTCCATTACTTCCGGTGTCAAGACATCCTTCCTGCCAACCGCTCTTGGCATGACCTGGTTGACGAAGAGATTGAATCGCTTTATGGCGAACTGCCCAATCGGGTTCGACATCATGAAGCTGAATATCCTAAAGTGCCGGTCCGCTGAAACCGACCAGCACCACGTGTTGGCAATCACAATACGCTTCACTCGATCCGGATGTCGCCGAACGAAGTCCAGGCCAATCGGCCCACCCCAATCCGTCATGTAAAGAGTGATGTCTTCAAGGCCGAGATGCTCCATGAATGCCGTGAACGCATCTGCATGGGCCTGAGGCGTGTGGTCTTCCATTCTTGCGCTGCGGGAAGACAGTCCAAAGCCAATATGGTCCATCGCGATACAGCGTGATTGCGACCGGAGTCCGTCAATCAGATGACGGAACTCAAATGACCAAGACGGGTTTCCGTGAACGAAGACGACTGGTTCTTCCGCGCCTTCGTCAATGAAATGCATCCGATGGCCTGCGGACGTGCCGAAGAACTTGCTCTCGAACGGAAACATCTCATCCGATACCCAGTTCGGACGAGACACCTCTTCGCCTTGGCTCATTTGAAATACGCTGTTACAGCGTCAGACGGGAATACAGTTGGGGCAGGCGCTTGGGGAGGAGCTCGATGTCGGCGAGGACTTCATACGGGAGGTCGCCGCACATCTCTTTCATGTAGTCGTGCCCTGCACGGTCAACGGTCAGCAGGAACGGGATGATGCCCTTGGCCTTGGCCTGCACCAGCGCATCGTGTGTATCGTGGACAGCGTATTCCTTCTCGGCCCCCTCGCGACTGTACCCGCGATCCTGCGGGCGGCCATCAGAGATGAGGAACAGCACCTTGGTCTTGGCGCTGACGTCGTCCAGCTTGGCGGTCGCGTGGCGGATGGCCGGGCCCATGCGCGTGGCGTGGAGCGGCGTGATGCCGTCGATACGCTTGGCGACGCGGTCTGAGAACTGCTCTTCCAGGCCTTTCACGCTGTAGAACTCCACATTCTCGCGGCCATAGCCGGAGAAGCCGTAAATGCCGTACTGATCGCCGATGGTCTCCAGCGCCCGAATCAGCAGGACGGTGGATTCCTTTTCGAGGTCGATGATGCGCAAATAGGAGCGCTTCTGCTGTTCGCGGCGGGAGCGCAGCCAGAAGAGGTATTGGCGGGGATCATCCGGGATGTCCTCATCATCGTCATCGAAGTCTGAGCGTTCCTCGATGGCCTCCGCCGTTGACGCGCTCATATCAAGCAGGAAGATGACGGCGACGTCGCGTTCCGTCTTGTTGCGACGCCAGTAGACCTTATCGTCCGGCGTCGCGCCGGCCCGCCGCTGCACGATGGCGTCGATGACGGCGTCCAGGTCAAACTCCTCGCCGTCTGTCAGGCGCTTCTCCTTGCGGTACGTCTCCGGCACCATCATCTCGAACTGTCGCCGCACCTCGTTGATGAGGCCAGCGTGACGCTCAATGGTCTGCTCATAGAACTCCGCGGAGCCTTCCTGCATGGTGGACTCGCGAACACGGCACCACGCGGGCTTGTAGTCGAGCGCCACAAAGTCCCACTCGTCGTAGAGCGCTGTCTGTTCCTGTTCCTCCAGCGATTCCTCGCTCTCATCGCCGTCCTTGCCACCTGACCCAACTTCGCCCATCTCATCATTGAACTCGGCGTCAGGGCCTTCGATGGCCTCGCTCATCAGGCTTGAGATGAACAGGCCGCTGGGATCATCGATGTCACCCTCAACGACACTGGAGAGGTCGATCTCCGCGCTCTTTTCAAGAAGTTGGCGAACCATCTCCTCCGTGAGCGGCGGGCCCTGCACGCTGTCTTCCGCGCGCTGCTGACCCTTGCGGAGGTTGGCAAGGGTCTGCACGAGTTCCGGCTTGAAGTCGCCGCGATAATCCACGTCCTGCGGGGACTGGTATGGAACGTCCTGCTCCGTGCCGGAGCCGGGCACAAAGTCCTCACCGCCCATCTGGGCGCTGTCCGCCTCCTGCAGGCCCTGTGCAGCCTCTCCACCAAGCTCGTCGAGGTCCATGTCTTCCCAATCGAGATCTGGCTGCGGCATGGTGTTTGGCACATTTATCAACAGGCGATACAGAATCACAGTCGCCTCGGCCGAGTCCTCCACCGTTGCCTCGTCATGGCGCAGGCGAGCCAAGATGACGGCCATGCGCTCAACGACATCGCGCAAGCTCTGCGGGACGGGGATCTTCTGATCGCCCTCGAGCAGGGTCATGCGGATGAGCAGCTCAACGAGAGCCATGCGGAGAGGAAGCTGCTGCGGAGCGGGCCGACCAATCACGGAGGCGGCTTGCACCATTCCATAGGCGCGACGCAGTCCCCGGTAATGCTGCTTGACCAGGTGATCGACACGGGCGTCCTCAAGCGCGCCGAAGAGGTCGGATGCGAGGCGCCGCTCCGGGAAGAGATCAAAGAATCGCTCATAGTCCGAGAGGGTGGCTGTGACGACGCCGGTCATATCCGGGTTAGGAGCAGCGGCAACGGGTTCACGGGGCGCTCCGTTAGCATGCTCTTCCGCGACCCGGGCGGCGAGCGACGGGCGCGTGAGGGGGAATATATTGCCCGCGCGGTTGAAGTTGAACGTGAAGCTGTCGAACTCAAGGTGGCCGGTCTGATGCGTGCAAAGCACCTTGAACCAGCCGAAGTTATCGTCCTTTGTTTCAAAGAGGGCGATCTCCGGCGGGAGGAAGACATTCGTGCCGTCCGTGGACGCGCGATCCTCCGTGGCCCAACCGATGCTGCGATTTGCCAGTTCCGGGGTGGGCCGCAGCTGCATGTCGCCGCCGGTGAGGCCACGCGCGTACATCTGCAAGATGGGGGCAACGTCCTCAAGGCTGACGGTCGCGGAAAGTTCCTGGAGCAGGGCCTCGCCGCGGGCGGATTCCAGCCTGAAGAAGGCGATGCCGGCGGCCTCGTTGCGCTCAATCAGCGTGACGCCCTCAGAGAACCAGCGATTGAGATTCTCGGGGTCGATGCGCTCAAGGACCTGCGGGGCGGCGCGGAGAAACTCGACTGCGGCCTCCTCGGACAGCCCGCACAGCACTTCAAAGTCATCAAGCGCCTGCCGGTGCATGTGGAGAGGGAGATCGCTGATGGCACGGGAGCCTTCAGCCAGAAAGGATAGGTAGCGCTTGCCGCCGTCAGCAGCCAGGTTGATGGCAAATGTGAGGAACCGTTGCCGTTCAGTCCGGACGATGCGGGGCAATGCCACGGCGGCGGCACGCTGGGTCTCCTTGGCGTACTTCCAGTTGCGGTTGGCGGTCTCGTCAAGCAGCTCCAGGTACGTGTCGATGGTCTCATCATCGACGTACGGCAGAGAGTCCGGCGCCATCGTCAGGCACTCCTCGGCGAGTTCACTGGAGTGCTGGGCCACGTGGTCAAGGAAGTTCGCAAAAGCGGCCAGATCGCTCAGCCTCACGTGGTCCAAAAGGCCGGGGCTCACCTCAAAGAAACGGGCGGCCAACGCGCCTGATTTCCATGTTCCGTGGAAAAGCGTTTCAGCAGCCGAGATCCACGCGGGCAGTCGTCCAACGTCGCGGCGTTCCAGGAAGCCGGCGCTGGCGCGGAAGAAAGATGAAGCGAGGGCTGCGGAATGCGCCGACAGTGCCCGGCCGCTCTCATACCAGGTGTTCGCTTCCTGAGGCCTCTCCAGCGCGTCAAGGACGGCGGGAGAGGAGCGGACGTACTCCGCGGCGGCTTCCCACGCGCGGAACGAGGCCCCCGCGATGTCCAGAGCCGCCGACAGCCAATGGTCGTAATGCTCTTCACTGCCGAGCCGATGCTCCACGTGGTCAGTCGCGCTGTGATACGCCTGCCCGACCGCGGCGGGCAATGCGAGCAATTGGGCAACCAACTCATCACGCGTTGGTGATGCGTCGCCTGTTCCGCCTTGTTCCGATGTCATTCGCTCTTGTGTCTATCAGAGAGGCATAGCCGCATTCAGGCGGCGTGCCATCGTCCTATTCAAAGATGCTAGTCGTTATCTCCCGAATGCTGCGTTGAACGGAGGGGTCGTCTGTGAGCGCGTCTGAAATGGCCACGTCGCAGGCGCGGCGGGCAGGCACGCCCCGGGCAATCAGTTTGCCGGCGTAGATGAGCAGGCGCGTCGAGACGCCCTCCTGGAGTCCGTGCTCCTTGAGGTTGCGAACTTTCTCCCCAAGGCGGGCAAGCAGGTCTGCGGAGTCCTCATCCACTCCGCTCTCCTGCTGCACGATCTTCGCCTCATCGTCGCGTGGTGGATAGTCGAACTCCATCGCCACAAAACGCTGACGCGTCGACTGCTTGAGGTCTTTGAGGGCGCTCTGGTAGCCGGGGTTGTAGGAGATGACAAGCAGAAAGCCGTCCGCGGCCTCAAGAATCTGGCCGCGCTTCTCAACGGGGAGAAGGCGACGATGGTCTGTCAGCGGGTGAATAAGAACAGTGGTGTCCTTGCGGGCCTCAACAACCTCGTCGAGATAGCAGATAGCGCCGGTCTTGACTGCGCGAGTGAGCGGGCCGTCAACCCACTTGGTCTCTTCGCCCTCAAGCAGGAACCGGCCAACGAGATCGCTGGCGGTCAGATCCTCATGGGCGGCGATGGTCACGAGCGCCTTACCGTGGGAATTCTCCTTGCCATCAGCCCGCATTGTCGTGATGGGGCGTCCAAGCCTCCACGCCATGTATTCGACGAACCGCGTTTTGCCGCATCCCGTGGGACCCTTGAGGATAACGGGGATCTTCTCTTCGTAGGCTGCGGTGAACACTTCCACCTCATCCCTGATGGGAAGGTAATAGGGTTCACTATCGATTGTGTATTCCTCGATCTCGTACTCGGAGTACGACATCACGGTGGCGTCTTTGAGAGCTGTCTGTTCGGTCATTCCAATCCCTTTGAGTGGTCTCGTTCCGTAATAGAGTGCGGCTTAGAGGAATGGGCGGATGCGGGCGTGCCAGAGCTCGCCGACGCGGATGCGTAGTTCCTCAATGGTGCCTGTGTTCTGAAGAAGGACATCTGCTTCATCCGCGCGTTCCTCGTTTGAGAGTTGGGCGTTGATGCGCTGCTTCGCCTGCTCTTCAGTGAGGTTGTTGCGGGACTGCAGACGCGAAATGGCATCCGCTTCCGAAGCCTGAGTGACCCAGAGCTCATCGCACATGTCCGTCCAGCCCGCCTCAATCATGATGGCCGCTTCAAGGACGGCGATCTTGACGCCGCTTTCGCGCAAGTCCGCGATGGTCTTCTCGGCCAGCGCGCGGATTCTCGGCCACGTGATCTCGTTGAGGGCTGTGAGTTCCGCCGGATCCGCAAAGACGATTGCGCCAAGCTTGCGGCGGTCAATCTCGCGCGTCTCAGGATTCATCAGGTCGTCCCCCCACCGGGCCAGGATGTCCTTCCACGCGTCCGTATCAGGCAGATACGCCTGGTGCCCCAACTCATCGCCGCTGATAACAGTGGCTTCGTACTCATCGCGAAGAACCTCACTCACAAGGCTCTTGCCGCTCGCAATCCCCCCAGTCAGGCCAATGACCTGCATTCCTTTACCCCCTCACCGTTCGGCCAATGCCAGAACCAATGGTAGTTTGACCGCGCATATCCCACGCGCGCCCGAACTAGTAGTATACGGCACGACTCCCGCCCTACGCACTGTATCGCCATGGGGGCAGAACGCATGACGGTGTAGTCTAGATGCGGTTGCCGAGCCTTGGGTCGCGAGTATGCACGTGGGAGGAGATGACTGATGGGTACTTTGTTTACCTTTGACGGTCGACGAGCGCGGGGAGGTTGGCTCCTCGCCCTACTGATTACGAGCCTGCTTTCACTGACAATTATCCTCTCACCTGTGGCGCTGTGGATCTACTTCGCGACCACCGCCCAGAGATGGCACGACATCGGCCAAACGGGCTGGTGGTCGTTGATCATATTCGTCCCACTGGGGGGCCTGGTGCTGTTCATCATCATGGCTTTCATCGCAGGCCAGGAAGGCGATAACAGCTACGGTCCGTACTCAGAGAGGCGCTAAGCGCAACCCATTGGCGGGCGCGAGACAGAATCGGGCATGACGCAATCGAACGAGGGCGAAGTATCCCCAGGTGGCCAATCCGATGCTCTGCGCGCGTTGCCGAGCGTGGATCGGCTGGTCGGCAGCGAATCGCTGGGCGCGCTGGCGAAGAGTGTTGGCGCCGATGCGGTGACGCACGCCGCTCGGCAAGCCATCGACGACGCCCGCACAGCAATACTTGAGGGCGCGGCGGATGCCGCGCCAGACCTGGACTCCCTGGCTGAACAGGTTGCCGCCTCTATTGACGATCTCCTGGGGCCTCGGCCTCGACGCGTCATCAACGCGGCCGGTGTCATCATCCACACGAACTTGGGACGCGCGCCGTTGAGCCGTGCCGCCATCGAGGCGATGAGCAGCGTAGCGCGGGGGTACTCAGATCTCGAATATGACCTGCAGGCCGGAGAGCGGGGCTCCCGCCATGCCCACCCGGAGCGGCTGCTGCAGTTCCTGACAGGCGCGGAGTCGGCGATTGTCGTCAATAACAACGCCTCCGCCGTGCTGCTCGCACTTGCGGCCATTGCCGGCGGACGGGAGGTCATCGTCTCGCGGGGCGAGGCGGTGGAGATTGGCGGGCGGTTCAGGATACCGGACGTGCTTCGGCAGAGCGGCGCGACGCTTGTTGAGGTGGGCACCACCAACCGCACGTACGCCGCAGACTACGCGGAGGCGATAACAGACAACACCGGCGCACTGCTGCGTGTCCATCGCAGCAACTTCCTTGTTGTCGGATTCACGAGCACGCCGGATGCGGCGGAGATCGCCGAGATTGCTCATACTCGCAGCGTTCCCCTCATCAACGACCTTGGCTCAGGCTGTCTGCTGGACACAGCACAGTTCGGTCTCGCGCCGGAGCCGACGGTGCGAGACACACTGGAGCGCGAGGGGTCGGACATTGCGATGTTCTCCGGCGACAAGCTGCTGGGCGGGCCGCAGGCCGGCATTGCGGTTGGTCGCAAGGAGCTCATCGACAGGATGAAGTCTCACCCACTTGCCCGCGCCGTGCGAATCGACAAGCTGGACCTTGCGGCACTGACGGCAACGCTGCAGGCGTATGCGCGCGGCGCGGCGCTAACCGAAGTGCCTGTGTGGCGCATGATTTCTGCAGACGTGGCGGCACTGGATGAGCGGGCCCTGCGGTGGCGAGAGGAAATCGGCGGGGAGGGCCAGCGCGTCGTCGAGGCGGAAACAGCGGTCGGCGGTGGAAGCCTGCCGGGCGGGACACTGCCGACACGAGCGCTCGCAATTGAGCCTTCACGGGCAAACGCGGACGCGCTGGCGGAGCGGCTGCGCGTCTCTGGTTCCCATCCGGCCATCATTGGCCGCATCGATGAGGACCGCCTGCTTCTTGATCCCCGCACCGTTCTGCCGGAAGAGGACGCTGAGCTGATCGCGGCGGTACGCGCGGCGCTGGAAGGGTAGCGGGGCACTTTTTCCCATGATTCGCGCCGGGTATGTGGCAATTGTTGGCCGGCCAAATGTCGGCAAGTCGACACTGGTAAACAACCTGGTGGGGACGCGTCTGGCCGCGGTCAGTCCCAAGCCGCAGACTTCGCGCTATCGCATCCTCGCCGTCCTGCACGGGGATGATTTCCAGGTGGGGCTGCTGGACACGCCCGGGCGTCCGGCCGAGCCGCGCGTCGATGCCCTGAGCCGCCGGATGCTACGCGAAACGCGGCAGGCGTTGGAGATTGCCGATCTGGCAGTGCTGGTATCCGCGCCACGCACCGCGGGAGACGTTGAAGAGACGCTGCTCGAAGAGATCAAGGCACACGATCTCCGGGCCATCGTTGCAATCAACAAGCTTGATACTGTGCGCAAGGGCGCCCTCTTGCCGGTTATTGAGGACTACAACGAACTGTATGACGGATTTCGTGACATCATTCCCGTCAGCGCCCTCACGGGAGACGGGCTGGACAGTCTACTGGAGCGCGTCATCGCCAACCTGCCGGAGCAAGAACCCCTCTTCGACCCGTCCACTCTTACTGACCGCTCGGAAACTTTTCTGATTTCCGAGCTGATACGGGAGGGCGTGTTCGCGGTCTATGGCGACGAGGTCCCCTATGCGACCGCCGTGGAGGTGGAGAAGCACGTGCCGCAGGATCCGGAGCACGGCGACAAGGACTTCATTGAGGCGAGCGTTTACGTGGAGCGTTCCTCACAACGGGGAATCGTGGTCGGCAAGGGGGGAAAGGCGCTAAAGGACGTGGGCGTGCGCGTGAGGCCTCTCATCGAGGAGTTGCTAGGGCGGCCGGTGATGCTGTCCCTGTGGGCGCGCACAAGGCCGCGATGGCGGCGTGACGACCGCTTTCTCAGGATGCTGGAGCAGTAACCCGCCCGCCTTATCCGTAGACCCGGTGGGCGGCTATGTACTTCACGACTGCCTCCGGCACGATTCCGCGCACGCTTGCGCCGCTCCTGAGCATGTCGCGGACAGACGAGGAGCTCACATCCATGCGAGGAGCGTCCTCAAGAACGGTGACGCGATCTCTCAAGCCAGGGATAGCATCGTAGGCCGCAGTCAACTCAGGGCGTTCCGCGCCAGCCGCACGCGGCATGGCTATGAAGCGGCACAGCGTCACCAGTTCCTGCGGCCTGTGCCAGCGGGGGAGATCCGCCACGGAGTCTTCGCCCAGGATGAAGTAGTACTCGGCGTCAGGCAGTGAATCCTCCCGGAGTTTCCGGAGCGTATCCACCGTGTAAGTTGGGCCGGGTCGTGTCACCTCCATGTCAGATACAACGAAATCTGCGGTTGAGCCTGTCAGCAGGTGTGTCATGGCAAGGCGGTGGGCAGCGGGAGCCACGTCCTGCCCTTCCTTGAGCCACTGCTCGCCGGCAGGTATGAAGAGCACCCGATCCAGGCCCGCGCGAGCTTTCGCCTCCAGCGCAATCATCAGGTGGCCGGCGTGTGGAGGATCAAAGCTGCCGCCCAGGATGCCGACGCGACTCACCGCCATATCACCTCAGTATCCCCAATTAGCACCCAGTCGCCGGGCTCCGCGCCCGCCCGTTCCAGCGCATCAATAGCGCCGACGTGGCCAAGCTCTCGCCAGAACTGGGCGGCAACAGCCATGTCTGTGAGGTCGATGCCGTCGGCGAGCCGCTGAATCCTGGGGTGCTTCAGCCGCCACACGCCCTCCTCCTCAGCTTCTATGACCGGCATGATGCGATCCGGTTCCGGCCTCAGGATGACCTCCGGCTCATCTGCTTCCGGAATCGGTGCTGCCTTCCGGGCCTCCCTTTCGGCTTCCACGCGGCTGAAGGCGACTCTCATCAGTTCCGTCACGCCGTCGCCGGTGACGGCGGACACCGCAAACACCTCATCGACACCCTCCGCGGCGAAAGATTCCCTGAGTTCCGACAACTGCTCCTGGACCTCCGGCATGTCAATCTTGTTGATTGCCACGATTTGTGGCTTCACCTCAAGCTCAGCCTCATGGAGAGCTAGTTCGTTGTTGATGCCTCTCCACGCGTCGAGCACATCCGGCAGGCTCCCGTCGATGATGTGAATGAGGATGGCGGTGCGCTCCACGTGGCGCAGGAACTGATCACCAAGCCCTTTGCCCTCATGCGCCCCTTCAATGAGCCCCGGTATATCCGCAAGGACGAAGCTGCTCCAGCCAATATCGACAACGCCAAGGTTTGGCTCCGTCGTGGTGAATGCATATGATGCAACTCGCGGATTCGCCCCGGAGCTGTTGGCAAGGAGGCTGGACTTCCCGGCATTGGGGAGACCTACAAGACCTACGTCAGCCAGGAGTTTCAGGTCCAGTTGGACATCAACTTCTTCGCCTGGCTCACCGCCTTCTGCCAGTCTCGGCGCACGATTCGTCGAACTCGTGAACCGCACGTTACCCCGGCCGCCGCTCCCACCCTTCGCGACGACCACGCTCGCGCCATCAGACTCAAGGTCAACCGCGCCGGCACCCTTCTCGCCATTCCAGGTAATGATCGTTCCTACTGGAACTGTCAGTACCAGATCACCACCGGTTTTCCCGGTCTGCTTCTTCCGGCGCCCTGGCTCTCCATTGTCCGCCGCATATCGAAGACGACGACCATACTCCTGCAGCGTCATCAGATTCTCATCGGCGCGAAACACAACGCTACCGCCCTCGCCGCCATCACCACCGTCAGGTCCGCCATACGGAACATACTTCTCCCGTCTGAAGGA
Source organism: Dehalococcoidia bacterium (assembly GCA_965207895.1). Classification (GTDB taxonomy): domain Bacteria; phylum Chloroflexota; class Dehalococcoidia; order UBA6926; family UBA6926; genus VXMO01. The sequence goes on from CBDBNN010000003.1 coordinate 230,922, forward strand.
CACCACGCCGCGGCCACCGTTTCCACCACGGACATGAATCTGAGCTTGGTCAATCATTCTCTCAGGATATATGGAAGTGAATCATCAAAACTCGATTAATGCTGGGGAATCCGTGGAAACCCAAAGGCTGTAGGCAGGGGAAGACTTGTGGAATCCGGGTGGAATCGATGGGGAAAAGCGGTGGGAAGCCGCCGTGGTGAATGAGAGACTGGTGGAAAGATGTGAGCTAATACCCGGCGAATGTGGAAGAAGCGATCTGAATGATGGCTTCGGCATCGGCGCGCAGCTTTGCGTCTGTGGAAAGGACGCGCTCCATGCGGCGGATGCTGTGCATGACGGTGGTGTGGTCGCGGTTGCCGAATGACTTGCCGATGTACGCCAAAGAGTGATCCGTGTGGCGGCTGGCGAGGAAGACGGCGAGATGCCGGGTGTCGGCTGCAGGGCGCGCGCGGCTGCGGCCGGTGATGTCTGCAGGGGTCATCTGGCGATAGGCTGCCGTTGTGCGGATGATGGCTTCGATGGTCAAAGGAACAGGGTCCGGGTTGGTCGACGCGGCGGAGAGAGCCTGGCGAGCGAGTTCCAGCGTGAGCGGCTCATCAAGCAGGGTGGCGTGGGCGATGACACGGGTTAGCTCTCCCTCCAGCTGGTTGATGCTGGAGAACTGCCGGTTAGCCAGGTAGGCAAGCACGTCGTCCGGCGTGTCGAGGTCATAGCGCGCTGACTTGAAGGCCAGGATGTTGAGGCGAGTGCGCCGGTTTGGCGGCCTGACATCAACGGGCAGGCCTGCGCGCAAGCGGGCGGCGAGCCGGGGGTTCCTGAAGGTCAAGGCGTCCGGCGCTCTGTCCGCGGAAACGACAATCTGCTGGCCTGCTCGCAAGAGCGCCCCGCAGGTGTGCAGCAGCGCCTCTTCGCTCTTCACCTTGCCACAGATGAATTGGACATCATCAATGACCAGGATGTCGGGAGAACGGTATCGCTCCCTGAACCCCGCCGTCGTCTTCTTCTGGACGGACGTGACGTAATCGTGGACAAACTGCTCTGATGTGGCCAAGAGCGTGGAGCGGCCCTGCCCCTGGGCCTCGTTGGCTATTGCGTGAAGCAGGTGTGTCTTGCCGAGGCCGGGAGGGCCGTAGAGGACCAGGGGGTTATAGTCGCCGCCGTAATCGTTGGCGACCTTCGTGGCGGCGGCATAGGCCAGCTTGGTGTTATCGCCGTTGACGAAACTTTCGAAGGTGAGCTGGGGATCCGGCCGCGCGCCGATGATGAAAGATGACCAGCCGCGCGCGGGCTTCTCGACCACCTGCTCCTGAGTGACGGTCTGTTCAGCCGCGGTTGCGGAGGTGGGCCGCATTGAGCCGGGCTGCGCTTGCGGCGCATCGGATGCCACCTCCAGGACGACTGCGACGGGGCGCTTGAGGACATCAGAGACGATGCGTTCCATGATCGGAAGCAGCGAGCCCTGGATCCAATGCTGAGCGTATTCGCTTGGCACGGAGACGGTGAGTTCATCGTGCGTCAGCGAAACACCGGCAGTGCCAGCCAGCCACGTCTTGTACGCGGCTGCGCTCATCTGCTTGCGAAGGCGCCCAAGGGCCTCTTCCCACGCGTCGCGCACGGATCCATGCGGCATTGAAATGCTATCCTCCCCCACCAGGAGCAGCCTCGACTGTCTCGGGACAACCCTCCTTGAGTGTGGAGGGCACGCCGTAGACGGGTAGTGTCGGTGGCGCGTCGAGCCGCAAGAACTTACGTTAACACTCGCGTAGCGGCGGGCGTCGAGACGGTAGAAACGCAAATCGTCATGGTGCCCACGAATGGCTCAATAAGGAGGGCTGCTACGCCATTGCGGCAGGCTCTCAATACCTCAATAATTCGAGGGTACCCGTATTGAGGAGCCCGCGCGGCGACGGAGAAAAATGGCAGAAAAATCGCGAATCATCTTTTGTGGCACCGCCGAGTTCGCCGTGCCGACGCTTGACGCGCTGATGACGTCAGAGAACCGGCCCGTCGCCGTGCTGACGCGCCCGGACCAGCCGGCAGGCCGTGGCCGGCGACCGCGGCAAGCGCCCGTCAAGCAACGAGCCGAGCAATACGGCCTCGACGTGCTCGAGCCGGAAACGCTTCGCTCGGAGGAGGAAGCCGAACGGATACGAGCGCTCGAGCCGACCGTCATCGTAACGGCGGCGTATGGCCTGATCTTCCCGCGCAATGTGTTGGACATCCCGCCGCGCGGCGCGATCAACATCCACCCGTCACTCCTGCCGCGCCATCGTGGGCCCGCGCCGGTGGTCTGGACGCTTCTCGAGGGTGATGAAAACGCCGGTGTCAGCATCTTCCTGCTGGAGGAGGGTGTTGATACGGGGCCATTGCTGAATCAGCGCGTTGTGCCGATTCGCTCCGGTGAGACGGCGGGTGAACTGACCGACCGGCTTTCCCAAATGGGCGCGCCACTCCTGGTGGAGACCCTGGGGAACTGGCTCGACGGGTCGATAACGCCCGAGGCCCAGGACCATGAACAGGCTACGCAATCTCGAATGCTACAGAAGAATGACGGCGCGCTGAATTGGGATAGCCCCGCGCAGGAGCTTGAGCGGCGCGTTTTGGCCATGACGCCGTGGCCGGGCGCGCACACAACACTCGCGGGCAAGCGGCTGAACATCCGCCGGGCCATCGCTCTGCCGCCGGAATTCGATCCCAGGGGAGCTGCCCCGGGGCAGGTGGTGCGCCTCAGGCGCTCTGAGGACGGCGGCGGTATGGGCGTCGCCATTGGCACCGGCGAGGGGATGCTGGAACTGCTTGAGGTGCAAGCAGAGGGGCGACGGACGATGCCCGCTCGTGACTTCGCGCGCGGCAGCGCGGACTTTATCGGCGCAACACTGCCGAGCTGAGCGGCAGAGTTACCTGTGTACAATGGTGCGCAAAGGCTCACAAGCAGGAAATGTGATATGGCGACAACACGATCGGGTGGGAATCCCGTTGGAACACGCCTCATGACGGCGGAAGAGTTGTCCATGCTGCCCAAGGATGAGGCGCGGGGTGAGTTGATACGGGGGGTGTTCTATCCGGCCATGCCAACAGGAGGAAGACACGGCAAGATTGAGGCACAAATTGCCTGGCTATTGTTGAATGTCGTTCGTTCGGTAGGACAGGGGACTGTGATGACGGGTGAACCTGGCATCGTGCTGGAGCGTGGCCCGGATACTGTCCGCGCGCCGGACGTCGCATATTTCTCGGCGGAGCGGCTCCCGCTCGACGCAGACATTACGCGATTCCTCGATGTCGTGCCCGACCTGATTGTTGAGGTTGTCTCGTCAGACAATCGGCCGGCTGAGATTCGCGCAAAGGCAGACATGTGGATATCGTTTGGCGCGCGACTCGTTTGGCTCGTGTGGCCGGACAGCGAATCAGTCGAGGTCTATCGGCCTGGGGAATCCACTGTCACGCTCACCGTGGAAGATACCCTGACCGGCGAAGATGTGCTGCCGGAATTTTCCTGCGCCGTCCGCGAGATTTTCGGGTAGGACGCGGACGCAACACTGCCGAGCTAGCCGGTCTTTTCCACCCCGATCGTGATGGTGGCTTCGTCCAGTTTGACGGTGTTGGTAGCCGCGCCGTCGCCGGGCTCGGTCTGAAGGATGTCCACCGAAAGGGTCTCCTGCCGCACATAGTCGCCAAAGTCGGATAGCGCGCCCGCCACGCCGTCGCCGTCACCTGAAACGTAGGCGGTGATTCGGTCTGAGACGTCCAGGCCGGCGGTGCGGCGCAGTTCCTGCAGGTGACGCACCAGTTCACGGGCGAGTCCCTCATTGGCCAACTGAGCGGTAATCTCCGTGTTCAGCGCGACTGTGTAGATGCCCTCCGCGCCGGAGATGAACCCTTCCCTGTCAGATGTGTCGACGAGCAGATCCTCATGCGACAACTCGAATCCGGCCAGTTCCTGCGGCTGCTCATCTCGGACACGGGCGGCGACGGTGTTGAGTTCAGCATCGGACAGGCCTTCGATGTGGCTGGTCAGCTTGGGCAATTCACTGCCGAGGCGGCGTCCAAGATTCTGCAGGTTGGGGCGGACGCGGACGGAGAGGAAAGCCGATTCATCGTCCACAGGACGCACGGCCTTGACGTTCAGCTCTTCCAGCAGCTGATCCTCGATGCGCGCCAATGATTCGCGGTCGGCCCGCTCGGGCAGCATGACCAGTAGCTCTTGCAGCGGCTGCCTGACCTTGATCTGCGCTCGGCCTCGCACGGCGCGCCCCAGGCTTGAGAGGCGCATTGCGAGGCGAACGTCCGCCTCCGTCTGTTCATCGCGCAGGGCCTCGTCTACCGTCGGCCATTCGGCGAGGTGGACGCTCTCCGGCTCATCCTCAGCAAGAGAGGAGACCAGGTTGCGGTGCATGTGCTCTGCGACGAATGGCGTGAACGGAGCAAGGAGGCGCGAGATAGTCGTCAGCCCCTCGTAAAGCGTGTGATAGGCTGCGGCCTTGTCAGCATCGTTGTCGGACTTCCAGAAGCGGCGGCGGTTGCGCCGCACGTACCACGTGGACAACTCATCCACGAATGACTCGATTGCGTGTGTCGCCTCCATCACCTCGTACCGCTCCATGGCGTCCGTCACGGAGGCAATGAGGCCCTGCAGGCGCGAGACAAGCCAGCGGTCGAGGAGCGGGCGGTCTGCGATTGATGGCGCGGGTGTGGAGGCGGGGTCAAAGCCGTCCACGTTGGCATACGTCACGAAGAAGCTGTACGTGTTCCACAAAGGCAGCAGGAACCGCCGGACAGTGTCTCCAACGAGATTGGCGGAGAAGCGGCGGGCATTGCCGGGCGTAGAGGCGGTGTACATGTACCAGCGCAGGGCGTCCGCGCCACGGGCCTCAAGGATGTCCCACGGCTCAACCACGTTGCCGCGTGACTTGGACATCTTCTCGCCGGCCTCGTCCAGGATGTGGCCGAGCGAGAGAACGTTCTTGTACGCGGGACGGTCAAAGAGCAGGACGGCGAGCGCGTGGAGCGTATAGAACCAACCGCGCGTCTGGTCGACACCTTCACAGATATAGTCCGCCATCTGTTGCTGCTCGAAAACGTCTGTGTTCTCGAACGGGTAATGCCACTGGGCAATCGGCATTGCGCCGGAGTCGTACCACGCGTCCATCACCTCCGGGACGCGGCGCATTGAGCCGCTGCACCCTGAACAGCTGAAGGTCACGTCATCGATGAACGGCCGGTGAAGATCCATGCCGGGGGTGTAACCCGAAAGGCCGGGCTGTCCGGCCAGCTGCTCAATGCTGCCGATGGCCGTCGCGTCGTCGCAGCCGTCACACATCCATAGCGGGATTGGCGTTCCCCAATAGCGCTCGCGTGAAAGCGCCCAGTCAACGTTGTTCTGTAGCCACTCGCCGAATCGGCCCTCACCGATGTGCTCCGGCACCCAGCCGATCTCGCGGTTGGCGGAGATGAGCCTGTCCTTGAGCGCTGTTGTGCGGATGTACCAGGATTCCTTGGCGTAGTAGAGCAGCGGCTCGTCGCAGCGCCAGCAGAAGGGGTATGTGTGCGTGAGGATGCCGCCGCGCAGCAACAGGCCGCGTGCATCCATGTCCGCGGTGATGTCGGGGTCGGCGTCCTTGAAGAATTTTCCTGACCAGGGGACACCCTCGTAATCGAGCATTGCGCCGTCGGTGTTTACGGTGTGGACGACTGGCAGGCCTTCGGCATTACCGACGCTAAGATCCTCCGCGCCGTAAGCCGGAGCGATGTGGACGATGCCGGTACCCTCGGTAAGCAGCACGAAATTGGCGGAGACAACCTTGCCCGAGTAGCCGTCCGGCACCGCGTAATCAAAGAGTGGCTCATATGTGAGGCCGACCAATTCCCTGCCGGAGAATTCGCCAAGGATCTCATAGTCGCCCTCAAGGGCTTGATCCGTGAGCGCGTCCGCCAGGATCAACCGTTCCTTGCTGCCGTCCTTGCCCCACGGTCCCTCGGCTACGACGTATCGCGCTCCCACGGCGACGGCAAGGCCCGTATTGCCGGGTAGCGTCCACGGGGTCGTTGTCCATGCCAGCAAGTAGGCGGGGGAGCCGCCGTCGCCCAACAGTTCACGCGCCTTGTCACTGTCCTGCATACGGAACTTGACGTGAACGGACGGGTCTTCGGCGTCGTCCTTGTAGCCAAGCGCCACCTCGTGGGAACTGAGGGATGTCACGCACCTTGGGCAATGCGGCGTGACGCGGTAGCCCTGATAGATGAGGCCCTTGTCCCAGAGCTGATTGAAGATCCACCAGCCAGATTCAATGTATTCATTTGAGTAGGTGACATACGGATCGTCCATGTCAACCCAGAAAGCGATGCGCTCCGACAGCGATTCCCAATCCTGCACGTAGCGGAAAACGCTCTCCTTGCACTTCTCATTGAATTTGGCGATGCCGTAGTCCTCGATCTCGCGCTTCGTGGAAAGGTTGAGCTCCGCCTCGACGGCGAGCTCAACTGGCAGGCCGTGCGTATCCCAGCCGCCCTTGCGGGGCACCTGGTAGCCCTGCATGGTCTTGAAGCGGGGAATCACGTCCTTGAAAACGCGGGCGAGGACGTGGTGGACGCCGGGGGCGCCGTTGGCCGTCGGCGGCCCCTCGAAGAACGTGAAGATTGGCCTGTCGTCGCGCTCCTTCATGGAGCGGCGAAAGATGTCCTTGTCCTTCCAGAATTGCAAAATGTCCCGTTCCATGTCCGGAAACGAGACTTTGCTTGATACGGGCGAGAAGGGCATTAGGCGTCTACCTGCCTGCTATTTCTTGAGTCGTCTGGTCTCGGGCAAGGCCCGAAGCGACGTTCCATTGTGGAAAACGGCAATCGGCAACGTCAAGGTTTTCTCTCGGTTCGCGCTCCGGCACGGCTTGTTAACCGGCTGGCCCACCGCGGTTCAGCGAAGGCGTCATATGAAGTTCTGTCACCAAGTTGTTGGGCTCTGGGGAGGCAGTGTTGATGGTTCGTCATCGGGCAGGCGTCCGAAGGCGAAATAGGCCAGCGCGCCGGGGAGCAGCAGCAGGATGACGATGACCCAGAGCCAACGGTTGCCGCCGCGTACTCGCTTGCGTTTGCCGAGATCGCGCCCTGCAGCAACCTGTACGGCGATCTGAACGGCCACGTAGGCAAGCAGGCCCACCAGGATGAGGACAGCCTCAGACATGATGGAGGCCCTTATTCGGCGACGACAGCAGTGCCATAGGCGAGCAGTTCGGCAGCGCCGGACATGACCATCGACGTGGAGAATCGCAACGCGACGATCGCGTTCGCGCCCATCTCTTCAGCCCGCTGCTCCATCCGGTGCAGCGCCTCCGCGCGGGATTCTGCCATCAGCTTGGCGTATTCCGGCACTTCTCCCCCGACAATGTTTCGAAATGCAGCGGTGATGTCACGCCCAACATGGCGAGCGCGGACCGAGTTGCCATAGACGAAGCCCTTTGACTCCGTGATAGTCATGCCGGGAATGTCGTTTGACGTGACAGTGATCACGGTTGCGCCTCCTCATACCGCCGAGCGTCGGCACTTTGTCTCTCCCGCAACCGATCCCATATGGCCTTCACCAGAAGCACGAGCGCGCCAACGGCAATTGTCGGCAAGCCAATCCGCATGATGATGGGAACCTCGTCGACAAGGACGATGAAACGGATCAGCGCGTATGCTGCGTAGCCGCCAACCATCACAATGCCCACCAGGAGCAATGTCAGGCCCAATTTCATACCACCCGCCCCTTTAGAAACCTGTCTCTTCCGACTGCGTCACATGATACGCGCCTAGCCCTCACTGAGGCTCGGCAGGATGTCCGAGATCATCTCCCGCGTGGGAATGTCTTCAAGTGAGAGTCGTGGTGTCTCAGGCAGGAGTGCTGCCATGGCCGCGGCGAATTGGGAAGCGGTGATGGCATTTCGTGTCTCAGTGAGCCGCACGAGGAAGGCCGTGAACGTTGCGGCAAGGATGAGCGGGCTGGGCTCGCGCCGGACCTCAGGCGTGGCTGCTATGGTGCGCCACCCTTCTTGCCACCAAAGTCGCAGTCCGTTTGCGGGGCCGAGCGTCAGGGCGATGGGCGCGTCTATGGAGGCAGCTTCTGCGCCTCCCTCCGGGAAGAAAAGCACCCCGGCGCCCGAAGCGGGGAATCCCGCCTGATGGCCTGCAGCATCAGACTCTCCGGCTACGATGCCGATGAGAGAGCGGCCGAATATACCCAGCAGTGCCGAATCAATCTCGGTCGTGAATCGGTTAGCCAGCACAATCTCGGCATCCAGCCAGGACCAGGGAATATGCTCCGCTCTCAACAATGAAGGCCCAAAGGCAAGCTCAACACCGGCCGGTACGAGCGCTTCACGTTCCGTAGGGGGTAGAGAGTCCGCGACAAGCAGGCCGGTTGAGCGACCAAGACGTACTGCGGTCAGTGTAGCGAGAGCGGTGGCGGTGGTGGGCCCGCCGACGGCCACGAAATCAGGCGGACTGCCTGTCATCAGCGAGGAGCTTCCTCGTCCTCCTCAAGCTCATCTTCGTCTTCGTAGTCCTCGTCGTCATAATCCTCATCGTCGTAATCGTCTTCATCTTCGTAGTCATCATCGTCATAGTCGTCGTCGTACTCATCGAGGTCTTCATCTTCCTCGATATAGTCATCCTCCGCGTACTCATCCTCATCGACGGGCGGCACTGCAAGGGGAGTTTCCTGGGCGGCAGGACGACCGCCTCGCTGGTCACCGCCGCTACGCGGAGCCTGCTGTATGGTCACACGACGGTTCTCACCGTGGCCCGTGCTGCCCGTGACGACGGCTGAATTGTTTGCCAGGGTCATGTGGATGATGCGGCGGTCGGCGGGTGACATGGGGTCGAGGGTGATGGGACGCCTCCGCCTGCGGACGTGATCTGCGGCGCGGAGGGCAATCTGCTGGAGACGGTATATGTGGCGCTGCTGGTAGCCCTCTACGTCGATGCGGAGGGGTACGTAGTGTCCAACAGAACGCGAGACGATAGTGTTGAGGAGCATCTGGACGTGGCGGAGTGTTTGACCCCGCCTGCCAATCAGCAGACCGGCATCTTCCCTTTCAACGTCGAGGACGATAGGATCTCCGGGTTCAAAAGGCCGAGTGGGGTCGCTTCCGGGAACATACACGGATATTTCAGAATCAACGTCCATGTGTCGGAGTAGTTCGGCGAGGATCTCCCGTGCGCTCTCTGCATCCGCGGACAACGATGCGAACGATGCGTACTGGTCGTCATCATCCTCTTGCCGCACCCGCAACCGGACTCGCGCATCTTCTGATCGGAGTCCCAGCAAGCCGGAGCGTCCCTCGCTAATGACGTCGACGTCGACGTCTTCGCGATCCAGAGCGAGTTCGTCTAGTCCTCGCTGAATTGCTTCCTCGACGGTCCTCCCCGTCCATTCCAGACTCTGATTCATCATTAGACCTCGTCTCAACCTGAGAAGCTGGAGGGGCAATGGCATTCGCAGTGGCCCGTGTCCGACCAGGAATCAGATTCCCCCAGCCGGATATGAACCCCTGCATGCCAATCGTTATGAAGTTAGAGACGAACCAGTATAGGGCTAAGCCCGATGGGAAAGTAAAGGCAAGGAATCCCAGCATGATTGGGAACAGGAACAACATAATCTGTTGTTGCTGTCTTTGCTGGTCAGACATGGCGGGCGGCTGCATGATTCGCTGCTGGGCCCACGTGGATGCCGCGACAAGCAGAGGCATGAGGGGCGTGGGGTCAGGAGCGGAGAGGTCCAGCGTGCCGATGATCCACGGCATCTCCGTGTTCAACGGGAGTACTTCACCGCCCACGGGCAGCCACGAGTAGAGTCGCTGTGAGAGATAGACAAAGCTGCCGGGGAGGTTGCCTAACCCTTTGATGATTGCCCAGTACAACCCGATCCAGATTGGGAACTGCACAACCATCGGCCCCAGGCAGCCGAGAGGGCTGACACCGGCTTCCCGATACATCTTCATCGTCTCGCGCTGCTGGAGTTGCGGGTTGTTCTTGTAGCGATTGCGGATTTCCTGCATCTGCGGCTGAAGCGCCTGCATCTTTGCGGAGGACTGCAGCTGCTTGATGGTCAACGGATAGAAAGCCACACGGACGACGACAGTGAGGGCGATGATGGCGAGCGCCATGCTGTCGAAAAGCAGGCTGTAGAGCAGCACCAGCCCATTCAGCATCGGCTGCAGAAGCAGGAAGATGAAGATATCGCCAACGACTTCCATGTCTGTTCCCTAGTTATCCAATGGGAATACCCGTACGGGTTGTCTCAAAGAGGGTGAAGCACGGTAGATTGCGCCGTCCTGGGCAAAGAACAATGCATCACTTTCTCCGAACGACACAATCGGCGCGTAGACAGGATCGGGCAGCTTTCCGCCCACGATGCCCTGGCCGGTCTGAGGATCGATCCACCAGGTCTCTTTCTCTTCGTTGGCGATGCTGATGTGGCTGCCTGTCAGGATTGGATTGCTCTGTATTGCCCCTCCGGTCATCACGGGGTCCATTACCTGCACGCCCGTGTCCTTATCGAGGATGTACAGGGAGTGATCAAGGGATGGCGCAAACAGGCGGTCGCCGATGATGAGCGGAGCGGCCCAGAACCAGTTATCTGCCGTGAACGGCGTCGCCCAATGTGGCGCGCCTGTCGCGGCGTCCAGCGCGTAGAGGTTGTTGTCGAACGCGCCGGCGTAGAGGACACCTTCATGCAGCGTCATGCCGCCGATGCCGGCCTCCGCCTGGTGCCGCCATGCCTCCGCGCCGGGATTCTCGTCTATGCGGACTGCATGCAGCGTGCCTCCCAGCGTAGCCACGTACACCAGCCCGTCGCCAATGACAGGCGTGCCCCAAATCTCCGAGTCGGCCTCAAAGGTCCACAACGTGGATGCATTGTTGATGTCGATTGCGTACAGCGTGCCGCGCTCCGTATCCGATGTGCCCTCAGTGCCAACCAGGAGCACGCCGTCCGGCGTCAGCGCCGGCCCGCCGACAATCGGGGAGTCGGCTTCAAAGAATGGAATGCACTCAGCCTCGGATTCAGGTAGCAGCGAATCTGGGTCTACGGCGTACAAAACCCCATCAAAGCCACCCGCATAGATGCGCCCGTCATGTAGCAAGGGCGCGCCAAAGATCGCGCGGATGCTATTGCGGCCCTCGCCCGTCTCGCACCTGCCCAATTCGCGTCCCGTGATGATGTTGCCGACAACGATATGTCCCGTGTCAGTGCCGATGACGACTGTTTCTTCGCCAAGCAGGACCGGCGCGGCCCACGGCTTCGGATCGTACAGACTGCCCGCCGTGCAGCCGAACGCCGTCAGCAGCGCGAAGGCGCCAATTAGGAGGAGCGTCCTACGGAACAGGGTCATAGCCCCCTTCCCGGAACGGATGGCATTTAGCCAGCCGTCGCGCCGCCATGATTGTGCCTCGTAGCGCGCCATGCCGTTCGACAGCCTCACGCGCGTATTCGGAGCACGTAGGCTGATAGCGGCAGGCGGCAGGTAGAAGCGGCGAAAGAGCGAACTTGTACAGCCGCAGGAGGCTGAGCGCCATGTACTTCATATGCCTGGCTCAGTCCTGCTGAGATTCCGACTTGTTGGTGGAGACTGACACGATTCCTTCGCCGCACAGCCCGGCGCGCTTGAGGACATCGGCCACCGCATCTTCGATGCCGTGGTAGTCCGCCTGAGTGATCTGCGGTCTGGCGATGAACACGAGGTCGACTCCTGATTCGCGCGGCCCCAGCTTGCGGACCGCAGCTCGCAGTCGCCGTTTGACGGCGTTGCGCGTGACCGCGCCGCCCACACGCTTGCTGACGGCATAGCCGGCGCGCATGGTGTTCACGTCGTTCGGCGCGTAGCGGAGGACGACAAGATCGTTTGCGCGGCCCTTGCCGACATTGGAAACGCGGTCGAAATCCGAACTCCGACGCAGCCGGTGATCCATCGTCCGGGGCATGGCAGAGATCTTAGACGCTGAGACGGTGACGCCCCCTGGCGCGTCGACGCGCAACAACGTTTCTGCCGCCGGGGTCTCTCATGCGTGAACGAAAGCCGTGGACGCGCTTACGGCGGCGCACCTTGGGTTGGTAGGTTCGCTTGGGCATAGTGTTTGACAGTATAGGGGCGGCGGCAATGGACGGGCAAGGATAAAGAGTGCGCCCTTTGCCGTGCTGGGCTGACTTTCGTAGTATGGATGGAGGTACTGACCTGTCCTTTATTCTGTCCCGGGTCGTTTGGAGGTGGGGTGTCGGAGAGCCGCAAGGCCGTCATTGATGTTCGTAGTCTCGTAAAGGTCTATCCGGGTGGGGCGCGCGCTGTCGACGGCATCGATTTCACAGTTCATGAGGGCGAGTTCTTCGGCTTTCTCGGCCCGAACGGCGCTGGCAAGAGCACGGCCCTCAAGGTTCTTTCAACCCTGCTCAAGAAGACGTCCGGCCAGGTCAGTGTTGCGGGCTACGATGTCGACCGCGAGTCGGAGCAGATCCGGCGCAGTGTCGGCGTCGCCATGCAGACGGCGGGCCTCGATGACCTGGCGAAAGCGCACGATTTCCTGACGCTTCAAGGCCGCTTGTACGGACTGCGGAGCTCGGATGCGCGAGCACGCTCCACAGAATTGTTGGAGTTCATCGGCTTGGCGAACGTCGCTCAGAAGAAGATCGGGACATTCTCCGGAGGAATGCGGCGCAGGCTGGATCTGGTTGCAACGCTCGTCCATCGACCGAAGGTGCTGTTTCTCGATGAGCCGACGACGGGTCTTGATCCGCAGAGCCGCAACACCCTGTGGGACCATCTTCGTCACCTCAATGCGGAAGAGGGCGTCACGATCATCCTCACCACACAGATGATGGACGAGGCAGACCGCCTCTGTGAGAGGTTGGCAATCATCGACCACGGCCAGATCGTCGCCGAGGGCTCGCCGCGAGACCTCAAGGAGCAGGTTGGCGGCGATGTCGTCACGATCGTCATCGGGGGACCGGAAACAGTGGAAGAGCGCGAACCGCTGATAGCCAGGGCACAGGAACTCGCTGACGGCGAGTCCTATGTGTCCGCCACGGCGCGTGTGCAGGACGGTATTGCCGTGACTGTGCAGAATGGCGGCGCGGCAGTGCCGGGACTGATGCAGCTTCTCGCCACCAATGATGTGCCCGTTTCCAACATATCCGTCGCGAGCCCCACGCTGGACGACGTCTTTCTGCAACACACGGGCCGGACCATCCGCGATGAGGAAACGGGCGGCGACGAGATGAACAACCAGTTCCGGCCCTGGCTTGGCCTCAGCGACGGACGCTAGACGACTATGATCAGCCTCGTTCTCCAGACCTGGTACATTTACCTGCGCAATTTTCGAGCGTGGGTGACGCAGCCAGGCCAGATTCTGCCCGCCGTCTCAATCAACATCCTCTTCATGGTCGTCTTCGTGGCGGCGTTCGACAATGTCTCGATGTTGCCGGGATTCCCAACTGATAGCTATGTCACATACCTGATGCCCATGATCATCGTTCAGGCAATGATTTTCAGCGGGATCGACGCCGGTTTCAACCTGCTGACGGACGACCTGTCCGGCTATCTGAACAAACTCCTGCTCGCACCTATCTACCGAATCTCCATCCTGCTCGGCGTGCTTCTCGTGTCGGCGACCCGGGGCTTTATCCAGGGCGTGACGATTGTCATCGTGGGCGTGATCATGGGCGCGTCGTCGGAATCGGGCATGCTCGGCTTCCTTGCCATCCTGGTGCTGGGAACGATGTTCGGGGTGGCGTGGTCATGCTTGGGCCTAATCATCGCGATTAAGACGCGGAGCGTTCAGGTGACGCAATCCATGTTCATCTTCTTCATCCCCGCAGTCTTTGTTACCACTGCGTTCATGCCGAAGGAGCTCATGGCGGGATGGTTCCAGGTGGCCGTGTCTCTCAACCCCGTGAACTATGTGTTGGAGGCCATTCGCGCCATCGTGGTTACTGGCTGGGAATGGGAACATATCCTGCCCGGCGTCTCGATACTCATCGTGATGACCATTGTCGCCCTGACAGCCACCACCGTCATGTACCGCCGCACAACGGCGTAGACAGGCGGACGGGCTCTTTGGGCACCTGGGCACGGCCTGTATGATTGCTGCAGGAGTCATTTGCCTAAGAATGATTCCACTAAGACGAGGAATCTATAGTCAATCCCACCACCAAATCCTAGCTCAGGCGAGAGCTAACGCCGTTGACAATGCTATCCTGAGTGCGAGTACGTGTCGCCAGAAGCCCCTACAAGCCTTACTCGGAGCGGCCACATGATAGGTTATGTCCCAATACTCAAGAGCAAACCTGCCGAGATTTGGGCTTGGAACCACGCCAGCCCCATCGTATTAGAAGCCAGTAGGGCTGTTTTTGAGTTAGTGCCAACTGAAACGAAGAAACCTCTGTCACAAACTTCGTCAATCGACTTATGAAAGGTTATCCTGCTGGAGCAGAGATTGCTGTCGATTGCAGCCTATTTGGCCAGAGTTCGAGAGCGATAACTGAAGTTTCTGAGGCCCTGTTCCAGAACAACATAAGTGAACGTCCAGTATTCAGGCTGAGTGACACACCTGGCGTCAGTGCCCAAATTCGGCAAGCCATTGACCTTCATGGCCAAGGTGCCTGCCTTCGACTTGGATCTGATATCGAAGACCCAGACCCCAATATTTCGATGTCGGAGGTATTTCGAGCCGTCGAAGCAGTGGGTGTCGACATCACGCAAGTAGATCTAATTGTAGATTTCAAAGTAGTTGATTCTGCCAAGGATGTCGCCCGAAGCGTTCCGGTGGCATTAAGTATGCTCGAATGGGCAAGTGACTTTGACAGTTGGCGCAGCGTTACGATTGCAAGCGGTGCTTTCGTTAGGACAGTTTCAGGCTTTGATCCAAATGGAGTGAGCCAACTTGAACGCTACGATGCAATGCTATTCAATCGAATTGTTCAAAGCGAGCCGGCCATCAAACCGGACTTTGGAGATTATGGCATCAATTACCCGATATTCGGTCCTACACCTCCACGTTCTCCGAACCCAAATTTGCGATACACAGATGGCCTCCGATGGCAGATTGATCGTGAGCAAAGAAGGCTTCCGGGAAACAATTCATTCATTACAATTTGTCAGAGACTAGTAGAGGCCCCGTATTGGCAGGGCTCCGACTTTTCTGCGGGGGATAGAGAACTACAATTGCGGGCAGATGGTAACGCAGGCCCCGGCTCTGCTACTGAGTGGCTGGCATTTGGCGAGTCCCATCATTTTGCCCATGTAGTTGACCGCCTGGCCACGTTGGGCGAGCCTTGAGACGGGACCGGACTATGGAGCGTAATTCGCTGACCGAAACGGTATCTGCCAGAGCAGCCCAAATATAATGTCTGGCTTTGCCAGATAGGCCTCGAGCCAGCCCCCTCAGCTGTAACTCGTCCAAAGCCTCTTCTTTCCAGAGGAGCTGGGCGAGCGAAAAAGGATCATGTTCGGAATTCAGACGAGGACTGCGGAAAGCCTCAAGGATGATACTTCCTGACTCTGCGTGAGCCACTATGATTCCCCACCAGCTGGGAAGCAGAGAGAGCGCGCCGTCAAGATGACGTCGAGTTGTAACTAATGTGGCTCTATCTAGTACGCTTCCGTAGGCTTCGGCCTGCCCAGCCAAGCGGGCCAGTGTATCCACGTCACTTTTGATTTCGTATCCAGCTAGCTCTCCATTAAGAAGAGCCATGTCAATTCGCCGAGCGCCTGCGCAGATGCCTACTTCGTGGCGGATGATTGTGTCGGGTTCATCACCATGCACAAGCACGAGATTGGCTTCAAGCGCTAGCCTAATGTCGCAGTCGCGAGTAGGGCTCATTGTCTAATGCGGTGTAAAAGCGGGTTTCCACTGGGGGACATCGTAACGGATTCGTACTTTGAAGTCAACATAACTTGACTTCAGCCTACGAACGATGCTTAGGAAGGATCCTCGATGTACCGCCGCACAACGGCGTAGAAGACCCGCTAGAACCGCCCCCTCTTCACTCCCTCCCGCCACGCCATCACCAGCGCGCCAAACACGACGACGCTGAACCACGTTACCGAGCGATCCAGCGCCGTTAGCACAGCGGCGTCTTCCAACGTCACCCACGGCAGCAGCAATCCCACCATGCCCGCCTCCGCGACGCCGAGGCCGCCCGGGGTGGACGGAATCGCGGTAATCAGGTTGTGCGCCAGGGCGACAAAGGCAATCACGGGCAGCGGGATGTCCAGACCGAGCGCCAAGGCGACCAGCCCGAGACGCACGCCCTCCGTCACCCATCCGCTGATGCTGAGGATGGTGACGGGCCAGAGCCGGGCTCGGAGGCTGAGCAGGGCGCCAACCCGAAGCCGCTCCAGCCAATCTCGAATTGCCCCGGGGAGTCGCGCGGTGGCGCGCTGCCCAAAAAGCGCCATGCCGACCACCAGGAAGATGCCTCCACCCCCAATGACGACGGTGAGGCCAATGATGGTCGTGGTCGCGCCGCTCGCGTCCACCCAGAGGAGCGCGCCGATGGGTAGGAGAATGGCTGCGAACGTCACCACGTCCAGGACGCGCTCTGCCAGGACCGTGCCCAGAATCCTTGGATACGACTGGTGCTCGTGTTGCCGGGAGACAAGGTAGGCGCGGTACGGATCGCCCATGCGTAACCATGCGACGGCATTCACAAACCAGCCGAGGAAGATGATCTCCGAGAAGGCGCGCCTGGACGGAAGAGGGACCGGATCATCAGTTACAGTCTGCGAGTTCTCGATGAGCAGCCGCCATCGGATGCCCCTGATGGGAAAATTGACATAATAGGCAGCCAAAGCGGCGGCGATTAGCAGCGGATTGGCATCCCCAATGGCTCGCGCCATGTCCGGGAAGCTGACGTTCACGCCCCGCGCCAACGCGATCAGCAAGAGGACGGCGACGCCGAAAGAGATGAGCGTGGCGGGGTGGAGAATACGCCGCCGGAGCGCGCCGGACGCGGGCGCTGGTGAATCATTCATGGAAGTTAAAGTGGCCTGCGTGCGGGGACACCGTTTCGCCGGGGATACCTGTACGGTGTCGGGGCGATCTTGCGTATGACCACCAACTTGTGGTCGCCAGAGACAGGGGAACCATTCTCCGGCGGGATGATCCTCTCGAACTCTCCACCGACCGCTGATAGCGCATTCGATGCGGCACCTATCTCCTGCTCCGCATCCGCCCCTTTTGGAGCAATGACGAGGCCGCCTATTCGCACAAAGGGCAGGCACAGCTCAACCAATGCTGGTATTGGGGCGAGGGCGCGGGCTGTTGCGGCATCGTAGACTTCCCGGTGTTCCGGGTCGTGCGCCAGGTCCTCGGCACGGCCATGAGCGGTGCGGCAATTCCTGAGACCGAGCAGGTCGATGATGTGTTCAAGGAACTGAATCTTCTTGCCTGTGGCCTCAACGAGCGTGACTTCCAGCCGTGGGAAAGCGATTGCGAGAGGCAGCCCGGGAAAGCCACCGCCTGTTCCGACATCTATGAGGCGCCCTTCGGTCGTGATGCCCGTGGGAAGGACGGCGGCACACCAGAGGCTTTCGAGAAACAGGCGCGTCTCAACCTCAGCGGGGTTCGTTATCGCGGTCAGGTTGGTGCGAGCTGTGTTCCACGCCAGCAATTCATCCTGGTAGGTCTGGAATGCGGCGATCTGCCGGTCATTTAGCGGCGCGCCGAATCGCCCTGCCCATTCATGCAGCATGGGTGTCAGTGTATGGTATGAGCGCTCGGGGACTTATGACATGCTCACCTTGCGTAACGGCCTTCTGGCATTGTTTCTGGTCGCGCTCGCGGGCGGCTGCGTGGCAACTGACCTTCATGAGTTGGCTGAGCGCAATCCGTCAAGGGAATCTGTGGAACGGGCGATGGAGGCCGGCGCAGACCCGAATGCGCAGGATGACAACGGGCTTACGCCGCTTCATTCGGCCATCCTTTATGAGGCGGACATCGAATTTGCGCAGGCCCTGCTGGATGCCGGCGCAGACCCCACCATAGCCGACTCGAATGGCGACACCCCTCTCCATCTTCTCGCGTTGACCGGCAGCGAACGATGGTATTCCGAAGGCGTGGATATGGTGGAAGCGCTGGTGAACGCCGGCGCGGACGTCAACGCCAGGAACGATGGGGGCGAGACACCGCTGCACCGTGCCGCTTTTGTCAATACTCACTTGGTGGACATTGAGAGATTGGTGGAGCTCGGCGCGGATGTAAACGCAATCGATGAGGCCGGCGATACGCCCCTGCTTGTCGCTCTGTCAGACCGACAGTCGTTTATTCCCCCCATAGAAGAGGGGTTTGCAGGTGCGCGCCTCCTGCTGGAACTCGGAGCGAATCCGAACCTGGGAGACGTTCTGCTGCATGCAGTCGACTTTGAGGGTGACGCGGAAATGACCGCTCTGCTAATGGAATTTGGCGCGGATCCCAACGTGCCATATGAGCCTGACGGGAATCAGCCGTTGTGGTGGTTGACGCGATTGCCGCATCTGACCGGCGTTCTACTCGATGGTGGCGCGGACGTTGATGTGGTTGCCCCATTCCAGGGCGAGAGAATGACGCGCCTTCAAAAGGCGATTATCGAGGCAAATTATCCCCCGGACGCTCTCCGCTACTCAGTAGACGTCATCGCGCGCTATGAGGAGAACCCGGGAGAGATGGTTGGGCTCCTGTTAGACAAGGGCGCGGATACGGAGATTGAGTCAGGAGACGGCTACACGCCGCTGCTGCAGGCCCTCATTCAGAATCCGTCCAGGCCGGAGATTGTGGAGCTTCTGCTTGATCATGGCGCGGATGCCATGGCCCTAACTCCCGCTGGATGGACGGCCTGCGCGCTTGCACAGAATAAGGCGGCACTCGCCGACACCGCTGTGCTTGACCGCCTCTGTAGCAGCTAACCGCAGTCCCGGGCTGCTCGCAGCCTTCTCCCCACAGGACGTGTGCCGCTGGGCGCAACGGCGTATCGTATTGGAGACGGCACGTAAATATACAGGAGACAGGGGTAGTTGAATGGCGACCGAACGAGATCGAATGCGAAGAGATATTGCGATGCGGGCCTCCGAAGCGGGGCCGCTTGCCAGACGCCTCAATGCGCTTGCGGTGTATCTGCGACCTTTTGAGCAGCCGGGTTTCGAGTTCGGCGAGTGGGTGGACCAACCGGGACGCGGCAAGTGGTACCGCCTCTCCCGCGTCGGGCGTGATTTCTTCGAGTACTGTAACGACAACGGCTGGGTACAGGGATTTGAATGGGTGGACTGGAAGGCGACCCCTGAGGCCCGGCGCCTGATGGATGACCACTCAGCCGTCGCCGATGCCAGCCCGCTTGATCTCAGCCGCCTGATCACCGTGCTCCTTCGACAGGACCGGCTTGATGAGGGCTATCTTGGCGCAGCCTATGACTCCGGCCTCGTCACCGCCATCGTCCGTCGCGCGTCCACCCTTCTCACCGACCTGCCTGCGGAGGGTGATGACACGGATTGGCCGACGTGGTGGGGCATGGATCACGCCGAGCGCCGCGCGGTGGACGCCAAGTTCCAGAAGTAAATCCCGGTCTGACCCACGACCACATGATGCTTTCGGCGGCAAGGCGTTCATGCCGCCGAACCGGCGGGAGGAACAAGCATGTCTACGACAACGCTGACACGTCGCGTCTTTCAGATAGTTGAGGAGGGCCGCGACGGCGACAAGGCCAGCCGCGTCTTCGACTTCTTCATCCTCGCCTCAATTGCTATCAGCATCGTGGCGCTTGTCCTCGGCACAGTTGAACGCTTCGGCGACCGGGCGCAAGAGCTCTTCATCGGTATCGAGGTTGTGACAGTCGTTATCTTCACCGTTGAGTGGGCACTGAGGGTGTGGTCGTGCGTTGAAGAGCCGTCCGGCAAGTATCGAAATCCCGTGACGGGGCGGATCAGGTACGCGCTATCCCCGATGGCGCTGATAGATCTACTAGCCATCTTGCCGTTCTACGTTGTGCTCGTCTTTCCGGAGACAGGCCTTGATTTGCGCTTCTTGCGGGCGGTGCGGCTGGCCGCGTGCGTGGCACGACTGAGCCGCTATTCCACCACGATGTCCATCATGGGCCGCGTACTGCGCAATGCCTCACGAGAGTTGGCCGCCGTCATCGTGGTCATGGCGCTGCTGCTCCTGATTGCGTCATCCCTGATGTACTTTGCGGAACACCAGTCCCAGCCGGATACGTTTGCGAGCATCCCTGCGTCCATGTGGTGGGCGGTCATCACGGTCACAACCGTTGGCTACGGCGATGCGGTGCCGGTGACGACGTGGGGCAGGATGCTGACCGCAGCGCTTGCCGTGTTCGGCATCGGTTTGATTGCGCTCCCCGCCGGTATTCTCGGAAACGGCTTTGTGGAGGAGACTCGCAGGCAAAGACGACTAATGGAAGGTGAGAATCGCTGTCCCCATTGTGGGGAACTGCTGCCGACGGTGTGAGAATCGGTCCTTGTCCGAGGATTAACCGCCTTCGTTTGAGAATGTGTTTCCTTCACTGGCGACTGCGGCCCAGGCAAGTTCCGTCAGCACCCGCGCCGGGTTGAGTATCGGCCAGAAGTCCGCGTTATTGACGAAGTAGGCGTTCGTAAAGAGCGCGACGCCCATCGCCACCGAAAGTACTGCGCCCACACGCGCCTCGGTGGATCCATGACGCCACAGGGCCACTCCCGCCACGCTGGCGGAGCCAATGAACAACGGGTTGATGGTGCGCCACACGTCTCCAGAATGGTCGCCGAACAGGTCACTGTATCCGTTGGCGAAGACCGCCGCGGCGAAGATGGCAAGCGCCAGGCTGCGTACCCAGGGGACGCGGCGGGTGCTCAACCATATCCACCAAACACCGCCGAAGCCGACCACCAACGGGGGGATTTGCCACAACTTCCATGGCCAGTAGGGAACGGACAGCCCGTCCGGGTCGGCGATTTCAGTCCTTTCCGTCCAGCCAAAGATGGCGAAAATCACGAACGCCGTGACTGCCAGGGCAGGAATTGCCCCCAGATCTCTCGGAGCAATTAGTTTCATCATCTGCGCCACCCTTTCCGCTGTAGAACCAGCTGATGGAGCATTCTCGTTCTTGCACAACATAGAACGCGGATGACCAAAGTGAAAGCCTTTCGGCCCAACGCCGATACCTGATGCGTCAGCAGCAGCAACGATCCGTGCTGCTATCCCCGTGCGCGGTATTGGGGGGGATATACTGCAAAGACTGAAAAGCAAGTGGTTTTGGAGTGAAGAGATGAACTCACCGATTGAACTGAAAGTCGTTGTATCCGAATCGTATGCGGATCAACTGCGAAAGGCGATTGAGCTTGATGCTGTCGCTTGCTGCGGGGACTCCGAATCACTGGCCGCCTACCCAGCCGACGTGTTGGAGAAACTCCCCGGTAGTGTGGTGACTTTTGGGTGCGGCAACCCTGTTGCGCTGGCCAGTATGAAGCCCGGTGAGACAGTGCTGGACCTTGGAAGCGGCGCGGGTCTCGACTGCTTCCTTGCCGCGGAGCAGGTGGGCCAAAAGGGCACGGTCATCGGTGTGGACTTCACGCAGGACATGATTGATAAGGCGAATGAGAATGCCTCCAAACTGGGCCTCGGCAACGTGAGCTTCAAGAACGGAGATATCGAAGCCCTCCCGCTGGAGGATGCGACGGTGGACGTGATCATCTCCAACTGTGTTATCAATCTCGCGCCGGACAAGGACACCGTCTTTCGTGAGGCGTTCCGCGTGCTTCGGCCCGGCGGACGGCTGATGGTGTCAGACATCGTGCTGACGCGCCCCGCGACGGAGTCTGAGATGCAAAACATGGCGTTGCTGACCGGCTGCGTCTCAGGCTCGCTGCCTGATACGGAATACGCCGAAGCGGTTCGCCGCGCGGGTTTCGCCGAGGTGACGGTGGAGACGGCACCGCAGAACGAAGAGATGGCGGACGGACAGTTCTGGTACAGCGCGAGCATCGCAGGCGTAAAGCGCTAAGCCAGAGAATCTGACGACATAGGTTTGCTCTACCAGGGCGAACCTGGCACGCTGCACAGCCAATCTCATTGTGTAGAGTGATTGCCATGTGGCACGTGAATCAGGGCGCCTCCGTGGCCGTTGTGGTTCTGGGACTACTGATGCTGACCGTTATCTTCGGCTGCACAAGCGATAACGAAACACCAAGCCCCACGTCGACGGTCGTTGATGGCACGACGGAACCAACGTCCAGTCCAACGGCTACTGCCTCGCCCACTCCTGTTCCCCCCACCTATACGCCGACTCCCACTGCAACGCCGTTGCCAAAGGAGTGTGCTGTTGGGTTACGTATTGAGCCCGGCGAAACGTGCTTCTATGCCGACGACGGCGTGAACGACTTCCGGATGATGGTTGGGTTGGACGGGACGACCATGCTCGAAGGGAGCGTCGGGCCACTTGAGGATGCCGCGCGAACGGTTAATCCCGGTGAGAAGCTATGCGCGTGCGGTCTAAGCACGGAGACTGACGGACTGGCCCGCATCATCAAGTCACTACCAGCCCCAGACCTTCCAGTAGTGGCCGAGCCTTTCGTTCGGCCAATCGAACCTTGGAGAGGTGAGTGCAAAGAAGGCATGGAACTTGAACCGGGCCAAATGTGTTTGTACCCAAGGACCCAATGCGTTTTTGAGGTAACGACAGATGGCACCGGTATCATGGGGCAATTCTCCGATGACACCCACCTTCGAGTGACCAACTTCAGATCCTATGGCACAGTGGTTGATTTTCGCGCTAATGAATCCCAGGGTGTCTGGATAATCGAGGACTCGGCTGAGCCTACCAACAGCCTTACCCCTTGGAGCGCCCCCAGCGGTTGCCTGGTTGAGTCCAGCGTGGCCCTGATGATCACGGCCATACGGGAATTGGACGTTGAAGGAGTGCGGAGGCTCTTGGACGACGGAGTTGACCCGAGTGCCAGAGACGATGCCGGTGTTCCAATTCTGGAGAGATCCTTCGAGGGTGCGGTGCGTGCCGAGAACTTCCAGGTTGTCCGGCTGCTCATCGACGGCGGGGCGAATGTCAACGCACTGAACCAGGCAGGCAGCCACATCCTCCGTTGGGCCATTGCGCTGAGATCCACAGCACTTGTACAGATACTCCTTGACGCCGGGGCAGACCCCGGCTGGGAGACAGGGGAGTTCAGATCGACCATGACAGATGCCGTCCGGGAGGGAAACATTGAAATGGTCGAGCTCTTCCTCAAATACGTTCCGGATGGCGAGCTGAGAGGCAACGTCGCGTATGAGTTGCTGCCACATCCTATCAGGCAAGGACACCTTGATCTGGTGCAGGCGCTACTTGATGCGGGAGCAGATCTGAATTCGCGGTCGGCTCGTGGAAATCCCCCCCTCCTCTCCGCCCTGACCGGCACCGCTAGTCCGGAGACCCTGCAATTCCTGTTGGACGCCGGCGCAGAGCCCAACGTGAGCGGCCGTGAGGGGAGGCCGATCTTTTTCCAGGTTCTCACTGATGATAGGTTTGAGAAACTGCTTGTCTTGCTGGAGGCCGGCGCGGATCCCAATGCCTGTGATCTTGAAGGCAACACAGCGCTCCATTTGGCCGCGGACAGGGGCGACGGACGACTGGTGGATATTCTCCTCAGCGCCGGCGCGGACCCAAACGCTCGCAGTGCAGCCGGTGATCCTGTTCTGGGGGCTGCGATCATTGGTAGGAACCCGAGTATTGTGAAGAAACTAGTTGACTCTGGCGCGAATGTTAATGCAATCAATTCTGAGGGCCATTCGATGCTGCAACTAGCGAGAGACAACCGGGAGGATGAGATTCTCCAATACCTGATCGACGCGGGTGCGGAGTAGTTTGCCCCGCCATTTCGTATAATTCCAACAGGTTCGGTTGAGCAGCGGCTGTAGTCGAACTCAATAAGGGGAAGGGAATACTATTCATGGCAACCACTGAACATCGCGTTATCGGACAGCCCGTCGGCCGCGCGGACGGCCCTGAAAAGGTCACGGGACTGGGCAAGTACTCGATTGACGTTGTTCCGCCCGGCACATTGTGGTGCAAGGTGCTGCGCTCGCCCTACGCACACGCCCGCATCGTCTCAATTGACGCCTCCGCAGCTCTTGCGTTGCCCGGTGTCCATGCGGTCGTCACCGGCAAGGACCTGGAAGGCCAGCGATGGGGCAAGACGATTCAGGATGAGCCGATCATCGCATGGGACCGCGCCTTGTACATCGGCGACAAGGTGGCCGCTGTTGCCGCGGACGATGAGGAAACCGCGGAGGCGGCTCTGGGTCTCATCGACGTGGAGTACGAGGAACTGCCCGCCATCGTGACAATCGCGGAATCCCGCGCGCCCGACGCTCCTGTGCTGCATCCGGATTTCAATAGCTATGGCGGCGTGACGGATCCGCTGGACGGTCCGTCCAACGCCGTTGTCCACAACAACTGGAGCAAGGGTGATGTTGCCGCGGGCATGGCAGAGGCCGACCTGATTATCGAGCGTGACTTTGAGACCTCTCGCACCCACCAGTTGTACCTTGAGCCGCACAACTGCGTTGTCGCCATTGATGACGATGGCACGATCCAGACGTGGATCGGCACAAAGTCTCCCATGTCCAATCGCGCGGCGATTGCTGCGCTGACCGGGCGCGACATCTCGCAGGTCGTGATCAACTTTGCCTATGTCGGCGGAGACTTTGGCGGCAAGGGCGATATCGTCGGTGTGCCGATCTGCTACGCGTTGGCAGAGCGGACAGGCCGGCCAGTCAAGTTCGCCATGGACTATACCGAGGAATTGATGGCAATGAACCCGCGCCATCGCTCGGAGGCGCACGTGAAGGTTGGCGTCAAGCGCGACGGGACAATCACGGCGTGGGAGTCCGATATCTATTTCAACGCGGGGGCATACCGCGCCTATTCGCCGAGCGGCAGCCTGCCCGGCGCGAACGAGGTGGCAGGGCCCTACCGCATCCCGAACACGCGCATCGACACGTGGCAGATGGCGACGAACACGGTGCCGGGCGGTTTCCAGCGAGGCCCGGGCGAGGTGCAGGGCATCTTCGCGGGAGAGTCCATGATGGACATCGTTGCGGAGGAGCTCGGCATGGACCCCGTCGAGTTCCGGCTTAAGAACGTCATGCAGGAGGGCGATGACACGCCCACCGGCCACCAATTCAGTGGCATCATCGCCGACAAGATTATCGAAGAGGCAGCGCGCGCGGGCAAGATGGCGGAGGCTCGCCCTGCCAACGTCGGACGCGGCATCGCCTACGGGCATCGCCCGCAGTACGGCGGCATGACGCAGGCATCCGTCGCCGTGAATGAGGACGGCAGCCTCACGGCGCGCACATCGTTCTTTGATCCCGGCACCGGCGTGAACACCCTCATTCGCCAGACGGCGGCGGAAGAGATGCAGGTGGACATGGAGCGCGTGAACGTCATTCCGTTCAGTACGGACGAGATGGACAATACGATTCACGACCTGGGATTTGGTGGCTCACGCGCGTCGTTGGTCGGCCCGATGTCCACCATAGAGGCGTCGAATGAGGTCAAGACGACCCTGAAGCGCCTTGCTGCGGAATTCAACGGCTGGGATGAGTCCGTTGTTGAGTACGCGAATGGGGCGCTTGTGAATTCCCGCACGAATGAGAGTATCCCGATGGAGGACATCGCCCGACGACGCGGCGAGCCGGTCTCGGGCCGCAACAAGGCGCCAGAGGGCGGGCCTCTGATGATGTCGCCGATGACATCCTTCGTCGCGCAAGTCGCTGAGGTCAGCGTGGATACGGACACGGGCCGCGTGAAGATCGAGAAGGTCGTCGCGGTGCATGACGTCGGCCGCGTGCTGAACCCCATCGGCTTCCACGGGCAGGTGGAGGGCGGCCTTGTGCAGGCCCTCGGCCACGCGATGATGGAGGATCTGACGGTGGATGAGTCCGGCCGCGTATCCAACCCGTCACTCGCGGACTACAAGGCGCCTACCGAGCCGGACATCCCGGAGCTGGAGACCATTCTGGTTGAAGCGCCGAGTGGCTGGGGCAACTACAACATCAAGGCCGTCGGCGAGCACTCCAACATCACGACGGCAGCGGCTATCGCCAACGCCGTCTACGATGCCTGCGGCGTCCGCCCGTACGAGATCCCCATCCACCCGGAGAAGCTGCTGGCCGGTTTGAGGGAGAAGAACGGGTAAGAAGGGGGAGAGGGGAGTGATGGTCGAGCAAATGCCTGTAGGTTGAAGCAGTAACGAATGGAATACGAAGCAAAACGGGCTCTTGAGTTACTGCGCCTAGGCTCTGGCATCTCCAATGCGCAGTTCCGCGATGACCAAGAAGCAGCCATCCGGCATGTAGTGGAAGGACACGGCAAGCTCCTCGTTGTTCAGAAAACGGGTTGGGGCAAGAGCTTTGTGTATTTCATCGCGACCAAGTTGTTGAGAGAAGGCGGAGCTGGACCAACGCTGCTAGTCTCACCACTCTTGTCGTTGATGCGCAATCAAATTGCGGCAGCGGAACGAATGGGCGTGAAGGCATACACTATCAACTCCTCCAACACGGACGATTGGGACACGGTGCGAATGCTGCTTGAGCGAGGGGAAGTAGATGTATTACTCATATCACCAGAACGCTTAGGCAACGATGAATTTAGGGAGGATTACCTACCCAAGATTGCTGAGGGGACTGCTCTGTTGGTAATAGATGAAGTCCATTGCATTTCCGACTGGGGCCACGATTTCCGTCCAGACTATCGGCGGATTGAGAGGATCGCCCGAAATCTTCCAGCTAGCGTTCAAGTGCTAGGGACGACGGCAACGGCGAACGAAAGGGTTGTTGATGACTTGGAACAATTGCTAGGTCCTGACATTCGCACAATGCGAGGTGACTTGAACCGTCCGTCATTGCTATTGCAGACAATTAGGATGCCAACCATGGCTGAAAGGCTTGCTTGGCTCGCCGAACGGATTCCCGAGATTCCGGGCTCCGGTATCATTTACGCCCTTACTGTTCGAGATGTTGAACGAATAGCTGGTTGGTTGCAGTCTCAGGGCCTGAATGCACAGGCCTATCACTCGCGAACAACCGACCGTGAAACACTTGAGCAGGATCTGCTTGAGAATCGCATCAAGGCTCTGGTTGCAACTACTGCACTGGGTATGGGCTTCGACAAACCGGACTTGGCATTTGTGATCCACTATCAAACGCCAGGCTCAGTTGTGGCCTATTATCAACAAGTGGGACGAGCAGGGCGAGGGGTGGCCATGGCCCACGGTGTACTGCTGGGGGGCTCCGAAGACATGGAAATTACGGACTACTTTATTGCCAGTGCGTTCCCACGCCAGAAGAGGTCAATGAGATCCTGAATGCCCTGCGAGATGCGCCGAATGGGCTATCGGTCCGCGAATTGCCCCGCCATGTGAATATTAGACAGGGGCGCCTAGAGCAGGCAATCAAATTGCTTGCGCTCGAATCCCCTGCACCAATTTCCAAGCAAGGCACAAAATGGCAATTGAGCCCGTCCAGCCTACCTGCGGAGTTCTGGAATCGAATCGAGCGGCTTACAAATATCCGGCGCAATGAACAAGGTCAGATGCAGAATTATCTTGAGTTAGATTCTGGTCACATGGAGTTTTTGGTAGCCGCGCTGGATGGAGTTACTGATGTCGAGACTGACGCGCCTAACCAAGCACCGTTACCAACGCGTGTAAGTCAAGGGACATCATTGCAGGCAGTTGAATTCCTAAGGCGATCTAATATTGTCATCGAACCCCGCAAACGTGCGTCTGAAGGAAAGGCAATACCAACTGGCGAACAGGCCCTAGTTGGGGGGGCGCTGTGTTACTGGGGTGATCCTGGGTGGGGCGCCCTTGTAAGGCGAGGGAAATATGAGGAAGGTTACTTTTCCGATGAGTTAGTAGCCGCGTCTGCTAGCCTTATCAGTGAATGGCAGCCAGAGCCGGCACCGGTCTGGGTGACTTGTATTCCTTCAGTAGGGCACTCAAGCTTGGTCACTGGCTTTGCCGAACGCCTCGCAAAAAGACTCGGACTACCTTTTCGAGAGGTCTTGGCTAAGGTAGCCGATCGTCCTCCGCAGAAGGATATGGCCAACAGCGCCCAACAAGAGCGCAATGCAGAGGGTGCGCTTGCGATTACGCCAGATGTCGAACCGCTAACTGGCCCTGTCCTGCTCGTCGACGACATGGTCGATTCCCGGTGGACGTTTGCCGTTGCTGCGAAATTACTTCGCAATAATGGTTGCGGAGACGTGTGGCCGTTCGCACTTGCTAATACAAGTACGACAGGAGATTGACATGCGATTGTCCGAAAATACGAAGGCAATCCTGCTATTGACTGCCCCCCTGATTTCAGGCAAAAGGGGAAAGGCTGACTCGCTGCTGACACTAGGGGACTACAACAGACTTGCTGGCTACCTCCATGAAATCGAGAGAGAGCCTGCTGACCTATTGCGTACCGGGGCAGATGACCTTTTACGTGACTGCCCGCTCAAACTCAACCCCGATGGAATCAAACAACTCTTGGCTCGAGGTGTTCAGCTTGCCACTGTGACAGACCATTGGGAGTCAATCGACATATGGGTAATCAGCAGGGCGGACGAAGAGTACCCTGGGCGACTCAGGAAACTTAGTACTAGTGCGCCCCCCGTGCTCTACGGATGTGGGCCAAGATCACTCTTGGAAAGCAGTGGCCTTGCCGTTGTCGGATCACGTAATGTTGGTGAAGAGCCCCTAGAATTTGCAGGAGCCATCGGCCAGTTGGCTGCAGAGGCAGACTACACAATAATCTCTGGTGCCGCAAAAGGGGTGGATCAGGCTGCAATGAGTGGCGCCCTAAACCATGGAGGAATGGCTACCGGGATTATTACCGGCGACCTTAGACGATTAGTGTTGAACCGAGAAAACCGTCAATTCTTGGTCGACGAACGACTGGTTCTTGTGTCTCCAAACGATCCGCAAGCAGGCTTCCATGTTGCCAAGGCCATGGAGCGAAACAAACTGATTTACGCACTCGCCGATGCGGCACTCGTAGTGGAGTCAACTTATGGCAGTGGAGGTACATGGAATGGCGCTATTGAGCAATTGGATAAGAACAAGAAGCTAGAAGCTAAGAGGCGCCGCGTGATGGTCTACACGCGATCCACGGGTAATCTCAGCGCTGGATTGGAGGGCCTTCGCCGACTGGGGGCGAGTTCGTGGCCTGAACCGACCAATATTGACGAGTTCAAGGACACAATGGTGGGAGCAGCAAACAAAGCCGCCACGCTCCCTACTAAACCGGAGCTTTCCTTAGAGTTCGGCAATGAACAAAATACCGTCGCTGAAATCCAACCTAGTTACGGAGACGAATCGATCCAAGAGGCGTCAGTAATTTCATCAACTGAAGCGCAGATTGACGAACAGGTTTCAACCGCCGATAGCCTGTTCGCGCATGTAGAGAAGCTCATCGAGACTTTGGACTCCCCCCTCACCGAGACTGCCGTAGCTGAACGCCTGAATGTTTCTAAGGCCCAGGCAAAAGCCTGGCTTGTTCGTTTGTCGAATGAAGGAAAGTATTTGAGGAAAAGCAGGCCGGTAAGATATGTCAGAACGCAGGTCTTGAGCCAAATCATTCTGGAAGACGCGGATTAATTACCAACTGTTCACCACGGTAGTTTCCATAGGTTCAATAGACGTCTGTTAGTGAGACACGCGCAGGAGAGAGAAATCATGGCACCCATTCGCATTGGGGTTATCGGGGTTGGGTTTGGGGCGATGGTCCATATTCCCGGGTTTCAGTCCGAAGGGGTGGAGGTCGTTGCGGTATGTGCTAGCCGGGAGGAACGAGCTCAGGCCGCGGCTGAGAAATTCGGCATCCCCAACGCCTTTACGGACTACCGTGAGCTTGTGACCCACCCGGATGTTGATGCCGTCAGCGTCGTCACGGCCCCCAAACTGCACTACGAGATGACCAAGGCCGCCCTGGAGGCCGGCAAGCATGTGATGTGCGAGAAGCCGTTCACCACCAACGCCGCAGAGGCGGAGGAACTGCTCGCCATGGCCAACGAGCGCGGCCTGACACACATGATTGCGCATGAGTTCCGCTTCGCGCCGGAGCGGGCGTATACACGGCAACTAATCGAAGAAGGCCAGATTGGTGAGCCGAGCCACATCTCCGCTACTTTGCACCTGCGATTCGCCCGCCGACCTGGAGCAACACCGCCCGCGCCATCAACCGGCAGTGGCGGGATGCTCGGCGCGCTCGGCTCCCATTTCATCGACGGTATGCGTCACTGGTTCGGTGATGTTTCCCGCGTTAGCGCCACGCTACACGGCAATGTGCCTGCAGGGTTTAGCCTCGCCGATACCAACAATGCCTTCGGAATCCACATGGATTTCTCAAATGGCGCGTGGGGGACCCTCACGTGCAGCCTCAATGCGCCCCTTGGACAGGGAGGGTCGATTCAGATCTATGGCACCGAGGGGTCGATCCACCTGAACCAGTCCGGGCCGAATCCCGCACCGGAAGGTATCGTCCGCGTCGGACGGCTCGACGACGATTCCCGTGAGTTGAGAACGGTCCCCATTCCGGAAGAACTGCACCCCTTCGACGATGACCGCGACCATCGGCTGCTGCCGTTCAGGCTGGAAGTGCAGGACTTCGTGCGAGGCATTGAGTCGGGTGAATCGCCCGCGCCGAATTTCCATGACGGCCTTCAATGCCAGCGGGTGCTGGACGCCATCCAGCAGTCGCACAGGACAGGCGCTGCGGTGGACGTGCCGACCGGCTAAGGCTGAAGCCGCCTCCAGCGTCTGGGAATGGCCAATAAAGTGTAAACTCATTGGTAAATCGGCCAACCCTAAGCGAGCCTGCGGGAGGTAGTCATGGGCGTGAAACAGCTGGGAGGCATCTACCTGATTGTGGTGAGCCTTGCCGTCGTCGTGTACTTCATCATCAATTCAGTCTTTGTCGCGAACGACACGTTTGACGTCATGGGCGTCTGGTACATTCTTGATATTCTAATGGTCATCGCGCTGGGCATCGGCCTGGTTCTGAGCTTTGCGGACAAGGCGGAGGAGAGGCGGCAACGTGTATTTGGCAATAGCGATGCCGGGCGGTACATCGCGGTCAACGGGACGTTCTACGGAATCGTCGTCGTCGCGATCCTGTTCCTGCATAACTGGATTGCATTGCTGGCTCACGGCCGCGTCTATCTGGACAATGACGGAACGGCCTGGGTCATTTGGGCAGTCGTCGATACGCTTTTGCCCGTCGTGCTCGCCATAGCGGGAGTCCGGCAGCTGCGGAGCAATTACTGGACGACGTAACCTCGATTCGAGGCGCGTAACAATGACTGCCGCAGCCGTTTGCGGGTTGAATTTTATCGCGGCAGGCCCAAACCGCGTTGGGCGATGATGTTGCGCTGCACCTCATCCGTGCCGCCGCCGATGGCCAAACCGCGCGTCAGCCACGCATTCGCGCCCAGAAAGCCGTGCATCGGCGCGAAGCGGCTGCCACGCGGCGCGATCAACGCATCATCCGTAGCGAGACTGGCCAGCACGTTGTAGACGTTCCACCCGACCTCGTCGCCGGTGACCTTGACCATGGAGGCTTCCCGGTCCGGCACCTGCCCCTGCGTCTGGAGCCACGCGACACGGTAGCAGAGCATCCGCGTCGTCTCCACCTGCACGCGCAGATCGGCCAACTTGTGCCGCGCGACGGGGTTGTCCAGCAGCGACGTGCCGTTGGCCGACGGGCGGTTTCGGTACGCGTCGATGAACTGCTCCATGTAGCGCTGCAACCGCGCCGGAATCTCCACCTGCGAACGCTCGAAGCTGAGCGTTGTCATGGCCGTGTAGAATCCGCGATTGAGCTCACCGATGAGGTTGCGTTTTGGAACACGCACGTCCTCGAGAAAGACCTCGCTCCAGCGCCAGCGGCCCAGGCCGTCGTACAGCGGCCGCAGGGTGACGCCGGGGTCGTTCATATCGACGATGAAGTAGGAGATACCGCGATGCTTGGGCGCGGTCGGATCCGTGCGAACCAGGTAGTGGCCCCAGTCCGCCCAGCGGCCCTCCGAGTTCCAGATCTTCTGGCCGCTGAGGACGTAGTCGTCTCCGTCCTCCACGGCGCGCGTCTGCACATTTGCAAGGTCAGAGCCGGCATTGGGCTCTGAGAAGCCCTGTGACAGGTGGTGGATTTCTCCGCTGGCGATGCGTGGCAGGAAGAATTCCCGCTGCCAGTCCGCGCCGTGCATCATCAGCATGGGGGCGAACATGCCGCCGCCGAGAATCTCCGGCGAGCCTGCGTAGGCCATTGCTTCCCGATACGCCATCTGCGTGCTGAGCGGCGCGCCCCACCCGCCGAATTCCTTCGGCCAATGCATCGTGAACCAGCCCCTCTCGGCCAGTTTCTTTGCATAGGCGTGCATCCGCTCTTCCTCGTCGACGTCATCAACGTCGTACGAGGCAACGATCATGCTGTAGGCGTCCTTGTCACCGGGGTCCCAATTCTGCCGAACGAACTCCGTCGCCTCGGCGCGAAGGGCCTCCTCCTCGGCGCTGAATCGAAAGTCCATGTCCCCATTCCCTTTCGATGTGCGTCCTAGCGCGGGCGGAATGCGCCGCGAATGGTGTCCTCCGTGAAGAGCGACGGAACCTGGCCGTCCGCAGCGTAGTTGTAAAGAGCGGCCTTGTAGATGCCGCTGAGCGTGGCAAAGACCAACGAAACACCAGCCACGAGGATGACGCCAATCACAACGGCCAATACGATGCCGGCGGTTCCGAGAAGGGACAGGACAAGGCCAAGAAGCACGGCGACCAGAACTGCCAGGAGCGTCGCTCCCAACTGTATCAGCCCGAGGCCGAAGTTGCCGACAACCTGCTCGCCCCACGTTCTCCTGAGCATGCTGAGAGATGTCTTGAAGGAGTCAAACAGTCCGCGGTGTTCGATGACGATGAGCGGCACGACAAAGAACGTGATTAGTGACCACGCTGCGCCAATGAGCGAAACGACGATTTGCCCGATGATTCCGACGATGCCGCCGCGCTCGCGTGCCTGGCTTGAAAGGATCTGCAGGATAAGCCCGACAGTCGCGGCAATCACAGCCCAGAAAAAGATCGTGATGATCCGGCTGGATGCGCCCGCCAGTCCGGATTTGATGTTGGGATCGCCTCCTTCCAGCCGCTCGTGCGCCGCGAAGACGAGCGCCGAGTTAAAGAAGATGACGATGAAGTATGAGACGACGTAGAAACCGAAGACGGCGACCAGGTCAAGGGCATTGAATGCCCCGGTTTCCAATCTTTCAAATGACCCGATGCCAAAGGTGACGCCGAAGAACGTCAAGGTCACGACGACCACGCCAATGGTGGAGAAGATCGGGAAGAAGATCAGTTCCTTGTCGACGCTGAGAACGTGGAGACAGAGCTTGAAGAGCTGCCAACTCCTGCCGATGGTCGCAAACATTGCCGCACACCTCTTTCGGGTTCTTCAGTCCGCGTACTCAATGATACATGCCTGCAAGGGGCTGGCGGTTGGAGATGCCATTAAGCTGGAAGAGTGTTTAGCGCCCTCATTAATCGAGGACGGCAGCTTGTAAACGTCCTCCTTCTCATTCTTGACAGCTTCAAGCCGACGGCGGTTGTGGTCGTTATGATTCGCAACGCCGGAAGGCACGGCGTGGGCGATATGGCGGCGGCCGTAGCGTACTATGGCATCCTCGCCATCCTGCCGTTGCTGATTTTCACCATTACCGTCCTCAGCTTCGTGCTGGACACAGATACAGTCGTGAACGAGGTTCACTTGATCGTCTCACGATATGTGCCGCTGGAGGCCAGCCTCATCGACGACAACGTGGATGCAATTGTTCAATCCCGCGGGGCAATCGGCGTCATTTCACTGATGGCGCTCGCGTGGTCCGGCAGCAACTTCTTCGGCGCGATGGCGCGTTTCATGGACAGGGCGTGGGGCAATGCAAACCCATATGCGTTTCACCTGGTACGGATCAAGTCCGTCATCACCGTGGGCAGTGTGAGCGCGCTCCTACTGGCGTCATTGGCGATGTCAACTCTGGTTCACGCTGCGGAGGGGGCCGATTTGGACGGATGGCTGGGCACACTTGCCGGCGTGGTCAACATAGGGGGACGGATCGTGCTGGGCGTTGCGTCGCTCTTTGGCGCGATAGTAGGGGTGCTGATGCTGTACCGATGGCTGCCGAGCGACCGCACGCCGTGGAGATACTGTGTTCCTGCCGCGTTTATTGCCGGCATCTCCCTTGAGGTCATCAAGAATATCTTCCTGTTCTACCTGACCACCTTTGGCAGTTTTGACGCGGTGTACGGTTCACTCGCGTCAGTAGTCGTGCTGCTGATCTGGATATATATGGCAGGCTTTGTGATTTTGCTGGTTGCGGAACTTGGCGGTGCGCTACGAGAGGTGGATGCACGCAGATAGCGTGGCTGAAGAGCCATGTGATGAAATAGAGTTGACCATCACGTCAGTCAGTAGACGTGGTGATCGAGGCCCATGTAGGCGTCAATGAATGTGCGGATGCGTTCCTCGTCAAACTCATCAAAGGTGTCAAGCCGCGTCCACGCCGTGAGGGCGATGCGGCTTCTTTGACCGGTAACGGGATCGATGATTCCGTCATACGGGCCCATGAGAACGCGCCCCTCCGGTTCAGCAATGTATTCACTCACAACCGCGGTCAGCTGGGCAACGAGCTCGGGGCATCCGCCCGGGCAGTCATATTGGACGTTGACGTGCCCGTCCTCAAGATTGTGAATCTGGATCTCATCCGGCACCTGGACGTCGTAAATCTGCCCCGGCGCGAGGCTGGCCATGTGGGGGCCGGAGGTTGGAGGCGACGAGTTGTACGGCACGTGCGGCTCTTGTATGTCCGTCAGGTGGTAGTTGCCCTGGTTTTCCAGGGCGTAGCCGGGCTCCTCATGCAAGGCTTCCTGCAGGACGAGCAGTCCTATGATGATCAGGATTATGGCAATGGTAACCGCAAAGATGATGATGCCGCTGCGATTACCGCCTGCCGTTACCGCGTTTCTACGACGTTGGGACACTTGGATTACTCTCCGTGAATGTGGGGACTGATTTCATGATAAACAATCCCGCTGGATAAGGTAGAGACACGCGTCGATCCGGCGCGCGTGGGTTGTAGAGCGGCGAAGGGTGTTGATAAGCGGACGCCACTAGTGCCAGGAATAGACCATATATTCCATTGACCTGGTTTTAGACCGAGACTAAAATTTGTGGTCAAGTGAAGCTATGCGAGTCACGGCAGGATCCGCAAGAGGAATTGAACTGCGGGCGCCTAAAGGTTGGCATGGTCGTCCGACAACGGACAGGGTGCGTGGAGCGATGTTCTCCATGCTGGAAGCGCGGGAAACGGTGAAGGATCGGCGAGTGTTGGATCTGTTCGCAGGGACAGGCGCCCTGGGTATTGAGGCATTGAGCCGCGGTGCGGCGTCCGCTGTTTGCGTGGAACGTGGCGCGCGGGAATGTGCCGCCATCCGTGAGAATGCGGAACGAGCCGGCGTGCCAGCCAACCTTACTGTGCTCGCCATGCTGGTCGCCCGGGCCATTCCGTCGCTTGTTGGGCCGTTCGGCCTCGTCTTCATGGATCCCCCGTACGACGATTCTGAGGCCATCCCGGCAACGCTGGAAGCCCTGTTGGCCGCTGACGAGCTGTTGCGTGATGACGCGGTCATCGTTGTGGAGCAGTCGAGCCGAAACCCGGCAGACCTTGCTGGCTTGGCAGTTGAAGAGCTTGCGGTGCGTCGATATGGCGATACGCTTGTCTCGCTCTTCATGCCGATTGCGGCAACAGAGAGCGGCTCAGGGGAGAAATTGGCATGACGAAAGCGATCTACCCCGGGAGCTTTGATCCGATGACGATGGGACATGCGGGCATCGCGGAACGTGCCGCGCGCCTGTTCGAAGAGCTCATCGTCTGCGTCTACGACAGTCCACTATCCAAGAGTCTGATGTTCAGCACGGAGGAGCGTGTGGCGCTTGCCGAAGCATCCACACAGCATCTTTCAAACGTTCGTGTCACCACATACGCGAGGGACCTGACCGTAAACCTCGCCCGTCAGCTGGGCGCTACGGCGATGATTCGCGGGTTGCGGAACGGGGCAGACCTTGTTTCGGAAATGGAACTCGCCCAGATGAATCGGCAGCTCGATCCTGAGATTGAGAGCGTGTTTATCATGACGGCTGCGGAGCATCAATTCGTCAGTTCCAGTCTATTGAAGGAGGCCGCCTCACTCGGCGGTGATATCAGCGGCCTCGTTTCACCTGCTGTCGCGGAGGCACTGCGGCAGAAATTCAATTCATGATGCATGACATATGCGCCCGTTCTCAGGATCGGGCAACAGACGGATCTGGAAAGCGCGGGAGAAAGAGGCAAGGGAACGCCGAAAGCAGGGAGGTGACCTGATGCAGTTCCTTGAGATGATTGATGCCCTGGAAGACATGGCGGAAGACGCGCGCCGTGTTCCGGGCACCGGACGGGTCATGTTGGATCGTGATGAGCTGGCACGAATCATCGATCGGATGCGCGCGACCGCTCCGGCCGAGTTGCGTGAAGCTGAGGAGATCCGCGAGCGAGGCGAATCGATCGTCAACGAGGCCATTGTCGTTGCGAAGAAGATGAAGGCCAAGACGGAAGCGGATCATCGCCAGGCGATTCAGGATAGCGCCATCGTTGAAGAAGCTGAGGCGCAGGCGGAGCAAATCCTCAAGGATGCGGAGCGCGAGGTTGAGCGGAGGAAGCAGCGCACCGAGAGTGACGCCGCGCGCCTCATCAAGGACTCTGACGTGTATGCCGCGCAGTCACTTGAGCGCCTGTCCAATCACCTTGATCAGGTGACGGCGAACATCCAGGAGCTTCACAAAGAGGCGATGGAGCTGCGTGGATTGATTGAGAACGGTCTCCGCTACCTTGGCGCGCGCAGCGCAGCAGCCAACGGCAACGGTTCAAGGAAGCGCCGAGCCCAGAAGAGTGACGCGACGAATGGCAACGGGAATGGCAAAGCCACGGACGCAGAGCAGTCCCTGAATGAGGACGAGCTCGTTACGCTGGCCAGCAACTAGTCCCGGCCAACACCGTACTTTCGCGATCGTTCTCAGGCGAGAGCATTTTGGCCCGGAGGGCCGCGCCAAATGGGGCCGCCCTCCGGCCGACGGCTCATTTTTGGCGCAAACGGAGTCTGGCAGTCAGCGGTTGGCCAGCACGTACCCAGTCAGCTTGTAAGTGAGCCGCGCGGCCGTGAATGCGGCGTGCGTTGGCCCTTCATTCGGAGCGAGTTCCATAATGTCAAACCCGATGACACGTGAGCGTTGGGCGACAGCCCGCAGGATGCCAAGCGTTTCCTGCCAGGACAGCCCGCCCGGCTCCGGCGTGCCGACGGCGGGCATGATCGACGGGTCCAGTGCATCGAGATCAACCGTCACATAGACGGTTTCACCCAATCCCACCAGAAGTTCGTCAATGGCGGCGGGATCGTTGTATTGGCCGGACGTGTACAGGTGCAATCCGGCAATACCGGCATCCTGGATGTGTTTCATCTCCTCGCTGCTGAGGCTCCGGACGCCGGCCTGAGTGACATTGCCGTCCCCGACGGTTTCCCGTACTCGCCTCATCACGCAGGCGTGGCTGTAGCGACTGCCCTGGTAGCTGTCTCGCATGTCCGCGTGGGCGTCGAGTTGGAGAACTGAGAGGCCGGGATGCCGTTGGGCGAGGGCGCGCACCGCGCCGATAGTGAGCGAGTGTTCACCGCCCAGCATGACGGGCAACTTGCCCGCGTCCGCAAGCGCTCCAATGACCTGCTCCACGCGCTCAACGTTAGCCTCCGGCCCTGAAGCGTCCGGTTCCAATGCCGGGAGCGTGGCAATTCCCCACTGGGCAGGCTCCAGATCCAGGTCCGGTTCATATAGTTCCAGGTAGCGTGACGCCTCGATGATGGCTTGCGGGCCGTCGCGCGCGCCGCTGCGATAGGACACGGTGCCGTCATATGGAACGGGGAGGATGGCAGCGGCGGCCCTGTCGAAGTCGGCGTCATCGCCGTCGAGAGATGCAAAGCTCCATGGAAAGGCTTCGCCGGCGAGGAAAGAAGTCATTGGCGTGAGTCCGATGCGCGGTCTTGCGCCTCGCAGGCGCTCGGTTGGCGTTTAGACGCTCGTGGGTGTCGCCGCCGCGCCCGCGCCGCGATGGTCATGCTCCGCCTGCTTGTCCGGGAATTCCTCGAGTCCCCGATCCAGCACCTGCATCCTGACCTCCGTGATGCCGAAACGGCCACGCAGTTCAGCGACGGCGAGTTCGGCGTCAAACGGCTTGCAAGAAAAGATGTCCACGTTCAGATAGCCGCGATCAGGAAAGGTGTGGACGCTGATGTGGCTCTCCGCGATGAGCACGAAGCCGGACACGCCCCAATCCACGGGAACCTTGCCGTCCGTGTAGCGATGCACCAGCGGCTCGGAGATCTTGGTCATCCCGATGGCATCGGGGTAAATGTCCAGCAGCTCCCGGACGAGTGACTCGTCCTGCAGCCTGTGGGCGTCAGCCCCGTACCCATCCATGACAAGGTGCATCTGCGGATTGTCCTCCAAGCGAAAGAATTAAAGCGGCCGGATTACCAACCGCGGGGGATGTGAGTTCGGCCACCGCCCGGCCCCCACCCGAGCGCAGCATGTCGCTATAGCCGAATCCGATAATAGCAAACGCACGGTTCGGCGGACAAGATATTTTTGGGTTCGTGATCGGGATTGTACAGTCTTTGGGGTTGGGGTTCCGCGTTCGGGCTCTGAGAGATAATCAGGGTTCTGGAGTTCACGAGTTGAACTGTTCCGCTACGCCCCCCGCACACGCCGCCCGGCTGTTTCACGCGCGAAGATCCAGAAAATGAACATGATGACCCCCATCGCCACCGCGGTGCCGTAGAGAGCAGTCGCGTTGCTGAAGCTGTCGCTCAACAGCCCTAGAACCGGGCCTCCGCTCATCAACGCGATGTCGCCGATTGTCCGGGCCATGCCCTGAGCCGTGGCCTGCCGCTCCGTTGGACTGACATCCGCCACATAGGCTATGGGCACAGGGCCGGCCGCGCCCTGCGCGACACCAAAGATAAAGATTCCAATAGCAAAGACGACGGCGGCCGGCAGAACCCAAACGGGCGCGCTGTAGCCGAGGATGATGAGGCAAACCGCGTAGAACAGCATGGCCGGCACGATGATCAGCCTGCGCCCTACGATGTCTGATAACCACCCGACAACCAGCAGCACAAAAAGGGACGCGATGGCTGGTAAGGTTTGCATGAATCCGACCCACCCTTCGGACAAACCAAGATCCTCGCTCGCGATGATTGGGAAGAGATTGAAGAGCCCTCCGCCCCGGATGAAGAATGCTCCGATAAAGATGAGCATGATTAGGGCGTAGTCGCGCCCAAACATGAACCGATACTCCCTTAGCCATGAACGTGCCCGTTCACGGAGTGTCTCATGGGGGCTTTGCGTCCCCGGGGCGGCCGGAGTTGTCTGTTGTGTGCCGCGTGTCTCGGGCACCATCGTCAGTGTCCAGAGGGCGCTCAGGATTGCGACGCCCCCAACAAGATAGAATGGGAGACGGAGTCCCCAGAACTCCGCGATGATGCCCCCAACGAATGGGCCGAGCGTGATACCCGCGATGAACGTCCATTGATAAATGCTCATGAGCAGCGCGCGGTTCCCAGGAGAACTCAGGTCCGCTGTCGCGGCAATCGCCACCGTGATAAACGCGCCGGAGCCGATGCCGACAATAAATCTGGAGGCCATCAGCGGCAGCAGCGCGTCCGCGCTTGCAGTGAGAACGTAGCCTGTCGCGGCGAGCAGCCCCGCGCCGACCAACACCCACCGCCGGCCTATCCTGTTGGACAGCATGGCGGCGGGGACATTAGTGAAGACGCGGGCGAGTGCGAACCCCGACACCGTGAGCCCGACTTGTGCCACAGTCAAGCCGAGTTCACGGCCGTATAGCGGGTACGCGAAGATGGTAATGCCCTGCGCAATGGTAAACAGAAACGTCGCCACGCCGATGTAGGCGACGGCTCTGTTTTGGAAAAAGAGCGTAATGAGCCAAGAAGATTGCACTTAGGGGGAAACTCCTGCCGATGCGCGTTATGCCGCGCCTGCTATTGTAACTGACGATGAGCAGGCCAATCGTCCCCCCGCCGACGCGCACCCCCGGGCAGTCCATGCTACGGGAGATCGCGCCCATTATTCTGATTCTCATCGGGGCGCTGACCGGCATCGCGTGGACGTTGTCAGCGGGCGGCAGATTGAACTCATCCCCGCCTTATCTGTTTACGACGGGCATCGCGATGGCCGTCGCTCTGCTGCTTGCAACCCGCGGCGCGCCGCGATGGGGCTATCCGTGGATGGCGATGGGAATCGTCGGCACTCAGGCACTGTTGTGGGCGCTTCTTGCCCCGGAGGACGGTGAATTCACGGTGGCGGTGGGCATCGCGACACTTGGCGGCCCGATTTTGGCGGCAGTCATAGGCGGGGCGATTGCCACACGCAGTTGGGGAGACAGCGCGTTCTTTGCCGGTCTGTATCTGGCTGGAGCGTACCTCGCGTTGCCGATCATCCTGCTGCCGCCTGAGAGCGGCGCTAGAACGGACATCGAGACGTCACGAGTGCTGGTGGCCCTGGGGCAGGCGGGGCTAACCGCCGCCGCCATCCTCTTCTGGAATCGTGGTAGTGTCCCGCAGGCGCTGGCGGCGTTGGGGACGGTTGTGCTGATCTCCGCCATCGCGGCGGGAGTCCTGGTGCCGGACTCGAGGGATGATGTGCCGGAGGACCTGGCGACCTTCTTTGGGGCGGCCCAGGGGCCGTTCCGCATTGCCCTAATCGTGCTGTTGATCTCATTCGCCATCGGCGGCGCGCGGCGTTTCATCTCCGGACGTGGCTTACTAGCCCCACAGATTCCACCCATCCACATGACCGAGGAGGAAGACGAAGACGAATACGGCCGAACGGCCCTCCTCTATCCGCCTGAATCTGCTAATGACGATCCTGAACAGGCCGCCTCTGAGGATTCGGAGGAAGGTGACTCTTCTGAACCACCCACGAGGCCACGTCGCCGCAGGCGTCGGAGAAGGGGCGGCAGAGCCCGAGGCGACCAACAGGACTGAATCCTGCTACTCCTCAAGGCACTATCGGCGCGCATGACGCCGCAGTCTCTCACGCGCGATAATCAAGAATCGCGTGTAGGTGGGGGTGGCGTTGGAGCCGAACGCAGACCACGAAGGCGGTGAATCGGGCCAGCGGCCTCGTCAACGGAGGCGGGGCCGCTATTTCTATGGCTGGAACATCGTCGCCGCGTCGTTCATGGCGCACCTCGCCTACGCGGAGCAGTTCTCCTCAACACTGGGACTCTTCTTCCGGCCCTTTACGGCTGAGTTTGGCTGGAATCGAACACAGATAGCCACCGTCCAAACCATTTCTCGTGTCGTAGAAGCGGGAACGGCGCCGCTGGCTGGCCCACTCGTCGACCGTTTCGGCGCGCGAACACTGCTGCCGGTCGGCGCGCTCATAGCTGGGACGGCGCTGGTCGGTGTGACCTTCATAGAATCGCTGTGGCAGTTCTATATTGTCCGTGGATTCGTGGCCGCCATCGGGTTCACGCTGATGGGCAACCTGGTCACCAGCGTGGCCATCAACAATTGGTTCATCCGGATGCGAGGGCGAGCGCTCGCCATTTCCAGCACCGGCGCGAGCATCAGCAACGTTGTGATGATCCCCGTCGCCGTCTACGTCATCGCGGAATACGGTTGGCGCGAGATGTTCTGGATATTCGCGATCATCACGTGGATCGTGGTGCTTGCACCGTCCACGATTCTGATCCGCCGCCGACCGGAGGATCTCGGACTGCGCCCCGACGGTGTTGAGCCGGACGCGTCCCAAGACCCTGCACCGACAACACTTCTGCCCGGACAACAGCGAACTGCCTCGCAGGAGCATACCCGGCAGGCAATGCCTGAGCCGGTGTGGACGCGACGTGAGGCGCTGCGCGCGCCGGCCTTCTGGCTGATTGCGGGGTGTTTCGCGATCTCCAGCCTTGCGTTCCAGGGGATCAACATCTCGCTTGCCCCGTACGTGCAGGACCTGGGCTATGAGGAGGCGCTGGTCGCCGCGGCTCTGACGACGCGCGCCATCGTGATGGCCGTAACCTTGCCCGTCGTTGGCCTGGTGGCGGAACGCTCGAACATGGGCCCGGTGCGTGCCCTGCCGTTCATCCTGCAGACCATCGGCTGCGTGCTGTTCTTGTTCGCGGACGAGGTGTATTTCCTGTTTCCGGCGCTCATCGTTTATGGCATGGGCATCACGAGCCTCGGCGTTACTCAGGAAGTGCTGTGGGCCAACTCATTCGGGCGGCTGAGCCTCGGCTCAATACGGTCCATGGGATTCGTGATTACATTTGGGTTCGGCGCGACGGGGCCCATTGTCATGAACCTCATCCATGACCATCTTGGATCGTACCGGCCGGCGTTCCTCATCTTCATTGCGTTCTTTGCAGTGTCCGCCATCCTGATCCTGTTCCTGCGCCCACCGCGCCCGCCGAGGTACACCAGCGCTGCCAACATGTGAGGCACGTGGGAATTGGGCTGGGCACCCTGCAATTTCATAGGGAGCCTTCGCCGGAGCGCGAACGGGACTGGCGAACACGCGAGTTCGGCCAAATGCATAATCTTCGGTGCCATGGCCGGAACGCGGACGCAAACAACATGGGCAAACCGTGTTGATCGCGAAGTTTAAGAAAATGGGGTGGGTGATGGGATTCGAACCCACGATCTCCAGGGCCACAACCTGGTGCCTTAAACCTGCTAGGCCACACCCACCACGGGGCTGCGCGCAATAGCGCATTTGCCGACTATCCAGTCTAGCAACGCCCTGTAGGGTGGGCAAGAAGGGCGCACGTGGCGGTGATCAGCCGGTCTCCCTATGCTGAAACGAACAGGCGATGCGTGGGCGATGGGGGTGACACGTGGTCGATTCAAATGACGTAGTCGGGCAGGACCGCCGCGAGTTCCAGACATTGGTGAACATCGTTGCCCGCCTCCGCGCGCCGGACGGCTGCCCGTGGGATCGGGAACAGACGCATCAATCGCTGACACCGTTCCTGATTGAAGAGACCTATGAGGCTGTCGAGCAGATCGACGCCAATTCCATGCCCGGGCTGCGTGAAGAGCTTGGGGACATCCTCCTGCAGGTCATGCTCCACAGCGAAATCGCCTCGGAAGAGGGGGCATTCTCCGTTGCCGACGTGATCGAAGGCCTCGTCAACAAACTAATACGCCGCCACCCGCATGTGTTCGGCGACGCCGAGGCGCGCACGGCAGAGGAGGTAGCCGCTCGATGGGAAGTGCTCAAAAGCGAGGAGCGGCAGGGCGCGTCACTGATGGAGGGCGTGCCCGCGAATCTGCCGGCTCTTACCTACGCGCAGAGAGCGCAGGGGCGGGCCGCCAACGTCGGCTTCGACTGGCCGAGCGTCGACGGTGCCCTGGAGAAAGTGATGGAGGAGGCCAGCGAGCTTGCGGAAGCCCATGAAGAGGCCGGGCCTGAAGGAACGGACGAATCACGCGCCGCGACTGAATGGGAATTTGGTGATTTGCTTTTCAGTCTTGTGAACCTTGCGCGTTGGATGGACATTGACGCAGAAACGGCCCTGCGGCACGCGAATCGCCGGTTTGTGTCGCGTTTCCGCGCGATGGAGGACACGGCCCGCGACCGCGGCGAGGAGTTTTCAGCTTTGTCACTGGAGCAGATGGACGCCCTGTGGGAAGAGGCCAAGACAGCCGAACGGGAGGCGTGATACACTTGTTCTAAATCAATTTGAGAGGACAAGTGACTACCACTACACACAAACAGATCCTGTGCCTTGCGAATTCCCGGAAATATGGCGGCAGGTGCGTCGTCGGCAAGGAGAGGCTCTCTGACGGAACGCTCGCATGGGTGCGGCCTGTCAGTGGCGCAAACAAGGGCGAAGTCATGCCCGATGAGATCTGCTACGAGGACGAGTCATTGCCGCAACTGCTGGACGTGATTGATGTCCCCTTGCTGGAATCGTTCCCGCTGCCCTATCAGCCTGAAAACTGGCTCATGGCGCCGGAGGCGTGGACAAAGGTGCGTGTCGGGGATAAGGCCAACATCGAGAGATGGCTCGATGACCCCGCTCCACTCTGGGAGAACGGCCACGAATCTTTGCGGGGGACGAACGATCGATTCCCGTATGACCCCAAACGAACGTTGACCTGTTCGGCTCGATTCATTAGCGTCCCGGCGCTGGAAGTCTCCGTCACTGCCCATAAGGATGACGCGGGGCGAATCAGCAAGCAGTTGCGCGGGTCGTTCGTCTACGCAGGAGACCTCTACGACCTCCGCATCACCGACATGGACTTTGAAGAGGGGTATTCCGCAAGAGCTGTTGGCAAATATTGGCACGCCAAGTGCTACCTCACCGTCACCGTCGGCGAGCCATTCCAGGCAAAGCCGGACGAACCGGCCTTCAACTACAAGCTCATTGCGGCCATAATCGAGGCATAGGGGAGAGGGGCGCGACATGACGGCAACGGAGCATCCGATCTTCACGATTGGACACTCGAATCATTCCATTGAGGATTTCGTCGCCCTGCTTGCGGATAACAGCGTCAATATGGTCGTGGACGTTCGCTCCGCTCCGCGTAGCCGCTGGGTTTCCCACTTCAACCCCGACAACCTGGAGCCCGCGCTGGAACGGACGGGAATCGACTACGCCTATATGGGGAAAGAACTCGGAGG
Organism: Dehalococcoidia bacterium; assembly: GCA_965207895.1. Classification (GTDB taxonomy): domain Bacteria; phylum Chloroflexota; class Dehalococcoidia; order UBA6926; family UBA6926; genus VXMO01. The sequence continues at coordinate 275,727 of CBDBNN010000003.1, forward strand.
GCGGCCCAATGACCGCACCGCCTACAATGCCGATGGGCGTGTTTCCTATGAACGCGCCGCAATGGCTGATGATTTTAGTGACGCCATCGCCAGCCTCGTTCGGCAGGCGGATGAACGCCGAATCGTGCTCCTCTGCATGGAGAGAGATCCGCTTGAGTGCCATCGAGCTCTGCTTGTTGCCCGCGCGCTTGCTGAGCAAGAGGTGGACGTGCGACACATCCTGACGGACGGAAGCGTTGAGAGCCATGAGGAGCTGATGGATCGGCTTCTTGAGTCGCTTGGCCTGCCGCCCCAACCTGATTTGCTGCGTACTCGTGAGGACGTTATCGCGGACGCGATCCGCCAGCAGGCCGGCCGCGTCGCATATGTTGCGGAGAGCCGCGGCGAGTACGCGCAGGCCCACTGAGGCCAGTCGTGCGCGTCTACACGCTCGGTTTCACAAAGAAGTCGGCGGAAGCATTCTTTGAACTGCTACGCACATCCGGTGCTAAGCGCGTCATCGATGTACGACTCAACAACGTGTCCCAACTCGCCGGATTCACCAAAATGGACGACCTTGCCTATTTCCTGCAACAGGTCTGCAGTATGGGATATGAGTACATGCCGAACCTGGCGCCGACAAAGGAACTGCTCAAGAGCTATCGAGACGGCGCGATTACGTGGGATGACTATGAGACTCAATTCCTGGCGCTGATGGCCGAACGACGTATTGAAGACCTGCCGATCAGGGACCTAATCGACAATGCCTGCCTCCTGTGCAGCGAAGAGACGCCGGAGCAGTGTCATCGACGGCTCGTCGCCGAATACCTGCAGGAACACTGGGGCAAAATCGAGATTATCCATCTGGGCTGAGCGAGCGGTGCCGCCGGGCAGTTCCGCGAGCTCGCAGAAGGCGCGCCGCATGACGGTCAGCGCGTGGCGGGCTACAATGGGATTCGCGCCCGTATGTCGGGCATGTTGGTGACCTCGATGCGGAGCAGCGTTTATCGCACATCGTTTCCATGGGGTCACGGTGGTGAGGGGCATTAGCTCAGGTGGTTAGAGCGCAGTCCTGATAAGACTGAGGTCCCTGGTTCGAGTCCAGGATGCCCCACCAATATTGCTGTTGCCGGCCCGGCAACGCAATTGGTGGAACAAAGCCAACCCCCTAAGCCTGCCATGTCCTCTTCCGGATTGGTAGACTCTCGATCTTGACCAGCTGCAAGAGAGCGAACTCACTCAACTCTGTGATGATGCCGCCCCACTTGTGCCAATCCCCACCTCGCCCCCCACCCTACGCCCAAAGCCACCATCCCACCCCCTCCATACACCACTGTGAGTATTGCAACCAGCCCGACAGCGCTTATATCGGTGGAAAGCGGCCCACCGATCAACGAGATCAGGGCCAGGCATACCGCCATTCCGATGGGGAACAACACCGCATGCCACAACCTTGGTGACACCCACCCTCCAACCACCGCCAGTGCCCCACTGGTGATTACAGTGAGCAAGATGTATACCCATTGATCGGCGCTGTGGAAAGCCGTGAAGTCCAGGGCCTGCGCCCCTCCCCCGGCCGCGCCCAATCCAAGCGCCAGCAGGGCGTATATGTCGAACTTAACTAACTTCATGGCTCCGTCCGAACTGTAATCCTTTCTTAGAAAGAAGCGAGAAGCGACGGCTCACCACCCGCCATTTCCGAGGCAGGCCCCGCGCTCGCGTATGTTACACAGTAGCCCTTTCAGTGGACATTTACGGAAGACATTTGCGGAAAGTGATGCTTCTTCTCGGTTCCTATTGCTCGTCGCGGCGTCTCAATTACCGCGAGTTACCCGGCTGATATTGTCCGACGAATGCGGAAACTGTTATTTTTGAATGCTCGCGATAAAGGAGAAAAACAGTGAGTACTAACCAGTATTGGTGGCCCGATCAACTAAGCCTCAAGCCCCTCCGCCAGGAGTCGCCTGTGTCAGACCCGATGGGAGATGACTTCGACTACGCGGAGGAGTTGAAGTCTCTGGATGTCGATGCCCTGAAGCAGGACATCGAGCAGGTGATGACGACATCGCAGGACTGGTGGCCTGCCGACTACGGGCACTATGGGCCCCTCTTCATCCGAATGAGTTGGCACGCGGCCGGCACCTACCGCATCAGCGATGGACGCGGCGGAGGCGGCTCCGGCTATCAGCGTCTCGCGCCTCTCAACAGCTGGCCGGACAACGCCAGCCTGGACAAGGCGCGCCGCCTGCTTTGGCCGATCAAGCAGAAGTACGGTCGAGCGATTTCGTGGGCGGACCTGATTATCTTTGCCGGCAACTGCGCGCTCGAATCGATGGGTTTCAAGACAATGGGTTTCGCGTTCGGGCGAACGGATGCCTGGGAGGCGGACGAGACCTATTGGGGCCCTGAAGGAACGTGGCTTGGTGACGAGCGCCACGGCGACGACGGCACGTTGCAGCAGCCGCTTGGCGCGGACCACATGGGATTGATCTACGTGAACCCGGAGGGGCCGGGCGGCAACCCTGATCCCCTTGAAGCCGCAAAGTTCATCCGCCAGACCTTCGCTCGCATGGCCATGAATGACGAGGAGACGGTTGCCCTCATCGCTGGCGGCCATACCTTCGGTAAAGCGCATGGAGCAGTGCCCGAGGAACACGTAGGTCCTGACCCGGAGGGCTCCTCGATTGAAGAGCAGGGCTTCGGCTGGAAGAACAGTCACGGCAGCGGCAAGGGCGTCGACTCATTTACAAGCGGCCTGGAAGGCGCATGGACCACCAACCCGGTCGTCTGGGACAACAACTTCCTTGAGAACTTGCACAACCACGAATGGGAACTGACAACCAGCCCGGCGGGCAAGTCGCAGTTCACGCCCAGGGATGCAACCGCTGTCGCGACTGTGCCGGACGCGCATGATCAGTCCCGAACACACGCGCCGATGATGCTGGCAACAGATCTCGCGCTAACAGCCGATCAGGATTATGCACGGATTTCGCGGCGCTTCTTCGAGAATCCGGCTGAGCTTGCGGATGCCTTTGCAAGGGCGTGGTTCAAACTGATTCATCGCGACATGGGCCCCAGGAGCCGCTATCTCGGCCCGCTGGCTCCCACCGAGCCGCTGCTGTGGCAGGACCCGGTTCCTGCCGTCGACCATCAGTTGATCGGTGAGCAGGAGATCGCGGATCTCAAGGCGCGCGTGATTGCCTCAGGGCTGACAGTCTCCCAGCTGGTCTCTACGGCGTGGGCGTCCGCGGCGACGTTCCGTGGCACGGACAAGCGCGGCGGCGCAAACGGCGCGCGCATCCGCCTCGCGCCGCAGAAGGACTGGGAGGTCAACAGCCCCGCTGAGTTGGCGGGAGTGCTGGACACTCTTGAGGAGATTCGGACGCAGTTCAACAGCACGCAAACCGACGGCAAGAGCGTCTCACTGGCAGACCTGATCGTCCTTGCAGGATGCGCCGGTGTGGAGCAGGCGGCGCGCAATGCGGGATATGAAATAAGGGTGCCGTTCACGCCGGGCCGCACCGACGCAGCACAAGAGTGGACGGATGTCGAGTCGTTCGCCGTGCTTGAGCCTACATTCGACGGCTTCCGCAATCACCTTCAGGCTGGCCGCACCGAAACAGCAGAGGAGCTGCTGGTGGAGCGGGCATTCCTGTTGACGCTTACTCCTCCTGAAATGGCGGCCCTGGTAGGCGGCCTCCGCGTCCTCAACGCGAATACTGGTCAATCGCAAAAGGGAGTCTTCACGGACAGGCCAGAGTCTTTGACCAACGACTTCTTCGTCAACCTGCTCGATATGGATACAGAGTGGCAGGCATCTGCGGCGTCCGAGGGCGTCTACGAGGGGCGTGACCGACAGACGGGCGACCTGAAATGGACAGCAACGAGGGTCGATCTGGTCTTCGGCTCCCATTCCGAGCTTCGTACCATCTGCGAGGTGTACGGAAGCGACGACGGTGGCGAGAAGCTTGTGAGAGATTTCGTCGCCGCGTGGGACAAGGTGATGAACCTGGACCGCTTTGACGTGGCCGCCGGAATCTAAACGCTGAGCCATCGGGAGGTTGTGCATGACAAGCGGCAAGGCGCGAACGGAACGCCTTCAGCGAATCCATGGTGTAAAGGACTACGCAGAACTCAGGAGCGAGTACGACAACTGGGCATCCGAGTATGACGCCGACCTGGAGGCGCTGGGGTTCAGGTCGCCGATGGCCGCGGCTGAGCTGCTGGCCAAGTACGTGCCCGAGAAGGCAGTCACGGTGCTCGACGCCGGCGCCGGCACGGGCATGGTCGGCGTGGAGCTGGCCCGCCGCGGCTTCACGCAGATCACGGCGCTGGACATGTCGACTGGGATGCTTGCCACCGCGAAAGAGAAGGGCGTCTACGGGGACTTCGTCATCGGCGAGTTGGGCAAGTCATTACCCTTCGAGTCGGACACCTTCGCCGGGACAACGTGTGTCGGAGTGTTCACCTACGCCCACGCGCTGCCGGATTCGCTGCATGAGTTGATCCGCGTCACGAAGCCGGGCGGGCCGGTGGTCTTCTCAATACGGACTGACTACTACACGGAGGCCGGATTCGACGTGAAACAGGCCGCGCTGGAAGCGGAGGGCAAGTGGAGTCTGCTTGAACGCAGTGCCCCCTTCCAGCCGATGCCCAACGGCGAGCCGGATGTCTGGCACGAGATGTGGACCTACGAGGTTATCTAAACACCCTCGACGAGCACCATGTTGATGTTTGACGACTTGTTGCGGATTTCATCGAGCGCGTGGTTCTCGGTCGAGTCCAGCCAGGCGTGTGCCTGCTCGACGGTTGCGAATTCCACGATGGCAAGACGCGTCGGCCTCCATGAACCCTCAACGATCTCAATCGCGCCCCCACGCTCTATGAACTTCCCGCCATAGGACTCAATCGCAGGCGTCATCCGTTCACGAAACTCCGCGTAGAGGCCCTCGTCCGTAACCTCAACATCAGTGATCAAGTATGCGGCCATGGCTCGGTACCTCCTTACACGCCGTCTACAAGCACGACGTTGATATTGGAAGATCTGGTACGAATATCAGCGAGCGCCTTGTACTCATGCGATGCTAGGAATGAGCGGGCCTGCTCCATGCTGTCGAATTCCATGATGGCAAGCCGCTTGGGCATCCAGGCGCCCTCATTGATTTCTATCTCGCCGCCACGTACAACGAACCTGCCGCCATGGGACTCAATCACAGGCGACACCTGTTCACGAAACTGCGCGTAGAGATTTTCATCCGTAACCTCAACGTCGGTTATCAAATAGGCGGACATAGCTTAGGACCTCCTTGCCCGGATAGTGCTCGCCGTGGTGGCGCTGGCGCGCGGTCTTCGCCTTGGGCAAGCACCGGCGTTGGGCGAAGACGCTGCCCTGAGTTGTAACACATTGCGGCATGCAAATGCACTCACTGCCTCAAGCACTGAAGGACATCTGTGCTGTACACTAAAGGGAGACCCACGATTGCTCCCGACTGTCTGATGTATGTGGGAACGGAGGATTTGAGCTGTGCCCGACTACTCTGTGATTAACACAGACGGTCTGACTAAGCCAGTAACCGTCTTAATAGAGAAGGTTTCGAACGCTGTGGGGACTCTCTGGGAACCAAAGCAAATCCGGCGCGTTGCCCAGGCTAATGCTGATGCGGCAATGATTCTAGCTAAAAGCGAAATCGAGATTGATGAAGTCAAGCAGAGGGCTTTTCGGCGATTCGCGGAGGAACAAACGCGAATCCAAATGAATATGGAGAGCATCTTGGCGAAAAGCATTCCAAATGTGGACCCCGATGCACCGACCGACGATATGGATGACGACTGGATTGCGAATTTCTTTGACAAGAGTAGGTCTGTGTCAGACGAAGACATGCAAACTCTATGGGCCCGCATCCTTTCTGGCGAAGCCAATGCCCCGGGTGCATTTTCAAGGAAGACAGTCAACCTGGTGGCTGACTTAGACAAAGCGAGCGCTGAGTTATTCCGCAACTTATGTGGCTTTTGTTGGCAGATTAGCGATCAGTCAATGGTACCTCTCGTATATGATTTGCGCGCCTCCATCTATCTAGAAAATGGGCTTAACTTCTTTGATCTAGGCCACTTGGAGGCGATTGGACTTATCAGGATTGACGCCACCGCTGGTTTTAGGCTGATGGAGCTGCCCCAACGTAGCACCATTTCGTACTTCGGACGGTCGGCCCAATTTGAGTTTTCGAAAAAGGATTCGAACGAACTACACGTTGGACAAGTATTAATGACACCCTCGGGGGACGAATTAACTCGCATTGTGCGGCCTTCAAGAATAGAAGGATTCTACGAGTTCGCCCTCGAACAGTGGAGGAAAGACGGGTTGGTCGTTCAACAAGACGGCTGAATTGGAGTGACTAAAGTGTGGGCATCGGGTATTTGACCGTTGCTGCTAGGTCTTCGAGAGTAGTCCGGTGGGATAGTTCGGTCCCTGTTCTCCCTGCTATAATCATCAAGCAGCGTCGGTTCGCTGCCCGCGCCACGCGGGATGGTCGAGCAGGGCGCTGCGTTTGTTGCGCCCAAAGCGTAAGCCACATAAAGGGGTAGGAGTAGATGACGACAGATACAGTTGCTCGCGTGCCGGTAACGGTCACGATCAACGGCACGGAGTATTCGGCGGAAGTCCCGCCACGGCGAACACTCGTCGATTTCATTCGATACGATCTCGGTCTCACGGGAACCAAGGAAGCCTGCAGCGTCGGCGTGTGTGGTATCTGCACCGTCGAGATGGACGGCGCAATCGTCTCCTCGTGCATCCTGCTTGCCGTCCAGGCCAACGGGTCTCAGCTCACAACGATCGAGGGCGTGGCGGACGGCGACAAGCTGCACCCACTGCAAGAGGCCTTCATGAACTACGGCGGGTTCCAGTGCGGCATCTGCACGCCGGGCCAGATCATGGCCTCGCGCGCCCTGCTCGAGCAGAATCCCGATCCCACCGAGGATGAGATCAAGAACTGGATGATGGGCAACCTGTGCCGCTGCACGGGCTACTACAAGATTATCGAGTCGATTCAGAAGGCCGGCGAAATGATCCGGCTGGGCAACTAGGGGGGGCGAAATGAGAGATTTTCAATTCCACACGCCCTCCACGCTGGTGGAGGCGCATAGCCTGCTGAGCGACTACGGCGAGGAGGCGCGCGTCATCTCCGGAGGCACCGGCCTCATCAACATGATGAAACAGGACCTCATTTACGTTGACCACCTGGTCAGCCTGCAGAACGTTGACGGCCTCAACTACATCCGCTCGACAGGCGAAGGTCTGCAGATTGGCGGCCGAACGACACAGCAGGAGATGGCAACGTCAAGCGTCGTTCATGAGAACAATCCGCTTCTGACAGAGACCTACGGCGAGGTCGCGACGGTTCGTGTGCGCAACGCGGCGACCGTTGGCGGCGGCGTCGCCCACGGCGACCCGGCGCAGGACCCCCCGCCCACGCTGCTCGTCCTCGATGCCAGTGTCCACGTCGCCTCCAAGGACGGCGAGCGCACCGTGAAGGTTCGCGACGGCTGGTTTGTCGATTACTACACGACGGGCGTTGAAGAGGGTGAGATCGTCACGGGTATCACCGTTCCAGCCGCGCCCGCCAACGCCAAGACCACGTACATCAAATTCCTGCCGCGCACGGCAGACGACTATCCAACCGTCGCGGTCTCCGCGCTCGGCGTCGTTGACGGCGGCGTCGTCACGGACGTGCGTGTCGGGCTTGGCGCAGTCAATTCGACAGCCGTTTATGCAGACACAGTCGCAGGCGTGCTGGTGGGCAAGGAGCCGACGGCGGACCTGGTGCGTGAGGCAGCTGAGACCGTTCGGGACCTCTGCGCGCCGACGCCGGATTTCCGCGGCTCCGCGGAGTATAAGACGGACATGGCGGTCGTGTTTACGCGCCGCGCGCTGACCCGCGTGCTCGGGCTCGAGTAGCAGCCGGCCATTACCGGCGAAAGGATAACTACACGGAATGAAGATCGAACAGGAGTCACAGGTCGGCGCATCGCGCGCAGACGTGTGGGCGTTGCTGGAGGATGTGCCGCGCGCAGCGTCACTGATTCCGGGCGTTAGTAATGTCGTCGAAACTGGCCCGAATACCTATTCGGGGAAGATGGAGACGCGCGTCGGCCCGATGAAGATCAGCCTCGATGGGGAACTGACAACGACGCAGAACCCCGAGGACTATACGTGGCGCATCGAGGGTAACGCGAAGGCCCTTGCCGGCGGCGGACTGCGCGTCATTGTGGATGCCGCGATTGCCGACGGCGGCGCGGACAGCTCTACCCTGACAGTGGCGACAGATATCCAGTTCATGGGCAAGCTGGGCACCATGGGACAGCCGTTCATCCGCTCCAAGGCCAACTCGCAGATGAAAGATTTCATAAAGAACCTCGAGAAGGAACTCAAGCAGTAACCTAAACGCCCTACAGCTACTTGGCGAGTACTGAGAAAGCCCGCTCTCACGACTGTGAGAGCGGGCTCTTCATTTCTAGCCAAGAGAATGCCGTCAACGAGGACAGGGCCATCAATCTGGCATACTTGATGCTGGCCGGTGCAGTAAGGACTGCCTCGGCAGGGAGGTTGGAATGAAACGGCAATTCCTGGCGAGTGTTTATCCGGATGGTGATTGGTTCGTCGCCGAGGCCCATGAAGTGGCAGTTGCAAGTCAGGGAAAGACTGAAGAAGAGGCCCTCGCGAACCTGAAAGAGGCCCTGGAATTGTACTTTGAGCCCCCCGTTCCGGCCAAGCTGCCGAAGCAGACAGTGATTGAGGTTGATATTGCCGCCGATTCGGCCGCTTCGCTTCCGTGAAGTGGTTCGCAAACTTCGCGCAGTCGGATTCTCCCAATCAAGCCAACGAGGAAGCCACGTCAAATTCAGGAAATTGAACGGAAGTGGCGCGACAACGGTTATCGTGCCGCGCCACCGCGAGATTCCTGTCGGAACGCTTAGAGACATCATCAAGCAGGCGGGTCTTTCCCCTCAAGAATTCATGGGTCTCTGAGAAGCTACGAATCCGGACATCGCTAAGGCTCGTGTAAGCTATAGCCGGAGGCGGCCATGACGACAAACAGCGATGGACAGACCCTGATTACCGACGCGATGCGCGCATGGGTGGGATCAGAAGCCCCGCCCCTCACATCACCCCCCATCTCCGAAAGCGATATCCGCCGCGCCGCCATCTCAATCTACTGGCCTGAGGTGCCGCCACGCATCTATTGGGACGCGGAACACGCCGAGCAGACACGATGGGGCGGCATCATCGCGCCGGAAGAGTTCAACCCCTTCGCGTGGATGATTGGCCGGGCGCACGTCGGCCCGCAGCCGGATCGACTCGATGATGCCCAGACTGCTCTGGAGGATGCCCGCAACCTGCGGCCGCCCGGCGCACCGCCGAATTTCCTTTTTGGGGGCGTTGACACCGTCTACCACGAGCGGATGCGGCCGGGTGACGTGGTTACAAGCGTCATCGCGGCGACGGACCTCTACGAACGCAGCGGCCGCCTCGGCCCCATGCTCTTCTACATCACCGAGGAGACGTGGACAAAGCAAACGGGCGAGGTGATCAAGACGACGCGCACCACGAACATCGCGTGGTAGCCCGAACGGAGACAGCGATATGACAACGCGACAAGCGACACTGTACTGGGATGACGTAGAGACTGGGCAGGAGCTGCCGCCGTTCGAGCGCGTGACAGACCTGATGAACTGGAATCGCTGGGCGGCTACCTATGATGAATTCGTGCCCTATCACATGGACGACGAGGGCGCCAAGGAGAACGGCCAACCCGCCGTTATTGGACAGGGCCGCATTCGCGTCTCCTACCTGCACACGTTGGTGCGCAACTGGATCGGCGATGAGGGAGCCATCCTGACGCTGAACGCCCAACTACGCGGCATCAACTTCAAGAACGACGTACTGACGTGCATGGGCCACGTCACGGACAAGCGCGTCGACGACGAAGGCCGCCACGTCATCGACGTTGAGATGCTAATCACCAACCAGAAAGGCGAAAAGGTCACCCCCGGCAGCGCAACGGTGGAGCTACCGACGCGCACCTTATAGCTTCTGCCGGGAACCACTAAGGAGCGGGGCTCGGTCTGACCGTGAAGATTCCCCAACTGAGCTATGGCGCGCAGGCCTTGCGCGACGATGTCTTCGGCGGGATTACCGCCGCGGTGGTCGGACTACCCATAGCCTTGGCCTTTGGAGTCGCGTCCGGTCTTGGACCGCTTGCCGGCATCTACGGGGCCGTAGCGGTGGGCTTCTTCGCTGCGGTCTTTGGGGGGACGCGGGGGCAGATTTCCGGCCCCACCGGCCCCATGACTGTGGTGATGGCAGCGGTGGTGACCGTTTACGCCGATAGCCTTAGCCATGCCTTCACGATCGTCGTCATGGCCGGCATCATCCAGATTCTCCTTGGAGTGTTCCGAATTGGCCGTCTGGTGGCCTTCACGCCCTATTCAGTGATTTCCGGCTTCATGTCCGGTATCGGTCTGATCATCATCATTCTGCAAATAATGCCCTTCCTGGGCGCGGAGCCCGCTACGGGAGGACCGACGGGCACGCTGCGAGTCATTCCGGACGCGATAGCCGGGTTTAACGTACATGCCTTCATCATCGCCGCTGCCACTCTGGGCGTGAACGTGCTCTGGCCGCCGATGTTGAGCAAGTGGGTGCCCGCTACATTGGCGGCCCTCACGGCCGGAACCGTATTGGGCGTCTTCCTGCTGACCAATGCGCCGATAATCGACACAATCCCCGTCGGTATTCCCGAGTTTCGCCTGCCTGACATTTCCCCCGGATTTCTCATTGAAGCCGCCACGCCTGCCTTGACCATCGCCTTGTTGGGCTCGATAGACAGCCTCCTTACTTCTCTAATTGCAGACTCCGTAACGCATGGCCGCCACAACCCCAACCGAGAACTTGTCAGCCAGGGAATTGGCAACACCTTCGCCGGCTTGTTCTGGGGACTGCCGGGGGCAGGCAACACCCTGGCCACGCTGGTCAACATTCGGGCAGGTGGGAGAACCCTGGTGGCAGGCTCACTGAGCGCGCTTATCTTGCTGGCGCTGATTCTGGGGCTGGGCCGTTACGCGGAATCCATCCCCCTGGCGGTTCTGGCGGGCATCCTGATGAAGGTCGGCTGGGACATCATAGACTGGCGCTTCATCACTCGCGCACACCGTGTTAAGCAAGAATACCTGGTGGTGATGCTGATCACCTTTGGCCTCACGGTGTTCCTTGATCTGGTCACTGCTGTAGCAATCGGACTGATAGCGGCGGGTATGGCCGGAGCACGGCAATTCGAGCGGCTGGAGATGGATCACGTCATTTCCACACCGCTGCTCGACCAACATTTCCTCTACCAGGGCAACACGGATGTTGGCGACGAGTTCTCAGCGCGGATGGGCCTGGTTTCCCTGCAGGGGACGTTCACGGTTGCGTCCTCCAATCGCCTGGTGAATGCGCTCAGCATCGATATCCGGGAACACGAGGGAGTGATTCTGGACTTCACCGCAACGGTATTGATGGATGACAGCGCCGCGCTCGTCGTTGAGAGGCTCATCGACTTGCAATCGGAATCAGGAACCTTCTACATCATCCTGGGGCTGCGCGGGGCGGCTGCCGCTACCCTCCGCTCGCTAAATGTCTTGGCCAATGTTCCTGAAGACCACTTCGTGTCTGACATGGAAAGCGCCAGGAAACTAGCAGTTCGCATTCTGGACGGGGAATAACGCGAGAATCTCGAGATTTCGTTATCCAGCCACCACGGAACGCGGCAACCTAACCGTGTTCAGCGCGACTGCCGGAACGCGAACCTGAGCCGTAACGCAGTTACCCGAGTTCCGCCGCCAGTGTCTTTGCGTTAGCTCCCGCGATGAGCCTGCCGTCGATGACGGCCACCGGACGCCGCCAGTAGCGCGGCTCCTCAACGAGCAGATCCAGCATCTGATCCTCACTCAGTGAGGTCGGATCAATACCCGCCTTCTTGAGAGCCTGCGATCGGGGATTGAACAGCGCGCCGGGCGGCTCACCGTTCAGAAGCTCGACAATTTCGTCCTTGCTGAAGCGATCCTTGAAGAAGTCACGCTCGGCAAACTCGTGCCCTGCCTGCGAAAGCACCGCCTTCGCCGTCTTACACGTGTTTCAAGTCGTCCAGTGATAAAACTCAATGTTTGGCATGGCGGCGGATGTTCTCCTTATGACTGTTCCGAAAGTCGCTGCTCTTGCAAGTCTCGTAAGGTGTGCCCGTCGGCATCTTTCCAGATTGTCCGACCATTTGCTGCTCTCCCAAGAACGACACCGGCAGCCGTCGATGGTGAGCTAAAGGTGTAGTCATTCGTGAATTCAAAGGTATCTCCTGCGTCTTCGAGCAGGCCTTGATCGTGAAGTTCCCGTCTTAATGCAGACAAATATCGATGTATGGTACGTGTTTCGCTCTTTCTTGCCTGTGATCCCTTACGCACCACGAAACCCGAAGCATCTTCATAGCCCAAGGCACTGATGCCAGCAGATTTTGCGTAGAGCAATTCATATTCTTTGGACTTTTCTGGAGGCGATTGTAAGAAATCAACTCCCAAAAGCGGTAGACAGAGCATCATGTCGTGCAAATAAGCATCTGCAAGGGTCCTATCTGCGGAGGAGAGCGAGGGGAGACGAGGCGTATTGCTGTTTTCGAGTCTGCAGCGTCTCAAGTCCCTTGCGCGCTGTATCAATTGTGATTCCAAGTGTCTTGCGTGAGCTTTATTCAGGCTGGAATCCTTTGCCGAGAATGCCACTCCACTAGTCCAGAAGTCCTTTTCCTTTATGTGCTGGTCCAACCGGGGGCGCAGAGGGTCTGCTTCTCCGATGTAGACTCTTGGCAAGGTACTCGAATTGGTCGGAGGCTCCCAGAGAATGTAAACTCCGGTCCGTTCAAAATCGAAATCGCCTTGCCCACGAACTGCTGGATAGACAGAACGTGAGAACACGGCACCGTCGCCTGCCCAATTGGACTTCTCGACTACACGCAGGCCACCCGGAATTCCTGATGGTAGGTGGATCCGCACCCAATATGGAGATTGTAGGGTTTCTTGGGAGCTCATGACTTCTAGATTCTACCGCTATTCCACTCCTTGCACAGTGAAACAACCCCTACCTCAGCACCCCCTCCGCCGTTAGAGCTTCTATCTCTGGGGAGGTGAGGCCGAGAAGCTGCTTGAAGACGCGGTCGTTGTCCTGGCCGATGCCGGGGGTTGAGTCCGTCGCCCAGCCGGGAGTGGCGCTCAGGTGCAGGGAGACGCCAGGGTGCTGCATCGTGCCCCACCAGTCCGGGTCATGGTGCGCGGTCACGATGGTCCCGCGGTGCTGCAGTTGCGGGTCCGCAAGCAATCCCAGCGGGTTCTGCACCGCGCCGCACGGCACGCCGACGGCTTGCAGCGCCACCTGCACCTGACCCGCCCAGCGTTCCGATGTCCACCCGCTTAGCTGCTCATCCAGTTCAGAGCGGTTGGCGAGCCGGTTCTCCTGCGTTACAAATTTGCCGTCATTCGCCCACGTCGGCTCGTCCATCGCCGCAACCAGCTTGCCCCACTGCTCATCGTTCTCGACGGCGATGGAAACCCACGCATCGTGGCCCAAACAGGGATACACGCCGTGCGGGGCGTAGATATCGCTCGCGTTCCCGCGCGGCTGCGGGCTTTCGCCGTTGATCAGGTAGCGCAGCATCTCCGGCCCGAGCAGCGCGGCCAAGCCCTCAACGTGAGAACTCTCGATGTGCTGCCCTTCGCCGGTCTGGTCGCGGTGCTCCAACGCGATCATCACAGCCATGGCTGCCTGCGCGCCGAGCGTGAAGTCGGAATACGCATTCTTTGGGCGCGTATCGATGTCGCTCTCCGGATGCCCCCACATGTAGGACAGCCCGCCAAATGCCATCAGCAATTGCCCAAAAGCAGGGCGGTCACGCATCGGGCCGGACATACCGTACCCTGACATAGATGCCATAATCACATTCGGTCGAACCTTGCGCAGCTCCTCGTAGGAAAGCCCCATGCGCTCCATGACGGTAGGGCGGAAGTTTTCGAACACGACATCGGACTGCGCCACAATGCCCTTGATAAGCTCCTGCCCCTTCTTGGAACGCATGTCGATGGTGACGCACTGCTTGTTGCGGTTCAGTTCCGGGTAGTTCGGCTGCATCGGCATTCGGAACGCGGGCAGGTCCTCCGACTCGATGCGAATAACCTCCGCGCCGTGGAATCCCAGCAGCATCGTGCCGAACGGCCCGGCGAAAACGCGGCTCAGATCGGCAATGCGAACTCCCTCAAGCGGCTGCTTGCGGCGATCATTCCGCCGAGCAATGTATTTGGCCGGGTCGGGAGGCGTCGACGACAGCCCTTCAATCATCTTGCGCAGCTCTGCGCCGTGTTCATCGATACGGGGCGCGGGACGATGAATCACCCAAGGCGTGCCGCTGAACCTGTACGGCGGACCGGGGGCGCGGTAGTCGCCGACAACTGGATGGCTCGCATCGACGATGAATTGGCGGGCGACGGTGTGCGGATGCTCCACAAACTCCGCCATCGTGGACAGGCGGGCCATCGGCACGTCATGGATGGCGGCCTGCTCCTCAATCTCCGCAGCGGTGAGCTTGCCCATAAACTCTCTCATGCGGACATCGATGATGTCGTAGTTGTCGCGACGGAAATTCGTGTCGTCCCAGGCCTCATCGTCGAACGTGGAGTCCTGCATCCATCCCGTGACCAGGCCGCGGAATTGCGCGTTGGTGGACGGGAAGAACTGGATCACGCCGTCCGCGCAGTGATAGATGCTGCCGATGCCGGTGGACGCCTTGCCGGGACGGCGGAAGACTTCGTTCCGCAGCCCCACGCGGGAGATGCTGCCGCTCACCAACTGCCAGACGCCGATGTCCTGCTGCGACACATCCACGTGCTGGCCTCGCGTCGACCACCGTCGTTCCCGCAGGGCGAGCAGAATGCCGTAGACAAGATGCATGGAGCCGATACGGGC
The DNA here is from genome assembly GCA_965207895.1 of Dehalococcoidia bacterium. Taxonomy (GTDB): domain Bacteria; phylum Chloroflexota; class Dehalococcoidia; order UBA6926; family UBA6926; genus VXMO01. The sequence goes on from CBDBNN010000003.1 coordinate 290,740, forward strand.
GGTGGCGTCGCCGGGCACCATCGCGGGTGCGCGCTCATCATCGCCGTAGACCCACGGATCACCCGCCAGCGACTGGATGATCAGTTCTGTCGATGCGTAATTCGCAAACGGCCCCGTCTGGCCAAACGGCGTCAGGGAGCCGTAGACGAGTTCGGGGTTGATTTCAGCGAGGTTTTCGTAGCCAAGGCCGCGCTCCGGCAGATACCCGGGTTGATATGACTCAATCAGCACGTCTGCCCATGACGCGAGGCGGTGCATGGACTCCTGCCCATCCGGCGTATCGAAATCCAGCACCACGGAGCGCTTGTTGATGTTGTGGTCGAGGAACGTCAGGCTACGGTCGGGATCGTCAATATCATTGGCGAACGGGCCGATACGCCGCGCCCCAACCCCGCCGGGCGGCTCAACGAGCACAACGTCCGCGCCCATGTCGGCAAGCAGCCGCCCCGCCATCGCAGCCGCGCCCGTTCCGCCACCAAGCTCAACGACCTTCAGGTGCCCAAGCGCCGTGTTCGTCATGGCGCTCACTGTGCCACACGACGCGGCGCGTGGGCAACGGATACCCCCTCGCGAGCCCCGGGCTGTGTTCGACTAAGAAAGCAGAAACGGATAGAACTGCTGCCGAAAGTCGGCCACTCTGGTTGTACGGGATAGCACAAACAGGAGGAAAGATGGATAAGCTGCCGAAGGACCTGTCACCTCAAGAGCTAGCGGTCTGGATAAACGAGCACTATCACAAAGACGGGACGATGATGGACAACCTAAAGATGAGGGCTAGGGAGGCGGGCCCGGAGCGCGTTGTCCTGGAGGCGCCAGTGGACGATGGTGTCTATGCAGCGCTGCCCTTCGTTCACGCGGGAATGATGGTCTCCCTGGCAGACAGCGCGGCGACATGGGCCACGATGGCCGCCTATCGTGGAGAGCTTGATGAGAATGAAATCCCGGTGGCAATAACCGTGTCCAGCCAGATCGTTGGCAACACACAGGAAGGCACGCTTGTGGCAGAGTCCACCGTGACGCATCCGGGCAGGACGCTGATGGTGGCCTCAACGAAGGTGACCGACGACGGTGGCAGGCTGCTTGCGTTAGTAAACTCAACCCATTTCGTCCGCCCACGCTAGCCGAACGGGCTTGCCGTGGCTGGCGTATCCTTTCTGGGTACTCACGGAAGTCATCAAGGCGGACACCTATGGCAAGCGAGGCGCTGCAGGCGGCGCAGGAGTTGCTCGGACGGACATCCGAGCCGGAAACGCGGCCGCCCATCACCTTCGATGAAATTGCCCGCTACGCCTACGCCGTCGATGACGTGCGACCCTCCTATGTTGACCCGGAGCGCGCCAAGGATGGCCCATACCGCGGCATCGTCGCTGCGCCGCTGTTCACCGGGTTCACCAGCTTCCCTCCGACTGCCATCGCAGACCTGCGCCCCGACGGCTTGCCTGACACGCGCAATGACCCTCTCCTACTCCGCATCCCCGGCGCACAATCCCGCTACACCGGAACGGACGTGACGTTCATCGAGCCGATAAGGCCGGGCGACGTTCTGACCCGCCAATCAACAGTCACGGCCATTGAGGAGAAGCAAGGACGCTCAGGCTCGATGATCTTCACAACCAAGGAAATGACCATCACCAACCAGTATGGCCGCACGGTGATGATCGACCGCACCACGACGGCCACTGTGCCGCAGCCGTCGTCATCAGACGGCACGGGCCGGGACTGGGGCGAATTACAGCTTCAGGATGGTGCGCAGGCGCGGCCCGCCGAGCCGCCTCAATGGACGGATGAGCCGGTGTGGGAGGACGTGCGTGAAGGCGATGAGCTAACGCCGTTGCCTCGTTTCATCTCAACCGTGCAGGTCTTCTTCTACGGCCTCGTCAAGACCAACAGCCACCTGATCCACTACGACCGCGACTATGCGCGGGTGGAAGGACTGCCGGAGCGGATCGCCCAGGGTGATCTCTCAGGCGACATGCTTAACCAGACGGCAACGCGATGGATGGGTCGGCGCGGCATCCTGCGGCATTTCCGCGGCGAGGTCCGCTCCCCGGAATTCATCGGCGAGACGATCATGCACTACGGTCGCGTCTCACGGAAATGGCGTGATAACGATGGCGCGGCTCTCGTCGAGCTTGAACTGTGGAGCGAGGGCAGCGGTGGGAGGCCGTGTGTGCGCGGCAGCGCGATCGTCCAACTGCCGACGCGCTAGTCGCATCACGCGTGACATACTCTGTGCATGGAACGACGGGAACTGGAGTACACGAGGCATGCGCGAGAATCGATTGAGGAACGGGAGTATCCGTTAGAGTGGATTGAGAGCACGGTTGCCTCGCCGAACTCACGGCTCCTGGACGCAGATGATCCGACAGTTGAGATATTCCTCAGACCGATCCCGGAATTTGGGAACCGCGTGCTCCGGGTCGTTGTCAACACCTATGTTTCTCCTTGGCGAGTGGTCAGCGTATACTTCGATAGACGAATGAGAGGGGCACTATGAAGCTGCACGTGGACAAGGAAGCCGACGCTCTCTATCTCCGATTCGGGGAGACGAAGATCATCGAATCGGAGGAGGTATCCCCGGGCATCATCCTTGATTTCAATGACAAAGATGAAGTTGTCGCTATTGAGGTTCTGCACCTCAACAGGGGCTCCCGCAGCGTTGACCTGACAACCGTGAGCGTGGAGACCTCCCGATGAAGCTGCAGGTTGATAAAGAGACGGGCGCTCTGTACTTGGGCCTTTGCGAGTCAGAAATTACCGGGTCTGAGGAAGTGGCTCCAGGTGTTGTTCTGGACTACAACAAGGACAAAGAAGTCGTCGGCATTGAGGTGCTCTACTTGAACAAGGAGTTCCGCAAGACCGATCTCGACACCCTGGAACTCAAGACCAACTGACTCGCGCGGGCGAAAGATCGAACGACGACGGCCGTAGCTTAGCTCCACTCCACCTCGTCCAGCTCAAACGCCGGGCCTTCGACACAAACCAACCGCGGGCCGCCAGCCGTTTGGACAGCGCACGCTCCGCATTCCCCATCACGACATTCGAGTTGTGGCAAGACCAAGACTGTCGTCGGAATCGTCAGCAGGCCGTCCGAACGCATGCGCGCCAAGTCCGCATACAGCTTTGCGGGGCCGGACGCGATGAGTACGTCCGCCTCTTCCTGGACCTGCGGCAGCAAATGCGTCACGGGAGCGCGGATGCCCGCCGATCCGTCGTCAGTCGCTGTCATCTCGCGCACGCCCTCCGGTAACAGATGTGACGGATAGAGCTGCCAGGCATTCTCTGCTCCCGCCATGAGGGTGACGCGCGTACCACGTTCAGCAGCTTCTCTCATCACAGCAACGAGCGCTCCGATCCCACCACCCTGTGCAATGAACGCCACATGCGTTGCGGCTGGATCAATCGTGACCGCCTTGCCCAATGGCCCGCGCACCGCCCATTCGAGCCCCGTTGGCGTTGATGTAATCGCGGAATCGTCCCCGCCGTTCGTGACCGCCAAGACCGTGATTTCGCCGCTCCCCGCATCGACTGAAAGGATCGGGTAGGGTTGCGGATCAAACGGCGTGGTCTGAGCACGACCATCATCGCTCACCACGCCCTGTGCAACGTGTCCGCGCCGCTGCACGAATTGGCCCGGCCGCGCGGCGCGAGCGACTCGTGACGCCGAAATGCGCACAAGGATCATACCTTGCGCAATCGTCTCGAAAGTGGCCATGTGGTTTCCGCTATGACGACGGCGACCACGTCATGGGGCGCGAACGTCGTCCGACGGCCTGCCGTTCACATACTCATCGAGGCGCATGATGCTGTACTCGCCCGCCTCCGCGCCGCCCGTCACGGAATCAACCGCCACCCGGAACGTATCGAGGCTTGTATAGCAAGGGATGCCTTGCTCTGTGGCAGCCCTGCGAATCTCAAAGCCGTCCCTCAGCGGCACGCGGTTGCCGGACATGGTGTTGACGACGGCGTGCACGCGCCCGTCGCGGATCAGATCTGTGGTCGTACCGTCGCCTCCCTCGCTGACCTTGACAGGGACGCCCGCAATATCAATGCCCACCGCGCGCAGGACCGTCGCAGTGCCCTCCGTCGCGTAGACCTCATAGCCGTGCGCGGCCAGTTTGCGTGCAATGGGCACCACCTCCGCCTTTTCGCGGTCGGACACGCTGATGAGGATGCCGCCCGACTGCGGCAGCATGAGCCGAGCCGCCTGCAGTGCCTTTGTCAGAGCAGGGGCCAGGGACGTGTCAATGCCCATCACCTCGCCCGTGGATTTCATCTCCGGTCCCAGGTACGTATCGACGCCCATCAGCTTGGCCATCGAGGAGACGGGCGCCTTGACGGCCACAAGCGGCTTCTTCGGCCACAGGCCGCTCTCATGGCCCAGCTCTTTGAGTGTGCGTCCCATTATGACGCGTGTAGCGAGACTGACCATCGGCACCTCAGTCACCTTGGAGATGAACGGCACAGTCCTGCTGGAGCGGACGTTGACCTCAAGTACATAGACGGTGGACGGCGCAGGCGTCCCGTCCTGGTTCTCGTTGTGGACAACAACGAACTGGATATTCATTAAGCCGATGATGCCGAATGCGCGACCAAGCTGGATCGTGTAGTCGACAATCTGACGCTCATCGTCCTCAGATATCGAGGGGGCGGGATAAACGGCCATGGAATCGCCGCTGTGAACGCCTGCCCGCTCAATGTGCTCCATGATCCCCGGGATGAGCACGTCTTCGCCGTCGCTGACGGCGTCCACCTCCACCTCCATCCCCTCCAGGAACTTGTCAACCTGGATGGGACGCTTGTCGCCGACCTCCTCCATGGCGGCCATGACGTAGCGGGTGAACTCCGCTGGCGTATGGACGATCTCCATCGCCCGCCCGCCGAGAACGAAGCTTGGCCGAACGACAATCGGATAGCCAACGGAGTTGGCAACAGCCAGTCCTTCTTCGATGGACGTCACGCCTGCTCCGGGCGGGCGCGGGATGCCAAGCGTCGTGACGAACTCGTCGAATCGCTGGCGGTCCTCTGCCTGATCGACGGTTGCCGGTTGAGTTCCCAGGATGGTAAACGCGCGCCTGCTCAGTGGGCTGATCAGATTGATGGCCGTCTGCCCGCCGAATTGCGCTGCCGTGCGGGGAAACAGCTCCTGCTCCCCTTGCGTGACGCGCTCGTTCTCCAGGACGCAGGCGACGCCCTCCTCGTCAAGCGGCTCGAAGTAAAGACGGTTTGACGTATCGAAGTCCGTGGAGACGGTCTCAGGATTCGAATTGATGATGATGCTGGCCGCGCCCTCATCCTGCAAAGCCCAGGCTGCGTGAACCGAGCAGTAGTCAAACTCGATTCCCTGCCCGATGCGAATTGGGCCACTACCGATGACGACCGCAGATTTCCCTTCCAACGGCAGCGCCTCGTTCTCCTCCTCATACGTCGAGTAGAAGTAGGGTGTCGCCGCTTCAAACTCCGCCGCGCACGTGTCCACCATCTTGTAGACGGGGCGAATGTCCCATTCCTGCCGCAATTCGTGAACCTGTTCGGGAAGCCGATCCGCCAGTGTGCTGATCTGCGTGTCGGAGAATCCAATACGCTTTGCATCACGCAGCAGGCGCGGTGTGAGGGGCTCCGCCAGCAGCCTGTTCTCCATGCCGACAATGGCGTTCAGCTTGTACAGGAACCACGGATCAACGCCGGTCCTGACTGAAAGATCCTCCAGCGAAACACCACGGCGCAACGCCGCCATTAGCGCCCATAGCCGCTGGTCGTTTGGGTGAAGCGGCAGCTCTTCAAGAGGGTCGGAGACTGTGCTCCATGAGCCATGCTCCCACAGCAGGCTGTCCCCCGCCACTTCCAGCGACCGCACCGCCTTTTGCAGGGCGGCCTCAAACGAACGGTCGATGGCCATCACCTCGCCCGTGGCTTTCATCTGCGTCCCCAATGAGCGGTCGCCGGACGGGAACTTGTCGAACGGCCAGCGCGGAATCTTGGCCACGCAGTAGTCCAAAGCAGGTTCAAATGCCGCCGTGGTGACCTGCGTGACGGCATTGGGAATCTCGTCCAGCCTCTTGCCGACGGCGATCTTGGCGGCCACGCGGGCAATCGGGTACCCGGTCGCCTTGGACGCCAGCGCTGAGGAGCGGCTGACCCGCGGGTTCACTTCAATGACGTAATAGGGCGATTCCGAATAGCCCGCATTCTGCCCATTGCCGGCCACCGTCGGATGCGGCTCCAGTGCGAGCTGCACGTTGCAGCCGCCCTCTATGCCCAGGGCGGAGATGATCTTCAAGCTGGCGGAACGGAGCATCTGGTACTCCTTGTCCGTCAGCGTCTGGCTGGGAGCGACGACGATACTGTCACCGGTGTGGACGCCCATCGCGTCCAGGTTCTCCATGTTGCAGACGGTGATAGTCGTGTCCGCGCCGTCACGCATGACCTCGTACTCGATCTCTTTCCATCCGATCAGGCTGCGCTCAACCAGCACCTGCCCGATGGGGCTGTATGAGAGACCGGTGCGAACCTGCTCATCAAGCTGCTCCGGCGTGTAGGCGATGCCGCCGCCAGAGCCGCCAAGCGTGTAGGCCGGACGAATTACCACGGGCAAGCCGAGGCGCTCCGCAACCTTGCGCGCGTCCTCGACCGTGGTGACCACTTCGTTCTCCGGCACCGGCTCGCCGATTTCATCCAGCATCTGCCGAAAGAGATTGCGGTCCTCCGCCGTCCGTATCGCCTCCAGCGGTGTTCCAAGAAGGCGAACGTTGTACTTCTCCAGGACACCCGCCTCTGCCAGATCGACGGCGAGATTGAGGCCGGTCTGCCCGCCGAGTGTTGGCAAGAGCCCGTCGGGGCGCTCTCGTTCGATGACGCGTGTCACTGCCTCGACGGTCAACGGTTCGATGTAGACCACGTCCGCGATCTCGTGGTCGGTCATGATCGTGGCGGGATTGGAGTTGACGAGGATGGACGTAACGCCCTCCTCTCGGAGAGCGCGACAGGCTTGCGTGCCTGCGTAATCGAACTCAGCAGCCTGGCCGATGACGATCGGCCCGCTGCCTAGCACCAGCACCCGGGATGGGCGTTCCGGCATGGTCGTCATGCCGCCCCCCCAAGTGGATCCGTCAGGAGTGCCGGAGACACAAGGTCACGCGCCCCGGCAAGTTGAGCCGGGACGCGCAACGAGTGAGCGATAGTGTCGCTTGGGCCTAGAAGCCGAAGAGTGACGGACCGGCCACGATGGCCCAGAAAGCAATCCACGCGCCCATGAACAGGAACGGGATAATTGCCCATGCCGTCTCTTCTCCGGGGACGAAGCTCTGACGAACGGTAACGGATCGAAGGAAATCCGCGATGTCTGCGCGAAGCTCCGGATCGTCGCCCGCTTCCTGCTGGGCAAACTCGCGAATGCGTTCGCGCTTGCGGCGCGCTCGTGATGCCGCCAGGTAGAACTCCATCCGCATTCCAAGACTTCGTTCGATCTCGCGCTTGCGATGCTTCACCACGACTAGCGCGTTCAACATGTGGCGTAGCATTCCCCACCAGATGAGTGTGAGAGCAACCGCGATGACCGATACGAAGCTGATAATCTCCGTGCGAAGTTCGTGACCGGCCAACCCCATGGGCAACACGGTCATTCCAAACATCGACAGTGTGATCAGGACAAGGCCTGACAACCAGATCCATTGATGCTGGTGTACCCAAAACGAGTCGAGAATCTCGTACTCCACCAGTTGGGACTGTCGGCGTTGGGGCTCCGTTTGTTGGGTAGGTGTATAGCCCCGGTCTAGTGGCGCTTCCATTTCCAGCACCATCGAAACCTCCTTCTTGGCCGCGCGCCGTGAAACACGACGTCGGCACACAAACCAAATCCGCTTTACCCGCGCTACGCGTCACTATACCCTACCTGTATTCTCGAATCAAGTCTAAGAACCGGTCAAAAAGATATTCATTGTCCAGAGGGCCCGGCGATGCCTCCGAGTGGTACTGAATTGTCAGTAGCGGCATGTCCCGGTGCGTTAGACCTTCAACCGTGTTGTCGTTCAAGTTTATGTGGCTAACATCCAGCCCCGTCGGCAGTCCGTCGGGGTCCACTGCGTACCCGTGATTTTGCGCCGTGATCGACACGAGGTCCGTGGCGAGATCCTTGACCGGATGATTCCCGCCCCGGTGCCCAAATTTCAGCTTGTACGTCTGCCCGCCCAACGCCCGCGCCACAACCTGGTGCCCGAGGCAGATGCCCATGACCGGCAATCTTCCCAGCAAACCCCCTGCGGTCTGCACGACTCCTTCCAGCAGCGCCGGATCACCCGGCCCGGGCGACAAGAGCACGCCGGAAGGACGTAGAGCCATCACATCGTCGAACGACGTGGAACTGGGAACCACGGTCACCGCGCATCCGCGTCGCCTCAATAGCCGCAGGATATTGAATTTCAGCCCCTCATCCATCACCACGACGTGCGGCGCGTCCGGCGGCAGCTCGCCCGGTCCCTCAGTCCATTCGTACGGGGATGCCGTGATTACCTCGCTCACCAGGTCAAGACTGCCGTAGTCAGGCGCCTCACGGAGCCGCGTGAGTGCCTCCTCAGGCGACCCCTGGGTGGTAATCATGCCCATCATGACGCCGGCCATGCGGATTCTGCGCGTAAGCGCGCGCGTGTCCACGCCATAGATGCCGGGCACACCCTCATCCCGCAGGAAATCGTCCAAAGTGCGTGTCGATAGCCGGTTGCTGGGTAAGTCACACGCCTCGCGTACAACGAAACCGCGAACCTGTATTCGTGACGACTCAACATCGCGGTCATTGATGCCGTAATTGCCTTGCAGGGGATACGTCGGCACAAGAATCTGTCCGCCATAAGACGGATCGGTCAGCATCTCCTGGTAACCGACCATCGATGTGTTAAAGACAACCTCGCCGATGGACTCTTCGCCAACTGCGCCAAACGCATAGCCGCGGTGGACGCTCCCGTCCTCCAGGACGAGATACGCCTCCCTCTCCTCGGTTCTCCCGATGAGCGTCATGACCGTGCAGCCCCTTGCGCCGCATAGACCTCAATTCCGCTGACAAACGTGTGCGTCACCATCCCCCGTAGTTCACATCCTTCCAGCGGCGTATTCTTGCCGCGCGACAAAAAATCTTCGGCCCGCACCGTCCACGCTCGGTCCGGATCGAGCACGACAACGTCAGCCGTCGCGCCCGCTGTCAGACCCCGCAAACCCAGCGTGTCGGCTGCTGCGCCGATTACCCTGGCCGGGCCAAGGGTCAGCCGATCAATAAGCGTTGGCAAGTCCAGCCGCCCCGTATGGACGAGCGCGGTCATCAGCAATCCGAACGCCGTCTCAAAGACGGAGATGCCCGGCGCCGCATCGACAAACTTGCCGGCCTTATCTTGCGCTGAATGGGGCGCGTGATCCGTCGCGATAGCGTCAATAACTCCCTCGCGCAGCGCGTCAACCATCGCGTTCACGTGTTCTTCCGAGCGTATCGGCGGGTTGACACGCAATGACGTGTCTGCCACGGGGCCGTTCGGCCAACCGTACTGCGGCCCCCGTTCACCCAACAATGCGCGGTCCGTCAGTGTCAAATGATGGGGAGTGACCTCCGACGTAACGGAAAGCCCGCGCTCCCGAGCATCGCGCAGCAGCCGCGCCGCGCCGGCTGTCGAGACGTGGGCCACGTGCAGGTGCCCTCCCGCCTGCTTCAACAAGTGCAGATCCCGTTCAACGATATTCGTCTCAGCCTCGGCGGGCGCGGCGGGCAGTCCTAATTCCCTCGCAGGCTCGCCTGCGTGCGCCACCGCACTGCCGATCACCTCCGGATCCTCGGAGTGCTGGCTCAAAGGCAGGCCGAGCCGCGCGGATTCAACAAAGGCCGCGCGCATCACGTTGTCGTCTGCAACGGCTGTGCCGTCGTCGCTAAGCAGAGCGGCCCCTGCGGCCGCGAGTCCGCTGAGGTCCGCAAGCTCCCGCCCTGCGCGCCCAACGGTGATGGTTCCGATGGGCAGGACGCGGACACTCCCGCCGGACACCGCGCTGCGTATCACAGATTTGACAAGCTCAGGCGTATCGAGGGGAGGCTCCGTATTGGGCATCGCGCAGACGGTGGTGAACCCGCCTCTCGCTGCCGCGCGCGTGCCCGTCTCGATGGTCTCCTTGTGCTCCTGCCCCGGCTCACGGAGGTGGCAGTGCAGGTCGATGAACCCGGGAGTGACAACCATGCCTTCGGCTTCGATTCTCCGCGCGTTGGCAGGTACCTGGCTATCGTCCCCCGAGGCCGCTCGTGCCCACACGATTCGGCCGTCCTGAAGCAAAACATCTCCCGTGGCATCAAGATTTTGCCACGGGTCGATAATCCGTCCGCCGCTGATAAAAGCAGGCCCCTGCGGATTGGATGTCACAACGCGACCCTCATATCCTCTCGCTTTTCCGCCCTCCGTGACATACTGGAAAGCACATAAGCGCGTCTCCGAGCGCGATGCCACAAGTGACAAGACATGACGAACCGACTGGCTAGTACCTTCAGGCTTCGGGTAATGAGCCGACTGCGGCCCGTCCTTGCTATTGTGCCATTGATTGCAGTCGCAGTCGTTGCCGCAATGGCCGCCGGGTGCGATGAGAGCTCGGCCACGGGTGATCGCGGCTTGATTCCCGTCACAAGCCCAACGCCGCGCCCCACCTTGCCGCCCGCCGTTGCGACGAATACGCCTCCCCCCGGCCATTTTGAAGTCATTGACGGTGTCAACGTCTATGCGGAGATACCGCCGCTCAGCGTGAATATCAGTCAATGGCGAGAGACGGACTTTCGTCGTTTCACAGTGGACCCCGACGAAATCATCTCAGTGGGAGCGGGTCGCAACGGCATCCAACCCATCTACCAACCCCATTTCCTCTCGCTTCTTGAAGGCGCAACTTTGGACTGGATGGGCGGCGATCACCCCGTAGTGGTCGTGGAAATAAACGGCGATGCGCGTGCCTATCCGCTGGGCATCCTGACGTTCCATGAGGTGGTGAATGACGTTATCGGCAACCAGCGGGTGGTGGTGACCTATTGCGCGTTGTGTTACACGGCGCTGGCGCACAACCGCGTTGTCGACGATGTCGAACTGAACTTTGGCACGACGGGGAACGTACGGCTTTCTAATCTCGTTATGTGGGACGATGTTACGGAATCGTGGTGGCAGCAGGCGAATGGGCAAGCCATCGTCGGTGAGGCGGCGGGACAGCGACTGGAACAGATCCCCGCCTACATCACATCTTTCCGGGAGTTTGCCCGCACATATCCCGAGGGCAGGGTGTTGTCGCCGGCGAGCGGCAGCCCCGAATTCTGGCCCATCTACGGTGGCTCGCAATACTTCGGCTACGATTCCCCAAACAATCCGCCGTCCTTCTTCATCGGCGAACTGGATGAGCGTCTAAGCCCCAAAGAGCGCGTTCTGGGCGTGGAGATTGGCGACGAGATTATCGCCTTCCCGTTTGCATGGCTGAGGCAGGAGCAGGTCATCAATACGGAGATTGGCGGCGAGCCGGTGGTTGTGTTCTGGAAAACTGGCACGCGTTCGGCCCTGGATGAGGAGAACATCTCGGAATCCCACGATCCCGGCTCAGCCGCCGCGTTCAGCCGACGGCTTGGCGATCGCATCCTGGAATTTGAAGCTGCAGGCGAGTTCTTCCGTGACACGGAAACTGGCACCCTGTGGACCCTGCTTGGATTCGGTAATCAGGGCGAGCTTGGCGGGCAACGCCTGACCCCCGTCAAGGCGGACAATGCCCTCTGGTTCGCTTGGGCAGCATTCAACTCAATGACGGAGATTTATACAGGAACGTAAGAGTCTGGAGTCGTCGTCGCAGTTTTCCGCACACGCACCAGGTAAATGAGCGGGAATAGAGCGGCAATAACCACGGTGCCGAGAGCCATAATGCCTACAACGATTGCAATGTCGGCCAGTGTTGGTTCTAAGAAGAAGATGATTGCTAAAGGTAGTACTGCCGACAACAGGGCCATATAGCCAAACAACCCTGCTATAGCGAGCCACTGGAACGTTGGGCTGCGTGATGTGAAATTGCCTAGTAGCCATATTCCCAATAAAGCCAGAGGAAGAACGATCAGAAGAGTCTCCGCAAACCAAAGTGCAGAAGAAATCAATGCCGCTCTGGACGCTGTGGATCCCAGCATAATTTCCAGCGGCAAGCCCCGAATCACCAGCGTTCGTATCGGCCCATCTACCGAGGAAAAGGCCAGGGTTCCTATTAGGACGAGAAAATAGGCGTGACGCAGGCTGAGCCTTGAGGCCTGGCGAGCGAACCACAAGGTGATGACCAGGCTCACCAACGCTAGCGCTAAGGCCGCAGGCACTGTAGACAGCGGCCATGTGGGGAAGACAGGCAGCAACACCCCGGGCGTCCCAACTCTGTTGGCAATCTGCAGGGAACCTAAGGCGAATGCTCCAACTATTCCTATGGCCATCGACATGATGGTGAAGGCGCAAAGGAGTGAAAGGAATTCTGCCCCTACCAGGTTGCGTAAGCGCATGTATGTGCCGATGAGTAGCAGAATGATTACTCCACCTGAAATTGCTCCGGAAATAGGATGAAGAAGAGTAGCCACCGTATCTTCGCTAATTGACGAAGAGTCGAGGAATAGTGCAACCAATAGCGTTGCCACGAGCCCAATAGAGGCGCCGACGAAAGGAATCCAGAGGAGGATTACAGATTCCCAGCGGTATGTCCTGAAGAAGCGCCTCAGGGCAGATTCCCCCTTCCCATGCGGTTATCGGCACATTGTCTTTTTGCCCCCATCAACGCGCATTTTACGCCGAAAAATGCTAGACTGGACATACAAATCAAAGTAGGATTCCAGACGTTTCTTAGCGCCTGACTGCCCGTCGGCCCGGGATGGAGGCGATGCTTCATGGTTGAACGTTCCGTCGCTCTTGAACGCCAGATGCGTGAGGCGTATCTGGACTACGCGATGAGCGTCATCGTCTCACGCGCCCTGCCGGACGTAAGAGATGGACTCAAGCCCGTCCAGCGCCGTGTCCTCTACGCCATGTACGAGCAGGGCATGAGAAGCAACACCGCCTATCGCAAGAGCGCCCGCGTCGTTGGTGATGTCATCGCCAAGTACCACCCGCACGGCGACTCACCCGTCTATGACGCCCTCGTTCGTCTGGCGCAACCGTTCTCGTTGCGTTACCCGCTCGTGGACGGTCAGGGCAACTTCGGTTCCGTCGATAACGATCCGCCCGCCGCCATGCGCTACACGGAGGCGCGGTTAGCCGCCATCGCGGAGGAAATGCTCACTGACATCGACAGGCAGACCGTCGCGTTCGCGGAGAACTTTGACGGCTCTGAGCGTGAGCCGGTCGTCCTCCCGGCGCGGATCCCCAACCTCCTTGTCAACGGCACGGCGGGCATCGCCGTCGGCATGGCGACAAACATGCCGCCCCACAATCTGACCGAGGTCTGTGATGCCATCCTGTTCGCCATTGACCGCTGGCGGGAGACGCCGGATGGCGGCGAATTTGATGCCACGCTTGATGAGATTCACCAATTCATCAAGGGCCCGGATTTCCCCACTCAAGGAATCATCCGCGGCACGGAAGGTATCCGCGCTGCCTATGCTACGGGACGCGGCCGCGTCATTATCGAGGCCCGGGCCGAGATCCAGGACGGCGAGGGGCGCAACCAGCGGCCTCAGATTGTCGTCACCGAACTTCCCTACCAGGTCAACAAGGCGGCGCTCGTCGAGAAGATGGCCGACCTCGTTCGCAGCAAGCGGCTGGACGGCATCAGTGAGATTCGCGACGAATCAGATCGCGACGGCCTGCGAGTCGTCATCGAGCTGCGGCGTGACGCCGCAGCCCACATCGTGCTCAACAATCTGTTCGAGCACACGGCCATGCGGACATCCTTCTCCATCAACGCGCTCGCGCTGGTGGACGGAGAGCCGCAGGTCCTGCCGCTCCGGCAGATCATCCACCACTTCATCCGGTTCCGGCGTGATGTCGTCATCAACCGCACGCGCTATGAACTACGCCGCGCGCAGGATCGCGCCCACGTGTTGGAGGGGCTGCGTGTCGCGCTGGACAACCTCGATGAGGTGATTGAGGTCATTCGTAACGCCGAGTCCGCGGACGCTGCTCGGATCACACTGATTGAGCGTTACACGCTCTCACAGCGGCAGGCGCAGGCGATCCTCGATATGCAGTTGCGCCGGTTGGCCGCCCTCGAGCGACAGGCCATCCTGGAAGAACTTGAAGAACTGCGCGAGCGCATCGCCGAGTTGGAGGCCATTCTTGCCGATCCGACCCGTATCACCAGCGTCGTGCGCGAGGAAATCGAGGAACTCAAGGAGAAGCACGGGGACGAGCGCCGTACTGAGATCGATGAGAACGAGCTCGGCGCGGTCCGCCGCGAGGATCTGATTCCGCACAACGAGGTCGTTGTGACCATCAGCCAGCGCGGGTACATCAAGCGGGTGCTGGCGTCCGCCTATCGCCGACAGCATCGCGGCGGCAGAGGCGTCACAGGCATAACGACCCGCGAAGAGGATATCGTCCAGCACCTGCTGGTCTGCGACACGCATGACACGTTGCTGTTCTTCACGAATCGGGGCCGCGTGACCACGCTCAGGTGCTTTGACCTGCCGGCAGAAGCATCACGGACGGCGCGCGGCATCCCCGTCGCCAACCTGTTCCAGGGCAGCGCCCTCGCGCCGAATGAGCAGGTCACGACGGTCATGGCAGCCTCAGACCTCTCCGAACACGACTACCTCGTTTTCGCCACGCGCAAGGGAGAGGTAAAGCGAACGCCGTTGGAGCGGTTCGTGAAGGTTCGCAGCACGGGCAAGAAGGCGATGGACCTGGAAGAAGGTGATGACCTTGTCAGCGTCATCCTCGCCAAGGAAGAAGATCAAGTCATACTCGTGACCGAACAGGGGCTTGCCATTCGTTTCCCAATAGACTTGCTTCGGGTTGCTTCAGCAACCTCCGGCGGTGTGCGTGGCATCAGATTCGGCAAGCGGGGAACGGTTGACAACGTCGTCGGGGCCGTTGTTGCAGAACCGGAGAAATACCTTTTCGTCGTTTCCGCCCGTGGCTACGGCAAGAGCACGCGAATGGGCACAGGGGAAGTCATCGAAGTCAAGGATGGTCGGTCAAAGACCGACGGCTACGCAGTTCGCAACAGGGGCGGCATGGGCATCGCCACATTCAAAGTGCGGAGTGACAGCCGCGCGCCCACCGGCCTCATCGTCGGCATTGCCGCTGCTACGCGCGACGAGGAGATCATGCTGATCTCGCGCAAGGGCATCGTTATCCGCACAACGCTCGACAACGTGCGCCCCAAAGGCCGCGACACCAGCGGCGTTCGAGTAATGAATCTGGACGCGGATGATCGGGTTGTGGCCATAGCCCAGTTCCCGGAGCCGGAAGAACAGCTGCCCCCGCCGGAGACAAAGAACGGCGCCGCCAAGAAGAACGGCGCGAAGCCAAAGGCGAAGGCCGGCGCGAAGGCGAAGTCATCCGCAAAGGGCCGCAGAAACGGCAAGGCAAAAGCCGCGGAGGCAGAGGCGGCCGAGGAACCTTCTGCCGAGCTTGACGACGATGAACCCACCACAGACATCGTCGAAATCACTGCTGAAGACGAAGCCGAACTCCCTGAAGAGGATGATACGGAGGAAGACGAGGAGTAAAGAAAGGGTTGCTGCTTATCTTACGCGCTGTGATAAGATTGGCGTGCGTTTGTTCTAAAGGGGTGTGGTATGGCAGCTATCGACAGCACAAACTCTTATGGCAGCATTCTTGAGAAGGAAACTTCTTCCCCTAGCTTACGTGAGCAACAGAGATTCTCTTCATATACGGGTTTAAATGCTACTGGGACTCTATCTGTGTCCAAACCTGCCCGCTCAAATTCCGACAACGTCAGTGAATACGGATCATTTAGGGATAGTCTGAAGGCTCCCGTCCATCGTTGGTTCACTTACCCCGCTGGTTATTCATATAAGTTCGTTGAAGCCAAGATAAAAGAAAGTGGACTGACTGCCGGGGCGACCATTGGTGACCCATTTCTGGGGACAGGGACCACGTCACTAGCGGCACGGATGCTTGGCATCCATTCTGTAGGTGTGGAGGCACACCGCTTTGTTCATTGGGTCGCCCAAACCAAGATGTTCCTCAATCACAACCTTGCCCGGGTCGCTACAGCCATTGATGAATCCATTGAACTGGC
Organism: Dehalococcoidia bacterium; assembly: GCA_965207895.1. Classification (GTDB taxonomy): domain Bacteria; phylum Chloroflexota; class Dehalococcoidia; order UBA6926; family UBA6926; genus VXMO01. The sequence goes on from CBDBNN010000003.1 coordinate 306,955, forward strand.
GCGTAAACTGGACGGCGTAATCCCGTATGAGGAACTATGGCCGCCTCTAATATATAAGTGCTTTGATGGCGAAAATCTCAAGCAACTTGCAGGGCTCAGGCAGGCACTCAAGGACATTGAGATTGAACCGGAAACGCGCGACTTTTTGAAGCTTGCGCTCACGTCTACTCTCCGGATTGTTACAACAGCCGGTGCCGGGTGGCCATATATTGCTCCAAGCAAGTATGCTCAACGAAAAGTCAGTCGTAGGGCACTGGCTGAGTACTATGCTCAGTGCAATCGGATGCTCGAAGATCTCCATCACGTTCAAGCACTGGACTTACCATTTTCTTCCCACCAAGTGGAATTAGGCGATGCCCGCCAATTTGACCTTTACACGGGCGGGGAAGCCACTGACTTGGTGATTACTTCTCCCCCATACCTTAACAACTATGACTATGCGGATCGAACACGTCTTGAAACTTACTTTTGGGGGGAAATGTCCAGTTGGGCTGACATCACCCGAGAAATTCGGGATCACTTGGTTGTCGCTGCCACGACGCAAGTTTCCATGTCCGCTATGAATGGCGTACGGGATTGCCCAAGCATCCGGGCAATTGCACCTGATGTCCACTCGGACTTGACGGAGATCATCTCAAAGTTGACTGAAATGCGCGCCGTCAAGGATGGAAAAAAGACATACGATTTTGTTGTGGCGGGATATTTTGAAGATATGCTGCGTGTCTTGCAACGCACAGCGCGAGCTCTAAAGCCGGGTGGTAAGTTTGTTCTCGTTGTTGGCGATTCCGCCCCTTATGGGGTTCATGTGCAAACCGAGCGTTTCTTGGGACGCCTGGGTTTGGCCAGTGGCTTCAGGGAATACAACGTCGAAGAACTTCGAAGTCGTGGTGGTAAGTGGGGCCACAACCCCCAGCGCCACAAGGTATCCTTGAGAGAAAGCGTCCTAACACTAATCAAATAACGAGGGTCGGCCATGCCAACTAACTCAGCAAGTGCCCTAGGCGAGGCTGTCGGTAAACTGTTTGAGAATGCTGTACGCGACGTACTTCGGCCAATAGTGGAGGAGCGTGGCTTCACAATTCGTCCCGCCAAGCTAAGGAATGGGACAAAGAATCAGTATCAGATTGATGCGGTCGTTTTTGATAGCAATGAGCGCCCTGTGATCATGATTGATCCCAAGTACATCCGTTATACGAAGCACAATAGAGATAAAGGCAGTTGGCTCTGTGTTGCGCACTATAACTTGCGCAAAACCCACCCCACCCTCCGAAAGTCCATCGCCGTTTTAGCTGGGCGATGGGGAGACCCGTCTCGCGCTCTAATGCGAAGCTTTGGCATAGAGTTGTTCTATGTTCACTTTGATCACATTGCTGCCGTCTTGAGACAGCGCGGTGTTGAATTCGATTGGCCAGAGAAACAGGCGGAACCCACTGCATCGACCTCTCTAAAGGCCTTCGAGAGGCTGGCAGAAACTGACAAACTCAAAGCTGGCGTGGAGATGGTGGAAGGCGTAGCGGGTCAGCTCGTCGAAGAAGTGGCTCAAGTTCTGGATACAGATCTAGACTCCATCGGTAGCAGAGTCAACGAGGTCGAAGTCTTACTCAAAACAGATCAGGGTGAGATGATTCTGTCTTCGTTTCCCCAAGTGACTGGCGCAATGAAAGCCCTGACCGATCTTGTATCGGACAGACCTGACATCCGTTCATTCTTGCAGTAACCTACTCTCCCCTCAACTCCTCCTGCAGCCCAAAGAAAACCCGCTCTGGCGTGAACGGCGTTTGGTGCAATCGGATGCCCGTCGCGTGGTAGATGGCGTTACCGATCGCGCCGACGGGCGTAACGAGCGGTATCTCGCCCACGCCCCGCGCCCCGTGCGGCCCGCTTGGGTTCGGTGTGGAGACAATCACCGGCTCGATCATTGGCACGTCCACCGTCGTCGGCATCCGGTAGTCCAAAAAGTTCGGGTTGCGGATCATGCCCGTCGCCACGTCGACGTCATAGACTTCCCACAGCGCCCAGCCGATGCCCTGCGCTGCGCCGCCCTGCATCTGTCCCTCAACGGCCAGCGGATTGATCGCGTTGCCGGGATCCTGGAAGATCGTGAATCGCTTGATCTCTGTCCGCCCCGTGGCCTTGTCAACCGCCACCTCCGCGATTGACGCTGCAGATGTTGGCGCAGCCGGCAGGCCCGTCGCCATGCTGACTATCTTCAACTCATCTTCTTCCGCCTCAACGGCGGCCTCGCACGCATCACGCAGGCTGATCGAGCGGTCAGAATCACGCGCCGTGAACGCCTGGTTCTCATAATCGACGTAGTTCGATTCCACGCGCAGCATGTCCGCCGCAACGCCCCGCAGCTTCTCCAGCGCATCGCGGGCGGCCATCATGACGGCGGTGCCCGTTGTAAGCGTCGTTCGGCTGCCGAATGAGCCATCCGTGTGGCCGACGGAATCCGTATCGCCGCTTCGGACGCTGACCTGCTCCATCTCCACGCCAAGCTCTTCTGCGGCGAACTGTGCCATCGTTGTGCGCGTGCCGGTCAGGTCGACGGAGCCCGTCGTAACCTCGAACGTTGCATCCGGGTTGATGACGATCTCCGCGCTTGACGTGAGCGTCGCGCCGCCCCAGTACGCCGCCGCAAAGCCGCGCCCGTGTCCATCCGGCAGCGGATCCGTCCATGCCGGATGTTCTTTAGCCGCGAGCAAGATCTTCTTCAGTCCCCACACGGGCATATTCAGGCCGTTCGGGAGCGGATCACCCTCCTCTGTGACATTCATCAGCCGCAGATCGATGGGATCCATCCCCAGTTCCTCGGCAAGCTCATCCATCACGACTTCGGTCGGATAGTTGCCGATAGGGCCGCTCGGAGCGCGGTAGGCCATCGCGACAGGCTTGTTGGTGACAACGTCATACGCGTCAATGTGCAGGTGCTTGAAGCGATAGTGTGATGCGCCGGTCAACGCCGCGGTAGCGGAGTGAGTGAATCCCGTCATCGCGCCCGTGTCCAGCAGATACCGCCCATCGAACGCCGTGACTGTTCCGTCACGCATCGCGCCGATCCGCAGATTGATCACATGGGCGCACGTTGGCCCGGAGGCGCGGAAAACCTCTTCACGCGCGAGCACCAACTTTACCGGGTGACGCGCCTTCATCGCGAGAAGCGCCGTCACGAATTCGATGCCAAGTCCCGCCTTGCCCCCGAACCCGCCGCCGATTTCCAGTGGCACGACGGTGATCTTGTCCTGCGGCAGGCCAAGAATGATGGAGAGCGTATCGCGCAGGTTGAAACTGATCTGGCTGGACGAATAGACGGTCAGGTGGCCGTCCTCGCCCACGTCCACTGTGCATGCCTGCGGTTCCAGATAGCCCTGGTGGACGGTTCCACCGCGGAACGTCCGCTCGATGACAATGTCGGACTCGGCGAAGCCCTGCTCGATGTCCCCGCGCTCAAACTCAACGCGGCGCGCGATGTTGCTCGCCCTGTCCGATGGGCCGCCCGCAAATTCCCACGTATAGAGGTCATCGTGTACCAGCGACGAATCAGGGCGGACTGCCCGCTCAACGTCAACGACAGGCTCAATAGGTTCGTATTCAACTTCAACAAGCGCAGCGGCTTCCTCGGCAATCGTCGCATCGTCTGCTGCGATGGCGGCAACAGCCTGCCAGTGGTAGAAGATGCGGTCCTCCGCCATCTGCATCCGGCGTTGGTCACGCGGCGTCATCGTAATCTCGCCGCCAACGGCCTGGTTGCTCATGGCGATATAGGGAAAATCGGCGGACGTGACGATAGTCCGAACGCCGGGCATGGCCGCGGCCTTTGAGACATCGATGCTCAGGATGCGCGCGTTGGCATGCGGGCTGCGAACCAGCTTGGCGTAGAGCGTCCCGTCAGTTGTGTGGTCCGCGCCGAACACTGCCTCGCCGGTCAGGCGCTCAGCGCTATCGACACGCTGAATACCCCGCCCAACAATGCGCGTACCCTCCTGCTGCGTCTGGGTCATTAGAACCGCCCTCCGATATGATTTCGCACGTCACTAGAGCCGCAGCTGTTCCAGGAGATCCTCAACACTTAGGCCATGGTGTCTTCCAACAGCTTTGAGGATATCCGAGAGAGTTCCAACTTTGACTGTTCGATGCATTGGAACACCCACGTGATGCTCACCGTTGACAAGCGTCGTCAGGTACAAATGTGAGCCGCGTTGGCGGACTGGCTCGTAACCGAAACGCCTCAAAGCCCGCCGGAGTTGTTCGCCGCTGATGTCCCGGGGAAGACTCACCGCGCGAGGACTTCATCCTTTACGAAGTGGAGCCGTATGACCTTTGGCCCAGCGTCGTCAAAGAACACGTCGACAGCCTCACGAACGTTGGCACGAAGTTCTTCGAGCGAATCTCCCTGTGTGAAGATGTCGAAACCGAGGGCGGCCGCATTATAGCCGCCATCAATCTCGTCTTCTCGCACTGAGAATATGATTTCGGAATCACTCATAGCCATGCTTCCACTCTTTTCTATTACCGGCATTGTACCCATACCCGCACTTGCCTGCCTGTTGATGTCGACTCCAACACGATTCCATGTATCGTAGAGTCTGGAGACAGACAATACGTGTCCGTCTTGGAGTTACACAAAATGACCATCACGCCACTGGAAAACGGCTCAGTCACCTCGCCGCGCGGTTTCCGCGCCGGCGCCGTTCATGCCGGTATTCGCTCAGACACGCCGGAAGACGTGTTGGATGTCACGATTCTTGCCGCCGACGGCGAAACGACGGGCGCGGCGGTGTTCACGAAGAACAAGGTCACGGCAGCCCCTGTTGTCCTGAGCCGGGAACACATCGGTAAAGCAGCTCCCCGCGCGGTCGTCGTCAATAGCGGCAATGCCAACGCGGCTGTCGGCGATCAGGGCATGACTGATGCCCGCGTGTCGGCCCAGGTAGTGGCGGACAAGCTGGGCCTGCGCCCGGAAGAGGTGCTTGTCTGCAGCACCGGTGTGATTGGCGTTCCCATGCCCATGGATGTCATGCGGAGCGGAATCGAGGCTGTTGAACTGGCGGACGATGCCGGGCATGATTTCGCCCTGGCCATCATGACGACCGACCTAAAGCCCAAGGAATGCGCCGTCACGGTGGAGATCGGCGGGCAAACGGTCACTGTTGCCGGAACGACGAAAGGCTCCGGCATGATCCACCCGGATATGGCAACGATGCTCGCATTCGTCACAACGGACGCCGCCATTGACCAGGACTGCCTGAGCCGCATTCTGGACCGCGCCGTCAGCCGCTCTTTCAACATGATCAGCGTTGACGGAGACACGTCGACAAATGACACGCTCCTCGTCATTGCCAACGGCGCAGCAGGCAACGACCCCGTTACCGGTGGAGAAAATGAGGCACTCATAGAAGAGGCCATCACTTACGTGTCTATGGAGCTCGCAAAGGCCATCGTAAGGGATGGTGAGGGTGCCACGAAACTCATTGAGATCAACGTGACCGGCGCTACCAGTGATAATGACGCCCGGCAGGCGGCCCGTGTCATCTCCACGTCGCCACTGGTCAAAACCGCGGTATTTGGCAATGACCCGAACTGGGGCCGTGTGATGATGGCGCTGGGGCGGAGCGGCGTGGAAATGCAGGAATCCCGTGTGACGCTCCATTTCAACGACATCTGCGTGCTGCAAAACGGACAGGCCGTTCCATTCGATAGGGACGATGCCGTCGAGCGCATGAAGCAGTCTGAGGTGCGGTTTGACGTGTCGCTTGGCCTCGGTGACGCGGCGGCCACGGCGTGGACGTGTGATTTCTCCTACGAATACGTACGCATCAACGGCGAATACACCACCTGATACTGCGCCGGACGCTGTTGATACCCGCCGCATTCGTTACTCTGGTACTCTGAGTGCTGTTTCACAGCGAAGCTGAATTGGAAAGGTAATGGCAGAGAACGCGCGTATCGTCGTCAAGATTGGCGGCAACGCTCTGGGGCCGGAGGACACGACGTTTCGGGACCTCGTAGCCGTGCAGAAGCAGGGAGTCTGGCCCGTCGTCGTCCACGGTGGAGGCCCGCTGATATCTCAGTGGCTCGACCAAGTGGGTGTCGAATCGACCTTTGTGCGCGGCCTCCGTGTCACGAGTGATGAGGCTTTGGATGTCGTCACGGCCGTTCTCTGCGGCTTGGTCAACACGCGCATCGTGGCGTCTATTGGAGAAGCGGGTGGACGTGGTGTTGGCCTGACCGGCGCGGACGGCGCGGTTATCGCCGCCGAGGTGAGAGATCCTGAACTTGGCCGTGTGGGCGAGGTTGCTTCAATCCAGACTGATCTCATCGTCGGCCTGCTGAACCACGATTTCATCCCCGTCTTTTCGCCCGTCTCCATAGAGGCGAGGGACAAAGGCAGGCTGTTGAACGTCAACGCGGACTCCGTGGCGGGCGCTCTAGCCGGCGCGCTGGAGGCAGACCGCGTTATATTCATGACAGACGTGCCGGGTGTATTGGACGGCAACGGAGAACTGCTGCCCACTCTGTCGGAGGAGCGCGTGCGGGTGTTGATAGACGACGGCGTCATCACCGGCGGCATGATTCCCAAGGTAACGGCCTGCCTAAACGCGCTTGCCCATGCACAAACGGCGCAGATCATCGATGGCCGTGTTCCGAATGCCCTGCGCGATGCGCTCGAAAAAGACACCGGTACACGCATAGTGAAAGAGACTAAACAAGCCGCAACGGCAGGAGCGACGGCGTGAGCTTTCTGGACGAATTCGAACGACGGGATCCGCCGCGCCTCTCATCCATTCTCAACTGGGCGATTCCGCTCGGCGCGCTGCTACTCCTCTGGATTGGCGGGTCCATAGCCGCTAACATCTACGTCGACTGGCTCTGGTTCGACAATCTGGGCTATCTGTCCGTCTTTACGACCATCCTCACGACGCGCGTGGCCCTGTTCGTGCTCGGCGCGCTGGTTTTTGCCGCCGTCTTTGGAGTGAACGTTTACCTGGCACAGCGTTTTTCACCGAAGGGCATCTCGCCGGAGGCGGCGCTCAACATCCCGCTTGAGGCGCTCACGTGGGCGCGACGTCTGGTCTTCATCGGGCTCATCGTTGCCGGTATCCTGCTGTCGATCGTCTTTGGCGCGGCGGCGTCCGGGTATTGGGAAACGGCGCTGCGGTTCACAAACGCGGAGATGTTCAATCTGACAGACCCGCTGTATAACCGTGATGTCTCTGCGTATCTGTTCGATCTGCCCTTCTATCGATTCCTGCAAGGGTGGGCGCTGGGCGTCGTCATCGTCAACGCCCTCTTTGCCGTGGGCATCTACGCCATCAATTTCGCGCTGGGCGGCTTCCAGTTCTCGCTGACACCAACCCTGCGTGCCCACCTATCCGGCCTGGGCGTCGTGTTCTTCTTGCTGCTTGCTATTGGGTACTGGCTCAGCTTGCAGGAACTCCTGTACTCGGCGCGGGGCGCGGCATATGGAGCGGCCTACACGGATGTAGTGATTCGTCAGCCGGCGCTGCGAGTTCTCATCGTCATCAGCATCATCGTGTCCATCCTCCTTGCGGCCAACTCGTTCCTCCGCTGGCAGGGCCTTCCGTTGGCCGCCATTGGCATCTGGTTCCTTACGCTCACCCTCGGTACAGGACTGCTGCCCGCAGCCGTTCAGCGTTTCCAGGTACAGCCGAACGAGTTTGAGCGCGAGGAGACATACATTGAGCGCAGCATTGAGATGACGCGGGAAGGATTTGCGCTCAACCGCATCGAAGAGCAGCCGTACGATTCAAGCCCAGAGGTCATCACCCCTGAAATCGTGGCTGACAACCCGGGAACCTTTGAGAACATCCGCCTGTGGGATCATCGGCCTCTCCGCGATATCTACAACCAGATCCAGTTCTTCCGACTCCAGTACTCGTTCCTGGATATCGACATAGATCGCTACACGATTGACGGCGATTATCGGCAGGTGATGGTCGGCACGCGCGAGCTTGTGCAATCACAGCTGGACCCGCAGGCACAGACGTGGGTCAATGAGCGGCTGCAGTACACGCATGGCTACGGCGCGGCGATGAGCCCTGTGACGGAATTCACCCAGGACGGCCTGCCGGAGTTCTTCTTGCAGGACATTCCACCGGAGCCGGTCACCGGCGCGCCGCACGTCGACGTTCCGCAGGTCTACTTCGGTGAGGCGACGGACGACTGGGTTATTGTGCGAAGTACCACACCGGAGTTCGACCATCCAACGGACGCCGGCCCGGTTTACCAGTCCTTTGAGGGAGACGGCGTGTCTATCAGCGGCCTGCTCTCCCGCGTCCTCTTTGCGTGGCGCTTCACGGATCTCAACATCCTGATTACGGGTGCAATCACAGATGAAAGCCAGATTCTCTATTTCCGCGAGATCCAGGAGCGCGTTGGCCACCTTGCCCCGTTCCTCGCGCTGGATTCCGATCCGTACATCGTCGTGGCGGACGGGAAGTTGTACTGGGTCCAGGACGCTTACACAATCAGCGACCGGTTCCCGTATTCGGAACCGGCGCCCAGTGGCTTCAACTACATCCGCAACAGCGTCAAGGCGGTTATCGACGCCTATGACGGCTCTGTGGACCTCTACGTCGCCGATGAGTCGGACGGAATCATCAGGACCTACAGGAGCGTGTTCCCGGACCTCTTCAAGCCGATGAGCGAGATGCCAGAAGCGCTGCGTTCCCACCTTCGCTACCCGGAGGACTTTTTCACCATCCAGGCGGACAAGTACCTCAAGTTCCACATGACGGATCCGCAGGTCTTCTATAACCAGGAGGACTTGTGGAACTTCCCGCTCGAACTGTTCTTCAGCGACCAGGCACAGGTTATGGAGCCCTACTATCTCATCATGGGCCTGCCCGGGGAAGAGCAGGAAGAGTTCGTGCTGATCATGCCGTTCACGCCGGATGGCAAGCCGAACCTTGTCGGATGGCTGGCGGCCCGCAACGACGGTGAGAACTACGGCTCTCTCATCGCGTACACCTTCCCGAAGGAACGGCAGATTGACGGCCCGCAGCAGGTTGAGGCCCGCATTACGACGAACCCCGAAATCTCACAGCAATTCACGCTGTGGGACCAGGCCGGCTCCAACGTCCTGCGCGGTAACCTTCTTGTCATACCGGTCGGCGACCACCTCCTGTACGCGGAGCCGATCTATCTCAAGGCCGAGGACATCGATTACCCGCAATTGACGCGCGTCGTGCTTGTCCAGCAGGGCGAAGAACCCGTTATGCTCCCGACCTTGAGTCAATCGCTGAACAATCTCCTCGCCGGACGGGGCGGCACAACAGCCATCCGGGAGATTACCAGGGAAGATCCCGGAGCAGGTGGCGCAACGGAGGGCACGGTACTGGAACGCCTGCGCGCAGAGCTTGAGCAAATACGTGATTCTGCTGTTCAGCTGACGCGGCAGATTGAGGCCCTCTCCGAGACAATCGACCAGGTCGTGGAGGACGACGACGAAGAACGAGCGGCCTAGGCGCTACACGATAGGAACGCCCTCTGCTTCCGCGGCCCGGGCCATCGCTTGGTCGAGAGTAGCCAGTTGCCCATCGACACGGACTGTTAATTCGACATAAATGGCGTCATAGAACTTAAGCGCGTGGCGGCGGCCCAACGTCATGGCGGCGTCAAGGTCAGGTGATAAGTCAGTTTCAATGGGGATACGACCCCAAGATTGGAATCTCTGGTCTGAATCAGCTCGGGAAATCCGACCACGTCGCTCGGCAACGAGAATGCTGTTCCGTACCTCGTAGTGCCAGAGTTGCGGGACAACGCCACCCACGTCAGCCACGCGTTCAACTGCGCGGTTGACACGTTCCTTGAAGTCAAGTTCTAAGAGTATCCATGCAAGTGTGATGGATGAATCGACTCCGAGGACGCTCACTTTAGGCGCGGCCCTCATTCCTCCACTCGCGGATTTCTTCCAGTGTCACCCGACCACGTTCCCAGTCAGCTTGGGCGCTCTCTCGCATGAACTCTTCGACGATAGCCGCCCTACGTGCCCTCTCATCCTCGGCAATGTTGTCTGCATTGGAGATGGCGCCGTTGGATACGGGTGGTGTCAGTCGCGCGACCTCCTTGCCATTTCTCGTGATGGCCAGCGTCTCTCCCCGTTGTGTATCATCCACAAGTTCGGGTAGCCGCTCTTGCGCCTCAGTCAGGCTGACTTGTCTCTCACCCATCTCAACCGTTCCTGTTCCTTATCTGATTCGAGTTCTCGCAAAATGGCATTCGTTGACTAGAACCCAAGCCCAAGTATACGCGGCCCTTAAGCGGGCCGACTCTCAACCTCACCCGCCCGCGCCGCCACCAGCAGGTTTGCCGGTTCCTCAACTACTATCCGGTACCACGTGCCGGATGGAATGATAAACGCGCTAGCCGCCTTGAGGTCATGCAAGGTTGCGTCCTCCGTCGGGTCGTTGGCAGTCAGCACGGTCGCCGCACCCCAGAGCAGGAACAGGAACCCATCACCGTCAGCATGACGCCGCCACTCCTCCCACGACTCGGCAACATGCTGCACGCCCACGAGCCACCCGTCGGAGCCACTGTCGTCAGAGTCGAGGGTCGAGACTCTTCGGCTGTCACCGAGCAGTACGCTGGTGTTGAACAGGCTGAATGGCTCACTGACCGCAGATTCTGTCATGGCTCCCCCATCGTCACGCCCTACCGACTTGCGTCCCTACGCGGTACGATAGTGTATAGGGAAACCACACCCAGAGCGTTTACGCCTTCTTCTTGTATTCACGGATGCCATTGGAGAGAACCACATGACTACGGCGAAAGACTGGCAGCAGGTTGAGTCCGACTATTACATGCAAACGGTACGCCGCGTTCCCGTCACCCTCGTGCGCGGTAAGGATAGCACCGTATGGGACGACAAGGGGAAAGAGTACCTGGACTTCGTTGGCGGATGGGCAACGGCCACGCTGGGGCACTCCCATCCCGCGATGACACAGGCCATCGCTGAGCAGGCCGGCACGCTGATTCAGACATCCAATGCCTTCTACACCGTCCCACAGATCGAGCTCGCGCAACTCCTCATCGATAACTCCTGCATGGACCGCGTTTTCTTCTGCAACAGTGGCGCCGAGGCCGTGGAGGGCGCGATCAAGGTCGCCCGGCGCTACGGAGCGCTTCACAAGGACGGCGCGTATGAAATCATCACCGCCCTTGAGTCCTTCCATGGCCGCACGATGACCACCGTCGCCGCCACCGGCCAGCCCCACTACCAGGAGGGATTCAAGCCGCTCACGCCCGGCTTCGTTCACGTCCCGTTCAATGACATGGCCGCCATTCGCGAGGCGACGAGTGAGCGCACCGTAGCCGTGATGCTGGAGCCGGTGCAGGGAGAGGGTGGCGTCAATGTCCCCGATCCTGACTATCTGCCCGCCGTTCGGGCATGGTGCGATGAGAACGGCCTGCTGCTGATCCTGGATGAAGTGCAGACCGGAATCGGCCGGCTAGGCCACCTCTTCGGCTACGAGGCATTTGGCGTAGAGCCGGATGTGATGTCGCTGGCGAAGGGACTCGGTGGCGGCGTGCCCATCGGCGCATTCCTGACCAAAGATCACGCGGACGCGCTTACCTACGGCGACCATGGCTCCACATATGGCGGAAACGTCCTCACGACGGCTGCTGCGCTTGCCGTGATTCGCACCGTATTGGCGGAGGATATCCCCGGACGGGTTCAGGCGTCAGGTGAGCGGCTGCTCAGTGCGCTCAAGGGCCTCGCAGACCGCCATTCGTCGATTGCCGAAGTGCGCGGCATGGGCCTGCTTGCGGCTGTGCAATTCAAGGATGAGATCGCGGGTGACTTGCTAGCTGCCTGCCTTGACCGGGGCATGCTGGTCAACCGCGTACGCCCCAGCGCTCTCCGCCTCATGCCGCCTCTCACGCTAACGGATGAGGATATGGACAAGGGCGTAGCCATCCTGGAGGACGCCATCGCGAGCGTTTCTGGCTAGCGCGAAGAGTTTTCGCCATTCGGTTGAAGAATGCAATAGCGTAGATGTGATTCGAGTCGGTCGGTTAGCTTGCTTGGAGACGGAGCACAGATACGCGTCGTTACAACGACCACTTTTGACCAATGGTATGAGCGGCTTCGGGATGGACGAGCCAAACGAAGAATTAACGCTCGGATTGAACGTCTCCGTACTGGAAACCCTGGCGATGTCAGGTCTGTTGGCGAGGGCCTATACGAACTGAGAATTCACTACGGACAAGGGTACCGGCTATACTTCATTAGACGAGGGACATCGTTAGTAGTCCTTCTTGTCGGTGGTGACAAGAGCACGCAGGATGCAGACATCCGCAACGCGCGGGCAATCGCTCGTGATACGGACGGATGGGAGGATTGGTGATGGCACGCGTAGCGCTTAGGCTTTGGGATCCCGCCACAGAACTGCGTACCGATGAAGACCGGGCCGATTTTCTTGAGGCCGCGCTTGACGAAGACCACCCTGAAACCGTGATCGGTATTCTGGGCCATATCGCTCGTTCGAAAGGTATGGAGAAAGAAGCGCTAGCTGCCGGACTGCCCCCCGAGGCCTTGGATCTGCAAAAGAAAATCGAGTCAACGCTCGACCTGGCCGCCGTCCTCGCCATCGTCAAAGTCCTAGGTCTAAAGCTTCACGCTGGCAAGGCCTGAACGCCGTAAAACCGGCGGCTTTTGGCGTGCGCTTCGACCAGAGTTTTGGTATTCTTGACCTTGTTTCGCTTAGGCAGAGCCCGGGGAGCCGGACCTGATGTTCACCGGTAGGTGAGAGTGGACGACGACAAGTTGCACGACGCTTGCGGCGTCGTTGGCATCTACCTACCGGGCGGGGACGCCGCGCGGGCAGCCTTTTTCGGCATCTTCTCCCTCCAACACCGCGGCCAGGAAAGCGCCGGCATCGCCGCGTCTGACGACAATCAGGAACTCCACCTGTATCGCGGCCTTGGCCTCGTCAATCGCGTCTTTGACGAGCACACCCTGAACGTCATCCCGGGCAGCTTTGCTATCGGCCACACGCGCTACTCCACCACAGGCAGCTCCACGCTCGCCAACGCGCAGCCGATTCCTGCCAACGGCCCTCTTGGCGAGGTTCTTATCGCGCACAACGGCAACGTCGTCAATGCCGAACTCCTGCGGCAGGAGGCGCTTGAACTCGGCGCCCAATTCGTCACATCGACTGATTCCGAAGTCATCGCTCAGCTGATCGCCGTCCTGCCGGGCGAAACGTGGGAGGAAAAGATCACGGCGGCAATGCTCCGCCTTGAGGGAGCGTACAGCCTGACCATCCTCACGAAGGACGCCATCTATGCCGTCCGGGACCCGCACGGATTCCGTCCGCTAAGCCTTGGCAAAGTCGCCGAGTCCGGCTGGATGGCCGCCTCTGAGACCTGCGCTCTGGAGAATGTCGGCGCAGAGTTTGTACGAGACGTGGAGCCCGGCGAAATTGTGCGTATTGACGCAACCGGCATCCATTCCACGTTCGGCCGCCGCGAAGCGCGATCACTCTGCATCTTTGAGCACATCTACTTCTCCCGGCCCGACTCCGTCCTGGAAGGTCGACGTGTTTACCTGAGCCGCGAGGCGATGGGCAAGGAACTGGCCCGCAAGCACCCCGTCGAGGCGGATATCGTCAGTGCCGTTCCGGACTCCGCCACCGCCGCCGGCATCGGCTATGCGCACGGCTCCGGCATCCCCTTCTACGAGACGCTGGTCAAGAATCGCTATGTTGGCCGCACCTTCATCCAGCCTGATCAACGCCTCCGCGACGAGGGCGTTCGCCTCAAGCTGACCCCGCTCCGTGAGGTCATTGAGGGAAAGCGCCTCATAATTGTGGACGACAGCATCGTGCGGGGTACGACAACGCGTCACCTGATCGATCTGCTCCGCAGCGCCGGTGCAAAGGAGATCCACCTCCGCGTATGCGCGCCGCCCATCCGCTACCCATGCCACTACGGCATCGATATGCCCAACCGGGCCGAGCTTCTCGCGTCGGACCGCAGCGTCGAAGAAGTGCGCGATGAGCTTGGCGTCGATAGCCTTGGCTTCCTTGATGTCCCGAGCCTGTACCGTTCCGTCGCTCAGGAGGGCCCGGGATTCTGCACGGCCTGTTTCACGGGTGAATACACTGTTCCCGTTCAGGTTGAGCTTGATAAATTCGCGCTGGAGCGGACCCCACTGCGTGTCTGATTCGGAGTCGAGCTACGCGGCAGCCGGTGTGAACATCGGCGCGGGGCAAGAGGCCGTGCGACTGATGCGCCCATTTGCCCAGTCCACGTACAACAACCGTGTTTTGGGTGACATCGGTGGCTTTGGCGGCCTCTTTAAGCTGGATTCCTACCGTGAGCCGATACTCGTTGCCAGCACGGACGGTGTCGGCACCAAGATCAACATCGCCAGGCAGGCCGGGTCCTTCGCGAGCATTGGCGCGGACCTCGTGAATCACTGCATCAACGATATCTGGGTGCAGGGCGCGGATCCGCTCTTCTTCCTAGATTACATCGCAACCGACAGCCTCAATCCGCAGGACGCCGCTGACATCGTGCGTGGCATGGCGGAGGCATGCAGCGCTGCCGGCATCGCTCTCATCGGCGGTGAGACGGCTGAAATGCCCGGCACATACCGTGAGGGCCAATATGACGTCGCCGGATTCATCGTCGGCGCGGTGGAGCGTTGGGACCTCATAGACGGGACAGGTATCCGCGCGGGCGATGTCCTCGTCGGCCTGCCCTCCACCGGCCTCCACACCAATGGATACTCGTTGGTCCGCCGTGTATTTGACCTTGACGATCACCCTGAGAATCTTGACGAAAGTCCGCCTGAACTCGGAGGTGAGACGCTCGGCGAGGCGTTGTTGGCCGTTCATCGTCCCTATTACCGGGAGCTGAAGCCGATGCGGCGACGTGTTCGCGGGCTCGCGCACATCACAGGCGGCGGCTATGCGGAGAATGTGCCGCGTGTCCTGCCAGATAACTTGTGTGCCGTCGTCGACTGCGGCGCATGGGATGTGCCGCCCATCTTTCGGCTCATCAGCAGCCGCGGTGAAATCCCGGTGGCGGAAATGTATGACGTGTTCAATATGGGCATGGGAATGATCGCCGTTGTACGCCCGCAGGACGCGCCGATGGTCATGTCCGTGATGGAGGGCAGCGCGCAGATCGGTACGATTGAAGAACGATCGCCGGGCGGCGAGCGCATCATCCTCAGAATGGAGCGCGAATGACGTTTCGAGCAATCATCGCCCCATGGAACAAGGACGGCGCAGACGACCTCGCGCATGCACTGACCGATCTCGGGTGGGAAGTCTACGCGACAGGCGGCACGCATCGCTTCCTGACCGGCGCGGGTGTCGACGCCAAGCATATCGAGGACCTGACCGGCTTCCCGGAAATACTCGATGGCCGCGTCAAGACCCTCCATCCCCGCGTCCACGGCGGCATTCTCGCCAAGCGTGAGGAGCCGGCGCACGTGGCGCAGATGGAAGAACACGGCATCGGCACAATCGACCTCATCGCCGTCAATCTCTATCCCTTCGCGGAGACTGTATCGAAGCCGGACGTGACACTCATGGACGCGCTGGAGCAGATCGACATCGGCGGTCCGACGATGGTCCGAGCCGCCGCCAAGAATTTTCCCGCCGTCATCGTGATGATTGACCCCGCTGATTACGCTCCGGTGCTGGAGATGCTGCGTGCGGGCGTCGTTCCCGTCGCCGAGCGCCGCCGACTTGCCCGCAAGGCATTCGAGCACGTTTCGGCCTATGACACGATCATCGCCAATTATCTTGGCCGGGATTTGGGCGCCGCGGGCATGGATGATGAAGCCGCCACGCTCCCCGCCGAGCGTGTGCTGCCCCTCCAGGCCATTCAGTCGCTCCGCTACGGCGAGAACCCCCACCAGACGGGCGCGCTCTACCGCATCAACGACCCAAGCCTTTCGGCGCAGGGCATCCCCTCTGCACGGCAAATCCATGGCAGAGAGATGTCCTTCAACAACATCCTTGACGCGGACGCTGCGTGGAACGTCGTCTGTGATTTCCCGGACGCGCCCACGGTCGCCATCATCAAGCACGGCAACCCGTGCGGCCTCGCCACCGCGCCCAACCTTGCAACTGCCTTCTCCCGCGCCCTCGCCGGAGATCCCGTCTCCGCGTTCGGCGGCATCATCGCAGCCAACCGCCCGATGGACAAGGCGACGGCGGAGGCCATCAACGAAGCCTTCTATGAAATTGTTATCGCCCCGTCATACGACGATGACGCGCTCGCCGTGCTCACACAGAAGCGCAACCTGCGCCTGCTGGAGATGGATGGTACATCCGCCTCCACGCCTTCGCTGGACATCCGCACGGTGCGTGGCGGATTCCTCGTGCAGGCTGCGGACATGGGCGAGATGGGTGACTGGCAAACGGTGACGGAACGCGAGCCAACGGAGGCCGAGCTTGCCGATCTCCGTTTCGCCTGGAAGACCGCGCGGCACGTGAAGTCCAACGCCATCGTAATCGTGAAAGACGGCGCGCTGCTCGGCATGGGTGCCGGTCAGCCGAACCGCCTCATCAGCGTGGAGCTCGCGCTGAAACTAGCCGGGGACGCGGCGCAGGGAGGGGTCTTGGCATCGGACGCCTTCTTCCCGTTTGCGGACGGCCTGGAGATGGGGCTCAAGGGCGGCGTGACAGCCGCCGTGCAGCCCGGCGGTTCCGTCCGTGATGATGAAGTCATCGCCGCCGCCAACAACTCGGGCGCGGCCATGGTCTTCACCGGCATCCGCCATTTCCGACACTAGGCGGAATCTATGACAGATACTCCCGCAGCGGATATGGCCGAAACCAGCCCCTCCGCAGATATCGTCATCCCCGTTTACAACGAGGAACACTCGCTGCCCGTGTGCCTTGAACGCCTGCTGCCGTACTGCCGCGAGAACCTGGCCGACTACCGTTGGCGCGTGGTGATCGCCGACAACGGCTCCATTGACAATACGCTTGAGGTGGCGAATCAGTTGGCGTCGCTCTTTGAGGGCGAGGTCGGCGTCGTCCACCTGGAGCAGAAGGGCAGAGGCCGCGCGCTCAAACGGGCGTGGAGTGAGAGCGACGCTGACATCCGCGCCTACATGGACGTGGACCTCTCGACGGACATCAACCGCATCCCGGAGCTGCTCGGCGCGGTCAGGAACGGCCATGACGTGGCAACAGGCTCCCGCCTCAAGCGCGGCGCGCAGACCACGCGCTCCTTCAAGCGCGAGTTCGTCTCCCGCTCCTACAACCTGATGATCAAGTCCGTGTTCTGGAGCGGCTTCTCGGACGCGCAATGCGGATTCAAGGCCATCAGCCGCCGCGCCGCGGACAACCTGCTGCCGCTCATCAAGGACAACGCGTGGTTCTTCGATACGGAACTGCTGCTCATCGCCGAGAAAAACCGCTACCCCATCGCCGATTTCCCCGTGGCTTGGGAAGAAGACCCGGACACGAGGGTCAAAATTATCTCCACCGCCTGGGAAGACATCAAAGGCCTCGCCCGCCTCCGCCTCGGCGGCCGTCCAAAGGTGGAGTGAGGGGGTTAGAGCAAGTTAGGCTGGGGGTTTGGCGGCGGATCACGGAAGCGCAGTTGAGTATTGTCAGGGTATGTCCGCGCTCTGGATCGTGTGCCCTCCCGTACCTCCAATTCGCCCCGGTCTTCTATCTGACGCAGGACTTTCGTCTTAAGGTGACTGGAGTGGAAGTGCGTCTTATCAGACCTCGCGAAATCAATAAGATCCTCAATTGACACCCAGTTGCGCCCTGCGAATTCCTCACGAAGTTGCCGTCCGAATTCGGAGAATTCAACCATCCCACTCTCGAACGCAAGTTGCCCTGTGTGTCCATCGCGAAACTGGTAGTTCCCGAACGGTGCGACCTTCCAGATCGCTTGTTTCATCTTGTCACAACCTTCTAAATCCTGTGTCCCAAAGAAGATTGCGTAGACAAGAGAATTACCTTCGTATAGCTCAAAATGGAGCACATATCTCGCTCCAGCTTTCCGCAATTGTGATTTGTACAAGTCAAAGTAAAAGTTCTTCTTTGCGGAACCCTCTAAGTCGAGCCCATCACGCCAGTCGGGGCAACCGAACAAATCGTCAAGTGGTTTCTCGAACTCTGGCGTGTTTTTGAACCTGTTAATGTCCCTGTACATGAAAGAGACATAGACTTCAGATTTTGAATTCTGGAGAATCTTCCCAATCAACGCCATCGGCGTGTCCGATACCCCGAACGGATCGATCATGACAAAAGACGGAGCCAGTTGTTCCTGTTGCTCTTCAATGGCATCCAAAACTGAGCCGAGAGTTTCGTCAAACGAGCCATTGACAATGAGAACCTCTGCATTTGGTGTGGCAGTGTTTTCAGGACGATTGACAACCTCTTCGAGGTGTTTAGTGCGGTCCACATCCTTTTCAATGAAGAGGAACTGTATTCTCGCTCCATCCCAATCTAGGGCCGCGTGGTCTCGTACTGCTTCCAACGCAATGAGAGGCGAACCAGGTTCCCCACCAGAATATTCGCCAGGGCCTGCGAAGCCATCGATGAACAATATGCGGCCATTCCAACGGGTCATGATTGGCAACCAAGCATCCATGTAGTTACGGAGAACTAAGTGTTTACCGCGGGTGTGTGGCTCTAGCGGCCAAATTGTGTCACTAGTTGGCATCGCTACACCATCATCACCGGCATCTCCTGCCACAATTGGCCATCCAATAATGCCTTGTCCCCACTCCGCTTCCCCTTACGTCCCCCCCACTGTTTGAAGAAGAAGCTCACCTTTGCACGCGCGGTCTGCTCCTTCAAGGAATGCGCCCACTCCTCTTCCATTGGCCTCGCGCGCACACCACTCTCACCACCAACGATGACCCAGTGCAGGGTGTCGTCCTCAAGCCAGCGTGTTAGGTCTAGGGGGCCGAGCAGAGGCTCAGCGGATACGAAACGAACTTCTGCAGGTATGCGTCCTAGTACAGTCAAGCGCGGCGCGTACTTCTGGTTCTCAACAGACGTCCCGATCCAAACATTGGCTGGCCACTCGCCGAACTCGTGCCTGCCGAACTTCTCCCACCAGCCTGCCGCGAGTCCCGGCCGCTTGGTCAGCACCTGGAAAATGTGCCGATCCGCTCGATGCATAACGTCAAATACCTGAGAGATGAATTCAAATGGCACCTTGGGGTGGAAGAGGTCGGACATGCTATTCACGAAGACGCGACGAGGAGTTCTCCAGGTCAATGGCGCGTTCAGCCGCTCGGGTAACAACTTGACAGTGTCCGGCGATTCTTCGTAGCCCGGCACGGCCATCGCGTGCAGGCGTGGGTACAGAGCGAACATGTAGCAGTTGTCGCAGCCCGGGGAGACGCGTGAGCAGCCCGTAACAGGATTCCACGTCTCGTCCGTCCACTCAATAGTCGATGCCACGTCACGCCCCCTGGCTAGCAGTTACCGCTGCGGACGGATGATAAAACAGGTGTTCTATAATGTCAAAGGGGCGCGCTAGCCCGCCGTCCCCGGCGGGGGCAGGAACGCGATCAGGCCGCTGAGCGCGAGTGCAAGCGCAAGGAACGCCATCACAGACAGGACGAAGATTCGGCCGAACGTCCAGCCTTCGCCGCGGCGGCGCGACCTTGTGTTGCCCCGCGGCTGATTCCGGCGCATCCCCGCAGGCGCGTCCGCTGCAACGTCCTCCCGCACGCGTATGCGCTCCAGGAAGGAACGCCGCTCCGCCCGATTGCCACCCATATTTGGTTGGCCGCCACCGCCACGCCCATCGCGGCCGCCGCCTCGCCCCGGCCTTGGAATCTGATTTCGTCGCCTGCTCATGCCTCAATAGTACCCTTTACCGTCGAGTTTTCTCCAATGATGCCCGTATGCCGCCTGTCCAGCGCGCCGATGGACAACAATGCCGTGCTTTTGTCATCGCAGGCAAGACGCAGTCCTTTCGGCAGATCGATCTCCGAGCGGGTGCGGCCCGTCGTGATCATCGCGTCAATGTCTTGGTAGTTTCGTCGGCTGAATCCCTCCGCCGAACCAAGCAGAGATGTGACTGCCCGCTCAACAACAACGTGCCGCAGCGCCGGGTGCGCCCTGCGCATCGCTCCACGGTTGATGCAGACTGACTGCCTATCCGCCGCGATCTCGCACGCCTCCCCCCACAGTACGTCCGCCTGCGACTCCAGGTACTCCAGCGCCAGCCGAGAATCCTCTGATGCCCGCCCAACGGCGTCCGACGCGCCCTCACGGATTCGCTCCATCAGTGGCAGTAACTCATGTCTCACGCGATTGCGGAGATGTGTGGGGTCGGCGTTGGAGGCATCCTGCCGGGGCCGCAGCCGCCGCTCTTTCAGATAGCCCAGCACATCCGCCCGCGTCACGCCAAGCAGCGGACGGACAATCGGCACGCGCTCTCCGCTGGGCAGAGTGAACGGCGATTCCGACTGCTCTTCCATCCCCGCCAGGCCCCGCAGACCCGACCCACGCAACAGGCTCAGCAACACGGTCTCGACCTGGTCATCCGCCGTGTGCCCAAGCGCGATGGCGTCCGCCCCTGATGCGGTGGCCTCATCCAGAAGGGCGCGATGGCGTGCCTTGCGCGCAGCCGCCTCCATGGACAACCTCTCCGACCGCCGAAGCCCTTTAACATTCACCCGCCTCACGTTAAAGGGCACATTCCACCGGGCGCACAGCCGCCGAACGTACGCCCCGTCACCACGCGACTCCGGGCGTAAGCCATGATCCACGTGGACGACCTGTAACTCAAGCTGGCAGTCGTCCCGCAACTCGACGAGGCTCGCCAGTAGCGCGGTTGAGTCCGGCCCGCCGGACACCCCCACAAGGAGACGAGCGCCCCGTCCCACTAAACCGCCGGACGCCAGCGCATTGTGGACACTGTCAACGAGATCCAACGCTGATGGCCGGTTGGTTGAGGTCATGACGAGATCAGTCGGCGTGCGCTGGCGAAACGTTCAAACTCGTAAGCGCCCATTGAAGCTCATCCGCCGGCCCGATGACGTTCGGCGCGCGCGAAACGAGGAGACTGTACGTGCCCGGCGTGATGCGCAGCCGCCCGTAGTTGGACAATGGCATCCCCAGCGCACGGCACATGATGGAATACAGTGCGAAGGCGTGCGACACGATGATCACGTTGTCCTGTGCGTCATGCGACCGCGCAACAGAATCCACGACGGCCCATGTCCGATCCTGAAGCTGTTGCAGCGTCTCGCCGCCGTCCGGGAACTGCGCCGTGGCGGGATCGCGCGTCCAATGTTCGAAGAAATCCGGAAACATCTCGCGCATGTCGCGTAAGGGCGCGCCGTCCAGCCCGCCGAAGTTGAGTTCCAGCAGGTCATCCTGGGAAATCACAGAGAGGCTATGCGGCGCGGCGATAGCCTCCGCGGTGAGAGCTGCCCTCCGCGAAGAACTCGACATAACTGCCGCTACGTTCATAGACGCAAAGGTGCTTGCCAAGGCCTGCGACTGCGCGATTCCGGCCTCGTTGAGCGGAACGTCAGCCCGTCCCTGCGCGCGCCCCTCGCGATTCCACTCCGTCTCTCCGTGCCGCACCAGGTACAGGTTCATGCCGTAACCTCTGTACGGCAGCGCTTATTGGCCAAGGATCGAATGACCCGCATCACCCACCGTCCTCCGTGCGCACGGTGACTTCGTCGATGCGCGCGCCCTGGATCTGCGCCACCGTGATCTCATACGGACCGTGCACGAGGGCCTCTCCCTCCTCGGGGATCCGCCCAAGCTGCTTGAGCACGAAGCCTGCGATGGTCTCATACTCGCCATCGCCGTCCGGCAGGTGGATGTTCAGTTGCTCCGCCAGTTCATCGATATGCATGATGCCGTCCACTCGCACCGTGCGCTCATCCACCGCCTGGAACGCCTGCGGGTCACCGGGATCATCCACCCGACCGACGATGAGTTCGATGGCGCGGCTGAGCGTCACAAGGCCGGAGATGTCGCCAAACTCGTCGACGACCATCACCATCCGCGACCGCTGGGCACGCATCTCGTCCATGAGGTCGTCAATCATCTTGGTCTCCGGAACGAAGTGTGTCTCACGCAGGTCCGTCGTGACGGAACTGTTCACAGTGAGCTCGCCCAGGGCGTGCTTGTGGAGAACGCTCTTGATGGAGAGGATGCCCGCCACCGTGTCCGGCTCATCCCCCAGAACCGGGAAGTGTGAGTGGGAATGTTGGGCGTATGTCTCAAGAAACTCAGAGAGCGTCGTTCCATTCCGCACCCAGATGACCTCCGTTCGCGGCGTCATGATCTCCCTGACCATGCGGTCGCCGAACTGAAACACCTTGTGGACCAGCTCCGCTTCCCGTTCCTCCACGGTTCCTTGCTCCACGCCGGTTCGGATCATCGCGCGGAACTCCTGCGCGTCCACCACTGCGCGGCGCGTCCCACCCGTCAGCCATGCCACAAAGC
The DNA here is from genome assembly GCA_965207895.1 of Dehalococcoidia bacterium. Lineage (GTDB taxonomy): Bacteria > Chloroflexota > Dehalococcoidia > UBA6926 > UBA6926 > VXMO01. The sequence continues at coordinate 329,397 of CBDBNN010000003.1, forward strand.
CCGCGAACGTTGTGAAGACAATCGTTACGGGCGCGAAAGCGAATGAAAAAACCCGGAAAGGCGGCGCAAGGATTACCATCACGCGCTCTGCATGACGCGCGCCGACCGTCTTGGGCGTGATTTCCGCAAAGACGAGCAGGGCAATGGTGGTGATAACCGTGGCGGCGACAAGACCCTGCTCCGAGTTCTCCAGCAGTGTCAGGGCGATGCTCGTCGCGATGGCCGCGGCGGCCGTGTTCGTGAGGTTGTTGCCGACGAGCAGTGTCGAAAGGAAACGCTCCGGCCTCTCCTTCAGACCCTCCGCGATGCGCGCCCCTCGTGAGCCGTTCTCGGCCCGGTGCCTCAGGCGGTGCGGTTGAGACGCAAGGAAAGCCGCCTCCGTGCCTGAGAAGATTGCCGAAAAGAGAAAGGAGAGCCCCAATAGCACCAGGCTAATGGTCTCGACCTCCTGCATGTGCGCGCGTCCCTCCTCCCTGATGGGAGATTGCCGTCGTTATAGGTGACTATTCTACATCTCACGCGGCAATCATTCGCGCCAGGCTGAGGGAGTAGCGCCCACTGGTATCATTAACAGGACTGCTGTTTTGAGAGCGCGGGGAATTTCGAATGGCAACATACACGACGGCTAGTTTCAGTATTTCAGGCGGCGAGGCGCAGCCAATGGCGCCCTATATTCGCGTGTGGGATGACATGCGACGAGACGACATCAGTGCCGTTTACGGCTTGGTGGAGGTTGTTTCAGGTCCCGCATCAACAGTCTCGGACATCGTCTGGGAGTCGCTTGAGGAAGGACTCAATGCGCAGCGAACGCTTACGACGACACGCTACCTGCAGAACGCGATCGAGACTGCCCAATTGACCCTCAGCGGCTACTCGGTGCGTGGCTGGCGCGCAAGCGCAGTATTGGCCGCGATCACCGGGAATGAGGTCTACCTTGCCTGGGCCGGGCCGGCGGTTTCCTGGGTTGTTACCAGTAAACAGATTTATTATCCGGGCTATGTGACTCCGGATAACTCGGTCAGCGCGCTCGGGGAAGAGGGCGAAGTGCCCATCTATGTGGCCAACGAGCAAATCGGCGACGGCGACACCATCGTAATTGGCTGGTCGCAGATGCCGAATGTCATTGAAGAAGAGCACATATCGACCATAATCAAGTCCGGCATTGATCCTGCAATGCGTTCGCTCTACCGCATGGCGGCGATGGAAAGTGAATTTGCCATGTTGATGCTGCAACTTAGTGCGGCCTAGCCACGCAGGCTCACTCTGAATCCTGACGGCTGCGCCGCGCCACCATGAGAGTCCTTGGCATCGAATCGTCTTGCGACGAGACCGGCATCGCCATCGTTGACGACGGCCGTCACGTTATCGTCCATGGACTGTCGTCGCAAGCGGATATCCATGCGCGATTCGGCGGCGTGGTTCCGGAGATCGCCTCGCGCCAACATCTGCTGACGTTCCCCACACTTCTGCGTGACGTCATGCAACGACATGACGGAGACCTCAATCTTGATGCCATCGCCGTGACCTATGGTCCGGGACTGGCAGGCTCGCTCCTGGTGGGCGTCAATTTCGCCAAGGCGCTCGCCATGGCGTGGGATCTGCCGCTGTATGGCATCCACCACCTTGAGGGGCACGTTTATGCCAACTGGATTGCGGACGGACAGTGGGACAGTGCCCTACGCGGCGACCCGCTACTGCCGTCCGTGGCCCTCATCGTCTCCGGAGGCCATACGGACATCGTGCTGGTCGAGGAGCACGGGAACTACCGGCTGCTGAGCGAGACGCGAGACGATGCCGCGGGTGAGGCATTCGACAAGGTGGCGAGGCTGCTTGGCCTCGGCTACCCGGGCGGCCCGATCATCGAACGCGTTGCGAAAGAGGCAACCGAACCCGTCCGTTTCCCCAGCCCGCTGATCAGGGACTCATGGGATTTCAGCTTCAGCGGCCTCAAGACGGCGGTGCTCCGCGTGGTGAATGAGCGGGGAGGGACAGACGCGCTGAGCGAGAAAGACGTCGCCAATATCGCCGCCGGCTTTCAGCAGACCGCTGTCGTTGGCCTGGCGGACCGCCTGCTGGAAGTCGCGCGAGCCACCAAGGCGAAGTCCGTCATGTTGTCCGGCGGCGTCGCAGCAAACAGCGCCCTCGGCGAGGAAGTACTGCGCAAGGCGGATATGCCTGTATGGCGGCCGCGCCCCGGACTCTGCACGGACAACGGCGTCATGATCGCCGCCCGCGCCGCGTTCGTCATCGAACACGGCGCCCAACCCGATGACGGCAGCTTGGACGCCGTCCCCAGCCTCAGAATGACGGCCTGAGTCCCGCTTAACCGCGTCCCAGGAACGGCTGCCTGATGGGCAGCACGGTCGCATCAAGCATAGTCGCGTACGGCGGCATCACGGCCATTGCCAACGCCGCAATCGCCAATTCGTCCACAGACATCGTCGCGTTCGGATCCTCCGGCCCGCGCCACTCCAAAGTGACGCTCCCGGGATGAAGCGCGCCCGCCGAGATTCCATGATCCCGGCCTTCAAGCGCCGTCGACTTTGTGAGGCCGATGATTCCGTGTTTGGAGGTCGCGTAGGCAGCGGAATTCCACCTGGGAATACTCGACGAGATGCTGCCGATGTTGATGATTCGTCCGCCTCCCTGCGGCTTCATGATCTTCATCGCCTCTCGTGTGCAGATGAAAGCCGCAGTGAGGTTGATGGTGATGACCTTATTCCACGTCTCCAACGAAAGCTCGTCCACCGGACCGCCGTCGAATACCCCGGAGTTGTTCACGAGGATGTCGACTCTCCCGTATTCCGCCATCGTCACCTCAAAGAGGTTGATGATCTCCTCCTCGCTGGTCACGTCCGTCTGGACAACCAGGGTGGGCGATCCGTATCCGCGCATCTCCTCGGCAGTTTCATTAAGGTTCTCAAGCTGCCGCGAAGCCAGGACAAGGGTCGCGCCCTCCTTGGCAAATGCGCGCGCAATCCCCTTGCCGATACCCCTGCCCCCACCGGTGATAATGCAAACCTTGCCGTCGAGTTGTCCCATGAGTTCACCCCCTGAGTGATGGTACAGGGGCTTCAGCCACGACGAAAGCTAGGCCGGAGGCTCCTGCCATTTCTTCAAAGACTCCGCAAACCTGTCTGCGATTTCACCGCGCCCCCTAATGACCTTTGCGAATTCCAAAAAAGAGATCTGTTCCGTATCCACCTTCGGCTGAACGTAAGCGACTTGTGGTTTCATGCCTTGCGGCAATTCGTCGACGACAATTTTCTCAAGATATCTTATGAGATTCGTATACTTTCGCTTGGCCTCTCCCGTCGCCGCATCCCGGATTTCATAGACTCCCCCCACCAATTCCTTGAATGTTTTCTTGCTTGCCGCCTGCAGATAAGCGTCCTGGGCAGGGCGTTTGGATGCCATATCAGTCTTCAACTCGACGAGAAAAACCTTGCCATCATCGCGTGAGACAGCGGCATAGTCGACTTTCACAGATTGGCTCTTACCAATCTTGCCCTTGCCGGTAGCTGTCGCGTCGGTCCCCAAAGTGCCGTGGCGCAGCGGAAACTCAGGGATTAGATCGGGCTCCGATGCAAGCTCAAAGCGTTCCTTCAACACGAAAGGCAGGAACAACGCAAAGTAGATGTCTGCGCGTCGTTCAAGCTGATAAGCGGGGAAACCTCTCCACTCATCAAGCTGCGAGAAAACACCGTCAATTGTTGGATTGTTCATGACATCTCCCCAAAAAGAAGTACCCCGCTCACCATACGGTGAGCGGGGTACTTGCGGTCTCGAATCTGGTCTAGTCGGCCTAGTAATCCATCGGCGGCTGCGGCGGCATCGCCGGAGTCTCCTCCGGGATGTCCGTCACCAGCGACTCCGTGGTCAGGACCATGGCGGCGATGGACGCGGCGTTCTCAAGCGCCGTGCGCGTCACCTTGACGGGATCGATGATCCCGCGCTCCACCATGTTGCCGTACTCGTCGCGTCCGCCGTCGTAGCCCTCGCCCTTGTCAAGGCGGCGAACGGCGTCAACGATGACGGAGCCCTCCTTGCCGGCGTTCTCCGCAATCATCCGCATCGGCTCCTCGAGCGCGCGCCGGACGATCGTTGCGCCTGTGGACTCGTCGCCATCGAGCGTCAGCTCCTCAAGCGCGGATGCCGCGTGCAGCAGGGAGACTCCGCCGCCGGGGACGATGCCCTCTTCAACGGCGGCGCGTGTGGCGGACAGGGCGTCCTCAACACGCATCTTCTTGTTCTTGAGTTCAACTTCAGTTGCTGCACCGACGCGAACAACGGCCACGCCGCCGGCCAGCTTGCCGATGCGCTCCTGAAGCTTCTCACGGTCGTAATCAGAGCCGGACTCGTCCATCTGCGCCTTCAGCTGAGCGATGCGCGTCTGGATAGCCTCGTCGCTGCCTGAGCCCTCAATGATCGTGGTGTTGTCCTTGTCGGCCACCACGCGGCGCGCACGACCGAAATCATCAGGCTCAACGCTGTCCAGCCTCTTGCCAACCTCTTCACTGATGACTGCGCCGCCGGTCAGGATGGCCATGTCTTCCAGCATCGCCTTGCGGCGGTCGCCGAAGCCCGGAGCCTTGACGGCCAGGCAGTTCACCGCGCCGCGCAGCTTGTTGACCACCAGCGTCGCGAGTGCCTCACCCTCGATGTCCTCAGCGATGACGATGACGTTCTTGGAGATGGCGATTGCCTTCTCAAGCGCCGGGACGATCTCGCTGACTGCGGACACCTTCTTGTCCGTGATGATCATCACGGCATCGTCAATGGCGGACTCCATGCGCTCGGAGTTCGTGACGAAGTAGGGCGAGACGTAACCGCGATCGAACTGCATCCCCTCGACGTATTCCGTCTCGTACTGGATGCCGCGCGACTCCTCAACGGTGATGACGCCGTCCTTGCCCACCTTCTCCATGACTTCGGCAATCAGGTTGCCGATTTCGGAGTCGGATGCGGAAATGGACGCGACCTGCGCAATCTGCTCTCGCCCGGAGACCGGAATTGCCAGCGTCTTGAGCTCTCCAACGGCCGCGTTCGTGGCCGCCGTGATGCCGCGCTGCAGAACCATGGGGTTCGCGCCTGCCGCGACGTTCTTCATTCCCTCATGGATGATGGACTGCGCAAGAACCGTTGCCGTCGTGGTGCCGTCACCGGCGATGTCGTTTGTCTTGGACGCCGCTTCTTTCACGAGCTGCGCGCCCATGTTCTCGAACGGATCCTTCAGGTCAATCTCCTTGGCGATGGAAACGCCGTCGGAGCTGACCGTGGGCGGGCCGAAGCGCTTGTCAAGCACAACGTTGCGCCCGCGGGGGCCAAGCGTGATCTTGACCGCATCGGCGACGGCGTCAACGCCGCTGCGCAGCGAGCGCCGCGCATCCTCGCCAAATATAAGCTGCTTTGCCATTTAGTCTGCCTCCTGTACCCTTCTGACCTGTGACTAGCTGATCTTCGCCAGGATGTCGGACTCCCGGAGCACCAGGAAATCCTCGTCGTCTTCCTTGAGTTCGGTTCCCGCATACTTCGCATACAGAACCTTGTCGCCGACCACGAGTTCCATCGGAATCCGGTTGCCCTCGTCCGTGAGCCGTCCCGGGCCGGCCGCGATGACCTCACCCTCTTGTGGACGCTCCCGTGCCGTATCCGGCAGGACCAGCCCCCCCTTGGAGACCTCCTCCTGCTCAATAGGCTTGATCACAATCCGGTCTCCCAGCGGCTGAAATGTGCGCGCCATACCTCTCTCTATCCCTCCTGTAACTATCCCTTAACTAACCGTCGTTTTCGCAGAATTAGCACTCTCGCGCAGAGAGTGCTAACACGCGCAGTATACGCATGTTATTACGTTCCACGCAAGCGTCCCAAGCCACGCCTAACGGCGCCCACCCGCGACAATTCGCATGCCGAAGATCTGACTCAAGCCTCTCTGCCAGTGTTCTGTCCGTTCCTACACGGCCTCAACGACCAGCGCGATGCCCTGTCCGCCGCCGATGCACAGCGACGCCATGCCGAACTGCGTCTCCCGCTTTTGCATCTCATGCAGCAAGGTCACGAGGATGCGTGTGCCGGACGCCCCGATAGGATGACCGATGGCGATTGCGCCGCCGTTCACGTTCACGATGTCCGAGTCGAGCTCAAGCTCGCGTGTCACCGCCACAGACTGCGCGGCGAACGCCTCGTTCAACTCGATCAGGTCGATGTCGCTGATGGACAGGCCTGCGTGACGGACGGCCTTCTGCATGGCGGTGATGGGGCCGATGCCCATGATGCGGGGGTCCACACCGGCAGCGGCGTAGCCGCGCACGCGCGCCAAAGGCTTCAGGCCGTGCTCGTTTGCGAACTCTTCCGAAACGACGATTGTCGCCGCCGCTCCGTCGTTGATGCCGGAGGCGTTGCCGGCCGTGACTGTTCCGTTATCCTGGGTGAACGCCGGGCGCAGACGCCCAAGCGTCTCCGATGTGGAATCCGGCCGAGGATGCTCGTCCGTGCCCACGACGACCGGATCGCCGCGGCGCTGCGGGATCTCCACATTAACAATCTCATCGGCAAAGCGGCCGCTGCTCATTGCTGCCCCAGCACGCCGCTGAGACTCTGCGGAGAATGCGTCCTGGTCGTCTCGTGACACCCCGTACTCGGCGGCCACGTTCTCCGCCGTGATGCCCATGTGGCAATCTTCCATCGCGCACCACAGCCCATCGTGGACTGTCGCGTCGACCAACTCGGCATGTCCGAGCCGATATCCGTAGCGGCCATTCTGCACCAGGTACGGCCCGGCGCTCATGTTTTCCATGCCGCCCGCGACGATGTAGTTCGCATCGCCGGCGCGGATGGCCTGTGAAGCGAGGATGACCGTCTTGAGGCCGGAGCCGCACACCTTGTTGATGGTGGTGGCGGGCACGCTCACCGGCAGACCACTCTGGATGGCGGACTGGCGAGCAGGGTTCTGCCCCAGCCCTGCCTGGATCACGTTCCCCATCAGCACCTCATCGGGCTGAATCTCATCAGGAACGCCTGCGCGCTTGATGGCCTCCTCAATGGTGACTGCGCCCAGCTTTGGCGCCGCAACGCCTGACAGGCCGCCGCCCATTGTCCCCACAGGCGTTCGCACTGCGCTAACGATTACTGCATCGCTCATGGTTTGATCCCCCCTGGGTTGTGTCCCTGGTAACCGACGGAGTCCTAGCGGTAGTACATCCCGCCGTTTACGTCAATCGTCGCGCCTGTCATGTAACTCGCCTCACTCACGATGAACCGCACGACCTTCGCGATCTCCTCAACCTCGCCGAGGCGGCCCAGAACGGCCTCCTTCTTGAGGTTCTCTTTCATCTCCGGCGTCAGGCCGGAAATCATGTCGGTGTCGATAAAACCGGGCGCAATGGCGTTCACCTGGATGTTGGTGCGCGCGCCTTCGCGAGCCGCTGTCTTGGTGAAGCCCAAAAGCCCCGCCTTGGCCGTCGAATAGTTGATGAGACCAAGCCGTCCGGCCTCGCCGACGATGGAGCTGATGTTGACGATGTGGCCGCCGCCGGCCTCGCCCATGATGTTCCAGATCTTCTTGGTCACATTAAACGTTCCGGTCAGATTGACCTCAATGACGCTGTCCCACTGCTCGTCGGACATGTTCCTGAGCGTGCGATCCGCCGTCGCGCCCGCATTGTTCACCAGGATGGTGACCGGTCCCAGGTCAGACACGACCTGATCGATCTGGGAATCAACCGCTGAGCGGTCCGCGATATTGAACTGGTACGCGCCGGCCTTGCCGCCCGCGCCCGTAATCTCGCTCACCACAGAGTTCGCTGCTTCCTCGTTCGCGTTATAGTTCACAGCCACTGATGCGCCGCTTGCTGCCAACTCGATCGCCGTTGCGCGGCCGATTCCGCGTGATCCACCCGTAACAAGCGCCACCTTGCCGTCCAACAGTCCTGCCATCGTCCTTACCCCCTGTTCCTTTCCTTGCCTGTATCTTTTCGTGCCCGCTTTAGTGGGCGGTGTTTGCTATTTGCTATCGGCAGCTAGACCTCGACGGGCGGCGTGTATTCCCCGAACACATCACGCAGCGCCCCGCTGATCTCCCCCGTTGTTGCATAGGCGCGTACCGCGCCCAATATCGGCTCCATGAGGTCGCCGTCTCCACGCGCCGCGGCCCGCAATGCCTCAAGCGCGTTGTTGACATCCTCGGCGCTCCGCTCGGCGCGGACCCGCTCCAGCGAATGATGCTGTTCCGCAACGACGCGGTTGTCCACGCGGAACACCTGCAGCGACTGGTCTTCGTTGCCGTCCGTGAACGAATTGACGCCGACGACAACCTGGTCGCCGTTCTCGATCGACTGCTGTACATCATAGGATGCCTGCGCGATCTCCTTTTGGATCACACCGTTCTCGATTGCGGTCACGGCCCCGCCAAGATCCTCGATCTGCCGCAGATACTGCCACGCCTTTTCCTCAAGGTTGTTGGTCATCCACTCGACAAAGTAGGAACCCGCAAGCGGGTCCACCGTGTCTGCGACACCCGTCTCATGCGCGAGAATCTGCTGCGTTCTCAGGGCCACACGTTGCGCCTCATCCGTTGGGATGCCAAGCGCCTCGTCGTAGCAAGACAATGCGAGGCTCTGCACGCCGCCCAACACCGCCGCCATGGCCTGGTAGGCCGCGCGGACGATGTTGTTCTGCGGCTGTTGCGCCGTCAACGTGGAGCCGCCGGTCTGCGTATGCGTGCGCAGCATCCACGAGCGCGGGTCCTGCGCTCCGAACCGCTCCTTCATGATCTTCGCCCACATGCGGCGCAGCGCGCGGTACTTGGCAACCTCTTCAAGGAAATTGTTGTGCGTATTGAAGATCCATGAAACGCGCGGTCCCCATGAATCCGCATCGACGCCACGCTCGACGAATGCCTCGCCATACGCGATGGCGTTGGCGAATGTGAAAGCAATCTCCTGCGCCGCCGTGCTCCCCGCGTCACGCATGTGGTAGCCGCTGATGGAGATGCTGTTGAATCGCGGCATCTCCCGGGCGCAGTAGCCCACAAGATCAGCCGCAAGCCGCAGCGACGGCCCCGGCGGGTAGATATATGTACCGCGCGCGATGTATTCCTTCAGCACGTCGTTCTGCGCGGTGCCGGTGAGCGCGGCGGGTTCATGCCCCTGCTTCTCCCCCACAGCCACGTACATGGCGACCAGCAATGCAGCCGGCGAGTTGATGGTCATCGACGTGCTGACCTTATCCAGCGGGATGTCCTGGAACATCAACTCCATGTCGCGCAGAGAGTCGATAGCTACGCCGACCTTGCCGACTTCACCAAGCGAATGTCCGTCATCGGAGTCGTAGCCCAGCTGTGTTGGGAGATCAAAGGCCACGGAGAGCCCCGTCTGCCCCTGCTCCAGCAGATAGCGGAAACGTTCGTTGGATTCCGTTGGCGTCCCGAATCCGGCGTACTGCCGCATCGTCCAGAACCGCCCCCGGTACATCGTGGGCTGAACGCCCCGCGTGAACGGGTACTCACCCGGAAATCCGACGTCACCAAGAAAGTCCAGATCAGGAATACTCTCAGGCGAATAGGCCCGGCTAATGCCCTCGATGGAGTCCGTATCAAAAGACTCCTTGCGCTCACGAGCGCCGGCCGTCTTTTCCTCCCACGCAGCGTGTGCCGCGCGGACTTCTTCTTCAGAGCGTGTTGCCATAGCGACGCCCCCTAACCCTCACTGTCCTCCGGCTTTCGCGGTATGAGTACGCTGCGCTTGAACGTCATCACAGTCTCTTCACGCTGATTTGTCGCGCGAGTCTCAACCGTCACGACGCCGCGATCCGGCCGCGTATCGCTTGGCCGCACGGACAGCACTTCTGTCTCTGCGTATATGGTATCCCCATGGAACGTCGGCTTGTGAAATCGGATTTCGTCCAGACCGAGATTGGCGATGGCGCGACCGGATACATCTGAAACACTCAATCCGAAAGCAATGTCCACAACCAGGTTGCCCACAACGACGTTCTGGCCAAACTGGCTCTTCCTGCCGAACTCTTCGTCGATGTGCAGTGGATGATGATTCATCGTCAACATGCAGAATGCGATGTCGTCCGCTTGCGTAATCGTCCGCCCGGGCCAGTGCTTGTACACCGCCCCCTCTTCAAACTCCTCCAGGTATCGTCCAAATTGCATGAGACTACTCCTGCTAGTTCACCGCGTACCGTTGCAGCACGCTGCGAGCAATGATTGTCCGCTGGATTTCGTTGGTGCCCTCATAGATCATCATGCCGGGCGCGTCCCGGAAGAACCGCTCAACCGGCATCTCCTTCGTATAGCCTATCCCGCCATGAATCCGCATGGACTCCAGCGTCGCCTGTGTCGCGACCTCCGTTGCGAACAGCTTGGCCATGCCGACTTCCGTATCGGCGCGGCCGCCCTGGTCCTTCACACCCGCAGCCCACCGCGCTAACAGGCGCGCCGCGGTGATGTTCGTGTACATATCAGCGAGTTTGAGTTGGATGGCCTGGTGCTCTCCGATTGCCTTGCCGAACGCCTGCCGCTGTTGCGCGTACGTCGCGGCTGCTTCGAAAGCCGCCCGTGCCACACCGACGGCCCGCGCCGCCGTGTTCACGCGACCCACTTCAACGCCGCTCAGTATCTGGAAGAATCCCTGGCCCTCCTCGCCGCCAAGCAGGTTGCTCGCAGGCACGCGGAGATCGTCCATTGATAGCTCGGAGGCCTCAATTCCCTTGTACCCCAGTTTTTCAATGTCGCGTGTCACATTGAATCCCGGGTATTCGGGCTGAACAAGCAGGCAGGAGATGCCGCGATAACGCGGATCCACGTGCGGGTCCGTCTTGACGGCCATGGCAAACAAGCCGCCGCGCCGCCCGTTGCTCACGAACAGCTTGGAGCCGTTGACGACGTAGTCATCGCCGTCCTTCACGGCAACGGTCTGAATCGCCTGCACGTCCGAGCCCGCGTTCGGCTCCGTAATTGTCAAAGCGCCGCGCCGTTCCGCCGTTGCCAGCTGCGGTAGATAACGCTTCTTCTGGTCCTCCGTGCCGTACGAGGAAACGAGATGCGTGATGATGACGTGGGTGTTCAGAATCCCGCCGAGGCTCATCCACCCCCTCGCCAGTTCTTCCACCACGCCGGAGTAGCTGACATACGTCGCGCCGATGCCGCCGTATTCCTGCGGGATCATCAACTCGAACAGGCCGAGTTCCCGCATGCCCTGGACGAGCTGATCCGGGAACGTGTTGCTGTGCTCAAGCTCATCAACGACCGGGACAACCTCCCGGTCAACCCATCGGCGCACCTCAGCCGCAATGGCGTCCTGCGGTTCGATGATGGGATCAGGCATGACGATTCCGGACGCAGGAGCCTTTAGGCGACGTGTCGGCCTGCCTGCCGGAGCACGTCATAGCCCGTGATCTCTGCGTGTCGCGCGGCGTGCTCGGACAGCCAATCGGCTTCGACCTTGCCTGCCTGCGCGGCTTTGGCCAGTAAGACAAGGTAGCCTTTGGCCGTCGCCTCGTCGACAAACTCGCCCGTCTCTTCGAAGACAAATGCTCCGCCGCCACGCTCGTGGTAATTGTCAATCAAGCGTGAAGCGTACTCGGTAAGGGAATCGCTGGGCGTAAACGCCATGTTGGCCATCGGCGCCTGTTGCGGGTGGATGATCCACGTGCCGTCCATGCCCAGGTTCGCCGCCTCGACGTTTTTCTGGAGCAGTGCCTCATTGATCGTGGCCGCGTCCTCCTCCGACGTGTCACGCCGGACGAGGGTGAAGAACACGTTGTCAATGGCATGCAGCTCCGCGGCCTTCGCCGCCACTGCCATATGCTGCTTGGCGTAATGGAAGTTCTTGTTCTGGTCTTCGACGACATCCACGACGCCCATCACCGCAGCGAAGTCAGCAATGCCGAAAATCAAGCCCGCCATTCGTGGCGAGGCCGTTGCAATCTTGCTGACGTTGACCATCGCCTCCGGTGTCTCGATCAGGGTCTCGATCGCAACCTTCGTCGTCCATCCCGCCTCAAGCTCGAGGGCATCGAGCAGGCGGGACACATAAATGACGTCCTCCGGCCCGGTCACCTTTGGCAGGATGATCCCGTGAAACTTGTCGACCGCCCCCCGCATGATCGTTTCCACGTCGCCGAGGAAGAAGCGGGAATGGATGTTGTTCGGGCGGAAGGTGACGACCTTGCTGCCGTAATTGAGCGTGTTGAACGCCTCCATGATGGTGTTTCGGGAGGCCTCGCCCTTGAACTCGTAGGGGCAGGCGTCTTCCAGATCCGCCATCACGTGGTCGACAGGCGCAGTGGCCGCATTCTCATGCATACGCATGTTGTGGCCGGGATACGTCATTTCCGTCCGCGGAACGACGATTCGGTTGCCCTGATCAAGAACAAACATCTACATTCGCCTCCTAAACGGATTCTTGGAAAACAATCGAGTCGTGCCGATAGCGCTGATAGGGAGTCACGCTACTCGTCACGAACGGTGTCCAGCATCACCAGCGCCTCACCGGTCAGAACCACTTCATCCTTCTGATTTGTGCACGTGGTTGAAATGGTGGCGCGTCGTCGCTCAACGTCCAGATCAGTCACCTCGAGTGTTGCAGTAACCGAGTCGCCAAGCCACACGGGAGCTCGAAACTGCAGCGTCTGTCCCATATAGATGGCGATCGCATTCGGCACAAGCTGAGTGCCGATTGCCGCAGAGATAACGCCCGCCGTGAGAATTCCGTGGGCTATTCGATTCCCAAAACGGGTGCGCTTGGCGTAAGTCTCATCAAGGTGGATTGGCTGAACGTCGCCGGTGGCCTCCGCAAACTGCTCCACATCACGCGCTGAAATCTCTTTCGTGAACGAGACGACAGTTCCAACGGACACGCCCAGAACCTCATCCGCCAATTGGTACCCCCTTGCGCGCAAGGCAGCTCAGCCGACCCCACCGCTGATTCGTGCTGCTCCTGGCAATTTCGGACACGCCGTATCGTACCATGCGACTCCCGCGCGCGCCATTTTTGTATCTGGCTGCCCCACGTGGCGAATTCCGCGTTACACTGTGTGGTCAGAGTGGGTATTTGCGCACGCCCGGGACTGAATCGCAACGAACAGCACGCCTAAACCAACCACAGAGGAAACAGACTGTGAACCTATTGCGCGGCATCTCATTGGCGTCCCTGACGATGCTTGTCCTCATTGGCGCCGCCGGTGGCGGAGAGCAGACCAATTCAGGTCGTGGCCTATGGACCGTTTACACCGTTGAAGACACCAGTATCGCCAGTCTGTTTCTGACGGAAGTCTATGAAGACATCCACGGGCGCAAGTGGTTCGCGGGCTTCGACAACGGCGCGTCTCTGTATGACGATGGGGCGATTATCACCTACAACGCGAGCAACAGCGGCATCACCGCGCGTACAACCTCATTCATCTACCATCCGCACGGCACGGTCTGGGTCGGCACGGAAAGGGGCATAGTCGTTCTTGAAGAGGGTCAATGGTCGCGCCTCGATGCCGATGGCAGCCTTGGTCTGGATGAGGCATTTGTCTCCGCACTCTTACTCGACAGCCAGGAACGGATTTGGGTCGGCACGTGGGGCGAGGGCATCCGTCTGTTTGAAGATGGCGAATGGAGGTCCTTCAACGTAGACAATGGCCTCCCTGACGATCGAATCTGGACGTTCTACGAGGACGCCGGTGGCCGCGTCTGGGTCGGATCAAAGGGCGGCGTCGTGGTGTTTGAACCAGACGGACAGCGCACCATCTACACAGAGGAGAACAGCCCTCTGGCCTCAAACGAAATCCGCGTATTCCTCGAAGACTCCAAGGGTGATCTATACATCGGCGCGTACGGCGGAGGCCTGAACATAATCCACGCAGATGGTGAATGGCGGGAAGAACCGTACACCACGCAGGAGGGCATGCCATCCAACTTTGTGACTGCTCTGGCCTTTATTACGCCGGACGAGGACGCGGTCAACGATGCGGAAGTCCTGTGGGTGGGGACGGAAGCCGGCATATCGAGCTTTGACGGAACGCTGTTTTCTGACCCCCTCACAGTCAGGATCGGAGAACTTACGCACCACTTCATTGAAGACCTGCACGCCGACGATGACGGCACGCTGTGGATTGTGACATTCGGGGGTGGAGTGTCCATCTATAATCCCGAAGAAGAGTCCTACGAACACCTTTTGCCCTCCGAAACCGGCCTTCCGGCCAATGACGTTTATGGGCTCCTTGAAGACAGCCAGGGCAACATCTGGGTGGCCACGTCGCGAGGCGTTGCCAAGTTTGATGGGCGCGCATGGGAGACCTTTACCCAGTTCAATAGCGGCCTCACGTATCGCTATGTGACCGGCCTGACAGAGGACAAGCAAGGACGCATATGGATGTCCACGCTTAGCGGCGGCTCTGTCTATGATCACGGCGAATGGATTGAATACGACAGGTTTGGTGACGCCGAAGGTGAACAACAAATCCCCAGCAATTCTCTCTTCAACGTCTACTACGACAGCCAGGATAGAGTGTGGTTTGCCACGGGCCTTGGGGCGGCCGTTCTTGAAGACGGCGAGTGGACCCTCTACAACCGCAGCGATGGCCTGAACACAAACATCATCAGTGTTGTTACGGAAGATTCCGCAGGCCGTGTCTGGCTCACGCATTGGCAGGGCATCAATATCCTCGACAATGGCATCTGGAACAGCCTGAAAACGGAGAACGCTGACATTCGCACCGACCTCATCCTTGCCTCTCGGGAGGATAGTCAGGGACGCATGTGGTTCGGCACCATTGGTGATGGAGTCGCCATCTATGACGGCCAGCAGTGGACCAAGCTGAATCGGGCCAATGGACGGCTCCCCAACGACAACGTTCGGTCCTTCGCTGAAGATACGGAAACAGGCCGCCAGTGGGTTGGCACGGACGGAGGCGTTATCGGGCTGGTGAACGACGAACTCTGGATGGTCTATACGGCGGAGTCAACGCCGCTGCCGCACAATCGCGTCAATGAACTCCTGCTTGATCGAGAAGGCAACCTGTGGATTGGCACGGGGAACGGCGTTGCCGTCTTCCATCCCGGGGATGATTTCCCATTGCTGGAAACCGCCGCCAACATCTTCCCGTGGAGCGATTCTCCATTCAGGGACGCCACCGGTCGCGATCAGGGCGATCTGGGTTAACTGAACCCTCCGTCCTTCACTCGAAAGCATGTCCCGTACTCGGATACGGGGCGGGAATCCATCAGGACGCCCCCGCGTTTCTCCGAATCCCCCGCGTAGGCGGGGGCAAGCGCGGCGCGCGGCGTCGCCTTCCCTATCATTCTGAGCGCAGCGAAGAATCCGAAGCCTCAATTGGCCGCCCAGGTCGGAACGTGGCGCGCGGACTTCAAGGCTATCTAAGCCCGATCGTGAACTGTAGCCGTAGCGCAGCTACCCGTTCACCCTGAGCCTGTCGAAGGGTGAATCCAGCGAAGAATCTAAGCCTTGAAACATAGCCCAAGCCGGAACGTGACGGCCAAACCGCATTACATTCAAGCCTGATCGAGAACCTTGGCTGTAGGCACTGCCTACCGCGGTTACTCCGCCGCTACGGCCTCTGCCCGGCCGTTTGACGATGTCGAGGCTGACGTTGAAGACTTCCGCGTCGTGCGACGCGTCGTCCCGTTCGTCGTCCGCCGCCGCCTCTTCCGCGCAGGCTCCTTGTTCACCCACAGGTTCTCCTGTGCAACGAGGTCCGGCGTGAGCAGCGTGCGCAGGTCAGCCTTGTCCCAGAGATCCGGCGACTGATTCGATTCGAAGGTCACGACCTGCACGTACTTGCCGAGGTTCTTGAGTGTCTGGATGGCATACGCGAAATCGCCATCGCCGGACACCAGCACCGCCATGTCGTAATAGTCCTGCCACGCGTAGTACAGCAGGTCTGTGGCGAGCATGATATCCACGCCCTTTTCGACCACCTGGCCGTCGCGGATGCGCGTCGTGCCAAAGCGGGTCTCCAAATAGGGAATCAGGTTCAGAGCCTGCAGGAAACGCTGCTGCTGCTGGAACTCTGCAGGGCGGCGCTTCTCATCCTGGATGATGTTGTAGTAGTACGTCCGGAAGAGCGGACGCTCGGCTGCGATCCACTGGATGAATGCCGCGAAATCCAGATCAGTCCGCCCGCAGGATTCTTCCAGGGCGTGATAGAGATTGCTTCCGTCAATAAAGATGGCGATGCGCTCACTGCCCTCGCGCCACGGGCGGAGCTCATCAGTCGAGGCCGAGCTTGTTGTTTCGGGGGCCGTGGGGCACCTCCTATTGTGGGAAACGGCTCATTCTGTCGATGCTTTACGCATCATTTGAACCGTTTCAAAAAACTTCTTGACGTAAGTATACCCCAACCCATCCGCTCAGCTTTGGCCCTCCCTCAACAGCGCGACGAAGCCCGCCTGCTCAAAATCCTCGTCGTGCGCCAGAGCACCGGTTATGCCACGCTCCTCCATCACGATGAAGCTGGCGCAATCCGTGAGGCTCCACGACTGATCCTGGCGAGAGGCGTACCGTTGTAGTGAGGCGTTGAAATGGGAATCGGACTGAGGGACGATTTCCACGTTGGGATTGTTTTGCAAGCGTTGCACCAATTCTGTGGCGAACAAACGTCGGGATTCTCCCAGACCCGCCATAAAATTGAGCGCCTCTGCAAGGACCATCTGCGTTGTTACGATTGGCGTTGAACCCAGATCGTCGGCCATTGTTCTCGCGCGACTGTGCAATGCGTCGCCGGGGTACATGAGAGCGATCCAATAGCCGGAGTCAGCAAAGATTCCCGGCATCACTCCTCGACCCTGGGGTGGCCGTAGAGATAGTGTTTCTTGTTCGTCGCGGCATCGGCCGGCATGCCGTCCCACATGTCCGGCGGATAGGATTCCCGCATCTTGTCGACCATTTCGACGATGCCGAGCAATCCCTTTGAACCCTCACGCGCGTCGTCCGTTGAGCTCAACGGATTATCGTTATCCGTCCTATCGGGAACCATCCGCTCTACAGCGACAAGTACCTCTGCGCCGTCCTCAATTTCAAGAGGCTCCAGCGGCGTCAGCACGCCCTTCTCATATCTCGCCCGCACTGTTGCCATGATTAACGCTGACTCCTTTTGGAGGGGCAACTAACGCCCGTCACCCCCTGGACAGTATAGCCCCCCCCCTCTCACCCTGAGCCCGTCGAAGGGCATCCTCCCTCCCCTCAGATCAAACTCTTTGACTGCCCGCCGTCGATGTTAATCGTCGTGCCCGTCAGAAAGCCCGCCCGCTCCGAACACAGGAATGCGATCAGGTCTCCGACTGGCTCCGGCCACCCAAAGCGTTCCATCGGCAGATTGTTCTTGATGAAGTCCTGTACAACCTCCGGCTCGTTCTGCGTCTGGAAACGATCCCAACTACCGGTGGGGAACACGACGGACCCCGGCGCGACGGAGTTAATCAGAATCCCGTCCTTCGCGTAGCTGAGCGCAGTGTTCTTGGTGAACGCGATGAGCGCGGCCTTGGTGGTCATATACGCCACGCCGCCGCCGTGCTCACGACCCCAAATGGATGACACGTTGACGATGCGCCCCCACCGCCGCTCCTGCATCCCCGGCAGAACAAGTCGGCTCAGCCGTATCGGCCCTAGCACGTTCAACCCCCACAGATCCGACCATTCCTCCTCGCCGATGGCCAGCACGTCGCCCCTCCGGCTTGCGCCTGCGTTGTTCACAAGAATGTCGATCGGGCCAAGCTGTTCGACAACCGCGTCATGCAGCTGTTCAAGTGAGGCGTTGTTGGTCACGTCCGCGGCTATTGCGGCTGCGGCGGGCGACCCCGCCGCCGTTAACTCCGGCAGAACAACATCGAGGTTCTCTTGCGTCCGGGCGCAGATGGCGACTTTCGCGCCCTCTGCCGCTAGACTCAGCGCTGCCTGTCTGCCAAGCCCACGACTGCCGCCCGTGACTAACGCAACCTTGCCCGCGATTCCCAGATCCATCGAGTCTTGCCTCCCCGCTGCCTACAGACCTTCTGATGCGTTGGCCGCCAGATGCCTCCACACACCGCCCACCGCCGCCTGCGCCCGCGTGCCGCTCACCAGCTCCCTGAAATGCGGCAGCTCAGACGTCGGAGGCTGCGCATTGCTCTCCGCAATCTGCTCCTCCGTGATACGGGCGTGGTCAGGGCCCGCGGCCGCGTATGCGTACCAGTTCATCCGTGCCTGTTCCTCAAAGTGCGCCATGTTCATCACGGCGTCGCCGGGTGATGTGCCGACGGTCACCGCGCCGTGCCCCTGCAGCGTGAGAACGGTCGCGTCGCCAAGCGCCTCAGCGACGCCGACACCGTCCTCCTCTGTCAGGATCAGCTTGCTGTGGGGATACACCGGAACAGCCTGCGTCACGAGCTCCATACCCTCGCGGCACATCGGCACCAGGTTGACGCCAAGGATGCCCATAACGATTGCATAGCGCGGGTGGACGTGGACGATGGACTGCACATCAGGCCGCGCGCGATAGATGCAGGAATGGATCTTGACCTCAAAGCACTGCGTGATGCCGGGCGGGCCGCCGACCTTGAAACCGTCCAGGTCACAGACAACCATCCCTTCCGGCTCCGCGCGTGCCAGCGCGTCGATGGCGTAGCCGCGCCCCTTGACCACGAACTGCTCCGGATTGTCCGGCACGCGCATACTCACGTGTCCGAGAGAGCCGAGCACACCGGACGCAAGGCCGATATCCGGCAACACCCGGTTCGCGATGGCCACCTCACGCTTGACGTCATCCAACTGCATCGTCATGAGTCATCCCCCCAGTGCTCAGGCGTCTCAGCGAATCCTACGTGGACGGCACGCCGCCCGTAAAGCGCGGAGTGATCAGGCCGAAACCTCATCCAGCGCCGCCATCTCCTCATCTGAAAGCGCCCATCCCAGCGCCCCCGCATTGTCCGCCGCCTGTTGCGCGGTCTTCGCCCCGGGAATAGGTAACGATCCTTTCTGGATTAGCCACCTGAGCGCAACCTGTGACGGTGTTTTACCGTCGTGCCGCTCACCAATCTCGCGCAGCACCTCAACAGTCGGCTGCACTTGCACGACTTTCTTCCGCAGCCGCCAGCCGCGATAACCGGCGGGCCTGCTATCCGGCGTGTATTTGCCTGTCAGCAGTCCCTCCGCGATAGGGCTGTAGGCGATCACAGTCACACCCAGGTCTCTGCACACGTCCAGCAGACCCTCGTGCTCGATGTGGCGGTCAAGCAGGCTGTACGGCAGCTGGTTGGACGCAAGTGGAATACCCGCGCGAGATAGCAACTCGTGCGTCCGCTTGGTCAAATCGGCATCGAAATTGGACACGCCGACGGCCCCCACCAACCCCTCCCCATGTACGCGAATCAACCCTTCCACCCACTGCCTGAGGCGCAGGCGTGCAGGAACAACCGGCCAGTGGATCTGGTACAGGTCGACGCGTTCCAGCCCAAGCCTCCTCAGGCTGCGTTTGAGCGCGCGCGGCACGTCCCCAGCCCGCCACCGCCATGGCAAAGGCATGTACTTCGTCGCGATAAACGGCTGCCTTGATACCCTCCCCCCTTGTGGGGGAGGGTAAGGGTGGGGGGTCTCCTCCAACTCCCCCACCAGTCGCCCTAAAATCCTCTCAGACGCGCCCCGACGCCCGTAAATCTCCGCCGTATCGAACATCGTGACGCCCGCGTCCAGCGAAGCGTCGAACGCCCCACGAACGTCATCCTCGCCGTAGGACTTCCCGTAACCCCAGTACCACGTGGAACCCCACGGCCACGCCCCCACTCCCAACGGCGCAATGGAAATACCCAACTCCGGCGGGCCAAAGGGCCGGGTTTCCGGGGAGCGTGACACGTGGCCGCCGTTCACTCGACTTGGGCGGACCACGGGTCGAGCACCTCGATGCTGCACCCCGTGTAATCGTCCACATTCCTGGTTGCAACCGCACCGCCGCGTGACCGGGCGATGGCCGCAATCTGGCAATCAGCTTGGCTTATAGGGCGCCCCGTAGCCCTCCTGTCGGCGGCAATCAGGGCATATAGCTGAGCAGCCTCGCTGTCAAAAGCCAGGATGCGGTCGCTGAAATAGACTCCAAAGGCACGCTCGGCAGCCGCATTCAACAGACGCCGCCTCTGGCCGTCGGGCAAAATCGCAATGCCTGTTCGAATCTCGGCCTCCGTGACGGTGGTGATGAACAGCGTTTCCGTAAGTTGGCTGTCCAGCCACGCCAAAACGTCGGCGTCGGGACGCTCCTTCATCAACTCCGACACCACGTTGGTGTCTAGGACAAACATCGCGATTGGCTCAGTCGCCAAGATCAGGCAACTCACGCATGGGTTCGCGAGGCGGAATGGATAGGTCCACACCCCCCAGCGGCTCAAAAAGTCCATGGATGGCCGTGCCGAGGCCACGGGCTGGCGACCCGTCCTCATCAAGGGCGGCCCGCAGGATGTCGCGAGCCTCCTGCTCCATCGACCGGCCATTCTCGGCTGCGCGAATACGAAGCCGCTTCTTCAGGCTCTCATCCAGATTGCGCACCGTAATGCTGGCCACCGGCATCTCTCCATTCCGCGAAAGGTCAGTTTGATTGCACTGCTATCACTGCTGTCACCGCAATCATTATCGACCAACTCCTCTTCCTGACGCAACTTAGCCGGCTCACCCGCCCCGCGCCTCGACCTCCAAAAGCTCTGCTCCCTTCAGGCGCCCCAGCTTGCGGTCGAATGTGTAGAGCGGCAACGCGTTCGCGCGTTTCGCGGCTGAGAGAACCATCAAGTCTGAGAACCCCACCTCTCCCTGACGATACCGGTGCGCGGCGGCTGCCACCTCATAGGAGTTCTCGACAGCGAGACTGTCCGAAGCCGTCAGATCAATCAACACCTCAGCGACCCTAGACCGAGCAAAGCCGTAACTTCTCTCCAGCACCCAGGCGATTTCTATCACAACCTCCCGGCAAATGTAGCCCGGATTATCCGCGCTCAAATTGTCCAACAAAGCCCGTGCCGCCTCCGCCTGTTCGGCGTCGTCACCAACCAGGTAACGGATGATGACATTCGTGTCGAGGGAGGTCATTCCTCCGCAGCCCCTTCCGCCACGGCGCGATCCATGTCGTCCAGGCTCACTACGGGGCCGTCGTGCGACAGGCTGCGGAACAGGCGGCTGGTCGGCCGCACGGGCAGTATCAACACACCCTCGTCAACGATGACGTAGCGCACCTTATCCCCTGCCTTCACATCCAGCGAATCCCGAACGGCCTTGGGAAGCGTCGTCTGCCCCTTGATAGTTATGCTTGACTCGAACATCCTGAAGCACTCCATTCGCTACATGGATTGCGCCTTACATTGTAGTCTAAAGTAAGGCACGAAGCTAATCGGGAAGGACTACCGGGAATCGCCCTGTTCTCCTGATGGGGATTCAAGGGCGATGTTTGTACGCTCGCCCCCGCAGCATTCCTGTCCTCAGTCCCTCTTTCCCCACCGCAGCACTGGCCTCCGGGCGGCCAGTGCCTCATCGATGCGACGGACGGGCGTGGTATGCGGCGCGCCGCGCACCAAGTCAGGGTCTTCCGATGCCTCCTGTGCAATGGAGATCATCGCGTCGATGAACACGTCCAGCGTCTCGCGACTCTCCGTCTCAGTCGGCTCGATCATCAGTGCCTCTTCAACGATGAGCGGGAAATACACCGTCGGCGCGTAGAATCCGTGATCGAGCAGCCGCTTGCAGATGTCGCCTGCCCGCACGTCATGCTGGCGCCGCTGCCGCGTGGCCGAGAAAACGGCCTCATGCATGCAGATACGGTCGTATTGCAGGTGGTAGTGGTCCTTCAGCCGGGCACGGATGTAGTTGGCGTTCAGCACGGCCGCCCCGCTCACCTCTTTCAGCCCGTCCGCCCCGTGCATCCGGAAATACGTGTACGCGCGCAGCAGCACCCCGACGTTCCCCGCCGCCGACCCGATGCGCCCGACAGACTGCGCCGGCGCGGCGAGGTGGTAGAGGCCATCGGCGCGTTGCTCCACGTGCGGCGTCGGCAGGAACTCCGCCAGGTGCTCCTTGACGCAGACGGGACCCGCCCCCGGCCCGCCGCCACCGTGCGGCGTCGAAAACGTCTTGTGAACGTTGATATGCACGATGTCAAAGCCCAGGTCGCCAAGTCGCGCGCGGCCCAGCAGCGCATTCAGGTTCGCCCCGTCGCCGTAAACCAGCCCCCCCGCGTCATGGACGAGGTCACAGATCTCGGCGGTCTTCGGATCGAACAGCCCCAGCGTCGTCGGCATCGTCAGCATGATGCCCGCCACTTCTGGCCCCAACACCGAACGCAGCGCATCCATGTCGACGTTCCCGATCGGATCCGTGGGCACGGTGACGAGTGTGAATCCCGCCATCGCCGCCGACGCCGGATTGGTGCCGTGCGAGGAGTCCGGCGAGAGGACCACGGTACGCTTGCTGTCGTTGCGACTCCGGTGATAGGCGCGGAAGAGCAGCATCCCCGTCAACTCGCCATGCGCGCCGGCGGACGGCGCGAGGCTCGTCGCGTCCATCCCCACCACGCTCGCCAGCATCTCCTGAAGGCTGTACAGCGCCCCAAGCGTGCCCGCGCAGACCTCAGGCGGCAGATACGGATGCGCGTTCGCGAACCCCGGCATCCCCGCCACCGTCTCGTTGACACGCGGGTTGTACTTCATCGTGCAGGAGCCGAGCGGATAGAAAGTCGTATCGACGGCGTAGTTCGACTGGCTGATGCGCGTGAAATACCGCATCACGTCCAACTCGCTGATCTCAGGCAGGAGTAGCTCCTTGCGCAGTGTCGCCTCAGGAAGGGGTGGTTCCAACGGCGGGACTGCAGGAACGGGCGTCGTCACCCCGCGCCGCGCCGGTCGTGAAACATCCAGCAACAACGGGACCCGCTTCTCCGCCTCGTCGCCGATGGCCAAAATCGTCTCATTGCCTGCAGGCGCCGTTTCAATGGACGGCCAATCCGAGAGACTCGTAGCCGTTCCCGATTCGTCTCTCGTCTCCTCTACACCCGAGATGCCTGCAAGAGCGCTGACAAGGCGATCAATATCGGTCGTTGTCGACGTTTCCGTGATGCAGAGTAGGAGACCATTGGGCACGCGGTCGGATACGTCGATCCCGCCGATGATGCCGTGCGCCTCCCACAGCCGCCGGTTGACCTCCGCTGGCGGGATCGGACACTCAACGACGAATTCCTTGATGAACAGCGCGTCCTCGCCGCCATGAATTGCGAAACCCGACAAGCGGCTGATGCGCCGTGCGGCATTGTGAGTCGCCTGGTAGCAGCTGAACGCCACCTCACGTAGCCCTTGCGGGCCGAGAGCGGCGGTGTGGACGGCCACCGCGATGGCTGCCAACGTCTCCGCCGTGCAGATATTGGACGTGGCCTTTTCCCTGCGGATGTGTTGCTCGCGCGTTTGCAGCGTCAGCACAAACGCATCGCGTCCGTCAGCATCCACGCTGCGCCCGACGATGCGGCCCGGCATCTGCCGCAGGTACTCATTCTTTGCCGCGAAGAAGCCGACGCCCGGTCCCCCAAACCCCAACGCGATTCCAAGCGGCTGCCCCTCTGCCACTACAATGTCAGCGCCATATTCGCCCGGTGGCCTGATCAGCGCGAGAGACACAGGCTCCACGGCGACAACCAGCAGCCCCCCACGCTCATGAATCGCGTCGGCAAGCGCATCAGGGTCGTCATCTATGAGGCCGTCATATGCAGGCTGCTGAATGATCAGGCAGGCGGGCTCTCCGTCCGGCGCATCATCGATACCGTCAATAACCGTGATTTCCTGTGCGCCCGCGTACGTCTCCAGCGCGGCCCGATACAGCGGCGACACGCTGGAATGCACGGCCACGCTGCGGCGGCGCGTCAGCCGGCACGCCATCAACGCGGCCTCCGCCAACCCGCTCGCCCCGTCGTACATCCCCGTGTTGGCGGCGTCCATGCCGGTCAGTTCACAAACGACTGTCTGGAACTCGAAAAGCGCCTGCAGGATGCCCTGGCTCGCTTCCGGCTGATATGGCGTGTACGGCGTCAGAAACTCGCCACGAGAAATGATCGCTCCCACTGCGTTCGGCACGTAATGTCGCGCAAACCCACCGCCCAGGAATGACGGAGCCGCGTCTGCGGACACGTTCATGGCAGCCACGTGGCCCATGTGTGTGACGACATCGTGCTCGGACAACGCCGGCGGCAGGTCCAGCTGCGGGTTGCGATAGTCAGTGGGAATATCCGCAAACAGGTCATCAACGTCACTGACGCCGATGACATCGAGCATGTGCCGCCGGTCCGCAGCGGTCATGGGAACGAAGGGGGCCGGATTGCGCTGCTCAGTCACCGCCGCTCAACTCCCCGAGGAAAGACTGATACTCATCGTGCGAGAGCAGGCTCTGTAATTCGCGCTCGTCCTCAATGGTCACGCGCAGCATCCAGCCCTCTCCGTATGGGTCTTCGTTCACCATTTCAGGTTTGTCCTCAAGGCCCGAATTGACCTCGGCGACGGTGCCGCTGACGGGAGAAAAGAGGTCCGAGACGGACTTCACCGACTCAACCTCGCCAAACGTCTCGAACTGCTTGACCGAAGCGCCGGCATCCGGGAGATCAACGTAGACGACATCGCCCAGTTCTCCCTGTGCGTAGTCAGTGATGCCTACCGTGGCCGTGTTCGGGTTGTCGCCATCCCGTGCCACCCACTCATGTTCACGGCTAAATAGCAAATTGGCCGGGTCAAATGGCATTTCACGTCCCCCAATCATTGCGTCTCCGCGCGGGGCGGAGCGGCAAAGTGCCCATTCATTCTAGCGGCTGAACGAGAGAATTTGCGCAGTACTTGCGTGTCGTTTTCAGCCGCGATCCGCCTGCAAGAACGGTACAGACACCGTCGTCGCGCGGACAGTTCGGTTACGGATATCAACGTCAACTTCGTTCCCGGGTTCAGATACATCTGTCGGCAGATAAGCAAGCGCAACGCTGTAGTCCAGTGACGGCGAATACGCCCCGCTCGTGATAACGGACTCCCCGCCGCCCTCCGTCCGCACCGTGTAGCCATGCCGCGGCGCAGACCGCCCCTCCACGGTGAGGCCCGTGATGCGCTTCTCGATGCCATTCTCAGCTTGCTCTCTCAGGGTCTCAACGCCCAAGAAATCCTTGTCGAGGTTCACAAATCGACCCAGTCCCGCCTCCAACGGCGTCACCGTGTCGTCCATGTCCTGCCCGTACAGCATCAATCCTGCCTCCAGCCGCAGCACGTCCCGCGCTGCGAGGCCGCACGGCGCAACACCGCGCTCCTCAACAAGCGTCCGCCACACGCGCTCCGCCTCCTCAGATGGCACAATCACCTCGAAACCGTCCTCGCCCGTGTAACCCGTTCGTGAAATCAGCGCAGAGGTTCCCGCCACCGTTGCTGAGCGGCACGCAAAGCGCCCCAGCTCAGTTAGTTCCAGGTCGGTTAGCGCCTGAAGCGCATCGACTGCTCCCGGCCCCTGCACGGCCATCATGGATGTCTCATCACGTTCGTGATTGATAGCCACATCCTCGCAGTGCTGACCAAGCCATGCCGTGATGCGGTCCCAACTCGCCGCGTTGCAAACCATCAGGAACTCGTCGTCGGCAAGCCGCATCACGACCACGTCATCGAGAATGCCGCCCAACTCGTTACAGATAAGGCCGTAGCGTGCGCGTCCGGGGCGCAGCCTTCCGATATTGCTGGTCATGACGTGATCGAGAGCATCAGCCGCGTTCTCGCCCGTCAGCCGGATGCGGCCCATATGCGAAACGTCGAACATGCCCACCCGTTGCCGCACCGACGCATGCTCGGCCAGCACACCGTTCGAATACTGCACGGGCATATCCCACCCGCCAAACTCGACAATCCGCCCCCCAAGCGCCACGTGCGTGTCATAGAGTGGTGTGTGCAAGTTGGTCATCAGTCTTCAGAATTTGCTGCAGGCACCCGTTCCTGCAGCTCCTCTTCCCGTTCTACCTGCTCCTCCGTCATCTCCGTCGCAAAATCCTCCGTCTCATAGAGCGGACGAATCTCGATCTCGGCCATCCCGGGCATCGGCTGTGGGCACCGATTCACCCACTCAACGGCCTCATCCATGTCCGCAACCTGCCAGATCCAGAACCCGGCGATAAGCTGATTCGTTTCGGGAAATGGTCCGTCCGTAACGGCGTTCGTGTCCCCGTCGAGCACGACGCGCTTGCCATGTTCGGACGGCTTGATGCCTTCGCCGCCCAGCATGACGCCTGCCTCCACGAGTTCCTCGTTGTACTTGCCCATGGCCTCAAGCAGCTCCGTGGAGGGCATGATTCCCGTCTCGCTCTCGGCGGTCGCCTTGATCAGAACCATCACGCGCATCGTCTCGACATCTCCTGCCCTATATCTCCTGTACTGCCATCATACCGATGCCATTAACGCCCCGTCCGCCCAAGCCTGAAGGCGGGAATCCAGCGCCGCCCACAGGGCGGCCTCAGAATCCCCTCCCCCTTGATGGAGGAGGGTTAGGGTGGGGGTGATTTTACTTGACTATCCACAAGTAGACTGCGAACCTAGCGCAGGTACAGCTTCTCCGGTCAGAAGCAGAAGAGTGGGGGCACACAATGGCTGATTACGCAAATCCAAACGCATTGGTGGACACGGAGTGGGTCGCGCAGAACCTTGAAGCTGCGGGCGTGCGTCTCGTTGAGGTCGATGTCGATACAGCAGCATACGACCAGGGACACGCGCCCGGCGCAGTCGGATGGAACTGGCAATCACAGCTCCAGGACTCTGTCGTGCGCGACGTGGTCGAGAAAGGCGATTTCGAGCAACTGCTCGGCGCGTCCGGCATCGGCAACGACACGCGCGTCATCCTGTATGGCGACAACAACAACTGGTTCGCCGCGTGGGCGTACTGGCAGTTGAAGTACTACGGGCATGAGAACGTCCAGTTGATGAACGGCGGACGCGCCAAGTGGCTTGCCGAGGATCGCCCAACCACGACGGATGCTCCGTCAATTACCCCGCAGACCTACGCCGCCAATGATCCGGACACGTCCATCCGCGCCCTGCGGGACGACGTGCGCGCCGCGCTTGGCTCGTCGGTTCTCGTGGATGTTCGCTCTCCTGCGGAGTTCAGTGGTGAGCTCCTTGCGCCTGCTGCCTTGCCGCAGGAGGGCTCCCAGCGCGGCGGCCACATCCCGGGCGCCGTCAACATCGGCTGGGCGCAGGCCGTCAACGAGGATGCCACGTTCAAATCCGCCGACGAGCTCAATGAGATCTATGGCGGACGCGGCGTGACCGCCGACAAGGACGTCATCGCTTACTGCCGCATCGGTGAGCGCTCCTCCCACACGTGGTTCGTCCTCAAGGAGCTGCTGGGTTATCAGAACATCCGCAACTACGACGGCTCCTGGACAGAGTGGGGCAGTGGCGTCGGCCTCCCCATCGAGCGCTAACCCGGGTGACCACCACCGAACAACTCTATCGCAACGCCGCCGGTCTCTCTGAGGTCGGCGAGTCGTTGCAGCATGAAGACACCGTCTACGCCGGAGAAATCCCCATGGCGGCGTTGACGGAGGCGGATCGTCTGCGCCTGCTCGCGTATCCTGCCTCGCTCGCGCGCCGAATTCGCAGGGGCAGTCAATCGGCAAGGCTCCGCATCATCTACGTCGTGCCCGATTGCGCGACGGATGAGGCCGCCTTTGAGCCAGGTCGACCCTTCAACCTGAGGCCGCGAGGCCGCGCCTACAACAGACAACCGGACCCGGAAGCAGCCGACCCGTCTCGCGCCCACTATTGGGAGGCCCTGTTCGACGCACACGTGGAGGAATTGAAAGACTCCGCCCGCTCAGCCGAAGTGGAGATCGTTAGGGCCTCGGAACTCGTCAACAACTCCGGCTTTCTCTCTGTGCTCCGTCTTGCGCTCCGATCCCCCGGCCAGATAGCGGACGCGATACGTGAGTCAAACCCTGCAGCAGAGATCGACGAAAAGCCGCTTGTCTTTGTGGGCGCAGCGTGCAGGGAATGCGGGTCCATAAAGGGCTCCACAGACTACGATCCCGACTGGAATCGCGCCCAGTTCGAGTGTGAAGACTGCGACCACTCGCAGGAGGCGGACATACAAGAGCAGCCCATGTGGATGCAGGAAGACGTCCTGCGCGCCGCTGCCATCGCCGCCCTCAACCCGACCGTCGTCATTCGCCGCCCCGGAGCAAAGTGGGATGCCCGGGAAAACCTGGTCGATTCCTTACTCATGCTCGCGGTCGGAGACGGCGCTCAGCCGCCAACACGACTCATGCCCCCCAGCCTGGACAGCGAACAGGGCGGCACACCCCTCAAAGACCTCATCCGCCTCGCCGACGACTGGGACGAAGACTACGCCGAACTGCCGTAAAGACCCCGTTCACCCTGAGCCCGTCGAAGGCCGAGTGATGCCCCCTCGTCATTCCCGCGAAAACCGGAATCCATCGGGACTCCCCTCCCCCTTGACGGGGGAGGGTTAGGGTGGGGGTGAGCCCCCCATTCGTCATTCCCGTGCTTGACACGGGAATCCAGTGCGCCTCGGCAATGCTGAGTTGATCATGCCGAATGAGGGAAACTACGACGCCGAGGTTAGATTATTGCGATGAGGCTCACAGAAGTGGAGGGCGAGCAATGACAAAATACATTCGTGGGCCACAGGACTACCCTGAAAATCAGGGCACCCCAATCGACGACTTATCAGAAGCTGACTTTGCTGATGTTGCACAACTAAGCGACGTTCTGCGCACAGAAGCCGAAATCGTGACAAGCATGCATGCCGGAACGACCGGGGGCCACAAATACAGAGTCGAAGACTTGATGGCCCCCGCATTTGCACGGCATGTCCAGTGGCGTCGGGCGTTCGGTGACATGCTTCGCAACTTTGGGTGGGATCAGAACTCCTCGGGATTGTGGCGGCCTCCGGCGACGTTCTGAGACTGAAACTCATTTCGGAATTGGAAGTCTATGCCAACTACTTCCCGTATGGGGAGAAACACATGCCTGAGAGGCACAACAGGTGAGGTACAGCGCCGCCCACCATGTCATTCCGAGCGCAGCCGAGGAATCCAAAATCGTATTCTGACACCCAACCCCGTGCCGTCACACCCCTCGTTCCGGTGAAAGCCGGAATCCATCTAGACTCCCCCGCTCACCCTGAGCCCACCCCCGCTCCTCCCTTTATTCCTGCTTGACAGGCGGGCAGCTTGACTTGGAGATCGCATAGAATGGGAACAAGCGTATCATTCTTATGATAAGAATCTAACGGGGATGCACTTTCAACTGGTTGGAGAACCTGGAATCACTCGGCCCTGCCTTGTCGCGCTGGACAGGATACTGTCTGTGCCTGCGCAGGCGCAGAGGGCTACGGTGCTCACCAAGTACGGCAACGCCCACCTTTTCCTCCTGTGGGAAAGGTTCGAGGGTTCTATAATCCAAGCTGGGTTCAGGAGCGGGCACGGCGGTGAAGGGGTAAGAGGGTTTTCCTTGGCACTCTGCATGCTCCATGAACACAAGGTTCCGATTGACCACGTTGGAGTGGACGCGCAAGTATTCCACCAAATCGAAGGTGGTTATCTGCCGCGGTCATGGCAAACCGCGATTGCTCAGTCCGCCTCACCATGCGCTATGCCGATTGCCGGGTGGACGCTCAAGAAGCACTGGGAACTTGCGCAGGACAGGCGGTTGTGGCGAGTACAAGGTTGGCGTTGGACTGACGCAGTCATCCAATGGAATGACTCGGCGCAGGTCATTGACCGTTTCAACTGGGAACTTGGCGACCAACTGAATCAAGTCTGTGGGACGGTGGCAGTGAATTCCCATACTGGAGACTGCCAGCAAGTCGGCCTTATACTCCGTGATACTTGGATCGAGTTCTCACATATAGTTCGCGAAAGCCTTAGCGAAGCCCATGAGAATATCGGCAAAAGCGATGTGAAGCGAATCATTAGTATCCTGGACCTCCCGCAAGACCTTGAAAAAGGGCGAATCGGGCCTTCGCCTCAACTCACGCGCTCCAGCATCACCGGGGCGCAACATCCGAAGAGGCCATAATCTGTTTCAACAGTTCTACCGAGGTCATGGCTGAAATCATCAATATCCGCTTTCTAGGGCAGACGGATCTCAGAATGGCAGACATGGTTCCTCCTAACTAGTCTGGGTGGGCTGGGTTCTGGCCCTCCGTTCGCCCTGAGCCTGTCGAAGGGCACTCCCTGACCGCCAATGCCGGAACGCGGCAAACCACCTCATTCAGGCATCGAAACTGGATCGCGAACCGAGAGCCGTAGCGCAGTTACCCGTAGGGAATACTCTCCAGATCCTCTATGCAACCATCGGCAGTGAAACGCCACACGCCGATGTAGCCCCGACGCACGTCGCCGTGTTTGTCCCACTCGAGGACGCCGGATGTCCCGTCATAATCGATGTCTCCGCCGTCGGCCAACTGCGTTAGTGCATCGGCAATGCCGTCCGGCGTACCCGGAATGCGAGAGCCCGGTGGTCCGGCAATGTCCCGTCTCTCCCGTCAGGTAGATTGAGGACTATACTTTCCTCATGATTCAGCGCCTGAGCTTTCTTCTCATTCCCACACTGATTTTCTTTGGCGGCTGCGGCACAGCCGAGACCGAATCACCGCCCATCGCTAGCCATACACCAACACCAACGCCCGGGCAGACTGTGACAACAGAGCCAACGCCGCTTCCTAGCCCTACACTTACCACCGTACCTAAGCCCACGCCAATCTCCACCTCAACAAGTGCAGGCGAGTCTTGCAACGTTTGGGAAGAGCCGTTTGACGCCTCGCTGGTCGGTAGCGGGCAATACGCGGGAGTGACGGCAGAGTTCCGATACTCCGGGAACGACGAACACATGGTGATGACTCTAAATAGCCCCGAAGGGATCGCGACGGACAGGGGTGAACAGATATTCAACGACGGCACGCATTACGTCCGCGACAGCGTACCGGGCGAACCTGATGTCTACGGTGAATGGCGCGTTCAATCCCGGGTTCGTCAGCCGTTCACCCGACCGCCATGTGTGGACCCGGACAGAGTCGCAGCGGGAGACTCCGACTCATCGGATGAGCCGCACTATGTGTCCGAGGTGTTCTTGTCGGCAGAAGAAGGAACCGTGCGGGACGAATATTGGGCCGATCCCGAGGGGCGGCCAATTAGAGGCCTCAGAAAGTTCTTCCCGCCCGGAACCGACACCGAATCCGGCAACTACATCGGCCTATTGGAGTACACGTATTCCGGCTACGGCGAGCCTAACGTAATCGAAGCGCCATGCGTCCCTTCGATGGCGGACTGCTAGCCGCCGGTGCCGTAGGGAATACTCTCCAGATCCTCTATGCGGCCGTCGGGCGTGAAACGCCACACACCGATGTAGCCCCGGCGCACGTCGCCGTGCTCATCCCACTCAAGGACACCGGACGTCCCGTCGTAATCGATGTCTCCGCCGTTGGCCAATTGCGTTAGTGCATTGGCGATGCCGTCCGGCGTGCCCGGAATACGATCCCCCGGCGGCCCGGCAATGTTCCGCAGTTGATCTCGGATAGCCTCACCGTCGACGCTGCCCGCCGCCTCCGCCGCCAATGCAATCGCCACCGTCGCGTCATACGTCTCCTTGACGTACGCGAGAACCGGCAGCTCGCCATAGACAGCGATATAGGCATCGTCCCATGCTTGTGTGTCATCGCTGTGCGGCGGGGGAGCGCTTCCTGTTCCGTACATCCCCGCCAACCTGTCGACCCCAACCTCCTGCGCAAGGCTCAACCGCTTGGCCGCGTCTGCGAATACGAATTCACTGTAGTACTCGATATCGATTGCCTGCTTAACCAGTTCGATGGCCAGACCCTCAAAACCGATAACCACCAGCACCTGCGAGCCGCCCCGTGTCGACTCCAGTAGCGGCCCTGTGAAATCAGTAAGGTTCGGATCGACGCTAACCGAGCGCAACGGGCCGTCCCATGACGAGGCAAAGGCATCGGCAAGCCCCGCCCCATAGGCGTCATCCTGGTATATCAGGGCGATGTTTGTGAAGCCCTGACGGCGCGTAACGTCGGCGAGGATCGGCCCCTGCGCAACGTCCGAAAGCGCAGTCCTGAAGAAATACCCGTCATCGTGAACGTCCGTCAGCTGTGGGGATGTCGACGAGGGACTGATGGTCGGAATGCGGTGCGACGCAGACACCTTCTCGGCTACCGGCAGAGCAGCGGAACTCGCATTCGGCCCCACGATGGCGTGGACACCCTCCTCATCAACCAGCCGGGTCGCCTCCTCCACGGCCGTATCGGGATCCCCCGTCGCGTCCGCCACCACGCCGACCACCGGCATCCCCAACACCCCGCCCGCCTCGTTCACATGCAGGATCGCCAGCTCAAATGCCCGTTGCCGGTCCGCCGAAGCCTCCGGCGAGCCCGTGAAGTTCAGCAACAGGCCGATCTTCAGCGACGTTTCTTCATCCTCGTCGGCCCTCTCAAGCACGCTGCACCCCGCGCTCATGCCGATAACCATGAGGAGCAACGCCGCCACCACCGTGCCTAACACGCTGTGCGAAGAACGCCTGCGGACGCCGTCAGTGAATTGAGTCTGCATGCAACGCCTCGATATGTGGAATCAGGCTGCCGATGAACTCACGCGTCTATCCTGCCACACTGCTAGACTCAAACCATGACCGCCTCCGACGCCACCCTCGCAGAACTATCCCTTTCCCGCGACGAATACGACGAGATTGTCACGCGCATGGGGCGCGAGCCCAACGAGGTCGAACTCGGCATGTTCGGCATCCTCTGGAGCGAGCACTGCGGCTACAAGCATTCCCGCCTGTTGCTCCGCCTCTTCCCAAACGAGGCCCCCTGGGTGCTCATCGGCCCCGGCGAGGAAAACGCAGGCGCGGTTTCCATCGGTGACGGCCTCGCCGTCGTCATGAAGGTCGAATCCCACAATCACCCCTCCGCCATCGAGCCGTACCAGGGCGCGGCGACAGGCGTCGGCGGTATCATCCGCGACATCTTCAGCATGGGCGCGCGCCCCATCGCCCTCCTCAACGCCCTCTTCTTCGGCCCATTGGATGAAAGGCCGCGCAACCGTTATCTGTTCGAGGGTGTCGTCGCCGGCATCGGCGGCTACGGCAACTGTATAGGCATACCGGATGTTGCCGGACAGGTCTCATTCGCCCCCGCCTACTCCGGCAATCCTCTCGTCAACGCAATGTGCGTCGGCATCGCCAAAGAGAACGAGATAATCCGCGCAAGCACCGGCGGCGCAGGCAACGTCTTGCTCCTTGTTGGCGCGGACACGGGACGTGACGGCATCCACGGCGCGACGTTCGCCTCCGTTGATCTCTCTGAGGAATCCGCCGAACGCCGCCCCGCCGTGCAGGTCGGCAACCCGTTCCTCGAAAAACTCGTGCTTGAGGCGTGTCTGGAGATCGCCCAGGCCGGGCTGCTTGTGGGAATGCAGGATCTTGGCGCAGGTGGCCTCACCAGCTCCGTTATCGAGTGCGCCGCCCGCGCCGACAACGGCATCGATATCGATGTCGCCCGCGTCCCTCGCCGTGAGGATGGCATGTCCGCCTACGAGGTCATGCTGTCCGAATCGCAGGAGAGAATGTTGCTTGTCGTCCCGCCCGAGAACGTCGCCGCGGCCAAAGCGATCTGCGACAAGTGGGAACTTGACTGCGACGAGATTGGCGTCGTCACGGACGGCAACAACGCCATAATTCGCGACAACGGCGAGATCGTCGGTGACATGCCCATCGCCGCCCTAACCGAGCCGCCTGCCTACGTGCTCTCCGGCACGGAGGACTCTGAGATAACTGTGCTGCGTGATCGTGACCTCTCCGCTCTGCCTCAACCGTCCGATTGGAATGACACTCTACTTCGAATGCTCGCCGCGCCCTCACTCGCCAGCAAGCGCCCCGTCTATCAGCAATATGACCACCAGGTGGGCAACAACACCGTTATCTCGCCCGGCCAGGCGGATGCAGCCGTTCTCCGCATCAAGGGAACGGGCAAGGGCATCGCGCTGACCATCGACGTGAATTCAAGAGCCTGTTACCTGGACCCATACGTGGGTGGAGCGCTGACGGTGGTTGAGGCCGCCCGCAACCTCTCATGTGTGGGCGCTCGCCCCCTTGCCATCACCGACTGCCTCAACTTCGGCAACCCGGAGCGCGAGCCCATCGCCTACCAGTTCGAACAGGCCATCCGCGGCATGGCAGAGGCATGCCGCGCACTGAATATCCCGGTTATCAGCGGCAACGTCAGCCTCTACAACGAATCTGCCGACGGCCCCATAGATCCCACCCCGACGGTGGGGATGGTCGGCGTGCTTGACGACTTGGATGCCAGGCGCGGCGCGGGATTCGCCAATGAGGGAGACAGCATCGTCTTGATTGGCGCAACCACCCCGGAGCTCCCCGTCAACGCGCTTGGCGCGAGCGAATATCTATCCGGAGTGCATGGAACAGTTGCGGGACAGCCGGGCTTGGACATTGAGGCAGAGGCAAAAGTTCAGGCACTGGTACGGGAAGCCATAGCGCAAGGACTACTCCAGTCCGCGCACGATGTTTCCGAGGGCGGCCTTGCCGTGGCCGTGGCAGAGTCGTGCTCTATTGGTGGCATCGGCGCGTCTCTCGACTTGGGTCTCAATGAAGATGCCCGCATCGACGCCACTCTGTTCGGAGAAGCCGCCGCGCGCATTGTGGTGTCCGCTGCTCCTGATGACCTCAGCGCGCTCCGCGAATTGTGTGAACAACACGGCGTCACCATGTGCGAAATCGGCACCGTAGGTGGTGATTCCCTTCATATCGGCGACTTGATTGATGTGCCGCTTGCAGATGTTTCGGCTAGCTGGGAGGGCGCGTTGCTCGCCTAACCCCTCTTCGATTCAATCCCCGTATACTGGGTGCCGAATGTTCACCACATTCGCGAGATGGAGGGAAGAATGGCCGATGCAGATGAAAAGAACGACTCCCTAAACGAACCAAAACCCGGCTTCCGGAAGAAAGTAAAACTCGACCTCGAAGAGTTGGACAGGCGCCCCCCCTCGGATGAGCCCCCAGACCCCCTGCCCGAGACTCTCGGCGAAGCCCTCCTGACGATGCGCAGCAGGCTTCTAAAGCGATGGGGTCTCCGTGATGACGTCGAATACGACCCCGATCCATTCGAAGATTTCTACAGCCAGTTTGAGCCGAAAGTGAACGGCGCCTCGGACGGCAAAGAGGCGTCAACGGGTGACTAGTTTTCTCATTGATTCAAATGTCGCCTCCGAAACGGTCAAACTGCCTGGCGATTCCAAAGTGCTGCGCTTCCTTGAAGACAACCAACAGGATATCTGGCTGCCGACTGTAGTCATCTACGAGCTGCTGTATGGCGTGGAGAATATGAGCGGCGGCCAACGCCGGGACGACATGCAGAGGGATTATGATGATCTATTTTCAGTGTTTGAGACACGCATCCTCCCCTTTGACGAAGAGAGTGCGCGCTGGGCAGCAGTTTTCCGTTCGATGTCCGAGCGCGCAGGTAGAAACATCTGGTGGGCGGATCCCATGATTGCGGGTGCCGCCCGTGCCAACGGCCTCACCGTCGCCACTCGTAACGTCTCCGACTATGAGTTGCTGGACGTGGACGTGGTCAATCCGTGGGAGGCACCCTAAGCCGCCAAACGGGCACGAGCAGCGACCGCACAGTCGCATGCCCAAAATGTGCATAACCCTCCGAAAAACTCTTGCCGAGCCGCCCCTACTTTCCCTACCCTTATCTCTTGTGTACTGTCCCGCGAGACCAGCCAATGACTCGTCCGAGCGGTTGACGGATAAGAACGCACGTACTACTATTGCCGAAAGGATACGTTGATGAAGGTCGTACTGATTGATGAGGCGCCCGGTCTTGGCATCGCCGGTGATGTCCGCGAGGTCAAGGACGGTTACGCCCGCAACTTCCTCTTTCCCAAGCGCTTGGCAGTCCTCGCAACGCCGCAGGAACTGGCGCGTGCCGATTCCCGCAGGAAGGCTGAAGTTGAGCGACGGACCAAGCTGAATCTCGAGATGGAGAGCGTGGGTGAGCGCCTCGCAGAGGAACGCCTGCTGATTGCCGTGCGCGTCGGTCCCGGTGGTCGCCTGTACGGCAGCGTTACCGCCACTGAGATTGCAGAGGCCGTCAATGAGGCCATGGGCGTGGATATCGATCGCCGTGCCGTTCAGCTTGCCCAGCCGATCCGCGAACTTGGACACCATCAGGCCCCCATCCGCCTTGCTCCGGACGTTATCCCCAGCGTGACCATCACTGTCTACCAGGAAGGAACGGAGCCGCCGCCCCTCGTCGAAGAGACTCCGGAAGAGGAGCAGGAAGGCGCGGAGACCGCCGAGGCCACCGCTGATGAGGCAACGGCGGAAACAGCCGATGCTCCGGAAGCGACGGCAGAGGATTCTGAGGCTGATGAGGCCGTGGAAGAGGAGGCCGAGACAACCGACCCTGAAGAGGGTGAGGCCGAGGCCGCTGACGAGGATGACTCGTAGAAGCGGAGCGCTCGGCCCCCAGTCCGTGGGCCACCGGAGCTTGCGGATCGAAAAGGGTCGAGGTGTCCTATGTACACCGAGCAGCTACCACCCCACGACGATGAAGCTGAGGAAGCAGTCCTCGGTTCAATGCTCATTGACAGCGAGACCGTCCCCGGTGTGCAGATCATCGTTGAGGCAGGCGACTTCTATCGCCAGCGCCACGCGTGGATATTTGACGCCTGCGTAACACTCTTCACACGTAATGACCCTATAAGCCAGATTAGCGTCGCTGATGAACTCGCCCGCCATCAGCGGCTGGAGGAAATCGGCGGGCTCCCTTTCCTCAGCCATCTCATAGCCGTTGTTCCGACGTCCGTTTATGCGGACAACTACGCGCGCGTAGTTCGACGCCTCTCCATCCACCGCCAACTGATTGACGCCGGAGGGCAGATCGCGGGGATTGGCACCCGTGCCGAAGAGGATGAAGAGGAATCTCTCCGCAAGGCCGAAGAACTGCTCTACAACATGCGGCTTGGGCAGAGCGCGCGTGACCTTGAGGCCCTGCGCGATGTTCTTGACAGGTACGTTGAGGATACGGAGCAATTGGCCGGAGGCCGCGTCGGCGGCGTTGAAAGCGGCTTTGTTGATCTTGACCGGCAGCTTGGGGGCGGATTTCAACCCGCGGACCTGCTCATCCTGGCTGCGCGGCCCGGTGTCGGCAAAAGCGCATTCGCGCTCAACGTCGCCAAGTCCGCTGCCGAGACCCGAAAACCCGATGGCCGCCCGCGCATCGTTGCGTTCTTCAGTCTTGAAATGGCGTCGGAGCAGGTCATTGAACGCCTCCTGGCGGGCGAATCCGGTATCAACTCAACAAAAATCCGCGCCCATATGTGGACCGACTACGAAGAGGGCATGATTATGAACGCCGTCGGACGGCTGGCCGACTTGCCTCTCTATATCGACGATTCGGTCAATTTGAGTGTCGTCGCCTTGCGCTCCAAGGCGCGGCGGCTTTCCCTTGAAGAAGGGCTTGATCTGATCGTTGTGGACTATATGCAGTTGATGTCCGGCACCAACACGTTTGGCAACAGGGTGCAGGAAATCAGCGAGATCTCGCGATCTCTCAAGGCGTTGGCTCGCGATTTGAACGTTCCGGTTCTGGCCCTTTCTCAGCTGTCCCGCGCGGTTGAGAACCGCCCACGCCATGAACCCCTGCTTTCCGACCTCCGTGAGAGCGGGGCGATTGAGCAGGACGCGGACGTGGTGCTTTTCCTCTATCGCCCGGACATGGTCTTCACGGGAGAAGAATGGGAGCGGCAGCATCCCGATCAGGACTATCCGCGCGGCATCGCGGACGTCATCATCGCCAAGCATCGCAACGGACCGACGGGACGGATGCAGGTAGTCTTTGAAGAGCAGACGACCACATTCCGCAACGCTGCCCGCGCAGGCGGCGCCTCTGGCCCCGATGGGTATTACTAGGCAAGGTACCGAGCAGGCCGCCATGCGTGACATTGATGCCTTTCAGGGCTTTCCCACTCCAACACAGGCCACACCGGTCCCGGAGGCGTTTTTCGCGGAAATTCTCCCACGCCTGACAAGTGTTGAAGAGGTCAAGCTCTTCCTCGTTGTCCTGCGCCGCATCCGTGGCCGCAAGGGCGCTATTCGCTTTGTCACCGCTCACGAGTTGGCCCATGCGCCCGAACTTGGTGAACAGACCGAATCTACCGTCGATGAGCCAACTCAGGATTCGAGTAAGGACATGCCGCGTGTTATGGCCGACTTTGTCCGCGCTGGGGTGTTTCTTGAGGTTGGACTCGCAGATGGGGACACGGCCTATTTTGTGAACGATTCTGAAGGACGACGGGCCACCGAACGGGTCAAGGCCGGTGACGCCGCTCTATCGCCGCAGCGGAAAAAAGCCCAAACGGAGGAACCGCCGGCGCAGCCCGGAGAGATATTCCGCCTTTACGAGGACACAATCGGCCCGATCCCGGGAGCGGGCATAGCGCAGGAGCTTTCGGAAACAGAACAGGAATACCCCGCCGCCTGGATTCGTGAGGCGTTTCAGGAGGCGGCGGCACAGAACGCGCGGCGCTGGGCGTACGTGCGCTCGATTCTTCGCAACTGGAGAGACAGGGGTAGGGGAGATGGAACGACTCAGCGACGTCCTGCGAAGGACCGCTATCGGGGCGGAGAATACGGCCAGGTCGTCCGCTGGCGTTGACGCCCCGGGAAGTGAGACGGCTCTGGAAGTCGAACACTGCCCCGTCTGCGGCGGCTTGGGGTGGGTGAGCCGTGAACTGCCGCTCGACCACCCGGACTTCGGCAAGCTCATCCCCTGCGTCTGCCGTGCGGAGGAACTGAAGAGTGAGCGTTTCCGTCGCCTGCAGCGCTATGGACAGCTTGAACCGTTTGCGAACGTCACGTTTGACTCCCTCGAAGCAGAATTGGCGGAGTCGGCTGTCAGTGAACGGCATGGCCTGTATGTTGATGCGCTGGTTGGCGCCAGAAAATATGCGGCCGAGCCGGACGGCTGGTTGGTTCTCCACGGGCCGGCCGGCAGTGGCAAGACCCGTCTTGCTGCTGCTGTCGCCAATGATGTGATCAGTCGCGGACTGCCCGCCCTGCTCATATCTGTCCCGGATTTCCTCGACTATCTCAGGGCTGCGTATGCCCCAAACGCCGAAACCCCGTTTGACTCTCTCCTTGAGCAGGTGAAAGACGCGCCGCTGCTCATCCTGGACGACCTCGGGGTTCAATCCGCAACGCCGTGGGCGCAGGAAAAACTTTTCCAGGTGTTGAACCAGAGATTCATTGAGCGCCGCCCGACGGTTATTACTCTCAGCAGGCCCTTGTTTGAGATGGAACCGCATTTCCTCAGCAGGCTCACCGCCCCGGAGGTGACAACGTTGCTCGCGACCGGCGCGGCCACCAGCCGACTGCGCGCCACGGACGCGCTGGATCTTCCGAGATTCCGCGAAATGACCTTCGCGAACTTCGATCCACGGACGTATGACGCGCTGGACCGCCATCAGCACCAGAGCATCGAGGGCGCCCTAAACACATCGCGGAGTTACGCGGAACAGCCCGATGGATGGCTCGTTTTCACAGGGGACAATGGTGTTGGCAAGACGCATCTCGCCGCCGCGATCGCCAATCAGTGCCGTGCCAGGGGAATCGAGACGCTGTTCGTCGTGGTGCCGGATCTGCTGGACCACTTGAGATACACGTTTGGCCCGCAGAGCGACGTTTCGTATGACGAGCTGTTTGAAGGCGTGAGAACCGTTCCGCTGCTGATCCTGGACGATCTGGGCGCACATGCTACCACGTCCTGGGCGCAGGAGAAGCTATATCAGATCATCAACTACCGCTACAACGCGCAGCTCGCTACCGTCGTGACCATGAACATCTCCCTTGATGAACTGGCGCAGGATGAGCCGCGTGTCGCGTCGCGCCTGGCCGACCCGCGTTTCAGCATCGCCTTCAACATCGACGTGCCTAACTACTTGTTGCGACGCAGCACCACGCCACCCCTGTCTGAGTCGCGGTCACGCCGCGGTCGCGGTTAGACTTGTCGAATGACGGGTCCTGCGCGAACGTACTGCGTCTTCTGTGAAATCATCGCCGGCCGCGAACCGGCCGAGGTCTGGCACGAGGACGAGAGCCTGATCGTCTTTCGCAACCATCTGCGTTGGCTGCCGATTCAACTGCTGATCGTCCCGAAAGAGCACAAGACGCAGGAAGAGTTCTGGAGAGACGACATGGAGCGCGCATCCGCGCTTGCCGTCCAACTCGGCAAGGAACATGCGCCGGGCGGTTTCCGTGTGCTGTCCAATTTCGGTGAGGACGGCATGCAGTCACAGCCCCACGGCCACCTGCATCTGCTGGGCGGGCGACCCCTCGGAATGTACGTGGAGTCAGTGCGCCGATCACCATTTTGGGTTCAATAGCCTCAGAAACGACCAGAAAGCGCCTTTATCCGCCGTTTCACGACAAAACTCAGGGCTACTGTGTGATTTTTGGCACAAGCCCCCACATCCGCCGTCTACGTGGAGGGCACGTGGTTAACGCTCTTGGCTCCGCATCAAGAGGGGATTGACATTCTATCTCGGCGGCGTGTAACGTTTCCTATTGATGCGTATCACAATTTCCTGCGCGGGGAGCGCCTGATCCGTGACTGAAATCGACCCACAGTCATTGACGTCCGCAGATTGGGATCAGATTCAGACCACGCTGGTCTATCTGTGGGTTCTATGGCTGTCTGTCATAGGAATGGCGCTTTCTCTCCTCGTAGCTCACGCAATCATTCCGTCGCTCACCACCACCGGCCATATCGGCCCACGATTTGAACGAGTTCGCCCACTCTTTTATGCGGCAGCCGCGGCTGCCGCAGCAGTCGCCCTATTTTCGTTCTACGGATTCTTGACCGAGTCGGACGTCCTCAGGACGATCTACACGAAGGTCTGGATCTAGGGACAGGGCGTTCATTCAAATGCGACAGCGAATGGGAGCCCTGCCACTCCGTGTCATCGGCGTGCTCATCGCAATTCCCCTTGCCCTGATTGTTATTGGCGTCATCGCTTTCTCCGGCGGGACCGCCGCTGTCAACGCTATCTATTCCGTGCCGGAGAATGAAATGGAGTTCCCCCACGATCAGCACGTGACCTCACTCGCCATAGAGTGCGAGTTCTGTCACCGAGCCGCGGACACGTCACGAACAGCGACGGTGCCGTCCGTAGAGCAGTGCATGTTCTGCCACAAGACTGTCGCTACCGGCAATCCAAATCTGGAACCGTTGCGCGCCGCGTGGGAGTCCGGCGAGCCTCTCAACTGGGTGCGGCAGCATCGACTTCCCGACCACACGCAATTCAGGCACGAACCTCACATCACTGCCGGTTTCGAATGCTCCGAATGCCACGGCGATGTGGGAAGTGTGAGACAGGTTGAGCAGGTACGGATTCTCAAGATGGGCGACTGTGTTGCCTGCCACAAGGAAAACAGCGCTCCAACCACGTGTTCCACGTGTCACTCTTGAGGAATTGAGGGAAGAGAAACGGACGGATAACGCGAGATGGATCTGACAAGGCGGGACTTTCTGAGGGTAGCCGGAGCCACATCCGTGGCCGGCGTCCTCTTTGCCGGTTGCGCCATCCCCGAGCGGGAGCTTATCAAGCAGAGTCCGCGTGATTTGCCTGAGGATCTCGCCCAGGGTCTTGAAGACATGTACGCGACGGGGTGCGCCTCATGTCGCGAGGGATGCGGCATCCTCGTGCGTGTCGCCGAAGGTCGCGCCAAGAAGATCGAGGGCAACCCCGATCACCCCCTCAACAGGGGCGGAATCCTCGCCGGCTGCCTCGCGGGCGTTCAATCCCTCTACCACCCGGACAGGCATAGCGGTCCCATGGAGAACGGTCGGAGCATAACGTGGGCCGGCGGCTTGGCGCGACTTGATGCTCTCCTCGGCGGTGCTGATCCCTCCCGCACGCTCCTGATCACCCGACCCAACCGGGGCCATCTTGGGGCCGTTACCCACGAATTCGCCACAGGGGCAAACATCCAGCACCTCCAGTTGGAGCCACTGGAGAACGCCGCCGTCCGGCAGGCTGCCAAGGACGTGTTCGGTCAGGACCGCCTCCCCTTCTTTGACATTGCTAATGCTGGCTCCGTCCTCTCTATCGGGGCCGATTTCCTCGAATCATGGGTTGCGCCCCTCCACTACAGCAAGGCATATGGCCAATTCCGTCGTGGAGAGAGTAGGAGCCGGGGGACCCACGTCCACGCAGGCACCCGTTTTTCTATGACCGCTGCCAACGCCGACACGTGGCTGCCCATTGCCCCCGGACGTGAGGGTCTTCTGGCCCTCAGTATTGCGTACGTTGTGGTTCATGAGGGACTGGCGGATGAGGCAACCGTGAATGCCATGACCGATGGTCAGGGCGAAGCTGCTCTTGCCCCCTACCGCCCGGACGCAATCGCAGATCAACTCGGCGCGACGCCTGGCGTCCTGACCGGTCAGATGATTACGGATGTGGCGCACAACCTCGCCACGCACGGCCCCACGGTGGTCCTTGTCGGCAGTTCTGCCGCCGCCCAACCAAACGGCCTTTTCAATGCCAAGGCCGGGATGATTCTCAATGGCGTGCTTGGCAGCGTTGGCCGACGCGGCGGCGTGCAGTTCAACGCTGACACCTCGCTTGCCGAGCTACAGGACTTACCTGCCCCAACGACGTATTCAGAATGGCGTGATGTTCGAGATCGGCTTGATCGCGGCGATATTGACCTGGTGCTCGTGGACGACGCGAATCCGGTTCATGCGTTGGCCAGCCTCAGGTTTGGGCAGGCGCTTAGCCGTGCCCGAAACGTCGTCAGCTTCTCGTCGGAACCGAACGAGACAACGGCGATGGCCGATCTTGTCCTTCCTAATCAGCATTTCCTGGAGTCCTGGGGGACGAACGCGCCCGACCCCGGCCCTGGCTACGAGGTCCTCACCGTGCAGCAGCCGGTTGTCGCGCCCCTGCTCGACACCTCGCGGCGCCCCGTACACGACTCTCGAGCAACGGGGGACATTTTTATCTCACTGATGCAGTCCCGCGGAATAAGCCGAAGGACGCGTGGCGACAGCATGGAGCAGGTAGTGCTGAATGCTCTCGCGGATATGCACGCGATGCATCCGGGCCGCGGCTCTGTTCAAGGTTCAACATTGGCAGCTTTCACGACGGGCGTGCTGCAACGCGGTGGCTGGTGGAACATCGCCGGACGCGGCGTGACCATATGGGAGCGCCCCGCATTCGATTTCGGTCCGGCGCTCGCCGATATGCCTGAACGAATCGCTGAGCACACAGATCGATACCACCTCATTCCGTTCGCAAGCGCTACGGTGGGCGATGGCAGCGGCGGGCACCTGCCGTGGGTGCAATCCGCGCCCGACCCTGTCACCTCCATGGTGTGGCACAGTTGGGTTGAGGTGAACAGCCGCGAGGCCGCCCGCCTGGGCCTGCGCGACGGCGATTTGGTCGCGCTGGAGTCCGACAGTGGCTCTGTCGAGGTTCCGGTGTATCTGCATCCCGGCATCCCGCCGAATGTCGTTGCCGTTCCTTTCGGGCGCGGCCGGGCATTCTCGGGGCGGTATGGAGATAATCCTGATGGCAACGTCAACACCGTTCTGGGAGACATCGAAGTTGAAGGCACAGGCTCGCAGGCGTGGGGTGCAACTACAGTGACAATTCGCCCGCTCGGTCGCCGGATGCGCATGGCGCGCATGGAGGGCGGCTTCACGGGACAACAGCTTGAAGGAACGCACATCATTCAGTTGGAGTACACATAGTCAGGGAAGGCCACGGAGACTAGCGCGATGACAATGTCGGACTACAAATGGGGCATGGCGGTCGATATCGATGCCTGCTCGGGTTGCCAGGCGTGCGTGATTGCCTGCGCCGCGGAGAACAACCTGCCCATCAATCTCGAGCGTGATTTCACTGAACGGCGCGCGATCGCGTGGATCCGCATCGAGCGCTATTGGGAGGGTGAGTATCCGAACATCAAGGCGCACTTCCTGCCGGTCCTGTGTCAGCACTGCGGTAATGCGCCGTGTGAGCCGGTCTGCCCGGTCTACGCCACGTATCACAACCCCGCCGGCTTGAACGTGCAGGTGTACAACCGCTGTGTCGGCACGCGCTATTGCGCCAATAACTGCCCGTACCATGCTCGGTTCTTCAATTATCGCCGCCCCACGTGGCCGGAGACGTTCCACAACTATCTGAATCCGGACGTGACGGTGCGTGAGCGCGGCATCATGGAGAAGTGCACGTTCTGCATTCAGCGCATCAACGCTGCCGTCCGCATCGCGAAGCGCACGGGCACGAGCGCGCCCGACCACTTCATGACGGCGTGTGAGCAGGCCTGCCCGACGGATGCGCTGACGTTTGGGAATCTGAATGATCCGAATAGCCGCGTTTCGCAGCTTTTTGCGGACGAATCACGGGCCTACACCCTGCAGGGGGCCATCGGAACGGAGCCGAACGTGAGGTACTTGAAGGGCGTCGCGACGGCAAAGGCGGGTTCAGACGAGATGACAGCGGCGGCCCACTAGAGCGGTGACAAAATTCACACAGTACCGATTGAAAACGACTAAAACCGAGCAATAA
This sequence comes from Dehalococcoidia bacterium, assembly GCA_965207895.1. Taxonomy (GTDB): domain Bacteria; phylum Chloroflexota; class Dehalococcoidia; order UBA6926; family UBA6926; genus VXMO01. The sequence goes on from CBDBNN010000003.1 coordinate 374,046, forward strand.
AGACAACAAAGCCGACGAGAACCGAGCAACGAGGAGAGGATGCAGAACAGCCACAACGGTCATGAGGCACCCGGGCCTCCCGCGACACAGGACGAGCTGACACAAGAGCTCATCCACGACGCGCGGGAGACGGGACCGCGGATGCGCCGCGCGCTGTGGATTCTCGCAGTGGTCGCCACGCTTGGCGTTGTGGCGGCGCTCCTCATGATGCTTGGCGGCCTGGACGATCACACACGATGGAAGTACTACGCCGTCGGCTATTTCTATGTTTTCTCGCTGGTGATGGGCATCCCGATGGCCGGCATCGGCCTGCGGTTCGCCCGGGCGCAATGGCGTCGGCCCACAAGCCGGGCGGCGGAGCTGTTCGCGCTCGCCGGTCCAGTCATGTTGGTCTTCTACTTCCCGATCATGGCGGCTCATCCGGGCCTTGAGGGCCGCAACAGCCTGTGGATGGATTGGCGGCTGGCCCCGTGGTTCCCGGACCTGCTCATGCTGACAACGTTTGTCGGTATCGGGTTGTTGTTCCTGTACGTGTCCGTGCTGCCGGATCTTGCCGCCGTCCGCGACCACGGCAGTGGGCGCTCCCGAGGCATCGCAGCGTCACTCGCTTACGGTTGGGTCGGCACCGCTCAGCAGTGGGCGATGCACAAGTCGGGCCTCGGCATCCTCGGCGCGATGTACATCGCCGCCTACGCGACGACGCACATGGTATTCGCGACGGATTACGCTATGGTGCTGACGCCGGGCTGGAAGGACCCAATCTTCCCAGCGTTCCACGCGGTGACCGGCCTGCAGATGGGACTCGGACTCTTTATCGTGGTGCAGTTCGCGCTGCGCAAGTGGGGCGGTCTGGCGCGCTACTTTGAACTCGAACAATTCTGGGCATACGGTCGGCTGCTGCTCGCGCTGACCCTGTTCTGGTTCTATTTCTTCTGGAGCGGATTCATCCTGTTCTGGTATGGCCGACTGCCGCATGAGCAACAGATTCTCGCGTTGCTGGCGTTTGGAGACCCGGCGGTTGAGAACTTACTGGCGCGACCGCAGCTCTGGATGTTTGTGGGCGCAATCGGCTTGTCGTTTATCACGGCGTTCCTGCTGATCATGTGGAACCCGGTGAGGAGAAGCATCCTCGGACCTGCCGTAGTGGGCGTCGTCATCATTGTGGGCAACTTCTTTGACAGACTCCGCATCTATGTGAATACGTGGTCAATCGAGCAAGTCGGCGGCCATGAGCTGCATCATATTCCGACCAATATTGGCTACCCGGGCATCCTGGAAATTCTGGTGTTTGCCGGAATGCTTTCCGGGGTTGCCCTGATGATCCTGTTGGCCTCGCGAGTGGTACCGTTCGTGTCCCTGTGGGAGACGCGAGAGGCGCTGCTGCTGCGCGTGGTGAGGCCATTCGGCGTTGGACACGCGCACATTGTGGCGAAACCGGACTAGCGGAGAGACGAGGGAATGCGAGATCGACCGGTCCTGACGGCCAGCCAGATCAACGACGAGTTGCTCTGGCCGGTCTTTGAACTGCGGAGGCGGCATGTGCTCGCCTTCCTGCCGCCGTTCATCCTCGTCATGGCGGGCGCAGTTGCCGTCACGATCCTCATCTGGCAGGGTCTGTGGGTCACGGGCCTGAACCGCCCCGCATTCTGGGGATTCTTCATCGTCAACTTCGTGTTCTGGATCGGTGTGAGCCACGCCGGAACGATGATCTCGTCCATTTTGCGGCTCACCCAGGCGGAATGGAAACGTCCAATCACACGCGCTGCGGAGGTGATGACGGTCTTCGCCCTCGTCACGTCCCTCATCCACCCGGTGATTCACGCGGGACGGCCGTGGCGCATCGTCTACTGGCTGCTGCCCTACGACTTTACACGCGGGGTGTGGCCGGACGTTCGCTCTCCGCTGGTGTGGGACCCTGTTGCAATCACGACATACCTGACGGGCAGCATCCTGTTCGTCTTCACGGCGTTGATCCCCGATTTTGCGATTATTCGCGACCAGAGCACGGGAATGCGGCGGACAATCTACGGCGCGCTGGCGATGGGCTGGCGCGGCACGCCACGGCAGTGGCAGCTGCAGGGCATTTTCGGCATCCTGATGTCCGCCTTGATCCTGCCCGTGTTCGTGTCCGTCCACAGCATCGTGTCATGGGACTTCGCAGCGTCCGTGGTGCCCGCGTGGCACGTGACGGTGTATGCGCCGTATTTCGTTATTGGAGCGGTGCACTCCGGCGTGTCCATGGTGCTGACGCTGATGGCGTTCATGCGCTGGATCTTCAAGCTGGAGAATTTCATCTGGGAAGACCACTTTGATGCCGTTGGCCGACTGCTGATCTTCATTGCGACCGCCTGGCTGTTCTTCTTCTTCCTGGACTTTGCCTTCTCGTTCTACACACGGGAAGAGCAGGAGATCGCGGTGATGGAGCGTCGGCTGCTTGAGTGGCCGTTCAACGCCATCACAATCATCATGGTGATGACCTCATATGTGATACCGATACCGTTATGGTTGAACCGGAAGGTCCGCCGGAACATCGCCTTGATGTTCTGGACGTCGATCCTGGTCAACATCGGTATGTGGCTGGAAAGGTTCTTCCTCATCATCCCGGCCATTGAACGGAAACAGGAGCTCACATTCTTATGGGCGAACTATGTCCCGAGTTTGACGGAGAGCGTGATTGTGCTTGCCTCATTCGGGATGGTAGCGATGTTGCTCATCATCTTCGCCAAACTGGTGCCGTTAGTACCGGCGTGGGAACAAAAGGAGGGGCAAGTCTTCCGATCCGAGGTGCAAATCGGTGAGGTGACGGTGCCCGCAATCGTACGGGAATCAGAGGAGCCGCGGGCCTGGTAGCCCGCATGTTGGGAGCGGAAGCAATGGCAAACCAGAGTGTTCTCGGCTTGTACGAAAACGCGGACTCCGCCGCGGAGGCAGCGCGCAACCTGCGCGAGGCCGGTTTCACGAGTGATGATTATGAGGTGATGACCGGCAATCCCTACCCGGAGGGTGCGTTCGGGGAGCATGTGAAGAAGAATAAGCTCTTCCGATTCTCCCTGTTCGGGGCGTTTATCGGCTTTATCACCGCGTTCCTTTTCGTGTTCGCAACGCAGACGGCATTCCCGTTGGTGACGGGAGGCAAGCCCATCCTCGCGATTCCGGCAAGCATGATCATCATGTACGAGTTCACACTGTTGGTTGCGATGATCTTCACGGTCATCGGCGTGATCTTTGAGAGCCGCCTGCCGCGCCCCGGTGGCGCAGGCCCCCTGTACGACGCGCGCATCACGCTCGGCTACATCGGCCTGCTTGTCACGGTTGACGAGTCGAGGATCGGCAACGCGCAGCAGGCCCTGCAGAGCGGCGGCGCAGAAGAAGTCATCAACGAGCCCGCGTAAGTTCAGGCAGTAGAGACGAGTAAAGGCAGCGGACAGGCGCAGCAATGCAGAGAGCGATCAGGACATTGAGTTGGCCGACACGGCGAGTGGGCGTCATCGCACTCGCGATAGTTGCTGTCGCCATTATCGCGCTCACCGGTTGCTCCACCGGCGCCTATCCGGTGGACTTCTTCCAGGAGATGCACTATTCGCCCGCAGTCCGCAAGCAGGAAGGGCCGTCCATGTCCGTGAGGCCAGGCACGGTTGCGTTCAATAGCGGTGGCGGACCGGAGGAGCAACTGAATGCGGATCTGCGCCTTGAGCATTTCGACCTGATGCCGGACGACGAGCTCAATGCCGTTGATGGAAACCCGATTGTTGTAACCTCTGATGTCCTGGAATACGGCGATCTCCTCTTCCAGCGGAACTGCGCCATGTGCCACGGGGCGGCCGGGGACGGGGAAGGTCTCTTGCAGGTCACAATCGCGTTTGAGGCCGCCGGCGTGAATGTGCCAAAGAACCTGACAGAGGACGATACCCAGGCGCGAACGGCCGGTGATCTGTATCGAATTATCAGCCGCGGCAACGGCGACTTCCCGGCACCAGGCTGGGCGACCAACCCGTCGGCGTGGGAGGGGTCTACAAACATGCCGCGCTTCGCGCAACTGCTCTCACCCGCCGAGCGTTGGATGCTGGTGGCGCATATCCGGGAGCTGGGGAACTAACTTCCGCAACACCCAGAAAAGGCCCGCTCGGTCGGGCGGCTATGCGCGCAGATGGTCGACAGGCGCGAGTCTTTCGTTGACAGGGTCGACAACGAGTCGAAGACCTTCAAGAGCGTATACGCCAAGGATAGGCTCAATGTCTTCTTCCCCGAACGCTACGATAGTCACGGCACTACGCCCGTTGATATAAACGCGGGCTTCCGTGATGTCCCGACTAATGATTTTCCCGTCGGCCAGTTCGAAGCGCTCAGTGTCAGTGGGCCGAATGCCCATCTCACGAAGGATTGAGCCAGCAATCATGGTGTAGGTTGATCCGGTATCCACCATTCCGCTGAATTCACGTTGTTCCGAACCGTCGGCGGGCGCCAGCCGGAAATCAATATCGAAGTGACTCATGAAACCTCTCCAACCCGCCGGATCAGTCGCCCGGCGTACAAGACTGTCGCTCCATTATAGACCGCATATACGCGACGCTATAGTGAGACGGGCGGTCCCGGCTGCTGCCGGAGAAGGAGCACTTGGAGGTGAGATTCCTCCACCCCAGCGGCTACCCGGCCGATGAGTGATGAGCCTCTGTGATGCGCGTCTGCAAATCCGCAAGCCCTCGGGAGATGTCGACGGGGTAGGTTGCTGCGCCGGTTAGCGCCTTGACGTCTTCAGGCAGGGCGGCGAATCCGCGTTGGAAGAGGTCGCGGGATTCATCGAGCGTGGGGTGGCTTCTGAGGACCTGGCCGTCTTGCATGACGTCTTCGAGCAGGGAGGTTGCGCCGTTAGACGGCGGCTCGTCGGCCATGGCGATTACATCACGCGCGTAGCCGCCGTTCTTGTCCTCGTGGCGATAGATCTGCTTGCGGCCCGGGAGCGTCTCCTTACCGACACTCAGCTTGAGGACAGGCTCCCCGGCGTATTCGACGAGCTTGTATACAGAGTCGGTCCACGGCGCGTCGGCAGATGAGCCGATGCGCGTGCCGACGCCGAAACCGGCGATCGGCGCGCCGTCTCGCAATAGGCTGTCGATGACGAACTCATCCAGTTCGCCGCTCGCGACGATGTCCACTTCTTCCAGGCCTGCCCCGTCCAGCATGGCGCGCACACGGCGTGAGAGGTTCAGCAGATCGCCGCTGTCCAGCCGCACCGCGCCCAGTCTGTGGCCCGCCTCTTTCATCTCCAACGCGACGGTGATGGCGTTGCGCGCTCCTTCGATGGGGTCGTAGGTATCGATGAGGAATGTGGAGGCGTCCGGGAAGGAGCGGGCGAAGGCGCGAAAGGCGTCGAGTTCCGTGGGGAAGGACCCAACGAATGAGTGGGCCATGGTGCCCATGGGCGGGATGCCGTGCTGGGCGGCGGCGAGGACGTTCCCTGTTCCGGCAAAGCCGGTCATGAAGCCGACGCGCGCCATCTGACCGGCGGCATCGACGCCCGGAGCGCGGCGAGAGCCGTAGTACGTCACCGGCCGGCCGCGAGCGGCGTGCATGACACGGGCCGCCTTGGTGGCAAGCATCGTCTGCAGGCTGACGCGATTAATGACGTAGTTCTCCAGTATTTGGCACTCAATGACGGGTCCGGAGATTTCCATGACCGGCTCATCCGCGAAGAAGATCTCGCCCTCGCGCATCGCGCGGACGCTGCCGGTGAAGCGCAGATCGGCCAGGAACTCCAGGAAGCCGCCGTCAAAGCGTCCCAGGGAGCCAAGATAGGCGATGTCCGCATCGGTGAATCTGAAGTCGGTCAGGTAGTCGAGGATGTCATGGACGCCTGCGAGCACGAAATAGGAGCGGTTGGGCGGGAAGCGCCGTATGAAGAGGCTGAAGGTAGCGTCGTGAGCGTTGCCGCTCTGCCACCATGCCTGTGACATGGTGAGCTCATAAAGGGCCGTGAAGATGGCGAGGCTGTGGCCTGAGGAATCGAGCGAACCACGGGGGGACATTGCTCCGCCTGATCGCGCCGCCATGTTCACGTCAATGGGCCTCCCGCAGGCTAGTTCTAACGTCGATGTTAGCGCGATAACGCCTGACGGTCGTCACGCCTAACCTGAGAACACAATGACGCAACGTCCGCGTGTACCGCCGGCCTCAAGCCGCGCATGCGCGGCAGCGGCCTCCTCCGGTGGATACGTGGCGGCCACACGAAGGGTGACCGTGCCGTTTTCGGCTTGTTCGCGCAGCTGGTTGAGGAGGTCCGCGCGGTGGTCGTAGCGCGGCACCATGGTGCGGTGAAACTCGATGCCGCGCTCGCCCGTGCCGCGCCAGCCACGCACGGATGCGAATGCCCCGCCGTCTCGAACAGCTGGCACCACAAGCTCGGCTTGTACTGACCCGTCGGCGAGGCCGTCGACGCCTTCAGGAGCGGCCTCACGGATGCGCTCGGCGACATCGTCGCCGCGCCGGACAACCACATCGGCGCCGAGATCTCGGACGAGTTGTTCGTCGGCCTCAGATGCGTCGGCGATGACGCGCAGCCCTTCGGCCTTCGCGAGCTGGACGACGTAGCCACCGTAGCAGCCCGCCGCGCCGGTCACCGCGATGGTCTGGCCCGGGCTGAGGGCGAGTTGGTCAAGGGATTGGCGCGCTGTAAGGCCGTTCATCGGCAGCGTGCATGCTTCAACGTGCGTCGCTCCGGCCGGGGCGCGGACAACGGAGTCTGCCGCGAGCACGATGCTTTCACGGTACGCGCCGTGGGTGGCGTTCGGGACGACCATCGCCATCACCGCGTCACCCACGGCGAGGTCTGTGTCGGTATCCGGTCCGACCTCGTCGATGACACCGGCGAGATCCATGCCGGGAATATAGGGCGGCGGAACGTCTGCCAGCATGGCGGCGCGCGAGCCGTTGCGCAGCCCGGCGTCAGTGGGGTTTACGGCGGCGGCGTGGACGCGGATGCGGACCTCGCCGGTCCCGGCGTGCGTTTCCGGAAGGTCAATGATTTGCAGGGCCTCCGGGCCTCCGAATTCAATTACACCGACCCCGCGCATAGCTCAACTCCCTCGGTGGTTTCGACGCGGCACCGTGGCGCAGCGCTCCATGAGCGGCGGTATTACTAGCGGCTCGCGCTCCGGCTACGACTCGGACTCAGGCTCCGGCGCTGCCAGCGAGCCGAAATAGACGATGGAGTTGAATGATACGACAGCGGTGAATCCCACGAGAAAGCCCGTTACGGTGTCCGCGCCAGCCTCAAGTGAGCTGAAAAAGTAATGTCTGATTAGAATGGTAGCAAGCATTGTTCCAACCAGGATGCTCACGTTAGCGGCGAGCAGCCGAAGCTTGGCCTCAAGGCTCGGAATGAAGAAACGGTACATCGCGTAGAGATAATTCACCCGTGCAAACCTCATTGAATATCAGCCACTTCTGTGGCCACGAATTGCGCATGACGATGATACGCGGGCAGCTTGAAAGCGGTCAAGGCAAAGCGGGCCGGCTATGAGTCGACTCCTGAGTTTGACGAGCGCCCTGCTGTTGGCTGTGACGGCGGTGCTTGCGGGGGCGTGTGGAGAGCCGACAACGCCGGCCCCCACGGACATGCCTGAGCGACCGGAAGGGGCACCGTTCTCGGTATCGTCGCCGACCCCAATGGCTGAGACCACAGCGCTTCCAACGCCACGGCCTACGTTCAATACTGTTGCAGTCCTAAGCGACACTCAGCTGATGCAGGCGCTGACGGACGCTCTGCATGAGCGGCCAGACATATCGACAGGATCATCAATGGCGGACTTCCTTGCGCCGGGCGTCGATCGCATTCGCCTGACGAAAGATCCGCACAATGCGCCGTTCTTGGTCGATATGTTGAACGTGTGGCCGTACGGGGAGATTTACAGGACACACCTTCTTGATACGCTTCGTTACCTGACCGAGGAGGATTTCTTTGCGACGGGTGGTTTCGAGTGGCTTGACTGGGTAGGAGATCACCCGGAGTATGATGCGCCGCCGTCGGTCTATCCCTGGTGGAAGGGCGAGATTCTCAGCACGCTGGATCAGAGATTCCGCGAGTTCCTGCCGGAGGACGGAGTTGCGCACACGATTCGGCTGGAGGAGATTGTGTGGGGCGGGGTTCTTGTGGACAGCATCCCGTCCCTGGACAACCCCGCGGTCATTCCGGCCCATGAGGCCCGCTATCTTGATTTGGATGAGCAGGTGTTCGGGGTGTACCTAAACGGCGAGGCGCGCGCCTACCCTCTCCGGATTATGAACTGGCACGAGATGACGAACGATGTGGTGGGCGGACAGCCGTTTGCCCTCGCATACTGCACGCTGTGCGGCTCCGGCATCCTGTATGACACACGACGGGGCGATGGGCAGGACCCATACATCTTCGGGTCATCCGGGCTGCTGTATCGCTCAAACAAGCTCATGTATGACGCCGACACAAAGAGCCTGTGGAACCAGTTCACGGGCATCCCGGTTGTTGGAGACCTCGTTGGCGAGGATATCGAGCTGCCTATTCTGCCGGTGACGGTGACGACATGGGGAGAGTGGAAGAGCCAACATCCCGGCACGATGGTGCTGTCACTCGACACAGGGTATGAACGTTCCTACAATAGACCCGGCACACCGGGTGCGGCCTATTACGACTTGGAGAAGGGATACGATTACTTCGCTGATCCGACCCTGATGTTCCCCGGTGGCCCCGGCGCAGATAACCTGCGTCTGCGGCCCAAAGACCAGGTGTTCGTGGCGATCCTGGACAGCGGTGAGGCCAAGGCGTATCCCCTCGAAACCCTTCAGGAACTGGGCGCGACGGCCGTCCTGAACGATGCGGTGAGCCAGGTACCCATCGTGGTAGTCACAGACGAGGGGGGAGGGGTGCAGGCGTTCCTGCGCGAGAACCGGACTTTTGAGCTTGCAGACGATGGCAGATTGATTGATAGCGAGGGCGGTAGGTGGCGCGTGACGCCGGAGGGGTTGAGCGGGCCGAACGGAGAATTCGCCGCCCGCGTGTCCGGCCACGTCGCGTTCTGGTTCGGCTACGCCTCCTTCAGGCCGGGCGGAGAGCTTTATACGCGGAATTAGTTCGCAAGTTTAGCGACTGCTAAGATTAAGCCACCCATCATTCCCTTGATGGCAGCGGGCGGTAAGCGCGGAGGTGCGATTTGTCGATACCGTCAATACTCTTCAGCTACAGTGGGCGGATCAATCGCTTTGAGTTCTGGGTTAAGGGCATTGTCGTTGGGCTTGCCGTTACTCTAGTGCTGGAGATTATTGCGATACTGTTGCGCTCCATCTCAGACCCTGTAGGAACAGTTGCCTTCTGGGGATTTGGGGTTGTCTATATCTGGATGTACTTCGCAATCGTCGCGAAGCGATGCCATGACAGAGGAGCTTCGGGGTGGTGGAGTCTATTCACCTTGATACCTCTCATCGGCACGGTCTACTTCATCCTTGCCTGTGGGATACTGCCAGGCGAACCCTATGACAATCGTTATGGGCCACAGCCCTAACGTCTAGCTGCAACTGGCAGAGAAGAATAGAACACACTTAGACACTCTTCTTCTTATCCCCCTGCTGGCGGATGTGTTCTCGCAGGGCTTGGTTGATGCGGGTCTGGTAGCCACGGCCTCCCGGGCTCTTGAGTTTGAACCAGGCGATTATGTCTGAATCAACCCTCAGGGTGATCTGCCGTTTCATAGGCCGATAGAATACGCCGCGCTGAGCGTTCGACCAGTCCAGGATTTCAGGAATATCGTCGGTGTCGATCTCGCTGTCCGGTTTGTCTGCAAGCTCCTCGAGTTCTGCCCTTACGGATGCGGGCAAGTCATTGTAATCCCTCTTCATATACCCTCCTTTCGTGAGGTGTGGCCAGTCTTGCGCTAATCACCCGACCAATTAGTGCCCCTGTATGCTCATCTAGCTCAGGCCATGTGTGAACCACCAGCACGAGCAGCCGACCGACAACTCCAATCGTTCTCCAGCGCTGCTCAAACACGTATGGATCCTCTCTGACCTTGGCAAGGGGGTCATCAAAGGCCCGCCTGGCTGCATCCAGGCTGATACCATGCCTTCGCCGATTTGCCTCATCCTTTTCCGGATCCCATTGCCATTCAATTGAGTATTCCAAGCCGTCACCGCACTAATATACATACATAACTGCAACTACACAACAGTAGTTACACTCAAGTCAAAAAGGCCTGGACGTTTACCCCAGTGCCTCCCTGATTTCCTTTAGCACTTCCGCATCTGCCTCTCGTTCCAACGCTCCGCTCAGCGCCGTAGTGGCCTCCTCTGTGCCGATGCGCCCCAGCGCCCAGGCGGCGTGGCCACGGACGATGGGAGAGGGATCCTCGCGCAGGACACGGGCGAGCGGGGCGACTGTCTCGGGGTCGGCGATGTTGCCGAGGGCAATGCAGACGTTGCGGCGCATCCCCTCCGGCTTGGCCCGGAGAACGGCGCTCTGCCGGAATCGCTCGCGGAAGCCGTCGTCATCGAGTTCAAGCAGTTTGACAAGTTCAGGGCGGGCACGGTTCTCCGCGTCTCGCGTTAGTTCCGTATACGCCTTTCCAACCTGCGCCTTGCGGTTGACCGGGCATACGTCCTGGCAGACATCGCAGCCGAATATCCAGTCGCCAATGAGGGGCCGCAGCTCGCGCGGGATGGGACCGCGATTCTCGATGGTCAAGTAGGAGATGCACTTGCGGTTGTCCAGCACATAGGGCGCGACTATTGCCCCCGTCGGGCAGGCATCGACGCAGATATTGCACGCTCCACACGTCTTCTTGAGCGGCTGACCCGGCGCAAGATCAAGCGTCGTGATGATCTGCGCCAACAGCATCCACGAGCCCTGCGAGGTCAGGATGTTCGTGTTCTTGCCGAACCAGCCGACGCCCGCCCTTTCAGCCACAGCGCGGTCGAGCATCGGCCCCGTGTCCGTGTACCAGCGCGTGCCGATGTCCCCAACACCGGTGACCTCCGGCAGTGATTCGATGAACGCGCGGACCTTGCGGGCAAAGACGCGGTGATAATCTTCACCCCACGCATAGCGGGCGATACGCCCACGCGGCCGGGCATCGGGAGCCTCAGCGGGATCCTCATGGTGATGGCTGAGCGCGAGGGAGATGATTGATCGGGCATTGGGCAGCATGTTGGCCGGGTCTATGCCTCGCTCGACGCGCTCTTCCGTGAACCACGGCAGGCCGTCCATGAGGCCTTCGGCGACGCGCTCTTTCGTTGACTCCCCACGCTCGTGAAAGACATCCGCGGATGCAATGCCGACGACGTCAAAGCCCGCCTGCAAGGCAGCATTCTTGACGGCTTGCGTCAGGGTCTCGGCATCACTGCTACGATTCATACGTGATTGTTGCACGAATTCAACCACCTTCTGCCATGCATCCACACAACCGCTAACCGGAGCACCCATTGGTCCCTGTCGATTCCAGCGCTCGTGTCTTCATGGTGAATGTGGGGGTGAATGCCTCGCACGGGGCGCTTCGCAGCCCCATATTCACCGACGGCACGTTTGAGTTTCTACCCATTCCGGAGGAGCGCCGACTGTGGTCACCGACGCTGCCCGCCTATCCAAAGCTGGCCGCATATAACGACCCGGACAAGACGCTGGCGGATTATGCTCCTGTCTCGCGGTGGAATGACCGCTTGCATGACGATCCGGAATTTCGCACGTTCACGTATGGGGATGATCCACGGAGGACGGGGCGTGGCGCGGGACTAAAGGCTTGTGGCCCCGGCGACTACATCGTCTTCCTGGCGCGGCTGGTTGGGCATGACGGCGAGGATCGATTTGTCGGGCCGGCGGGGTTCTACCTGATTGGATTCTTTCGGGTGACGGATGTCCTGCGGGACGTGGAGACGTATCCATCGGGTCGCGATTTCACGGTGTTTGGCGCGAATGCGCACATCCGCCGCGCGGCGTATCACGCACGGGCGCTGGACAGGTTCTGGGTCTGGAAGGCCGACCCTGACGCGTCGCTGAGGCTGCCGATTGCCGTGCCTTTTGATCGTTCATTGGCAGAATCGACGCTTACAGATGCGCGTGGAGCCCCGTGGACGTGGAGTCCAAGCCGGAGTGAGCTACAGACGATTGGTTCCTATACGCGCTCCGGCAGGCTCGTGATCGATCCGACGGCGGTGGGCGGTAGAGAGAGGGCGCACCGTCTGTGGGAGGCGGTGGCCATGAGGAATGGGGAGATAGAGATTTGGTAGATTGCTAGCCTCTATACTTAACTCGTGACTGCTATGACCAGTGACTTTGCTCCGTTCACCGTGCGCGCGCCTGCATCGACGGCCAATTTCGGCTCTGCCTTCGACGCCGTCGGAATGGCGCTCAATCTTTGGCTTGAACTGCGCGTGGAGCCTGCCGCTGCCAACCGATTTGAGATACGGGGTGAAGGCGAGGACGTGATCTCCGGCCCCGCCAATACAAATCTCATCTTTCGTGCTGCCTACGTGGGTGCTGCGAAACTTGGGCAGGCACTCCCTCCCCTCCACGTTTCCGCCACAAACCAAATCCCCCTGGAGCGCGGCCTGGGCAGCAGCGCTGCGGCTTGCGCGGCGGGCTTGCTCATCGCCAATACGGTTGCCGGACGCGAGCGAGACATGGACAGCATGATTGCCGACGCTACGAGAATAGAGGGGCATCCCGACAATGCCGCGCCTGCTCTGATGGGAGGCGCGTGCGTAGCAGTTGCCTCGGAGGGCGGCGCTCCGGTTGCTCGCCAGCTGGCATTCCCGAACGACCTTGACTGCATCGCGTTTATTCCCGATTACACGCTCTCAACCGAGGCCGCCCGATCTGCCCTCCCCCGGCAAGTTCCCTTTGGGGATGCAGCTTTCAACGTCGCGCGGGCAGCTTTGCTCATCCATGCGTTCACAACGCATCACTGGCAAGACCTTGCCCTGGCAACGGAGGATCGGCTGCATCAGCCGTATCGCGCGGAGCTTGTGCCCGGGCTTTCCCCCCTCACCCACGCCGCCAAGGAGGCAGGGGCCTTCACCGCGTTCCTCTCAGGAGCGGGGCCGACGATCATGGCAATGAGTTCGCCAAGAAACGCTGAAGCCGTCGCTGACGCGATGGCTGAGTCCGGCCGGACGTTGAACATCCCCGGTCGAGCGTTGGTCCTTTCTCCGTCAGAGGAAGGCGTACACGTCGCCGTGGAACTGTAGCCTCCATGCTTCGTGTCCAGAAATACGGCGGGAGTTCCGTTGCCTCCGCCGACCACATCAAGCGCGTTGCGTCACGGGTGTCCAAGGAGCGGGAGGCGGGTGACGACCTTGTTGTCGTTGTGTCCGCGATGGGGCAGACAACGAATCAGCTTATCGACCTGAGCCGCAGAATCTCTCACAGTCCCGCCCCGCGAGAGATGGACCTGTTGCTATCCACCGGCGAACTTGTCTCCGGGGCTCTCCTGGCAATGGCGCTGCGCGATCTCGGTCACGGCGCGGTCAGCCTGAGCGGATTTCAGGCCGGCATCCGCACAGACACGGACTTTTCTCGAGCGCGCATCACGCAGATTGAGCCGAAACGACTGCAGGACGAGATCGGGCGCGGCAACATCGTCATCGTTGCGGGATTCCAGGGGACAACGGATGATTTTGAGGTCACGACTCTGGGGCGAGGCGGATCGGACACCACGGCCGTCGCACTGGCCGCGGAACTTCGCGCGCCCGTCTGCGAGATTTATACGGACGTGGACGGCATCTACACGGCGGACCCGCGCATCGTCCCGGATGCTCGCCGCCTGACTGACATCAACTACGATGAGATGCTGGAGATGGCCAGCGAGGGCGCGCGCGTCATGCACAACCGCGCCGTCGAGCTTGGCTGGGTCTACGATGTGCCCATTCTTGTCGCCTCGAGCCTGCTGGATGACCCCGGCGGCACCCGCATACACGGAGGAGAGCTGATGGAGAATCGCAACAAGGTTCGCGGCATTGCTCATGATGCGGGCATCGCCCGGGTTACGCTGCTGGGCGTGCCGGATCGCCCCGGCATCGCCGCGCAGGTTTTTTCGCCGTTGGCTGACGCCGGGATCAGCGTGGACATCATTGTGCAGAATGCCGGTCAACACGGCCTCAGCGACCTCTCCTTCACCGTCACGCGAGATGATCTGGCGGAGACACTTGAACGGACGCGGGAGATTCAGGCGGAGCTCGGCGCTGCGGACGTGACGGCTGACGATCATCTCGCCAAGGTCAGCATCGTCGGCGCGGGCCTGACAAACTCCCCGGGCTACGCCGGCGCGATGTTCCGGGCGCTGCGCGACGCCAACGTCAATATCGAGATGATTACCACGGCGGAGATCAGCCTCACATGCGTGGTGCATCAGGACCACGTAGAGGACGCCGTTCGGGCCCTGCATCGCGCGTTCAGCCTCGAAACGCCGGACGAAATACCGCTCTAGGGCGATACGAGGCGTCCCGTGACTGAACCAGCCGGGCCGTCCCTGTCCGTCATTATCCCCACCTACAACGAGGAGGCACGCCTGCCGGACGCCCTGGATGGGGTGACCGGCTACCTGGAGGCCCACTATCCCGACGCGGAACTGATCATCGCGAGTGACGGCAGCACGGACGACACGGAGTCCATCGCGCGAGAATTCGCCGAAAAATCGCCGCGCGTTCGTCTGCTTTCATTGCCTCATCGAGGCAAGGGGCATGCCGTCAAACGGGGAATGCTGGAAGCCACAGGCGACGTGCGGCTTTTCATGGACGTTGATCTTGCTGTGCCGGTAGAGACCATCACTCCGGTCGTTGAGGCGACGAAGAACGCGGATGTTGTGATTGGGTCGCGGTCGATGGCAGGGGCGGAACGGAGCGGGGAGCCGCTGTCCCGTCGTATTGGCGGACGCGTGGTTGGCCGCGCGACCCGGCTTATTCTCGGGCTAGCGGTGTCAGATACGCAGTGCGGATTCAAGGCGTTCCGGGCGGCGGCTGCGGAGCTGTTGTTTGGGGCACAGCGGGTGGACGGGTTCGCGTTCGACGCAGAGATTCTGTACCTGGCGCGGCGGTGGGGAATGCGGGTGATGGAGATGCCCGTCACGTGGAACTACGGCGAGATGAGCACCGTACGTTTCCATCATGGTCCGCAGACCTTAGCGGAGATTCTGCGAATCCGGCTGCGAGGGATACGGTAGCGAGTTGGCGTGCTGGGGCAAGGGGAGTAGGGCCCCTCCCCGTTTGCTTGACAGTTGTTAGACAATAGTTTTGGACTGAGTTCAAAAAACTGCCGTCCAATGGCGCGGGGAGGCGGCAGGGATTACGACTCGGAGCTTTGGCCGTCACCTTCGACGAAAACGGCTATTGGTGATGGTTGATGGCTGTGTTGTCGTGGCGTCTCGTCTACGTATGTCCCCGCGCCAAGTTGCGCATCAAGAGGGACAGCCGAACCCGGAAGGCAGGACATCCGCCATGGCGACCACGCAGATTGATGAACGTGCCCAAGCCCGTGAAGTAAAGGCACAGACCGACGCGGCCATCGCGTCCGCGTTGGCCCAGGACTGGGGGAAGGCCGTTGAGGCCAACAGGGCTGTTCTGGAGATTGTGCCCAACAACATCGAGGCGCTCAACCGGCTGGCCAAGGCATTTCTTGAATTGGGTGAGCTTGACGAGGCACGAGTTGCCGTGGACGGCGCGCTCCAACTGGCGTCGACGAACACTATCGCCCGGCGCAACCGTGACCGACTGGAACGAGCTGCAGCGGAGGCGCCTGTTTCGCGCCAGAAGAAACGTACTCGGCAATCCAGGCGAGTCACGAAGGTCAAAGAAGCCGGGGCAACGTATGACAGTAAGGCCATAGCGACCGATTCACAGGCACCCGCTCCGAACGTCTTGTCCGCACATCTGTTGATGAGTGAAGTGGGCAAGAGCACGATCGCGACGCTGATTGACGCGACCGACCGCACGGCAGTCGGCCACCTGAGCAGCGGGGAGGCGCTGACGCTCCGGCAGGAGGGAAACAGGCTGCTGGTCCATTCAAGCCGAGGGGAGCCTGTAGGCCGCGTCCATCCACGACTCGCCCAACGGATTCTGTCGCTCATGGATTCCGGTAATCGATACGAGGCCGCGTTTTTACGAGATCACCCCGCTGAGGGCGTGCAGGTGATAATCGGCGAGGTCTATCAAGACCCGTCGCAAGAGGGACGGCCATCCTTCCCGCCGTCAAGCGCGTCCGATTTCAGGGGCTACGTTCGCAGCAACCATGAGCTGGTGGACAGCGGTCTCGGCGGTCCGCCCGCTCGTGATATCTCCGACGATGAGGACGATCCGCCAGAGCTTGATGCTCTTGTGCGGGCCCATGATCGCGGCGAGTTGGGACGATCAAAGGGTGCGTCAAGAGACGATATGCAATAGAGGCCGTGCTACGCTTGTGGAAGCATGGTTCAGGTTGGAAATGATCTTCAGGTGGCGGCGGGAAAGGACGGCGTTGAGACCGCCGGCGTCAAGCCCGTCGTAGCGCAGAGCCTCATCAAGGAATTTGGTGATCTCGTCGCGGTGCGCGGCATCGATTTTGAGGTGCGGCCGGGCGAGTGCTTCGGGTTCCTGGGCCCGAATGGCGCGGGCAAGACGAGCACCATGCGCATGATCACCTGTGCCTCGCCCGTCACGTCCGGCAGTCTTCTGGTGAACGGCCTGTCCGTGCAGACACAAGCGCGGGCCGTTAAGTCGGTCATCGGAGTCGTGCCTCAGGGTGACAACCTGGACGATGAGATCTCAGTGATCAACAACCTGCGTCTGTACGCGGGCTATTTCGGCATCAGCCGCGCAGAGGCCGACGCGCGCGCCAAGACAGCACTGGAGCTGTTTCAACTCGCGGATCGCGCGGATTCCCAGGTTGATGAACTCTCCGGCGGCATGAAGCGTCGGCTACTCATCGCGCGAGGGCTCATCAATGAACCGGAAATCCTGGTGCTGGACGAGCCAACGACCGGGCTGGACCCACAGGCACGACATCTTGTGTGGCGCACGCTGCGCCGACTGAAGGACCAGGGTGTCACGATGTTGCTGACGACGCACTACATGGACGAGGCGGCAACGCTGTGCGATCGGCTCATCGTGATGCACGAAGGGCGAATCCTCGCCGAGGGCACGCCGTCAGAGTTGATTCTTCGTATTGCCGGCGAGACGGTCATCGAGGCGCATTCATTGGACATCGGCGCGCTTGATCGCATCGCCGAGCACCTGCGTGATGCGGGCGCGGAAATAGAGCAGACGCCGGACACGGTGCACGCGTTCGGTCTCAACGGCAGCGAAGTTGCTGAATCCAGCGTGCCGGGCGCTCAGATCTATTCCCGCCCCGCCAATCTTGAGGATGTTTTCCTGCGACTCACGGGTCGAGGGTTGGAAGAGTAGTCATGATTCTGACGCCTGCCCGTGTTCCTTATGGATTCCGTGTCTGGCGGCGGAATTGGACGGTGTTCAGACGATTTGCGCTGGCCGAGGTGGGGCCGCTGTTCGTGGAGCCGCTGGTCGTGCTGGGCGCGATGGGGATTGGGCTGGGCGCGTACGTCACGTTGACCGGTGACGTGAGCTATGTGCAGTTCATCGGGCCGGGGATCGTTGGCGGATATTCGCTCTTTGCGGCGTTCTTTGAATGCACGTACGGCTCCTATACACGCATGGCGATCAGGGGGTTGTATGAAGCCATGATCGCCACGCCGCTGTCCATAGAGGACGTGATTACCGGCGAGGTCTTATGGGGGGCAACACGTTCGTTATTCAGCGCAACGGTGATCCTGTTTGTGCTGACCGTGATGGGATTCATCGATTCGCCGTTGGCCATCCTCATTCTCCCACTGGCATTTCTTGGCGGCATCCTGTTCTCCTCCATGGCGCTACTGGTCACGGCACACGCGCCGTCATTCTGGACGTTCAACTATGCGATCACGCTTGGTGTGATGCCGATGTACTTCTTCGGCGGCGTATTCTTCCCACTGGAGCGATATCCGGACGTTGTGCGGGAATTGGCATGGATCATCCCGCTTACGCCGTACGTTGCCGTTATTCGTGAACTGGTTGCCGGCAGTCTCTCTATGACCAGCGTCTGGGGGCTTCTATATCTCGTGTTGCTCGGAGCCGCGTTCTACTACCTGGCCGTCGCCCGGATGAAGGCGCGGCTCATTCGGTAAAAGGGCGGCGCGTTGCGGAGGAATGTTCCGGCCATAGCCAAGAACAGTTGCATGTTAGCTTTGGAGCGGAAGGGCCTCGGTTTCCACCGTGGATAGATCGAGGCGTTGCGAAGCGTGGTCTATGTCGAAGCCGACGACCTGTCCGCTGGCATCAAGATCCACGTTGAGCCCGTCCGTAACCTCAATGGTCTTCGTGCCGGGTCGGTCAGAGAATTCGACATAGAGGCTATCCGTTTCCGGATAGTAGTGCAGTTTCATTGTTTATTCACTCCGTTCGGAATCTTCGGTCAAAAAATGCGTTGTGAATTGTCTCGCCATCTTCTAGCGTAATGACCCGCAGAAACCGTGGTTCGGATTCACCGGGCATGTTGACCCTTCCCCAAAATCGGATACGTCCGTCGGTTTGCACTTCGCGATGCAAAGGGGCCGCAATGATGCGCGCGCACCATTCCAATTCAATATACGGACGCTTCCTGAGGACCTGTTCATTGAAATATCTCGTTGTATTCAACGTTTCTCCGACAAGGATACTAGTTACTGGTCATTTCCTGTACGCGGTTGTTGTGGGACAATTTACGCCCCCAAATTAGCTCCCACCGTAGCCTTGTGGGCCGGGGGCCTGTTCGATTTCGTAGATGACGCGGGATTGGCGGTCAAACGTCGCCTTGACCCACATGCCCTCTTTCATCCAGTCGTAGCCGCCGCGCCGCATCGGGGCCGGATTGAGGCGATAGCGGATGCCGCTGATGATGACGACGAGGATCGAATTGTACTTTGGGCCCGACGAAAAGAAGCCCGCCGCTGAGCCCTCGATCTCTACGTCCTCGACGGTCATGCGGTCGATGCGTCCCTCAAGCTCCGCGGGCTCAAGCAGGGGGCCCGCCGGCAACGGCACGGGCGGAGTTTCAGGCCGTGTTCTGCGGAACAGGATGATGAGTCCGATGGTAAAGAGGATCGGCAGCCCGATGAGCAGGGCGATGTACAGGTTGCCGGTGAGAAAGATGACAAACACCGTGAAGATTACGATAGCGGGGATAATCCACGAAGTTGGGTGCATGTCAGTTCCGCTCCGCGAGGCCAATCGCCCACATGTCATAGCCAACCGCTATAGTTTGATTAATGGTTGACACCGATACCTCCGAAACCCGGATCGCCGAGCCTTCTCCATATCGATTCGTTATCTACGCGCTCGTCGTCCTCATGAACCTCATGCTGGGGATTGCGTTCCTTGCCCCGGCGTCAGTCTTGCCGCTGATTACGGATGCGTATGACCTGACGCGGTCTGAGGGCGGATTCGTCGTTACGAGCGTGACCCTGGTGTTCACGGCTGCAACTATCCCCGCAGCAATCATTGTCTCACGGTGGAACATCCGCATCGTGATCGGCATCGGGTGGGCTCTCCTGGGAATCACTGCCCTAACGCCGTTTCTGACGGGATTCTGGTGGTTTGTCGCCCTGCGCTCCGTGCAAGGAGTGGGCGCGGCCGCAGTCGTGCCACTAACGGCTGGCATCATCATGCGATGGGCGCCGCCACGAGAAGTGCCAATCGTGAACGCCGTGGCTCTCGCCTTTATCACCGTGGGTCTTGCGGTGGCGCAGTACCTTGGTCCGGTGTTAGCGGACTGGACGAACTGGGAATGGGCCATTGGCATCGAGGGCTTCGTCGCAGCCGGCAGCGCAGTCTTATTCGTCATCTTGTGGCGGGAAAGGGAGGCGCTGGGCGGCCTACCTCCTGAGCCGGTGAAGATCAGCGCCATTCTCAGCGTCTTCCGGAGGCGGGAGACATGGCTGCTGTCCTTTGCGGTGGTCGGCCCGTGGGCGCAATTTATCGCCCTGAGCACCTGGCTGCCCACGTTCTTTGAGGAAGAGCGTGGATTGAGCCTGGCCGCGGCAGGTCTTATGGCGGGCATCTTTGCGTTGGCAGGCGCTCCTGCAAACATAATTGGAGGTGTCGTCACGACGGTTGTGGGGCGCAGGCGTCCCATCATCATCTGGTCCGGCCTTCTCATCGGGGCGGCCGGGATGACCACGATGTATGCTCCTGTCGGAATCCTCCTGTTTCTCGCCGTACTGGCGTCGGGATTCCTGCACTGGATTTATGAACCGTCGCTCTTCACCATCCCGATCGAGCTGCCACGCACAAACCCGGAGCAGGCGGGGGCCATTTGGGCGGCCATTCTTGCCGCCGGCAACGGATCCAGCTTCATTGCGCCCATCATTGCCGGGTTCATCATCGACGAGACAGGGAGCTTTGTGATTGGAATTGCGGTTATCTGCGCGACATCGTTCACGCTATTCATTGCGGGGATCCTGCTGCCGGAGACGGGGCCGGGCCGACTGAACACGCCGCAGGGCGCGCGAATCTGAGCGCGGCACGCTCCCAGTGCTACACTACAAACGTTCCATCCAACCCAAGATCACGTTGTCCGTGGAGTTCAGTGCATGACGTCATCGTCCCGTTCGGCGCTGTTGGGGCCGACGCCCGCTGCGCGCCGTTATTTTCAGCAGTTCCTTGGGGAACTTGCCGAAATGACCGACGATGACATGCGGCTGGTTACGGCAATCGAGCCGATGGATCAAGCGCGGCTGCTGGCATTGGGCGACGCAGTGTACACGGCCATCAGCAACGGCGACGCGCCGCTCTCAGGGGAGGGGGTCGCTGCCGCGCTGCCTGACGGTCTTGATGGGGCGGGCCTCCGCACTGCTCTGTACATCATCCTGATGAACACCGTTACGCGGGAACTGGAGATTGAAACACCGATTGAGGCGCGGGCTATGCAAGGTATGTTTATCGAGGGCAATGTATTGCCGCGCCTCGGACATGACCACCTGGTGCTGTCCGCCCGATTCTCCCTGGACACCATACAGGCTCCCAAGCCTCCGGATACGTTCCAGGGAATGGTCGATCTGACAGTGGAGCGGCTGTCGTCGCTGGTTGAGTTGGCCTCACAGGCAATGATGGGCGCGGACGTTGATCCGTTCGAGACGTTCGAGCACCAGGACTGCGAGAAGTGCGGGCACCTGTTGCAGCTGCACGTTGGCTTCGAGAGCTGGGATGATGTTCTGGCCGAGCACAACGCGTGGTGCCCGGGCGGGCGCGGGGCATGAACGCTCCGTGTGAATCACAACGCCGATGACCGAGTCCACCGGCGTCCGTGTCACGGCTCTTCTGCTGGGGCAGGACTCATTCCGTGATGAGCGCGGCCGCGCTCACGTCATCGGCATCTTTGACACTGTTGGCGCGCAGCAGTTTCCGATGGCATTCCAGTTCTCCATCTACTGCCGTCTGCACGGAGAGGGTTCACATGAGTTGATCCTGCGCGTGCTGGATCCCAACGGCATGGAGATTGTCCGCAGTGAGCCTATTATGGCCAATCTTCTTCCCATCCAGGGGCATCAATTCTTCATGAGCCTCGGCATCCAGGCGGAATCCGACGGGTTGTTCCTGGTGCAGGCCGTTGTTGACGGGCAAATTGCGCAGGAAGCGCCGCTCCTGGTGGAGACCGGGGACAATGAATGGCACCACGACCCGGATCCCTTGCACCTGGGCGGCCCCCCGCCGCCCCAGTAGCCGGAGAACCATCCCATGATTGGGATCGATACGGGCGGCACGTTCACGGACGTTGTTCGTGTTGGTGAGGACGGCTCGATTCACCTGATCAAAATGCCGTCGACTCCTGCGGATCCGGCCCAATCATTCGTTGCCGGTGTTCAGGAAATCGGCGGGGATAGCGACTCAGGCGGTGAGGTCGTTCACGGAAGCACAGTCGGTACAAACGCTGTGCTTGAGCGTCGCGGGGCACAAACGGCTCTAGTGACGACGCGCGGCATGGCCGATGTGATCGAGATTGGGCGGCAGGCACGAGATGACCTCTACAGCCTGCGCGTTACCCGCCCAGTGCCCCTGGTTTCCCGCGAATTGCGCTTTGAGATCGATGAACGAGTGACGGCGGAGGGCGAAATCCTCAAAGCGCCGAGCACGGCTGTGCTTGACGCTCTCGCGGATGCGGTTGCCGCGGCAGAGGTGGATTCCGTGGCGGTTGCGCTGCTTTTCTCGTTTCTCCGCCCGGAACATGAACAAGCTGTTCGTGACGCGTTGAGTCGCCGATTACCCGCCGGGGTGCCCATCTCACTCTCTAGTGATGTCGTCCCGGAATTCAGGGAGTTCGAACGAACGTCGACAACCGTCCTGAATGCGTATGTTCAGCCCGAAATGAAGTCTTATCTGTCCCGTATCGACGACTCAATTGGATCGTCGGTCAGGATCATGTCGTCCAACGGCGGCAGCATGACCATCGACCAGGCGAGCCGCTTTCCTGTGGAAACGCTCCTGAGCGGTCCGGCGGGGGGTGTTGTTGGGGCGTTTGAGGTGGCGAAGACAGCCGGCTTCGACCGCATCATCACGCTTGATATGGGCGGTACGTCAACGGACGTGTCGCTGTGTGACGGGGAGATCCAACGCACGTCTGAGGGGAGCATCGGGGGGTACCCGCTGCGCGTTCCAATTGTCGACATTCACACGGTAGGGGCGGGCGGTGGTTCTCTCGCAAGCGTGGACGTGGGTGGCGCGTTGTCGGTCGGGCCACAGTCGGCGGGCGCAGACCCCGGGCCCGCTGCGTACGGACGCGGCGGAGGGCCGACAGTGACGGACGCCAACATTGTGCTGGGCCGGCTGCCGGCGGACAGGCCACTGGCGGGCAGGCTCACATTGAACGGCGGCGCGGCGCTGGATGCCATGGGTGCAGTCGCGGAACAACTGGATATAACGTCACAGCAGGCCGCTGCAGGAGTTGTTCGGGTGGCAAACACCAACATGGAGCAGGCGCTACGCGTGGTTTCGCTGGAGCGTGGCCATGATCCTCGCGAGTTTTCTCTTGTTGCGTTCGGCGGCGCGGGGCCGCTGCATGCCTGCGAGCTTGCGGACGGACTTGGTATTCGCAGTGTGCTTATACCGCGTATGCCGGGAGCACTCTCCGCGTGGGGGATGCTGACCGTGGACGTCACGCGCGATTATTCCAGGACCGCCATGCGTGATCTTCCAGACACATCCGAGCAGGAGATTGCACGCTTGCTGGGTGAGATTGAGCAAGATGCGCGGGAAGACCTTGAAGCAGTTGGCCTCCCGGCCGCGCGGGCGGTGTTTTCCGCTTCGGCAGACATCCGCTACCAGGGCCAGGGATATGAACTCTCAATCCCATTGGACGCACCGGACGGCCTTTCTCTTGCGGAGCGCTTTCATTCCGCTCATCAGCGTCGATTCGACCACAGTCATGCGGACTGGCCCACGGAGCTTGTGACTCTGCGGCTTCGCGCAACTATACCCGCGCACCGCCCGCCAACTGTTGTTGCGGACTTGGAGGGCGGGCCGGACTCGAGTCATGCGCAACTCGGTGAGACCACGTTGATAACAGGCGAGGAAGAGATTGCCGCGCCCCTCTATAGCCGGAATGCTCTGCTTGTTGGGAATCTCCTTGAAGGCCCGGCTGTGCTCACGCAGACGGACTGCACCACATATTTGCCGGCAGGGTGGAGTGGGCGTGTTGACGAGCACCTGAATCTCATTCTCGAAAGGGCGTCCGCATGAGCGTCGACGCAATCTCACTTGAGGTTTTCCGACGGCTCTTCGCTGCCATCGCGGAGGAGATGGGCGCGGTGTTGGGGCGGACGGCGTGGTCTCCGAACATCAAGGAGCGCAAGGATTTCTCCTGTGCCGTCTTTGACGCCACCGGCCGCATTCTCGCGCAGGCGGAGCACATCCCCGTTCATCTTGGGGCGATGCCCGCCTCCGTTCAGGCCGCCATTGAGCGGTTCGATACGTTCGCGCTGGGCGATCTCATCGCCCTCAACGACCCCTATCTCGGCGGAACTCATCTACCTGATCTGACTTTGATTTCGCCTGTGTTCATTCCTGATGGCGTTGAGGACGGCGAGGCTGGGGAACTGGCAGGGTTTGTGGCGACGCGTGCCCATCACGCGGACGTGGGCGGCATGGCCCCCGGCTCGATGCCCGCGTCAACGACGATCTACCAGGAGGGATTCATCATCCCACCAATCAGGCTGGCCCGCGCGGGCGTGCTCAACGACGAGGCAGTCGAGCTGTTTATGCGAAACGTGCGCACGCCGGAGGAGCGTCGAGGCGACCTTGCCGCGCAGATTGCGGCCAACCGCATCGGCGAGGGGCGCTATGAGGCACTGATTTCACGGTATAGCTGGGAGACGGTGGCGGAGCATGGCGAAGCGCTCATCGACTACGCCGAACGCCTTGTGCGGACAGCGTTACGGGAAATACCGGCGGGGCAGTACACATTCACGGACGATATGGAGCCACCTACGCCCGAGGCTGAGCGTCCACGCATTGCCGTGACCATCACGAGCGATGGTGATGGCTCACTCACCGTGGACTTCACGGGCACGTCGCCGGAACAGCAGCTCAGCAACATCAACGCGGTGCGTGCCGTGACCGTTTCCGCGGTGCAGTACTGCGTGCGCTGTCTGGCCGGCCCGCGCGCGCCGGCCAATCACGGATCGTTCGCGTCTGTGGAGGTGATCACGCCGGAGGGGACACTGGTCAACCCGCGGCCACCGCGTGCCGTCGCCGCGGGGAATGTGGAGACGTCCCAGCGGATAGTTGATGCAGTATTTGGCGCGCTTGCGGGCGTGTTGCCGCAGAAAATCCCGGCAGCGAGCCAGGGAACGATGAACAACGTGACTATAGGCGGCGCGGACCCGCGCACCGGTCAGCCCTTCGCCTACTATGAGACACTCGCGGGCGGGGTCGGGGCATCCCCGGACGGTCCGGGAGAGTCCGCCATCCACAGCCACATGACCAACACGCTCAACACGCCTATCGAGGCGCTGGAGTACCAGTATCCGTTCCGGGTGCTGGAATACGGCGTGCGGCGCGGTTCCGGAGGAGAGGGACGATTTGGTGGCGGGGACGGTCTGATCCGTACAGTGGAGTTCCTAGGGGATGCAACGGTCTCGCTGCTGACGGAGCGGCGTTCGCGCGGGGCGTGGGGGCTCGCGGGAGGAACAGACGGCGCGCCGGGCCGCAACACTCTGCGTAGAATGGATTCTGAACGGGATGATGAGTTGCCGCCCACCATCACCATTGACGTTGCGCGTGGTGACAGGCTTACCATTGAGACGCCCGGTGGCGGTGGATGGGGAACGCCCGACTCGCCGCCATAAACGCGGAGGAAACTGATCTGTGAGCATAGGACTGCGGACGTGGCCCGGCGTTTTGCTCGGCGCGCTGCTGGTGGCGGCACTGATGATGTTGGCCGTCGCGTGTGACAGTGAATCGGTGGATGACACGCCGGACGGACCGTCCGGCCCGGCAAGTGAAGCTGCGCCGGAGGTAGGCGACCGCGTCGGCAACCTCGCTCCGGACTTCTCCGTCACCACCACGGACGGCATTACGCGGTCGCTGACCGATTTCAAACAGGCCAACCAGCCCGTTGTTGTCTATTTCTTCGCAAGCTGGTGACCGTCATGCCGGTCTGAGTTGCAGACCGCCAAGAGTGTTTACCCGGACTACCAGGATGAGGTCGCCTTCATCGCCGTCGATGTCGATCCGTCGGAGAGCGCGGATACGATCATTTCCTACGCGGAACGGCAAGGGTACCCGTGGGAAATGGCAGTCTATCACGGAGATGTCCAGTCCGCCTTTGGTATCAGTCGGCAGCCCTCCAAGGTCTTCATTGATGGCGATGGCGTTATCACATTCCGGGCAGCGGGGAGAAGTCACAATACTGGTCAATGGCGTGAGGCGCTGGACGCGGTGACGGCGTAGCCGGGCTATGAGGGATCAAGCAATGACACCGAACGCTAACCGCCTAGTCGTTGTGATGCAGCTGCTTGCGTTCGCCGTAGCGGCGGCGCTGGTTATTGGCGCGACTGCCTGTGACCGAATCGATGATGTCGAGTCAGGACCGCCGGCCACAACCGTTCCACCAACGCAACCTGCCGCAACGGCCGCGCCTGACACTCCCGTGTCCGAAGGTACAGCCCAAGGCTCCAGTAGCATCGCGACGCCGGATGATGCGGCCTCACTGACGCCAGAGCCGACAGTTGAGGGGTCGCTTGAAAGAGAGCCGCAGGTCACTCCGCCCGCGTTGCTGCCGGGAACGGCGGAGCCGACACCACCAAGCATAAGAGCCGGGGCAACGCCGGAGAGCGAAGGACCCACGCCAACGGACACGCCTGTTCCGCCGCCAACCGAAGCCCAACCCACCGATACGCCGACGCCCGTTCCGCCGACAAACACGCCAGCGCCGCCCGCTCCGCCAACGGGCAACCGAATTGGGCAGTCAGCGCCGGACTTTGAAGTGACGACCGTGGACGGAGTGACGCGCTCGCTGGCGGATTTCCGACAGGAGAACAAGGCTCTCGTCCTCTATTTCTTCTCAAGCACTTGACCGATATGTCGCTCCGATTTGCGGAGCCTCAAGGATCTGTACGGGGATTACTCGGATAGCGTTGCCGTTCTCGGCATCGCTGCGAGTCCAATCGACGACGAGAACTCTATTCGCCGGTATGCTCAACAGCAGGGGTACGCTTGGGATATGGTGGAGTTCGACGTGGGCTTGTCACGCGACTATGGCATCAATAGTCACGCGTCTGCCGTGGTTATAGACGGCAGGGGAGTCATCAGCTTCAAGAAGGGCTATCCCGACAGCCTCTCTACCAGTGAATGGCGAAGGGAGTTGGACGAAGTGGCGGGGTAGACAACAAAAACAGAGGGGCGGCCATGGCCGCCCCCCGTGTGCATTCGTCGTTGGGTCAGACTCCCAAAAATTCCCGGGTGACGGCGATGAACTCCTGTGGCTTGTCCACGGTGACGACGTGGCCGGCGTCCGGCACGTCTACCCATGAGAGGTTCTTCGACCTTGCCATCATGCTGTCCTTGATCAGATCGTCCAGCAGGGGGCTTTCCAGCCCGCGCACCTCAAGGATCGGCTGCTCGATGGTCTCCAGCGCCTTCCAGTAGCGGCTGATCAGCGTCTCATCCGTGCCGTCCGCAAGGGGGACGTTGAACAGCGCGGCGTCGGCCTTCCAGGTCCATGCTCCGTCCGCCGTCTGCTTCAGCTTCTCTTCTATATCCTGGCGGAGGCGGTCATCAGATGCCCACGGGTTGCCAGAGCGCGCCCATGCGACGGCTTCATCAACGTTGGCGAAGGACATGGGCGTTGGCGGACGGTCTCCCCACTCCACTTTGGATCTCTCGCTGGGCTCGGGGCCGATGTCCACAATGACGATGCGCTCCACCTTTTCAGGGTGCTTCTCGCTCGTATAGAGCAAGGAATGCCAGCCACCCATTGACAGGCCGACGAGGACGAACCGGTCGAATCCCAGCGCGACCACCAGTTCATCCAGGTCTTCAACGAACCGGTCCCGCTCATAGCCGGTGGACGCGTGCTCGCTCTCGCCGTGGCCGCGTTGATCAATTGTGACGACGTGAAAATTGGGCGCCATCGCCTCCGCGAATTCGTCCCAGATATGCGCCTGCCCCGTGTGGCCATGCAGGCACACCATGGGCATCGCTCCTTCATTTCCGTAGTCGAAATAGCGCAACCGTACGCCGTTTACCGTGACGTGCTTTTCCTGAACCTGCGTCGCAGTCATCTCTTCCCTCCATCCCCGGTTATGTCTCCAGTCGCAGAACGACGCAGACATTGTAGCAAGGAGGGGGCGCGGGAACGATGAGCCGACACATGGTGAAAGAGATTGAGGAAGAGGGGGGGCGGCACCGCACCTCTTGATAAGGTGCCCGCGGAGTTCAATTGGTGCGGAGGGAGTGTGGGGAGACCTGCCGCCCCCCCGTGGGGGGAAGGACTTGCCCATTACGGACGAGCAGCGTCGACTAAACCTTACCCATCTGCTGAACTACTGTCTAGTATAATCGGAATGCGGGTGATGAGTGTGGCATGCGGGCGGTAACAATGGTGAGCCTCAATGCAAAACAGTCCCGGACTCGCAGAGGCAGGACGAAGATATGTTCAGGCAATCACAGCCGGACGATCTGAGCTTGCCCACACGGTGATTGAGGGAGCGCTGAGGGAAGGAACCGGAGAGGCGCAGATCCTGCTTGAGATCCTTGCGCCTGCACTGAGGGAAGTTGGCGAACTCTGGCACCGTGGGGATATAAACGTAGCCCAGGAGCATCTGGCCACGACGATTACCCTGAGCGTTCTGGATTTCCTGAAGAATCGCAGAGCGCCTCGCCCACATATTGGTCTGAGAGTTGTGGTGGCGCCCGTGGATGGTGATTTGCACACCATCGGCGGCCGATTCGTGGCGGAGTTCTTCACCATAGACGGATGGGACGTGGATTTCCTTTGGGACCCGGTTCCGCCAGCGGACCTGGTTGCATTCACCAGAGATCGTCGCGCAGACGTGTTGGCGCTATCGGCAACTGACTCTGAAAACCTGCCGCGCGTCATCGAGACCTCCCACGCGATTCGAGGGCTGGGAGAGTCGGCGCCCAAAATCATCCTGGGGGGACAGGCGCTGGAACGAGAGAGTGCCGAAGCGGAATCGTATGGCTGCGATGCCATCGTGACCGATCCTGCCAGCGCCGTTCAGGCAG
This sequence comes from Dehalococcoidia bacterium, assembly GCA_965207895.1. Taxonomy (GTDB): domain Bacteria; phylum Chloroflexota; class Dehalococcoidia; order UBA6926; family UBA6926; genus VXMO01. The sequence goes on from CBDBNN010000003.1 coordinate 402,798, forward strand.
CGCGCCGCCTTGTGGGGCTGATGGATTCCAGACCCACTCTTGAGCAGCAACTGTCCGCGTTGGGCTCCAGGATTAGAGCTATGCGATTGCGGCGTCGGATGACACAGAAGGAACTCGCTGAGGCGTGCGGCCTTGACCGCACCTACATCAGTACAGTGGAGAACGGTAGGCAGAATCTCACATTCGGGGCGCTTTCGAGAATCGCAAACGCGCTGGACACGCCGATTGGCGATTTGGTTGTCGCATCTGGAGAGCAAAGCCAGGAGGAGCCGTGAATTCGCTAGAGTGTAAGACATGACGACTGAATCCCGCGCCATTGCTGTGCTAATCGACGGCGACAATGCGCAAGCACCCCTCATCGAGCACATACTGGCCGAAACTGCCAAGTATGGAACTGTCACGACTCGTCGCATTTACGGCGACAGGACATCGCAGACGATGTCAAGCTGGAAGGACAGCCTAAATTCTTATGCAATTCAACCCGTTCAGCAGTTCGCTTACACAACAGGTAAGAACTCAACCGACAGTGCTCTGATTATTGACGCCATGGATCTCTTACATGGCGGGACTGTTCAGGGGTTCTGCATTGTCTCCAGCGACAGTGATTACACGAGACTCGCGACCCGTATTCGTGAACAAGGACTGTTTGTGATGGGAATTGGGCGGGAACAAACACCAAAGTCCCTGGTCAATGCCTGTGAGGTCTTTGTTTATGTGGGAAATCTTGTTCCACAACCCAAAGGTAAGGCGAGAACGGGTAGAGACAAATCCCCCGAATGGACAGATTTGGTTGAGCGAGCGATGGACATAACTAACCAAGATGAAGACGGTTGGATTCTCCTCGCCAATTTAGGTAGCGGTATTCGTCAGCTTGACCCCTCATTTGATCCTCGGACGTATGGCCACAAGCAGTTGACTCAACTTTTGGAATCCCGAGCTGACAAGTTTGAATTGAGGCAAAAGAGATCAAGAGGGGCATCTGCTGTCCACTATGCTCGCCTTAAGGCCTGAGACCGGGTAGCTAGCGGCGCAACCTTCTTTATTCCAATCTAGCTACTCTCCCCACACGGTGGTGTCCGGGAAGAGGTCTACCCACGCGAACCAGAATGAGGGCGTCGTTGGGATCTGGATGAGGCCTGCGCCCTCCAGCGGTCCGGAAATCGCTTCGCCGGTGCTCGCGCTCCAGATGGAACCCGTCTCGCGATCCCGCATCACCGGGCCTGAAACCGTTGGGGCATCCCCAATCTGTGCCTCATTCGCCTGCTCGAAGGTCAGGACATCCGGCGCGTTCATGCCGAATGGCCCCTGTGCGATGGCGTACGCCTCATCGTCCAGCAGTCGGCTCCACGCCGCGGCGAATCCTGCCTCCGGCTCGTGGACAACGACGATTTCGAGACCGCCGAGCGTGTCGTTGGAGATGGGCGCCTCCGCAAGGTCATCGTAGGCGTAGGCGCGCTTGGCGGTGCCAATCTCCACACCCAACACAAGATCCTTGAGGGGGAGCCGGAAATCGCGGACGCTGCGTCCGAGGATCCCGGCCTGCGGATCCGTGTAGTAGGTATCGTAGTTGTCCCTGCGATAGAGGCCGCGCTTGTCCAGTACCTGCGTCTCGGGATACAGCGCCTTCCAGGCCTCCCACGACATCAACCGCGACGCCACCAGTTCCAATTCCACGCCCTCAAGCGGGCCAGAGAGGGCGGTGCCGAAAGCCTGGCTCCATTCCGAATCCGTCTGGTCATCGAACATGACCAGGTTGTTGAGGACGAGCTTGCCGGAGACGCCGAAGGTCAACAGCTGCCCCTCCACCTCTCGGCCATACACGATGGCCGTATAGCAAAGAGGTCACCACGTGGCCGCAATGGGCAACCCTCCCACTGTGTCATTCACAATCTCGTGGCGGCTGAGCATGGCGACGGGATAGGCGCGGGCATCGCCGTCAATCTCCACCCCGATGATCGGCTCATCCGCGTTCATCCAGGCCTCTGCCCCCGCGGCGTCCACGAACTCCGGCGAGCGGATCGCGGGGATGGCGTCCTTGGCGAGGACAGTTACGACATCTAAATCGCGTTCGATGGTCGTCGGCGTTGCGTTCGGCTGCCCCGCAGTGGATGTTGATTCTTCAGATTGGGGCAATGGCGTTGCGGCGGACGATGCGGGTGTGGCCGTTGGGTTCCGCGTCTGAACGACGGGTTCCGCCTCGTACGTGACCTGTATGGTCTCCTGTTCAACGCCGCCTATGTTACAGCCCACGATAACGAAAATTGCTGCCGCGAAGAGGGCAAAAGGGGTAATTCGGAGCTTTATCGGGGAGAGTGATCTACTCAGATTCATGTACTTAGTCTATAAGGATGATGGCGACGATTAGAGCGCAGACACTGGCTGTGGAGGTGATGATTGCTGAACGGAGGAGACCCTTGATCTGTTCCATACCTCCAGTCTAGAACCGTGCTCCAAACGACCATTTTAGTTGTCATAGGGCTGTCTGCGTTGACGCTGCGAACGGGCGCTCCTATTCTGTGCGTGACCGCGTGGCCAGGTTATGAAATGAGGATGTCATGACGAACGGAGCACGCTCCGCAGGAACGGGAGCGCTTCATGGGCTGACCGTGCTTGATCTTACCGGGCCGCAGGGGCAGCCGTGTGGACGCATTCTCGCTGACCTCGGCGCAGAGGTGATTCTCATTGAGCCGCCGTCCGGCAGCCCGTCCCGTCACATGGCTCCGTTTGCGCACGGCGAGCCCGGCCCGGACAACAGCCTCTTCTTCCTCCATTTCAATACCAATAAGCGCGGTATCACACTTGACCTTGATTCGGAACAGGACAGGGCGCGTCTTCTCGAACTAGTCAGGGACGCGGACGTTGTCCTCGAATCCGGCCACCCCGGCGAGATGGAGGCCTTGGGCCTCGGCTATGACGATCTCGCGGCGGTCAATCCTGCCGTCGTCGTGACGTCAATCACACCTTTCGGGCGCACCGGTCCGTATCGGGACTTTGTCGGCGCGGACATCGCCGTGACCGCTTTGAGCGGCTCAGTGTATCCGGAGGGCGAAGCAGAAGGTCCTCCTGTCACCATGCCCCGCTACCAGGGCTTCCAGTTGAGTTCAATCCATGCCGCGTTCGGCACACTCATCGCTCTCTGGCATCGACGCACGACCGGCCGGGGACAACATCTTGATGTCTCCATGACCGAGGTGCTGGCCCACAAAACCATGAACCTCATGCGCTATGCCGCGATGAGCGAGGTCATGCCGCGGCGCGGCAGCAAGGGCGGAACCGGCCCCACTCAGTATTTCCAGGCATCCGACGGTGTGTGGGTGCAGCTTGCGCTGACCTCGCCCCGACAATGGGTGGAGTTCGCCAACTGGGTCAACCATCCGATGCTGCTCGATCCCGCTTTGCGTGAGTTGAGTGGGCGAGACGGTAAAGCAGACGAGATTACGGCCATGGCCGGAGAATTCATCAGCACGATGACTGCAGAAGAGTACCTGAGCGGCGGCGTGGAGAGGCATGTCACGGTCGCCCCCGCCAACTCCCCGGCTGATTTCGCAGTGCACCCGCACGCGGAGGTCTATGGTTTCTTCTCGCCAATGGAACATCCCGTGCTGGGCAAGTACATGATTCCGGGCGGGGCGGCGCGTTTCGGCGCAAGCCCGCTCAGTGTCCGTCGCGCTGCGCCAACGCTTGGACAGCACCAGGATGAGGTCCTCGGCGCTGAGCCCGCCGAGCGCCAGGCTGTTCCGGTCGGGGGCTCAAACGGCGCAAACGGTTCCGGCCTCCCGCTGGACGGCGTGCGGATTCTCGCATTCGAGCGTGTCTGGGCCGCTCCGTTCGGCACGCGATTCATCGCCGACTATGGCGCGGATGTCATAAAGGTGGAGTCCACCAAGTTCGCGGATGGGCGTGTTCACGACCGCGAGCGAAACCCGACGGCATGGCGCAGCACCAACGCGAGCTACGGCGAGAACAACCGCAACAAGAGATCCATTGCGATTGATCTGCATACGCCGGATGGTCAGGAGCTGTTCAAACGGCTTGCGGCGGAGGCAGACGTCGTCGTGGAAAACAACGCGCCCGGCGCGATAGATCGATTCAACATCAACTATGACGTGCTCAAACAGGCCAACCCGCGCCTCATCATGGTCAGCTGCCCCGGCTACGGGGCGATGGGGCCGATGAGGAATTTTACGGCCGTCGGCCAATGCCTGACCTCATTTACAGGCCTCGGTTATCTCTGGGCGCAGCCGGACGCGAAATGGCCTGCACGCGGCAGGAATGCCTATCCGGACTTCATCACCGCCGGCAACCTTGCCCTCTCCATCATGGCTGCGCTGCACCATCGCGAGCGAACAGGAGAGGGACAGTACATAGAAATTCCCCAGTTCCAGGCGGCTGCGAGCATGATCGGCCTTGCGTTCCTGGAAGCTCAGTTCGGCGTGGGACCGGCGGAGGCGTGGGGCAACCGCGATCCAAACGCAGCGCCACAGGGCGTCTACCAATGCGGCGGCGGCGATCGGTGGTGCGCCATCTCCTGCCCGGACGATGACAACGTGTCATGGCGCGCGCTTACAGAAGTGATGGGCCGGCCGCAGCTTGCCGACGATCCGCGTTTCGTCTCATTCAAGGACAGGCAGAACAACCACGATGCCCTTGACGAGGAGATCTCCGCGTGGACGCTCACGCGCTCCGCGCACCAGGTCATGTACGCGTGCCAACGCGCCGGTATCGCCGCGGGCATGGCAGCCACCGGCGAAGACCTGTACCTCGACCCGCAGCTGCGTGAACGGGGTTACGTGGTTGAGGTGAACCACAACGTGCCGGGCCCGGTGGAGCACCCGGGTATGACCATCAATTTCAGCGAATCGCCCGGGCGCGTGCGCATGGGCGCGCCTACGCCCGGCCTCCACACGCGGGAGGTCCTGACCGGCATTTTGGGGCTTTCCGACGAGGAGTACGGGGCGCTGGAAGAGTCCGGCGCAATCGGCTAGCGACCCCGTCCGTGCGATTTTTTGCAGACTCCATGCGTGGGGAGCCATGACAGGGCGACGGCTTCCGCGCCAGATGACGGTCGTCCCGGCGTATCGACTTGAGGGTCATTTTGCCGAGCAGGCGCTGAACCAGGTTGGGCAGCCCCCCCTTGAATCGTTCAAGGAGCGGCTGCGGCTGTACATCCACCGCCTGCTCGCCGGGGAGCAGTCCACGTTCATCGACATCGGCGAGCACTGGACGATGACGCAGACCGGCGATCCGGAACTTAACTCATTCATTCGCGCGGTGAATGCGACGGACGCCGCCTCGCCACGCGGCATCGTTGAGGACACGCTATACAGGTGCTCACAAGCCCTGCCGCGACCGGATCTTATGGCGCGTGTCGTCATCCTGATGGGGGACGGCGAGAGCCGCGGGCTGACACAGGCCATGCAGTATGCGAACGGCGTTAGCCTTGGTTCGGGTGTCACACTCCTGTTCGTTTGGCCCGCGCACAACTGGACGGAGACGCTTGCCTATATCACGGCTCACGAATACGTTCATCTAGTACGCAACTGGCTATTCCCGCGCGGACTCACCGGCGGGCGCATGATCTACGTCAAGAACAATGAGCCGGACACTCTGCTGGACGCAATGGTGACCGAGGGGATTGCGGATGTCTTTGCGGGCGGCATCGTGCCGGGGCATCAGCCGCACTGGACAGAGGCGCTTTCACAGGACGTTGAGCGGGCAATCTGGCCCAGCGTGGAAAGCCGGCTGAACGATATCGATCCCCTCGAGATTCGTCGGTACCTGTACGGAGACGATGACCGCGTGCCGGTGTGGGCGGGCTACTCCATCGGCTATTCCATTGTGCGGTCTTATTTGGAGACGCACCCGGAGGCGCGCATTGCGTCAATCATCGGCCTACCTGTACGTACCCTCTTTGAGGAGAGCGGCTATGTACCCGGGGGAATGGGGGCGACGGGTGATGACACAGGTGGCATCAAGCTATTGCCGTAATGGGAGAAACCAGAAAATGAGAGGGGCGCGACATGTGCCGCGCCCCTCTCCGAAATCACTCCGGGCGTTCTCTACCTGCCGTGTCCCGCAGCAGATGGACGAAGCGCGGGACGGGGAGGAGTGACAGGTCAGGTCGTTACGCCCCTGTGTCTGCTTTCCTGGCCTCACAGACAAGAACGCTGGCGGAGCGTGCAAGGTTAGCAGCCCTCATTTGACCGCCTTTGTACTGCATAACTAGAATGATTCTCACCCGCAAATGGCCGCGTTGATGCGGATGGCACGGGTTCAGTGGGCGGTTAGCTCAGTTGGTTAGAGCGCAGCGTTGACATCGCTGAGGTCAGAGGTTCAAATCCTCTATCGCCCACCATTTTCTTTATGTGACCGATTCTTGATGGCCGTCCCGCTTCAAATGAGACTCAGGCTGATTCGGCTGAGCATGCCCAGGGTGTAGACTCTAATAGCCGCCCCCTTTCAAGCCATGTTTCCGTGCCGCAAGAGTTGTTGGCAAGGAGGTAGAGATGAAGCACCCACTAGTTGCAACACTTTTGCTCGTCGCGTCCTGCATGCTGATTTTCGGGGCTGCGGCGGGTTGTAATGGGAATGGTGAGGATGAGCCGGAGACCTATCGCATCGGCGTCATGGATGCCCTGACGGGCCCTGGTGAGAGCTACGGCACCGTGATTAATCAGGCCAAGCAATTGGCTATGGAGGAGATCAATGAAGCCGGTGGGATTAACGGAACCCCGCTTGAGCTGGTCGTTGAAGATTCCAAGTGCAACGCAGCCGATGCGATAACCGCCTACAACAAGCTGACGGATGTGGACAACATCAAAATCATCCTGGGTACGTCCTGCAGCGGCGCGATGCTGGGGATTGCTCCTCTTGCGGAGGAAGATGGCGTCATCCTGTTCTCGGGCAGCGCCACCAACCCGGACATCGCTGACGCAGGAGATTTCATCTTCCGCAACGCGATTAGTGACGCCAAGCTTGGACCGCAGCTCGGAGCTCTTCTTTGGGAAGACGGCATTCGCACTGTCGCCTCGCTTTCTGAGCGGACGGATTACGCGGAAGGGGTGCGCCGCACCACTATTGCCGCGTTTACGGAATTGGGCGGTGACGTCCTCGCCACGGAGGGCTTCCTGACGGAGACGCTTGACTTTCGAACGCAATTGACTGTCATGAGGGAGTTGAACCCGGATGCGCTGCTTGTCACGGCGCAGGCGGAGGCGAGCGCAGGGGCGATCATCAAGCAGGCGCGTGAGATCGGTTTCACTGGCCCAATCTATGGAGACGTTGTTGTGCTCGGCACTACGGCACTGGAGGTTGCGGGTGATTCCGCCGCAGGCGTCAAGGGCGTTCTTCCCGATTTGGATCCGGCGAATCAAAAGGGAGCTACGATGATTGCCGCGTTCCGAGCGAAGTACGGCTCTGTCACCCTGCCATGGTTCCTTGGATCCGGGTACGACGCGGTATACATTGCTGCAGAATGCCTCAAGCAGACCGAAGACGACCAGGATACGGCTGCATTCCGGGACTGCCTGTATGACATTACGTGGAGTGGCACGATTGGAGACAATTACACGTTCGACAGCCGAGGTGAGGTGGTTGGCCTTTCCAACGTAGTCGCGGAGGTGCTACCGGTTGCCCAGCGTACGGATGACAACCTTGGGTATCAGGTGCTGGGTCCGGCTCCCATTGTGTAGTTCCTGATTGAATAAAAGGAATGGCGGCGCTCCCCACGCGGAGCGCCGCCATTGTTGTTTAGGCGGGAGCCTCGTGTTCCTCTGCGGGTTCGATGCGTACATCCGGCAGCCACCTGAGGAACCCGGGCAGATACCAGTTCCGCGCTCCCAGCATCTCCATGGTTGCCGGTACCAGCACGGAACGCACAAGCGTCGCGTCAAGCAGAATAGCGACCGAGAGACCGAAGCCGACCTGCTGGTTGATGATCGTCTGGCCGGACGCGAACGCGCCGAAAACGGCGACCATGATGAGCGCCGCGCCGGTGATCAGGCCGGCTGTCTCCCGCAGTCCGAATGCCACCGCCTCACGGTTATCGCCCGTCTGATCGAATCGTTCCCGGATACGGCTCAACAGGAAGACGTGGTAGTCCATCGAGAGGCCGAAGAGGATCGAGAACAGGAATAGCGGTATCCAGACATCGATGACCTCAGCCTCCTGGAATCCAAGCAGGTCTCTGCCGTAGCCCTTCTGGAAAACAAGGACGAGCAGACCGTATGCCGTGCCGACAGACAAGAGGTTCATGAAGACGGCCTTGATTGGGATGACGATGGAGCGGAACACCAGCATCAGGATGAGGAAGCTCACTCCGAGCACGAAGGCGAAGACAATGGGCGTGTACTGTGCGACGACATCGAAAACCTCGGCCGCCACGGCAGTATTGCCGCCAACAAGCACCTCCGCGTCCACGCCCTCAAAGGCAGCCGGAATGTGTGTCTCCCTGATTGTGTTCACGGCATCAACGGCGGCATGGCTCGCGGGTTCGCCCGGAATGACGACGCGCAAAAGTCCCAGGTCATTGGCGGGATTTGGCTCCAGCAACGTCGGCAGCGGGAATGCAGGGTCGGCCAACAGCGCGCCCTGGAGTTGTTGCACCGCGCCCAAGACGCTCGGGTCCGCCAGATCGCCGTCAATAACGACCTCCGCAGGGTTAATCAGGCCGAATGAGAACTCTTCTTCCATGACGAAGAACGCCTCCCGGGTCTCCGCCTCTTCAGGAAAGACGTCCACGCCGTTCAGGCCCGTTTCGATATCGAAATAGAAATAGGTAGCAACAACCATCGGAGCGCCGACAAGTACGACACTCAGCAGGGGATTGCGCATGACGATGTGGGTGATGTGATCCCAGAAGCCGCCCTCATGGTTCGGTCCTGTCGATGTCTGCGATCTGCCGAACCTGGGAATCGACAGCGTGTTGATACGCGTTCCCAAAAGGGCGATGACGGCGGGGAGGAGTGTCAGGCTGGCAGTCACGGCAATGATGACGACGAGGATCGCACCGATGGCGAGCGATTGGAAGAACCCGAACGGGACAACGAACATGCCGCAGAGCGCAACAACCACCGTGGCGCCGCTAAACAATACGGTTCGGCCCGCCGTCTCCCCCGCCTTTACCGTCGCGTCAAAGGCAGACAGCCCTTTCTCCAACTCTTCCCGGAATCGCGAAATGATGATTAGGGAATAGTCGATACCCACCGCCAGGCCAATCATGATGATCATCAGCTGGACAAAGAAGACCAGCTCATAGAACTGTCCAATGATTGCGGCGAGTCCCAGCGCGGCAATGACACAGATAACTGAAAGGCCAATCGGGACAAGCGCGGCAACGACAGCGCCGAAGAGCAGTACAAGGATAATCAGGGCGACCGGAACGCCGACACGTTCACCCTGTTGCAAGTCCCTTTCAGAAAGCTCGTTGCGTTCGAGAGAGATGCTGGCGTCACCGACGGTGAGGACACTGAATCCGTCCTTGCCGTTCTCTTCTTTCGCAAGGTCCAGTAGATAGTGAACGTTGTCTTCCGCCTCCTGCAGGTCGCCCGTCATGATGACCGGCACCAACGTCGTGCGGCGATCCTGAGACACGAGGACGGCGGCCTGCAGCGGATTCTCCTGGCTTAGCACGTAGTAGTTCAGGGTCTGGTCGACGACGTCATCGCCCAATGCCTGAATCTGTCCGGTTAGCGATGTGACGCGGGCCTGAAAAGCAGCATCATCGACGGTCAGGCTTTCGGACTGGACGATGACCATTTCTGTGATCGGTTTCGGTCCACGCATCCGATCCTCGAGCAGTTGTTCCGCCTGTTGGGACTCAAACCCACTGCCCAGCTTCAGCTCCGTGGTCAATGCGCTCGACAGGAGTTGCGCGCTGAGGCCAATGCCAATCACTGCGACAAGTATCCAGACGACAATGGTGAATACAGGCCTGCGGGCGCTGATACGCGCTAGTCGTTCCGTCATTCGGGCGTTCCTCCCCGGGAGGTCTTTGTGTCAAGTACAGGACGCCTTTACTGTGCATCGCCGACTGGCGGCGATGCAAGGAGGGACTATTCCCGACGGTGACGGGCTATGCGTCGTTCAATGAGGCCACACTGAATATCACGGAGAACGGCTTGCAATAAATGACGACGCTGCCCATCGCGGAAACGTCCACGCCGGCGGGAATCGTGTAGTTCTGATCTCCGCGATTTCCCTTGAGCGGGCCGAGGTCAACGTAACCGGGCTCCTTGACGTCCGGCGAACGCATCGGGTCTGAATGGGGAGAAAGGATGACATGCAGGGCCGGGCCGTTTGTCACGTTCAGGTCCTCAAGCCGCAGCAAAAGACCGCCGCCGGGCGCTGAATAGATGGTCGCGTCGCCGCTGCCTCTGTGGAAGCTGTCTGCATCACGGAAACTGCCAACCTTTAGCGCGATGGGCGCGCCCTGCTGCTCCATGACGGCAGCCATTGCAGGCGCCATCATGTCTGCTGCCTGTGCCATGGTGTCCTCGTCGGTTGCGGTTGCTCCCATCGCCAGTCCCTGAACCATGTCCGACATCATTTCGCTCTCGACAGCGGTGACTGAGCTGCCCGCCATCACCATGGACGATGCGGTCATCGATGAGCCGGACGGCAACTCTTCCACCATTACGGGGCTATCCACCATCGCCATGCCTTCCATGACGGTCTCGACGTCCTCACGTTCCATGCCTTCAGGCACGACGGCCTGCGCGGCGAACGGAAACTCCTCCTCGACAGTGACGTTGATGAAGAGCGGGGACGCCAGGGACCACGTGAGCCAGAGGCCGACAATGGCGATGGGCGCGCCGCCAATCGCGAACGGAACACGATGCTCCCACGCGTAGCGATGCCATTCTTTCCTTAAGGCGAGCCAGGCGAAAGCGGCGCCAATCAGTATGCTGCCGATTGCTATGAAGAACCTGTATTCATAAAGGCTTGGGAGGGCTCGTTCAAGGTCGCCGAAGGTGGGCATTGGGTCGGTCCTTTCGGTACAACTGATTTCCTAATTCCATCCTAGCTTGAGAGCCAAAAGACTCCTACTTTGCCAGATAAGCTGTTGCGCCGCTGATTTATCATTAAATGGTCGTCAGGGTGACGGCAGGGAAGCGCGCGGGAAACAGGAGGCCAACGGAATGGTTGTCGCATTGCGCCCGGAAACGGGCGACGCCGGTGTAGCGGGTCACGCAGAGATCTTCCAGTCCCTGAGCGAGGAGCACCAGAAAAATGTGGTGCGGTGGGCCCTTGCCAACAGGGCACGTGTTTCGGAAGAGGCGCGCGTCGCCCTAAACAACGCTCTGATCGGGAACATCTCTGTTCGCGGTTTCAGTGAATCGAACGTGCCAGACGCGCCGGCCATCATGCTGATTCAACCCATTGGAAGCGCGGCTCTTGTTGTCGATGCAATCGCCCAATCTGTGCTGACTGTGTGGCGTGAGTCTCGGGTGGAATTGCGTGGAATCGTAGAGACAGCCGTCAACGATGCAGCTGGAAGCGATGATTCCGCACCTGGTGAGGATCTTTCGAAAGTCCTTGCGTCGGCGCATCCCCAGTATTCATCAGACGACGTGAATCTGATGATCACGTTGGAGATGGGCGAGAGTCCCAGGGTGGATGAGGAAACGCACGAGGAGGAAACACTGGAAGGGAACCCTTCGACAGATGCGCAGCGCATTTTCGACAACTTTTTCGCTGAGCTCCGCTCTCTGCCGGCGAGCTATCCGGAGTGGGACGGGCCGCTAAGCCGGCTCATGGAAGAGATGGCAGAACTCAAAGCCGATAAGACCAGGGAAATAGAAATAGCGAACGGCCCCGGCGGCCGCATCGCTGAAGTGGTGGGCACTCATACCGATCTTCTTGCGTTCTTCGAATGGAACGTGGATGAGAAGCTGCAAAACGCGACAGGACCCTGGGATGATGCAGAGTCTGTCAGCGAGGCCATTGAAAGCCTCGCCGAGGTCCTGGAACGCTACGAGACGGCGCGGGAGGCGGGTACGACGTACAGCGAAGAAACACGCCGCGCCGCGGAACGCGCTGAACTCCAGGAAAAGGTTGTAGAGGCACTCGCGGCCCTGGAAGGGGTAGCGGTTATGCCGACGCCGGAACCCGTCATCGAAGAGATTATCCCGGTAGAGGACATGTCCGTGGAGGATGATTCCGAGGCCGAGCCGATTCAGAGGACGGACCCAACAGATGACGTGGAGAGGCAGTACCTGCGCGAGCTGCTGGCGGCTTTGCAGAGAGAGAACGCGGATTTGAAGGCCGCGCAGGAAAACGCGAATAGGCAGATTACAGATTCGAATACGGTTGCCGAAACGGCACAGAAGGGTTTCCAGGCGCTAAAGCAGGAACAGACAGACCTTCAGGATGAAACTGAAGCAGCTGTCTGCAGATACGCTGAGGAGCAAGAGACACTGGCGGCCCCGCCAGACTTCGGTGATGTGGCTTCCGTCCTGCACTTCGTTGAGAATCGCTGGCCGGACGAATTGCGGCTCGCGCTCAACAACAACTCGGATCACAAGTTGTATTTCGATCAGCCAAACCAGGTGTACAGCGCTCTGGAGTGGCTGGCCACGACGTATCGCAATTCCAGGACGGGTGAGAAGCCCGTTAGCAACCTGGATGTCTCACTGTTCACGACGTGCGGTTGGCGATACCGCCCGTTCCAGGCTGATGCCGCGCCGGGCAAGTACCGCTCCGATTATCAGACGACCGATGCCGGGGAGAAATACACCCTTGACGAGCACATCGGTCGAGGCACCGGACGCATGCCGGGACAGATTCGTGTCGCCTTCGCGTGGGACGAGGAGCGCAAGATGGTGGTTGTCGGCTATATCGGTCGCCACCAGCGCCCCAACGCCACTTAACAGGAAACCACTTCCCTCGACGGAGGATGAGCTTCTTGGGGGCGGCCCAGCGGGCCGCCCCCAAGATCTTTTTGGGCCCGCACCTGGAGGGCCAGCGACTTAACCGATTCACCATTGAGGTATTGTGCGAACTCCGAAAGAGCTTGCGGGGAGGGCATGGCGGGTTTACCATAAGCCGTCACCTTTAGTGTGGGTTGGGTGACACGCGTGGCGCGTCGAGGCGTGGGCCGCGCATGGTGTGACGATCTGGGGAGAGGGGATGAGATCATGGATCGGTTGACTACACCACTGACAGAAATGCTTGGGATCAAGTACCCGATTGTGCTGGCCGGCATGTCGCTTGGCATGGATGACCGGATGCCCAGCCCGCCCCGGCTGGCCGCCGCGGTCACGGAAGCAGGCGGACTTGGTGTCATGGGATGCGGCAGCCGCAAACCTGACACGATTGACCGCTGTATTCGTGAATTCAAGCAGCTTTCCAGCGGCCCTTTGGGCATCGACCTCCTGCTGCCCGCCACCATGGCGGAGATGGGCGCGCAGGACACCAAGGCGATGGTGCGGGAGCGGCTGGAACGAGACCATCAGCTGCACGTCGGCTTCATCAAGGAGTTGATGCAGGAGCATAACCTGCCGGACGTGCCTCCTGCGGACGATGACGCAGAGGCCATGTCTCCGGACCTGCTTCGTCGCCAATTCGAGGTCGTCGCCGACCACAACGTTCCGATTTTCGTTGCCGGTTTGGGCGACCCCGCCATGATCATGGACGTGGCACGGGCGCACGGTATGAAAGTGGGCGGTGTTGTTGGAGCGGTTCGCCACGCCCAGCGGCAGAAGGCCGCGGGAGTCGATTTCATAATTGCTCAGGGAACCGAGGCGGGTGGCCACACCGGCAACATCGCAACGTTCCCATTGGTGCCGCAGGTTGCAGAAGTCGCCGATCCAACGCCGATTCTGGCGGCAGGGGGCGTCGGTTCGGGCAGGCAGATCGCGGCGGCGATGGCTCTTGGCGCGCAGGGCGTGTGGGTTGGCTCCGCATTCCTCGTCGCGGAGGAGAACGCGATACCACTTGAGCACCAGGAGCAGATCGTTGGGGCGCGCTCAGAGGACTTCACGTTGACCAGGTACAACTCTGGCAAGCAGTCACGCAGCTACAAGACGCCGGTCAAGGAGGCATGGGCCGCATCCGGGATTGAGCCTCTCCCAATGCCGCTGCAGGGCATCCTGATGGAGCCGCTGTACGCCGGCGCCCGCGCGGCCAATCGGCTGGATATCGACGCGGCGAGTGCCGGGCAAGTGGGCGGAATGCTCAAGGCCCGAAGGCCGGCTCGCGACATCCTGCTTGACATGGTCAACGAGGCTGAGGAGACCATCGAGCGGATGCAGGGCAACCTGCGCTAGTCAAAGCCAAGTCTTATATCAGATACTGACACGGACAAAGAGGGGATAGGGAGGAAACAATGGCAAACAGGCTACATACACCGCTGTGCGACATGCTCGGCATGGAATATCCGATACTGCTCGCCGGCATGGCCGTGGGCGGCAGCCAGGATCTTGCGCCAACACCCGTCGAGATGGTCGCCGCAATCAGCAACGCGGGGGCGCTCGGAGTGCTCGGCGACAACTTCCGCAATCTGGATGAGATGGATGAGGGCATCCGGCGACTACAGTCGCTCGTCGGCGACAAGCCGTACGGTATGGATTTCCTCGTGCCCGCCACGCGTGCAGAAGTAACTGCGACGAGCAACAGGGAGCTGTATGCGCAGGTCGCGCCGCAGTATCCACAGCACGTCGCGCTTGTGCAGGAACTCATTGAGGAATATGGGTTCGAGGCGGAGGAAGTCTCCGAGCAGCCGCCGATGTCCACGGAACTGCTGCGCAAGAAGATCGAGATTGTCCTGGACAACAAGGTTCCGCTGTTCGCCGCCGCAACGGGCGAGCCACCGGAGTGGTTCACCCAGCAGGGCCACGCGCAGGGCATGAAGTTCATCGGTATGACCGGAGCGGTGCGCCACGCGCAGCGCCAGGTTGCCGCAGACGTTGACATCATCACCGCGCAGGGCACGGAGGCGGGCGGCCACACGGGCAACATCTCCACGTTCGTGCTCGTGCCACAGGTGGTGGACGAGGTTTCACCGCGACCGGTTCTGGCCGCGGGTGGGATCGGCACCGGCCGCCACGTCGCCGCAGCTCTTGCGCTCGGCGCGCAGGGCGTCTGGGTCGGCACGGCGTTCCTTGTAGCGGAGGAGAACAACATCCCGGACGCGCACAAGGACCAGATTCTGGGCGCGCGCTCGGATGAGTTCACAACGAGCAAGTTCTCATCCGGCAAGCAGCAGCGGGCGTATCAGAACGCCGTGAAGCTGAAGTGGGCGGCCTCCGGACTTGAGGCGCTCCCGATGCCGCTTCAGGGCCTGATCCAGGAGCCGTTCACGAAGGCCGCGCGCAAGGCGGGCAGGCTTGATCTGATCGGCAATCCGTCAGGCCAGATCGGCGGCATGCTCAAGGAGCGCAGGCCCGCGCGCGATATCCTCATGGACATGGTCAATGGTGCTGAGGAGACCATCGAGGAGCTGCAGGGGAATCTGCGGTAGGGCACTGCTCTAAACGAACTGAACCTTATCGCCCCGCTGAACTTGGATCGGCGGGGCGATAAACGTTAACATTCAATTGAACCCAGACCACCAACAACAGATAAACGGGGTACTGTCGCATGACAACGCAAGATCGGCTGAATCAAGTTCGGAGGCGAGTTCTTGAGCAGATGGATCACGTCCAGACCGAACAAGGAACTAGAAACGCACTGATAAACCCCTTCATTCGTGATGTGCTTGGGTTTGATGTGGAGGATGTTCGTGATGTCAGGCCTGAATTCACGGCTGACATAGGAGACAAGAAGGGAGAGAAGGTCGACTACGCCATTATGGTCAACGGTCAGCCTGTGATTCTAATCGAGGCAAAGCGTGCGGGTACCACCCTGGACACTGAGAAGCCAAACCAACTGCTACGCTACTTCGGCACTGTCAAAACAGCCCGCTACGGCATTTTCACAGACGGAGTTAAGTATTTCTTCTACTCCGACCTCGAAGCAGACAATGTGATGGACAGCCGCCCGTTCCTCACACTCGACTTACAGGAGGAGGTTCAGACCAAGACGGCGCACGCTATCGAGAAGTTCTCGAAGGAAGCCTTTGATCCTGATGAAATCCGTGGGCGCGCTCGTCAGATGATGTACACGTCCCAAATCAAGCGGGAACTTCACCACCAACTTGAGCAGCCATCAGACGATTTTGTTCGGTTGTTGATGAACAACGTGTATGAGGGCCTGAAGACACGTGAACGCGTTACTGAGTTTCAATCATTCGTAAAGGCCGCGGCCGAAGACGTAATCGAAGAAAAACTAAATGAGCGCTGGAACGCCGTCAGGCGACGCGACGACGAGGAGACGGCTGCGGCTAATGAGCCAGAACCGCATACAACTAAAGTAGATGCCGATGAAATTGTGACAACAGAGGACGAAATTGCAGCTTTCCAGAGCGTGAGGGTAATCCTCTACGACATCGTCGATCCCTCGCGGGTCATGATGCGGGATCGCAAGACCGTCTGCCTAATTCTGCTTGATGACAATCAAAGAAAGACTGTCTGCCGACTGTATTTCAGTGAGAATCGGCTGCGAGTAGCAATCCCCGATGCGACCGGGTCTGACCAGGTCGAAACCCTTGAGAGAGTCGAAGATATCGCTAAGCATGCCGAGATAATCCGTGACGCGGCTAGACGTCTCGCATGACCAAATGATGACCGCTGCGGTGCTGCTCGATACCGGCGTTCAGTGCACATTCGCGGATGGGGCGAGCGGAGTGATTCCCTCCCCGGATGTGCTGGAAAATGCAGAAGGAGTTGAGATAACCGGCCTTGAGCTGCCAAATGCGTATGAGCTGATTGTCAGGTTGTCAGATGGGCGGCAGGTCGAGATTCCCTGGGACTTTGCGCGCCATTACTGTGATAGGTCGTATCGACCAACTGTGGAAGCTATCGCCGCAGCCGGGCGAAGGACTCTGGGCGAGCGAATCCGTCGTAAGAGGAAATCTGCGGGTCTTACTCAATCAGAACTTGCACGACGGGCGAAGGTTGGCAGGGTTACCCTTGCGCGACTGGAGAACGGTGGTCAGACTCCACGGTTCGCAACGCTGAAGGCTATCGCGCAGGGACTGGATGAGCCTGTAAATGCGCTGCTGATTGATTCGTAGCTGATCCTTACATCCTTTCCAGGCCGAGAGTGATTTTCTCGCGGGTGGTGAGGTCTGCTGAAGCATCGCTGAGGGTGCGTGCGGGAGCGCCTGCGGGGATGCCCGGGCCGAGACACTTGATAGAGTTGAAGACATAGTTCAACATGCCGACGCGCTTCGGGCAGCGGCGAAACGCTTGGCCTAAGATTGTGCGGATGGGACGGGATACGAGTTAAGTGCCAGCCCGATACAGCAATGACTTACAAATGAAACGGCCCGGGGTCGTGTCTTAGGCGCTCGTTGGGGACGTCAACGATAAGGTCAAGTTCTTGCATGGTTATTGCGCCCAGTAGTGGCTGGCAGCCGTCCGGGCCGAAGATAACAAAGGTTGGGCCTTCCATGCCGTTGACTGCCACGCGGGCTTCTCCGACATCCATCTCTACCACACGCCCATCCGCCATCTCGAATTGACCCCGCCATCGCACGGGCGTGCCCATCTCGCGCAGCACATCACCGGGCAGCATGGTTCGCCGCGATCCGGTGTCCACGAGCGCATCAACTTCCCGAGCGTTTTCGCCGGAAGGGTCGGAAACGGTCATGCGTACTTCGAAGGCTCCCATAGCTCAATTCTACAGCGGCTAGCCGGTGCTGCCATACCCGACTTGTGTGACTCTTTACATCCTTTCGAGGCCGAGGGTGATTTTCTCGCGGGTGGTGAGGTCTGCTGAGGAGTCGTTGAGGGTGCGCGGCGGGGCGCCTGCCGGGATGCCCGGGCCGGGCTGTTGAGTTTCGGGACTCGCAGACTCCATTCCCTCCAACAGCCGCGTTCGCACCTGTTCGACGACGCCTTTCGCCTTTGCCAGCGAGGACTCCAGCTCTTCCGCAGTTGCGCCGCTTAGCAGATCACCCGGGACCTCGGGCGCGGTGTCGAGCAACGCGAGACGGTAGCGTGAAACTGTGGCTGAGAGTTCCCGTTCAAGCGTGATCACCTGCTCTTCCAACGCTGACACGCGTTCATCCCGTGCGGCGAGTTCTGCCTGCATTGCCTCGAAGGTCGGCCGCTCACTGTCTAGAGTGTCATCACTGCCGCCGTGCTCGGTATCCTCCCCGTCGGCCACCATATTCTCATCGTCACTGGTGTTCGTCTCATGGTCATTCGGCGTCGTCATCGCTGGTTCCCCCATTCGGTTGTGTTCTTGGTTGTCCGAAAGGGTTGTAGCGCGGTTGTGCCGCGTGGCGCAAATGGACGTGGCATATGGGCAGCCCTTCGACGGGCTCAGGGTGAACGAATTGGAGGAGGTTAAGGGGAGACGGGGAAGGAGGTTACGGTGACGGAGCGGGCTCCGTCCGGGTCTGAGAACTCGACGAGGGAGGACAGGCCCACCCATGTGGGAGACCCGGGGTAGTAGGCCACCACGTTCCCTTCACTGATGTCCATGTGCGCGTCCCAGTGGCCGAGCGCCACGTAGTCGCGACCGCAAGCGGCAATCTCCTCTGGGAAGATGGGGTAGGAACGTCCCGCGTCCGCCGCATCGCGAACGTAGTGCCCGTGTCCGATGGCTATCTGCCACGGCTCAGGGCCGACCGGGGGCGGCTCCTTGAGAGGACAGAGATCCACGTCGTCGTAGCTGATGTGCGGCTTGCCCCACACGGCGAGGCCGAGCTCCGGGTACGTCACTGTCTCGCCCTGCGGGTCCTTGATCAAGTAGACGTTGGGCGTGCGACCCTCAATGTCCATGCGCCAATAGACGGAATTCTGTTCCAGCGGATCGTGATTGCCGGGCAGGATGACCGTCGGCATTGGCAGGCGTTCCAGCTGCTCCATCACATAGTCGGCCACGTCCGCCCGAATGCGGTTGTGATCGAAGAAATCGCCCGCGATGAGGACGGCGTCCACCTTCTCCTCAAGCGCGCGATCAACCACGATCTTGAACGCGTGCAGGCACTTGCGTGGTTGCGGAGACCACCGTTCCGTGAACGCGCCGATATGCACGTCAGAAGTGTGGAGGATGCGTATCTTGTCCCTGGACATGTGCTTGCTGAAAAAGACCCTATGGCGTTACTGAGTTGTCGTTTGAGTGGTGCCGGGGGAGGGACTCGAACCCACACTCCTTTTTGGGGAAGCGGATTTTAAGTCCGCCGCGTCTGCCATTCCGCCACCCCGGCACGTGATTCTGCTCACATAACCGGGGAGTTCCGTCAGTGTAGGTGGACATTTCGGCCATCAACGCGGCGAGGAGGTCAGGCAGCCTGTGCCCTGTTCAGGAGACGGGCGAGGCGACTCTTGCGCCGATCGGCGTTCCTGCCGTGCAGCGTCTTACCCTTCGCGCGGTCCAGGGCGACCATGGCGCGGCTCACGGTGTCCGGCGCATCCTGCGCTCCATCCCCAATGGCCTCACGCGCGCGCCTGATGAGTGTCCTGATTGTTCGATTTCGGTGGCGATTCACATCGCGTTTCCTGAGAGAGCGCCGGTGCGCCTTCGCCGCCGAGATTCCCTTTGCCACGTTGTTACTGCTCCTTGCCCGTTATCCCTTGCGTTGTTTGCTGTTTGAGGACTTGCGGCCTGCGCCGTTTGCGTGCGCCGCCCCACCGTTTCGCCGCCCGGCAGTCGCGCCGCTGCGGCGGCTATTTCCCGATGTCCGGTAGACATTGATGACGCCCGGCAGGTCCTCCAACCGGGACATCATCCGGCTGATCTGCGGCAGTCCGCTGGCTTCAACCGTGAGGGTTATCGTAACCGTCCTATCCGCATTGTGTCTATCGCGCACTCCCGTGATGTTGAGGTGATCGGCTGACACCAGGGTTGTTATGTCACGCAAAAGCCCGACGCGATCCTGTGACGAAATGACGACGGTTGACGGGTATTTCTGCTCGAAATCCGGCCAGCTCACGGCTATCAACCGCTCCGGTTCGTCCTCGTTGAGCACACTGTCGCAGTCGGAACGATGCACCGTGACGCCGCGGTTGCGCGTGATGAACCCGACAATCTCCTCGCCCGGCATCGGGCGGCAGCAGGTCGCGGATCGGGCTCGTGTCGGACCAAGTCCGGGCACGTTCACGGCGAGTTCTCCGCTGGACGGTCGGATCTGTATTGTTTCCGGCTCTTCCTTTGGTGGCGCTATGCGGGTGGCAATCTGGTTGACGCCCACCTGCCCTGTTCCCAGGGCGAGAATGAACTCATCTGCCGTTTGGTAGCCGAAGAGCGTCGCCAGGTGCTGGGGGTCAAGCTGTACGCCAAGCCGCCGAGCTTCCCTGTCCAGAAGCTGTCGACCACGCGCCGTGCTCTCTGAACGCTCCTGAACACGGAACCAGTGGCGGATCTTGGATCTCGCCAACTCCGTGCGCACATAGCCGAGGTCCGGGTTCAGCCAGTCAAGGCTCGGCCCCTTTGCGTTCTTGGAGGGGATGATTTCGATGGTGTCGCCGTTCTTGAGCGTGTAACTCAACGAGACCATGCGGCCATTTACCTTCGCTCCGGCCGTTCCATAGCCGACATCCGTGTGAATGCGGAAGGCGAAGTCTATGGGAGTGGAGCCGGCCGGAAGTTCACGAATATCACCCTTAGGCGTGTACACATAGACCTGGTCGACAAGAATCTCGTGCTTCAACTGATCGACGAATTCCTGCGCGCCAATCACGTCACGCTGCCAGTCCAGCAGCTGACGCAGCCACGCGATGCGCTCATCGAATTCGCCGCCCGCCGCGCCTTCCTTGTACCGCCAATGCGCTGCGATGCCGTATTCCGCCATCTGGTGCATGTCCGCTGTGCGAATCTGCACTTCCAGCGTGTTGCCGTCCGGCGTGACAACCGTTGTGTGCAGTGATTGATAGCCCGTTTCCCGCGGGTTGGCGATGTAGTCGTCGAATTGACCGGGCAGAGGGCGCCACATGCCGTGGATGATGCCGAGCACCCCGTAACAGTCCTGCACGTCCTTCACAACAACGCGGACGGCCTGCAGGTCATTGATGTCCTCAAAATCCCGCCCGATCTCGCGGTAGCGCTCCATCTTTTGGGCAATGCTATAGAGGTTCTTCGTCCTGCCAGAAATCTCAACGTCCTTGTAGCCCTGTCCTGCCAGGGTCTCCGTCAGAGCCGTGAGCGCCTCACGGACTCCCGTCTCGCGCTCCGTCAGCCGCGCGGCCACGAGGTACGAAACCCGCCGATAGCGCGCAGGCTCAAGGTAGAAGAACGACAGGTCATTGAGTTCCGACTCAATACTGTCAATGCCAAGGCGATGTGCAAGCGGAGCGTAGATATCACGTGTTTCCAAGGCGATGCGGTGACGCCGATCCGGCGTGAGGGCGTCCAGCGTCCGCATGTTGTGGAGGCGGTCCGCCAGCTTGACAAGCACAACGCGAACGTCCTGCGCCATGGCGAGGAACATCTTGCGAAGGCTCTCTGCCTGGTACACGCTGGCGTGCGACGGCTGCGCGGCCGCCTCGCCACCCGCGCTCTGTTGCGGCTGTGCGGCCAGCCGCGAGAGCTTGGTGACGCCGTCCACGAGTTCGGCGATCTCCGCGCCGAAACTCTCACGCATCTCGTCGAGCGTCATGGGCGAGTCTTCGACAACGTCATGCAGGAGCGCTGCCTGCAGTGTGGGCGCGTCCAGCATCTCGATGTTCATAAGGATGAGCGCCGTCTCAACGGGATGACAGATGTATGGATCGCCGGACTTGCGGAGCTGTCCCTCGTGGGCGCGCTCCGCAGTATCAAACGCTTCTCGAATGGCATCAATGCGCTCTGCCGGGAGGCGGTGTGCCTTCAACCGCGCCTCAAGCTCGTCGAACGTTACGCGTGAAGAAACAGCCACCGCGCCGTCTGCCGTTGAAAGGGCACCGGCGGGCGCATCGTCACGTATCGCCGAACGCACGCGAGCCATACTCGCTATAGTTTACCGCTTTATGGGGGGAGGTATTCCCTACGGCGTGGGGGAGCCGAAACCGGCACGCCTCCACATGTCATTATGAGCGCAGCGAAGAATCTAGAGTGCTGGCGGGCGTCACCAACGCCCTTTATTTTTCCAGTGTTCTCGCAAAACGTCCGGATTCGGCCAAAAATCACGATTGTCAGGCAGGCACACATCCTCCCCAGCCAATTCCCTGTATTGCGTACCCTGAAGTTCTTTTCTAATCCTGACCTTCCATGTGTCGGGGTCTATTCCAATGAGTCCTCTGTCAAACAGCGTGTGGATATCTGCTCGCAAGAGCAGGCCATTTGACGGAGAGTTCAAATCCATGTTTTGCCCTGGAAAAGTTCTGATATGACATGCTTCCAGAACGCTCTCTGCATCCCCATTTGCGGTGTAGCCTGTGACAGCACAGCGTTTTCCATATTCTTTCAACAGTCGACGCCGGAACCTAGGTTGGCCTTGGCGAATTGCGCTGGCTTTAGCATCTTCTTTGCGAGCCACCGGTGAGTCGGGATCATTGTACCCGCCTGACTCCTCAAGTTTTCTCCGCTCTTCCTTTACTAGTTCGTCCATGGACTTTCGACTTTCCCACGCTTCATATGAAAGCTGAGGGAAAGACGAGACTAGAGTGTCGTTCACGGTGGTAGGGAAAGCGCGCAACACGTCGTCGCACAATGTTAGGTATTCTTGGCCGTTAGGAGTGTCCTCTTGATTCCATATATCAGGAAAGTAATTCTTTATGTATCGTTTGTTGTGTTGATCAAGCGATAGGAATCGCTCGGGCCGAATCCAATAGAGCCCGAGGGTAAGATTGATATCCACGCCTATTACTTTTCGTGCGGAATCATAAGATTCGATAAATCCTTGCCTCGTTAGCTCGGTATCAGAGGCCGCCAGTGTGAGCCCGGCTTCAAAGACTTGCCAAAGCACGTCGATGTCTCTTTGCTGGCGAAGATACTCGAACGGGAAGAACCACGTCCTTTGGTTGCGGACTACGGGTATTCCGTCAAGCTCTGATGTCAGCTCTGCACTGAGATCCAAGACGTTGCTCAAACCCATTGCAAATTTTGCGCGGTTTGTATTGGTCAATCCTCTGTTGAAGGATGCCATAACCGTGAAGGGGCAGATATCCCGAAGAGAGCCAGTCTCTCCAGCATCATCGTATTTGTCCACATATATGTCTTCCAATTTGTATTGCGATTTACTGCTGGACTTGTTAATCTGCGTCCGGACGTCTTCGAGTGCAGGCAGAATGAGTGCCAACAGATCTCCCCGCCGATCCTTATACTCAAGTAGCTCGTCAGCAAACTTCTGGTAGAAAGGTATCCACGCGAATTGGGGGTCAGGCTGGGTCATGTCGGTGCCCTTTCTGTAGCAGGGGTAGGGTAAGGGCCCTACTCTTTAGATTCTTCTCTACGGTCAGAATGACATAGTCTCATGGATTCCGGCTTTCGCCGGAATGAGGGGAAGCCCCGTCCATGTAGAGGACAGCTAATCGGTGGAACGTCCTCGCCCCCGCCTTCTGGACACTCCCACCAGGCCTGCCAGGAGGCCGCCGATGAGGAGGAGGTCTGCTGAACCTGCGCCCGCGAAGCAGCCGCCTGCGCCGTCGTCTTCAGCCTCGCCGTTGGTCGGGGTGGTTGTTGTGCCGTTGCTGCCCGTTGATGTGCCGGTGGCGGAGGCCTCTACGGTCAGGACACGTTCAGAGACGGTTGAGAGCTGATCACTGTAGGCGGTTATTGAGAGGCGGTAGAGGCCGGGGACGAGCGCGGCAGTCTCTCCTGCAGTGAATGGCACGACGAATCCGCCGTCTGCCGCTGATGCATCACCTGATTTGACGACGTTGCCCGTCGCCGGATCGGACCACACATAGCGGACGCCAAGCTCGCCGGGCCCCTCAACGTTGACGGTCACGTCCAGCGCCTGCCCGATGACGATGCCGCTGACGCTCTCCGGCTCAAGGCTGATGGGTTCCGCCGCGCCGAAGTACCAGTCGCCCGGGCTGAATGGGTAGTTCTCATCACGGAACGCCTTGAGTTCGGCGAATTGCGCGGGCGGATCGAAACGCTCCAGATAGAATGGTCCGTTGCTGATCACCATCAAGCTGCGCTCATCGAACCACGCCTGCGCTGCGCGGTACCGCGCAATCGCATCCTGCTCAGTTACGAGAGCCTGACCACCGATGGTCAGCGCCGCCATGGGCACAAAGCCGTCGCGCTCGAACTGCCCAAGTGCGCGGTCAACGGTGCGGGCGTCGCGATCCTGAACCAGGCTCAGCCACGGCACACCGAATCGCTGGGCGGACGTATCGCTGTAGGCGGCGCGGCGCTGGTTGAACACCACATCATCCATGGCGGCGAGTACTTCCCACGGCATGGTCATGCCGCCAGGCACCGCGTACTCCGCGATGTAGTCGTCCACGAAGTGCCAGTAATCGACGTAAACCTCAATGCGGTTCTCATCAAGCACACGGAAACCGCGGACGGTGTCCAGCAGCGGCTTGGCGGTTGTTGAGATGGCAAACTCGACCTGCGACTTCTCCGGGCCATAGACCATGTCAAAGGTCTGGTAGATGTCAAAGACCAGGTCGGCCATCGTGATCTGTTCGCCGTGATGCCACGGGGCCTGGAAGAACTTGCTGTAGTCGAACGTGACCTTGGACGTGGCCTCCACGCCATCGCCAACGCTTGCCCATTCTCCAGCGTCCGTGTCCCATCTCTGGACGTTGGAGGGCACGGCCATCTTCGCGCCCGGACCCGCCGTTTCCACCTCATAATCTGCGCGCATGGGGATGGGCAGGCCTGTGAACGGGTGTCTTGTCATTGCCGGATCGGCCAGGTTGCGCCACACGTCGGCGCTATAAACATCGCCAAAGCCGGAGACGGGGTTCCACGTGCTGCGCTCCGTCCAGACCCACAGGTGGCCGACCGTGAGCGTGTCCTGATCCGGCACATACGCCTCACGGAACGTCCATTGGAGTTTCGGCCCGGCAGCCACATCTTGCGTCACGCCGTGGATGTTGGAATTCGCGGGGAAGGTTGTGAGGATTGTCGCTAGCCAGACACGTACGGACTCTTCGACGGAGAGGCGCGTAACCTCCTGGTACAGCGCGTCGCGTTCCTCGCGATCCTGGAAGTCGCCGCGGAAGATGCGTTGTCCAAGGTCATCGATCCTCGCATTCTCATACTGCCAGAAGCCGGTCTCCTGCCAGCCGGGCATGCTGCCCAGCCACGGCGCGTTCATCTGGTTGATGGTGGCGGAGTCATAGCGTTCCGCCGCACCGCGCCCCCATCCCTCCGTGTAGGCGTGCCACTCAAACAGCTGCGGGTCAGTGCTGTAGACGGTGAGGATGGCCGGGGCGAACTGGTGATAGATGGGGGCGATCAGGAACCCCGCCTGCTCCAACTCGGCGCGGATCAGGTCGCCAACTTCGCGGCGTTCATCCTCAACGCGGATGATGAAACGCAGACGGATCGGCTCATCGTTATAGTTCCATGCGCCGTCCACCATCGTCGCGCCCGCCGCCGTCATCGCGTCAGCAATCGCCGCACGCGCCCGTTCCGGATCATAGGACAGATCCTGCCTCGCCAGCATTTCCGCAACGACCGTGTAGTCGAAATCAAACGGGTTAACGTGCGTCTCCATGGGGCGTGCGAGGCCCTTGTAGATCTCCTGGGTGATGAACTCGCGGTTGACCAGATGCTGGACCGCGCGGCGCACCTCCGGCAGGGCGAACGGGTTGAGCTGCCCCTCCGGCGCGGGCGCCGGGTTCAGGATGAGGGAGATGGTGGATGCCGGGGCCTCGTACAACTCAATGGAGTCATCGCCGCGTAGGGCCTGTGCCGCATCTGTCTTGAGATTGAAGATGTACATATCCATCTCATCTCGCTGTATCTCCTGCGGCGCGAGGTCAACGTTGAATGAGCGGTAGTGGAGGGTATCCACCGCCGGTCCAGGGAGGTCATGCGGCGGGCGGTAGTCGTCGTCGCCGCTTTGTGCGAGCACCGCTCCGCTCCCGGCCACGAGGCCGATTATCAGCACAAGGCTGAGGATGAGCGGGAGACGGAATCTGAAATTACGCATCTGACTCGACCTCATCATTGTTGTTCGCCCGGCGGCGTCTGCGCGCGTTCAACTGCGCCGCGCCGATGATGCCCAAAGCGAGCAGGCCTACCAATGCCATGTCCGCCGTCGCGTTGCCCGTGCTGCACCCGCCGGACGCATCATCATCGTCCGTTTCTCCGGACTCGATGCGCTCTAACGCCTCCTGTATGGTGGCCAACGTGTCAGAGCTAAGCGCGGCCTTGATGTCAGCGATGTCTGCGGCGGTTTCTTGAAGGTTATCGAACCCGAATTCATTGTAGAAGGACGCTGTAGCGGAGTTTCCGGAGGCGTCGAAAACGGCGACGCTCTGCGGACCTTCGCCGGCAGTCG
Organism: Dehalococcoidia bacterium; assembly: GCA_965207895.1. Lineage (GTDB taxonomy): Bacteria > Chloroflexota > Dehalococcoidia > UBA6926 > UBA6926 > VXMO01. The sequence continues at coordinate 429,235 of CBDBNN010000003.1, forward strand.
GGAAGAAGAGCTGGGTTGTAAACCGTCCTTCATCATTCGACTCAATAGTGGATACGAGGACGCCGCTCACAAGAATGAAGATGTCCTGATCGGCTTGGAAATTAAATCCCTGGATGGTCACGGTGGTGGCGGACGCCCCACGCGCCGGTGAGAGGAAGATTGACGGGCTGGGCATCTGACGCATCCGTGCGAACCCGATCTTCTGGTTCGTTCCCTGGAACTCACCAAGCCGCGTATCCGGCCATACAAGGTAAACGTCCTCGTCGGTGGCTGCTATTCCCATGTAGTCGCCAATGAACTGACCGCCGGGGAACCCGAAGTTGGGGTTGGACGCGGAGTCCGTGACGCGGGAGTTGATGCTGAACGACTCTCCGTTGTCCTCGGACACGGCGTAGTAGATGTGATAGCGAAGGTCGATTCCAGGATCATCCCGGGTATCCGCCCACATGACGTGGACCTTGCCGTCCGGGGAGGTATCAATGGAAGGGAAGAACTGGATGCCGGACGTGCGGTCATCGTTGATTCGCAACGGTGGTCGGCTCCAGGTCCGCCCCTCATCCATGGAACGGATAAACATCACGTCCGCGTCATCGGACGGGTCGCCGGAGGGCGCGGCGGAAAACGCCACGTACAGTTCCTCATTCGGGCCGACGGCTATCCGTGAGAAGGACGACCCCCAGAATCGGTAGAAGCTGCTTCTTGGCGAGAAGCCCAACTCCAGATAGCTCGCGGCCTGCCGTCCATTTTCGAATGTATCGCCGCCGTCCTCGGACTTCGCGACGTACATCTGCGCCAACCCTTCGAACGGCCCGTCGTCAGAGGAGTCCATCCACGAAACGTAGACGGTACCGTCGTCATGCGTCGCTACATAGGATCCCTGGACGATGCGCTTCAGGCTTTCGATGACCTGCCCGCCGGGAATTGCATCCGGTGATTGCAGCGCCTCCGGGTTGTCCTGGAGCGTCACCTGCTCTGAGCCGCCAAACTCGAAGACCTGCCGAATAATAGGGCTGACAATGACAGGGTCGGACCAGCTGATGCCGCCATCCTCGGAGCTGACCACCTCGATGGTGGTTTGAAGAACTGGATCGCTGAGAAATGCCAGCTCGTCCGTATAGCGGATCCGGTACGTCGTGTTGAAGTGGGTGTAGGAGATGTAGATGATGTCCGAGTCGGGATCATCCGGATTGGGACCTGTGGCCAGCCACGGCTTGTCCAGGAATCCGAGTGATATCGTTCCACGGGTTCGGCCAAGATTATCGATTTCAAACTCGGACGTTACTCCGCTCCTGACTGCCGGAGTGCCCTGTGTCCACGTGAATCCGCCGTCAGTGGACGAACTCAGCGCCATGCTGGAGACAACTGCCGATCCCAGAAGATTTCCGACTGTGAACTCTTCAATATCAAGGGAGATAAAGGTGTTATAGATGGAACCCTCGCGGTCAAACGCGAGAACCGGGTCACCGCCCGCGCCGAGTTCCTCGCGTGGCCGCTTGATCACCGCAGGGCCCTCCCACGTCACGCCACCGTCATAGGTTACGTACATGGTGGTGCCCGGGAAATTGTAGTCGATCATGCCGGCGACGATGTGGTCGGGATCGAGCGGGTCCACGGCAAGATGCGGCTCCGTCTGCAGTGGCAGCCTGCTGAAATCTGTCGGAATCAGGATGTTGCGGCTGAAGCGCGCTGAGGGATCGCGGTAGGGGACCAGAACGCCGCCCTGCGAATCAGGCGCGCCCTGTGCGGATGCGACGGGGCCTGTCCGCCCCTCGCCCCCGATACTCTCCGAGTTCGCGTCGAGTCCCTGGGCAATCAACGAAACACGTCCGGACAGGTATCGGGCCGACTGATCTCTAAAAGCGAGCACGTCCGGGGCTAGGTATGGGTAATCCGGCGTCAGGATGCCCGTTGTTGCCGTCGTCTGCCGCTCTCCCTCCTGTGCTCCGGCAAAGCCTGCCGGGGAGACTGCTAACAGGATGGCGATGATGGCCGTTAGTACTAGTAGTCGAGATGGATTCCGCCGCATGTGCTCAGTACCTCCATGGGATTGTCCCGGTGCGCGTGCATGTTTTTGAAAGGTCGGCCCCGGGATGTTCAGTTGGTCGCGGAACCCGACTCGTATCATAATAAGTGCAACGTCGATTTCGCATCATTTAGCCGCTCTCCAGAGTTCATTTCACAGGAGGATTGAGTACGTGTCACAGATTCTCGGCAGGTTGAGCGCGTCACGCTCGTTGATCCTGGCGTTCGCGATTGCCTTCGGCCTCGTCCTCATTGTCGCCGCATGCAACGGCGATGAGGCTACAAGCACGCCGGAGACTGTTGAACCGGCGACTCCCACCCCAACTGCGACACCGCTATCAATCCCCACCGCTACTGCTACCCCTGAGCCAGACGTTGCTCCGCCCACTGCCATACCAACTCAAACGGATGACGACGACGAAACGGAAGCACTTATTCCATCCGATCTGAAAACCTATACGGATAACCTCTATGGCTACACCGTGGACGTGCCTGAAGACTGGATCGAGATGCGGCCGGAAACCGGATCAGTGAGCATCGCTATCACATTTGACACTGACACGGACGACATCCTTGCCCAAACGCTTGTCCTCTTCACCGACGAACAGACGCGGGCAGCCGATGTTGCTCGTGAACAGATAACGCCGCTGGCCGGGTTAAGCGGATTCCGCACGATCACAGAGGCGGACATCATCCTCGACGATGGCACGGAAGCCCACCAGGTCTTCTACGGCTACGGTACCGGTTCTAACGAACGCCGTGGCGCCGTTACTTTTGTCACGCGGGGAACGATGGCCATGGGTATCCACACACAGGCCCCACGCACAATCTATGAGCGCAACTTTGACGTTCTGGAATCGGTCTCCACCAGCATCCGCGCCGTCGCGCCGCAACCCTTTGGCGCGCCGTCCGACGACACTCTGACTTTCTACCTGGGTGGAACCCCACTGACGCTCGACCCCGGCGTATCAACGGACGCTGGGTCATCCCAGTACATTCGCCAGATATTCAGTGGTCTTGTCCGCCTCAATTCAGATCTGATTCCGGAGGGCGACCTAGCCACGTGGGATATCTCGGAAGACGGCACCGTTTACACGTTCTCCATTAAGGACGGCGCTCAATTCCATGACGGCACTCCCGTTACGGCCCAGGACTTCATCTTCTCGTGGGAACGAGCCCTGAACCGCAATCTGCCACCCGTGGGCGGAAGCGCAGCGAGCTATCTGGATGACATCGTCGGCGCGAAGGAATACAGCGCGGGTGAGGCTGACTCCGTCACGGGCCTTGAGGCCGTTGATGATTCAACACTCGTGGTTACCATCGACGAGGCCAAGAGCTACTTCATCTCCAAGCTAACGCACCCATCCGCTTACGTAGTGCTGCAATCCAACGTGCCGGAGGTACCGGACCCTCTCTTCGTTGAGGAAGAGGACATGGAGGGTGAGGAAGAAGACGCCTCCGGGACTGAAGAGACGGAAGAAGAGGATATCCCTGACCCGTGGTACTTCACCGCCATTGGAACCGGGCCGTATCGTCTCGCCCACTACGAGACGGCCAGAGCGGCACACCTGACTGCGTTTGAGAACTACCTCGGGCCTTCGCACTCCATCGGCAACTTGATCTTCCGTTTCCATGCAGGGCTCTCCACGGCGATGGTCGAAGAGGGATTTGTTGATGCAACCACGTGGATCGGATCGGGAGATTACGATTCCCTTGTTGAAGAAGAAAGCCCGCTGGTTGATCACATCACCCAGACGGACGCCCTGAGCGTTCAGTACCTGGCTTTCAATACGGTGACGGGGCCGCGGGTGGATCCCGAGGATCCGTTCACCACGGCGCCGTTCAGTGACCCGGATTTGCGCCGCGCTTTCCTGTGGGCAGTCGATCGGGAGGCAATCTTTGAAGAGCATGGCGCTTCAGGTTTGAAGATTGCGCATGGATTGATGCCGCCCGGCCTCCCCGGTTACGACGAGAACATTGCAGAGATTCGATATGATCCTGCCGCTGCAAAAGAGCTCTTTGACGGCACCGAGTTCGGACAACTCGATGAGGATGAACGCGTGATCGTAATTGCGGGAGGCGGCGAACTCTCCGATATTGACCGCGCGATCTTCGAGCAATGGCAGGACAATCTTGACGTCCGCATTCGGTATCAATCCTTGGGCCCCGCGTACTTCTACCGGCTGCCTGCTGTCGTTGAGGCGGGTTTCCACATCTACGACTACGGATGGCTTGCCGACTACCCTGACCCGCACAACTTCCTTGACGTGCTTTTCCATACCGAGTCGCCAAACAACGACGGAAGGTCGGGTTCTGTGGCGATTGATGAACTGCTGGAGCAAGCCAGGATCGCAGGTGAGGGACGCCTGGATCAGTACCAGGAGATTGAACGCAGAATGATCCAGGATGCCATTGCATTCCCACTCTTCTTCGGCAGTGACTACATCCTTGTCTCTGAGCGTATCGGACATCTTTCCGTCGATGCGCAGGGTTTCCTGAGGCTGGAAGACGCCGAACTGGCCTAAGGAGAGTGGACAGGCGTTTCCCAGGAGCGCGCCCATATTGACGAATCAAAAAGGAGAATCCAATGCCTCGCCCGATTGCGCATTTTGAAATTGCAGCCCGCGATGCCCAGACCCTGCAGGCGTTCTATGGCGCCCTGTTTGACTGGGATATCAACGCGGACAATCCAATGTCCTACGGCCTCGTCACGGCAAAAGACGGCGACGAGGGTATCAATGGCGCGATCTACAACCACAACCCGGAGGACGAGAATGACCGCCCCGGCATCCGCCTCTACATGCAGGTGGATGATGCCGACGCCTACGCGGCCCGAGCAGAGGAACTTGGCGGCAAGTCAATGGGCCCTGCGGAAGAGGTGCCGGGGTTTGGCATCAAGGTGGGCGGCCTCATCGACCCGGAAGGCAACATCATCGGAGTGATACAGGCCCTGGAAGAGTAAGAGGTTGGAGGCGACGGCGGGATTCGAACCCACGAATAGGGGATTTGCAGTCCCCCGCCTTAAACCACTTGGCTACGTCGCCTCGTGCTCGGCGCATAGTGCGCGCTTGGCCGAATACCCATGATAGCGCCGTTGTCCAGCGGGTGTGGTGCCGAGGAGGAGATTTGAACTCCTACGAGCTTTCGCCCACTGCCCCCTCAAGACAGCGTGTCTACCAATTCCACCACCTCGGCAAGACCTGTCCACTGCGCGCGCCCTGCCCCCAACGGATGGAGCGCTGGCAGGAGCGGAGGGATTCGAACCCCCGACCGACGGTTTTGGAGACCGTTGCTCTTCCGGACTGAGCTACGCTCCTAACACTCGCGCCACGCAATTATGCCGAGCGCAACGGGGAGCGTCAAACGATTTCGGCGTCATCAGATACGGATCCTGCGGTATCCTGCTCAGCCCGCTCCTTGCCTTCCTCACCGTATAAGTGGCATTCCACCGTGCGGTCAGGCTCCACCTGGATCAGAGGTGGTGCGACCACATCGCAGAGCCCGGCCATAACCGCAGGGCAGCGCGGATGGAATCGGCATCCGCTCGGCACATTGGCCGGACTTGGGGCCTCACCGGGCAGCACGGGTCTCTCCGCAAGCCGATTCGCCGGGTCAGGCTCCGGCACCGCTTGCAAGAGTCCCTGAGTATACGGATGAAGAGGTTTGCTGATGAGGTCGGTTGTCGGCCCTTGTTCCACGATGCGGCCCAGGTACATGACGGCCGCCGTGGGCGCGAAATGCCGCGCTGTTGCAATGTCATGGGTGATGTAGAGGTAGCCGATGCTGTGGCGTTCCTGCAATTCGCGCAGTAGGGCCAGGATCTCGGCGCGGCTGGAGGCGTCAATCATTGAGACCGGTTCATCGGCAAGGATGTACTCCGGAGTCAACGTCAATGCCCGCGCGATGCCGACCCTCTGTCGCTGCCCACCGGATAGAAGATGAGGGAAGCGATCCAGAAAATCTGACGCCGGCCGCATCCGCACCTCGTCCAGTGCCCATTCCACGCGCTCCAACCGCTCAGAAGCCGATCCCTCTCCATGGATAACGAGCGGCTCCTCGACGATCTGACGAATCGTCATGTACGGGTCTAGGCTCGTGAACGGGTCCTGGAAGATGCCCTGCGCCCGCCGCCTGAATTGCTTAAGGCGGCTCTCCTTGACCTGTGTGATGTCCACGTTGTCGAAGAGCACACGTCCCGCTGTCGGTTCCAGCAGCCGCAGCGATACACGCCCCAACGTGGTCTTGCCACAGCCGGACTCGCCGACGATGGCTATCGTCTCGCCTCGGTCCAGCGTCAGTGAGACGCCGTCCAGCGCTCGAACTGTCGTGGTGCGGAAGCCACGCCCGCGCGACTTGAAATGCATTGCCACGTCTTGAAGATCGAGCATGGGAGCGGCGCTCATGTCTCGCTCGAGAGTCATGATTTCGCCTCATCGAGCAACCAACACGCCGCCAATGACTGGCCGCTTGACGTTGCAAACTCGCGTGGGTCCTCGACGCGGCACTTGTCCATCGCGAACTGGCAGCGTGGATGAAATCGACAGCCCGTGGGCGGATCGGAGAGATCAGGAGGCGCGCCCGGGATGAACTCAAGCGGCGTTTCCGAACGCAGCCGCGGAATGGCCGCCAGCAGTTTCTGTGTATATGGGTGCGACGGAGCGCCGAGAATGTCTTCCGACGGGCCGATCTCCACCAGACGCCCCGCGTACATCACCGCAATGTAGTCCGCCAGGTCGCTGGCCAGCGCGATGTCATGGCTGATGAAGATCGACGCGATACCAAGGTTTATCTTGAGTCGCTTGAACAGGTTCATGATCTGCGCTTGCACGCCAACGTCAAGCGCGGATGTCGGCTCGTCGAGCAGGATCAGGGTGGGGTCAAGCGCCAGCGCGGATGCCACGGCAATGCGCTGCTTCATTCCGCCGCTCAGCTCATGCGGATAGCGATTGAACGTCTCCGGCGGCAGCCGCACCATGTCCAGCAGCTCACGCGTGCGCTCGTCCGCCGCCTGCCGTGATTGGCGGCCGCGGGACGTCAATACCTCTCGAACCTGGTGCCCCACCTTGTAGATGGGATTGAGAGACTCCGTGGCGCCCTGGAACACCATTGAAATCTGCCGCCACCGCACACGGTCACGGAATTCGCCGTCTGAGAGCGCCATGCAGTCCATATTGTTGAGCGTTATCTGTCCCTCAAATTGGGCAGTGTTGCGCGGCAGGAGGCGCAGCAGGGCGAGTGCGAGGCTCGTCTTGCCGGAGCCGGACTCGCCGACGATTGCCAATGTCTCGCCCGCTTCCAGGTCGAATGACACGCCGTCCACTGCGCGCACGTCCCCGCGGTCAGCAGCGTAAGACAGGCGCAGATCGCGCACCGAGAGTAGGGGCTCACCGCCCGACTGCCGCCCGTTCACGCTGCCGTCTCCCGTAGGCGCGGATTCAGCACTGGTTCCATGGCCAACGCGAGCAATACGAACGTCATTGCCGTAATGACGATCAAAATACCCGGCGGCAGTATCCACCACCAATAGCCGATGAAGATCGCACCGGTCCGGAACCCCTGCTCGAGGATCTGTCCCCACGTTGGCAGGGAGGGATCGCCGAGGCCCAGGAAACTCAACCCCGCCTCAGCGAGAATCGCCGCCGGCGTGAAGAAGATCATCTGCGCCACGATGAATGGCGCCATCTGGAAGAAGACATGCCGGAACATGATGCGCCACCGCGACGCGCCGAGCGCCTGCGTGGCCTCCACCAACTGGCCGGACCGAACCTGCAGCACCATCGAACGGAGGATGATGGTCAACCCGGGCCAGCCGAATATCACTAGAATCGTCATCACCAGCCACAGTTTCTGGCCGAGCACGAAAATCAGGAAGATCAGAATCGGCAGCAGCGGGATGTTCGTCATCACATCGGACACCCGCTGGATGATGGTGTCCGTCCTGCCTCCGGAGAACCCGCTGAGAATGCCAAAAAACGTGCCGAGGATGGTGGCGGCGACGCTCGTTGATATGCCGATGATGAGCGCGACTGGGAATCCAAACATCAGGCCAGTCGCAAGGTTCCGTCCCTGCGTGTCCGTTCCCATCAACCCGAACACGCCGCCCGCCGCCACGAAACGTACGCTCTCAACCGAGTCCCGCGAGTCATAAGTGATGACGCGAATCGTCGCCGTGTATTCACCCGACAACGGTGTGAACTCAGCCGTATCGTTCTCTATGGGCGTGCCGAACAGCGCCGCCTCCAGGTTGCCCTGCATCTCAGCTTCGCTCAGCCGCAGCCCGAATTCCCGCTGGAGGAAGTCGGATGCCGCCGTCAGCGCGTTAGTATCTCCTGACAAGAAGATACGTCGCGGCTCGTCCGCGAATCGTGTGACCGGCGGCGTCTCATCGGGTCGCTGTCCCCGCACGACCTCCTGCAAGATTGTTGCCGCGCGGCCGTCCGGCCGCGCAAGGGTCATCGAGATCACCGGCGGACGGTCATAGAAATTCACCTCACCAACAGAGACGGAGAGGAACGTGGGCGGCGTTTCGGAGTCATGGTCGAAAGCGAACGAATACACGCGGGTCGTTGCGAGTCCCTGGATAGTCTGGGTGGGTGACTCGGCATCAAACACACGATGACGCGGGGCTTGATCACCCATGAGGTTTGTCCACGCGGGCGGGGCGGCTTTGGGGTTGTCCGCCCACGCGATGGGGTTGTTCCAGAACCGCAGCCCGAAGTCCAACGGATAGAAGAACGGCACGAGCAGGGATACGAAGACGAGTGTCGCCAGCAGGCCGATGCCCAGCCTGCCAGAGCCTGATCGCAGTACGACGCGGAGCGCCTCGCCCGGCCTCATTGCGCCGTGTACCTCACGCGCGGATCCAAAACGACGTACAGCACCTCAAGCACAAAGCGCGCAGCCACATACATCAATGTGAACATGAACGTCAGCGCGACGATGACGGCCTCATCCGCCGTCGTGATTGCGTCGAAATAGAGTCGCCCCATCCCCGGCCAGTTGAACACCGTTTCTGTCAGGATCGCCCCGCCGATGGAGCCGGTGAGGGCGAGGATGATATTCGTCGCGATGGGCGGCGCGGCCACCCTCAGGATGTGCCGGCGCATCACTTGCCCCTCCGGCAGACCGCGCGCCCGGGCCGCCGTTACGTGGAACTCCTGCGCCGTGTTGAGCAGCATTGTCCGCACCACGTATGTCCACGCGCCCACCGAGACCAACACGAGCGTCAGGATGGGCAGCGCCGCGTGCCAGAGCAAGTCCATGAAGCGCAGTAGTTCCCCCTCGGGCGGTGGAGAGCTATACAGCCCGCCCGAGGGGAATATCCGCAGCTGGAAGGAGAGGACGAGAATCAGCAGGATGCCCGCCCACCACGCCGGCAGGGCATTGGACGCGGCGGCCAGGTAGGACGCAAGACGATCGCTCTGCGTTCCCACGCGTGTTGCCAGTTTTGCTCCCAGCCATAACCCGATGATTGCCGTAATAACAAGCGACGTTGTCACCAACATCATTGAATAGGGCACGCGCTCCAGCACGATGTCCGTTACGCGCGACGAGCCGTCGAAACTGCGTAAGTTGCGCGCTGATCCAAGATCCAGAGTGAGCACCCGGCCAACCATCGCGGGCAAGCGCGTGTACCAGGGATCGTCCAGGCCGTAGAACTCTTCGAGGTCGATTCGTCGTTCGCGCAGGGTTTCTTCAAGGCGTTCGGGGTCTCGAATTGTCTCGGCGAGCGCCTGTCGCTGCCCCCGCATCTCCTCTGAGACGATGGCTGTCAACATGCGATCGGAAAATCCCGTCGCGCCGAGTGTCACGACGACCAGGACCAGGACAACGAAAACGACGCCCACAAGGCTGAGGGCGCGCAATCCGAGTGTGTACGCAAGCGCCATTACGAATCAGGTATAAGCATTGGGCCAAACCGTCCTACCAGCATACTCCGCCAACACGTCCCTCATTCCGGCGGGAGCATGCCCCGTACGCCGATACGGGGGTGAAATCCATCGGGAGAGGTCACCTGTTTACGCCTGTGATTCGTGAAGAAACGCACAATGTTGACACGTTATCTCCACATGCGTAGAGTGCCGTCTACAGGGGTTCCGACCCTGAAGAAACGGCCCCGGGGAGCCGGCGTAAAGGAGGGAAGACGGAATGATGCGTCTGTACGCGGAGTACGTCACACGGAAGTTCCCTTACGCGCGCCTCGCTGTGGAGAGGACCGGCTGAGCCGCTGAGCGGCGCCAGATCAGCCACCCCAACATAGCGAGGCAAACAGGGCGGCGAGTGGCGTCCGCAGAATGCCCCGCCGCGCGAAGCCAAAATGACGACCGTCAAAATGGTGGAGCGGGTGGAACAGAAGGAGCGCCCAGGTAAACCGCCCGAAACAACGGTGCGATCGCACGACAGGCCCGGACTTTGAAGGAGCCCGGGCCTGTTGCTATATCCGGATAATTTGAAGGGCCGGCTAGTCGGCGCTGCTAGGGGACTCGTCGTTTCCAAATGCCGCGATGATCAGCAGCAGAACGATCAGGACAACGCCCACCCACATCAGGGTCTGCGTCATGTCAGCACTGCGCCTGCGATAGATCATGCTGCACCGCCTGCAATTGCCGGCACGATGACAATCTCGTCGCCGTCCTTCACCTGGGTCTCAAGCCCGCGCAGGTACTGGATATCGTTATCGTTCAGGAAAATGGAAATGAACGGGTGAATGTCCCCTGTTACGTCGTCCAGCACACGCGCCTTAATCCCGGGAAACTTTTCCTCCAGGACATCGAGGGCGTCCGTGAGTCGACCTGACGGCACATCAATGCGATCGACGCCGTCCGTGATGCGCCGCATCGCTGTGGGAACCTTCAAGCTAGCTACCATTGTCCAGGAAACCGCCTTTCGGCCCGCCGGGCCGCATTTAGTATATCCCCTGCGGGTCGGCGCTAGTCAGATTCCGAGTCGAGTCGAAGCGAGGCGGAATTCAGGCAGTAGCGGAGGCCGGTTGGAGCGGGGCCGTCCGAGAAGAGATGTCCGAGATGCGCCCCGCATGCACCGCACATTACTTCCGTGCGGATCATGCCAAACGAGCGGTCCTCTTCCTCCTCGATTAAAGCGCCCTCCAGCGGCTCCCAAAAGCTCGGCCATCCCGTACCGGAGTCGTATTTTGTCCTGGAGCTGAACAGCGGTGTATCGCAGCAGATGCATCGATAGATGCCCGGTTCTTTTTCGTTCCAGTAGATGCCAGTAAAGGGCGGCTCCGTCCCCTTCTCACGCGTCACGTGGTACTGCATGTCCGTCAGCTTCTCGCGATATTGCGCGTCTTCTGTCGTGCTCATGCTTCGGCCCCCCTAACCGTGTCACTCCAACCCGCATGTCATTCTGAGCGCAGCGAAGAATCCAAAGACTCCAGCGTGTAGCCAATCATGCCCTTAGATTCTTCACTCCACGAACGCTTCGTTCAGAATGGCAGAGCTGCAAAATCCTGTTCCTCTACACCCGCACGTCCGCGAGATACTTCTCGCGGAACTTCGCCACCTTCGGCTCGATGATGACCTGGCAATAGGATGCGCCGGGATTGCTGCGGAAATACTCCTGGTGGTAGTCCTCTGCCGGATAGAAGATGTCCAGCGCCTCAACTTGCGTCACGAGCGGGTCTCGATACAGGCCCTGCTCCGCCACGCGCTTGATCGCAGCCTCCGCTTCCGCCTTCTGCTCATCATCGTGATACAGGATGATCGAGCGGTACTGGGTCCCCACGTCGTACCCCTGCCGGTTCAGAGTGGTTGGGTCATGGATCGTGAAGAAGATGTCCAGCAGGTGGCTGAATGAGACAACCGACGGGTCAAAGGTCAGCTGCGTGACCTCGGCGTGTCCCGTCGTTCCTGTGCAGACTCGCTCGTAGCTCGGGTTCGTCACGTGTCCACCTGCGTAGCCGGAGACGACGCTTTCCACGCCGTTCACCAACTCATAGACGGCCTCCAGGCACCAGAAGCATCCGCCGCCAAGCGTGGCCGTTTCCAGTTGCTTTCCGCTGTCTCCGCTTCCGTTCACCATGTCATTTGTCCTTTCACGCCACTGTCCGCGGAGTATCGATTCATTCGATGGTTTGCATATCCATGATACGAATCCGCAGAAGACGGTAACAGGCCAGGAGCCTTATCAGGCATGGAGACCGGTGAGAAGGTCCCCGTGCTCCTTGCTTCCCTCCTCGAGCGCGGCAATGATGGCGTTCACCAGCTGTCGGGCCGACTCCGCGCTGATCTCCACGGCGACGCGCTCGCTCAACCCGCCCTTCTCGTTGACGAAGTCGATGTTGACGCTGTGCTCCATGAATGCGTGGGCGGGATGGTCATAGCACACGTTTGCCTTGGTCAGCGGTATCCAGCCGTCCGCGGACTTGCCGCTGCCGCTCACCTCTGCCGTCTGAACTATCCAGGTACACATGTTTGTTGGTCTCCCAGTTGCCGTGATTCGCTAGGCCGCCAAGTGTTCCGAGAGGAAGTGGAGCAGCTTCTCCCAGCCGTCCAATGCCTGCTCAATGCGGTAGTTCGGGCGGTCATAGTAGAAGAATCCGTGTCCGGCGCCGTCGTAGCGGTGGAATTCGTAGTGCTTGCCGTGCTGCTTGAGGGCCTCTTCAAGCGCGTTCACATGCGCCTGCGTGGGATTCATGTCATCGTTGCCGAACAGCCCGAGAATCGGCGCGCTCAGGTTCTCCGTATAGTCGATCGGGGCGACAGGATTCTTCTCTGAAATCTCGTCTTCGGACATCACGATGCGCCCGCCCCAGCAGTTGACGACGGCGTCGAAACTTCCTGCACAAGCCGCCAGATATGCGTGGCGTCCGCCGGAGCACGTGCCGAAAACGCCGACCTTGCCGTTGGTCTGCGGCAGGGAACGCAGGAATTGCATCGAGCCCAAAATATCGCCGACGGCCTGATCGTCCGCCACGCCTCCCGCGGCGCGGACGGCGGCGGCGACGTCATCCGGGCTCCCGGTTCCCTCGCGCTCATAGAGGTTCGGGGAGATTGCCATGTAGCCGTGATGGGCGAACTTGCGGGTCGCCTCCCGGTACCACTCATCCCACCCCGGCGCGTGGTGGATTACAACCACGCCTGGAAACGGCCCGGGGCCGAGCGGCCTCGCGAAATACGCCGGGATATCATCGCCGTTGTAGCCTTTGACCGTTGTGATGTCCGCAATCATGCCCTCGTAGTCAGCCATGTAGCACCCCCATAGCGTTGAACTGCAATATCGGCCCCCAGGCTAGCACCCACCTGTAGGCGACCGTCCGCCCATGTTGCCCCTTTTACCCGTCACCACGCAAGGCGGCGCTGTTGCGCTTTCAATTGTCCCGAACATCTCTATTTCCATATCATGCAGTATTCATGTTGTTTGCATGAAAGAAGTATGCTATTGTCATCACATGGCTAATCTACAGATACGGAACATGCCGGAAGACGTTCACGAGCGGCTTCGTCATCTCGCGCAGAAAAACAACTCCAGCATGAGCGCCATTGTGCTCACCGCGTTGGAGCGGGAGCTATCACGTCTCGAGTGGCGAGAGCATTGGGAGCAGATTCCTCCACTGGGGTATGACATCAACGCGGCAGAGGTGATTGCAGAAGCACGGGCCGAGCGTGAGGCCGAGCTCGAGGAAGCGCGTCTCGAGCGTGAAGGGCACTCACCGAGAGGAATTTAGGTGAGTGACTATGTCGTCGATGCGTCCGTGGCGGTCGAGTACCTTCTGAAGACACCCGTCGGCCTGGCAGTGGCCGATACACTTACCAGCGGCTCGATGATTGCCCCTGAATTGATTGATGCCGAAGTTCTGTCGGCTTTGCGGAGTAAAGTACTAGGTGGAGAACTGCAAGAGTCGAGGGCTCGGCAAGCCATTGGCTCTTTGCTTGTGTGGCCGATTGAGCGCATTCCTCACCGCTCTCTTGCGTGGCAGGCTTGGGAGCAGTATCAAAATGTCACCGCCTACGATGCCCTTTATGTTGCTGCAGCTCGGGCCCGAAACGTCCCCCTGCTGACTGTGGACGGCCGACTCGCGCGCGCGTCGGGCCTCGGTATCGTCATTCAACACGTCCATATGGGATGATTCAGCGCTGTTGCGTTAGACTCATTCTCAGGAGTATGGCTGCGTGAACTAGTGGCGCTGCGACTGCGTACGAGCAGCCGCCACAAAACAAACTGGGGGAGGCCGCCATGACGACCGACTACAAGGTGATCGGCAAGTCCGTCCGCGCAGTTGATGGACCGGAGAAGGTGACAGGTCGCGCCCGCTATGCCCTTGATGTCGCCCCGCCAAACGCCCTCCGGCTCAAGTATCTTCGCTCACCCGTCCCGCATGCCCGTGTAACGAACATCGACACATCCCGCGCCCTCGCGTTGCCCGGCGTCCACGGCGTCCTTACAGGCGACGACATTCCTGACATCCGCGTGGGGAATCTCTATGTGGATGAGCCGATCCTGGCGTCCGCGGACCGCGTCCGATTCATCGGCGACAAGGTCGCTGCCGTTGTCGCTGACGACGCAGACATCGCAGACGCCGCCCTTGCCCTTATCGATGTCACGTATGAGGAACTCCCAGCCCTGCTCGATCCCGAGGAGGCCGCGAGGCCCGACGCCATGCTGCTTCATCCGGAATACAACTCCTATCGGGGAGTGGAGCAGCTCGATGAGTTGAGCAATAACTATGGTCGCATGGTGCATGAATGGGGTGATATAGACGCGGCGTTTCGCGAGGCGGATGTCATCATTGAGCGAGAGTTCCGCACTCCGCGTGTCCACCAGGCCTATCTTGAGCCTCACGCCTGCGTCGTTGACGTGGATGAGCAGGGGCGCGCCCATATTTGGATGTCGTGCCAGATGCCGACGGGGCGCAGGCCTCACCTAGCCCGCGTGATGGGTCTCCCGAGAGAAGACGTGATCATCCACCCTGTTCCTCTTGGAGGATCGTTCGGCGGCAAGATGGACCCGACGGGTGTGGCTGTGGGCTATTTCCTGGCCAAGCAGACGGGTAGACCGGTCAAGTGGGTCATGGACTACGCGGAGGAATTCTCCGCTATGAATCCCCGGCATCCATCAGTGGTGCGTGTGCGGGTTGGCGCGCGTAATGACGGCATGATCATCGCGTGGGATGCAGAGGGTTTTTTTGCGACGGGTGCCTATGCTGCCTACGCCCCCGTTCCGGCATACGGCGGCCTGCTGCGCACCTCCATGGTGGAGCCGTACCGCGTTGCAAACGTCCGCATCATCTCAAACCAGGTCTACACAAACACTGTTCCGTGCGGCTACTTCCGTGGCCCCGGCCTTATGCAGTCAGTTTTCGCCTCAGAGTCTGTCATTGATGAACTCGCTGCCCGGTTGGATCTTGATCCGCTAGACCTGCGGCTACGCAACATCCTTCACACGTCTGCGGATGCACATCCCGATCGTGGATGGAGCCCAGTCATCCGACCGGGACTGCCCGGCTACCAAGCCCTGCGAGCGGAGGAGATTCTGCGTGCCGCCATCGACGCGGCAGAGTACTCGCGGCCGCCGCTTCCAAACGTTGGGCGCGGCATCGCCTTGCATGGCCAGAGCGATACAGGATTCGATTCACCTGCCGCGGTGACCATCCACCCTGACGGCCGCGTCGTCGTCAACACGATGACCTACGACCCCGGCGTTGGTACCGGCACCATCCTCGCTCAAATCGTGGCTGAGGAACTCGGCCTGCCTATCGAGCGTGTCACCGTTGAGGCATGGTCGACGGAGGCCGGCGTGCGCGACTGGGGCATCGGCGGTCAGCGAGGCGCGCGCGTCTCAAGCCGCGCCGCATTTGAGGCAAGCCAGGAGGCCAAGAAGAATCTCCGCCGACTGGCCGCGGAGTTCTACGGTTGGACGGAGGAATCGATCAAGTTCGAAGACGGTAAGGTCTCCGGCGAGGGCCGAGCGGCTGCCGTCGACATAGAGGACATTGCTGCGCGGGCGGGTGAGCCGGTGGGCGGCCAGGTCAGCGTGGATGAGGGCGACAGCAGCCCCTATATCTCATTCGGCGCGCATATTGCCGAGGTGAGAGTCGATCCGGAGACGGGCAAGGTGACTTTGCTCCGATACACCGCTGCGCACGAGACCGGGCGCGTCCTGAACCCAATGGGATTTGAGGGTCAGATCGAAGGCGGCTCCGTGCAGGGCATCGGTCACGCGCTGTCAGAGGAACTTGTGGAGCAGGATGGCAGCATCACCAATCCCTCGTTTGCGGACTACAAGCTGCAAACGCAGCAGGACGGCGCGCGTATGAATGTTGTCGTGCTGGAATCCGAGACCGGCCATGGTCCCTACCAGGTGCGTGGGATCGGAGATACGCCAATCGTCCTGTCCTCTCCCGCCATCGCCAACGCCGTCGCCGCGGCTTCCGGCGCTCGCATTAGGCAACTGCCGATCACGGCGGAGAAGGTGTACCGCGAGCTGCAACAGTAGGGGATCACGTGATTGAGGTCAGGATGCTGCGGAGGACGATAGCCCTCCTAATCGCTACGCTCGCTTTTGGAATGACCCTCGTCGCCTGTGGAGAACCGCTGCCGACTCTGACACCCGTTGCGACGCCCACTGAAACGCCAGGGCCCTCACCGACCCCTACCCCTCCGCCCACGGAAACAGCCACCCCGTCCCCCACCCGCACCGCCGTTCCGACGCCCACATACGTGCCCCCACCACCCACCGGGACCCCCGTGCCGACGCCAACATTGATACCTTTCGACGAAAGGACCATCCTGGAGATTCTCTATAAAGAGACGAATGGAGACAACTGGACGCGCAATGACAATTGGCTGACCGATGCCCCATTGGGAGAGTGGTATGGCGCTACCACCAACGAGGAGGGGCGCGTCACCACTTTAGTCTTGACGGACAATGAACTGAACGGTGAGCTTCCGGCGGAACTGGGCAGCCTAACCGAATTGCGGCGGCTAATACTTTACACCAACCAATTGAGCGGTGAGCTTCCGGCGGAACTGGGCAACTTGACTGACTTGACAGAGTTGTCGCTGAGTCACAATCAACTGAGCGGAAAGATACCGGGAGAGCTGGGGGATTTGACCAACCTGACACTATTGAAATTTTCCGTCAATGAACTGAGTGGCGAAATTCCGTCGGAACTGGGCCGCTTAGCCAATCTAAAGTGGTTCTACCTCGATAGCAATGAGTTAAGTGGAGAAATCCCATCGGAACTAGGTAACTTGACTAAGTTGGAAGTACTGAGCCTTTGGAACAATGAGTTGAGCGGCGAGATACCGGTGGAACTGGGCAACTTGGCCAATCTAAAGTTGTTGTACATCAATAGCAACGAGTTGAGCGGCGAGATACCGATGGAACTGGGCAACCTGACTAACCTGGAAGCATTGAGCCTTAGGTATAACGAGTTGAGCGGTGGGATACCAAGAGAACTAGGCAACTTGACCAATCTAATTCGGTTGCCGCTCGGCAGAAATGAGTTAAGTGGAGAGATACCACGGGAACTGGGAAGATTGACCGACCTGATCGAATTGGAGCTCTCAAGCAATCAGTTGAGCGGAGAGATACCGGTGGAACTAGGGAAGCTGATCAATCTAGAGTTGTTGTACCTACAATACAATCAGTTGAGCGGAGGTATACCATTGGAACTGGGGAGGATGACTAACCTAGTAGAGTTGTCTGTCCTCGGCAATCAACTGAGCGGTGAGATCCCGGCGGAACTGGGAAGATTGACCAACCTGACATGGTTTGACCTCTCGGGCAACCAATTGAGCGGCTGTGTTCCCGCCATTTTGCAGGATGTTCCCGACAATGATTTTGATAGGCTCGGTCTTCCATTCTGTTAAGCCGTACAGCAATCTGTGCGATGCTTGAATTCTGACCACACTCAAGGAGTACCTATCGCATGAAAGCAGTTCAGATTACGCAGTATGGCGGGCCGGAAGTGCTGGAGTTCACGGACGTTGAGGATCCGGTCGCAGGGCCGGGTGAGGCGGTCGTTCAACTCGCGGCCTCAGGAATCAACTACATGGATGTATATGGACGCACCGGGCTGTATGGGCAAGGACCGCTTCCAACCATTCTTGGCGGCGAGGGCGCGGGCACCGTTGTTGAGGTCGGTGATGGGGTCACGGCTCCCGCCGTGGGTGATGTTGTCGCATACACCGGCGCGTCGCGATCGTATGCGGAGCGCGTAGTTGTTCCGGCGGATCGACTCATCGTGCTACCGCAGGGGATCTCTGCGGAGCAGGGTGCGGCGGCGATGCTGCAGGGTATGACGGCGCACTATTTGTCCCATTCCACGTATCCGCTTGGCCCGGATGACACTGCGCTGGTTCACGCCGGCGCGGGAGGCGTTGGACTGCTGCTGATCCAGATGGCCAAGATGCGCGGCGCAACGGTCATCACGACCGTATCGACAGAGGAAAAGGCGGAGTTGGCGCGCGAGGCGGGGGCGGACCACGTTGTCCTCTACACACAGGAGGATTTTCAAGAAGCGGTGATGCGCATCACGGACGGCGCGGGCTGCCAGGTGGCATATGACTCCGTCGGCGCGACGACATACGAAGGCTCTATGGCCAGCCTCGCCATCCGCGGTCACCTGGTCATGTACGGCCAATCAAGCGGCGTCGTGCCACCGATCGCGCCGTTGGCATTGAACGCGAAGTCGCTCTATCTGACGAGGCCTTCGCTGGGCAACTACACGCTCACAAGGGATGAACTGGAGTGGCGGGCGGGCGACGTGTTGGGCTGGATTGCAGACGCCAAACTCTCGCTGAGGATTACGGAACGATTCCCGTTGCAGGACGCGGCGAAGGCGCATCGTCGTCTCGAATCCCGCCAGACGACCGGCAAGCTGCTGCTGATTCCTTAACCCCCTCTCCCGCACAGGGAGATCCAGGGTGACTGGTCCTGCCGCTCGCCATGTGTAGTTCCCGTGTCTGCGAAACCTCGCGTACCCTCTAACGTATGAACGCCGAGGAACTCATCATCGCGGCGGCGCGTATAGCGGGAGCGCTTCTTGTCCTGCGGTGGGCCTTTGCGGGTTCGATTGCTGCTATCCTGATCGACTTCTCAGACCTGTTCATGATGAACCTGCTCGATCTTGGCGGTGTACGCAACTACCAGGCGCTGGACAAATGGCTCGATTTGGTCTACATGGTGACGTTCCTGTGGGTGGCGCTGCGATGGGAGGGCCCGCCGCGCGCCATCGCGATTGGGCTGTTCGCTTTCCGCATTGTTGGCGTCCTGGTGTTTGAGGTCATCGGTGAGCGGTGGGTCCTGCTCTTCTTCCCGAACGTCTTTGAATTCTGGTTCGTGTTCGTCGCGGGAGTACTGCTATTCGCGCCCAACTATGAACTCACGTGGCGGCGCTCAATCCTGTGGCTGGTGCCCCTTACCGCGCTCAAGGAGTTCCAGGAATATGCGCTGCACGGCGCACGGTGGCTGGACAACTATGTTGCCGTTGACGTTGTAGTGGACGCGTGGAGGTGGGTAACGGGCGGAGAGTAGGATTGCCGCTTGTGGCTCACAGCCGCCCCGCCTACACTGGCTACTACGGGTTGAAAGGGAGTTCAATCGGTTCATGTCCACTTCTGTTATTCACGTCAAGGGCGCGCGTGAGCACAGCCTAAAGAACATTGACGTGACCATTCCACGAGACAAGCTCGTGGTCATCACCGGAGTCTCCGGCTCCGGTAAGAGTTCGCTTGCGTTTGACACTCTCTACGCCGAGGGACAAAGGCGTTATGTCGAGTCGCTTTCCGCGTACGCGAGGCAGTTCCTTGGCCTCATGGAGAAGCCGGACGTCGACTATATCGAGGGCCTATCTCCAGCAATTTCCATCGACCAAAAAGGCGTGTCCCACAACCCGCGGTCTACGGTCGGCACGGTCACGGAGATCTATGACTATCTTCGCTTGTTATACGCCCGCATTGGCCATCCGTCCTGTTACAACTGCGGGCGGCCGATAGAGAGCCAAACCGTCCAGCAGATTGTGGATGCCATCATTGATTCCGAGCCGGGCAAACGCATCATGCTGCTGGCGCCCCTTATTCGCCGTAAGAAGGGCGAGCATTATGGTCTGCTGGATGAGACACGGCGCGGAGGATTCGTTAGAGCGCGCATCAACGGTGAAATTCGTGATCTGTCAGAGGATATTCGCCTCAATAGGCAGCAGTGGCACACCATTGAGGTGGTCGTCGACAGGCTTGTTATCCCGGAGGATCGGGGCGAGATACGCGGCCGTGTGACGGATTCCGTCGAAACATCCCTGCGGCTTGGGCAGGGCGTGGTGCAGACGCTTGACGCGGATTCCGGTGACGAGGAGCTGTACAGCGAACAATTCGCCTGCGTGCATTGCGGCATCTCACTTGGGGAGATAGCGCCGCGCACGTTCTCGTTCAACAGCCCGCATGGCGCGTGCCCGGAGTGCACCGGCATTGGCTACAAGCTTGTCATTGATCCCGAACTTGTGATTCCGAATAAGGACCTCGCGCTGTCCGAGGGAGCTGTCCTGCCGTGGGCGCGATCGGGGACGATGGCGGGCTGGTACACGTCAATGCTTGCGTCGGCAACATCCATGGTTGGCGCAAGTATGGATACACCGGTTCGGGAGCTATCTCCGGACCAGCTTGATTTCGTACTGTATGGCCCAGACTCCGGGATGGAAGTGGAGAGAATCCAGGTTCGGCATCGAACCCGCAGCGGCCGCATTGTCCGCTATGGCGCGCGGTTCGAAGGAGTGATTCCCAACCTGACACGCAGGCACCGCGAGACGGAGTCCGACAACCAGCGGCAGGAGATCGAGCGGTTTATGGCGCGCCGACCCTGCGCGGCCTGCGAGGGTAAGCGGCTGCGACCGGAAGCGCTTGCCGTTCGCGTGGACGACAAGACAATCGTAGAAGCGACGGGACAGAGCATCGACCGGGCTCTGGAATGGGTACAGCGGCTTGCGGACACCGAGAAGGGCCCGCTTAACAACCGCGAATCGACCATCGCGCGGCAGATTCTAAAGGAAATCTCGGCGCGTCTTGAGTTCCTGGTCAACGTGGGGCTGGAGTATCTGACGCTGGACAGGACTGCAGGAACCCTCTCCGGTGGCGAGGGGCAGCGCATCCGCCTTGCAACACAGATCGGCAGCGGTCTGATGGGCGTCGTCTATATTTGCGATGAACCGTCAATCGGCCTCCATCCCGTCGATAACGCCCGTCTGATTGAGACGCTCAAGGGGCTGCGTGACCTGGGGAACACCGTCATCGTCGTGGAGCACGATGAGGCGGTCATGCGGGCGTCCGACCACGTCATCGACATGGGGCCGGGCGCTGGAGAGCACGGCGGCGAGGTTGTCGCGAGCGGCACGCTTGACGACGTAACTGCGGCTGAAGATTCCATCACCGGCGCGTATCTCAGCGGCAGGCGCGAGATCCCCATGAGAGAGGCGCGTCGAGAACCGCAGGATGAGCGTGAACTGCTGATTCGCGGGGCGCGCGAAAATAACTTGCGGAATCTTGACATCCGTATCCCGCTTGGCTTGCTCACGTGCGTAACGGGTGTGTCCGGTTCCGGCAAGTCAACACTCGTGTATGAAGTCCTTTTCAAGCGCCTTGCGCAGACGCTGTACAACGCGAAAGACATCCCCGGCGCGTCCGACGGTGTGGATGGACTTGATCTCATCGACAAGGTCGTCAATATCGACCAGTCGCCCATCGGACGCACGCCGCGCTCAAACCCTGCCACGTACACGGGGGCGTTCACGCCGATCCGCGAGTTGTTCGCGAACCTGCCAGAATCCCGCGTGCGTGGCTACAAGCCCGGCCGTTTCTCCTTCAACGTCAAGGGCGGCCGCTGCGAGGAGTGCAAGGGCGAGGGCTATCAGCTCATTGAGATGCAGTTCCTGCCGGACGTGACCGTTCCGTGCGATACCTGCAAGGGCGCGCGTTACAACCGGGAGGCGCTTGAGATCACCTACAAGGGCTACAGCATCGGCGATGTCCTCAACTTGACGCTTGATCAGGCTGTTGAGGTGTTTGAGTCGATTCCCCGCATCGCCAACAAGTTCAAGACGATGCAGGATGTCGGGCTCGGCTACATGCGTCTTGGCCAGCCCGCGACAACTCTTTCCGGCGGCGAGGCGCAGCGCGTCAAACTGTCCGCCGAACTCTCCAAGCGCGCGACTGGCAAGACGCTCTATATCCTCGATGAGCCGACAACCGGGTTGGCATTCTCGGATGCCGAGATGCTGCTTGCGGTCCTGCATCGGCTCGTGGACGGCGGCAACTCCGTGCTCCTTATCGAGCATCATCTGGACATGATCAAGAACGCCGACTGGATCATCGACCTCGGTCCGGGACCGGGCGAACGCGGCGGGGAACTGGTTGCTGAGGGCACGCCTGAAGAGATTGCCGTGGCCAGCGACAGCTACACAGGCGATTTTCTGCGAGAGGCGCTTGGCATCACCGGGACGGCGCGGAATGGCAACGGGCGTAAACCCGTCCGCGCTGTGCGCCGCAACGGCAAGTCCGATAGCGCATCAAAGCCCGACAAGAAGGGTGTTTCTCGTTCCCCACGCCGACAACGCGCAGGCGCGGCAGCGGACACCACGTAGACCATCCATGCCTGAAGCCGCTGGACCTGAGGTCGCGACGGGAGCGTCACTCCTCGACGAATTGATCCTGACCTATATCCCCGAAAGCCTCCCGTGGTGGCTCGCCTGGCCGTTCGTGGCCCTCGGCCTCGCGCTCTGCTTGCTCGGTTACTACGCCTATCGGTTGGTCGTTGCGCTCGCGGCGGGCGTGTCCGGCGGCGCGGTGGTTGTAATTTTTGGACCGGACCTGCTTGCGCTGGAGGGAACGGCGCTGCTGACGACGGCGGGTGGGGCGGGAATCATCCTGCTTGTTCTTGGATCAGTCTTCTATCGCGCGTCCGTCTTCGTGGTCGGCACGGGAATCGGCTTCGGAATCGGCGCCGTGTTCTGGATCCTGGTATCAGGTGACGTGGAGCCGGGCGGCGGAGGACTGACGCTCAGCGGATGGAATCGATTCCAGATATTTGTCGGCTCCCTTATCCCGGGGATTGTCATCGGCATCATCTTCCTGAACTGGGAGCGCCGGTTGATGACGTTGAGCGCCGTGATCATTGGAGCGGGCCTCATGCTGTTTGGACTGCGGTACAGCGGGCTGCCCCTGGGCGTCCGTGAATGGACGCCCTTGCTCGCAGGCGCGGCTATCACCGCCGGCCTCTGGCTAGGCCTGAGGGGCGAGAGTGAAGAGCCTGACGAGCTGGATGAGTCGGATTACTCCTACACGTATCATTGACCGCCACAATGCCCCCACGCATCCTGCTGGGATCGACGAACCCCGCCAAGATTGACCGCCTCCGCGACTGCCTTGAGGGATGGGCGTTCGACTTCGTAACCGTCAAGGAACTGCCGCCGCACGAGCCGCCGGAAGAAACGGGTCACTCACATCTGGAGATTGCCGAGACGAAAGCGGTCGACTGGGCGAAGATCAGCGGCGGTCTGGCAATAGCCTCCGACGGCGGCATCGATATTCCCGCGCTGGGCCCAAACTGGGACAGCCTGCTGACGCGGCGCGCGGCGGGCGAGGACGCCACGGACGAGGATCGAATCCGGCATCTGCTGGCTCTGATGGAGCATCTGCACACCGACGCGGAACGTGAGGCCACGTGGAGGGAGGCCCTTGCAATAGCCTCGCCGTCCGGCATCCTCCAAACGTGGGAGGTCGTGGGCCCGACGGGCGTCATACGAAATGAACCGTCCTCAAAACGCATCAAGGGATTTTGGCTCGCGGGCCTTTGGTATATCCCGGCCCTTGGCAAGACTTACACGGAACTTTCGGTTGAGGAACTCAGGCCTGCAAGAGACCCGTGGCTACGGCTGAAGTCGCAGATTCAGACGTGGCTTGCGGGCGGGGGATATGAAACACTGCACACTCATTCTGGCAACCCTACTGAATCCTGACTCATCGCCACCAGGCCGTCTTTCTCCAGTGCGGCCAGCAGTTCCCGCAGCCACTCTGAGTGTAGAGCGGGGGTGTAGTCGTCTCTAGCTAGTGCTCCGAGGTCGTCCAGCGGTATTGCGCCGTTTGAGTGGTTGCGGAGGGCTTCGACGATGCGGCCGCGGTAGTAGCGTGTCGTTCCGACCCAGCCTTGCTGTGATTGACGAGGCCGCTCGGCGACCTTGAGCGATGGCAACGTATCGGAAAGCTCTGCATATCGGATCTGCGGCTCGTTTGCGCCGTCGAACAGCGGCCTTGCCGCGCAGAGGTCATTGACTGGACATTCGCCGCACTTGGGGCGACGTGCTGAGCAGACGGTCGCGCCGAGGTCCATCAGGGCCTGATGCCAGGCCGATGCGCGTACGCCGTCTGATGGGACTGCTGCCTCCGCGAGCGTCCAACCGACAGCGGCGTCAACGTCACTTTGACCTGCTATCAGCCTGCCCAGCACGCGGCGGATATTGGTGTCCATCACAGGGACAGGTCGTTGGAAAGCAAAGCAGGTAATCGCTGAGGCGGTATAGCGGCCAATGCCGGGGAGTTCTTGAAGGGTTTGGGGATCATTGGGAACGTGGCCGCCGTATTCGTCAATGATGGCCCGCGCTGCGCGTTGGAGGTTGATGGCGCGGCGGTTGTAGCCCATCCCACTCCATGCTCGGATCACGTCTGACACCGACGCATCCGCCAGCGCCTGAAGCGTCGGGAATCGCTCAAGGAATGCTGAATACACCGGTAGCACGCGCCCGACTCCGGTTTGTTGAAGCATGAACTCCGCGACCATGGCGTGGTAGGGATCGTCCGTCCTGCGCCACGGAAGATCGCGGCCATGTTTGCGGTACCACGCGAGCAGCCGACGGCGCAGTTTGGTCAAAGTTGGCCCTGTCAATTTGGGCACCAAAGCCGGAACGCGGGATGAGAACTGTAGAAGGCGATCATTTCTGATCGCGAACCGGGAAAATTAATCGTAGCCGAGGTCATGCAGGTGGTCTTCCGAAAAGCCGAGGTGGTGGGCAAGCTCGTGAAGCACCGTCTTACGTATCTCCTCCACCGTCTCGGCAGGGGGCAGTCGCAGCGCCTCGAGTGGTTTCTGAAAGATGGTGATTTTGTCCGGCGCGACCATGTTGTAGCCCGTTCCGCGATCCGGCAGGGCAATGCCCTCGTAGAGCCCAAGCAGGCCGTGTCGATTCCGAATATCGTTGTCTTCCATCTGCTCCGGCGATGGCCAATCCTGGATGATGATGGCGACGTTATCCAGCCCCGCCTCGATCTCCGGGGGCAGCGAATCCAGTGCCTGCCCAACCAGCTCTTCAAATTGTTCTGTATCCATATGTAGACGGTACCACCCAACCCGCTGCGCCTCACCCCCAAAAGTGCTATCGTGTACTGGCTGGTATCGACACAAGCGTATAGGTTCCTCTTGCCGCAAGAGGGAAACCGACTGAAGGAGTGGGGCGATGACAGAGGGGCAGACGATACCGAAGCCGGTTCCGACGCCGGATCAGGTCACAGAGCCGTTCTGGGAGGCCACCAAAGAGGGCAGGCTGATGATTCAGCGTTGCGTGACCTGTGGCGATCGCTTCTTCTACCCGCGCGAGCGGTGCCCCAGTTGCCTCTCCGGTGACCTGGAATGGGGCGACGTTAGCGGCAAGGGACGTATCTACAGCTTCATTGTTGTGCGGCAGCCCGGCCATCCCGGGTTCAATGACGAGGTCCCCTACATATACGCCGTCATCACGCTTGATGAGGATGTCCGCATGAACGGGAACGTCAAGGGCATCGACATCGAGGCCTGTGAGATTGATATGCCCGTGGAGGTCTACTTCGAGGAGCGCGGCGACCAGATGCTGCCGCAGTGGAAACCCCTCGGCGCGCCCGATCCGTCCTAATAAGCCGCTCGCCCTGAGCCTGTCGAAGGGCGGCCCCCTGCCCGTCATTCTGGCCGTAGGCCAGAATCTGATGCGCATTGTGCGGCTAAATCTGCCCTAATAAGCCAAACTCGTTAGCGGCAGGATTTCAGCCGCTGCTTGACTGTCCTCGATGGTGAGGATTCCGACGTGGCCCGGCTCGCGGATGTTGCGTGGCAGGGCCGGACTGCCCGGGTTGACGATCAGTACTCCTGATTCCGTGCGCTCCACGTGAGCGACGTGCGTGTCGCCGCACACGATCACGTTCACCGGCCCGCCGAAATTGCGCTCCATCAGTGCCTCTGTCGTGATCCACGGCGTTTCTGCCGGCAGCGGGAACCCGTGAATAAGACCGACGCTGACTCCCTCTGCCTCCACGACGTGGGCGTGTTTGACGCGGGGATCATCGTCCGGGAACGGCGGTCGAAACCCGTCGCCGTCGCCATTGCCCCGCGCGCCAATGACAGGCGCGATAACTTCCAGCCAATCCAGAACGTCGATGATGTGCATATCGCCGCCATGCATGACCATGTCGACGCCGGCAAGCAGATCGAACACCTCGCCGGGCATTCGCTCCCCGGCCTCCGGCACGTGTGTGTCTGAAATCAGGCCGATGCGCATCTATTTGTCCCGACCACCTTTCCCTCTCATTGAGACTACCAGCGCCAGTGTTGTTGACCATGCTGATGAACCGATTCAAAATAGAAGAGAATGTCCAGCTAGCCCAACTGATCGTCTACCTTGCCACCAAGGAAATCAAGGCTTGCAACTCACCGACGAACAGAAGCAGATTATTGCACATCCAGATGGATATCACGCCAAAGTCCTGTCGGTTGCTGGCTCTGGCAAGACAACTACGATGGCATACCGTATCAAACACCTGCTTGAAGAGAGGCAAGTTAGCCCAAAACAAATCCGGGTCTTGATGTTCAATCGAAATGCCAGAGAACAATTCGAGGCGAAACTTAGAGAGATAGGCATTCCAACTGGGCAAGGCCCACGGGTTGGAACTTTCCACAGCTATGCCCTCGAAGGAATTCGGGATGTATCCTACGTCCGCTGGTTCGACCAAGCACTACAGGAAGTGGCTCATCTAGAGCTTCGGAAAGCAGTCGACCTTGTGAGACGAAAGCTCCAACTGGACGAAGATGACTTGGACATAGGAGAAGCCGAACGAGCCATTTCTCTCTGGAAGAGTGAGTTGATTCCACCATCCCGGGCCGGATACCGTGGCAATCTTGGTGACGCATACGTGGCAATCTATAAAGACTTTGAGAGACGAAGAGGAGATGTCAATGCCATCACATTCGACGATTTTGTCCCGCTCGCGATCAACAGACTTGAAAGTGATCAGTTGAGACGTCAGTCATTTGTGACCGGGGTGAATTACATCATTGTGGATGAATACCAAGACGTGAATTATGGTCAACAGAGACTGATCGAAATACTCGCGGGCAGCGGTGCCGATGTGATGGTTGTCGGCGACGATGATCAGACCATTTACGAATGGCGTGGTGCTCGCAGTGACTACATTCTAGGCGAGTTCGATGCTGTATTCAGTAACAAACCGCACGGCCGGTATAAGCTGACCAACTCCTTTCGTTTTGGGTACCTCATAGCTCAGTCCAGCTACAACGTCATTTCGCATAATGCGGAGCGTCTCGCCAAGGATGTACTTTCGAGCAAACCCGACGAGGATTCTAATATCGGAACATTTGTCGATTCACAGAATGGGGGCGGCGATTCAAATCGTGGTCTGGCAGAAGAGATAGTTACTTTGGTGAAGGCCAAGGGTGTTGCGCCTCCGGATATTCGTGTACTGGGGCGTACTTACGCGCAGCTCAGCGGCCTTCAGGCAGAACTCTTGCTCGGGAAAGTTCCATTCAGAGTCATTGGTCAGACATCCTTCCTACAGTCTAAGGAATGTATCTCCCTGCTCGACTATTTGCGGGTTGCGGCAGTGATTCATGAAGTACCAACTCAGATAACCCGGGACCAGTTCGTCAATATCGCTAACAAGCCACGCCGTTATTTGGCCCGACACGATCTTGAGAGAATGATAGATGAAGCAAGACTGACGAACATCTCCCTGTCAGAACACATAAATCTCGTGTTGGAAAAAGGCGAAGCATTCACCAATGCGCGTCAGCTCAGGAATTTGACAGAGATGAGAGATGTGCTGGGAGACCTTTACCAGATGCTGAATGGTCTGAAACCCGGTGCAAAGGTCGAATTGAGCGAACCCATAGGTACCTCATCGAAAATATCAGGGAATAAGACAACGTCTACTCAGGAGCCAAAAGTCGGCCCAATACTGACGTGGTTGGACGAGAGAGTTGGATTCCGGGAACACTACGAGGACTACTACGGAAGCGGTGAAGCTTCACTTGAACGTGTCGGCAATCTTAATGCTCTGATTAGTTATGCAGTGCGGCAAGAGGTCGGTTGGCGAGAATTCCTCAACCAGATGGAACAGGCTGATACAACCCTGGGCTTGCCTGACGACCACTGCATCCTGATGACCACCATTCATAGGGTCAAGGGTCTTGAGTTTGACTATGTGATCATTCCCAACTGTCAGGAAGGCCACATGCCTGTAATCCTTGGAAACGATGACCCGACCTACGATAAGAGCAATGAGAGACAAAAGCCCAAGCAAGCGGAATGGATTGAGAATGAGCGTCGATTGTTCTATGTCGGCGCTACACGCGCCAAAAAAACACTACTAATCGGCTCGCCGACGATTCCTTCAGGGGGCAAGAACAACTCAACTGGCACCTCATCCGATACTGCAGTCAAGTCATCGCGATTTATTGAGGAGATGGAGCTGGAGCCAACGCGCGCAGTGGCCGAAGAACTGTTGAGGGCAGCTCGGGGGGAGTCTGACAACAAATTAGCGGATGTTCTACAGGGACTCCCCGGTTATCACCTCATACTAAGCACGGCCAAGAGCTTTTATTCGCAATTCTTCTCTGCTAAGGACAAACAACGTCTGGAAAGGGTCAAGATTGGGTCAGCCGAAAGGCCGTTCAGGTACAAGCAGGCTTACGATTCCCCCGAGAAGACTAAACCCAATGATGATGAAGGGAACCGTCAGATTTGGGGCCACCTTGACCTCGACTGACCTAACAGCCTGAACGGAAGCGTTGTGCTATCTCCTGCTGAAGCTTATCCACCGCCTACGGCAGAATAATCCCACCCGGCGAGACGCCCGGTGTTTGCGAGTCCGCCGGGGGCAGGACACGGGCGACCCACTGTGAGAGGTCCCGCAGCTCCGTCGGAGTGATCTCATGGCCTGCACCGGCGTATTCGTTGTAAATCAGGTCGCCGTAGCCCCACACCTCCAGTTGTGCGTGGGCAATCCGGCCCCGGTCGATCGGCACGACTTGGTCCTGGTCGCCGTGGCCGACGAAGATGGGCTGCGTCCGCTCCTCAGGCAGTTGGGCGGCAAGCTCTTCCATGTCGCTGATGGAGGCACTGAGCGCGCCTATGCCTGCGAACACGTCGGGCCGGGGCAGGCCGTAGCGATAGGCCAGCCCGCCCCCCTGTGAGAAGCCGATAATCAGGATTTTGCCCGGCTCAAGCTTGTACGGCTCGCGCATTTCCTCCATGAAGGCGTTAAAGGCCTCCTCCGTGCGCTTTGCCTCCTCCGGGTCATTGAAGCCGCCCGGCGTCGTCCAGCCGAAGCCGATCTGCCCTCCGCCGATGTCCAGGGGAACCATGCCGTTCGGGCAGAGATATACGTAGCCCGTCTGGTGGATCGCGGGGGCGAGGCCCGCAAGGTCGTACATGCTTGCGCCGAACCCATGCACAAGGATGACGACAGGATAGGAACGCGACTCGTCATAGTCCGTGGGGGTGATGCTGACGTAGTTGAGGGCGTTGCCCTCGTTTGCCGTTCCCTCCAACGGGCCGCTCCCTTCCTCTAGTCGCCGCGACGCGCAGCCCTGCGCGTGCGCGAGGCCAACTCACGGGCCAACAGCAGCGCTCCGCGCAGGCCGTTGTCGTCCCCGAGTTCCGTCACTTCAAATCGGACAGTGCGGTTCTGCAGCTTGAACGCCCGCTCCCTGGCAACGCTGATTCCGTGTTTCACGTATTCATCCTGGCCGCGGGCAAGTCCGCCACCAAGCACAATCAACTCCGGGTTGAATATGTTGACGATGTTGGCAAGGCCGACGCCCAGAGCGTAGCCAGCCTCATCAACTACGGTGCGAGCAAGGTCATCATCCTGAGCTGCAGCGTCGAAGACATCGCGCGCCGTTATGCTTTCGCTGCCCTCTGCTGCCACCTTTTCAGCGAGAATCGAATCGCCGCCAGCCTCGATCCGCATGCGGGCCATACGCGCGACGGCCGTTCCGGAGGCCATCGCTTCGAAGCAGCCGGACGACAGCCCACACGGGCACTGGATGCCAGTGTTCATGCTGATTGTCATGTGTCCGAACTCGCCCGCTGCCCCGGCGATGCCGCGCAGCAGCTTGCCGCCGGAGATGATGCCGCCGCCGATGCCTGTGCTGATGGTCAGGTAGATCATCTCTGTCGTGCCGCGCCCCGCGCCCATCTGGTGGACGGCGTGCGCAGCGGCAGTGGCGTCATTTTCGATCTCGATGGGGATGTTCAGTCGCTCCTTGAGCGCGTCTGCCATCGCGAACTCGCGCACCATCGGCAGGTTCGGCGATTCAACGATGACACCGCTTGCCGTGTCCACCGTGCCCGCGCAGGCCACGACTCCGGCGACTATTTCGCCGTTCGTCCTGGCGATAAGGTCATGGGCGGCCTCAACGATGCCGTCGATGAGCAGTTTGGGGTCAGAGCGGGCGGGAGATGAGAACACAGTGCGCCGCATGGCTCCGCGTGGCCTGCGAGCGATTGCGACCCGTGTTTGGGTTCCCCCAATATCAACACCGAGCAGGTACGGGTTGGCCATAATTGTGCGCGCTCTCGCTGCCTAATGCTGACGATGGGGGCTGTTGTGCCTGACTGGCGTCCTTGCTCGTGCAGTTCGACTCTAAAGAACCTGGCGACCCGGACGGGATTTGAACCCGTGATCTCTGCCGTGACAGGGCAGTATGTTAAGCCAGACTACACCACCGGGCCGCGCTTGCTCATGCTACGAACGTGCCAATTCCGTGTCAAGAAGAGCCGACGCTGCCGCGCGCGTCCTCGCCGCCGATCGATCCCGCCCGAGTGCTTCAAGCGTGACGAACAGTGGCGGCGCCGCTGTCCGCCCCGTTGTGGCGACGCGTATTGCGCCAAACAACTTGCGGCCGGACGTGCCAAGCTCTTCCACGAGTGCCCTGAAACGCGTCTCAATCGACTCATGATTCCACGGTTCGATCTTTTCAATGGCATTGGCGGCGGAGTTCAGCCACTCATGGACTACGTTCGCGTCATCCGGCAATGAAATCTTCCACAGGTTCTCATTTGCGTCCGCCAAACGCTTCATTGCCTTGTCGCCCATCCCGGCCCAGATGAGCGCAGGAGGGAATGAGACCTCATCAGTGAAGAAGAAGTCAGCCAGGTCCGGCAATTCACTCAGCACGCGCGCGCGATCCTGCGTCAGCGTGGCTGCTTGCCGGGCGAGTTCATTATCGAGCGGCCGGGCAATCTCGGGCGGCAGACCGCTATCCAGGTACGGGCGCGACGCCTCCACAAACGTCTCCGGCGCCATCTCGCGGATGTACACGCCGTTCAGCCATTCCAGCTTCTCGCGGTCGAACATTGCCGGTGAGGCCGAGACGCGGTCAAGCGAGAACCCCGCAATTAGTTCGTCTCGCGTCATCTGCGTCGTCTTGTCGTCCAGTGACCAACCTAAAAGGGCCAGGAAATTCAGCATCGCCTCGGGCAAGAATCCCTCATCACGGTAGTCGAGCAGCGAGACAGAGCCGTGCCGCTTGGACAACTTTGTCCGGTCTGAACCGAGAATCAGTGGAAGGTGCGCGAACACGGGTGGCGTATAGCCAAACGCCTCATAGATCATGGCGTGGCGCGGGGCGGATGACATCCACTCATCGCCGCGTATCACGTGCGTGATGGCCATAGCGACGTCATCCACCACGTTGGCGAGATGATAGGTGGGGAACCCGTCCGACTTGAGGATGACGAAATCGTCGATGAGCCGGTTCTCCCATGAAACATCACCCCGGATGATGTCCGTGAACGTTGTTCGTCCGCTGAGGGGAGTCTTGAAGCGTACGACGCGATGCTCGCTGTTCTCCGCCTCCTCCCGAGCGCGTTCCTCCGCGCTCAGGTTGCGGCAGCGGCGGTCATAGCCTGTGGGCACATTTCGTTTCTGCTGCGCGGCGCGGATTGCATCCAGCCTCTCAGGGGTGCAGTAGCAATAGTAGGCCGCGTCCAACTCGACGAGCCGCTCAGCCGCTACGCCGTAGCCCTCAAGCCGCTGCGACTGCACGTACGGCCCGTAGGGGCCGCCGATGTCCGGCCCTTCATCCCATTCAATGCCGAGCCATCGGAGGGAATCGAGAATCCGCTCCTCGCTGCCCGGGATGCGCCGCTCCTGGTCGGTGTCCTCAATCCGCACCGCGAAAACGCCGCCTGTGCTGCGCGCAAAGAGCCAGGCGAACAGCGCGCTCCGGATGTTGCCGACGTGCGGATCTCCCGTCGGGCTTGGCGCGTAGCGTGTTCGCGTCTCTGACATCGCAGTCTCATTCTAACCCAGCGAATCGACGAGCCGCGCATCCGTCGTCCCCGCCGTCAGCTCTGCCAGGCATTCTGAAAGGTCATCCGCGAGGGGTGACCGGACCACCAACGTTTCGCGGGTGACAGGATGCTCGAAGGTCAGGGAAAGCGCGTGCAAAAAGAGTCGCGGCACCGGATCACGACTGCCGCGCGCGTAGATGACGTCTCCGGCGACCGGGTGCCGCAGCGACGCGAAATGCACCCGAATCTGGTGTGGGCGTCCTGTTTGCGGCTTAGCCTCGGTCAGGGTGTAGCCGCCTTTCAGGTGCGCCAGCACGCTGTAGCGGGTTGTAGCGGGGCGGCCCGACGCCACGACGGCCATTCGTTGCCGATGCCTCGGATCGCGCCCCACTGATGCCTCAATGACGCCCGCCGGCGGTTCCAACAATCCTCGCAGCAGGGCGACGTACACCTTCTCTACGCTCCGGGACTGGAACTGCCGGGAAAGCGCCGTGTGCGCGGAGTCATTCTTGGCAATCAGCATCACGCCGGACGTGTCCTTGTCCAGACGGTGGACGATTCCAGGCCTGTCATCGCCGCCAATCGTGGAAAGTGGACCCTCGCGGCCCAACAGCGCGTTCACTATGGTTCCTGTTGGGTGGCCGGGTCCGGGATGAACGGCGACGCCGGGCGGCTTGTCGATCGCGAGGATTTCGTCGTCCTCGTACAGCACAGGCAAGGGTGAATCTTCAGCGGACAGCCCAGCCGCACCGCCGGTTTCTATCTCGCCGATAATCGTGATCTCGTCGCCGGGTTCAATGCCATGCCCACGCTTGCGCGGTGTCACTCCGTTAACACTCACGCGCCCATCCTGGATCAGCCGGCCAATCGCGGAACGTGAAACACTGGCGGTGAGCGTAGCAGCCAGATATCGATCGAGCCGCTTCTCCGCTGTGTCAGGCGGGACGGTCAGACGTGTCTCCATCCTCGGCCTTCTGCTCTTCCGTTAGCGGCTCGTCACCTGGCGATGTGTCGGTCGATTCCTCACCCGACTCATTCTCCGAGGAATCCTCTCCCCCTTCGTGGTGGAGGGTTAGGGTGGGGGTGACACTCCCTGCTGCCGCCTCCAGTTCAAGCCTCTTCTCTGATGCCCGATTACGTAGCACGTAGAATGCCAATGCGAACAGCCCTATTGTCAGCGCGGAATCAGCCACATTGAATGTCGGAAAATAGTAGTCGCTCCACACCTGCACGCTGATGAAATCGACGACTGCGCCCCGGATAAGCCGATCCGCCAGATTCCCCAGCGCGCCCCCCAACAAGAGGGCGAGGGAGTAACGCAGCAGTGCGCTTTCCCGCCCATTTGTCCGGTAATAGAACAGCACGCCCAACACCCCGATGATGCTTACCAGGATCAGGAACTCCGTGTGACCGCGCAGCAGGCCGAACGCGCTCCCGGTGTTCGTTACATGCGTCAGCCTTATCAGGCCGGAATCCGGAATCGACTCATATAGGCGTAGATTGCTGACGATCAATAGCTTGGCCGCCTGGTCAGCGATGAAGATGACCATTGTGACCGCGGCGAATGGCAGAAAATGGCTGCCGAATCCCCTCGGCGTGTTTGGACGCGAGCCGCCGTCCTCTACCACCAGATCTTGCGCCCCATCTCCGCGTCGATTTCATCAAGCGGGCGTGTCCACAGGCCGGTGGACAGGTATTTCCAGCCTCCGTCCGCGAACAGGCAGACGATGTTGCCGCTGTCCATCCGCTCCGCCAGCCGCTGCGCGCAAGCCAGCACCGCGCCGGATGAGATGCCTGCGAAGATGCTCTCCGTCTGCAGCAGCTCCCTGGTCTTTTCGAACGATTCACGTGAGGTGATGATGAACTGGCCGTCCAGAACCGTCGTATCGAGAATTGGTGGAATGAATCCGTCCTCCAGCGACCGCAGCCCCTGGATGCGCTCCTCCGGGTGCGGGACGACGGCGATGATACGCGCGTCCGGGTTATGCTCCTTCAGGCGCCTTCCAACGCCAGTCAACGTCCCGCCCGTGCCAAGCCCCGCCACGAATGTATCAACCTCAGGTAGTTGTTGGATAATCTCCTCGCCCGTGCCGTCGTAGTGGGCGCGTGGATTCGCCTCATTGCCGTACTGGTACAGCATCACGTACTTGTCCGGCTCTTTTGCGGCCATCCCCTGCGCGACCTCAATCGCCCCATTCGTCCCGTGACGGCCCTCGCTGAACACGACATTCGCGCCGAACGATTCAATCAGCGCCTGCCGCTCATCCGTCACGTTGTCCGGCAGGACGACAGTGACGCTGTAGCCCTTGTAGCGGGCGACCATTGCGAGAGAGACCCCGGTGTTGCCGCTGGAGGGTTCAAGAATGATGCGGCCGTCGCCCAACGTCCCATCTGCCTCTGCGTTCTCCACCATGAGCAGGGCGATGCGATCCTTGACACTGCCGGTCGGGTTCTGGCCCTCCAGCTTGGCGAAAAGGCGAACGCCCGGCTTGGGTTGAAGCCGTTTCAGTTCAACGAGGGGTGTATTGCCGATTGTGTCTAGTATGCTGCCGGTCATGTGTTATCCGTCATTCTCACGAAAGAGGGAATCCATCGGGCACGGATGCGCCCGTTCGACTAGTGTATCGCGTTGGCAGTGCGCGTATGTAGGGGGCAAGCCCAAGGCGGAGAAGCGGGCGTCAGATAGCGATATCTTTCAGATATTCCTTGAGGTTCTTGGTCATGCTGCGCAGAGAGACTGCCGTAATTGATGCCGAGATGCCACCACCCGCAAGGGGAACTAGTTTGCCAAGTCCTTTCGCGAACGAGGTCTTTGTCAGCCGCACGCCGATCGTGCGGAAGAGGGCATAGCGAAGCGGGATATAGAGTGGCGTCGCGGTCAGTCGGAGTTTGGCGATGCGATACGCGGCGTTTGAGTCTCTTGTTTGGCAATCGACACTACATCCTCGGTCGGGATGGCCAAGGTCAGTTCGACGTTGTTGCTCCCGTCGATGGTGGCCCCGTCCAGGAGCAGCCCCAGCGCCTCCTTGCGCTCCTCGTCGGTCAGGTCGTCAAGCCTGCCGCCGAGCCGGTGTGCCCACTCGACGATGTGCTCGCCCAGCGCCCGCTTCTCCGCCTCGGCCATCTCCCTGGCTCGGTAGTCGTCCAGCTTCAGCCGGAGCGTCTCCAGCCGTTCAGTGATGAACTTGCGCTGGCGGTCGAGCTGCTTCTCGGTGATCTTCCCCGACACGTAGAGCCTTATGGCCCGGTCCTCCTCCAACTGCACCTTTTGCAACTCCCGCTCCGCAATGGCGATCTCCTCGACCAGCTCGCCGTTGTCCGCCCGCGAGTCCATGGCCTCGATGCCGGCGACGATGACGCCGGGGTTCTCCAGCACCTTCTTGACCTCGCCCCAGACAAGCGCCTCAAGCCGCTCGGCCCTGATGTTGGGACGCTCCCGGCATTGCACGCCCTCATTCTCCATTCCGTAGCACCGGTAGTAGCGGCGGGGGGTGTCCAGGTCGTAGATGTAAGCCTTGCCCTTTCGCCTGGAGGTCTGGCGTCTCGTCCCACGGCAGCCCATGAGGTACCCGCACTCGGCGCACCTGACCAGGTGCTGCAAGAGATAGAAGAGCTTGGTGTTGCGGCCCGAACGGGTCAGACGCTTCTTCTTGGTCTCCTGCGCCAGGTCCCATATCTCCTCGTCCACCACCGGGGGGAAGGGCACCTCGACCCACTCGTCCTCGGGTCGGTCGTACCGCCTCATCCCGTTCTCGGTGGCGACGTGGCGGCGCTTGCCGAAATACCAGGTGCCCTTGTATGCCTCGGTGCGTAGGATGCGGGTGACTATGGCGTCGTACCAGGGACCGACGGCCCTGGGCGTGGGGACGCCCTCGGCATTCAACTGCTTGGCGATGGCCGGAGCGCCCATGTCTTCGCGGACGTACATGCGGAAGACGCGGCGTACGACCTCGGCCTCCTTCTCCACGATCTCCGGCCTGCGGTTCTCGCTGAGTTCGTAGCCGTAGGGGACGTTGTTGACAGGGATGCGGCCCTGCTTGGCCGAGCCCCGCTTGCCCATCGAGGCCCTCTCCCGGAAGTTGTCCAGCTCGATCTTGCCGATGGCCGCCATCAGGCCGAAGGTCTTCATGTCGATGGCGTCAAGGACAGCTTCCAGTTCTATCTGGTACGCCTCGACGACCTCCATGAGAGCGGCTGCGGGGTACATGCCCCGGCTGAGCCGGTCGGACTTCCAGCAGACGATGGTGTCGAAACGTCCCTGGCGGGCGTCGGCCAGCATCCGCTGGAACTCCGGGCGGTTCTTGGACCATCCTCTGCCCACCTCCTGGTAGCGCGCGGTAATGGTCAGTCCCCTGCGCTCGCAGTGGGCCTCCATGTCGCTGATCTGCTCGGAGATGGAGGTCTTGTCCTCCGTGTCCTGGCTCTTGTCCGAGACGCGGGCGTAGATGGCCGCCCGTTTCGTTCCCGTCTGCCTATCGGTGGTACTCGTCGCCATGTCTGCCTCCTGTCGTGTCCCTGAAATAAAGAAGACCCGCCTCCTGTCGGGAGCGGGTCTGCGAGTAGTACAATCACTTCGCATCACCTGTTCCCGCAGGTGGCGCCACGGCCCGGGGTGTTTGCAGCACCGCCGGGTCAACTTCTATCTGCCCTCCATTTTACCGCGCTGGGCTGGAGGGAGTCAAAACGCGTCACCGGTCGGTGCTGCCTCCATTTGAATTGCTGACGCCAATCCCAGATTACCGACTAGACGCCGGTGAACCATGTCAACGGTCTTGGTGGCAGGTATTTCAGCCGAGCCTAGGTGCCGCCAATGGGTTCGGCGGGAACCGTCATTTACCAGATCCGATACCAGCCGGGGCTGACCACGGACATGATCCCCATGACGAGGATTGCAGCCATGGTAAGGACCCCAACGGCCCAGGCCGCCCCCAGGTCCCCGCTCAATCGCCACGTGGCCAGGAATGTCAAAGCGCCGCCAAGGACAGCCCAGGGGAGGACGCCGCTCTCAATGATCCATATGGCGATCAGAATGGCAGAGACTAGACCCGCTCCGACGAGCAGATATGCAGCCGCCAAGTTATCGGTCCCAGCGCTGCTTCGGGCTGAACGCCGTCGCCCCATGCCCGTGCCTCCCTTTTTGAGATAGAATATCAGAGTTTTCTATCGGCACCAAGACCTTCTTGGTCCGAGTTTGGCACCCCTGGTCCACGATAGGGACTTCAAGAACTCCTTCAGGTCAGTGGAGGAAGCAGCACCTCCGCTGACAGAGGCGGAAAGCCCGTAGACCCTACCCTCCGCTCCTTACGGTGCGTTCGTTCACTCCTCCCGGTCGTTTCCCGAGAGTGCGCCTCGCAGCTCTATCGCCTGCCGCGTCCGGTCGAGTTCCGCGGCTAGGATCGTCTCCTCTGGCAGGGTGATGCGGTACTCCCCGGCCATGACGTTGTTGGGCAGGCCGTCGAGGGCGTACCGCGCCAACGCCTCGTCCTTCTCGGAGCAGAGGATGAGTCCCACGGGCGGGTTCTCGCCCTCTCGAACCCAGTGCTCCCGCGCGTAGTTCAGGTAGAGGTGCATCTGTCCGGCGTCGGCGTGGGTGAACGCCCCGATCTTCAGGTCGATGACCACGAGACACCGCAGACCACGGTGGTAGAAGAGCAGGTCCACCCTGTACCACCTGTTGCCGATGCGCAGGCGCCTCTGCCTGCCCATGAAGCAGAAGTCGTCCCCCAGCTCCATGAGAAAGGTCTCCAGGTGGCGGATGAGCGCGTCTTCAAGATCGCTCTCGGAGTACTCGTCCTTGAGGCCGAGGAACTCCAGGACGAAGGGGTCCTTGATCTGCTCCTGGGGCAGCACGGCGTCTTCGGCATTGGGCTTCCGTCCCGACGTGAGCATGGCAGCCTTGTTCTTGGACAGGGCGGTGCGCTCGTAGAACTGGGAGGCGATCTGTCGGTCTAGCTGACGGACCGACCACCCTCCCCTCAGCGCCTCCGTCTCGTAGAACTCGCGGGCCTGCTCGTCCCTGACCGACAGCAGCCTCACGTAGGCCGACCAGGGCAACGGGAAGGCTGACAGCAGGTCTTCGAAGCCTACGCCGTCCGATGCGGTCATGAATTCTCCCGACGCCGTCGAGAGAATCCTCTGTCGATGGGATGAAGCCGATTTTCCCGACACTGTCGGGAGAATCCGGTCAGACGGGAACGAGAGGTAGAAGAGACGCATCTTGTAGATGCCCTGGAGGGAGAAGCCCCGACCGAACCTTCCGGTCAGGTCCTCAGCCAGTCTCTCGATGAGCGCCGCCCCGTACTCGGCCCGCTCCTCTCCCGACTGCTCGAACTCGACGATGCGACGTCCTATCAGCCAGTACGCGGCGGTCATGGCGGCGTTCACCGACCGAGCGGCAGAGTCTCTGGCCGCGTCGATGATTCTCGACACGTCTCCGAAGACAGCCTCGTACGGGGCGTCGTGACTGAGGGTTGAACGCCTCAGTGATGGCTGATTGCGGTTGGGGGACATCTCGGATGGCATCAGGCTTCCTCCTCCAAGTGGTTGTCCACTTGGACGTCCGGGAGCGCGTCCTTCTCGGACTCCGCTTGCCCGTCGCCGGCCGAGGGCCTGAGCAGCAGGGTGAAGAGACGGAGCAGCCGGTCCTCGGCGTCGGGTGCGGGCCTGGAGATGACCCTCACCTCCCCAAACTCCGAGAAGTCCTCTTCGGGCATCCGTCGCACTTTCGGTCTCCTCTTGTCGTTCATCGTTCTCTTCGCCGGGCTCTCGTGAGCCCGCACCGGGCTGTCAATGTCGGCGGATCGCAGCCCTCGCCAGAGAGTGTGAACAACTCGAACGCCGAAAAAGACCTCACGCGTGGTGGCGCCACGGAAGGTCGCCAACGAACAAGCCTCTTCGCGCAGTATTGGGGGTGTACAGGAAATGGAGTTTGGTGACGAAGTGGCCTGAGTCGTGATTTCGTAGCTGAATCAGGGGCAAATCGCCCTCTACAGGAGGTGGTCGGCGAGCAATCTGTTGAAAGGGTGGAGTTCGGTCGGCAATGACAAAAGCAGGCTTGAGGTGGGGGTGCATGACGCGGCCCAAATCGGCGGCCCGATGACAAAAGCGGCCAAAAGATGCGCTTGAGGTGGGGGTGCGTTACACCGGGCGAGACATCGCAAGAAACGCGGACCTGGTGGAAGGCAAAGCTGAAACGAGTTTGCGGGGAAGCAGGAAACTGCCATAGAGACGACCCAACACGGCCTCTAGGACAGCAAAGACCTGGAGCACATGTACCCCATGAGGCCCGGTCAGCTGGCACCACGCGGCGCTTTACGACACGCAGAGAGCGCGGGGCAGAAGCGAGGTTGCGTCCAGGGTGTGGCGGGCGCTCACGCAGAGGTGGTTGTGGCGGTAGTTGTGGAGCAATACGTTGCCCAAGGTCGCGCTGGAGCAATATCCGGGGTGGGGGCACGCATGGGGTCTTCTTGGTCTCGCAGATCGGTGATAATGACCTCACTGTTTGGCTTTCTCCAAGGTTTCCGACCACAGAAACCTGGGTGCGTGATCCCTGTTGCACGGGCTTCGCCCAAGAGGGAATGCTGGCGATGCGGAGTTTGACGTTGGTCCTCCGCAACCAGCGCGGGCCGGATCGACGGAGTTGACGCAGGGGCCTCCGTTTTCGGTCCAGTCCAGCGGGTTGGAGTTTGACGTTGGTCCTCCACTCGAAGGACATCTGCCTGACGTTCGGCGTTGATCGCTCCCTCCGTTGGGCACCGGTCTGACGGCTGGGGTTGATCGCCTCGCAGTCTGACCAGGGGGACGACGTGTTAGCGCATCGTCCCCGGCAAACTGGCCAAAGTGCGCCTGTCGCTTTGGCCAGTTCAGCACGTCTGCGGGATGGCTGGAACGCAGCCGCACCGCAGCTTCCGCACGCAGTTGATGGGGTGCGGTCCTGGCTGAGGGTTGACCGCCTCGCCGGAGACAGATGACGTTCGGATGCCAATGCTAAGTTGGAATTGACCCACCCCGATAGCGGGCGCATTGGGCTTCTGCCTCCAGGTGGTTGTCCACGAGTCGGTGATCCGAGGGCGGGTCCTTCTGGGACTTCCGCCTGCCTCTCCTCGTCCGTGGGCCTGAGCGGCAGGATGAAGAGGCGGCGCAGCCGGCCCTCGGCGTCGGGGGCAAGCCTGGAGATGACCCTGACCACGCCGCATTCGGAGAATCCCTCCTCGTGTATCCGTTGTCCGCTCCGTCTGCTCCTGTCGTTCATCACTCTCTTCACCGGGCTCGCGTGAGCCCCAAAAGGGCTATCAATGTCGGTCTGAATGCCATTGAGTCTGGGGAGCCGAGGGGCGAAAAAACACGGTCCGTGAGGGGGGCGCTCGCGGGATGCTCCCTCACGAGGTCTCCATCCCAAATGGCCGGATGTGATGTACTACCCGTGTACAAGGAAATGCGCCGGTTGCATAAATGCAAGTCGGTGGTGAGTTCGTAGCTGAATCAGGTTGGAGTGGAGGGGTGTGGGGCCGTTGTTGCGAGCACTTCGAGATAAGGGCGGGTTCACCCGATTTGGGCGGAAGTTGCAGAAATGCAAGTCGGAAAAGCGGAACAGCGGAGCGCATCGCTGCTAAATCGGAGCGAGCGATTTGGGGAACGAGGCCTAAACCGGGCCGTGATGGCCTCTACAGGACGCCCCTATCGGACATGAACATGAGGAGGTTTGACGCATGAACGAGGCAGAGTTGAACGGCACGCGGGTTGAGGAGACCCAGGATGGCGGGAACCAGGACACCGACGTGTTGGACGATGAAACCCTGACGAGCGAAGTCGGGGACGGTGACGACGCGGACAAGGAGCGGATGCGGCGGCACAGGTTGAGGGGGTTCCTGCGGGAGCTGGTGCGGGAGGAGGGCCGGATGGAGGCTGCGGAACTACTGGGCGTTGCCTACCGCACGCTGGTCAAGGCCGAGGAGACCGGCGAGATCACGGGACGCATGGGCGACGCCATCGAACGGCTGTCGAGCGCGGGCGACAGCCCGGAGGTGAAGCGGCTCAGGGAGTCGGTCGGAATGGTCGAGGAACGCATGGCCGCGTTGGAATCCGGCATGGGGGCGCTGGGGAAGGAGCTCCGGGACGGACTGGACAAGTTGCGCATTGCGGCGGCCGGCAAGTCCGATGCCGAGGGCGGCGGCGAGGAAGGGACCCAAGCGGAGGACGCGGGTGAGAAGAAGGCGGGCCGGTCGGAGACCGGGGCCGCACCTCCGGTGGCGGGCCTGCGCCCCAAAAAGCCCTTCAGGGAGCGGCGCAAGGAGCCCGAGGTGGTCACGGTGAAGCCTGCCGACGACGACCGGGAGGTCTACGGCAAAGCCTGGCCGCTCATCGAGGAGTGGCGCAGCCTGCGGACAGGTCACCCCAATGAAGGCAAGAGCCTGTCGTGGCTCACGACGCATGAGCGGCTGCTCGTGCTGGAACTGGCGATGCTGGAGGAGCACGGGCTGACCCTGCCGCCGGAGAAGCAGGCGCTCAGGGGGTTCGGGCGCAGTGGCCAGACCACCTGGCGGTGGACGGCGCTGGCGGACACGAGGAAGTCCCTGGCAAGGCGGGAACTGCTGCGCTGGGTGCGCCGGGTCCTCACCGTGGGACTGTGGCGGGAGTAGGCCCCGGAGCCTGCCTTCGGGGCCGGTTTTCGGCGGCTGCTAAAGCGCAGCGACATGGGCGCTAACTCGGAGCGAGTGATTCACGCTGGGTTGACCTGAAACCCCTTCCGAAGCCTTCCATTGCCTGTCCGACCAGGCGATAATTGACGCAGTTTCTGGCTTTTCCAGCGTTTCGTGCCGAGAAACCTGGAGGGTTCCCGTCCCCCGAATCCGGGACCGGCTGCATAGGATCGAGCCTCGCTCTCCGAACAGCCGCCCAGGGGTCAGACCGGAAGGATTGAGCCTCGCTCTCCCGATGGTCTCCCCGGAGGGACAAACGCCTTCCCGCTGCGTGAGCCGGTCGAGGGGTCGAGCCGTTGCTCCTCCGATGCCGTCTCGGAAGTCGGGACACCACCGTAGCGAGTACGGTGCAGACTCTCGCCGAGGTGCGCCCAGCGTCCCGGCCATTCCTCATGCCTGCGGCGCAAACGTCACGCGGTTGGGTCGCAGCTTCAACGCACGCCGTCCTGCTATGACTCCGCATGGCTGCGTCGCTCTCACGGCACCGGTCTCGGACCGATCTGCAGGCCGGACGCATTTCCTCTCACAGCAGCTCCCCGGTCCGCATCCCCGTGATATGACCCTGGACGAGCTGCGTTTTTCTCACCCCACTTCGTCCCCGCGTCCGGCATCCGACCGTGGGCGAAGTGCGTCTTGCGTCAAACGAACCCATCACACACACAACCCGCGCCCCGGATGCCGCGCGGGTCAGCAACATCAATATCAAGGAGGTGCACATGCACGTTGAGTAGTTAGTAGGCGAGACCAAGGGCGCCGGAGTCGGCATTGACGGCTTCACGCCCCCGCCTCTCGCACACAAGGCCCCCATAACAGTTGGCGAGCAAAGGGCCGCTTCTTCCTCCGCGCGAGGAAGGGTGGCCCTTCTCTTTGCCAGCAACGAACCCACGGAGACGGTCCCGGCTGCCGGGACATCAATTCGAGCGGGACTGTCTCCGCCCCACGGGGTGGCGGCCGTCCCGCTTCTTCATTGAAAGGAGAAGCGACATGACGACGGCAACCACACCAACGACCAATCGGCAGAACACGACGGAGACAACGACGGATGCGGCAACGCCCGTTGAGGCCATGGGCAAGCCTGAGAGCGAACTCAGGGCGGTGGCCAGGAAGAAGGGCCTCACCATGAGGGAGCTTGCGGCCCTGATGGGCGTGAGCGCCAGCCACCTCTCCCAGGTCGGCACGGGCAAGAAGCCCTGGACCCCCAACCTGCGGGAGAAGGCGATGGCTGTGCTGGGCGAGGTCCCAGGACAGGGCTTCGTCTACCGACAGCGCGGCGAGGTCAATTCGGAGAGCAGCTACATCCGGGAGCAGGCACGGACGATGGGCTACACCATGCGGGAACTCTCCGACCGGTCGGGGGTGAGCTACTCCTACCTCACCCAGGTGGCCCGTGGCCGCCGCAACATGGGCGTCAAGGTGCAGGCCAGCATCGAATCGGCTCTTGGGGTGGCGGCCAGGGTCGCTCCGGCCAAGCTCGCCAACCGTCAGGGCGAGGTGGTCGAAGGGACGGACAGCAGCTTCATCCGGGAGACCGCCCGCGCCCTCGGCATCACCATGCGGGAGCTGGCCGAGAAGGTGGGCGTGTCCGCCGGGTACCTGTCCCAGGTGTCACGCGGGCACAGGAGCATGGGCGTGAAGCTTCAGGCTCGGGTCGAGGCTGTGCTTGGAGGGCGTGCGAAGGTCGCTTCCGCCCAGTGCCCCGACATCGACCGCCAGTTCATCTGGGAGCAGATGGACGCGCTAAACGTCAGCCAGAACGAGGTCGCGAGGCGGGCGGGCATCAGCTCCGGTCACCTCTCCCAGATCATGAACGGCCAGCGCAGCCCGTCCGCCGTGGTCATCAGAAAGCTGCACGGGGCGCTGTTCCGGCGCAGCCAAGACCCGCAGCGGGTGATGCCCGTTGCCATGAAGGTCCTGGGCTGGAAGAAGGGTGAGCGCAGCGGGATGGTGGTGCACGGCGCCCGTGGCCGGGACGGCACTGCCAGGGGCGGCGCGGTGCGCGTCGGCGGCCGGGTGCCCTGGGGCGCGAAGGTGGAGTACGCCTTCCGCGCCGGGTACGACGGCAGGGGCAAG
Organism: Dehalococcoidia bacterium; assembly: GCA_965207895.1. Classification (GTDB taxonomy): domain Bacteria; phylum Chloroflexota; class Dehalococcoidia; order UBA6926; family UBA6926; genus VXMO01. Next base: position 473,590 of record CBDBNN010000003.1, read on the forward strand.
GTGTCGGTGGACCACGTGGTGGCGCCGAGCTGCTCCGCCCTGTTGATGCGGCCGGAGCCTACGACCGCTTAAGCGCAAAGAGAGGGAGGCCATCGGAAGTTGATGGTCTCCCTCTCTACCGGGCACATATATGTCGCTTTTTGGCGTTGCCGAAATGTCTACGCTCGTATCAGACGTGTACTGAGAGACAATTGGCGCCAGTTGGCTGCGGCAATAAGCAGTCTCCCGAAAAGCGGCATCACCTGCCGGTTCAACATCCGCTCGTCTCTAGCTTCGGTAGCCCCTTGTTCTCTCCTTAGACCAGCGCCAGGATAGCCTCAATCTGTCCCACATCTATCTGAGAGGGTACAGCGATATTCTTCTGCGGCCCTGAGGCGGGCTGAACGGCGGGCGAGGCTTGGCTCACAGTCGGAGTCCCGCTCATTTGTCCGTGCAGCCATCACAGGGGCAGCGACTCTCCGCTCTCCCGAAGATGCTGGCGACGCCGCTGCGCGTCCGGCATCACCGAAGCAATGAGTGTCCAGAACTCCGGTGAGTGGTCCCGGTGGGTCAGGTGCGCCAATTCGTGGACGACGACGTATTCCATCAGCGCCGGTTTCACCATCATGGCGCGCCAGTTGAAGCGCAGCGTCCCGTCGGGCGCGCAACTTCCCCAACGCTGACGCTGGTCGCGCACCAGCACACGAATCCTATCTCCATGTCCAAGCCGCGGCGTCCACCGTTCGACGACCTCTTCAAGTCTCTCTTGGGCGCGCGAGCGGTACCAGCGCACTACTGCTCGGCGGATCGACTCGTAGCGTTCATCGCCGCTCAGTCCCTTCGGGGCGGCGACCCGGAACCTCCAGTGATCGAAGCGGACTTCCGCCCTGCGCACGTCTGCGTCCTCCACAACCATGCGGACGTTGCGGCCCAGATAGGGTAGCGTCTCCCCGCTCACGAAGCGCTTGGGGGCGGTTTCCAGCATCCGGTCCGAGGCGTGACTCAGTATCCAGCCAGCCCGCTTCCGCACAATGGCGCGCAATTCGTTGACGGGCGTGGTCGTCGGCGCGACGACCTGCACCCCGCCGCCATCCACCGTGATCTGGACGGTCTTCCTGCGCCGACTGCTGCGTCGCACCTCGTAGTCGATGCTGGTATCGCCGAAGCGTACACGGCCCTCCTCGGTCACTGCCCGCTCCGGCGGCTGGCAAGCTCGACTATCCGGCTGGCCAACTCCTCCAGCTGGTCTTCGGTGTAGTCGCCCTTGGGTCTGAGTTCGCGCTTGATGTCCCGGCGCATCAGCCGCCTGACATCCTCGTTCACATGCCAATCCACGACCCTGCTGCGCTGGGCGACGACCGACTCGATCCTCAGGGCAACGCTCCTGGCCTCCTCATCTATCTGAACGTGGTAAACGCCCTGCTCCTCTGCGATGTGCCGGGGAGGAACCTCTCCATTCTCCGGGCGTCTTTCCAGCAGCGCGTAGATGGCGAAGGAGGTGGGTGAGAGACCGAACTCCGCCGCGATGTCGGCCTCGCTTCGCATCCGTCCCCGCACCTCAGCGTAGCGCCGGCACGCCTCGGCAGCGTCTATCACCCTGTTGCGCAGATCGTCGATGATGCGGGCCAGCTGTTCGGACAAGCGCTCGTAGAATGCGGGATTGTCTCCCAGACTCTCGTGGATCTGGGAGCGGATGGCGTGCTCCATGATGGACGCCCGCGCCTCGTCGTGGGGCAGGGCGGCGATCTTCTGGTCGAAGTCCCGGTCGAGGATGGACACCGGCCGCATCATCTCCCGCACCTGGGCGCTGATGCGCTCGTCCACCAGCTTCTTCACCTTGGCCCCAATCTCCGTCCAGTCGATGTCGGCGTCCTCGCGAAGGAATTGGGCGCGCACGTAGGCGCGTATCTCCGTGAGCCGCGCCAGCCGGTCCGTGTAGTCCAGCGCGCGCGGGTCCGGCAGGAATCGGTCCATGAGACGGGAGAAACCCCGGTAGTCGGCGTTGAACCGCTCGAATACGTGAGCCTTGAGGTTGCCCTCGGTGCTGGCGTCGGGCGCGAAGACGCTGACGCACGCCCAGGTGTCGCTCAGGTCCCGGCCCTTGAAGTGTGACTCGGCCTGGACGGCCGCGGCCTCGACGACCGACGCCGGGTCCTCGTCCATCTCCTGCATCGTGCCCTGCACATCCGACCAGTCGAATGTTGAAAGAACGTCTTCGAGGTCCCGAGATACGCCGTGGTAGTCCACGACCAAGCCGTGGGTCTTTTCGGTCTCCGCCCCGTCCTTTCTATGCGAGAACCGGCGGTTGACCCTCGCAACGGCCTGAAGCAGCCCGTGCTCCCGCAGCGCTCTATCCAGGTAGAGCACCTGCTCCACGGGCGCGTCGAACCCGGTCAGCAGCATGTCCACCACGACCAGCACCTCCGGCTCGCCCTCCGGATCGACGAAGGCGCTTTCGACCTGTCCCTGGTCGAGTTCGCGCGCCGCCTTGAACTCCGGCCCGTCGTTTGGGGCTGTGGTGATGATGGGATAGGCGCTGAGGCCGAAATCCTTCAGTCGGCTGGCGTACCGGAGGGCGGCTACCCGGCTGGGCGCAACCACCTGGGCCTTGAACCCGTTGGGGCGAATCTTCGCCTTGAAATGCTCGGCGATGTCTAGGGCGATCATCTCGATGCGTCGCTCCGCCTCAGCCACCGTCTCTTTGTTGGCGTAGCGTCGGCGAATCTGCGCTTGGACAGCGGGCGGCTCGTCGCCGAACATGGCATCGTAGAGCTTGTCCAGGGTCTCCGGCCCCTCGATGGCAAGCTCGGGCAGGCGCGCCTCGTAGAAGATGGGCACCGTCGCGCCGTCGGCCACCGACTGGGGGATGGTGTAGGTGTCGATGAGCGAGCCAAAGCGCCCTATGGTGTTGCGCTTGAAGCCCTTCTCTATGGGCGTTCCGGTGAACCCGATGAGCGCCGCGTTGGGCAGCGCTTTGGAGAGCCGTCCCCCGAGGATGCCGTACTGCGTGCGGTGCGCCTCGTCCACCATGACGATGACGTTCTCCGAGGCGTTGAGCACGTCAAGCTCGCCCTCGGGGGTCGTCAGCGCCTCCTCGAACTTCTGGATGGTCGTCATGATCGTGCGGCCCGCGCCCGTGGTGAGCAGACGACGCAGGTCCCGGCTGGTCGCCGCCCGCTCCGGCGCAGGGAAGCCGCAACGCTCGAAGGTGCCGGTGATCTGCCGGTCCAGTTGCGTGCGGTCGGTCACCACGACAATCGTGGGATTGCCCAGACGAGGCTCCCGACGCAGCCTCGTCGCCAACCACAGCATGGTCAGGGACTTGCCCGAACCCTGCGTGTGCCAGACCACGCCGCCCCGTTCCTCCGGCTTCAGGCCGGTGAGCAATCGCTCCAACCCAGCGCGAACCGTGCGGTACTGCTGGTAGCGTGGCAGCTTCTTAACCACACGTCCCCGCTCCGGCTCATAGACCACATAGTCGCGGAGGATGTCCAGCAGGGTTGCGGGAGGCAGCAGGCCGACGATGAGCTGGGCCTGCCCCTGGGGTTCGACCCCGTACCTCTGCCTCACGTCGTCCTCGGAATGGCTCCCAAGCCATTTCCACTCGAAGTAGGCGTTCTCCGGCGCGCCGATGGAGGCGTACGCGGCAGCGGCCCCGCAGTGTGCGACGCACAGCAGGTTGTAATGGAAGAGCTCGGGAGCGCCGCTCCCGCGCCACTCCGGCCCTGCCTCCTGGTAACGTCGCAACTGCCGCACCGCGTTGGTCTTCCACACGTCCAACAAGGAAGGCGACTTCGCCTCCATCACCACTAGGGGGATGCCGTTGACGAACAGCACGATGTCGGGAATGACCATGCGTTCGTCGTCCTCGGCGCCGCCTCTCTCGTTGGCGCGGCGGACGCGGAACTGGGTGGTGACGACGTACTCGTTGAGTCCGCCTTCAGGATGGTCGAAGTCGAAGAAACGAACGATCCGCGAATCCCTGCCCTGCGGCCCGTCAACGGTCAAGGGCTTGCCATAGGTCAGATACTCGTGGACCGCCTGGTTGCGGCCCATGCCGGTGGCGTCGATGTGCTCAAGGTCGAAGATGACCCGCCCGGCCTGGGCCTCGGTCATCCATTCGTTCAGACGAAGCAGGGCCGCTCTCAGGCGCCCCTTCAAGAGCACCTCCCGCTCGTCGCCTCGCTCCGCCGCCAGCGCCTCGCGCGGCACGTAGGTCCAACCCAGCTTCTCCAGCAAGCGCCTCGCTGGGTCCTCGGCGTGGTTGAATTCGTTGAGCTTGGAGGGTGTGGTCATAGGACTCCTAGCTACCCTCATCGAAAGTAGTTGAACTCCAATGACTGGCTACCCTAAGCACGTAATCGGCACAGATTATGGCATTCAGGGCTTGCCTGCTTGTATTGTATGCAGCAAAACCGTGACTAGCCGCATGGCGATTCGGTGTCGGACTGTGCCTGATTTCTTCCAGGTTCTCGCTCTCCACCCGAGCGTAGAGTTCGTGCATGATGTATTTGATGACGACCCACTCGTGGCGACCATCCCAGATCAAATTTCTAAACGGTGTATGACCTACTCGCTCCTGGATTTCTCCGTACTGCCCGCTCTTCGTTCCTTCGATACCGAGCAAGTCCTCACGAATCACTTTCTCGATTAGAGGCAATACTCCGTAACAGGCTGAGCGAAAATAACCTAGCCTATAGACCTCCAACGCTTCACGGACCGCGCTCTTGTCTTCGTCATCTACTGAGTAATCCGATAAGCGCGTGGATATGTCTTCAACTATCTCGCTTGTACATTCACTGTAATACCGGTCTACGAGGTCGCTGAACGTGCTCTCGTCGTAACTTGAGTCGTCCAAGAACTGTGCAAACGGAACAGTTCTATATGGGAGCCATCCGGTGGTTGTGCTTGCCTCTTCCATTCGTTGTTCAAATGCAAATGGATTGGGAAGCTTCAGCACGTCCAACGAGGGGAGCCAGGTGTTTGGCTGCAAGGTAATCTGGGTTATCTCTGATATGGCCCCCAATTGTTGTGTCAACAGGTGAGCCATAAGGGAAGTCATGCGACTCTGGTCAAGGATCGACTGTAGACCGCTCGTCATGTGTGCCAACGAGCTTTGCCATCTACCCAATTGCCCTTCCATGATACTGGCCTGAATCTTGAAGGAGTCATCCCACAGCTTGCTGAATGACGCTGTTATCTGATTCATATCGCTCATCACGTGACGCAGGTCCTCATGGGAGGTACCGCGAACATCATCTTCAGTGCTCATAGCTGCTTTGCCGCCGTCCTTCCATGCATACGAACGCGACCCGTCAGCAGCGCCTCTGACGCCGATCCCTTCAGTGCTTGCAGCCTTTCCCGCTCCTCGTGCCCCTGCTCAATGGCCGAGTCTACGCCAGTCAGCACTGAGGCGATGGTCTGCTGCTCTCGCAACGCCGGAAGTGGAATCGAAAGAGAGTTTGTAGCACCCAGCGTCAGGCCAAAGCGAGTGACTCCATTGGCGATGCGAGCAAACCGGCTTGCCGTCCGTGGAGACCCTAGTAGCTCAGCCAGATACGCGCCATCGGCTAGCTCCATGCGCGGTCGTGCCAATCCCAGGTGATAGCCACACAGGACTGTTGGCATATCCGCAGTCACATAGGCGGGAATCCCGATTTCATCTGGCGTTTCCGAGTCCTTCGTGAAGAGAACGTCGTTCTTCCGCAACGCCCATCGGTCACACTCAACCGGGCTAGCGGTCGCAGCCATAAAGCGCATTCCAGGTCGGATTCGGCGACTGTAGAAGACATCCGTGTAGTTGCAGAGTTCAACCGGAACCTCGCCGTCCACGGTTCTCTTATCGACGCTACTGAAAGCTACCTCCGTCACATCCCCCAGCCGTACCACCTCCCAGTTCGCCGGTATCGTCCCGATGCCCGGCGCTTCCTTCCACTCTGTGTGCCAGCCGGGGACACCGCGGGTGAGGAGTTCGTGTAGTAGAGAGTCGCGCAGTTGCTCGGTGGCGGCGATGGCTGCATCCGTCCTCTCGATTGCTTCATCGATGCCGTCCAGCACGGCGGCGATGGCCCGCTGTTCGGGTAGTGGGGGGAGTAGGATGGGGAGATTGCGCAAGTGTGTCCAGGATGTTCTTGGCATCTTGGTCCCACCGACTCCACGCATCGCGTATTCATAGGTCTGGTCGCCACGAAGCAAGTGACTGAGAAAGGAACTGTCTGCCTCGCTGCCACCGAATATGGCGAGGATGTCGGTCGAGCAAACGCCGTCAAACTGTGCTCGAATCACTTTTCTCAGGTTTGGACGAAGCTTCCCGTAAAGCGTGTCACCCTCTCGGAAGAGAGTCTTGTTGCTGATCGACTCTCCCGCTCTTCCGTACCCGTTCAAAGCCCCCTCAGCAATGATGTGTTCAAGGGCAATGTAAGGCCGGTGATCGTGTTTCGTGGGTTTGACTTGCTCCATGCGGAGATTCGCCACATCCCCCAACTGCACTACCTGCCAGCCGTCGGGTATCGTCCCATTGTCTCCTGAACGTCCCATCGGTCTCTTCAGTTACCTTCGTCCGTGGGCGGGCGTATCTCGTGGATGGTCACCGGAAGTCCTGCCCGCTTAGCTTCCAGCCAGCGTTTGAAGGAACGCTGGCTTTCTCCGGAGGGCCATCCTCCCAACAGCATTTCCACGCTGATGTCCTCATCCAGGGCAGGCCAGTGGATGCCCTCGCCAGCGCCTATCAGCCGCCAGTTGTGGCGTTCCTCAGGCGTGGCGTGGATGAGCCTGGGATACCAGGACAGTGGCACCGACACGGTCCGCCCGTCGGAGAGCTCTGCGGTCAGGGTATCGTCGGTCACCTCGACCGTCATGGCCTCCGGCACACTCACCTTAAGCGTTGAAACGTTCATTCCAAGCCTCCAGAAACGAATTCTGATTTTCCTCGACTATCTTCTCGATGCGGCGTATCTCATGCCGCCTCAATCCGCCTGTCTGTTGAAGCCTGACCGGCTCCAGCCAAAACTTGGCGATGCGGTCATCGCGTTCGACGTGAATGTGGGGAGGCTCTCCCCGGTCGCTCGCGTAGAAGAAGAACCGGTACGGCCCCTCCCTCAGTATGACCGGCATGGTCCACCAAGCCTCCTATCTGGCATAGCCCATCTCCGCCAGAAGTTCGTCCATCCTGGCCACCGCCTCATCCCGCCGCTGCTCCGCCTCTCTCAGTTGAGCCAGCGCCTCCTCTACCGGCATCACCTCAACCGGTTCCGTGGTGTCCACGTAGCGGCTGATGTTCAGGTTGAAGTCGTTGCCCTGTATCTCCTCAAGCTCTGCGACGTGGGCGAATCGCTTCACGTCCTCGAAGTCCCTGTACGCCTCAACGATCCTGCTTATGTGCTCCGGGTCGATGAAGTTTTGAGCCTTGCCGGGACGGAAGTAACCCTCTTGGGCCGCGTCCACGAACAGCACCTTCCCCCGCCTCTCCACAGGCTTGGCCTTGTTCAGCACGCAGATGGCGACGGGGATGCTGGCCCCGAAGAAGAGATTTGGGGTTAGGCCGATCACCGCCTCGAACAGGTCGGCCTCAACGATGCCCCGCCGTATCCTTCCCTCCGCTCCGCCACGGAACAGGATTCCGTGGGGCATGACCACGCCCACCATGCCCTGGGAGTTGGTCACTCCCAGCATGTGCAGCAGGAAGGCGAGGTCGCCCCTGGTTCTGGGCGGCGTTGCACCGTAGCGGTCAAAGCGGTGGTGCGGGTCGTTGGGAGCGAAGTCATGCCCCCAGTTTTTGAGGCTGAAGGGAGGATTGGCGATAACCCGGTCGTAGGACAGTAGCCGTCCTGACTGGTCCACAAGACCCGGCTCCGCTATCACGTCACCAGCCTCCAATCGACCGGCGCGGAGCCCGTGAAGGAGCAGGTTGAGCTTGCCGATTGCCAGAGTACCGAGGTTCCGCTCTTGGCCATGCAGCGCGAGGTTCCGGTAGTCTCCGCCCTGTTCCCGCACGTACTGCGCCGCATAGATGAGCATCCCCCCGGAACCGGCTGTCGGATCGCAGATGCGCATCCCTTCTCGGGGTTGGAGTAACTCGATGATGAGCCGCACCACCGAGCGGGGCGTGTAGAACTCGCCGCCCTTCTTGCCGGCGTCGTCGGCGAACCGGTTGATCAGGTACTCGTAAGCGTCTCCCAGCACGTCACCGCCCCCTGCCGCGTCCCTGCGCAGGTTCTCGTCGCTCAGGTCCAAGTCGCCAAAGTGGTTCAATAGGCTGCGGATGATGCGCTCCCGGTTGGCCGGACTGCCCAGCTTCGACTCGTCGTTCCAGTTGTTCGGAGCCAGTACGCCTTCCAGCCTGGGGTTGGCCTCTTCAATCGCATGGCTGGCCACGTTGAGCGCCTCTCCCAAGCCCATGGTGGCTCCCAGGAGAGTGGTCCATCGGGCGGATTCAGGGACGAAGAACTCGTGCTCGTCCTGGTCGGTGAGCGCAACCTCACGGGCAACGCCCGACTCCACCGCGCCCTCAACCTCCTCGTCGAAGCGGTCGGAGAGCCGCTTGAGGAAGAGGATGGAGAAGATGTAATTCTTGTAGTCGGCGGCGTCGATCTGCCCGCGCAGAATGTCGGCGGCCTGCCACAGCTTGGACTCAAGCTCCTGTTTAGTGAGTGGCAACTAGCGCCTCTCCCATTGATGTGTATACGGCCCTGCGGCCGATGTCATGGATTACGGAGTCCCTAAGTGTCTCGCGTCGCAGGCGGGCGACCTCGACCGCCGCAACGTAGGCATCCTCGGACACCTCCACGAGTCTGGCCACTGCATCAAGCTCTCCGTCGGACAGTAATGGAATCTCGATCTCTCCCAAGCTACGTGCGGATAGAGTCGTCACCGTGGCGTTGACCACCAGCCGCTTGGCGAGTTGCGCTCGGCCCTGGGAGGAAGTGAGGAAATACCAGAGCCAGTGTCCCAAGCCGGATTCGGGTCGCTTGGGCCGCACCACCAGCAAGGTTACACCTGCAACCGTACGCGACACGCCGGGTGGCACAAGCGCGGTCTGAAGCGACCCTGCGCGGGCCGTCACCAGTATGTCGAAGGGTCTCAGCAGGTGGCGCTCGGTGCGCAGGGTGCGCACGACTCCCACTTCCCGAAGACCGTGTGATTCCAGCCAACCGTCGTCACGCAGGTCGCCGCTCTCGACGATGCGGAGCATCCAGTCGCCGCGTTGCGATCCGGCCCCGCGTCCAGCTTGGGCGAGGCCCTGGTGTACATGGGCGAGGTCTGCAACACATGCCATGCGAGTAACATAGCAGTGTATGGCTATTCAGTCAATGCTTGACATTGTTACAGGGTCAGTAAGCTGCCGAACATAGGAACATGGCCTAGCCTCGCCTCCAAAGCTTACCTCGTCGGGCCGGAGAGGTCTGTAAGGCTACCCTACCTTCTATCGATCCTCGGCTGCTTCCAAATCGGCTGTCCATGAGAACCGTATTTTTTTGTGTCCGCTTTCGTGTCGATTGGCAGACGAAGAAGGACTTTGATGCATACGCGATCTCTCTCAGGCTGTCAGTCGCCTGGCGTACCCCGAAGACTGCGCCGACCAACAGCCATATCCTGACCTCTGTTTCCTCGTTCAGCTGCAGAACACCCTCCTCGAACAGGTCGTCCCACCCATACAGGTACATCAACTTCTGGGCGCATACCACCGCATGCCAATTGAGTTGGGCAATGTCTGCCGGAAGCGTCGCTGCCATCAGCCATCCCCCAGGCAGACCGGCGGCGAAGGAAACGCTGGATGACTTGACGATATGCGACATGATGATCGCATCGGCCATCCGGTCAAGCGTTTCCATAGGCACGCCGGCCGCAAGAGGCGTTGTCGCGATCGCCTTCCCGACCTCGATGCTGTTCTGGGCATAGTAGCGATCCAGCTGTTTCCCCAGGAACGTTCTGCGGTCCACCTTCAGTCCTGGGATAGCCGTCATCGCAGGCAGCAGCCGTCGCAGAATGGGGTGAGAATGACTATCCCCACGCCCGTTCTTGCTCTCACTTTCCACGCCGCCATCCTCGTCTTGCGTCCGCGTTGATATGTCGGTCACGATTATCTCCCCACGCTTGTCACATCTATTTTAACTGGTCCGCGCGTGCCCACCTAGTCTACGTGTCTGTAGGATCGGTATCGGCGAGGAATGTAGGTAACGTCACGGCAATTGTGGAGCAGTTACTTGAGCTTTATGTGCTGAATCAATTCTAGGAATTTTGTGGCATCCTTTTCCCGCTCACTAAGGGTAGTCGTATGGATATAGAGATCCGGCGAACGCTCAAGAAACCTCTCCATGAGCCGTCGCTTCTCGCTTTCGACTCGATTCAACTGAGAGGGTTCATATACTAGCAACAGGTCGATGTCGTTTGGGGAGTCGACGCGAAGGCCTGAACCAAACAAATATGCTTCACTGAAACAGTCGCTGATCAGCGAAGCGATAAAAGAGTAGTCTTGCACCGTTCATCTACTTCAGATTGTTATGGGCATAGGCGAAAAACGCAGTTTGATTCGCGAGCCAAACGCCAATCGACTCAGCAAAGTCTTGAGCATCCGCACTTACTGGGCCGCCATTCCAGTTATGTAGATTTATCACGATGTCACCTTTGTCCAAGGTCATTCCGTGGAGATCAGAGAGAGAAAGTACGTATTTGTAGCACAGGATTACCGTAACCTTGTCCGCTATAAGCAATTTGGTCAGCTGAGGGAAGTCCGGGAAGCTGTAGCGAATCTGATTCCTTTCCAGCCAATTCGCGAAGAAGACGAGATCACTTAGGCGTACATCTGTCGTATGTGCCCTATAATGATGACCATTCCAAAAGATTTGCTGCAGCCTTGGGCGGTCTTCCAAGCTCATTTCAACTACCTCCCCGTCTTGGAGGTATGCGACGCTTGGGTGGTCTCTAAAGTTCAACGTAACGAGGTTGTCATTAGCAGAGATGACCGACAAAAAGTTCTGGAAAGCTGACAGGCTAGGGGGATAGCCGCGCCTCTGAGGTTTAATGCCGAAAAGGGATAATAGACCATCCGGGAAAAATAATATGCGCTCCATAGGCTGGTCTGCTCTCGTGTGGAGAAACTCATGGGAATGGGCAACGAACTGCTCGACCACGTTTTTGTTCTCGCGGTGCAGGAGGTGTTTGTTCTTAGTCAATAAGAGCTCTAGACGTTGGTTGTTGCTAACCAGTGCGTTTTCAAATTGACGCCACAGTTTCCCGCTGATGGCTTCTTGGTTTTCGCTATGGGGACCGTAGTCATCAAAAATCTGTTCATTTCGTTGCAAGAGAGGGACTACGGCACGCTCTAAATCTGCAAAAGAGTTGAATCTCTTTGCAAAGAGGGCATCTAGAGATTTCTTTCTGGAGGCTTTCCATTGCTGGAGCATCAAGATTGTAGTAGAGGTCCTGTCACTATCTGTAGTTCTGTGGCAGTTGGGGCAGAGGAGGAGTAGGTTATTGGGCTCTATAGAGCCTCCCCCTGCATGCGGTTCAATGTGAGCAATGTCGGCAATACTCTGCCCATCAACTATGAGTTCGGATTGACAGCTCGGATTCATGCATAGGCCTGCCGATTCGGACCAAAGTAGTCGCTGGGTGGTAAGTGGGACTGGGGGTCTAGTCATCACAGATACCCAGCGAATCATGCCCTTACTTCACCTCACAAAGCACGAGGGAAGATTGGTGAGCGTCTAGCTTTGTTCTATTCGAACGCGGGCATGCCGCAGAAGGCTTCGTAGTCGATGAGTTCCGTCACCGTCGGGTTCTCGCCGCATGCGGGGCAATTCGGATCCTTGCGGATCTTGACCGTCCGCATGTCCATGTCCAGCGCATCGACCATCAGCAGTCGATTCACCAGCGGCTTGCCGACGCCCAGGATCAGCTTGATGGCCTCTGTGGCCATGAGGGAGCCGATGATGCCCGGCAGCACGCCAAGCACGCCAGCCTCCGCGCAGGAGGGAACCATGCCGGGGGGCGGCGGCGCGGGGTACAGGCAGCGGTAGCAGCCCTTCTCGGGCAGGAACGTCGTTACCTGCCCGTCAAACATGAAGATTGAACCGTGCACGACGGGCTTGCCCGTCAGCACGCCGAGGTCGTTGATGAGGTACCGCGTGGGGAAGTTGTCCGTCCCGTCGATGAGGATGTCAAACTCCTCCGCGATCTCCATGGCGTTCTCAGAGTTGATATGCTTGGCGATCTTGACGATGTCTGCGTCCGGGTTGATCTCCCGGATGGTGTCCTCGGCGGAGTCGACCTTGGGGCGGCCGATGTCATCGTGCCCGTGCAGTAGTTGTCGGTGCAGGTTGGTGATATCGACGTCATCGAAATCGACGATGCCGATCTTGCCGACACCGGCGGCGGCCAGGTACATGGCGAGCGGGGAACCGAGCCCGCCGGCCCCGATGAGCAGCACGCTCGCGTCCATCAGCTTGCGCTGCCCGATGCTGCCGACCTGCGGCATGATGATGTGCCGACTGAATCGTTGCACCTGCTGCGGCGTCATCACGCGCGGGGGGTCAATCGGAGCGGTTGCCGCGACACCGTTCGCAGTCGTTGTCCTCTCTGTTGTCGTCGCCATTACTGATGTCTCCAGTTATCCCTAGCGGTATCCCGTTCAGACAGTATAGGGGATTGGGGGTGGGGGTGGGGGGGGATTCTGTTGGCACGCCCGTTGCCAAAAACGTTACGCTAGTAACGTTACGCAATAACCGCCACACTTTTGGAGGGAGAGATGGCAACAGCGACGCGGGAGCAGGTACCGCGGGAAGCATTTCGGGGTATGTATTTGGCCCCGAATGCTTCGTTGTACATCCGAGCAACTTTCCCCCCAGAAACTCACTTAAGCCTACCTTCAACCAAGCTACTTAGGTGGATACGAACTGGTGTAGCTGGCGATTCGTACCAAGGCATCCCGGGTAAGGACATCTTGATTGACTTCGAAGACCTGATTTCAATGCGAGTCATTTCTGCGCTGCGGGGTGCCGGTGTGACCTGGCCCAAGATTTGGGAAGGAGAGAACTGGCTAAAGGAGAATACGACTGCTAGGAAACCTTTCGCCACGATGCACATTTGGAGCGGTTCGGGTGACATCTTTACGGAGTGGTCTAGGAGGCTGATTGCTGCTAGTCGGCATGGCCAACTTGCGTTCGACATATTGCGCGATTTCATAATTCCAGTTCATGGCCTGGGTTTCGATGAGCACAGCAAAGTAGCTAGATGGTGGGAGCCGTCTTCGGAAGTAAGACTCCATCCAGAAATCCAGTTTGGTGCGCCATGCATAGCGGGGACACGAATTCCCACACAGGCGGTTGTAGGAGCCGTAAACGCTGGGGATCCCAAAGAGCTTGTGCAAAAGGCCTACGAGATTACTGCGGAACAACTGGAGGCCGCACTTGTCTGGGAATCGCGACTCCGTTCTGCAGCCTAACCCTCGGTACGCTTTAGATGAATCTTTGTCGCGGCCTGTCGCTCAGGCCTTGGCTAGTGTAGGTATTCCGATCTTCTCAGTAATTGACATTCTTGGGAAAGAGGGCGCAACCGACAAAGAGATCTTAACGTGGTGCCTAAACGAAGATGGAATCTGGATACATGCGGATGACATTCGACATAGGAGATTGTTGCGCGAAGGTTCAGCTGGTGCCAAGACAGTTTGGGTGTTTAGGCCTGATGGCAAACTAGGTGTAGCTGAGCAACTCCGCATACTCGCTGTAGTGCTACCACGCCTCGAAGATAGGATTGAATCTAACCCTTCGACACTTCACTACATAGCGAGCGCTGTTAATTCGCTCGCGACTCCCAAGCTAACGGCAATTAGGGGTTGAGGTTTTCTCTTCAGGCCCCACTCTTCGTTCTATTCATACTCATGCGTACTTTGCTCTGCTGCTGCGTGGTACCTAGGGCACATGATTCAGCTTATCCGAGCGCTGATTGATGAACGGGCGACAATTACACGTCTTGCAGCTAGCCTGACGTCGTCGGCTGCGTCCTTGAGCACTTTGATATCGCCAAGTGCGTAGTCATAGTCGCTGGCATCTGAGTCCATGTCAGCCACGCTCTCTTGCAGGAAGTTTTGCTGGCTTACGATAGCCTCTTCAAGCAGTTGGAGTGCCTTTTCAGCGGCGGTGGCGATGCCGTCCAGAAAAAACAGTTCGTGTAGCCCACTATGTTCGATATCACTCATTTGGTACCTCAAGACTGCCTAGTTGATTTGTAGTCCGGTGACCGGAACACAGGAGGCTGGCCGGTGTCAAGGTGGTCTTGGCGGTGTACGAACAAAAGGTGGCGCGCCCGGCAGGATTCGAACCCGCGACCCTCGGTTCCGAAGACCGATGCTCTACTCCACTGAGCTACGGGCGCGCGCCATCAGTACAGAACAGTATCCATCGTAACGCTGATTGGGGCGAGGGGGCTTTTGGTACCCGCTCCTCCTTCGACAGGATCGGGGCGAGCGGGGGAGAGATTCCTCGGCTGTGCTCGGAATGACAGGGGAAGGCAGCGCTGCGCGCCGCACTGGATCCCCGCTTTCGCGGGAATGACGAAAGGGATGCGGGGATGACGGTTAAAGACTGGGGGCGCCCACCACGGTGGGCGCCCCCTTCAACTCGATCACTCTGCGAGCCTCACATGGCTCGTGTCATGTCAGGTTGTCTGTTTGAGCTAGTTGTCCTCCAGCAGGTACGTGTGCGCATGGCGGTAGAAGTTGCCGTAGGACTGTGACGGAATCGTCGGCATCACGCCGCCGACCCGGTCGGAGAAGACCGGAATCGCCAACTGGAAGCCGCCCATCGTGCGCACCTGATCCTTCAGGACGATCTCTGCCGCCTGCCACGCCAACTCGCGCCGCGCCTCGCGGTCGAGCTCAATGGACTGCGCGTCGATCAGCCTGTCCAGCTCAGGGTTGGAGTACTTGCCGTAGTTCCTGCCGGAACCGGAGTAGAAGTACTCATACAGGATGAAGTCCGGGTCAAACCCGCCGATCCATCCCGCGTGGCCGCCCAGATCGAAGTCGCCGGCGTTCATCCGTGTGTAGTAGTCGGCCGTTTCGAGTTGGCCGGCAACGACATTGAAGCCGACCTTCTCAAGGTCTTCAATCACGGTGACTGCGTACACGCTGTAGAACGGGGCGTAAATCATGGTGGCGGACAACTCACCCTGCTCATAGCCCGCGTCCGCCAGGATCTGGCGCGCCTGCTCCTGGTTCGCCTCAGGATCGCTGTAGTCGTGGCCTGTGATGGCCTTCAGCCGCTCCTCCGGCAGCGCGAAGTAGCTAGTGGGCAGGAACGGGCCGCCGGTGCCGGGAGCGATCCAGTCGTTGTATCCGAGCTTGATGAGCTTGTTCCGATCAATCGCCAGGCTGATGGCGTCACGCACCGGCTGGGTGTTCCACGGCTCGCGATTGAAGTTCGGGATGGCGGAGAACATCATGCCGGGGTGAACGGCGGACGCCCACTTCTGGCAGACGTCGCACTCGCGCAGGAGGGTGTTGGCGTTCGCCCCGTTCCAACCGCCGGCGCTGCCGCCGATGTGGATGCGGCCGGAGCGAAGGCCGGCAACCTGCGACTGGTTGTTGAGAATCAGGATCTCGATTCCGTCAAGGTACGGGAACGGCTGATCCCAATAGTCGTCCTTGCGCTCCATGACCATCTTCTCGCCGGAGAGCCAATCTGCGACCACGAACGGTCCGGTCCCGATTGGCGGCTCCTCGCGCATTCTATTTGTGTCCTCGGCGTAGAGGTGGCTTGGCTTGACCACGTGATAGGGCAGCCCGATCACTTCCAGCATCGACGGCTTGGGGCGGTCCAGATGGAATACCGCCGTCAGGTCGTCTGCGCACGTCACGTTATTCAGAACTGCGAAGTGGGCTGAGCGCGGGTTGCGCAACAGCCCGTCGCCTGTGCGCAGCGTGTTATACATCCATTCGATATCCGCGCAGGAGAACGCGACGCCATCCGAGAACGTGACGCCATCACGTAGATTGAACGTCCACGTCAAGCCGTCTTCTGCCTGCTCCCAGTCGGTGGCCAGGTCAGGAACGATGGTCCAATATGCCCCGTCAATGAAGTCCTGCTTGTCACCCCAGTCTTGCTTGGAGACGAGCATATTGCCCACCGGATGGCCGTAATGCGGCGCGCTTCCGGCTGCCTCCTCCCAGTTGCTGAAGGTAGGGCCTTCGGACGTCGTCGCCATGATCAGCGTTCCGCCGTAGCTCGCGTTCGGATCAATCGGAACGCCGCTGATGGAATGGGTCATCATGTCGGTGCTCATGTCGTCGTCCATGTCATCGTCCATGTCCGTTTCTTCATCCATGTCATCGTCGTCCATGGACGTATCTTCGCTGGACGTGTCAGTGGACGTGTCGTCGTCGTCTGATGTTGTTCCGCACGCGGACGCAACGACGAGGAACGCCGCCGCCACAAGCGTGAGCAACAGTAGTAACATCCGATTTGTCATTAACCAGCCTCCTCCCCTTTAAAGGGCTGTTGGTACTAGACGATAATGAACCGCCTACAGACAAGGGTCAATACCTAGTTATGCAAAGTTGTGTGGGGAGAAGGGGCCGTCACATGGATTCCGGCGCTGTCATCCCCATCAACGTCAACGCGTTTCGCAGAACCGTGCCCGCCGCCTGTGTGAGTCGCAGCCGTGCCAGCGTCACGTGTGATTCTTCTCCCAAAACGCGATGTTTCGTATAGAAATCATGAAATGCCGTGGCGAGTTCATAGGAATAGTGCGGCAGATGGTGCGGCTCCAGGTTGCGCGCTGCCAGTTCCACAACTTCCGGAAAACGGAGCATCGTGCGAGCCAGCTGAAGCTCTGCGTCTTCAGTCAGCGCGTCGAAGTCGGCGTCCTGCGACGTATCGTCAGGGTCGATGCCATTTTCTCGAGCATTGCGAAGGATGGATGAGATGCGGGCGAAGGCGTACTGGATGTAGTAGACGGGGTTATCGGGAGCTTCTTTCTTGGCCAACTCAAGATCGAAATCCATCTGGGAATCCGCCGACCGCGCCAGGAAGAAATACCGGCAGGCATCCGGGCCCACCTCGCTAATCACCTCTGCCAGTGTGATGATGTCGCCCGTCCGCTTGGATACCCGCACGACCTCATCCCCACGCTTGAGGGTGACAAGCTGGACGAGGATGAATTGCAGACGTTCCGGGTCGACGTCCAGCGCCTTAACCACCGCCTTCATGCGCGGCACGTGCCCCTGGTGATCCGCGCCCCATACGTTGACCACGCGATCGAAACTCCGCCCCAGGAACTTGTCGTAGTGATAGGCGATGTCTGAGGCGAAATACGTTGGCGCGCCAGTTTGTCGTACCAGCACACTGTCACGTTCGTCGCCCAGATCGGTGCCGGTGAACCAGACTGCACCCTCGCGCTCAGCCGTGTAGCCGTTTGCGCGAACCTCGTCGATCGCCTTTTCGTATGTCCCGTCCGCAAACAGGGAGCGCTCACTGAACCAGCGGTCAAAGCGAACGTCGATGAGTTCGAGGTCTTCGCGGATAGAGTCAATCATCCGCGCCATGCCGATTTCGCCGAGCTCACGGATGCCGTCCTCGCCGTCTGCGAATTGCTCACCGTAATCCGAGGCCAGCTCTTGTCCGAGCTCTACGAGGTACGCGCCGTGGTAGCCCTCCGTCGGAAATTCCGCGTCTCTCTCCAACGCCTGCAGGTAGCGGGCGTGGAGGGACTCAAAGAAATTGTCCATCTGGCTGCCGGCGTCATTCACGTAGTATTCGCGCTGGACGGCGTAGCCGGACGCCTCCAGCACGTTCGCGACGGCGCTGCCCTGTACCGCCCCGCGACCATGGCCGACGTGAACGGGGCCCGTTGGATTCACACTGACGAACTCAACCTGTGCGCTGATGCCCGTTCCGCTCGTTCCGTGCCCGAAGCGGTCTCCCTCGGCCAGGATCGTACCCACCTGCTGCATGATCCAGCGCGCATCCAGACCGAAATTGACAAATCCGGGCGGCGCGACGGTCACCGAGGTGACCTCCTCTTGCTCCGGCAGACGCTCACGCAAGATTTCCGCGATGGCCAGCGGTGACATCCGCGCGGATCGGGCCATTTTAAGCGGCAGACTGGAGGCGTAGTCGCCGTGTTCCTGGTTCTGTGGCCGCTCCACGGCGGGGTCCTGGTGCTCAAGGGCAGGCAGCGCGCCATCGGCCTGCGCGCGGCGCAGCGCCTCGGAGAGCATGTCAGAGATTGTGTCCTTGATCATGGGAACTTAAAGTATGCCACCTAAGGGAATTCGGAGCGAAACGAGAAACCTATAGAGGGTGTGACTGTTTGAGAGCCGGAACGCGGCACACAACCTATTCCAAGGTCAAAGCCTGACCGCGAACCTTGGCTGTCGGCACTGCCTACCCGCCCTCCGGCGCGTCGCTCACACGCTCCCAGAATCGCTTTAGTTCTACCTTCAGGGGCGCATGTTTGTCCTGCGATAACTCCGGGTCATGCGCCGCGACGGCCAGCGCATGCCGCCGCGCCTCTTCAATGAGCGCCAGATCGGCGAATGTCGCGACCTGCAGGTCCGGCAGTCCGCTTTGTCGCGTGCCAAGAAGTTCTCCCGGTCCGCGCAATTGAAGGTCGGCCTCCGCCACCTTGAATCCGTCGCTCGTGTTCTCCATCACCGATAGCCGTTTATTGACCTCTTCCGTGTCTGACTCAGAGACAAGGATGCAGTAGCTGTTCTCCGTGCCGCGCCCCACTCGTCCCCGGTACTGGTGCAGCTGGGACAGGCCGAAGCGATCCGCTCCGTCAATCATCATCACCGTCGCGTTGGGAACGTCGATACCGACCTCTACAACAGCAGTAGACACAAGCACGTCAACATCACCCCCGTGCAGCGCGTCCATGACGCGATCCTTCTCCGCAGCCCGCATCCGGCCGTGGAGCAGCCCAACGCTCAGGTCAGGAAAGACCTCCCGGGAGAGTCGTTCATGCTCTGCCACCGCCGCCTTGGCCGCCACAGCCTCGGACTCCTCGACCAGTGGGCAGATGATGAATGATTGCCGACCCTCTCCCGCCTCTCTGCGGATGAATCCGTAAGCCCGCTCGCGCTCGTGCGGCGGGACAATGGCAGTTCTGATGGGCGGCCTTCCGGGTGGCATCTCATGAATGGTTGAAACATCCAGGTCGCCATAGATCGCAAGCGCCAGCGTGCGCGGGATAGGGGTTGCGGTCATGACGAGCAGGTGTGGTGCAAAGCCCTTGTTGCGGAGCGAGGCCCGCTGCTCAACGCCAAACCGGTGCTGCTCGTCCACCACCGCAAGTCCGAGATTATTGAAAGCGACCCCTTCCTGGATCAGCGCGTGTGTGCCGATGACGATATCAACGTCGCCCCGGGCGATGAGATCATGCAGCTGCGATTTCGCGCCTGCCGCCATGCTGCCCGTCAGGCGAGCGATGCGGAGCGGTCTGTCCGGCAGGATTCCGCTGAAGCCTCGATAGGGACCTCCGTCATTCGCCTCCCGGTTTCCGTAACTGAAGACGCCCGTGAGGGTACGGAAATGCTGTTCCGCAAGCACCTCCGTCGGGGCCATCAAAGCACCCTGGAAGCCGTTCGCCGCGGCTGTCACGAGGGCCAGCGCCGCGACAACCGTCTTGCCACTGCCAACGTCGCCCTGCAAGAGCCGCATCATCGGCGCGCTCCCGCCAATGTCCGTCAGTATCTCTTCCACCACATGATCCTGGTCGGCCGTCAGCGTGAAGGGCAGGGCGCTCAGCACATTCTTGACAGCCTCGTCGCTGCGCGGGATCGGCGCGCCAAGCTCTCGCTGCTGCTGCCTCCGCCGTTCCAGCAAACCGAGTTGGAGGAGGAAGAGTTCATCGAACGCCAGCCGACGGCGCGCCCGCTCGTCGTCGGACAAGTCCGAGGGGTGATGAATGAGGCCGAGGGCCTGTCGCAGCCCCGGCAGGTTCGCCGTTCGAATGATGTCATCCGGCAAGAATTCCTCTACGAGCGGCAGCGCCCGTTCCGCCGCCGGGCCGATCAGCCGCCTCATCCCGCTCTGTGTCACCCCTTTGGTAAGCGGGTAAATGGGGACTAACTCGCCGGCAGCCATCCTGTCCTCAGCCCGAAGCTGCTCATACGTCTCCACCTGGAACTGCGCCCGGTTGCGATATTCTCCAAGCCGACCAATCAGGAGCAGCCGCGCCCCTTTCTTGAGATTTCTCATGACCCACGGGTTGCCGAACCAGACCGCCTTCACCTGCCCCGTGGCATCGCTGACCGCCGCCTCGACGCGCATGACCTGGCGGCCCCTGGTGTAGCCTCCCCCGCCCGCCCTCTCAACGCGAACGGAGATAGCGGTCTGCTCCCCGTAGGTCAGCCGTGCGATGGGTGAGACGGGCACGTACCGCCGTGGAAAAGCCCAGAGCGCATCGCGATACGTCTCAACGCCCAGCTTTCCAAGGCCCGCCTTCATTCGCGATGGCGCGTCCAACGGGTCATCGAGCGACGTGACCGGCGTCACCTTTGGAGCGGGCTTGGGAACATTGCGCCGCGTTGGTTTGGGCGGCGCGATCCTCTCTGCCGGGGATCGATGTTCCGTTCTCGAACGAGTAGTCGAGACTTCTTCCACCCGATCCCAACCCGGGTCGGGCGGCACGTCCATCCGTTGCGGAGGCTGTCGTCGTTCCACCGTGTCCGCGGTGACAGGGCCACGTGTGGCGCCGGGATTTTCTGACGGTTCGTGCACTCTCTCCGTCTGAGGCCGCTCCGAATCCGAGACTGGCTCGGAATCGCGCAGTTGTTCCAGTGTCTCGCGTATCCACGCTGCGCGCGCGTCCGGCAGCAGATCGTCATAACCTGGCAGACCGATGCCCGCTACATCCAACGCGCGCTTAACGTCCGGGTCTTCAATCCATCTCTCAAGGAATGCGTCCAGTCCGCCGATGACGGCGCGGTTTGCGTGGTTCTGGTCGCGTTCAAGGCGCAGAACATGGCGAATTGTTTCAACTTTGCGCGTGACGCGCTCGTCCTGTGCCGCAGGGGTAGACGATGGCTCGCTTTGAGATGCGCGGCTGGGGCCGACAGGCAAGCGGCCCTGTGTCATGGTTGAATCCCCGTCACCGTCCGGGCGGCGAAACAATTGCGACGCCAATGCACCCCGGCCCGGCGTAGGTTCCCACCGCCGCGCCGATTGTATAGACGGGCACGTCATCAAGGCTGAGGCGCTCCTTGGCGCGGCCAGCCATCTCTTGTGCCCGATCATGATCTGTCGTGCTGGCGTAGGCGAGCTGTTCAAGGTCTCCGCTTTCTAGCGCCAGTGACTCAAGGCGCGCATGCGCCTTGGCGCGAGAGCGTACACGTTCCAATGGATGAACCTCGCCGTCGCGAAACTCCAGCACCGGCTTGACACTCAGCAGCCCGCCAAGGAACCGCTGTGCCTTGCCGATCCGGCCGCCACGGGCCAGGTATTCCAGAGTATCGACTGCGAAATAGATGCGGGTTCGGCTAGCCGTATCGCGCGCCCATTCAGCGAGTTCCTCAATCCCCATTCCGTCCTGCGCCCTTTGCACAGCGCCTTGCGCAAGAACCCCGAGGCCCATCGCGACCAGCAGGGAGTCCACAACCTCAATGACGGCGTCGGGATGGTCTTTCAGAGTCATATCCCTGCCAATCAGCGCTGAGTTGTATGTTCCACTCAGCTTGGACGAGCAGGTCAGTGCCAAAACAGGGCCGTTGGGCGCCAACGCAGAGAATGCGTCGGCGAAGTCCTGTGGCGACGGCTGTGCCGTCTTTGGGAAAGTGCGTCCCTGTTGCAGACGATCATAGAACTCTCCACTGCGGATGGTGACACCATCGCGGAATTGTTCCTCGCCGAAAAAGACATACGCCGGGACAATTGTGATTCCGGCTCGCTCGGCGTCCTCCTGACCGATATCGGACGTGCTGTCGGTGACGATCTGTACCGTGCTCTGGGATGCGCTTGTCACATGAACCTCCGGATGGTCCCCGCGCGCCCGTGCGGACGCTATTGGCACAATGCCAACAACCCGTCACCCTGTCAACGCAAGTGAGGACATCAGTGCGAGGCCGATTACACTTGGTTCACGCCATAAACCGTGCAGGTCGTGATGTTCTGAGTAGTCTTGAGCGCATAGGATCTGTTCAGGCCACGGCGTGTGGAGGTTGGGCGTCGAATGAAAGGGCTATTCGCCGCGGGCACGCTGTTTCTGTTGGTTGTTATTGCGATCACCTTGGCTGGAGCTTTCCCCTCTGTTTGGGATTACACATTCACGGGGTTTTGCGGCCAACTCTGTGAGGAGGATTTTTGGGAATCAGCAACGTTGGAGGATGTAAGAGCGAAGATTGACGGCGGCACTAACGTCAATGCGAGGAGGACGCACGACGAGAATTCGCCACTGCACGTTGCGCTGCGACAGGCCGTCGATCCTGCAATCGTCGAACTTCTGCTAATCTCCGGGGCAGACCCGAATGCAGCCGGCTACAGGCACCTTGGAAACCGAAGACTCCCAAAGCGGCTGAGTCCAAGAAGCCCCCTGCAAATGGCCACAGAATACGGTGAGCATGATCCGGCCGTCATACGACTCCTTCTGGAATATGGCGCTGACCCCAACCCCGAAACCGAGGCCCAGGATGGCAGCTACGCTCTAAGATCAAACTCCCCACTTGTCTACGCTACCTTGCGCCCGACCACATATGGCCGTGAAATTATCGACGCCCTGCTGAGTTACGGGGCGGATCACGAGGCACGGGCAAAAACCCGGAGCGGCCTTGGCGCAACACCACTTCAACTCGCGGCGGCACACGCGGATGCCGCCACCCTCAATGTGTTTGGGCAACACGGGGTGGGCATCAATAGCCAGTTAGACAGTGAGGGATCCGGAGAACATTGCAAGTATGGATGGATTCTGCGTACGGCGGCCCAGTATAATCCGCACCCTGACACTGTCAATTTCATCGTTGAACAAGGAGTTGGCGTCAACTGCGTGAATGACGAAGGTGTAACTCCCCTCCACCTAGCGGCTCAACACAATGGGAATCTCGAAGTGGTTCAAGCTCTGCTGGAACTCGGGGCGGATGTCAACGCAAGAACCATTCGATATGCGTATGGTTCTCCGCTCTCGCTACATACTGGTGTTACGCCCCTCCACGCGGCTCTCTTAGGCGACCATTGTCAGGAGGTGGGCCACTGCCTGAGTGTCGGAGCCCGACTGCTGTCACACGGCGCTAATGCCGATGCGCATACCTCGGGAGACGTAACTCCTCTTCACCTGGGTGCCACAACTGGAGTTGACGCCGAAGTGATCCGGTTGCTGCTACATCAGGGCGCCGACGCTTCAGTTGTGACATCTAGGGGTAAAGGTAA
The DNA here is from genome assembly GCA_965207895.1 of Dehalococcoidia bacterium. Lineage (GTDB taxonomy): Bacteria > Chloroflexota > Dehalococcoidia > UBA6926 > UBA6926 > VXMO01. Next base: position 496,926 of record CBDBNN010000003.1, read on the forward strand.
ATCTGTATTGCATTCCGCGCTATCCGGAACCCGCGAAGCCAATCCTGAAGTAATCGCCCTGTTGTTGGACAACGGCGCGCCAATCCCTTGGCGGACGAAGAGTAGAGGATACGGTAACGCTAACCTGCACCAAGCTCAAGCGATCCACTGGGCGGTATTCAACGAGGCTCCACTTGAGGTACTCAAAATACTCATCGACCGCGGCGCCAATCTGAATTCGAAAAATGCGGTGGGCAACACGCCATGCAAACTGGCCCAGAGGGACAGCTACGTGAGAAGCAGTTACTGGGACGCCGCCGCCGAGTTGCTCTGCCACTAGTTCCTCTGTGATGCAACCGCGCTCCCATATGACATGGGTCCGGCGTTAGGCAGCCCTCCGAACTCCGCGCCGTCGCTCCGCCGGGGATGGCGTCTGCCTGAGGCCCCACTGGACCTCGCGCCGATACCTCGCCGGACCGTAGGCGGCAGGGCTCCGAGTGGCTGTGCTGCCGGTTGATGGCTTGCCCTGTGGCCTCATTGGTGTCGTCGTCATGTTTATCCCCTGTCTCCCTCTGAGCGCCCCTTACTGCCATTCAACGCATGCATGCAAACGGGATGCGCTCGTGTGTTCTATTACATACAGAATAGCACGGGCGTTCCATAATGCAAGTCTTGGACAAACGTGCAGTAGGCGACCGTTCGGCGGATGTATAGTGAGGCAAGTTGGAGACTAGTAAGGACACGGTCGTGATTGAACTTGAAGGTATTGCCAAGCGCTACGAGGTTGGCGCAATCACCGTTACCGCCCTGGAAAATGTCGACCTGACCATCAATGAGGGTGAATTTGTGGTCGTTCTCGGCCCATCCGGCAGTGGCAAGACAACGCTGCTGAATATGATTGGGGCGTTGGATACCCCCACCGAGGGTCGCATAACGGTGCATGGGCAGGAGGTCACGGGCGCGTCAAAGGGTCAACTCTTTGCGTATCGCCGCTCTAAGGTGAGTTTCATCTTCCAGAGCTTCAACCTGTTCCCCGGACTTACTGCACGTGAAAACGTGCAATTCGGGATTGATGCCGCCGAGAAGCGCAACGGTAATGGGCCCGGGGCAGTCGATGTGCTAACGGATGTCGGTCTTGGCGAGCGCGTCGCTCATTTCCCACATGAACTCTCCGGCGGCGAGCAGCAGCGCGTGGCCATTGCTCGTGCCCTCGCAACGGGCAATCCCGTTGTTCTTGCCGATGAGCCGACCGGCGAACTGGATTTCACCACCGGCGCCCAGATCCTTGAGCTGCTGCGCCGCCAGTCAGAATCCGGAAAGACAATCCTGGTTGTCACACACAACAGGGAGATCTCCCGCATGGCGGATCGTGTCATCGAGCTGAGCAGCGGCAACATTGTTCATGACGGGCCGCCGGAGGGCGGCCGTGCCGCCATCTCTGATCTGCGCTGGTAGTCGGATCCCATCAATGACACTCCGCTTACTGATCAAATGGTCCCTGCGTGACCTGCGGTCGCGCTGGATTCAGGTGCTCACCATCGCCCTGGTTATCGGTCTGGGCATTGGCAGCTTCGCCTCGTTCAACAGCATGACGGCGTGGCGTTTGGCTTCAAATGACGCCAGCTTTGAGGCCACCCGCATGTACGACCTGCGTGTTGGCCTCAGTGACAACAGCTTTGTTCCTACCGGACAACTGACTGAGGCAATCGAGTCCATCCCCTCCGCGCAGAGCATCGAGGGCATCGAAGAGCGGCTTTCGATTCCTACTCAACTCAAGCTCAATTACGAGGTGGAGGACGAGGAAACGGGCGAGACCCGGACTGAAACACTGCTTGTGCCCGGGCTGCTGGTTGGCATGGACTTTGCAGACCCCGAAGGTATTTCCGTCAACCGCGTTCATCTGACCGAAGGACGTGAACTTGGCCCCTCTGACGCCGGCCAATTCAACGTTTTGTTTGAGCACAAATTTGCGCTCGCATACAGCCTGCCGCCCGAGGGAGAGGCTCTTCTGGCAGGAGGGCGAACGGTCCGCTATGTCGGCCACGTTCTTGCGCCGGAGCATTTCCTGGTGCTCACGGAAACCGGCGCCTTCTTTGCCCATGCCAGTTATGCCGTCGTCTTCGCCTCACTGGAAACCGTGCAGACTGTCGCTGAACGTCCTGGCCTTGTGCATGAGGCGATTATTCGCATCAACGATGACGCATCGAGGGAGGCAATCATCGGGGAGCTGGAAAGCGCCTTGCGTACCGCGCTCCCGCAGGTTGGGTTTGAAGTGACGCAGGACATTGATCATCCCTCATATCGTTCCATCACGGAGGATGTTGAGGGCGACCAACAGACAACGAACATCATCGCATTTGCCCTCTTCATCGGCGCAGTCTTTGCTGCGTTCAACCTCACGTCCCGGATGGTGGAGACGCAGCGACGGGAGATCGGCGTGGCGATGGCGCTTGGCGTCACACCGAAACAGATCGCTCTCCGTCCGCTCATCGCGGGCGCGCAGATAGCCGTTACGGGTGTCGTCTTCGGCTTGATTGTCGGATGGCTGTTGGCACAAGCCCTGAAGAGTGTGCTAAATGAGTTTGTTCCGCTGCCCATCTGGGTTTCGCCGTTCCAGTACGGGATATTCGGAACCGTTACGGTCGTCGGACTGCTTGTCATGTTCATCGCTATCGGCTATCCGGTCTGGCGCGCCGTCAGGGTCAATCCGATTGACGCCATCAAAACTGGACACCTGGCCGCGCGGGGCGGCGGGCTCGCGCCGCTGCTTACCCGGCTGCCAATTCCGGGCGCGACCTTTGCTCAACTGCCGTTCCGCAACGTTGCGCGAGCGCCGCGCCGTGTTTTCCTCACCGTCATGGGCATCGCTGCGGCCGTCGCCGTCACCGTCGTTCTTGTTGGGATACTCGACTCCTACCTGGAGACTCTTCGGCAGGGCCGTGACGAGGTGCTGAGCACGGCTCCGGAACGCCTGGAAATCGATCTTGCTCTGCCGGTACCGGTCAATTCGTCCATCGTCGAAAATGTCCGTGACGCCGAAACGATCACCGCAATTGAACCGGGGCTGCGCACGTTCGCGTCACTCTCAGTGCCGGAGGGCGACGTGGAAATCGACGGTCTTCTCAGGTTCATGGACTTTGACAGCGATATCTGGACTCCGACGTCCATTGAAGGTTCACTGGATACCGATAGACGAGGCGTTGTTATCGCTCGAAAGGCAGCTGCCGACCTGGGTGTTGATGTTGGAGACTCCATCGTTCTTACGCATCCCGTGCGAGAAGGACTGACATCATTCTCGCTGCAGGACACCATTCTGCCTGTACTCGCTATCCATCCGCACTACATCCGCAACTCTGCGTATATGGACAACCGCCATCTGGATCTGCTGAATATCCCCACAATGACCAATCGCATCACTGCGGTGGCGAAACCGGGAGCGGCGGTTGTGGACATCAAGGAAGAGCTGTTCCCGATAAGCGGAGTGGTGTCCGTTGCGACGGTCGCCGAAGAGGCCAACCTTACCGAGGAGTTGCTCAATCAGTTCATCAGCGTGATGCGGCTGATGCAGTTGATTCCGTTGCTGCTGGCAATCTTGATTGCCTACAACACCGCGAACATTGCCATGGATGAGCGCCGCCGTGAGCATGCGACGATGGCCGCGTTTGGCGTTCCTTATAGGACCGTGCTTCGCATGGCCGTCGTGGAGAGCGCGATTCTGGGCGCGCTGGCCACTATTGTCGGGGCGATGCTCGGCTTTGGGCTGATGCTCTACATCACGGAAGTGCTGCTGCCGCGAACGACGCCTGATCTGGGTCTGGTCATCACATTCTCCGTGACATCCGTGTTGACGGTCGTCATCCTGGGCGTGGTAGCCGTGGGCCTGGCCCCGCTCCTGACGACGCGCCGCCTCCGCCGCGCGGACATCCCCTCCACGCTGCGGGTGATGGAGTAGTTAGTAGCGCGGCTAGATGGACTACCTTCCAAATAGCACCTGAATAAGCTCGTCCTTCGTAACCTCAAGATAATTGGCAACATCCCGCAAAATGCTATCCAGAGTACCCACCGGCAGTGGGTCGTTCTTGGGCACTGTTACATGGTGAGGAGCACCCATCTCATCACTTACGAGCCGCATATGACTTCCCCGTTGACGCCGAGAGTTGTAACCATAGTGTCTACGCAACAGCGCGGCCAACTCTTGCCCCGAGAGATCGCGGGGTGCCCTCACACTGCAATAACTTCCTTGTCAGTGACGCGCTCGATAGAGATTGTCTCCGGCGCTTCTCCGTCCTCGAAGTGGCATAATACGGCGTCACGGATCATGAATTTGATCCCATTCCAGTCGTCCGCGAATGTGAAAATGCTGTAACCAAGGGCCTGCGCCTCGAAGCCACCCTCCGGTGATTCCCGTACAAGAAACGTGATTTCCTTAGGTGCTATGTCCATGGCCACTGCCTCCCTTGCCCAACAGTATAGTCAGGCGTGGACAGCCTACCCACCGTTGCGCTTCTCCTGGAGGGCCGCGTAGACTTTCTCAGCTGTGATTGGCAGCGACGTGATTCGTACGCCCACGGCGTCCTCAATGGCGTTTGCAATGGCGGGCGCGGTCATGATGTTCGTGTGCTCGCCGATGCCGCGGACTGCGTATGGTCCGTCGCCCACATCCGACTCCAACACAATCTCGTTCAGCTCCGGCAGATCACGAATGGTCGGGAGTTTCATGTCCGCGAATGACGGGTTTGTGACGCGGCCCGATTCGTCGTAGACCGTCTCCGTCATCACCGTCTCGCCGAAGCCGTATACGACGCCGCCCTCAAGCTGGCCGTAGAAAGCGACAGGGTTCAGCACGCGGCCCGTCTCATGGACGGCGGTGATCTTGACCACGCGGACCTCGCCCGTCTCAGGGTCGACCTCAACCTCGGCGATCTGCGTGCCGAATGCGGTGTAGGGGCTTGTCCCCTCCTGGATATCCACGCGAGTCACCATAGGCTCGCCGGTCCGCGCCACAAGCTGACCGAAAGAGATGCTCTCGCCGCTCTCATTGGTCACGTTGCCGCCCGTGAGCGTCAGACGCTCCTCATCCCAGCCCTGGAACTCTGCCGCAAGACGCCGCAGCTTGTCCGCCGTGTCCGATGCAGCCATGTGGCCGACAGTGCTCGTCACACGCGCGCCGCGGCTGCCGCCGATGCCCTGCAATGGTCCAAGCTGGCTGCTAGGGAAGGACAGCGCCTCCACATCCTGCGGCGAAACACCAAGCTGCTCCGCGACAACCTGGGCGATGATCGTGAACGTCCCCCCGCCGGTATCAAATGTGGAGAAGTGGGCGGTGATTGAGCCGTCTGCCGCAATCGTCACCTGGCAGGCCGCCGCGCCGCCTCCCTGCGAGTGGTGGCCGGTGCCAATGCCGCGCCCGACATTCGTCGTCTTGGCTGCAGAATAGTCCGCCGCCTGAAGCGCCTCCTCCAGTGTGGTGTCTGCCCGAAGCGCCTGATATTCATCACCGTTCATCAGTGGCTCGCCTTCGTGGACGATATTCCGGGTGCGGAACTCCGCCGGCTCCATGCCGATGGCCCGCGCGCAAAGGTCGATGTGTGACTCTCCGGCCCACAACCCCTGCGGCATCCCCGGCGCCCGCGCGAAACCGCACGGTACAAGGTTGGCGTATGTGTGCGTGATGGACATGGCAACGTTTTCGCAGCGGTATGCCCCGCCCATTTCGAATACGCCCCGCAGGCCGTTCGGGACAGGCGCGTAGGACACGTAGCCCCCGATGGCCAGATATGCGTCCGCCTGCCACGCCGTGATCGTCCCATCGTGCTTGACCCCCGCCTTGATGCGAATCTCAGACGGATGCCTCGGGTTGGACGCCATCAACTCTTCGGAATAATCAAAGAGTAGCTTGATGGGGCGACCCGTCCTCTTGGCGAACTCATACATGATGTACACGCCCACCGCGTCCGTCTTGCCGCCAAAAGACCCGCCGATGTACGAGGTGTTGATGACTACCTTTTCCTGGGGCAGTTCAAGAACCCGCGTCAGTTCCCCAATGTTCATGGCTGGCAACTGGCACGACATCCAGATCTGCGCCGTGCCATCCGCCTCAACGTCAATGAGAACGGCGTGCGGCTCCAAATATGCCTGATGCTGGTGCGGTGTCGAGTAAGACTCCTCGACAATCACGTCCGCCTCTGCGAATCCTGCCTCAATGTCGCCACGGCCACGATCCAGCGCGACAACAATGTTTGTCGGCGTCTCCGGCGCGTCCTTGACGCCGATGTAGTTCGCAAAATCCGGATGCAGAATTGGCGCGTCCGGCTGTGCAGCCTCCCGAGCAGAAAGCACGGCTGGCAACTCTTCATATTCCACCTGGATCAGCTCAAGTGCGCGCTCGGCGATGTCCTCGTCCTCCGCAACGACTGCCGCCACCTTGTCGCCTACGTACATCACTTTGTCCCAGCACAGCGCGGGCTCATCCTTGATTGGCGCTCGACTCGTTCGCACACCCTCCAGGTCTTTGCCCGTCAGCACCAGATGGACGCCGGGCAAAGCCGACGCCTCGGTCGTATCGATATTCACGATGCGCGCATGGGCGAACGGGCTGCGCAGGATCTTGCACCACAGCATCCCCGGCAGCGCGCGATCCATCCCATAGATACCGCTGCCAGTCACCTTGTCAGGGCCCTCCGCCCGCGGTGTCGCCCGACCGACGATGTTGTAGGACGCAAGTTGTGTCACGCTGTTACCCCCATTGGACTGCCTCGAGCCGGAACGCGGCGGCCAAACGACTTGTATATTCGGCGCCTGAGCGCGAACTTCAAAAAACGCCGCACCTGAATCATACCGCGAAACTAGAATCGCATCCGTATCTGGCCGCCCGCCGCCGGCCCGGTCTCAACATGCTGCGGCTGATCAAGCGCAGGCTCCAAAGACGCCACCGCAACGCCAATCAGGCGGAACTCCCGCCCCGGCTCGAGTTCGCGACGCAAGAGCTCATCCGCCAGGCCAAGCACTGCGGCCTCATCATCGGTGGGGCGTGGCAACGATTGTTGCCGCGTGAACGTTGTGAAATCCGAGAGACGCAACTTGAGGCGGACAGTCCGCGCCCGCAGGCCCTTGGTCCGCATCTGACGAACCACGTCTGCTCCTTGCTCACGAACCAAATTGAGCAAGACTTCCCCGTCAGCAGTGTCCGTGCGCATCGTCGTCTCGCTACTGATGGACTTGACTTGGCGCTCGTCCTCGAACTCCAACTCAGATGAGCCGCCGCCGAGTGCTCGCTCCTTCAGCCATGCCCCCCGCGCCCCGAACTCCCTGGTGAGCCAGTCACTGTCTGCTGTGGCAAGGTCTCCCATGGTGCGAATGCCGCGGGCGTTGAGCGCACGGAGCGCCACCGGCCCGACACCGCTCAGCAGGGAAACGTCCAGTGGCGCAAGGAATTCGTCTTCGGTTGCGGGGGGCACAAGCAGCAGCCCGTCAGGCTTACCGACCTGTGACGCTACTTTTGCCACGGTCCGGTTGACGCCACCGCCGATTGTCACGGCGAGACCCGTGGCGCGCCGTACACGCCTCTTGATCTCCATGCCCAGGGGCTCCAGCATCTCCGGCCCGGCTACGTCTGTGACATCCACGTATGCCTCATCCACGGAGATCTGCTGCACCATTGGGGTTACACGACGCAGTATGGTCATAACTTGCCGCGAGATGTTGCCGTATCCTCCGGGACGATGTCCGACGCGAATGATGTCAGGGCTGAGACGCAGCGCGGTCGCCATGGGCATCGCAGAGCGGGCTCCCAGCTTGCGCGCTTCATACGACGCGGCGGCAACTACTCCGCGCGATTCCGGCGGCCCGCCCACAACGATGGGTTTGCCGCGCAGGCTGGGATCATCACGCTGCGCGACAGCCGCGAAAAACGCGTCCATATCCGCGTGAAAGATGTATCTCCACGGCCGCGGCCACTCACTCATGCCAGCATTCTACCCAGCTGTTGTCATTCTGAGCGCAGCGAAGAATCTAGAGACTCAATCTGCAAGCAACGCCGGAACGCGGCAGACCTACGTATGTGGCCGTCCAATCTGGTTTGCGAACCGGGGAAAAAGCCGCCGACGCCGGAACGCGGCGGACTAACGAAAAGGACTGTCCAATCCGGATCGCGAACCGAGAAAACAATTAGCTGAAATTAGGGCGCCGAAGCGTGAGAATAAGCACGATGCACAGGAGCAGAGGCATGAATAGCAACAGGATCGGTGTCTTGTATTCGTCGTGTGTGTCGAACCACCAGCCGACGAATATCGGGGAGAGGATGGACCCGATGGCAGATGTCCCTGTCTGTATTCCCATCAACCGACCAAAGATGGCCCGACCCCAGAGCTCGCCCTGCAGCGCCAGCCGGGACGGCGTTGTCATTCCCCAGCCGATTCCGTGGGTGACGCCGTACAAGATTGCGCCATTCAGATTTGTTGTCGTCAAGAAGAAGTACAAGCCGATGAGCTGCATGATGAATGCCGCCGCCAGCACATATCGCTTGTCAAACTTGTCGGCCAGGAAGCCCGAGCCAAGGCGGCCCGGCAGCCCGCCGATTGTCCAAATCAACACGGCCAGCCCGGCCTCGGTTGCCGAAAGTCCAAAGGTCTGCAGCGCGGGAATCTGGAAGATGACCAGCGCCGAGAAGCCCATCTGCTGCATGCCGCTTGCAAGGACATACTGGTAATATCCAGGGCTTCGCAGCACATTGCCGATACCAATCAGCGAAGCCTCTCCGACCGGTACCCCTCCCCCTGTCAATGTGACCGGCGCGCCCGATGAGTCTTCAGTCGGCGGGTCCCCGTCCGGACGTTGGCCATACGCCTCCGGCGCGCGCCGCGTGATCAGCGCCAATGGGATGCAGATCACCCACATGGCAACCCCGATGCCGGCTAGTGTGGGTCGCCAGCCGAACATCTCGACCAACGCGACAATTCCGAAAACAAGGAAACCGGCAAAGCCCGGCCCGAGGAGCATGAATCCGAGCGCGCGGCCACGCATGCGGTTGAACCAATTCGTGACTGCTGTGCTGATGATCAGGAATGACCCTGCGCCGAGCCCCAGGGCCAACAACATATACGCCGCATAAAATTGCACGACGTTCTGAGTGAGCGACACCAGGATGAAGCCTATTCCGCCGATGATAAAGCCAAAAATGAGGATGATTCTCGGGCCTACCCGATCGACGAGAAATCCCATGATCGGCCCCAGGACTCCCGATTCGGCACGTTGAATTGCTACTGCTCCCGAGACGACAGTTCGACTACCTCCTGCCACAGAGTCCGCAATAGGATTCACGAAGGCAGAGAAGCCGTAGAAACCGACGCCAGTGGAAAAGAGCATCAACAGGAAGCCGGACAGAACGATCCACCACCCGTAGAACACGCGACGGGGATTCAATATCCCGAGTGACGACCGCGGCTGAACCGTCATTTATCGTCCACTAGTCCGTGGGCGCCACCAAAGAAGTGTCACGCGCCCGCCACTTATACTGGCGTGAGCGTGAGCGCAACGCTAACCCCTGTCAAGCCGCGCGCGGCTATTCGACAGAGATAAGGTAGGGATACAGCGGTTGGCCGCCGTTCTGGATTTCCACCTCGACATCATCCGGGCAGACGGCGCTTATGGCCTCGGCGGCGGATTCAGCCTGCTCTTCTGTGATTCCTGCGCCGTAGTACAGCGTGACGATCATTTCGCCCTCGGGTGCGATGCGCTCAACAAGTGACTGTGCCACTGCCTCCGGAGTTTCACCGGACACAACCAAGTCACCTTCAAGCAGGCCGATTGGCTGCTCCGCCGCGTACGTCACGTCGCCGGCCTGGCCGCTGCGGACGGCAAATGTCACCTCCGCCCATCGGAGTTCATCAACCGCGCCCTGCATGCCGTCAACGTTGTCCTGGACAGTGTCGGTCGCTGAGTAGGTCAACAGAGCCGCGATGCCCTGCTGCACGGACTCTGTCGGTAGCACGGTGACAGTCTTGGTGTGGATGAGGTCGCGCGAGACCTCTGCCGTTGCGGAGATGTTCTTGTTGTTGGGCAGGATGATGATGTCCGGGGCGGGTATTGACTCCACCGCCTCCGCGATCTCCTCTGCGGACGGGTTCATGGATTGTCCGCCCCAGATAATCGAGCCCGCGCCAAGCCCTCGCATGATGCGCACAAATCCGGGGCCGGACGCTACCGATACGACGCCGCAGACCACGTCTTCGATGTCCTCGCCGTGTCCCGCGAGAAACTGCTGGTGTTGTTGATCCATGTCCCGGATGGAGACCTGCTCCAGCCGTCCCATCCCTTCGGCCTCGGTCAGCACGATCTCCGGTTCTGAGGTGTGCAGGTGGACGCGAATCAACCCATCTCCCTCAACGATGGACTCGGACTCGCCGAACAGCGCCATCGTTGCGCGAACAGTGTCCATGTTGGACGTGGGCTCCATCAGCACGAACTCCGTGCAATAGCCCCATGCCTCCCCTTCGCCGCCTGCGTACAGGCTTGGGTCGATGGCGGATATTGTGGGGGCTTCAAGGGCCGGGCCGGGGTCTTCTCCCGTCAGCCGGGAGAGCGCTCCACGCAGCAGCACCGCAATGCCCTGTCCGCCGGAATCAACGACGCCTGCGCTTGCGAGCACGGGCAACAACTCCGGCGTCCGAGCGGTGGACGCGTCAGCCTCATCGGCAGCGGCACGTAGAGTGTCGATAACGTCCGCCGAGTCGCTCGCATTTGCCGCCTCGCCCGCCTCGCGCCCAACGGTCAGCATCGTGCCTTCGACGGGCTTGCTCATTGCTCCATAGGCGGCGTCAGACGCGGCCTGCAGCCCCTTCGCAAGCGCCGGCCCGTCCATGACGCCAACACCGTCCAGCCCTTGTGCGAGGCCCTTCAGATACTGCGAGAGGATGACGCCGCTGTTGCCGCGGGCCCCACGCAACGCCCCCTGCCCAATGGTGTGTGACATCGCGCCGACAGTGCCGTCGCCGGGGTTCTCCTGTGCGTCTCGGAGAGCCGTTTGGATCGTGAGCATCATGTTCGTGCCCGTGTCGCCGTCCGGCACTGGATACACATTGAGCGCGTTCACGGCGTCAACATTCGTTTGAAGCCACTCTGCGCCGCCCGTTAAGGCCTCAAGCAGCTCCTGTCCATTGAGAGTTCCGTCGCCGCCCGAAGTCGTCATCGATCCTCCCCGCCTTATTGCCTCACTCCCATCACTCTGGTAGCATACGTCCTCGTGCAGTAACGGTGCAGCCGCCCTTTTTGGGCGCGCGAGAATCAACCTAAAGACAACGATAGATTAGTAACCATGGCAAAGTGTCAATTCTGCGACAAAGGTCCCCAATTCGGTAACCGCGTCAGCCACTCGAATCGCAAGACGCGTCGACGCTGGAACGTGAACATGCAGCGCGTCTCCCAGTACGACGAGAACGGTGTTCGCACGCAGGTGCGCATGTGTACCCGCTGCATCCGAACACTCGCCAAGACGGGGAAGTTGCCCACCTAGGGCTTCCGTACGACTGCCCGCCATTCCACGCTAGAATGACTAGGCGCTTTGGCTAATGACGCCGAGGCGTCCCGATTCAGATACCAAGGTGGGGGTTCAATGGCGGAGAAACTTGTTCTTGCGTATAGCGGTGGATTAGATACGTCCGTTGCCGTGCGGTGGATCCAGGAGAACTACGGCTACGATGTCGTCACGCTGACGGCCAACCTCGGCAACGTTGATAACCTCGATGAGATTCGCCAGCGCGCGCTGGAGTCCGGCGCGGTCGGGGCGCACGTCGCCGATGTCCGTGATGACTTCATCCGCGAGTTTGTTTTCCCCGCCCTCAAGGCTAACGCCCTCTATCAGGGCGTCTATCCTGTCGCTACTGCGCTCGGTCGCCCGCTGATCGCCCGGCTGATGGTCGAGGCGGCTCGGCAGGAGGGCGCGACGGCAGTCGCGCACGGTTGCACCGGCAAGGGCAATGACCAGGTTCGCCTCGATGTGTCCGTTGGCGCGCTCGCCCCGGATCTCAAGGTTGTCGCGCCCGCCCGCGAGTGGGGCATGACACGCGTCGAAGAGATTGCCTACGCCAGGGAACATGAGATTCCTGTCCCATCCACGCTCGAAAAGCCGTATTCGACCGATGACAACCTGTGGGGCCGCAGCATCGAGGCCGGCGTGCTTGAGGACGCGTGGCGGGAGCCACCGGAGAACGCCTACGAGTGGACGGTCGCGCCGCACGAAGCGCCGGATGAGCCGCGCTACGTCGAATTGCAGTTTGAAGAGGGCCTGCCCATCGCGCTGGACGGCGCGGAGATGGAGCCGGTTGACCTGGTGGAGACGCTATCAAACATTGGCGGCGAGCACGGTGTTGGCCGCATCGACCACATCGAGGATCGGCTCGTCGGCATCAAGTCGCGCGAGATCTATGAGGCCCCCGCTGCGACCATCCTGATCCACGCGCACAAGGCGTTGGAAGGCATGGTTCTCACCAAGGACCAGGTGAGGTTCGGCGAGACCGTATCCCGTGAGTACGCGCAGCTTGTGTACGATGGCCTGTGGTTCAGCCAGTTGCGGGAGGACTTGCAGGCGTACGTGGATAGCAGCCAGCGGGCGGTGACCGGCGCGGTGCGGGTCAAGCTGCATAAGGGCCACGCGACGGTGGTTGGGCGAAAGAGCGATTACGCCCTCTACCAGCACGCGCTCGCCACCTACGACGAGGGTGATGTCTTTGATCAATCAGCCTCTCCGGGCTTCATCCACCTTTGGGGCCTCCCCATCCGCACACAGGCGCGCGTCCGTCCGGAGGAGTAGGGGGTACACCCCTAGTACATAATCAGTTCGCGCGGAACGAGGGTTTCGCCCCTCGGATCGACAGCGAGGGCAAATGCCTCTAGGGTCAGAGCACCCAGCAGGAGAGGTGAATCTTCGTCTCCGAAAGCGGCATAAGTGATGAGACTCTGGTCGCCAATCGTAGCTACGGCGTAGCCAATGTCTCGTTCGATGCGCTGTCCATTCGCAATTGTAAATGACTGCCTGGCAACGGGTTCTACGCCTAGTTCCTGCAACATCGTTGCGGGAAGTGTTGTCATGGACGCGCCCGTATCAACAAAGGCGTCAACATCCAGCGATTGTTCGCCATCCAAACTCGCCAAACGTATTGGCCACGTAAACGTACTCACGAAGAAGTCCTTAGTCCAACTGCGTCCTTCCATAGTCTAATGATATTCGAGAGATCCAGAGGGACGATTCCAAGCCACCGCTCCCCCGCGCCGTATCCTGTGTGTATGGCGAATGAATTGAGTACGAACCCCGCGGATTTTCTTGCCTCGCTGCCGTTTGACCGGCGGTTGGCCACGCATGATGTCAAAGGATCGATTGCGTGAGCACTGGCGCTTGGGCGGGCGAACGTGCTGACGTCGACGAACTGGGAACCCGACGTTACGTCTTACCCACTCGTCTTCTTACTTCTGGACTCCTCGTAAGAAGTGAGAAAATCATCCACGCTCGTGCGGGCGATGGCCTGACCGACCACGTCCAGCGGCAGATCATCGAGGCGCTTGAAACGCACACATGACTTGCCCATGTTCAGCCGCTTACCGCTCGCCGTGTATGCGGACGTGAACCACTCCAACGTCTCGGGGTTGTCATAGACATTGTTTAGATAGAGCGACATGTATTGCTTCTGGGACGCGAGCGCTGCGAATCCGAGCGGCTGCTTGTTATACGTGTCGGGATAACGGCTGAGCGGCACAACGTAGCCGATCATCCCATAGGCCATGCACTCCTCGTAGCCGTCCGGGAGATTGGCCAATACAACCTGCCGTACTGCTTGCATTGCCTCCCGCCGCTCCTCCGGCAGGCCGGCCAGATACTCCTCAACCGTTGCGGCGTCACTCTTCACCATCTCACTGTCCTTCGACCCATCTTTTCCCGACGTAATCCTCCCATCGGCTGCCTGCCAATGTTGTGCAGGTACTGTAGCAAACAGCCCTGACGATACTAATAATTGGGGACTTATATCGAATCTTACCCAAACGAGGATAGGGGTTAGCTATGACTGAGACAGAGCAATTTGCGCCTGATACAACAAAGTGTGAAGAGCATCACGTGACAGACGAAGAGAGACTTGCGGCTCTTGGCCTGACCGGCGGGCTTCTGGGGAAGGCCAAAATGCGGCTACGTATTCTTCCTGAGCAGGATGAACCTCCACGTAAAGACTCTGATAAGCACGATATTCAAACTCAGTCATGCCCACCTCCCGTAGACGTAGCCTAACAGGACTTGACATCGCACGGAAGTTCGGGTAAAATAGTACCATAAAGTCGAGTAGGGGGGGCAGGGAGAAGACATGGCAAGAAACGCACCAGGTAAGCACTACCGCAAGGGTATGTCCCTTGTGGAGGCGGTCAAGGCATTCTCGGATGAAGAGGCGGTTGAGGCGATGTTCGTCTCGGCTCGATGGCCTGACGGCGTGCGTTGCCCTGAGTGCGATTCCGAGAACATCCAGGAGCGCCCGACACGCAAGCCACAGCCATTCCGTTGCCGAACGTGCCGCAAGGATTTCAGCGTCAAGACAGGAACGGTGATGCAGGGGTCTAACCTGCCACTAGGGACATGGGCGCTGGCCTCTTACCTGCTCACGACGAACCTCAAGAGCGTATCCAGCATGAAGCTACATCGTGACTTGGGAATCGGGCAGAAGGCCGCGTGGCATCTAGCCCATCGCATTCGCAAGGCATGGGAATCGGATAACGGGCTGTTCTCCGGTCCAGTCGAGTCAGATGAGACGGCGATAGGCGGTGTAGAGAAGAATAAACACGCGAACAAGAAGAATCGGCAAGGCCGCGGATCGGTTGGCAAGACCATCGTTCACGGTATGCTTGACCGCCCCACGAATCAGGTTGTGGCGGACGTTGTGGACACGCCGGACGCGACAACGCTACAGGGGCGCGTGCTAGACGCTACTGAGACGACAGCGCAGGTCTACACGGACGATGCGACAGCCTACAAGGGCATGGCACGCCGCCACTCGGCAGTCAGTCACAGCGCAGGCGAGTACGTGCGCGAGCAAGCCCACACGAACGGGATTGAGTCGTTCTGGGCGATGCTCGACCGAGGAATCATGGGAACGTTCCACCATGTCAGCCCGAAGCATCTGGGGCGCTACGTCACGGAGTTTGCCGAGCGGCACAATGACCGCATGGAAGACACGCAGGAGCAGATTCTACGGCTGGTTCGTGGCATGGACGGTAAGCGCCTGCGATACCAAGACTTGATAGAGGGGTAAACGGGGGAACAGAATGAACAGAGACAGGAAATTGATTCGCGGCATCCTTGCGTATACAAAGGCAAATGCGTGCGGAGAGCCTATAGATGCGCCTGAAATTGACAATTACACGGCGATTCAGATTCATTATCATATCCGTCTTTGCACCGAGGCTGGATTCATTCGGTCAAGGGAAATCACCACAAAGGCGGATGCCCATGAACGCTATCAGATTCTAGACCTCACATGGCAGGGGCATGAGGAACTCGCCAAGATGAATAATCCTCAGGTATATCTGTGAATCACCCTGACGCCCTGCAATCATTGAGGAACATGGTTCCGAGCACGTATAGGCCGACAACGCATGTGGCCTCGAAGCGCTGTCCTTTGTCGAGTCGGATGATTTCAGCTTCTGAGAGGTCGTTCAACCTCATGCTGTCCATTAATCCATCAACTCGTAGATACACGGATTCGCTCTCGATTCGCTCGATGCGCCCGTACACCGTTATCCATTTGTCCTTGCGTTGCGCGTCGAATCGAACGGCGTTGCTATCGCGCTCATTGAAGAGCGTCTGCGCGGAAACCCTTGGGATTGGCGTGGGCGTGGCAGTCGGGGCACTTGGTGTTGGCGTTGGCTCTGCACCGCACCCCATGATGATGAGCGCGAACACGAAAACGGACACGGCAAACAGGATTCTCACGCAGGTACCCCCTTGTGGCAAGGATCGGACTATGTTTGCGTACCACAGCCACAAGCCTCGTTGAGCCACAAGGGGGCATGTTTAGCCCATCCCTGCATCGCTCAACGGCGTCAGGACTGTGGTACGCACGGGTAGACTAGGAGTTGGTACGGGGCGATGTCAAATTGCGGAACACACCAGCATTACAGGACGGACGCTGGGGCATGGGGGTAAAGGATATGGCTATGCCGAAACAAGATTTTGAGAATCACTACACGAAGTGGCACAAGCCGAACGAAGAACAGAACGACACTGTTTGCGGTCTTCTCGCAGGCAGTGACAGCTACACTGGCCAGTACTTTGTTTATGAAGGTAGGTGGATATGCAGTGATTGCCTTGAATTCTCGAACACGAGACTCTACAGCCGCCTTGAGCAAGGTGTGACTCTCAATGCTGGGGAGTTGGGTCAATGGCTTGGAGGTAAGGCGTTTCTCGTACCCACCTTATTGAGTCTTATTAACAGTCGTGTTGCAACGACAGCCAAAAGATTCGCCGACTATCGGCGTGAGCAGGAGGGATTGAATCTCGCGGCTCGTGTAGAGGAACTTGAAAAAATCGTCGAGAGGCTATTGAACAATGTCGAGTAAGAAACCCAAGCGCAAGACCGGCAGACCACCCAAGCAAGTGGAGAAGATACCCGACACGTTCGAGAACGTGGTCAAGGCTCTGGTCAAGCCATCACCGAAGAAGAAGCCGCCCAAGGCGGGAACTTAGTGGGGCTTGGGTAAGATTCGATATAAGTCCCAATAATTGCATCCGCGCTTGCCCGGGCGCCGTCATGTCCTCTCGTTCCACCCGCTATCCTGTATGTATGGCGGATGAATTGAGTACGAACCCGGCGGATTTTCTTGCCTCGCTGCCGTTTGACCGGCGGGTGGCCATGCATGACGTCGTCGGCTCTATTGCATGGGCACGGGCATTGACGCGCGCTGATGTGCTGACAAGTGATGAAGAGCAGTCAATCGTTGATGGCCTGGAGTCCATCCGCGCCGAGCTTGAATCAGGAGAGTTCCCGTTCCGCCCCGAACTCGAAGACATCCACTTCAATGTTGAGCGGCGGCTGATCGAGCTTATCGGCCCTGTTGGCGGCAAGCTGCATACCGGCCGCTCTCGCAACGACCAGGTCGCGACGGATTCCCGCCTCTATGTAAAGGACGCTATTGCCGCCGCGCTGGAACGCCTGAATTCATATTGCCGTGCCCTTTTGGATCAAGCGGAGCAGGGCATGGACGTCATCTTGCCCGGCTATACGCATCTCCAACGCGCCCAGCCCGTCTTGCTCGCCCACCACCTGCTCGCCTATGTTGAGATGGCGGATCGCGACGCGGGCCGTTTGCGGGATGCGCTCACACGTACAGACGTGATGCCTCTTGGCAGCGCTGCCCTCACCGGCACGGCCTACCCAATCGACCGTGAGGCGCTGGCCGCCGATCTTGGGTTCGCCGCCGTTAGCCGCAACAGCATGGACGCCGTGGCTGATCGCGACTACATCATTGAGTTCCTGTCCGCCGCCGCGCTGACGATGACGCATCTTTCGCGTTTCTGCGAGGAGATCATCCTGTGGTCGTCGGATGAATTCGGCTTCGTGCGCGTTGGCGGAGACTATGCCTCCGGTTCCAGCATCATGCCGCAGAAGCGCAACCCGGACATCGCAGAGTTGGTGCGCGGAAAGACGGGGCGCGTAGTGGGCGACCTGGTCGCCCTTGTTACCAGCGCCAAGGCGCTGCCGCTCGCCTACAACCGTGACCTGCAGGAAGACAAGGAGCCGCTGTTCGACGCGGCGGATACTCTACTTGGCAGCCTTGTAATGATGGTCGGCATGGTTCCGACGCTGGAGTTCCAGCCGGACAAGATGCGTGCTGCTGCTGAGAGCGGCTTTCTGTTGGCGACGGAGTTGGCAGATTATCTCGCCGCAAAAGGCGTCCCCTTCCGGGAGGCCCATGGCATCGTCAACGTTTTGGTGGAGTCGACGTTGGCAGATGGCAAGGAACTACGCGACCTGACTCTCGACGATTACAAGCGCGCCTCGGAGCACTTTGAGCAGGATGTCCTGGACATTACAGTCGAGTCCGCAGTCGCCAAGCGAGATACCACCGGCGGTACCGCCCCTAACCGCGTGCGAGATGCCATCGCTGCTGCGCGGGCGCGTCTCGACGCGGAAAAACCCTAAGCGCCACACATGTCTTGCCGCGATCACATCAAGATCGGCCCGTCCATCCTTGCTGCCGACTTTGCGCGGCTTGGCGAAGAGGTAGAGGCGGCGGCTCGGGGCGGCGCAGACTACATTCACGTCGATGTGATGGACGGAAATTTTGTTCCCCCCATCACGTTTGGCGCGCAGATGATCGAGGCCATCAAACCGTATGCCGGCGGCCTGCCCCTCGTCATCCACATGATGGTTACCGAGCCCGCGCGACAGGTTGAACATATTGCTAAGGCTGGCGGCGACGTCATCGTCGTCCACGCCGAGGCCTGCGTGGATCTGGCCGGAACAATTGCCGCGATACGCAAGGCGGGGGTACGGGCGGGCATCGCCGTCAAGCCGGACACGCCTATCGACCCTATCCTGCCATTTCTGGACGACATCGCCACTGCGCTTCTGATGACAGTGAATCCGGGCTACGGCGGACAACCATACCAGCCAGAGGTGGAATCCAAGATTGCCGAAATGCGCAGGATCATCGACAAGCGCGGCGTCGACGTCAGCATCGAAGTCGATGGGGGTATCAACGAGAACACGGTTGAACAAGTAGTGCGGGCCGGCGCCCGCCTGCTCGTTGCCGGAACAGCCGTCTACGGTCGCCCGGAACCCGTTCCGGAGCGCATTGCTTTACTTCGGCAGATGGCGGAAAACTCGGTGGCTGACTGAGGTTCTACCCCGGTGGGTTCTCTCCCGGGGGCCAGGAGCCGAGACCATCAGCCTGGTACGCTTCGGCCAAGCGGGCATAGTAGGCTCCGCCAGATTCCTCCATCTGCGCGCGGCGCGCCGGCTCCGTTTGCCACAGAACCTCGGTAGGCACACCCGCCGCGAATGAGTCATCGGGGATAATCGCATACGGCGCGACCGCCCCGCCCGCCGCCACGACGCAGAAATCGCCGACCTCCGCGCCCTCTGAGACAGTTGAATTGTTGCCGATCAGGCTGTGGTCACCGAGCTTGCGCCCGTGAAAGGTCACGGCATGGCCGAGCGTATTGTCCGTTCCGATAGTGATGTCGCCGTTCGCGTGAACGACGGCGTTGTCCTGTACGTTGGTGCGGTCGCCGATGACGATTTTGCCCCTGTCGCCGCGAAGAACAGCGCCGGGAAAGATGGTGCATTGCGCGCCAATCTCCACGTCGCCGACTACGTACGCAGCCTCACTTACCCATGCCGTCGGATGAATCTTTGGCACTTTGCCATTGAAAGGTCGAATCATTGATGAGCCTCCATCAGCCTCGGCAGCTCGATGTTCGGCTGCCCGGACGTTCGTGTTGTAGCCCTGTACTGAGAGAATCCGCTGCTCGAAATCATTGATTGTGCGAATGGCGACGCCGGGAATGCCGGATACGCGCGAGTAATGTGGGATCACGGCACGCGGCAGAACGACGGCGCGTGGCTCAATCCAGCACCACTCGCCAACTGTCGCCGCCTCAAGCACCGTTGCGTTATCACCGACGCGCGTGAAGCGGCCAACCCCCATGGAATGCACCATCGCCCCGACGCCAACGTGCGCGCCCTCTCCGATCTCTGTCGTGCTGGAGATAGCGCCGACTCCGCCGCCGTGAATGACTGCACGCTCCAACACCGCCGCATTCCGTCGGACGATGATGTGTCCGCCTTCGGCGCGCAGAACCGCGCCCGGCCAGATACTCGCGCCCTCATGGACCTCAACATCGCCCATCAAATAGGCGTTCTCGGCGATCCACGCGGACGGATGAATTTTGGGCGTTCTGCCCTGGACTGTGCGTATGGCCATAGGATTTGGGCGCATTATCAATGGCGAGGGGGCAGAGGGTCAACGTGAAAGTCATCACAGGAGTAAATGGTCAAGAAATCAAATCCTGACTAATAGGAGCAGGATGAATGACAACACTTCAAAAAAATAGACACCCTTTGAAAAAAAGTCGATGATGAATATAGGGGTAGGCGACGCGAAAGGGAGGACATTTCGATGGGCGATGTCGCAACATGGGAGAGTCTGGCGCAGCAACTCAGGGTGGATTCGGTACGTGTGGCTGCACAGGCGAATTCTGGCCATCCAACATCCAGTATGTCGGCGGCGGATCTCGCGTCGGTTCTGCTGAGTGACTACCTGCGTTACGATCTTGAGCGGCGGGACGCTCCCAACAACGACCACCTCGTCTTTTCCAAGGGACACGCCTCTCCACTGATTTACAGCATGCTCAAGGCGGCTGGTGTTATCGATGAAGAAGAATTCCTGACCTATCGCTCTATCGGTAGCCGACTTGAGGGCCACCCCGTCCCCAACCTGCCTACCGTTGACGTTGCGACAGGCTCGCTGGGGCAGGGACTCCCAATAGCCGTTGGCATCGCATTGGCAGGCAAGCGACTTGATCAGTTGCCGTACCGCGTTTGGGTTTTCTGTGGCGACAGCGAGATGGCAGAGGGCTCCATGTGGGAGGCCGCTGAGCATGCTGCCTATTGGAACCTGGACAACCTGACTGCAATCATCGACGTGAACCGCCTGGGGCAGCGCGGCGAGACCATGTACGGCTGGGACACCGGCGCGTACGCAACGCGTATGCAAGCCTTCGGCTGGCACACCATCGAAATCGACGGCCATGACGTCGGCGCAATCAATGCCGCGTTCCAGGAGGCGGTTAGCACTGAGGGGCGCCCCACTGCAATCATCGCCAAGACGATGAAGGGTCGCGGGGCATCCGCAGTTGAGAACCAGAATGGCTTCCACGGGCGGCCGATTGGTGATGCGGAGACGGCTATCACGGAACTCGGCGGCAGCACCGGAGCGACGGTAACCGTGCAGACGCCTACCAACTCTGTCCAGGCAAATGTCTTCAAGGTGACGCCCAGCGGCGGACTGCCCAAATATGAGGTCGGCTCTCGCATGGCAACGCGTCGCGCGTACGGTGACGCATTGGCTGCCGTGGGTTCCCGGCGTGGTGACGTGGTTGCCCTTGATGGTGAGGTCAGCAACTCCACACACGCGGACATCTTTGCTAATGCGCATCCGGATCGATTCTTCGAGTGCTATATCGCTGAGCAGCAGGCAGTTGCGGCAGCTGTCGGAATGCAGGTGCGTGGATGGACTCCGTACGTTTCCACATTCGCTGCCTTCCTGACGCGTGCCTACGACTTCATCCGCATGGCCGCCGTGAGTCGAGCCAATCTCCGCCTCTCAGGCTCCCATGCGGGAGTGTCCATCGGGGAGGACGGGCCGTCCCAGATGGCGCTTGAGGACATCGCAATGATGCGGGCCATCAATGGCAGCACAGTCCTCTATCCGTCGGATGGCAATCAGACTGCGCAGCTTGTCGCCGCAATGGCTGACATCGACGGCATCTCATACATCCGCACGACCCGTGAGGCGACACCGGTGCTCTATGAGCCGGATGAGGTCTTCAGGGTAGGCGGCTCACGGGTGCTTCGATCCTCAGATGATGACAAACTCACCATCGTTGGCGCCGGCATCACCGTGCACGAATCGCTCAAAGCCGTCGATGCGATGGCGGCTGACGGCATCAATGTCCGACTGATCGACCTGTACTCGGTCAAGCCGATAGACGCCGCAACGCTTGAAGCGGCTGCAAGCGATACGGGCACGATTCTGACGGTCGAGGATCATTGGACGGAGGGCGGCATCGGCGATGCGGTGCTCGGCGCGCTCGGGGGACTGCAAAATCCGCCGCGCGTCGTCAAGATCGCCGTGCAGGGGATGCCGGGTTCGGGCAAACCCGCGGACCTGCTGTCCCAGGCGGGCATAGACGCTGCCCACATTGAGGCCGCCGCTCGCCTGCTTGCCCAGAGCTAGCGGCCGGAATTTGCCTCCCCTCTGCGGGGAGGGTCAGGTTGGGGGGGGGGTAGAAAAATGGCCACCGTAATCCGGGACGCGATCATCGTTACGTCTGACGCTGAGGGTCGAATCATCTACGACGGGGCAATCGCTGTCGGCGACGATGGCAACATTGCTGCCGTCGGTCCAACGAATGAGGTGGTGAGTGCCCACCCCGACGCGGAGATGGTCTCCGCACGCGGCAAGGCTGTGTTCCCGGGCTTCTTCAACTGTCACACGCACCTGACCGCCACGCTGAGCAGGGGCATCCTTGAAGACCTCGGTTTCCCGTCCCCCTTGCGCTTTCCTGAGCAGGTGGCGGCCATGCTCTCCGCCGAGGAGATGCAGGTTTTCGCGCTGCTGGGCGCAATCGAGGGCATCCGCAGCGGCACGACAACGTTCTTTGAGCAGGGACGCGGCATATCTAACTACGCGCAGCAACTGGCCGACACCGGTGCCCGATTCGTTCTCACGGAATCCATGACTGATGTGAACTACAACGTCATCAGCGCCGGGACTCTGCTGAAATCGTCGTCGGACTTCTCCGAGGAACTCGCGGAGGCTGCCTACCAGCGCGCCGTTGATGTCTACGATGCTTGGCACGGCAAGGCGGATGGCCGCTTGACAGTCTATTTCTCGCCGTCCACAACAGACTCCGTATCTCCCGCCATGCTGCATCGTTCACGCGAACTGGCAGAAGAGCGTGGCGTCGGCTACACCATTCACCTGTCACAGAGCAAGCAGGAGGTGGCGGGCGTGATGGCAGCGTGGGGCGTGCTCCCTGCGCACTATCTGGAGCAGAACGAGTTTCTTGGCCCGCGCCTCGTTGTGGCGCACTGCCGCGAGATCATCGAGTCAGAGATACAGGCTCTTGGCAGGCATGGCACAGGCGTGTCCAATAACCCCGCCATCGCCGCCCGTCGTGGCGCTGCCGCTCCCGCTCTGGACCTTGAAGAGGCCGGTTGCCGGATTGGCATTGGCACAGACAACATGGCCGAGGACATGGTTGAGGCCGTCCGCACGGGCTACTTCGTGGAGCGCGTGCGTCGGGACGACCCATTCAGCCCGTCGCCTGAAAAGCTCATGGAGTGGGCCACCATCGGGGGCGCGCGCATCATGGGCATGGATGAGACGCTTGGGTCTCTGGAAGTGGGCAAGCAGGCGGACCTCTTCATCACGGATCTGCGTCGTGCCCATATGGTTCCCGTACTGCGAGTCATCTCCGACTTCGTTAACAACGGTCAGGCATCGGATGTTGAAGCGGTCATGGTGGCGGGCAACTGGGTTATGCGCGACCGCAAGCTGCTGCACATCGACGAGGACGACATCCTGCAGCGCGGCGAAGAGTTGGCGCATCGTGCGTGGAAGCAGTTGCAGGAGAAATACCCGGACGTCGCAATGCCGTTCCCGCTGTCGGAGGGCCCGGCGTTCTAGGCGTGCTTGAAGCCAAACTTGTGCAATCCGACTCTGATCTCTGCTCCCCAATTGACCTCAATACACCGGTAGACCGCGAAAGCGAAGAGAGGCTGCTGGGGCGTGCATGGTGAGTAAACCTCAAGACATCGGTTTCAGCGCGTGAATCTTCCTAACGCAGATCAGGCTGCTGTTCCGGCCACAAAAGTGACGGCTTACCTACTCTCTCTGGAGAGTGAATATGGTCGCCCGAAGGCGAGTTTCTTTCTGCGATATGGCTTTGCTCTTGAACAATGGGAGCGCTTTACCGAGGCCCTGTTGCAGCATGGACAGCAGAATGAAGTTACAGACACATTGGAAACGGAGTTTGGAGTAAAGTACGTGGTTGAAGAGCCTCTGGAGGCACCAGATGGTCGGCGTCCTGAAATAATCACGGTCTGGCAAATTGATCACGAAAGTGAAACGCCTCGATTAGTGACTGCCTACCCAGCTGGAGGGACATAATGGTCAAAGAATACGAGAGGGTCATCATCAAAGAGCCGATTCATTGCGTTGGCGGCCCGGTTATGCAACCGGGGGATATCGGTATCGTCGTCGACATAGTTGGCGAGCATCTGGAGTATTCCCTTGAGTTCTTCGCCGCGGATGGCTGTACAGTGGGAGTGGCTTCCGCTCAACCCTCCCAGATTCGTGAGGTCACGCCGCAGGATGTCCTCCATGCTCGCGTTATGCAGGAGAGCCCTGCGAAGGCAGGCTAAGGCTCCCCGGTCAGTTTTGTGCACCAGTGGCTGCGGTGCTCCACAATGATGAGGTGATGTCTGCCTCCCCTAAAAAGGACTGCGCCCTCTATCACGGCGATAATCTGCCTATTCTGCGCTCCATGCCGGATGCATCCGTCCATCTGATCGCCACCGATCCCCCTTTCAACACCGGCCAACGCGTCACCACTCAATCCGATCGTCCGGCCGCTGACGCTGAATTCAGTGATCGATGGTCATGGGAACGAGTAGTTGATGAAGAATGGCTCTCCCGCGTGCAGCAGATTTGCCCCTCTGCAATGCGCGTCGTGGAAACGGCAAGCGAGATCGCCGGTGAGGGTATGGCGACCTATCTGTGTTTCATGGCCGTGCGCCTCGTAGAGATGCGGCGCGCTTTGAGCGACAACGGAAGTATCTATCTGCACTGCGATCCCACGTCCAGCCACTATGTGAAGCAGTTGATGGACGCGGTCTTTGGCGTGGGTAAATTCAGGAATGAGATTATCTGGAGCTATGGCCTGGGCGGGTCATCTCCCAAACTCTACTCCCGTAAGCACGATGTGATTCTCTTCTATACCAAGTCGGATCAGTACACATTCAACAAGCCCCAGACGCCTGCCACATCGCAGAGACTCAAGGGGCAAATGAAAGGCGCAACGGATGTCTGGGACATCCCTTCGCTGAACAACATGGCAAAGGAGCGTACTGGTTTCCCGACCCAGAAGCCGCTCGCGCTCTATGAACGCATCATCCAAGCCAGCACCAACGAGAGCGATCTTGTCCTGGACCCCTTCTGCGGCTCCGGCACGACGCTTGTTGCCGCCGAACGCCTCAACCGACGCTGGATTGGCATAGATACCAACCCAACCGCCATCGAAACAGCGCAGGGGCGGTTGGAAGCAGAGGCAGGCCGGGACTAGCTAGTGGTCTAAGTCTTGCCTGTAGGCAGCAGACTCCTCAGCGACTGCTGATACCCGTTTTCTATTACGTGCCAAAGTGAGTTGGTAATCGGTTTCCAAACCAAGCCAGAACTGGGCGCTGACGCCAAGAACACTCTCTAAGTCGAGCGCAGTCTCAGGTGTGATGGCCTTCTTCGCCCTGATGATTTCACTGACCACTTGTGGGGGCCTCTTCATCCGCATGGCCAGCTCCTTTTGGGTCATACCCCGGGCTTCGAGCTCTTCCGCAAGGGTCTCACCCGGAGGGATGGCAAGGTCCGAATAAAGCGTACGATCCTCAGTCGCCATAGTGATTCGTCACCTCCACTATCTCCAGGCTGCCATGGGTCTCCTGAATTGCCACGATGAGCCGCCATCTCCCAGTCAGGTCGATCGCATATTGCCCCGTCCTCCTTCCGCTTAGGGCATGCAGGCGCATGGAACGCAACTGGCGTAAATCTTGAATGGTTCTGGCACGGAGGAGTTGATTGACCCTTTGGATGTACTTTCTTGCCAGAGCATCGCCCCACTTCCGTCGGGCTTGTTGTGAATTTCGGTAGCAACGCTCCAGTTCATTATTTCGGAATGTAATCTGCACTATTCACCCATGGGGTGAATATATGAAGATGCAAGCCGGCCGTCAACTGTGCCAAGCAAAAGTGCCAGCGGGCGAACCACTTGGCCCGCCCGCCGTTCTTCCAGAGTTGGGTTTTCTTACCGCGGCAGGCCCAGGCCCCGCTGGGCAATGATGTTCTTCTGAACCTCAGTGGTGCCGCCCGCAATGCTGATGCCGATGGTGCTGGTAGCGTTGGAGTTCAGGAACCCGTTCACCGGCAGCTTGAGTGGCAGCTCAGTCGTGGGCAGAATTTGCCCATACTCACCCAGCACGTGAGAGAAGTAACGGTACACCTTCTGGGTGATCTCATCGCCCCAGAACTTGGTCATGGACGCCTCGCGCACCGGAATCTCGCCCTGGCTCTGCATCCAGCCGACGCGGTATGACAGCATCCGCATCGCCTCGATCTCCAGCCGGAGATTGGCGATCTGGTGCCGGACCACGGGACTGTCCAGCGGGCTTTCGCCATGCTGGCGGACGTTCTTCGCGTACTCGATGAAGTCCTCCATGATGCGAATGAGCATCGCCGGGCCCTCGATGTTGGAGCGCTCAAAGCTCAGCGTCGTCATCGCCGCGTACCAGCCGCGATTCTCTTCGCCGATGATGTTGTTCGACGGCACCCGCCAGTCCTCAAAGAACACCTCATCCCAGCGGTGACGCCCCAAGGCGTCAGGAATTGCATTCACCTTGATTCCGGGCAGATAGTTGCCGTCATCGTCCTTGAGCCGGGCCAGCAGGTACGTAATGCCCCGGTGCTTCGGCTGGTCGGGATCCGTTCGGACGAGGATGTGAATGAACTGAGCCTTGTACGTGCTCCAGATCTTCTGGCCGTTGATGACGTAGTCGTCGCCGTCACGGACTGCGCGCGTCTGCAAGCTGGCAAGGTCGGAACCGGAATCCGGCTCTGAGAACCCCTGTGAGATGTAGGAGATGTCCGCATTGGCGATGCGGGGCAGGAAATACTCCTTCTGCTCGTCCGTGCCATGCACCATCAGCACCGGCGCAACCAGACCGCCGCCAAGTGTCGCAGGAGCGCCCGCGTAAACCATGGCCTCTCGATACGCCATCTGCGTCTCGATGCCGGCGCCCTTGCCGCCGAATTCCGTCGGCCAGTGCATCGTCCACCAACCCTTGTCGACGAGCTTCTTCTCGAAGCCGCTCATCATCGCCTCAAGCTCGTGGTTCTCATGATCCCAGGAAAGGGCATAGTAGATGCCCTGACCGTCGCCCATCCCCTTGGCGTCCCACTCCCGCCGGGTGAATTCGATGGCCTCCTCGCGGAGCTTCTCATCCTCGGGTGAAAATCGAAAATCCATTGCGTGCCCCTCCCTGCTTTCTGCTGATAAGCAGTAACAAGCTGCGCCTTGTCCACACATGTCTGCGGGCTCGTAGCGCTTACGGCCTGTCTTGCCGTCAAGCTTAGTAAATGCCGTCCGTGCGGGCAAGGCGGCTTTCTCGGGACAAGGCGCTCCATATAGAGAAGCGCCCAATCTGGTATAATTCGCCGGAAGGTGTGATTGGACACTATCGACCGCACAATCGCCTGAACCAACCACTGAGTCGGCCAGAAACCGCCACAGCATCCTTGGGCGCTGAGAGTCGGGGCAACCTGCATGGAAACCCCATGGGCGACAGGCCCCGACTGGTGATCACGTGCGAATCGTGGTCTTCGGAAGAAACAGCGCGCAGGAGGATAGCTACAGCATGACGATGGCCGATAAGACACTATCGTGTCGGGACTGTTCAAAGGACTTTGTTTTCACAGCAGGCGAGCAGGAATTTTACGCGAGCAAGGGTTTCACTCGTGAACCGTCTCGATGCCCCGAGTGCCGGGCCGCCCGCAAACGTGACCGCGAGGGCGGCTACGTCGGCGGAACCTACACCTCAGGCGGCCCAACAACGGGCCAGAGGCCGGCGGGCAACTTTGAGAGACGTGAGCGCCGTATGTACTCCGTCATTTGTGCCGACTGCGGCAAGGAAGCGGAAGTGCCCTTTCAGCCGCGCGGTGATCGACCTGTCTACTGCTCCGACTGCTTTAGGAACCATAGTGCCAATCGCTTCTAGGCGCATGATTGCGCGCCGCAGCATCCGGCCCACGTGTGGGCCGCCATTTAGTTACCAAACTCAGCCGAGAGAACGCCGCCACGGGTGGCCGTCTCTCCGCCTGCATAAGAGGAATTTGTGTTTCGAAAAATTATTGGCCGCGTGATGGCCCCGCCGTCACCGACGGCACCCACCGTTACCCTTCCCCCCCTTACTCAATCCGACCCTCCCAGCGTTTCCCTCCCAAAGCGGGAAGCCAGGTCGACTGAACTACCAACTGACTCGCCCGCTCGCAGGCGGCCGCGACGCCGACGCAAGGGCAAGCCGATTTCTGAGAACGGACGCCCGGATCAGCCCTCAACAAACGGCGCAAGTGAACCCAAGAGCCGCCGGCGCAAGGTCACCCCACGCATTGAGGCCCAGGCGGGACCGTTTGAGCGCGACAAGACCTTTGGGACTGTCGCCGTGTCTGAGCCGATTCGACGAGCGCTGGACGATATGGGCTACAAGGACCCCACGCCCATCCAGGTGGAGGCCATTCCCGTCATGTTTGAGGGACGGGATGTTGTTGGTCGTGCTCAGACGGGTACAGGCAAGACCACCGCGTTCGGCATCCCGATGATTGAGCTGCTTGACCCGACGCGTCGTGAGGTACAGGGAATCGTCCTCGCGCCAACGCGGGAACTTGCAGTGCAGGTGACGGGTGAGTTGCGCCGCCTAGCGAAGCACCGCGGGATCAAAGTCGTCACACTCTATGGCGGCCAGAAGATTGACGTGCAACTGAAGGCCCTGCGGGAAACCCCTCAGATCATCGTCGGCACGCCGGGCCGCGTCCAGGACCACATGCAGCGCGGCACTCTCAAGCTGAGCGGCGTTCGGATCGCCGTGCTTGATGAGGCAGACCAGATGCTGGACATCGGCTTTGCCGAGGACATGATCCGCATCCTCCGTGCCACGCCGCGTGCCCGCCAGACGGCGCTGTTCTCCGCCACTGTTCCGTTCTTCATCCGACGCATGATCGAGCGATTCCTGGGTGATCCGATTCACATCGGCATTGGTGAAGAGTCCGGGGCCGCAGACACGATTGAACAGGTCTATTACGAGGTTGCTGCACAAGACAAGATGGCCGGCCTCGAAGAGGTGCTGCGAACGGAACTTGAGGGTGAAAAGGTCCTTATTTTCTGCCGCACGCAGGTTGGCGTGGACAGACTAGCCCGGCGTCTCCAGCGCGCAAGGATTCGTGTGGAGCCCATCCATGGTGGTATGAGACAGAACCAGCGTGAGGCGGTCATGCGCGCGTTCCGCTCCGGCGAGCTCAAGGTGCTGGTCGCCACAAACGTCGCGTCGCGCGGACTGGACATTCCGGAGATTTCGCACGTCATCAACTACGACATGCCCGGCAATCTTGAGGAATACATCCACCGTATCGGCCGCACAGGACGCATCGGCAACGCGGGCAAGGCAGTCACTTTCGTCGGTGAAGACGACTTCTCAATGCTGCAGACCATCAAGGAGCACGTCGGCGACGTACTGACCAAGGGTCGCCTCAGCCTGTACGCGTACTAGGCCATGACCTCCGAAATGCCGCGTGCCGCGGGGGAAGCGGCTACCGGCGGCCCGGTTGCAGAATCCGAACGGATCCTCAGCCTTGATCTAATCCGCGGGGTGGCCGTGCTGGGCATTCTGCTGATGAATGCCGTGCATTTTCGATATGGCTCGGTTCCGTATCGAAATATCAGCGCCGCCGGATCCGATACAGGACTTGATTGGGTTGTCGCAGTCCTGGGCGAGATCCTTGTCGACCAGAAGTTCATGGGCATCTTCTCTCTGCTCTTCGGCGCGGGCATCTTCCTGTTCATCGAGCGGGCCGCTCGGCGTGAGAAGCGCCCAACTCTCCTGAATGCGTGGCGCAACATCCTGCTGCTCATCATGGGACTCGTCCACATGGTGGTGTGGGAAGGGGATGTCCTGACGGCCTACGCAATTTCTGCATTCGTCCTGCTGCTTCTGAGGGGATTGCCCTCACGCGCAATGATTGTGCTGGGCGTCCTTATCTTCCTTGCGTCCGCGCTTCCCTCATTCCTTCTCCAAGGCTGGGTCAACGCGACCGACGTATCGCTGGAGGGTGTGTGGGTGCTGCCTGAGGATGGGGCGATGCCGTCAGGAGAGGACTATGAGATTCTCTCCGGTGTGCTAGCACTCGGCTACTTGATGCGCGCGCTGGGGCTGATTCTGACTGGGGCAGGGCTCTACAGAACAGGGTTCATGCAGGGTGCCCTGTCTAATCAGTTCTATCGAAGAATGGCGCTTGGCGGGCTAGGTGTGGGGCTATCGCTTGCCACGCTCGGTGTCGTGATTACTCATCTGGGCGACTATGGCCGCGATGTCTCGTTCATTGGCGAGGTGCCGAACACACTCGGCACCATTGCCGCCTCACTCGGTTACATGAGCCTGATTATCCTTTGGCAGCGAACAAGCGGATTCGCATGGCTTAAGGAACGCTTCATCGCCGTCGGGCGGATGGCGCTGACCAACTATCTCGCGCACACCGCGCTGGGCGTCCCGATCCTGACGTATCTGTTGGCGGACGTGGAGATCGGCCGCACGGGGGTCCTGATCTTCATACTCGCCGTCTGGGCGCTGCAGCTCTGGTGGTCGCCCGTGTGGCTCAACCGATTCCGCTTCGGCCCCATGGAATGGGCGTGGCGCACAGGAACCTATCGCCAACGACAAGCACTTCGGCGGTAGGCGGCCTCCCTACCCCAGCCACTCAGCGAGTTCGGCCCGGTTCCGTTCAAGCCACAGCCGGTTGAGTTCTATGCGTTCGCGTTCCGTCCAAACTGCTACGATGAAGCCGCGGCTTCCACTTGATTGGGGTAGTGATGACGCTAGACCTGAAACTTCTTGAACGTCTACTGCACGAGGCAGAGGGAACCTCTCTTGACTTTAAGTCAGCCCAATATCCCTTTGAGCGGGCGACTGAGAAAGAGAAGTCGGAATTGCTCAAGGACATTCTGGCATTCGCGAACTCATGGCGTAGGAGTACCGCGTACATCTTGATAGGGGTAGAGGAAGTCTCAGGTGGACGTAGCAGAATCGTCGGTGTAGTAGAGCACTTGGATGATGCTAAGCTTCACCAGTTCGTCAACGGGAAGACCAATCGCCCAGTCGAGTTCTCCTACCACGTTATTCCGATAGAGGACACTACGATTGGAGCCATTGAGATACCCTTGCAGGAGCGACCCGTATACCTAAACAGCCGGTACGGCAAACTTCGCGAACAAGTAGTTCCTATCAGGGATGGGAGTTCAACTAGAGTTGCTTCACCCGACGAGATCAAAAGAATGGGTGCCGAGGAGGTCATCAGCACTACATCCGCACTTGAACCAAAGTTTCGAATCCGGCTTGTGGATGACAACGGAAGTGAAATTGAATCTATCGAGGCGGAATTTCACATCTTTGAGCGAATGAATGACGAGGAAATCCTCACCTGTACTCGATTGTTGAAGACGGAGTTGGCGCCAGAGACGGACTTCGGGTCACGGATTGCTGAGGAGAAGTACGGGACAACTGTAGCGGAGAGGGTAGTGGGCTTGAAGTACTCGTATATCCCTGCTTCGGATGAGCAAATTGCCAGCTACTCTGAAGAAGAGTACCCGAGGTGGATAAGTAAGTGTGAAGATTACCTGTCTAACCTGCACGAGACACTACAGAGCCGGATTGAACAACCACGGTTTACCTTTGCTGTTGTCAATGAAGGTAATCGCCCAGGACACGACGCACTGATAAATCTGGTTGCCGAAGGGGAACTGAGGATTTGTGCCCCTCGTTATCAGGATGACGCAGAAGAGGAGGATGATAGGATTGAGATTGGGCTGCCGGCACCACCCCAGCCACCAAGCGGTAGATGGCGTCCGAAATCTTCTTCGTTGAGAGGCCTCTCGGAGGCCGTGGCGGCCTTAGCAGACCCTCGTTCGAGATTCAGTCACTTTATCAATCTTGGTCTTGAGTCTTCGATGCCATTGCCAATTCTGGGCCGCGACAATCGTCGAGATCCCAATGCCTTCTACTACAAGCCGAATCGTCCCACCATGCCGGGACCGTCCATTAGCTTAGAATGTGAGCAGTGGCGTCACGGAACTGGAGATGAGCACTTTAGCGGGCAATTGTTCTTTGATTCGGAAAAGCAAAAGGTTAGTGGCGCACTAGTTTGTGAAGTTCATGCTGAGAATCTGTCCTCGCCTGTGAGCATGACTGTTCCAGTGGAGATTTCCATCAAGAGGTTGAAGGCTGCGGACCAAGCCCAACTCCTAGTACGTGATTTGCTCAAGGCTGCACGGTGATTCGTACCTCGGCCACCTAGGCGGGATCGCCCGTATGGCTCAGTCGGTTCCGCTTTGGCCCCATGGAATGGCTCTGGCGGGTGGGAACCTATCGCCAACGCCAACCACTGCGGCGGTGAGCGTCCTCTCTACCCCAGCCACTCGGCCAACTCTACCCGGTTCCGCTCCAGCCACAGGCGGTTGAGTTCGATGCGCTCAAGCGACTGCTGGATGGCGCGAGTGGCCGCCGGCGTTGGGTGCTCCTCAAAGAAGGAGCGCACGTCCTGCGCTGCTTCCTCAGTGGCGAACGCGCCCGTGATAGACACGAGCCGCATGATGGCGAACCCACCGCCCGCGTAGCGGCGCTCGAGTTCCGGCCAGTTGCTCTTCATGAACTCCCACGCCAGGTTTAAGCCCCGGAGGTTCCCGCCGACGCCCATCAGGAGGCGGGGCGCGTCCTGCACCCGAATCTGATCCTGGTCAACGGACATATCAAGTGCCCGCTGCAGGAGCTCCGGCTGACTGAACTGCGTGAGCGCCATCTGCATCCGGACCTTTTCCTCCTGCAGATCGAACTCGCGCTCCAGCCGCTTCATGGTCTCGAAGGTCTCGTCGTTGCCTTGGTCCGCAGCCAAGTTGTACACGAGGGCGCGCAGGTCGGGCCGCAGCGATGACTCATCCTCGAGAAAACGCGCGAATCGCGCCGCAGCCTCCGATAACACGGCCTCGTCGCCAAAACCCCCTGCCGCGCTCAGGGCTACCGACCGCAGCAGCGTTCTCAGGTGCGCCTCATTCTCCGGCTGTTCCCAGCCGACCTTGCCTGCGACGGTTTGGGTCAGCCCGCGGGCAAACTCTTGGTAGCGTTCGAGATACGGTTCATTGCGGGACAGCGCCTCAATGGCCCCAAGCTGCGATGCCATTGCCGCCCAGATGCTGAAGTCCTCGTCGTCCGTGTAGGCCTGTGCCAGCTCAAGGTAGTTTCGCGCCGGGATGTGACGGGCCCGGGCCAGCGCGTACGTGTCCTCCAGCAGCGTCAGCCGATCCGGCGCGGACAGCTCGCTCGTCCGAACCGCGGCGATGAGCCGGTCTAGTTCATCCTGTTGGTAACCGACGCGATAGAATCCCGTGCCGCCCGCATTGACC
The DNA here is from genome assembly GCA_965207895.1 of Dehalococcoidia bacterium. Lineage (GTDB taxonomy): Bacteria > Chloroflexota > Dehalococcoidia > UBA6926 > UBA6926 > VXMO01. Next base: position 530,149 of record CBDBNN010000003.1, read on the forward strand.
TTGATCCAACCGTCTCCTGATGCTGCAGAAACGTCAATGGTCTCTGACCGGCCAGTGAACAGTGCCCGTGCCTCAACGTCGCTACCCTGCGTCGTGATTCGCACCGGCACGTGCCAGAGAGTCTCATCGTCGTTCGGCCCTGAATACAGAAAACGCCTCTGTGTGAGCGCAACACTCGCGCCGGAGTCTCCGCGTGTCGTTTCCGCCGTGACCACGGGATAGCCAACCTGTTTGACCCAGGAGTCCATCATGCCGGGGATGTCCTGCCGTGCAGCGTCCCCCATCGCGCGCCACAGGTCCGCTCCCTCTGCATTGGAGTATGCGAACTCGCGCATGTAGTTGTTCAGGCCGCTGCGGAAGGAGTCCGGGCCGATGTGCTGCTCCAACATGCGAAGGATGGACGCGCCCTTTTCATAGCTGATGGCGTCGAATAGTTGGCTGACTTCGTTGGGATTCCGTACCTCGGACTCGATGGGATGGGAGTTTTCGAGTCCGTCGAGGCCCATGCCGGGCGCGACGTCCGTGGCGATGAACTGCGTCCAGATCGCCCAGTCCGGGAAGAGGGTGTCCGCCGCCTTGGCCGCCATCCATGATGCGAAGCTCTCGTTCAGCCAGAGGTCGTTCCACCACGCCATGGTCACGAGATCGCCGAACCACATGTGAGCCATCTCATGCGCGACGATTTCGACGATACGTTGGCGTGTGCCGGGCGAGGAGCTTGCCGGATCGAAAAGCAGCGCGACCTCGCGATATGTGACCGCGCCCCAGTTCTCCATTGCCCCCGCCGCGAAGTCCGGCAGCGCAATGTGATCCAGCTTGTCCAGAGGGTAATCAACGCCGAAGTAATTGTTGTAGTAGTCCAGCAGACGGACGGACGTTTCCAGCGCGAACTCTCCAAGCTCAACCTGCCCAACCGTTGCCCAGACGCGGTTTAGTGTGCCGTTGGCTGACCGCGCCTCTATGGACTCCATCTCCCCCACGATGAACGCGAGGAGGTATGTGGACATGATCGGCGTGGTCGGGAAGCTGACCCGCTGCGTGCCCGGGCCCTCCGGCTCCGGCGCGGACTCCAGCGTGTTGGAGATGGCCGTAAAGCCTTCGGGAATGATCAGATCAACCTGGAACGTTGCCTTGATCGCCGGCTCGTCCCAGCAGGGGAAACATCGTCGCGCGTCAGATGCCTCGAACTGCGTCGCCGCCATGCGCCGCTCAACACCGTCCTTGTCCCGGAATGTGCTCCGGTAGAAGCCGTGCAACTGGTCGTTCAGTATCCCCGTGAACGGAATCTCAAGGGTTCCGGCGCCTACGGGCAGAGCTTCACCAAAATTGATGGAGGCTGTCTCCTCATCCTCGTTGTATGTGATCCCGGTCGATGCTGAGGCCTCTCCACCGCGCGGAGTGAACGTTGCAGCGCCTAATTCGAGCTCAATGGCGTTCAGGACAACTTCGTTCGTGATTTCTGTCACAAGAACATCAATGGCCACCGAACCCGCAAATGTAGCCTTTCCAAGGTCCGGCACAAGTTCCAGCTTGTAATGCGATGGCCTTACGGATCGGGGTAGCAGGGTGAATCGATCTTTTTCGTTTGTCGTCATCTCTCCGGCTCTTCAATTGATTGGCCGGAGCGTGCCAAACCGCCCCGACATGTCTGTGATTGCTTAAAGAGTAGAATTGTGGACTATTCCTAAGCAAGCTGCAAGGCGTGGAGCCTTCACTGTGTTCTCCTGCCGGCCACCACATCCGAAAGCGAGACAGGTTTGGCCAGGAGCATGGCGAGGGCGCTGAGAAGATAGAGTACGGCGAACAGAATGAACGCCGGCAGGTACGTATCGATAAAGTCGTACGAGAGCGTGCCGATGATGGGGCCGCCCGCTTGCACGATTACCTGGAACGGTGTGGTGAAGCCGCGTATCGCCCCCTGGTGCCGCCTGCCGTAGTAGTCCGCCCACACCAGGTTCATCAGCATCGGCAGCGAGCCAAACGACAGGCCATGCACAAGCGAAAACGTCAGGGCTGTAGGAACATCATCCGTGATGATGAGCAGCGCGACACCTGCGGTAGCGAACGAGAATGCCAACGCCATCACGAACCGCACGTGCATCCGCTCGGCCACAAACCCGACAATCAACGATCCCGTCGCGCCAATCAGCGACCACACCGTCAGAATCATCGCGGCCTGCGCCTCTGACATCCCCTGGTCGGTCATGTAGGGGAAAAGATTGAAGTTGATTCCGCCGATGTTGAATGCAAGGGCGCTGGTTGCGAACAGAATCAGGTAGAAGGCGCGTGTCCGCAGCGCCTGTGCCAGCGTGAAGGACGCCTCTTCACTTGCGGCATAGGACTGTGCCGACTCGATACCGTCAGCTTCTTCATCAGCAGGAATGTCGCCGTCCGGACGCAGCCCCATGTCCTCTGGCTGCCGCCGGAGAAACAGCGCGACCGGCACGAGGGTCATTGCCCACACCAACCCTCCAAGCGCGATTGCCGCGCTCTGCCAGCCCGAACGCAATATGAAGAAGGTCGCATAAGGCGGGAAGATCGCCTGGCCAAAGCGGATGCCCGTAATGGAGAACGACATGGCCCGACCGCGCCGCCGAATAAACCACTTGGCCACCACCACGCCGGCGACGATGGAGAGAAAGCCCGTGTTCAGGGCGCGGTTTGTGACGATGATGGCGTAGAATTGCCAGATTTCTGAAATCTGACTCAAGGACATCACAACCCCACCCAGCAGCATGAATGCAATCAGGGTGGGTATACGTGGGCCACGTCTATCGAGGATCGGCCCGATCAAAACGGCGAGGCCGGCACCGACGATTCCTCCGATTCCGATTGCGGTTGAGAAGGTTGTGCGGCTCCAGCCAAAGTCCTGGGTAATCGGCTTGACGAAGACGCTGATGGCGGGGTTGTACTGTGCCGTCTGGGCGACCGAGACGATGAACATCGTCGCGACAATCACCCACCCGTAGTAGAAGCGCCGTCCCAAGAGGGGCGGCGCAGGCTTTTTGGGCCTCGTTTCCATACACCACAGATTAACGGCTAGGCTCACCCAAAAGCGTGGTGTCCAGTCTCAATTGGCGGGATACAATTGGTTGGTCATGTCCGACGCGACCTACACCGTCATCCTGGAGCCCGAGCCTGCGGGCGGATACTCAGTGCACTGTCCGGCCCTGCCGGGCTGCGTCGCTCAGGGCGAAAGCCGAGACGAAGCTATTGATGGCATCAAGGCCGCGATTCAGCAGTCGCTCTCTGCGTGGGCAGAAGATGATATGGCTCCGCCTGCGGATTCAATGGACTATCTCGGCGATGAGCTGTATGAAATCCTTGCCGCACGCGCTGATGACGGCCTGCCGCTTACGTGTGAAACGGTTGAAGTTGAGGTGGATATCGGAGATCAGCAGCAGAGCGAATTCGAAGACGAGCGTCCGCCCGTGCTGATAGTACCGGGGGCTCCCGGCGCGGACATGATCAATCGCGGCGCGCTCAAGGCCCTCATCCGCCACTCCGGCATGACCGCCGAGGAGTTTGAGATCTATGTGCAGACGGAGGCACGAATGACGGAGCTGCGCATCACGAACCTCAGTCGACCGACTGGCCCCCAGGTGGCCGACGGGTAAAGCGCTCCCGGCAAGCGCTGTATACGAAACGACACCCCTATCAGATTGACCTTTCAATAGGTATGACGCTATAATCTCCGCTGTTGTCCGTCACGGGGCGGGCCTTTTTGATACCAGTTTTCGAGTACGGACAGTCACAAACGCGCGGGGAATATGTCCACACTCACCGACGAACTTACGGACGCTGAGAGCAGCGCGCTCGCTGAGCTTGAGCGCATTTCTGACAGAGATGCGTTGGAAGAATGGCGCGTGACGTGGCAAGGTCGGCGACAGGGTCGCCTCCCCAAGCTGCTGGAGCAACTACCGACGCTTCCGATTGAAGATCGGCGTGAGGCCGGTCAACTCGCCAATCGAGTGCGTTCTGCTCTGGAGAGCGCCTATGAGGAGCGCCGCGCTGTCCTTGAACACGCGAACGTGGCGCAGAGGCTGTCTGCAGAAGCCATTGACGTGACGCTGCCCGGACGGGCAGTCCCTTCCGGAGGACTCCACCCCACGACACAGACGCTGCGGGAGATCATCGACGCATTCAAGCCGATGGGATTTCGTGTTGTCGAGGGGCCTGAGGTGGAGTGGGACTACTACAATTTTGAGGCACTGAACATTCCGGCAGATCACCCGGCCCGTGATCAGTGGGACACGCTGTGGCTGGATATCGAAGATGATGACGGCAAGCGGCCTTTGCTGCTGCGAACGCACACGTCGCCGATGCAGGTGCGCATCATGGAGGCGCAGGAGCCTCCTATCCGCGTTCTCGTCCCGGGACGCGTGTTCAGGCACGAGGCGACGGACGCCTCCCATGAATCGGTCTTTTTTCAGGTGGAAGGTCTCGCCGTTGACCGTGGCATCACCTTCGCCGATTTAAAGGGGACTCTGTACGCCTTTGCGCGCCGCATGTTTGGCCCTGACCGCAAAGTCCGCTTCCGCTGTGACTTTTTTCCGTTCGTGGAGCCGGGTGTGGATATGGCTATTGACTGCTTCGCGTGCCGGGAGGAGGAAGGCTGCCGTATCTGCAGCCAGACCGGCTGGCTTGAGATCATGGGCGCCGGAATGGTGCATCCCGAGGTTCTGAGGCGCGTCGGCTACGATCCGGACGAGTACACAGGATTCGCATTCGGCATGGGACCGGAGCGCATCGCGATGCTGCGGCACGGCATCGAAGACATACGGCATTTCTATGCCAACGATTTGAGCTTTCTTGAGCAGTTCTAGCTCGGTGGGAATGGCGCGAGGGATAGAGAGGGATCCCGACAACGGGAAGGAGGATGGACATGACAGAGCGAGCAGAGCAGGTGGTGGTGAATTTGACGCTATCACTAAACGAGTTCGCCACGATTCTAGGCTGTGTGAGCGCGGCGGGGGAGAGGTCGTTCTCGACCGATCAGAGCGTTGCGTATGTGGAACTCGCAGATAAGCTGCGAGACGCACAGCGAGAGATGCTCGGCCCGATGTCCGTCGGTGAAGGGATGAGCATTGTGCGGGAGATCCAGGATGTGGAGAAGGCCACGGTCCACCAGCTACGATAAAATTGATCAGGAGCTGCAGGACACAGAAGCTGAATGACGACGCAAGGCGGTTCGGTTCCGACCCAGCAGAATTGCCCCAGCTGCAATGCCCTTGTGTACTACGAGGGATATAGCACGCTGTCGTCGAATCTGGTGCCCCATCGTTTCCATTGCCATGCATGCTGGAATGTGTACCTTGTGCGGTCAACGTCGAGCAAGCCGCCACGTTTTCGCATCACCATGAGGCATATGGCGGTGGCGCCTAGTGACCTTGCCACTGCGGAGGCCATCGCGAACCGTAGCCACGGTGACGGGGAAGAAACGCCTGCGGCGCCTGACGGTGAGGCCGCGTCAGCGGACAACGAATCTGACCGAACGGAGTAAGACAACGCGATGCGCGTGTCACTCAAGTGGCTGCGAGAATACGTCGACTTTGATCTGACGCCTGAAGAATTGGCGCATCGGCTGACCATGGCCGGTCTGGAGGTCGGCGCAATCGAGCGCGTCGGCGGAGACTGGGACAACATCCTTGTCGGCCACGTTGAACGGCTCGGGCCCCACCCCAACGCTGACCGCCTCAAACTGGCCACCGTTGATACCGGTTCTGAGCAGTTGGAGATTATCTGCGGCGCTCCGAACTTGGAGGGCGGCCAAAAGATCGTGCTGGCCAGGGTCGGAGCGACACTGACGAATCCGCAGACAGGCAATCAGGAGACGCTCAAAGCGGCCCGCATCCGTGGGGTTGTCTCGGAGGGCATGATCTGCTCTGAGCGTGAGCTTGGGCTCGGCGACGATCATGAAGGCATCCTCGTATTGCCAGACGACGCTGTCCCCGGCATATCGCTGGAAGACTACCTCGGCGATGTGATTCTCGACGTTGAAGTTACCGCCAACCGCCCTGATTGTCTGTCCATGCTCGGTGTGGCATGGGAGGTTGGGGCCTTAACGGGCAACCCTGTAAGGGTGCCGTCCCTGGAATACTCAGAGGATGGAGACCCGATATCGACAAAGGATCTTGTTGACCTGCGGGCGCCGGAATTCGCGCCACGCTACACGTCAGCCCTGGTCACCGGCGTGACTGTTAGCCCCGCGCCCGGTTGGATGCAGCTGCGGTTGAAGGCCGCCGGCGTACGGCCGATCTCCAACGTTGTTGACATCACGAACTATGTCATGTTGGAGATTGGGCAACCGCTGCACGCATTTGACCGGGATACCATCGCGGGCGGCAAGCTCATCGTCCGCCGGGCCACCCCGGACGAGCCTCTGATGACACTGGATGGCCGCACGCACTCCCTCTCGACCGAAGACCTGGTGATTGCGGATGAAAGCGGACCTGTGGGTCTGGGCGGCATAATGGGCGGCGAGAACTCTGAGGTCTCGGATTCCACCACGGACATTATTCTGGAGTCGGCGTCCTTCGGCTTTGCCAGTACGCGCCGCACAGTTCAGCGCCGCCGCATTGAGGTGGGCGGAAAGCGTGGTACTGAGGCATCGCAACGCTTCGAGCGCAACCTGCCAATAACGCTCCCGCCTGTTGGTCTTCGCCGCGCCGCCAAGATGCTGGTTGAAATCTGTGGTGGAACGGCCGCAAGGGGCATCGCTGACGACTGGCCGGACCGTCATGAACCAGTAGTGGTCACCATGACGTCAGAACGTATGAAGCAGGTTATGGGCACGGACCCGGGACGCGAGGTTTCAGAGCGAACATTGCGCTCACTAGGTTTCGAGTTGACGGCCACGGACAGGCAGGATGGCGAATACACCATTGACGCCGTTGTTCCATATTGGCGGACAGACATCGGGCTCCCGGACGATTTGATTGAAGAAGTTGCGCGGATTGTTGGCTATGATGCCATCCCCGTCACCCTGCTCCCCTCAACAGGGGAGCCTGACTTGCCGGAGCCTTTGACGCAGATCAAGGACGATGTCCGCGATACTCTTGTGATGCTCGGGAACCGGGAGACGATCTCCTATCCGCTCGTGCCGATGGATCTACTGCAGGCAACGATTCCCGGGGACGCGCCGCAGGACCCGCTGCGTGTTTGGAATCGTATGTCGCCTGATCAGGAATATTTGAGGACATCGCTGCGGGGGAGTTTGCTTCGAACGCTTGCGAACAATGAACGTGGTATCGGAAGGGAATCGTATCGACTCTTCGAGATTGGGCAGGCCTATCTCCCACACGGCCCGCGCCATCAGCCGGAGGAACGGACGTACGTGACCGGCGTCTTGGCGGGAATGCGGGCGAATCGTTCATGGATCGGCGGCAACGCTTCTGATTCCGAAGAGATGGACTTCTTTGACGCCAAGGGCCTCGTTGAGAGCCTGCTTGGCGCAATGGGCGTCCGCGCGGTGTATGAGGCCGCTGAAGACCGCATCCTCGCACATGGGCGCACGGCACACCTCCTGCCGGAAGATGGCGGGCGGCCATTTGGAACCATTGGCGAGGTTCATCCCGATACGCTCGCGGCGCTCGACATTCGCACACCTCGCGTCGTGCTCTATGAGATTGATTTGCATGCAGCCCTCGAACATCGACGCAAGGCTGAGAGAACGTGGCAGTCTGTTTCTCGCTATCCCGGTGTGCTGCGGGAGCTTTCGCTGCTCATTGATGAGGGAGCGGCGGCGGGGATGGTGGGTGACATCATCCGCGACTTTCCCTCCGTCGTGCGTTCGTCACTTGTGGACGTTTATCAGGGTCCGCAGGTGACGGAGGGCAAGAAATCCCTCGCGTTTTCGCTTGTCTGGCAGTCGCCGACGCGCACATTGACGGATACTGAAGTGGATGTCGCGGAGACGCAGTTGCTGGATAAACTGCAAAGAGAGACGGGCGCGACCCTCCGTTCACAGGCATGATGGAGATGCGCCCTTCAGAACGAGAGGCGCATTGAGGCGATGACGACCGACACCGGCATGATCCTTGTGGAAGAGGCGCTTGAGCGCGTCCTGGCCGATATCCGGCCTTTGACGCCCACGCGGGTTCCCCTTGCCGACGCCAACGGTCTCGTGCTTGCGGATGACGTGCGTTCCGCAATCTCTATCCCGCCGCTCCCGAACTCCGCCATGGACGGTTACGCCGTGCGAGCGGAGGATGTGTCCGCGGCGGAGCAGAACTCACCGGTTGTGCTGCCTGTCATCGGGGAGATTGCGGCGGGGTCCCCGCCTGAACCTGCCGTCACTCCGGGCACCGTTGTGCGTATCATGACCGGCGCCCCTGTTCCTCCCGGTGCGGACACAATCGTCCGCTTCGAGGACACGGATGAAGAGAGCCGTCGGGCGACGGGACAGCCGCTGGACGCCATCACAATTTACGCTTCTCCGAGGATTGGCACCTCGATTCGTGCCGCCGGTGAAGACGTGGAGGCAGGTGACACGGTTCTGGCGAAGGGAATGGAATTGACGCCTGCTCGACTTGGCGTGCTTGCCTCCGTCGGCATGGCGACTGTTCCCGTCTATCCACGTCCCGTCGTTGCGGTCCTCGCGTCAGGCAATGAGATTGCCGCGCCCGGCGATGAGCTGGGAGTTGGCCATATCTATGACATCAACACATACACGGTGCAGGGCCTAGTGCAGCAGATGGGCGCAATCGCGCGCCCGCTGGGCATCGCCCGTGACACGGAAGAATCTGTTCGCGAACACGTGGAGCAGGCACGAGAGGCCGATTTCCTGATTACGTCCGCAGGCGTTTCCGTCGGCTACTACGATCTGGTGAAGGAAATCCTGCAGTCACTTGGCGACGTCCGCGTGTGGGCGGTACGGATGCGCCCGGGCAAGCCCGTCGTGTTCGGAATACTGCGGGGTACGACGCACGAACCGTGGGGACGAGACGTGCCTCATCTTGGCCTGCCGGGCAACCCTGTGAGCGCGATGGTCGTCTTTCACATGCTTGCGCGTCCGGCGTTGCGCAAGATGATGGGATACGAGGCGTGGGACTCTCCATCACTGACGGCTGTGCTGGATGATCCAATCGTGAATGAGGACGGCCGCCGCGTCTATGCCCGTGCCCATGTCTATCGCGGCGACGACGGGCGCACGCATGCGCGCCTCTCCGGGCCGCAGGGCTCCAATATCCTGACGGCGATGGCGAGGGCGAATGGGCTGGCGATCTGCCCGGAGGACGTGAAACGCTTAGAAGCGGGTGACGAGACGCGCGTGGAACTGCTGGGAGAAACCGGAATCTCCGGCGACGCTCCAGAGGACGAATGAGCCCATTTCTTATTGGTCGCGTCCTGATGGCGGCCCTGGGCATATTCGTCGCTCTCATCGCCATCGTCTCCTGGACGATGGTCTCGCAGGCCGTGGTTGCGGAACGTGAGCCGGTTGAAGTCACGCCACTGGAATACGGCATGGCCTATGAGGACATCGAGTTCACGCCACGCATGCCGGAAGAACGGGCTGAAGAGAATCCGATAACGCTAAGGGGCTGGTGGATTCCGGGAACCACTCAGGCTGTTGGCCCTGAATCGGCAATTGTTGTGGTTCACGGCATTGACTCGAACCGCGCTCGTGACCCGGACGTCTACATGCCGCTGATTCGAGATCTCCGGGACAGGGGCTTCTCGCTGATCATGTTTGACCTGAGAGCGCATGGGGAGTCGGATGGCGAGGTCATGTCTGCCGGCTATTACGAACGGTACGACGTGCTAGGCGCGATGGATGTGGTCGAGTCACGATACGGGATTCCGGTGGAGCGCATTGGCGTACTGGGATTCTCCATGGGAGGAGTCGCCGCCCTGCTGGCCGCGACGGATGAGCCACGGCTGCACGCCCTCGTTGTCGACAGCGCATTTGCGAACATCGATGACCTCTTCGCAGTCGAAGTGGCTGATCGGACGCCACTCCCGGAGTGGACGGTAAATGTCGTGAAGCCGGGTATGGAGATTGTGGCGCGAGTGCGGTACGGAATACGACTGTCGTCCCTCAAGCCTGAGGAATTCGTGGGCGAACTTGATATCCCTTTGCTGTTCACACACGCGGAGGACGACGACAGGATTGGCGCTGACCACTCCGAACGGATCGCGGCGGCGGCCACGCACCCGGAAACCCGTCTTGAATCATTCCCGTCCGGCGGCCACAGTTCGGCCTTCAGCGACCATCCCGACGAGTATCTAAACGTGGTGACGGAGTACTTCCAGCAGCGGTTCGACGGCGGCTCAGCCAATTGACACTTTTGCCCGTCCGCGCCTAGAATAAGCCGCCTTTAGCAGCTTTGGTGGGCTGAATTTTTTGGGGGTTAAAGTGACCACTCGCGCTTTCATACTGGTAGAGACGTCCGTTGGCAAGACGCAGGATGTTGTAGAGGAGCTCAAGAAGGTTCCTGAGATGACATCCGTTGATGCGGTGACGGGCCCGTACGATGTCATCGCAACGATTGAAGCAGAAGACCTCAACACCGTCGGTAGTCTTGTTGCGAGCCGCATCCATACGATTGGGGGAATTCTGCGCACCGTCACCTGCCTCTCGGTCTCACTTTGATATGACTCAAAGCCGGTGCGACGAAGCGAGCGTGTTGAGCCGGTAGTTTCCTGATAGAGGACGCAGGAGCGGGGGAGCGGCGATGGATTTCCGATTTTCACAAGAGGACGAAGCGTTTCGTCAAGAAGTGAGGGAATTCGTCAATGCCGAATGGGATCCCAAGGGCTATGACTCGGTCGGCGCGTCCATCGCATCCTATGATCTCCACACCCATGAGGCGATAGACCTCGTCAAGGAGTGGCAGCTCAAGCTCGCTGACAAGGGCTGGTGGACCCTGCATTGGCCGGAGCAATTTGGTGGAATGGGCGCGCCCATCTCCCGCCAGCTCATTTACCGTGAGGAAATGGCCTATTGGGGCGCGCCGTCGTCCGGAGCAAGCGACCTCGTTGGCCCCGTCCTGATGTACCACGGCAATGAGTGGCACAGGGACGAGTTGCTTCCCCATTACGCCACCGCCGAGATCGAGTTCTGCCGTTTGCTTTCAGAACCGGGCGCAGGATCAGACCTTGCCAGCGTGCAAACACGGGCCGTCGAAGATGGCGATGATTTCGTCGTCACCGGCCAGAAAATATGGACGTCCATGGCGGAAATGGCCGACTACGGCCAAGCGTTGGTCCGCACGGATTTGGAGGCCGCAAAGCACCGCGGCCTGACCTATCTCATCATCGACATGAAGTCGCCGGGCATCATCCTCCGCCCGCTGTATGACATGCTTGGCCGCCGCCGCTGGAGCGAGGTCTTCATGGACGAAGTCCGCGTGCCAAAGCGCAACATGGTTGGAGAAGTCAACCGCGGTTGGTACGCGACAATGACGCACCTGTCCTTCGAGCGATCCAACATCGGCGGCCCTGCGCGGATGCTGCGCACCGTCGAGGAGTTTATCGACTATGCCCGTGAGGCCAAAGTGAACGGCCGCCCCCTCCTCGATGATGTGCGAGTGCGGCACGTGTTGGCCGACATGCGGCTGCAGATTGAAGTGGCGCGGATGATTTCTTACCGCGTGGCGTGGATGCAGACGCGGGGCGAGATTCCCGTCAAGGAATCCTCGCAGACAAAGTTGTGGGGGGACACGCTGCACCAGGGAATCTACCGGGGAATCGCCTCAATCCTGGACGACTACGGTCAGTTGCGTCCGGAGGACAAATGGGCGCCTGCAGGACGCTTCATGGGCGTCAACTCCATTCTTGCAACGGGCCTTAGCATCGGCGGTGGCACACGAGAGGTGCAGAAGAACATCATCGCGCAGCGCGCGCTCGGCTTGCCACGGTAGCGTTCGCGCTCTAAACCCAAACACTTCTCCACAAGGTGCCCACGCCTACTCCTGTTGTCCGTTACTTGGAGGAGGCTATGCTGGCCGACCCCTTGGATTATTGGGTGTTCTGGCTAGTCGTTCTAGCAGTTGTCGCTGGTTCTATGTTCGGACTTTATCGTCTATATAGAAGTCATTCGTGCATAATTCGACGAGTCGCTTGGCGGCGATGGCTCAGACGCCCGGTGACTAACGGGACAGCTTTGCTCTTGGCTTTCTATGTTCTACTGATGTTTCTCTTGATTCAGGTTGCCCTTTGGGATATCCAGAACGAGTTGCTTGATCAACTGGATCAATCTATAAATCAAGTTAGCCAAGTGATTGACTTACTTGAGCGGATGTTAGACACCAATGAGCGTCTTGCCGATGAGGTATTGTCCGATACCCACTAGTCTGACTCCTCTGCTAGACATGCATGCCCCCATTTGCGCCTACCTGCATGGTATGCTGACGGCGATTAGCTGGGATACGTAACGGTGTGGTTCTCGTCAAGCACAAGAAGTTCCCAGCGCCAATAGGGAGGAAACACAGTGGATTTCACGTTTGCGCCGGAAGATGAGGCGTTTCGACAGGAAATTCGAGAGTTCGTCCGACGGGAATGGGATCCCAAGGACTACAACACGGATCTGAACGTCTTCGGCTATGACTTTGACAGCGCCGAGTATCGAGAGGACGCCAAGGCCTTCCAGAAGAAACTTGTTGAAAAGGGCTACTGGACAATGGCGTGGCCGCAGGAGTACGGCGGGCAGGGCATTCCGTTGTCCCGGCAGGTCATCTACGCGGATGAGCTTGCTTATGCAGGCGCGCCGCAGGGCAGCCCCAGCGCCAACATCACCGGCGCGATGATGTACCACGCTGAAGAGTCCATCAAGAACGAATTCCTCCCCAAGATGGCGCAGAACGAGATCGATTGGGCGCAGGGCTTCTCCGAGCCCAACGCCGGCACCGACCTCGCCAGCCTGACTACGCGCGCGGTTGAGGATGGCGATGATTTCGTCGTCACCGGCCAGAAGATTTGGTCGTCCGGCTCCCACTACGCGAACTGGTACCACGTGCTGACGCGAACGGATCCCTCCGCGCCGAAGCATCGCGGCATCACGTACCTAATCATGCAGTTGAAGGACGACGACGGGACGCAGATGCCCGGCATCACGCTTCGTCCCCTGTATGACATGTTTGGCCGACGCCGCTGGAACGAGGTCTTCATGGATGAAGTCCGCGTCCCCAAGCGGCAGGTCATCGGCGAAGTCAACCGGGGCTGGTACGCCGCCATGACCACCCTCAACTTTGAGCGCGCAGGAGGCACGGGCGCGAGGAACGTCGCGGTGCTGGAGAAGTTCCTCGACATGGCCAGGAACCTCAAGTTCAATGGCGAGCCGGTTCTGAATGATCCCCTCGTCAGAAATCAACTGGCAGATCTACGCATCCGGGTCGAGACGGGACGCATGCTTTCGCTACGCCTCATCTGGCTCCAGTCCAAGGGTGAAGTGCCGCAATCCGAAAGCCTGATTGCCAACCTGTACTCGTCCATGATGGCCAAGTTCAACTTCTGGCCTGCGTTGGCGCACATCATGGGGCCATACCGTGCCCTGCTCCAAGGCGAGGGGCGCTCTCCGGACAACGGCATGTACGGCACGAACTATGCGCTTTCGATGGTGACGGGTTACGCGGGCGGCGGAGGAATTCTCCTCGCCCCGGGCCTGATTGCCCAGAGAGGACTTGGCCTTCCCCGCTAGCCGTATTCCAACACTGGCCAACACGAGGTAAAGACTCGGGATACCCCCAGGTCGGTAAGGATTACTTGAATGTCAATGATGAGCGGCGGTGAAGCACTTGTCGCTTCCCTCGTTCGGCACGGCGTCGAAGTTGTCTTCGGTATACCTGGCGTCCACATGTCCGGCATCGTCGCCGCGATGCGTGACGAGCCGACCCTAAGGCTGATTACCACACGCCATGAGGCAGGGGCGACCCATATGGCGGACGGCTATGCTCGCGTGTCCGGCAAGCCGGGTGTTGCCCTTGTTGTGCCGGGCGCGGGCGTGTACAACGCGGCATCCGGCCTCTCGACCGCCTATGCCCGCTCCTCTCCTATTCTTACCATCGCCGGACAGATACCGAGAGCCATGATTGGCAAGGATCTGGGAGCGGTTCATGAGGTCATGGATCAGGCCGCCATCGTTGCGCCGGTCACAAAATGGCGGCGACAGATTCTGCGTCCAAGAGACGTGCCGACCGCTGTGACGGAAGCGTTCCGACAGTTGCGCACGGGCCGTCCGCGGCCTGTCCTTATCGAAATGCCGCCCGACGCAGGGGTTGAGCGGGAGGACGTGGTTCTGCGTGACCCCGCTCCCGTATCACATATCGTGCCGAGCGCAGATGATTTGCGCAGGGCGGTGCAGGCCATTATGGATTCGCGCTTGCCTATCATCTACGCCGGTGGCGGGGTGGCGCAGTCGAATGCGGAAGAACTCCTTGTTCGGCTTGCAGAGGCGACGAATATACCCGTTGTTACCTCAAGCGGAGGCAAGGGGACGATTCCGGATGACCATCCCTTCTCCTATGGTTCCTGCTTCGGTCCGCGCGCCGAGATGGACGAGATGAACCAGATTTACGAGGTGCTGGCCTCTGCCGATGTCGTCATCGGTATTGGCGCACGGTTCTCCATGGGCAATCCTGCCGGAGAATCATCCACGCTGATCAATATCAATATCGATGATTCGGAGTTGACACGGATTCAGGCGAATACGATTCCCCTACACGGTGACGCAGGCGCAACTATTGAAGCGCTGCTGCCGTTGCTTGCCGAGGCGGGTGCCCAGGATCGCCCGTCTCCGGAAGAGGCGGTCGAGGTGACAAAGAGACTCATGGCCTATTACGACGTCCGTGAGGAGGAGCCACAGTATCCCATCCTGGAGATGATGTGGAATACCTTGCCTGAGGAAACCATCATTGCCTGGGACGTTACGCAATTTGGCTATTACGCGCGATCTCACTACCGCGTAAATCGGCCAAAGACGTACATCGACTCCGGCTATTCCTTCAACTTGGGGTATGCGTTTCCCACGGCCATGGGCATCAAAGTGGCGCGTCCTGAAGAGCCCGTCGTCTGTGTAACGGGGGACGGCGGCTTCATGTTCAACGCGACCGAATTGTCAACTGCCGTGCAGTACGGCATCAACATCGTTACGGTCTTGTTCAGGGATAACGCCTACGGCAACGTCGCGCGTGATCTCGATAACTACTTTGGTGGAGCGTATGGCACAGAGCTTCTCAACCCCGACATCGTCCAGTTTGCGGAGTCGTTCGGCGCGATCGGCCTGCGGGCAAATGATCCACAGGAGCTCGCGTCGCTGCTGCCTGAGGCTTTGTCACGAAATGCGCCGGTCGTGATCGATGTGCCGCTGACGGACATATCTCTGCCCCGGGCCAAGATGTTTAAGGGCCAGATGCAGCCGCAGTGGACCATGCCACAAGAGGGTCTGATCGATAGCTAGCGTTTGACGTGTCGATAAGAAGGATTACGGCTCCGACAACACTGTCTGCAGCTTCGGTTGTTCTGGTTCTTTTTCTTGCCCTCGCCAGTGCAAGCTGCTCCACCGGCTTTGTTGAAGGCCCGCCGGATGACAATGGAGAGTCATCTTCAGCGGACGTCATTGGGATAGGGATGGAGACGTTCGTCGCAAATTGTGCCGAATGCCACGGCGCCGCGGGGCAGGGTCATCCTGATTGGCAGATTCAGAATTCGGACGGCACGCTGAACGCGCCGCCTCTCAATGGCGACGGCCATACTTGGCACCATGCTGACGGACTGCTTTATCGGATTGTGAGGGATGGCGGAGCGATTCCGAGACAACCGGATTTCAAGAGCGGGATGCCTGCGTTTGGAAACAAGCTTAGCCAGCAAGAGATCATCGATGTCCTCATGTATATCAAAACCCTTTGGGACGGAAAGACCTTCTCAGACGTCTCAATTGCTGAGCTGCAAACCCGGAGAAGTGTGAACGACCCATTTCCTGCTTGAGGCGGTTAACGGCGAACCTTACACGGGATCACATCCCCCACGCCACGCCCATGCGCTGTATCATGACCGCGTAACGTCGCGAGTCGGCGAAAGGGTGAGGGGGTACACGCCATGGATTTCAGGTTCTCCGCAGAGGATGAGGCTTTCCGACAGGAGGTTCGCGAATTCGTCCAGCGAGAGTGGGACGACCGCGGCTATGACCTCGTCTCCACGATGAACACGTCGTGGCACCTCGATGACAACGCCGCTCTTGCTCACCAACATGAATTCGAGCAGAAGCTCGTCCAAAAGGGCTGGTGGACCATGCACTGGCCAAAGGAGTTTGGCGGCCAGGACGCCGGCATCGAGCGTCAGCTTGTCTACCGTGAGGAGATGGCCTACCAGGGCGCGCCCTCCGCGCAGGGCGGTGGCCTTGTCGCCCCGCTGCTCATGATCCACGGGCAGGACTGGCAGAAAGAGTATTTCATCCCGCGTCTCGCCAACGCGGAGTTTGAGTTCGCGCAAGGCTTTTCCGAGCCCAATGCCGGGTCAGACCTCGGCTCACTGACCACACGCGCCGTCGCGGACGGCGATGATTTTGTGATTAACGGCCAGAAGATCTGGACGTCAACGGCTCATCACCCTCGCGCCAAGTGGGGGCACATCCTCGTGCGCACGGACCCGGATGCCGCCAAACATCGCGGCATTTCCTATTTCCTCATCGACATGGAATCCCCGGGCATATCCCTGCGGCCGCTGTATGACATGCTTGGCCGTCGACGCTGGTCGGAGTGGTTCCTTGAGGATGTTCGCATTCCTGCCCGCAATCTTCTCGGGGAACTCAACCGCGGCTGGTACGCCGCAATGACGACGCTCTCATTCGAGCGGGCATCCGTCGACATTCCCGCAGGATTGCTCCGCGAGTGGGAAAAGATCCTCGACTACCTCCGCACGACGAACATCAACGGTGAGCCATTCACAGCCCATCCCATCGTTCGCAACGAGATGGCGGATCTGCGGATATACGTCGAGTTGGGGCGTATGCTGGCGTACCGGGTCGCGTGGATGCAGACAAAGGGCGAAATGCCACAGGCAGAGGGATCGCTTGCTCGAGTGTGGGCCGGCGAGGCGACGCAGCGCATATTCCGGACCGGCGCTCGCCTGATGCAGGACATGGGCACACTCATCCCTGGAGGCCCCGCTCGCTGGTCGCCGATGGGCGGCTACGTTGGCGCCAACCACTACCTCTCGACTGGCAGGACGTTCGGCGGCGGCACAAAGGAGATCCAGCGCAACATCATTGCGCAGCGAGGTCTGGGTCTGCCGAGGTAGAACGCAGGAACCACCCAAGGCATTAGGGCAACATTGCCATGATGGAGCGCGAATGGGCGCAGTGCGCGTACTGCGCTGACCCGTTCACTGATTTTGGGCCCAAACCCAACTGGGAGCACGTGATCCCGCTCGATCGCGGCGGGTGTGATCACCTCGCCAATCTTGTGCAGGCGTGCCCGGACTGCAACCGCGCCCTCACGGGGCTGAATGAGCGCGGCACGCTGACTCCTCTGGAATGGTGGGCGCGGCAAGAGTGGTTCCGTGACGGACCTGAGGATGTGACCTCATTCGACTACGCGGGCTGGTCTCAAGAACAGCGCAAAGAAGCGCTCAACCGCGCCGCATACTGGGAGGCGCGCGCCCGCTGGCACATCCAATTTGAATGCACGACCAATCCCCACGGTCAGATTTCCCCCTTGCACCACGACTAGCTTGTCGAAGACATACAGAGACGCCATCCGCACCGTCGAGAGAGACGGGTGGTATTTTGTGCGGCAGAAGGGCAGCCATCGGCATTACCATCACTTGACCAAGCCCGGGACTGTCACAATCTCCGGGCGCGGCAGCAGAGATGTGCCCAAAAAGGAATGGGCGAGTATAATGCGGCAGGCTGGGTTGGATGTGAGGTGATGATGAAACGCGCGTATCTGTGCATCTTCCATGATGACGGTGATCCGGCCGGTATTTCATCGTTCGTGCCGGACATACCTGCTTGCCACAGTCATGGCGACGACATGCCGCATGCCCGTGCGATGATCAGGGAATCTATGGACTTGTGCCTGGAAGGCGCCCTCGAAGATACAGGAGTTGTGCCCAAGCCGAAAATGTCCACATTTTCGGAGGCCCTTGAATGGTTTCGTGATCTCATGAGCTATGAACTTGAGGGCGAAACGGAGGAATACCGTGCCTTCAACGAAGATGACCTCCACATTGAGATGATTGAGGTTGAGGTGCCGGAAACGCAGACTGCTGCGCGGTAGGCGGTGGGAGAGGAGGAGTTCCGATGGATTTTCGGGAAGACCCACAGGATCAGGCATTTCGTACTCAGGTGCGTGATTTCATCAACAAGAATTGGGACGACAAGGGCTTTGACGGCCACAGCATGTCCGTTCGCTCCTGGGACTTCGATACGGTGGAGTCCCGTGAGAACGACAAGGAGTTCGTGAAGAAGCTTGTCGACAAGGGTTGGTACACCATGACCTGGCCGAAGGAGTTTGGTGGTGGCGACTATCCCATCAGCCAGCAATTCATCTACAAGGAAGAACTGGCCTATGCCAATGCCCCCAACGGCTCGCCGCAGTCCAATATCACCGGCGCGCTGATGTTCCACGCCTCGGATGAGGTGAAGGACGAGTTCCTGCCGCGCATGGCGAACGGCGACATCGAGTGGGCCCAGGGATTTTCCGAGCCGAACGCCGGCACGGACCTCGCTTCGCTCCAAACCCGCGCTGTCGAGGACGGCGATGATTTCGTTATCACCGGCCAGAAGATATGGTCATCCGGCGCGCACCTCGCGGACTGGTACCATGTGCTCGTCCGCACAGACCCGGAGGCTCCCAAGCACCGCGGCATCACCTATCTGCTCGTAAACCTCAAGGATGAGGAAGGTACTCGCCCGGACGGCCTGACCCTCCGGCCCCTGTATGACATGATGGGCCGCTGGCGCTGGTGCGAGGTCTTTATGGATGGTCTCCGCGTGCCGAAGAAATACGTTCTCGGTGAGGTCAACCGCGGCTGGTACGCGGCCATGACAACCCTGAACTTCGAGCGCACCGGCACAGAAGGTCCCGTCCGGCACATCGGCATCCTGGAGCGGTTCATCGACATGCTCAAGGAGACGACTTTCAACGGCGAGCCGCTGCTCAGCGATCCGATGGTTCGTCATAAGCTGGCTGATCTGCGTGTAACCGTCGAGGCTGACAGGCAACTCGCCAATCGCGTCGCATGGATGCAGGCGCGTGGTGACGTGCCGCAGCATGAGGGCGCAATCTCGGGCCTTCGCAACCAAGTGACGGCCAAGCTGCACTTCTGGCCCGTGCTCGCAAAGATCATCGGGGACTACGGCATCCTGAATCGCGGTGAGGACAGGGCACCCCATAGCGGCTACTACGGAGCCTACAACGCCATCTCCCTGTCACTGGGCTTCGGCGGTGGCGGCGGCATTCTGCTGGGCCCGAACATCATTGCCCAGCGAGGACTCGGGCTGCCGAGATAGACAGATTTCACGTTCGGAACTGGAAGCTATCAGCCCCCCGCGCCATCTTGATGGCGCGGGGGGCGTTTCAAAATAGAGGATGATAAAGAGGCGTAGGCTATCCGCCACAGCGCCCCATTGATCTGGGGATGTGCGAGTGGTAGCAGTAGAAAGGACTGAGAATTGAGCAAACTCCCTGGTACTATCCGAATGCGGCGGCTGGCGCTGGTCTTGTTCTTGTGCGCGGTTGCCGTTTCTCTCTTTGCGGCGTGTGGCAATGAAGAGCCGACGCCCGGTGCACGGGATGCCGGTCAGCCATTGCCTTCTGTCAATATCATTGCTCCTACGGCGACGATCACACCTGTACCCACGGCAACCGCCCACCCCATCACGACACCAACGCCCGCGTCGGAGACCGATGCAGGACCGTCCGTTACCGATCAGCTCAAGGCGAATGCAGAGGCGTTTCAGTATGTGACCGGCGAATACGGAGGGCAGATCACTATTGCCACGATCTCGGACCCGCTAACGTTCAACCTGGCCATTGCGAAAGACGCCTCATCGTCCGGCGTTCTGTCCTATCTCTTTGAAGGGCTTACCGAGACCTCGTGGCTGACTGATCGCGTCGAACCGTCACTTGCGAGGTCCTGGGAGGTGTCCGAGGACGGGATGACGTGGACATTCCATCTGCGGGACGATGTCTTTTGGCATGATGGCACGCCGTTCACCGCCCGCGATGTAGAGTTCACTTTCGATCGCATCATCTACAACGATGAGATACCAGCGAGTTCGCGCCCCGCTTTCAATTTCCGTTTCCTGGATGAGGACACCGGAGAGTGGCGAGAAAAACCCATGACCGTCGTGGCCGTGGACGAGCATACAGTTGTGTGCATCTTGCCCCAGCCGTTCGCTCCATTCCTGCGAAGCATGGGCACAGCCATCTATCCGCGACACATTCTTGAGAAGCATGTGGATGATGGAACTTTCAACACAACGTGGGACATCAACACCGCCCCAACCGACATCATCGGAACCGGACCATTCACCATCGCAACCTATATCCCGGGAGAGCGCGTCGAAATGGCCCGCAATCCCGATTACTGGTTGCAGGACGACTCGGGAAACCCCCTGCCGTACCTGGATCGCATCGTTCATGTGATTGTTCCCGAATTAGAGGATGAACTTGCCTATTTCCTCTCCGGTCAGACCGATATCCACGGTGTACTCGGCGAGGAATATGCGCAGCTGCAGCCGCTGCAGAGGGAACAGAACTTCACGATGTACAGACGTGGCCCAACGTTCGGCACGACCTTCCTGGCATTCAACGTGAATCCCGGACAGAATCCTGAAACGGGCAATCCGTACCTGGATCCTCGCAAGCGTGACTGGTTTAGCAACACGCAGTTTCGGCAGGCGGTCGCGCATGTCATCGACAAGGAACGAATCATCGATGAGGCTCAGCACGGATTCGGCTACCTGCAATGGTCATCTATCAGTCCGGCGGCTGGCGATTTCCACAACCCGAATGTCCGCCAATACGAGTACAGCATCGACAAAGCGAACGAGATCCTTGATGACCTGGGATGGGTCGATACTAATGGTGACGGGATTCGCGAAGACGGCGAGGGCAGACCGATAGCGTTCGCTATGACGACGAATCAGGGCAACAATGTCCGAGAGACCGTTGGGTCAATCATCCATGAGGGAATGCAGGCAATCGGGTTGGACGTTGACTACTCCGTGATCGACTTTGGCGTAATCGTCGGTCAACTGACCACGACCTTCGATTGGGACACCATCATCATCGGCTTCACGGGTGGGACAGAGCCACACAGTGGGATAAACCTCTGGCACAGCAGTGAAGGCTTGCACCTCTGGTACCCCAACCAACCGGAACCTGCCACGGATTGGGAGGCTCAAATTGACGCTCTCTACATCAATGGCAGCAAGGAGCTGGACCGTCAAAAGCGTGTCGCTTTGTACCACCAGGCGCAGGAAATCGTCGCGGAGAATGTGCCGCTCATCTATACGACGCTTGGAGAGAGAATCGCCGCCGTCCGCAATGTCTTTGGAAACATGACGCCCACGCTCTACGGGCTGTTTGACACTCGTTACGTGTATCGGACGGACCAATAAGACGAGTGTCCCTTACATAAGACGATGGCGGTAGCGTTCAGTAGGCCTCGTTCTGTGGCCTGCGTATGATACTTGTGATGTCTAAAAGAATTGGGCCAAGACTTATCGGGACGATCATCGTTGCCATGGCGTTGGCCATGATTGTGTTGCTAGCGGCATGTAGCAATGAGGATGCGACGCCCACGGCGAGCTCCGGGACGGCTGGCCAAACACCTACAGTTGAGGCTCTTACACAGACACCAAGTCCTGTTCCGACTGTGGCCCCCAGTGCCACGCCTTCTCCAACGCCGACGCCAACTTCCTTCTCGGTATCGATACCGCTTCCTCCTACCGCCACGCCGAGACCAACCGCGACTCCGGACCCAGAGGCGGCTGAAAAGTATATCGAAGAACTCTTGACTCTAATAGGGGATGAACTCCCCACGACGCGCATTGGCCATCAAGCGCTCAACCTGAATGATGGGCGCGTTCTGTTCATTGGAGGAGCACTGCCCACAATCGGGAACCAAGGCCTGTTTTTTGGTGGACCGCACCCATTTATTGAAGTCTACGATCCTGCGGGAGACAGTTGGTCGCTCGAGGATCCAATTCTGCCCCTAATGGTATTTGTCAAAGCAGTGAAACTTGCCGATGGCAACATCCTTCTCGTTGGTATCGAAGAACCGAACGCTGAGTCACAAGCAGAGATTGAATCAGTCCCACTTGCTGCGTATATTCTGGACGGGGAATCGTTGACGCCTACTCGTGTCTCGCCTCCTACCTCCCCTCGCGCATCTCCTGACTTAATATTGTTGGATGACGGTCGAGTTGCCGCTATTGGCGGAATAGACGTGCTATCAGAATCGAGCATATTCGACGTTCCCGTGTCGCTTGCCGTTGAGATTTATGATCCGGTTTCGGATACGTGGGTGGACGCTGCGTCTCAACCTGGGGGACTCACTCGCGAATTCAATCTCTGGGGTCAGGACGAGATAAGCCAATGGGCGTTTCCTTTGACGGGTTCGCGGGTCTTGACCGTTCGTATTGGAGAAACCACCGACGACGAAGAGTCCACTCTTGATGATGTGGTTCGTATTGACTCATTTGATGCGGCGACGAACGCGTGGGAGACGGTAGTGACACTGCACATGTGGGTTAGTGATCTGCCGTGGCACGCCACCGCCTCGGCTGATGGAACTGTCAACATCGTGTACGCCAACAGGATTGAGTCGTATGACCCGTCTAATAGTGAATGGTCAATCAGCTATGCGCCGGACAGTGTGATCCTCGGGGATCCGGAAAGGGAAGAGTCATTTACCTTCGAGAGGCAAGCATTACCACGGAATGCCTCAATCACAGAGCTGTCGGACGGACGTTTCCTGGTCGCAGGCGGAGAACGTGGTGGAAACAGCTCACTCCCGCGGTCAACGACTGTTTTGTATGACCCTGCCACGAAACTCTGGGCTCTCGGGCCTGAACTCGTTGAACCCCGTGGCGCTCATTCGGCCACGTTTCTGGACAATGGCAGTCTGTTGTTGTTTGGAGGGTTCACGATTTGGGAAGAGAACGAAGACGAGGGTATTCCGACAAACTCAATGGAGATCGTTTCGGCGGCCGACATTGCGGCAGTCGATACCACGACCGTGCCGACGATAATTGACGAGAGACCGATTCTTCCAGTCGAGTATCCATGTTGGAATGCGGCCACCGCTCCAGCCCCGTTGCGAGTGACCTCGAATGATCGGAGTGAACTGCTGGAACCGCTCCAATTGTTGATTGATGCACGAGATACCACGAATGACGCTGATTCATTCGAGATGACTTCTGTCGCGCTGACGTATGATGGCGAACCGGGTCTGGCAGTCATGGCGGCACAGGATAGTAGTTGCTCCTACGTTTCTTACCAGTATGAGTCGCCAGACAATTTCATAAGTGAGTTCCAGTACTTTCAGAACCGTTCATTCAGTGCAGGATGGACAACCGTTATTGCTAATCGAAATAGCTACACTTACTCACAAAGTGAGGAATCGTGGCAAGAAAGCGGGCAAGTTGAGGATGATGACATCCAAGGGCTTCTACAGATTCTGTATCTAGAAACCCTGGACGATTCCGCGACAGAGTGGACGACGGTCGCTATCGAAGAGCTAGACGGCACCGACGTCTACCACGTGCGTGGAGACAAAACCGAGAACGACGACCTTGGCCAATCGGTGTCTTCATACCACTATTGGATAGGCGTTAGAGATCACCTCGTCCATAGGGTTTTTATACGCACAGAGTCGCCGGACCTCAATAAGGCAGGAGTACAGGAGCAGACATACCTGCTTACGGAAGTGAGCAGATTTGGTGATGTTTTCAACATCCAGCCGCCGCCGGAAGACCAGATCGCCAGCCCTTGATGAGTGGGGAACTTCACTTCATATCGCGATAGGTATCCCTTCCGCTGTCTATATATGATGGTCGCAATGTTTCGACGAGCCACGTACCAACTTTGGATCGTGCCGACAATTGTGATGGCGGCGATTCTACTAGTCGCGGCATGCAGCGATGAGGATGTGACGCCCACGCCGAGCTCCGGTAGTGACGAAGCAGTCAATCAATTTCCTACAGTTGAAGTTCTTGTGCCGACGCCGAGTCCTGTTCTGAGTGTTACTCCCACACCAACGCCCCCTAACACCCCCACCGTTGAAGAGAATGCTCGTGAACGATGTAATGGCGCTGCCAACCTTGAGCCGCTGCCTGAATCGGGCAGTGAGATTCCGTCCACACATGATCCACTCGAACTCTTGCGTCAATCTGCTGACGCCATGAGCAAACTGGAGTCATTTGCTACCACTGAAATTGTGATTGAAACCTTTGACGATCAAAGCGAAGGCGATAATAGACGGAGCCCGTACTGCTATCTGACGCAGACCAAGTATGAGTATCCGGATCGAGCGGCATCCAGTAAGACAATCCTCGAAGCAAGGGGGTTCTCCGCTGTGTCGCGGGAACAGAATCTCCGGATTGGCGAGAGCCACTATCTCCAGAAGGATCATAACCAGCTTTGGAGACTTCAGGACCATGGTTTCATGATCTCGGCGAGATCCCTCTTGCCTTTTGTCATGCGGTTCTTGCTGACCGAGGAACTCCCGAGTGAAATAGAAACGGACTTGAGGCTCGTTGGCATAGAATTTTTTGACGGTGTGGCCGTCTATCATGTGCGTCAGGCGGTTCTGGGGCGGTCGCCTGGATTCAGGAACGTAGCCTCTTTCTGGATTGGTGTTGACGATCTGCTTCTGCAACGCGCCCACTGGGGACGCCCTGCTGCTCCGAACCATCATTACCCGAACTTGGTGAGTTATGAAAACGAACTCATCGAGTTCCACTCATTCAATGAAGATTTCAACATCCAGCCGCCGCCGGAAGATGAGATAGCGGAGTAAGCGCACCGACACGTGCCTCGACCACTTTCCTCTACACTGGGGCGTCGGCAGTGGGAGTAAGGACAGCGGCTCATGGAATTCAATACGGACCTGAACTATATCGGCATCATTGCCGCGACGATCGTGGCGTTTGTCATCGGTGGCGCGTGGTACTCGCCCATCCTGTTCGCCAAGCCGTGGATGCGTGAGAACGGATTCACTGAGGACGATCACCAGGGCAATCTACTCCGCATGTTCGGCGGCTCCGCCATCATGCTGCTCATCGCGGCCTACGTGCTTTCACTAGTCATTGGCGATGACTCCTCGATACTTGAAGGGCTGCGAACTGGGCTTGCAGTTGGCGCCGCGTTCGTTGCCGCATCCTTCGCCGTCACCTACCTCTTCGAGAGGAAATCGCCGACGCTGTTCGTCATCAACGCCGGCTATCATGTCGTCACGTTCACCGTGATGGGCACAATCATCGGCGCAACATCCACGTTGTAGCTGGTTATGAGAGAACGATTCAGGGACAAGACGCGAGATAATCTGGCGGCCACATTGCAGTCGCTTGGCCTGCCCGCGTCCATGTCCGAGCGGGACGTGCCCATCGAGAACGTTCAGAAGCCGGGGTGGTCGCGCGCCCTGGGGAGCATTGAGGTTGCAGACGGGCCAATCAACCGCGTCAACCTGTTCAAGCACGACGGCAGCCAGTATTCCCCCACGCGATGGTGGTACGTCTTCCTGGTGCCGGACGACCGCCCTTTCTCAGAAGATCGAGTTGTTTCGATCAAGTCCACCAGAAGGAAGAGCTTCCCCATCTTTGGCAGAACGGTCGCAGTGACGTGGGACGGCGAGGATCACAACACGGGGCTGCTGGACGCCGTGCGGAACGATCCCCAGGTAAACAGGCTCGTCGTGAGGCGCGCGGACCTGGAGATCAAGAGACACACCAAGAACGACTTCGATGGGTGGGTCATTGCGATTGAGAAAAAGTTCACACCCTCGCATGAGGAATGGAGAACATTTCTGAGCATCGCGGATCGTCTGCTGGATTCGCATTCCACCTGAGCCGCCCTTTATCGTCCTCCCAGCTTTACCCTGCACCCGCGCAGTGCTACATTGCGCGCATGACAGCGGGGCCGTCGCCGTGGCGGCATCGCCAAATCATCGTCGAACGATGAGGGGGAGGCAGGATGGATTTCTCAACGAACCCCGCCGACGAGGCTTTCCGAGCCGAGCTGCGCGAGTTTCTTGCCAAAGAGTGGGACCCCAAGGAGTATTCTGTCCTGCAATCGACACTACATCCTCAGTAGGGATGGCGAGGGTCAACTCGACGTTGTTGCTCCCGTCGATGGTGGCCCCGTCCAGGAGCAGCCCCAGCGCCTCCCTGCGCTCCTCGTCGCCCAGGTCGTCCAGCCTGCCGCCAAGCCGGTGCGCCCACTCGACGATGTGCTCGCCCAGCGCCCGCTTCTCCGCCTCGGCCATCTCCCTGGCCCGGTAGTCGTCCAGCTTCAGCCGGAGCATCTCCAGACGCTCGGTGATGAACCTGCGCTGGCGGTCGAGCTGCTTCTCCGTGATCTTCCCCGACACGTAGAGCCTGATGGCCCGGTCCTCTTCCGTCTGCACCCTTTGCAGCTCCCGCTCCGCCATGGCTATCTCCTCGACCAGCTCGCCGTTGTCCGCCCGGGAGTCCATGGCCTCGATGCCGGCGACGATGACGCCGGGGTTCTCCAGCACCTTCTTGACCTCGCCCCAGACCAGCCCCTCAAGCCGCTCTGCCCTGATGTGGGGGCGCTCCCGGCACTTCACGCCGTCGTTCTCCATCCCGTAGCACCTGTAGTAGCGGCGGGGGGTTTTGAGCTTGTAGGTAAAGGACTTGCCGTTGCGTCTGGTAGCCTGGCGTCTGTTGGCCCGGCAGCCCATCAGGTACCCGCACTCGGAGCACCTGACTAGGTGCTGCAAGAGGTAGAACAGCTTGGTGTTGCGGCCCGAGTGGGTCAGCCGTCGCTTCTTGACCTCCTGGGCCAGGTCCCATATCTCCTCGTCCACCACCGGCGGGAAGGGCACTCCGACCCACTCGTCCTCGGGCCGGTTGTACCTCCTCATGCCTTGCTCGGTGGCTACGTGGCGGCGCTTGCCGAAAATCCAGGTGCCCTTGTAAGCCTCAAGTCCTAGGATGCGGGTGACAGTGCGGTCGTACCATCGCCCCACGGCCCTGGGCGTGGGGACGCCTTCAGCGGTCAGTTGCTTGGCGATGGCCGGAGCTCCCATGTCTTCGCGGACGTACATGTGGAAGACGCGGCGGATGACCTCGGCCTCGTCCTCCACGATCTCCGCCCTGCGGTCCTCTCCAAGCCTGTACCCGAAGGGGACGTTGTTGGTGGGGATGCGGCCCTGCTTGGCCGAGCCTCGCTTGCCCATCGAGGCCCTCTCCCTGAAGTTGTCCAGCTCGATCTTGCCGATGGCCGCCATCAGGCCGAAGGTCTTCATGTCGATGGCGTCCATGACAGCCTCCAGCTCTATCTGGTACGCCTCGACGACCTCCATGAGGACGGCTGCGGGGTACATGCCCCGGCTGAGCCGGTCGGACTTCCAGCAGACGATGGTATCGAAGCGTCCGCGCCTGGCGTCGGCCAGCATCCTCTGGAACTCTGGGCGGTTCTTCGACCATCCCCTGCCAACTTCCTGGTAGCGCGCCGTGATGGTCAGCCCCCTGCGCTCGCAGAGGGCCTCCATGTCGCTGATCTGCTCGGAGATAGAGGTCTTGTCCTCCGTGTCCTGGCTCTTGTCCGATACGCGGGCGTAGATGGCCGCCCGTTTCGTTGCCGTCTTCCTATCGGTCCTCGTCGTCATGATTGCCTCCTCTGATTTCCCTGAAATGAAGAAGACCCGCATTTGACAGGAGGCGGGTCTGTGGATACGGATCTCGGCACTGACACTGCGCGGACTTGGCGTGGGGTTAGCGAGTTCAACTGAGCAGCTTCAGGAACTCGTCTCTCGTGAGTCCGGTGTCGCGGATCAATGCCCTTAGCAAACCTCGCCCCAATTCCCGGTGTCTGGGCACCGAAAGCCTTTGACCTGTGGTCCGCACAAGTATCATGTGGCTGCCTTCAGTACGGTCCCACACAAATCCTATCTTGGCGACCGCCTTGACGAACTCGTCGCCCGATATGATGGGAAGACGAGCCACTAAACAGGAACTTCCAGAATTTCAAACTTGGAAGAGGATGGTGAGGATTCCCCATGCTCACGCATGCTGGCCAGGTAGCCCCTGATGGCTTCTCTGATGTTCGCAAGAGCCTCGTGCTTCGTTCTGCCCTGACTATGGCACCCTGGCAGGGTTGGACAACTGGCCACTTCCCAGCCGTCTTCGTCAGTCTCTAGCACAACCAGAAGCCTCAAGACCTCGTCACCACCATCACTCGCACCTATGGCAACCGTGGCTGATGAAGAATGATTCGATACCTCGAACTCCAAAGCGGTTAGAATCCTGTGTGCATACTGAGCCGTAAACTCAAGCGACGCCAACCCGGTGACCAACTGAAGCACCTGCTTGATGGGATATTGCCGCCCGTGAAGTCTGACGAAATACTTGTTTCGCCCGTCAGCAGGGTTTGGTGGTACATTGCGGGTAGCGTTCAGGATGTCTTCCCGCGCTATGTCGTAGCGTCTCCCACCAATTTGGAAGTTCATCTGACCAACTCCATATTCACTTATTTCTACTATCATAGCACGTCGATAGTATCTTGGCAATGTGGACATCGGTGCGGGCGGTGTCTTCAAAGTGTCTCTTTATTCCACCGGGGCGTCCACCAGCGGTGCGCCGCTTACTGCCGAAGTCTCGTACGCTGCGAGCCTCGCAGCTCCATCGCCTGCCGTGTCCGGTCGAGCTCACCGGTCAAGACTGTCTCATCGGGCAGGGTGATCCGGTACTCCCCCGCCATCACGTTGTTGGGCAGGCCGTCGAGGGCGTACCGCGCCAGGGCCTCATCCTTCTCTGAGCAGAGGATAAGTCCCACGGGCGGGTTCTCACCCTCGCGCCCCCAGTGCTCCCGCGCATAGTTCAGGTAGAGGTGCATCTGCCCGGCGTCTGCGTGGGTGAACGCCCCGATCTTCAGGTCGATGACCACAAGACATCTCAGTCCCCGGTGATAGAAAAGCAGGTCAACCCGGTACCACCTGTTGCCGATGCGCAGCCGCCTCTGCCTTCCCATGAAGCAGAAGTCGTCGCCCAGCTCCATGAGGAAGGTCTCCAGGTGGCGGACGAGGGCTTCTTCGAGGTCGCTCTCGGAGTACTCGTCCCTGAGGTCGAGAAACTCCAGGACGAAGGGGTCCTTGATCTTCTCTTGGGGCAGCACGACGTCTTGGGTCTTGGGCTTCTGTCCTGACGTGAGCATGGCGGCTTTGTTCTTGGACAGGGCCGTGCGCTCGTAGAACTGGGAGCCGATCTGCCGGTCTAGCTGACGGACCGACCAACCTCCCCGCAGGGCCTCGGTCTCGTAGAACGCGCGGACCTGTTCATTCCTGACGGACAGCAACCGCACGTAGGCCGACCAGGGCAGCGGAAAGGCGGTCAGAAGGTCGTCGAAGCCAACCTCGGCGAATGGAGATTCAGATATGCCAGACGCCGTCTGGCGAATTCGGTCGGGGAGATGTGCGAGATAGAACAGGCGCATGTTCTGGAGGTTCTGCCGGGAGAACCCGCGCCCGAACCGTCGCGTCAGGTCCTCCGCCAGATTCTCAATGAGCGCCGTCCCATACTCGGCCCGCTCCTCGCCCGACTGCTCGAATTCGACGATGCGATGTCCGATCAACCAGTAGGCGGCGGTCATGGCGGCGTTCACCGAACGGGCCGCCGTGTCCCTGGCCGCGTCGATGATCTTCGATACGTCTCCGTAGACCGCCCGGTACGGGGCGTCCTGGCTGAGGGCTGTACGTCTCGGCGATAGCTGATTGCGGTTGAGGGACGGTTCGGCCCGCATCAGGCTTCGGCCTCCAGGGGATCGCCAGAGTGCCGGTCGTCGGAGTTCGAATCCTTCTCAGACTCCGCCTGCCCGTCGCTGGCCGAGGGCTTGAGCAGCAGGGTGAAGAGACGGCGCAGTCGGTCCTCGGCGTCGGGGCCGGGCCGTGAAATCACCCTGACCTCGCCGAACTCCGGGAAGTCCTCTTCGGGCGTCCGCAACCCGTTCTGTCTGCGCTCGTTGTTCATCGCTCTCTTCGGCAGGCTCGCGTGAGTGTGCGTCGGGCTGTCGCCGCCGGTCCTGCCTGACAACAAGTCTGAGGAGTCGAGAACGTCTTCGTAATGGTGCGTGAGGGGGGTCCGTCCACGAGCCCGGGCTCGCGCAAGGACCCCCCTCACAGGGCGAAATGGGCGGCGATGGGCCGATTCTGATGTGCTACCCGTGTACAAGGATGTGCGTCAGTTCCCAAAAGGGAAGTCGGGGGCGTTTTGAACGTAAATCAGGCGAAAACGAAGGGGCCTGGGCCGTTGTTGCGAGCAATCCGATATAAGGACAGGTTCACCCGATTTCGGGCAGAGTTCCCTTTTGGGAAGTGGCCCAGGACCGGGTGATCGGTGGGCGGCAGCTGGGTCAGAGCGACCTGAGAGCGAGCGGTATCTCAGGGCTGAGGGAGGCCGTCATGGGCGCCTCCAGAGGCCAATGTCATGTGTTACCCGTGTACAAGGATTCTCGTCACTTGCAGAAACGCAAGTCGGGGGTGGTTTCGTAGCTGATACAGGTTGAAACCGAGGGATGCTGGGTCGTTGTTGCGAGCACTTCGATATAAGGGCAGGTTCACCCGATTTGGGCCAGAGTTGCAGAAATGCAAGTGGGGAATCAAAGGCTTTGGAGCGCATCCCTGCTGGGGCGGACGACAAGCGGGCTGGGATGGCCTGGGACGATGTCGATCATGGTGACGGCCTCCTACTGGACGATGGTGTGCGTAAGGGTGTGGGCGGATTCGTCCAGGGGCGTTGGACGGAAACGGTGGGCAGGAGCCGATGGAGAGGTTACCTGGGTCTGCGCACTGACTCCCCTCACAGGGCGGGGTAAATCGCGGGTCGGATGTGGTGCCATACCCGTGTACAGAGAAAGGAGTTCAGTGAAGGCGGCCTGAGGGTGGTCGTGGGCAAGCTGCTACAGGCGTGGAGGCCCCCTCTATAGGATGTAACCTGCGAGCACTTTGTCTCCGGGGCTGGTTCCACGGTTATGGGGCAGACGCAGCTAGGAAATGGGGCAAGTGGAACATGGCGGTTGGCAGTGGTTATGGGGCAGCGCCAGCTACGAAATGGGGCAAGTGGAACATGGACGCAAAGGCGACGGCAAGGGAGGGCCGCACGGGTCGGCTGAAGGGGAGGGCAACCGGGGCTGCGGCGTCTGTGGGTGCGTCGCATCCTCAACCTGGGGCTGTGGCGCAACCAGGGGCCTGCGATGGGATCAACCGGCGGCTCCGGCGTGGTTGCTAAATCGCCGCTAACTCCGAGTCAAAAAGTTGTAAGCAATTGGGGGTGAGTTGCCCGATTGCCCCGTCTGAACCCTTCCCTTCGGTCATGCGTTCGGGCGACAATAGACACAGTTTCTGGCTTTCCAGCGTTTCATGCCGAGAAACCTGGAGGGTTCCCGTCCCCGAATCCGGGACCGGCTGCATAGGATCGAGCCCTGCTCTCCGAACAGCCGCCCAGGGGTCGGACCGGAGGGATTGAGCCTCGCTCTCCCGATGGCCGCCCCAGAGGGACAAGCGCCTTCCCGTTGCGTGAGCTGGTGGAGGGGTCGAGCCGTTGCTCCCCCGATGCCGTCTCGGAAGTCGGGACACCGCCGTAGCGAGTACGGTGCAGACTCTGGTCGAGGTGCGCCCTGCGTCCCGGCCAGTTCCTCATGCCTGCGGCGCAACCGTCACGCGGTTGGGTCGCAGCATCCACGCACGCCGTCCCATGACGATCTCGCAGGGCTGCGTAGCTCGCTCACCGCGCCGTCCTGTGGATGAAGCTCAGGCCGGTAGGTTCCCCTTCAACGCAGCTCCCCAAGTTCGCATCCTCGTGATGTGACCCTGGGCCGAGCTGCGTCTCTTTCATCCACTCCGTCCCCCGCGTCCAGCATCCGACCGTGGGCGGAGTGCGTCTTGCGTAACCGAAACCAACACACAGACGACCCGCGCCACGGATGCCGCGCGGGTCTACAAGATCAATCAGGAGGTGAACATGCACGTTGAGTAACCGGTAAACGAGGTCGAGAGCGTCGCAGTCGGCTTCGGCAGCTTCGCGCCCCAGCCTCATTAGCAGTTGGCGAGCAAAGGGCCGCTTCTCCTCTCACAAGGACGGGCGGCCCTTCTCTTTGCCAGCAACTAGGTCAACACACCCACGGAGACAGTCCCGGCCATTCGGGACGCCAATTCAGAGCGGGACTGTCTCCACCCACGGGGTGGCGGGCCGTCCCGCTTCTTCATTCAAAGGAGAAGCGACATGACGACGGCAACCACCACGACGACCAACCGGACCAAGAACACAGAGACGACGACGGATGCGGCAGCGACCGAAGAGTGCAGGGGCAGGCCCGAGAGCGAGCTCAGGGCTGCGGCCAGGACCAAGGGCCTCTCCATGAAGGCGTTGGCCGCGCTGATGGGCGTCAGCGCAAGCCACCTCTCCCAGGTCGGCATGGGCAAGAAGCCCTGGACTCCCGACCTGCGCGAGAAGGCCATCGCCATCCTGGGCGAGGTCCCCGGACAGGGGATCGTCTACCGCCAGAGCGTTGAGGTAACCGCAGAGAGTTCCTTCATCCGGGAAACCGCTAGGACGATGGGGCTGACGATGCTGGAGCTGTCCGACCGGTCGGGGGTGAGCTACGGCTACTTGACGCAGGTGGCCAAGGGTCGCAGAACCATGGGGATCAAGGCGCAGGCCCAGATCGAGTCGGTGCTTGGGGTGGCGGCCAGGGTCGCCCCCGCGAAGCTCGCCAACCGACAGGGCGAGGTGGTGGACAGCGACGCGAGCACGTTCATCCGAGAGGCAGCCCGGACTCTCGGACTGACCATGCGGGAGTTGGCCAAGAGGGTCGGCGTCTCTGCAAGCTACCTCTCCCAGGTGGCCAGAGGCAAGCGCTCCATGGGCGTCAAGCTCCAGGCCAGGGTCGAGGCTGTGCTTGGGGAGCGTGTGAAGGTCGAGGCCGCCCAGTGCCCCGACCTCGACCGGCAGTTCATTTGGGAGCGCATGGACGAGCTTGGCGTCAGCCAGAATGAGGTGGCGCGGCGGGCGGGCATCAGTTCCGCCCACCTCTCCCAGATCATGAACGGCAAGGCTACCCCGTCCGCCGTGGTGATCAGAAAACTCCACAAGGTCCTCTTCCAGCGGACGAAGGCCGATGAGCGGGTGATGCCCGCCGCGCTCAAGGTCCTGGGCTGGACGAAGGGTGAGCGCAGCGGGATGGTGGTGCACGGCACTCGCGGGAGGGACGGCACCGCCAGGGGCGGCGCGGTGCGCGTCGGCGGGCGCGTGCCCTGGGGAGCCAAGGTGGAGTACGCCTTCCGCGCCGGGTACGACGGCAGCGGTCGGGTGTCGGTGGAGCACGTGGTGGCTCCAAGCTACTCAGCACTGCTGGTGCAGCCGAAACCGACAACTGCTTAGGTACACGGGAGGGAAGCCATCAACTGCCGATGGCTTCCCTCCTAATTGGCCCTAGATGTCACTTCTTGGCGTGCCGACGTATCAGACCGTACACCGATGTGCAATTGGCGCAAGTTGAGCGCGCCAGTAAGCATGACCGACGGTTCAGCGTCCACTCGCCTCCATCTGCTCAAGAGCGATCTGCCTCTCCTCGTGAACCGTCGGGTCGCCGGGCTTCAGGCGAATGATCGCGTCATAGTCCTGTATCGCTTTGTCCAACTCGCCAACGTGGTAGTACAGCCTCGCCCTGCTGCGTAGGGGCTCGATGTTGTCCGGCTTGAGGGCGATGGACCGCTCGAAATCCTCCACCGCCCTGTGGGTCTCGCCCAACTCGGCGTGGGCGCAGCCTCTCGTGTAGTACGCCATTGGGTCGTCTGGCGCCAACTCGATGAACCTGCCGTAGTCCTTCACCGCTCTTCCGTGCTCTCCAAGCAGGGTGTAGGCGAATCCCCTCGCCATGTATGCCCCGGCATTGTCCGGGTCGATTCCAATGATGGCGCTGAAGTCGTCAATGGCGCTCTCGTATCGAGCCAGGTGCATTTGGGCCGTCCCCCTGCTGTAGAGGACGCGCGTATCGTCGGGGTCGATGTCGATGACCCTAGAGTAGTCCGCCACCGCTAAGTCGTATTGCTCCAGGCTGGTGTGGGCGATTCCCCTGGCCGTCAGGGTCTCGCTGTTGTCCGGCTCGATGTACAGGGATCTGTCCAGGGCCTCCACCGCCTCCTCGTCTCGGCCCATGCCGCCTAATGCGATGCCCCTTCCCCGGAGCGCGGATGCGTTATCGGGGTCAAGTCCGATAACGGCATCGAAGTCGCGGAGTGCAGCATCGAATCTCTCCATGTTGAGGTTGGTGATGCCCCTCGCGTCGAAGACGAGGTCGTGGTTCTCTTCGGAGCCCATAGCTGCGTCGAAGTCGTTCAGGGCCTCGTCCATCTCACCGATCTCGCGGTACGCCAGTCCTCTGTGGTAGTGAGCCTCGGCGTCGCCGGGCTCCAACTCTATGGCCTTGCTGAGGTCTTCCACCGCCCGGAGGAGGTCGCCCATCTCGTCGTAGGCCAGCCCTCTGTTGTAGTAGGCGTCGGCAGAGTCGGGGGCTAGGAGTATAGCTGCGTCGTAGTCGTTGATCGCCTCTGCCAGGTTGCCCAGTTCGGCGTTGCATCCCCCGCGATTGATGTGCGCCCAGGCATCGCCGGGAGCCAGTCGAATGGCGGTGTCGTAGTCCTCCATCGCCGAGCGGAGTTCATCCATCTTGCTATAAGAGCGCGCTCTTTCATGGTAGGCGTCGGCATCGTTGGGGTTGATGGCAATGAGGCGGCTGAAGTCGTCCACCGCACGGCGGTGGTCCCCAAGTTCGGCGTAGGTCATCCCCCTACTGAGCAGGGCGTCGGCGTCGCGAGGATTCGCTTCGACCGCCTCCGTCATATGCTCGACATGCCCGCGAAGGCCGTCGCGCCCCAGGGTGTCTATGAGCCTGCGATGGCGTTCAAACAACTCCTTTGGGTCCACAGGGTTCGCTTCGACCCCCTCCGCCAGATGCTCAAGATACTCGCGAAGACCGTCGCGGCCCAGGGTGTCAATGAGCCTGCGGTACTCTTCCAACATCTTCTCCGGGTCCATGCCGTTACGATCCCAGGTCATGACATCACCTCCGCATCTCAATGTCTTGGGGCATCAGGAATAACTTCCAGTACGGCGATGTTCTCCTGCGGTCCTGAGACAGGCGGAACGGCGAGAGAGGCTTGGCTCACAGTCGGAGTCCCTCTCATTTGTCCGTGCATCCATCACAAGGGCAGTGACTTTCCGCTCTCCCGCAGATGATGGCGACGCCGCTGCGCGTCCGGCATCACCGAAGCAATGAGTGTCCAGAACTCCGGTGAGTGGTTCCGGTGGGTCAGGTGCGCCAACTCGTGGACGACGACGTATTCCATGAGCGCCGGTTTGACCATCATGGCGCGCCAGTTGAAGCGCAGCGTCCCGTCGGGCGCACAGCTTCCCCAACGCTGACGCTGGTCGCGCACTAGCACACGAATCTCATCTCCATTTCCGAGCCGAGGCGTCCACCGCTCGACAACCTCTCCAAGCCTCTCTTGGGCGCGCGAACGGTACCAGCGCACGACGGCACGGCGGATCGACTCGTAGCGTTCATCGCCGCTCAGTCCTTTCGGGGCGGTGACCCGGAACCGCCAGTGGTCGAAGCGGACTTCCGCCCTGCGCACGTCTGCGTTCTCCACAACCATTCGGACGTTGCGGCCCAGATAGGGCAGCGTCTCGCCGCTCACGAAGCGCTTGGGGGCGGCTTCCAGCATCCGGTCCGAGGCGTGAATCAGTATCCAGCCAGCCCGCTTCCGCACGATGGCGCGCAGCTCGCCTGCGGGCGTGGCCGTCGGCGCGACGACCTGCACTCCGCCGCCGTCCACCGTGATCTGGACGGTCTTCCTGCGCCGGCCGCTGCGTCGCACCTCGTAGTCGATGCTGGTATCCCCGAAGCGTACGCGGCCCCCCTCGGTCACTGCCCGCTCCTGCGGCTGGCTAGCTCGACTATCCGGTTGGCCAACTCCTCCAGTTGGTCTTCGGTGTAGTCGCCCGTGGGTCTGAGTTCGCGCTTGATGTCCCGGCGCATCAGCCTCCTGACATCCTCGTTCACATGCCAATCCACGACCCTGCTGCGCTGGGCGACCACCGACTCGATCTTCAGGGCAACGCTCCTGGCCTCCTCATCTATCTGAACGTGGTAATCGCCCTGCTCCTCTGCGACGTGTCCGGGAGGCATGTCTCCGTTCTCCGGGCGTCTTTCCAGTAGCGCGTAGATGGCGAAGGAGGTGGGTGAGAGTCCGAACTCCGCCGCGATGTCGGCCTCGCTTCGCATCCGTCCCCGCACCTCCGCGTAGCGCCGGCACGCCTCGGCAGCGTCTATGACCCGGTTGCGCAGGTCGTCGATGATGCGGGCGAGCTGTTCGGACAAGCGCTCGTAGAACGCGGGATTGTCCCCCAGGCGCTCGTGGATCTGGGAGCGGATGGCGTGCTCCATGATGGACGCCCGCGCCTCGTCGTGGGGCAGGGCGGCTATCTTCTGGTCGAAGTCCCGGTCGAGGATGGACACCGGCCGCATCATCTCCCGCACCTGGGCGCTGATGCGCTCGTCCACCAGCTTCTTCACCTTGGCCCCAATCTCCGTCCAGTCGATGTCGGCGTCCTCGCGAAGGAACTGGGCGCGCACGTAGGCGCGTATCCCCGTGAGCCGCGCCAACCGGTCCGTGTAGTCCAGCGCGCGGGGGTCGGGCAGGAAGCGATCCATAAGGCGGGAGAACCGGCTATAGTCGGCGTTGAACCGCTCGAAAACGTCAGCCTTGAAGTTGCCCTCGGTGCTGGCGTCGGGCGCGAAGACGCTGACGCACGCCCACGTGTCGCTCAGGTCCCAGCCCTTGAAGTGTGACTCGGCCTGGACAGCCGCCGCCTCTACGACCGATGCCGGGTCCTCGTCCATCTCCTGCATCGTGCCTTGCACATCCGACCAGTCGAAGGTGGAAAGGACGTCTTCGAGGTCCCGAGATACGCCGTGGTAGTCCACAACCAAGCCGTGGGTCTTCTCGGTCTCCGCCCCGTCCTTTCTATGGGAGAACCGGCGGTTGACCCTCGCAACGGCCTGAAGCAGCCCGTGCTCCCGCAGCGCTCTATCCAGGTAGAGCACCTGCTCCACGGGCGCG
Organism: Dehalococcoidia bacterium; assembly: GCA_965207895.1. Taxonomy (GTDB): domain Bacteria; phylum Chloroflexota; class Dehalococcoidia; order UBA6926; family UBA6926; genus VXMO01. The sequence continues at coordinate 567,457 of CBDBNN010000003.1, forward strand.
TCGAATCCGGTCAGCAGCATATCCACCACAACCAGCACCTCCGGCTCGCCCTCTGGATCGACGAAGGCGCTTTCGACCTGCCCCTGTTCGAGTTCGCGTGCCGCTTTGAACTCCGGCCCGTCGTTTGGGGCTGTGGTGATGATGGGATAGGCGCTGAGGCCGAAGTCTCTCAACCGGCTGGCATAGCACAGGGCGGCGACCCGGCTGGGCGCAACCACCTGGGCCTTGAACCCGTTGGGACGCACCCTCTTTTTGAAGTGGTCTGCGATGTCCAGGGCGATCATCTCGATGCGTCGCTCCGCCTCGGCCACCGTCTCCCTATTGGCGTAGCGTCGGCGAATACGCGCCTGGACGGCGGGCGGCTCGTCGCCGAACATGGCCTCGTAGAGCTTGTCCAAGGTCTCCGGCCCCTCGATGGCAAGCTCAGGCAGGCGCGCCTCGTAGAAGATGGGCACCGTCGCCCCGTCGTCCACCGATTGGGGGATGGTGTAGGTGTCTATGAGCGAGCCAAAGCGCCCTATGGTGTTGCGCTTGAAGCCCTTCTCTATGGGCGTTCCGGTGAACCCGATGAGCGCCGCGTTGGGCAGTGCTTTGGACAGCCGTCCACCGAGAATGCCGTACTGCGTGCGGTGCGCCTCGTCCACCATGACGATGACGTTCTCCGAGGCGTTGAGCACGTCAAGCTCGCCATCCGGCGTCGCCAGCGCCTCCTCGAACTTCTGGATGGTCGTCATGATCGTGCGGCCCGCGCCCGTGGTGAGCAGACGACGCAGGTCCCGGCTGGTCGCCGCCCGCTCCGGCGCAGGGAAGCCGCAACGCTCGAAGGTGCCGGTGATCTGCCGGTCCAGTTGCGTGCGGTCGGTCACCACGACAATCGTGGGATTGCCCAGGCGAGGCTCCCGCCGCAGCTTCGTCGCCAGCCACAGCATGGTCAGCGACTTGCCCGAACCCTGCGTGTGCCAGACCACGCCGCCACGTTCCTCCGGCTTCAGGCCGGTGAGCAATCGCTCCAAGCCTGCGCGAACCGTGCGATACTGCTGGTAGCGTGGCAGCTTCTTGACCAGCCGCCCACGCTCCGGCTCGTACACCACGTAGTCGCGGAGGATGTCCAGCAGCGTGGCCGGGGATAGCAGGCCGACGATGAGTTGAGCCTGCCCCTGGGGTTCGACCCCGTACCTCCGCCTCACGTCATCGTCGGAGTGGCTCCCAAGGCACTTCCACTCGAAGTAGGCGTTCTCCGGCGCGCCGACGGAAGCGTACACGGCGGCAGCGCCGCAGTGAGCGACGCACAGCAGGTTGTAGTGGAAGAACTCGGGAGCGCCGCTCCCGCGCCACTCGGGTCCGGCCTCCTGGTAGCGTCGCAACTGCCGCACCGCATTGGTCTTCCATACGTCCATCAAGGAAGGCGACTTGGCCTCCATCACCACCAGGGGAATGCCGTTGACGAACAGCACGATGTCGGGAATGACCATGCGCTCGTCGTCCTCTGCGCCGCCGCGTTCATTGCTCCGGCGTACGCGGAACTGCGTGGTAACGACATACTCGTTGAGTCCGCCTTCAGGATGGTCAAAATCGAAGAAGCGGGCGGTGCGCGAGTCCCTGCCCTGCGGCCCATCAAGGGTCAAGGGTCTGCCGTAGGTCAGATACTCGTGGACCGCTTGGTTACGGCCCATGCCGGTGGCATCTATGTGCTCCAGGTCGAAGATGACCCGGTCGGCCTGAGCCTCGGTCATCCACTGGTTGAGGCGCAGCAGGGCCGCCCGCAGTCGCCCCTTCAGGAGCACCTCCCGCTCGTCGCCACGTTCTGCCGCCAACGCCTCGCGCGGCACGTAGGCCCAGCCCAGCTTCTCCAGCAAACGCCTGGCCGGGTCCTCGGCGTGGTTGAACTCGTTGAGTCTAGCGGGGGTAACCATTGGCACTACGAGAAAATCGCTATCGGAATGACCTGGATCGCTGGCCCCCGAATCTCAGTCGATGAATCTCCAGAAGAATCAAGTTTCTCATCAAACTGTCTCATTGCTTCTTGAATGGTCGGCAAAAGGATTTTGAATTGTCCGAGTGGGGCCTTCCTCAGAAGGTCAATGCTCTCGTCGTTGACCCTAGGAATGACTCGACTGACTTTGCCAACCACTCGGAAGGTTCCGTCGATGATGTCATTCATTGTGGAGTCTCTGAAGTGCTGCTGCTCTGCGGTGATGACCACATTAATCTCACCGATCTTGCAAACGAGGTCTAGGGATTCACCGCTTGTTAATGCTGTCTTTAGCGAGTTGACCTGCTTGAGTATTGTGGAGTTCGTGCTCTTGGCTTGCTTACGTTGGCGAGTGCCCTTCGATACTGCCGGTTCTTCGAAGGCACTCATCAATGGAACAAGCTCAGTAAACGCTGATAGCTGAACTAGGAATTGATTCCGATGAATAGTCGCTTCAAATTCCACGAAGGCGTTAGTATGAATCTTTTCAAGGGCGGATGGACCTGACAAATCGGTCACCAAACCACGATTACGCAAGTCTCTGCGCAGGCGAGCAAACGACGATGCCGGTGTGTGGATGCGCTCTTCTGTAGTGCTCTCGGTCTGAGCTTGTCCGGCCTTGCGAGACCCGCTTCCGCCAAATGTCATTCCAAATAGAGTTAGACTGGCACCAACATGCGCTCCCCCAGAGACTTCTGTCGAATTCTCTCCGGAGGATGTGGTCTGCACGGTTGAGAATCGTAAGAGTCCGTTCTCCAATGCCGCAAGGAGATCAAACGTCACTTGCTGATTCAGATATAGTGCAACAGGCAAGTCAGCCGCAACGAGTTGAGACTCTTGAGGTTGGGTCATAGATTATTTTCCTCTGTCTTCACTCTCGCTCGCCCCGTCAACAACGCGTCCGCAGTTGATGTCTTGAGCGATTGCAATCCATCCCGTTCCTGCCGCACAGCCTTAAGTGTCAGATCCAGTCCGCCCAGCATCTCGACAATAGAGTCCTGTTCAGGACGAGACGGACGGGCCACCGTCAACTGACGAACTTGCTGATAGTTCAACCCTTGGCGGCTCTGCCCTGTCTGAATCTCATCAATTTCGCGTTGGGAACGAGGCGCACTTAGCCACTTCCACACAAATCGTGGGTTGAACCCTTCCGTTGTTCGGATAATGCAGACGTGTTGATTCACATTTGCCGGGCCAAGGTCCATCGGAGCAATCGTGCAGCGGCCGATTGATGCTCCAGTGATGTTCAGCAGTACATCGCCTGGCCGCACTCTCGACCTGCGCATCGAATCATCTACTTCTGATGAAATGTAAACTACGTCCTTCAAACTCAGGCCATCGAAGTAGACGTTCTGTGACCTCAAGAATGGTACGCCTGATTCCGTGTAGACCGTTTTTCCGCCCCTGGGCGTAACGCCGCTCCCAACATGAGTGACACCATCCCCCAGCCGCACCACCTCCCAGTCCGCCGGTATGGTCCCGATGCCCGGTGCCTCCTTCCACTCCGTGTGCCAGCCGGGGACGCCGCGGGTTAGTAGCTCGTGGAGCAGGGAGTCCCGCAACTGCTCGGTGGCGGCGATTACCGCATCGGTCCTCTCGATTGCGTCGTCGATGCTGTCCAACACGGCAGCCATGGCCCGCTGTTCGGGGAGTGGTGGGAGTAGGATCGGGAGACTGCGAGTAGCTTCCAACGTCAACCCGAACCGGGTGATGCCATTTGCTCTCCTGGTAAACTCTCGTGCACACTCACGCGAGGCCAAAGCTCTGGCGAGAAATGATCCACAGACCGCTCCGTTGTTCGGGCGTGCTAAGCCTAGGTGGTAGCCGCACAGAACCCCACTCATGTCCTCTGTCACGTAGGCGGGAATGCCAATCTCATCGGCTGTTTCTGAGTCCTTCGTAAATAGAACATCCCCCATTCTCAAGGCCCACCGCTCACGCTCTAGCGGAGTTGCAGTAGCGGCCATGAAGGCCATGCCAGATCGGATGCGGCGGTTATAGAAGACGTCTGTGTAGTTGCACAACTCAACAGGGTGTTCCCCTTCCACAGTTCTCTTATCGACGCCGCTGAAACCCACATCTGCCACGTCCCCCAACTGCACAACCTGCCAGCCGTCGGGGACCGACGTTGAACTGGAGGGTTTCAAGGCATTGGCCAAACTGACTAGCTCCTTATTGCCGCCACGAGTGCTATTGCACCAACAACCGCTAGGAAAACACCAATCCCAGCTTGAATCAGCGAGAAGGTACCCGATGTTCCTATTGCGAAGACGATGACACCTATAACAAGGAGCACCAGTCCAATTGCCACCCCCGCATTCATCTATGTGTTCTCCTCGATCGTCGCGGGGCGTATCTCGTGGATGTTCACCGGGAGCCCTGCCCGCTTAGCTTCCAGCCAGCGTTTGAAGGAATGCTGGCTTTCTCCCGAAGGCCAGCCGCCTAGCAGCATCTCCACGCTGATGTCCTCATCCAGGGCGGGCCAGTGGATGCCCTCGCCAGCGCCGATCAGCCGCCAGTTCTGACGTTCCTCCGGCGTGGCATGAATGAGCCTCGGATACCAGGACAGCGGCACCGACACGGTTCGCCCGTCGGAGAGCTCTGCGGTCAAGGTGTCGTCGGTCACCTCAACCGTCATGGCCTCCGGAACACTCACCTTAAGCGTTGGAACGTTCATTCCAAGCCTCCAGAAACGAAGTCTGATTCTCCTCGACTATCCTCTCAATGCGGCGTATCTCATGCCGCCTCAATCCACCTGTCTGTTGAAGCCTGACCGGCTCCAGCCAAAACTTGGCGATGCGGTCATCGCGTTCTACGTGAATGTGGGGAGGCTCTCCCCGGTCGCTCGCGTAGAAGAAGAACCGATATGGCCCCGCCCTCAGTATGACCGGCATGGCCCACCGTGCCTCCTACCTGGCATAGCCCATCTCCGCTAGCAACTCGTCCATCCTGGCCACCGCCTCATCCCGCCGCCGCTCCGCCTCTCGCAGCTTTGCCAGTGCCTCCTCTATCGGCATGACCTCCACCGGCTCCGTGGTATCCACGTAGCGGCTGATGTTCAGGTTGAAGTCGTTCCCCTGTATCTCCTCAATCTCCGCGACATGGGCGAACCGCTCCGCGTCCTCGAAGTCTCTGTACGCCTCGACGATCCTGCCTATGTGCTCCGGGTCGATGAAGTTCTGGGCCTTGCCGGGACGGAAGTAGCCCTCCTGGGCCGCGTCCACGAACAGCACCTTCCCCCGCCTCTCTACAGGCTTGGCCTTGTTCAGCACGCAGATGGCGACGGGGATGCTGGCCCCGAAGAAGAGATTGGGGGCCAGGCCGATCACCGCCTCGAACAGGTCGGCCTCAACGATGCCCCGCCGTATCTTTCCCTCCGCTCCGCCACGGAACAGGATTCCGTGGGGCATGACCACGCCCACCATGCCCTGGGAGTTGGTCACTCCCAGCATGTGCAGCAGGAAGGCGAGGTCGCCCCTGGTTCTGGGCGGCGTTGCACCGTAGCGGTCAAAGCGGTGGTGCGGGTCGTTGGGAGCGAAGTCATGCCCCCAGTTTTTGAGGCTGAAGGGAGGATTGGCGATGACCCGGTCGTAGGACAGTAGCCGTCCTGACTGGTCCACAAGACCCGGCTCCGCTATCACGTCACCAGCCTCCAATCGACCGGCGCGTAGGCCATGGAGGAGCAGATTCAGCTTGCCTATGGCCAGCGTCCCCAGGTTCCGCTCCTGGCCGTGGAGCGCGAGATTCCGATAGTCTCCGCCCTGTTCCCGCACATACTGCGCCGCGTAGATGAGCATACCTCCAGAGCCCGCCGTAGGGTCGCAGATGCGCATTCCCTCCCGGGGCCGAAGCAGCTCGATGATGAGCCGCACCACCGAGCGGGGCGTGTAGAACTCGCCGCCCTTCTTGCCGGCGTCGTCGGCGAACCTGTTGATGAGGTACTCGTAGGCGTCGCCCAGCACGTCTCCCCCGCCTGCCGTGTCTCTGCGCAGGTTCTCGTCGCTCAGGTCCAGGTCGCCGAAGTGGTTCAGCAGGCTGCGGATGATGCGCTCCCGGTTGGCCGGGCTGCCCAGCTTCGACTCGTCGTTCCAGTTGTTTGGAGCCAGCACACCGTCCAGCCTGGGATTGGCCTCTTCAATGGCATGGCTGGCCACGTTGAGCGCCTCGCCCAGGCTCATGGTAGCTCCTGTGAGGGCGGACCAGCGGGCGGAATCCGGGACGAAGAACTCATGCTCGTCCTGGTCAGTGAGCGCAACCTCACGGGCAACGCCCGACTCCACCGCGCTCTCAACCTCCTCGTCAAAGCGGTCGGAGAGGCGTTTGAGGAAGAGGATGGAGAAGATGTAATTCTTGTAGTCGGCGGCGTCGATCTGCCCCCGCAAGATGTCGGCGGCCTGCCACAGCTTGGACTCAAGCTCCTGTTTAGTGAGCGGCAACTGGAATCCCTCCTATTGATGGAGATGCGGCCCTGCGGCCTATGTCATGGACTACGGAGTCCCTAAGCGTCTCGCGGCGCAGGCGGGCGGCCTCGACCGCCGCAACGTAGGCATCCTCGGACACCTCCACGAGTCTGGCCACTGCATCAAGCTCTCCGTCGGACAGTAATGGAATCTCGACCTCCCCCAGACTCCGCGCGGATAGGGTCGTCACCGTGGCGCTGACCACCAGCCGTCTGGCGAGTTGCGCTCGGCCCTGGGAGGAAGTGAGGAAATACCAGAGCCAGTGTCCCAAGCCGGATTCGGGTCGCTTGGGCCGCACCACCAGCAAGGTTACACCTGCAACCGTACGCGACACGCCGGGTGGCACAAGCGCGGTCTGAAGCGACCCTGCGCGGGCCGTCACCAGTATGTCGAAGGGTCTCAGCAGGTGGCGCTCGGTGCGCAGGGTGCGCACGACTCCCACTTCCCGAAGACCGTGTGATTCCAGCCAACCGTCGTCACGCAGGTCGCCGCTCTCGACGATGCGGAGGATCCAGTCGCCGCGTTGCGATCCGGCCCCGCGTCCAGCTTGGGCGAGGCCCTGGTGTACATGGGCGAGGTCTGCAACACATGCCATGCGAGTAACATAGCAGTGTGTGGCTTTTCAGTCAATGCTTGACGTTGTTAAATAGCCAGGAAGCCTCTCAGCGTAGGGCATCACCTAGCCTTGGTGTTGGTGTTGCCTCGTCGGCCCGGAGAGGTCTGTAGCTCGCACTACTACCTCTTATCGATCCTCTGCCTCTTCCAAATCGGCTGTCCATGTGAACCTATTTTTTGTGTCCGTTTTCGTGTCGATTGGCAGATGAAGACGGAAGCTTTCCGTTCGGAGGCGCCACACTTGCCACTTACGCCAACAGCGCATAGACGCTTTGCTTCAGATCGACCTCTTCAGGGGGAACGTAGTTGCGCCACAGGTATTCGGAGAGCGACCTTATGCCCCTCAATGATTCGGATGTCGCCCCCTTCTTGCGAGAGGCCAGGATCAACAGATTCAGTGCCGTGAGATAGTCTTCGCGGTGCATCGCTCTTTGATGGTATTCCAGCATCGTCTCCGCCGTCACCCGTGCGGCGTCGGCTGCCTCCAAGATTTGCCAGACCTTAGCCAAGTACCGAAGGGTGGAAATCTGCACTGCTTTCATATTGCGGAACTGCGCCGCTATGCTGCTACTCAGTTCGTCTGCTAGGACCGGGTTGCCGTATATTCCTACGTAAGCATCTACCAGGCTCCATAAGCCTCGAGTACCGATTCCCCTGCTCTTCGCTCGGATTATCAGCCATTCTTCACTTGGATTGCCCAACTGAACGAGAACCCGGGCCGCCAGCTCGTCCACTTCCGGCTCCTCAAGCCAGTATCCTTCTTGTTGGCCGACGAAGTGGCAATGCTCCCATACCTTTTCCGCCAGGTTTCTCACCATTTCGGGGTCGCCGCCAACACCGGCTTCGTACCTCGCCACTACCGCGTAGATGGCGACGGCCATTTGCATCTGGGCCACGTCGTCGGCGACCCAGAACGTTTCAGGTCGATCATCCGCTTCCCAAACGCTGAGTGGCAACCGGCCGCACTGTGACATCACCCAATCCAGAGGGGTTTCATCCTCTGGTAGCGCGAGGGCGAGCGCAGATCCCAGTCCTCGCATCCATTTGATTGTTCTCCCATCTGTCAGAGTGTAGTAAGCGCGCCTGTTGCCGCGCATGATGTCGTCTGTATGCTCCGCGTGCTTTTCAAGCACTATCTTGGCTATTTCAACAGCCCGCTCGTGTTGGTCTCGGCTTACCCTTTGGGCTACCATCCCCAACGGCAGCGTTCGCTGAATGATGGGACCCTGACGCACACTAGACTTCAGCGCTTCGCGCAATTCGCCGCACCATTCTTGGCGGACCAACTCTGCGATTGCGTCTATGCAGTGCTCTTCTAGACTTTCGCCGAGGTCGTATCCCCCCGACCCGCCAATATCAATCTGTGGGAGATCTCCATGTTCGTACAGTTCGGCTATCCACCGGACGCTTGCCGCAGGATCGAGTTCCGCCAGACGATACACAAGGTCCGAAAGCACTTGAGCAGCGGCTCTACTCGCTTCTTCCCGCTCCTGTTGTCCAATGCCCGGATGTCTCGCTTTGCTTGCTAGCTCCCGCATGGATTCCAGCGCGTGGACTATGGCTATGGCAGTCACTGGTTCTGAAGGGTTTCCCTTGAGCCAGTCCAAGGCCTGCAATCCGTCTGCATCCAAGCACCGGGATACGATGAACAACGCCCACCGCTGGACTATAGGGTGATCCACTCTTTCGACTAGATCGGGGAATCGGTCTGGCCTGAGTGTTACGATGAGTAGTGTGACGTTGGCTACGCCACGGTACAGGTCGGGTCGGCCCAGGTCGGTTTGACGGAAGACCCTGACACGATCCCGCTCATAATCCGGGTCGACGGATACCCTCCCGCCATCCACTCTGTGGCCTAGGATTCTCCCGGGGTCGAGGACATTCTCTCCTTCGCATAGCCGCCGCAACACGCCCACGCAGTATTCCCATAGCGCGTCAACCTGTCTTGGGCACCACACGCCCCGGATAATCTCCGCGGCTGCCTCTGCGTCTACGGTGCCAATTGCCCAAAAGAGGGTCTCATTTGAGGGGTCCGATGCTCCTTCGAGCAGATGCTGCGCCGCTCCGCGCAATATTAGGTCGTCAAGCTCGCCCCTTGCATCTTCCGCCAACACGACCCGCCCATCGCGCGTTTCGCACCATCCAAAAACGGCTTCCCTGACACGTCGGCGTGCGCTTCCGGTGACGGAGGCCTGTCCAAACAGCGATCCCAGCACTCCGTCGACCAGACTCGAGAGCTCGGGGGTTCTCAGTGGCGACTCGACCGCGCCTACCACGCGCCAAGCTGCCTGGACCAGCAATCCCTCCTCTCGGGCCTGCTCTGACCTTCGCCCTACCATGGGTTCGCCTCCATGACCGATACGTCGCCCCGGTTGCGACCTGTAGCCGAGAACCACAAAGCTTCGGCGGCAGCCCTGTAAACGCCGTGGGAACTAGTGCTGAAGGTGACGCCTTGTTTCTCCCAGCCGTTGACTGAGTTCGTGATCAACGTCTCGGCTGCAGGTGTGATCAGATATCTGTCGTGAAAAGCCGGTTTCCCATCGCTTGGTCGAGTGAACCTTCTGACAGTGGCTTCTGAGGTTAGTGATTGTGGGTATTCCAGTCTGAGGCTATTTCTCCTTCTTCCGCACAGGATGTGCAATTGCCTGCCTCTCGATGCTGACAGCAGGGATGCCAACAACTCGATCTCTACATCGCTCACCTTGTCACCCAGGAAGTATGGGTCGGCGAAATAGATGGGGCCTTCCGTTCGACTTTGCCGCCATATCAAACTCGTAATGTATTCGATGGCTTCTCCAACTCGCTCCGGAGCGAAACGGACAATGCCCCCCGCTTCACGTGCAGCTTGGTCCTTCTCCCAAGCGCGGTACGACAAGCCTTTTGCTCTGATGGCTTGGTCCGCTTCGGAGCTGCCGCTGTCTTCGACTCTAACGGTCTCACGCGCTGTACCGAGGGTTGTGCCCACCTCTATCGATTTCCTCGGAGTCTTGATGTTCATTCGCACTTCCGGCCCTCCGATAACGATGTCCATTTCAACCGACATTACGAGGTGAGCTTCAAATCGATCTATGCACTGTCCATCGCTGTTGCGGAAGATTTCGAACCCTACGAGGTCAGTGTCTGTCTCGCAGCCGATTACCGTTTCGGGCTCGCTGATTTCAATTGATCGTTGTACTACTCTGTCGCCGCTGTGGCCGGACCACACCGTGCCTGAGTAGGCGCCCGGCGGGGGCGTAGTCCAGTTATCTCCCCGAACACTGAGTATCAGATTCTGGCCGTGCTTCGCCGTGATTTCGCTCTGGATTGCGTCTTGGGCACTGACAACCATCAAGTTGCCGACTCGGTCCAGCCGACGAGCAATGGGGAAGTGCAAAGTCTTCGCCATCTCGGTGGCGGTCTCTCCTACAGCCTTTAGCGTCTCCAGCCACCGTTCATGCGTTTCCTGGTCAAAGCACCAATATTCGGTCATTTCCGCGCTGTACCCGAGAAATGGACTCTCAATTGTCTCTGCATTGCTCGTGGTGTCTTCTCGGTAGGCCCAATGACGCCGGGGATTGCGCTCCAGCGCGTAACGGATATCCTCCTCACCGATCTTCAGCGCGCCGTTCAGGAGGATATGCCGCACTATCTCTTGACATTCTTGGAACGTCGCATCCAAGCGGTATAGCTCAAGACTATCGACTAGCTCCGAGTTTTCCACGGTGACTATTTCGCGGTGCCAGTCCGCACCTAGAGCATAGGCCCAAGGACCCAATGAATCATGATTCCGATGGCGCACCAAGGTGAACACGTTTACAGCCGTTCCATCCGGTGTTCGGAGGGCGAGGACGGTCATCCGCGCCGCGCGCTCACCAACTTCTTGGTCCAACCCCAGTGTTACGATAGTTTGGCTGAACGGCAGGCCTCGTTCCTTGGCCCACCTTCCCGCCTCAGATTCTTCTACTAATACCCTGCGTCCCTGTTTGTGCGCCGCCAAGTTTTTCCGGCGAATGTGCTGGCGTACGTAGTTCTCGTCCTTGCCAACAGCCAGTGCTAGCTCTGCTATGGTGAGGCTCATCGCCCGCCGTCCTTCCCTGTTATAACGTAATTATACACATGTACTGTACGAGTGTACAGGACTAGAGTCATTATGTCGGGCAGATCTGGGTGCCGCTAGTGCAAACGGGCCTTGGATAGCCGCGCTGCCCCTCACTCATCCCACTCTCCAACCCAAGACTGATGGGCGTTTGCAGTCACGACTTGGAGCCTTGTAGACAGTCGGCCGCTAGCTACTCAACCCCGGCAGCTTCTAAATCGGCTGTCCATGAGAACCGTACTTTGTTGTGTCGATTGAAAGACGAAGAACGACTACGACGCCTACGCGATGAACGTGTGGTCGTACGACTATGACAATCCGGGTGCCCGCGACCACGCGGAGAACTTTCAGAAGAAGCTGATTGATCGCGGGTGGTGGACGATGGCTTGGCCTGAGGAGTACGGCGGACAGGATGCGCCGATCTCCCGCCAGCTCGTCTACTCGGAGGAGATGGCGTACCACAACGCGCCGGCCTCGCAGCCGCAGGCCAACGTTGCGGGCGCGATCATGATTCACGGCACAGACTGGATGAAGGACACGTTCCTGGACGGCATGCGAAACAACACCGTCAATTGGGCGCAGGGTTTCTCCGAGCCGAACGCCGGCACGGACTTGGCATCCCTTTCCACGCGCGGTGTGGAGGACGGCGACGATTTCGTCGTCACCGGCCAGAAGATATGGTCGTCCGGATCCCACTTCGCCAACTGGTACCACGTGCTGGTGCGAACCGACCCCGAGGCCCCCAAGCATCGCGGCATCACGTACCTCGCCATGCAGCTCAAGGACGATGATGGAAACCAGATGCCCGGCATCACTCTGCGGCCGCTGTATGACATGCTTGGACGCCGACGCTGGAACGAGGTGTTCATGGACGAAGTCCGTGTGCCGCGTCACCAGATAATCGGTGAGGTCAATCGCGGCTGGTACGCGGCGATGACGACTCTCAACTTTGAGCGAACGGGCATCGACGGCGCAGCCCGACTGATTGGCGTGCTTGATCGCTACTTGGCAGAGATGCGGAGTGTCACGTTCAACGGCGAGTCGCCGCTGAAAGATGACGTCATCCGCCATATCCTTGCCGACGCGAGGATCACGCTGGAGGCAGACCGGATGCTGGCCTACCGCGTGGCGTGGATGCAGGCGAACGGCGAAGTTCCGCAGGCGGAGGGCGCGATTTCAGGCTATCGTGCGCTTGCAACGGCCAAGTTCACGTTCTGGCCTGCGCTGGCCAAGGCGATCGGCCCTTATAGGGCGTTGCTGAAGGGCGAGAGCCGCGCGCCGGGCGACGGCAAATACGGCACGAATTACGCGTTGTCGATGACGACAGGCTTCGGCGGCGGTGGCGGACTGGCGTTGGGGCCCAACATCATTGCCCAACGCGGGCTGGGCTTGCCGAGGTAGTTTCTACCAACAGACGACACCAATGGGGCGGCCAGATTGGCCGCCCCTACGCTATTCTGCAAGAGAGAGTCCCCACCAACAGCATGTAGAAGCCAGCGAACCACGAGAAGCGCACCAGAGCCCCTATGAATTTCTCTATCAACCGCTACGCGAAAATTGGTGGCATTCTCACTGGTCTCATGGTGTTGCTCACCCTTCTCGCGTGTACCCCGGCCGACGATGAACAGCAGGCGGACCCCTTCACGATTGGCGTGATGGAGTCATTGACGGGTCCCGGCGAGACGTACGGCACAGTGGCCAGCCAGGCAAAGCAAATGGCTGCCGATGAGATCAATGCCGCAGGCGGCATCGACGGCCGTCCGCTTGAGTTTGTCATCGAGGATTCTAAGTGCGCTGCTCAGGATGCCATCGCCGCCTACAACAAGCTCACTCAAGTTGATGGAATGAAGATCATCCTTGGCCCCTCATGCAGCAGCGCCATGCTTGCCGTTGCTCCTCTGGCGGAAGAGGATGGCGTCATCCTCTTTTCCGGCCTTGCAAGCAACCCTGATATCGCCAACGCGGGAGACTACATTTTCCGAACGCAGATCAGCGATGTGTTTGTCGGCAGGGACACCGGGAACACATTGTGGGCAGACGGAATTCGCACGCTGGCAACCATTACGGAGACCACAGACTACGCGGAGGGTGTTCGGCGGACCTCAGTTGCGCAGTTCGAAGAGCGTGGCGGACAAGTTGTCGCTGCGGAGCGATACCAGTCGGACACCCTTGATTTCCGGGTGCATCTGACCAAACTTTTCCAGTTCAACCCTGATGCGCTCCATATAGCTCCCCAATCCGAGTTCTCGGCAGGCTCAATCATGAAACAGGCCAGGGAACTGGGCTATACGGGTCCCATCTATGCGGAGACCGTGTCGGTTGGGACGACTGCACTTGAGATTGCCGGCGACGCGGCAACGGGTGTGAAAGCCATCACGGCTGACCTTGACCCTGCCAACGAAAAAGCGCAGCAAGTCCTGGCAGATTTTCGGAATCGCTATGACTACGTGACGTTGCCCTGGCATTTGGGGTCTGCTTATGACGACATCTATATTGCTGCGGAATGCCTCAAACAGACCGGTGATGACACTGACGCCGACGGCTTTCGAGACTGCCTGTACGAGATAACGTGGAGCGGAGCCATTGGCGACGATTACAGCTTTGATGCGAATGGAGAGGTCGTCGGTCTATCCCGGGTTGTCGTGCAGGTCCTGCCGCTCGCGGAAAGAACTGCGGACGTCAAGTATAGGGTGATTGGTCCTGCGCCACGGTCGTAATGCTTGCTGAGGCTTTACCTTAGACACGTGTGCGTGCTATCGTTCACGGGTTGAGTCAGGGGGGCAACTCGTTGGTCGTCACGTTGTGTCGGCTGAGTTGTAGACAAAGGGGGAGTGGGCTACATGGACTTCCGATTTACGCCGGAAGCGCAACAGATTCAGCAAGAGGCCATTGAGTTCACCCGCAAGGAATGGGAACCCGGCAAATGGGATACCCAGATTCTTGTTAACTGGCACCACCAGGTGGATGAGGCCGAAGAGGCCATCAACGAATTCGAAAAGAAGCTGGTCAACAAGGGCTGGTGGACAATGCACTGGCCCAGCGAGTTTGGAGGACAGGACGCCTCCATCGAAGTCCAGTTGGCCTACCGTGAGGCGATGTCCTACGCCGGCGCGCCCGCGTCGCTGGGCGGTGGCCTCGTTGCTCCCGTCCTGATGCTTGCGGCGCCCAAGTGGATGCAGGATGAGTTCCTGCCGGGCATTGCAAGCGCGGACCTCGAGTTCTCGCAGGGATTCTCAGAGCCGGACGCCGGCTCCGATCTCGGGTCGCTCAAGACACGCGCCGTCCGTGACGGCGACGACTATCTCATCAGCGGCCAGAAGATCTGGGGTACGTATCGCAACCCGTGGATTCATATCCTCGTGCGAACAGATCCGGATGCGCCCAAGCACCGCGGCATCACATATCTCCTCGCGCCCCTGAAGGACGCGGACGGCGAGTTCATGCCGGGCGTGCAGGTGCGAAAGATTCCCGATGCGCTTGGGCGACATCGCTGGGATGAACTGTTCATGGAGAACTGGCGCGTTCCCGCCCGGTACATCCTCGGAGAGGAGAACCGCGGCTGGTACACGGCAATGACGACGCTCTCTTTTGAGCGCTCCAACATCCAGGCGCCCGCGACGATGCAGCGCCAGATTGAGGAGTACATCGCCTTTGTCCGCCAGTTGAAGGCAACACACGGCTTCAGCCCGCTTGATGATGCGCCTTTCCGTCACCAGATGGCCAATCTGCGGATCGAAATCGAGACCTTGCGGATGATTGCCTACCGGGTTGGCTGGATGCAGAGTCGTGGTGAGATTCCCCAGAAGGAATCCTCCATGAGCAAGCTCTGGGCGGATGTTCAGTACCAGAAGACGATGAAGACCCTTGCACGTGGCCTCCAGGGGTACGGCAACCTGTTGCCGACGCAGGAGGGCATCGATATGCCGAACGAGGGATTTCTGAACAACCGGGCTTTCATGTCCGGCACGCTCAGTGTCGCCGGTGGCACGACTGAAGTGCAGCGCCAAATTATCGCGCAGAGAGGCCTGGGGCTGCCGCGATAATCCCACGAAAAACTGCTAACCAACAGACACTCACAGAGATATAAGGAGGAGCAATGGATTTCCGGTTCTCTACGGAGGCGCAGGCTATCCGGGACGAGGCCGAGGACTTTGTTACGAAAGAGTGGCAAAATCCGGGCTACGACCTGACTGGCGGCCTTGCCGGTTGGCACGGTAGTGAAGAGGAGCGAGAGGCAGGGCATGAAGTAGCCCGGCAGTTCGCCAAGAAACTCGTCAAGCAGGGTTGGTACACCATGCACTGGCCCAGCGAGTACGGCGGTCAGGACGCTTCCATTGAGAAGCAGCTTGCATATCGCGAGGTCATGTCCTATCACGATGCACCGGCATCCCTCGGTGGCGGCCTTGTCGCCCCTGTCCTCATGGTGCATGGGCAGGACTGGCAGAAAGATCAGTTTCTGCCGTTGCTGGCGAACGCGGACATCGAGTTCGCGCAGGGATTCTCGGAGCCGGATGCCGGTTCCGACCTCGCCGGACTCAAGACCCGCGCTGTTCGCGACGGTGATGACTATGTCGTCAGCGGCCAGAAGATCTGGGGAACATATCGCAACGACTGGATTCACATACTAGTGCGCACGGACCCGGATGCTCCGAAGCACCGAGGTATCACGTATCTGCTGGCGCGACTCAAGGATGAGGACGGTAACTACATGCCGGGGGTCCAGGTTCGCGGCATCAAGGACGGCACGAACAACCATCGCTGGGATGAGCTGTTCATGGAGAACTGGCGAGTTCCCGCGAACAACATCATTGGTGAAGAGAATCGCGGCTGGTACGCCGCGATGACGACGCTCTCCTTTGAGCGCTCCAACATCGGCCGTCCCGCGCAGCTACTCCGCACACTTGAGCAGTTCATCAACTGGTGCGGCATGGTACGCGATGAGGGGGGCAACACGCCGATCGACCGTGCGGAGATTCGCCATCGCCTTGCCGAGTGGCGTGTTCGCATCGAGACGTTGCGCTCCCTCTGCTACCGCGTGGGCTGGATGCAGAGCGAGGGCATGATTCCGCAGAAGGAATCCTCGATGGTCAAGTTCTTCGGTGATGAGCTGTTCCAGCACATCTATCGCGGCCTCGCGCAGATCATGGACGGCTACGGCAATCTACTGCCGACGGACAATGAGCGCTTTTCGCTGCCGGATCAGGGCTTTTTGCCCGCGCGCGGCTGGCAGTCCATCGGCACCAGCATCGGCGGCGGCACCCGAGAGATTCAGAAGAACATCATTGCGCAGCGGGGCCTTGGCCTCCCGCGCTAAACGCTGGGTACAGAACGCAGTCAAAGCCCCGCATTGGTGGGGGACACAAGAGCGAGTAAGGGAAACAGGAGGGGGAAATGGATCTGGGACTAACTGAAGACCAGGAAATGCTGCGCTCGATGGCACGGGAGTTCATTGAGCAGGAGACACCGCGCACGTTCGTCCGGGACATGGAAGAAGACGACCGCGGTTTCACGGCGGACATGTGGCAGAAGATCGCCCAGGTTGGGTGGCTCGGCCTGATCGTTCCCGAGGAGCATGGCGGAACCGGCCAGAACCTGGTCGATCTGGGCATCCTTCTGGAAGAGGTTGGCCACGGCGTCATGCCCGGCCCGTTCTTCAACACCGCGCTCACAACCGTTGCCATCCTTGACGCCGGTTCAGATGCGCAGAAGGCTGATTACTTGCCGAGGATCGCAGCGGGCGACCTCATTGCGACAACGGCGATTCTTGAGCCGTACTCCCGGCTCGACGCCAATGGCATCAACCTTGAGGCGTCCGCATCCGGCGATGGCTACACGCTGAACGGAACCAAGATGTTCGTCGAGAATGCTCACGCGGCGGATCTCCTATTGGTCGCGGCGCGAACGGGCGGCTCCGGCGAGGACGGCGTCACGCTGTTGCTCGTTGATGCGCAGTCTGACGGTGTGTCTGTTGACAAGCTCAAGACAATCGCCACGGACAACCAGTGTGAGGTCACCTTCAACAACGTGTCCGTTCCTGCGGCGAACGTTCTGGGAGAGGCCGGCAATGGTTGGTCCCAGCTGAAGCTGCTGCTCCAGAAGGGCGCTGCGCTGCGCTGCTGCCAGATGGTCGGCGCGCTGCAAGAAGTCCTGGACATGACCGTTGAGTACGTGAAGAACCGCGTGCAGTTCGGTCGGCCGATCGGCTCCTTCCAGGCCATCCAGCACTATTGCGCGAACATGGCGACCGACGTCGACGGCTCCCGCTTCATCACCTACCAGGCGATCTGGCGGCTCGGTGAAGGCCTGCCCTCCGACCTCGAGGTTTCCTCCGCGAAGGCGTGGGTCAGTGATTCTGCGCAGCGTGTGGCCGCCACGGCACACCAGTGCCACGGCGCTATCGGCTTCACGCAGGAGCACGACCTGCAGTTGTTCACGCGCCGCCTCAAGGCGTGGGAGGTCTCCTTCGGTGACGGAGACTACCACCGCGAGCGCGTCGCGCAGGCGATGGACATCTAGGAACGCAATTCGAGTTCTAAAGGGGCGTTCCCCGCACGGGGAACGCCCCTTTACCTTTTGCATCGAGTCGAAGAGCGGGAAAAGAGAGGGCTGACCATGCAGTACGTGAGGTTCGCAGCGGCTTTCATCATCTACTTCGTGATTGACGTGGGTTGGAATATCTCTCCTGTCGCGGTAGCAATGTATGAGAACTTCTATGACAACAGCGGTCATTCGGAGCTTCTCGACACATTTGGGAATCAGATGACTGCGTGGGGTGGGCCCGAGATCCTCGCTGCGCTTGTATTCTTCGGGCTGATTGCCCTCGGGAACAGCTACCTTGCGATTGAGCCTGCTGTGAAGGAGAGGGATCTCACCAAGGCGATGAAGAACAGCTTTGTGCTGGGGCTGGCTGCATACGCGACCTATAGTGTTCCCACGTTCCTGATACTGTCTACGTGGCCGACACTCCTCGTGCCGATAGACATCCTCATCGGAGGGCTGCTCAGCTTCATCACATCCACAAGCATTACGTGGTTCACTCTCCGCCGGATGAGGACGTAGGCGGGTTAAAGAGGTTTGCGGAAACGGCTTGTGCTCCAGGCCTGAATTGGGACTGTGTGAGTCGAGGGAGCGACTAGAGTCTGGAAATTCTTCTGCGTTGTATTCACGCCGTCCGTACACGGTCCAGCAGGCCACGCGCGCCGACAAGGTAATTGCCGCTCCATGGAGTGGCCGGAGCGCCGTCGAAGTCGATTGCGACGGCGTCCGCGGCGGTCTCCTCGATGAACAGCAAACCTGCCGCTACGTCCCAGGGCTTGAGCGCCAGGTGGAAGTACACGTCGATGATTCCCGCCGCCGCATACGCGAAGCCCAAAGCGCCTGAACCCAGGAGCCGCGCGCGATACATCGGGAGGAGCGACCGGATGATGTCGAATGCGCGAACGTTCAGGTCCTCCTCCGGGCCAATATCGAAGCCCAGATTCGCCTCCTCGATGCTCGTGGCGTAATTGGGCTTCATCGGTACGCCATTCAGTGTCAGTCCCCGCCCTGCAGCCGCATAGAAAGTGTCTTTGCGTATCGCGTCATACGTAATGCCGAGAACCGGCGCGCCTTTCTTCAGCAAAGCGATTGTCGTTGCAAAGTGCGGGATACCGCGAACGAAATTGGCTGTGCCGTCGATGGGATCCACCGTCCAGGTATAGTCGGAGTCTCCCTCAGATTCCCCGGTTTCCTCGCCAAGAAACCCCGCAAACGGAAACTCTCTCATTAGCAGCTGCCGCAACTCCTGCTCAATGGCGACGTCCACGTCCGTCACGACATCTGCGTGCCGTTTCTCCCGGGTGCCGAGATGATCACCGCGAAAATACTGGAGATGGATCTTGCCCGCATAGTGCGCCGCCTCCAGCGCGACGGACTGCGCGGTGCGCCCGGTGGCGGCAAGAGGAAGCCCGTCCGGCGATGGTGTCACGGGTGGCATGTCAATTATGAATAAAGTGACCGGACAGTGTAACCGCCGAGCGCAAACGGCCCTTAAAAGAACCCGATGCGGTCTCGCACTTCTTCCATCGTTCGAATGGCAACGGCCCGTGCCCGTTCCGTGCCCGCCGCTAGCACGTCCTCAACGAGATTGGACTTTGTCGCTAGCTCTGCCCGCCGCTCTCGGAACGCCCCGAGATGCTCATTGATCGCGTCCGCAAGGGCACGCTTGTCATCCACGCACCCGATGGCCGCCGTGGTGCACTGGTCGTAAACGGACTTCACGTAGTCGTCACTGGAAAAGATCTGGTGGAGCGCGTAAACGTTGCAGATCCATGGGCGGCCGGGGTCGGTTCGGCGAGCTCGTTGAGGATCGGTCACCATGGACATCACTCGCTGCGCCGTCTCCTCAGGTGTGGCGGCCAGCTCGATGTGATTGTCCAGGCTCTTGGACATCTTCTGATCGCCATCCGTTCCCTTGATGCTCGGTGTGTCGGAGAGGAGGGCGTCCGGCTCCGGAAACACCTCACCGAACTGCCCATTGAACCTCCGCACGATTTCTCGGGACAGTTCCACGTGCGGGACTTGGTCCACGCCCACGGGAACCTTGTTTGCCAGGTAGATGATGATGTCTGCAGTCTGCAGGACGGGATAGCCCACGAGACCGTAGTTCATGCTGTCGGCGCGGGCGCGGAACTGCTCCTTGAAACTGGGCACTCGCTGTAATGACCCCATCGGCGTCACCATACTCAGGTAGGTGTGGAGTTCGAGCACCTCCGGGACACGCGACTGGATGAACAGGGTACTGCGGTCCGGGTCGAGCCCCGCCGCCAGCCAATCCAGCACCATCTCACGGGTGTTCTGTTTGAGGCCCACCGTGTCTTCGACGGTCGTGAGGGCGTGGACATCCGCCACGAAATAGAAGCAATCGTAATCGTCTTGCAGCGACACCCAGTTCTTGAGCGCGCCGAAGTAGTTTCCCAGATGCAAACGACCGGTCGGCCGCGCGCCGGAAAGCACGCGGCCTTTCTTGCCGCCGGGCAGGTCAACATGCAGGCTTGAATTCATTGTTGGTTCAGCACTCCTCTATCTGATTTTAGCAGGGTAAGGCACGGTCAATTGGTGCGGCGCAGAGGAGTCAGGCGCTACACTATTCACATGAGCCAGACTGCGGCCAAAGCCGGTGTTCACGTATCGACCCATCCCATCATCCAGGATAAGCTGACGCAACTTCGTAGTGAGGAGACGCCTGCACGTCAGTTCCGGGAACTAGTTAAGGAAATCACAATCTTGCTCGCCTATGAGGCGACATCGGACCTTTTGACGGAACCCACAAGCGTCGCAACGCCGCTCGCCTCTGCGCCCGGCCAGCGACTGCGCGGCTCCATCGGCCTCGTTCCGGTCCTCAGGGCCGGACTCGGCATGGTGGAGGGTCTCTGGGAGATGATGCCGGATGCGGTCGTTTGGCACATCGGGCTCCGACGTGATGAACGTACGCTGGAGCCGATGCAGTATTACGCTAATAAACCGATTGAGCCGGACGTGCAGGCGTGCCTGTTGATGGATCCGATGTTGGCGACGGGTGGTTCCGCCTCCGCTGCCTGTGATCTGCTCAAGGGATGGGGGGTGCAGCGTATTCGCTACATCGGTCTCATCGCCGCGCCGGAGGGCGTTGAGCGACTGCAGCGTGATCATCCTGACGTTCGCATCCACATAGCCGGTCTTGATGAGCGACTGAATGAGCATGGGTTTATCGTGCCGGGTCTCGGCGATGCCGGCGACCGCCAATTCGGCACGGCGTAGGGGAAAGCGGTGAGGATAGCCGTCTTCGGCGCGGGGGCGGTTGGCGCGTATTTCGGCGGACGGCTGATCGAGGCCGGCAAGCATGATGTTGCCTTGATCGCTCGCGGCCAGCATCTTGAAGTCCTGCAAACGCGGGGACTCCGCATCGAAAGCCCCGAGGGTGATGCAGGCCTGCCACCAGACGCCTTCACGGCCTCCAATAACCCGGAGGACTTGGGGCAGGTTGATGCAGTATTCGTGACGGTCAAGACGTGGATGGTGCCGGCGGCGGCGGAGGCCATCAGGCCGCTGATAGGACCCCAAACAACGGTCATTCCCTTGCAGAACGGCGTCGAAGCGCCGGAACAGCTGGCTAACGCTCTGCCCGATGCCCACGTCATTGGCGGAACGTGTCGCATCTTCACTGCCGTCCCGGAGCCCGGTCTGGTTAGCCATACGGGGCCGACACCAACACTCACCATCGGGGAACTCGACGGCAGCGATTCAGCGCCCGTTGAGCAGATTTGCTCCGCTCTTGTTGATGCGGGCGTTTCCGCCTCGATTCGCCCTGACATCATGGCTGCGGTTTGGGAGAAACTGCTGTTTGTTGGGCCCTTGGGCGGGGTAGGGGCGGCTACGCGCGCGCCTATCGGCGTATTCCGCACTCAACCAGAGTCACGTCGGCTGTTGATTGACTGTATGGAGGAAATTGTGGCCGCCGCGGCGGCCACCGGCGTGAACCTGGGGGATGGCGCTATTGAAAACGGGCTTCGTCTGGTGGATGCCTCGCCGGAGGGTGGAACGGCGTCCATGCAGCGTGATATCGCGTCCGGCAGGCCCTCGGAATTGGAGGCGCAAGTAGGTGTGATTCCCCGCCTTGGACAACGCCATCAGGTTCCCACACCTGCGCACGATGCCATCTATGCCGCGTTGCTGCCCTCGGAGTTGAAGGCCCGCGGACAATTGTCATGGTAGCCCCCCGCCTTCGCGGGGGATTCGATATAGGCGCGGAGGAAATGGGCAAGAGGAGGCTATAATCCAAAGGTGAGCAAACTACACGAACGACTTGAACGCGCAGCATCCGGCCCCGTTCGCCCGCTCGGATTCAGCGCCGGTTCTCGAGAACAGATTCCCGCCCTTGCGATCATCGCGTCCATTGCGAAGCCGACACAGAAGGCTGTGGAGGCGGCCATCAAGGCGGGCGCAGAGTTTGTCCTGATACCGGCAGGAGCCACGCCCAAAGCTCCGCCCGGCATTGGCTCAACGCCTTGGGGCGCGCGAACCGAGGCGCTAACTGAAAAGGCCCATACGGGATTGCGTCAGGTGGGCTGTGATTTCCTGTTCGTCCTGGCAGGAGATACACCGCTGCGCCTGCTCAATGACGATTCAATCGGCTATTACGGCATTGTGCCTGCTGATACCGACGAACGCCTCCTGCGTGCCCTTGAACGCCTGCCATTTGAGGGAAACGTCATCGAGGCGGACGCAGGCAAGGACCTTACCGTCGGGCAGGCCGTCGAGGTTGCAGCGGCTGCCAGCCGTTTGGCAGGCCCGCTGCTGACAAGCGCGTCTGTCGACTGGGGCACGGGGGAGATGGAGCAGCTTCGCGATTTAGGCTTTGTCGCCGTCGTTGTCGAGGTCGGGGATGCTCGCGCCGCCGCCCGCATTTCAGGTCTGCGTGAGGCCATACTTGGCGTACCCGCGCAATCGAGACGCCGACGAGGCCGTGCGTCTGCAACGGTGCCGACGGTCTCGGATGGCGCAGCCGCCGCGCCGCCCGAGGAGGGTGATGACGACGATTTCGATGACGAGTAGGCGCGGAGTGCTAGCGCACCAACCCGTTGTGCACGATGATGTGCTGCCGCTCGATTTCCTGGTGAAATGACTCGGGCAGACGGGCCCAATCGTGAACTTGCACGATTATCGGGACGTTCGAATCCCGAAGCGCCTCGCGCAGGGAATTGAGAGGGGGACCAACAGGTCTCAGCGCGGGGGCGCGAACTACAAGGTCCAGATCGCTCGCATCATGATGCTGTCCTGTCACGCGGCTTCCGTATGCCCAGACTTCACACTGAGGCACGTGCTTGCGGAGCAGCTCGTCAATAGCCGCGCGCCAATGGGACTTAAGCGCGAGCGTCTCATTCATCTGTTTCCTCCCCGATGACTTGCGCCAACTCGCGGGCGTCACCAATGAAACGTTCAAGTAATTCGATAGTTGTCTCAGCGAATCCCTCACCGTAATCGTGCGCAGTGTCGTTTCTGTTGTCTCGATAGCCCATCCATCTTTCGCTCGCCTCAATGCCGATGAGTCCGTGCCGAGCGGCGTGTCGAAAGACATCCTTGAAAGAAAGCCTGTCAGCCAGTTGATTGCTGGAGAAATAGGGCCGGAGCCGCCGTTTGAGAAGGCTGCCTGACTGTTCAAGCACGATTTCAAACTCCTTGACGGCGGCGGCGCGGAAGATGTCGTATAGTTCGTCATCCTGCCCGCGCGTCCGAAGAAGTGCGTACGCGGACTCCAGAGTGTTAACGCACCGAACCAGGAAATCTGTATTGATTGCCATGCGGACTATTCTACGACGCTTCGGGTACACCTGATGCCGCTAAAGCCCCTCAGGCCGCCTTTCAGGTCGCGAGGACTCTCGCTCAATGATTTCCCAGGTTTCAGTGACGGCCTCATCGAGTCGGCCGTCCTCGTTCACGACGACGTAGTCGAATTCATCCCGCCGCTCTATCTCGCTGCGCGCTTCTTGCAGCCGCCGTTCCATCGTCTCCTGATCCATGCCTCCACGGCTCCGCATCCGACGTTCAAGCGTTGCGAAATCGGGAACAGTGATGAAGAGCAGCAACGCCTGTGGAATCAGGGCCTTGATGGAGGCTGCGCCCTGTACGTCCGTCTTGACCAGAGCTATCGGCGTTCTGTCCAGCGCAGCGCGAACGGATTCACGGGGAACACCGTATCGAAATCCGTACACGGTCGCAGATTCCAGCAGTTGACCGGACTCTTCCAGTTCAGCAAACGCATCCGGTGTCAAGAAGTGATAGTGAACGGTGTCGACTTCCCCCGGGCGCGGGGGTCGGGTGGTTGCGGTGATCGCAGGTGAAATTCGGTCGGCGTGTTCGCTCAGGATGCGATCAGCGACGGCGTCCTTGCCGGATGCGGACGGGCCTGACCGGACGACAATCATCTTTTTGTCGTCAAGCGTGACGGAGTCTTTGGATTCTTTGCTGCGCTCAGAATGACATGCAACTGTGCGCTCAGTCCTCGAATTCGCCGTCTACACGGTTGCCTTTGTTGGCGGAGACGCGCCCGGCAACGGTTTCCGGGTTGATGGGGGCGAGGACCACGTGACCGCTGTCTGTGATTAGCACGGCTTTGGTTCGGCGGCCGTTGGTCATGTCGATGACGGCGTTGCGGCTGCGGGATTCCTGGATGAGTCGGCGAGTGGGCGCGGAGCCCGGTGAGACTATCGCGATGACACGGTTCATGATGACATGATTGCCAAAGCCAATATGGAGCACCTCGGGTCCTAACACAGCCTCCCCCATTCCCTTGTCGTGGGGAGGTGCGAGATCACGTTACATCAGCGCCCAGTTGCTCGAAGAACGCAGGATATGAAACGTCGATCGCGTCCGCCCCGTGGATAACCGTCTCGCCTCGGGCCGCCATAGCCGCAATTGCCAAAGTCATTACGATGCGGTGATCCCCGTGGCTGCGAACGACCGCCCCCGCCGGTCGTTGACCGCCGTAGATTACCATTCCGTCCGGCATTTCCTCAACCCGTGCGCCCATCTTTCCGAGCTCTCCGGACGTGGTGGCGATGCGGTCGGTCTCCTTCACACGGAGTTCCGCAGCGTCTCGAAATCGGCTGACTCCGCTGGCGTGCATGGCAGCGACGGTTAGGACGGGGAGTTCATCGATCAGGCGCGGAATGATCGCCCCGCCGACCTCAACAGGCCGCAGATCACTGGACTCGACGGTGATGTCTGCGATCGGCTCGCCGCCAACCTCTTGCTCATTCGAAATGGTCATATTTGCGCCCATCTCCCGGAGGACATCCAGTATTCCGGTGCGGGTGGGATTGATGCCGACGGCGCGAATGGTGATCCGGGCGTCCGGATGCACTAGTCCTGCGACGAGCCAGGGCGCGGCGGAACTGATGTCACCGGGCACGACGACGTCCGTGGCGGTCATTTCGGACTGTTCGATTTCGATTGTGTTGCCCTCGCTGCGAATGTGCGCGCCCATGGCGGACACCATGCGCTCCGTGTGATCGCGGGACGGGGCCGGTTCAATGACGGTTGTTTTGCCGGACGCGGAGAGGCCGGCGATGAGCAGGCATGACTTGAGTTGGGCGCTGGCAACAGGCATTTCATACGTAAAGCCGGTCAGGTCGGAGCCCCGCACGGTAAGGGGAGCAAGCGCCCCATCGTTGCGACCCCAGATCTGCGCGCCCATCGCGCGCAACGGCTCGACCACACGCCCCATCGGCCTGCCGCGCAGGGAGCTGTCACCGTTCATGACGGCAGTGAGGGGAGCGCCGGCAAGGAGGCCGAGCATAAGCCGCATCGTCGTGCCGCTGTTGCGGGCGTTGAGGATGCGATCAGGCTCTGTGAGGCCCTGCACGCCGTTTGAGCGGACGCGGAACGTGGACGAGTGCCCGTCCGGCGCGCGTTCAAGTTCCGTAACTCGGACGCCGAGCGCGCGGACAATTGCCAATGAGGCGAGGGTGTCTGCGCCGCGAGGGAATCGCGTGACGGTGGCCTCGCCTTTGGCGGCGGCGTTCAGGATGAGCGAACGATGCCCGATGGACTTGTCGCCGGGCGACTCGATATCAAGTTGTAGAGTTGGGGGCGCGGTAAGGCGCACAGTGTCCATGCGGTCACCCTGTCTAGCGGCGGCCGCGACGGAATCGGCCGGCAATGCGGGCGAGGCGTTCGCCGCCGAACACGCCGATAGCACTCTCGCTTGCAGTAGGCACTTCGTCGTAGAGTCGATCCTGTTCCGTCTCGCCGACGCGACCCCGCAGCCATGCGTCGCGGGCGTTGTATGCCTCCTGTAACGCCTCCTGCAAGGCGTCACCGCCCTCGTCTACAAGCTTGCGCATCTCCTGGAGTTGCTCGACGTAGGAATCGATCCAATGGAGGATGAAGTCTTTGTTGGTGGCAAAGATGGAGTGGTGCATGTCAACCGAGCCGGAGGCGAGTCGAGAGACATCCCGGAAGCTGCCCGCGGCCATGCGCGCCATCTCGCGCCAACTTGGGGAGGAAACGGCGGTGCGCATGAGGTTGATGGACAGCGCGATTGGCAGGTGGCTTATGGCGGCGACAAGGCTGTCATGCTCAACGGAGTCGGCAAAATACGGTTCGCCGCCGAGCGTCTTGATGAGGTTGACCGTGGTGTCAATGGACTTTGGCTGGGTGCGCGGGAGCGGGATGACCGCCCACGTCGCGCCCTGGAACATGCCGGACTGCGCCCCCTCAATGCCGGGTGTCTCGACGCCCGCCATTGGGTGGCCGCCAACGAAATCGACGGTCTGCGGCAGAATTTCCTCTGCCCATTGGAGCACTGTCATCTTGGTGGATGCCGTGTCCGTGACGATTGCTCCGTCGGAGAGGTTGGGGCTGATGACGGTGAATACCTCGCGAACGGCGGTCACGGGAACAGCGACAACAACGATGGAGGCGTCCTCAACGGCGCCGGGGAGCGTGTAGGCGACCTCATCCACCGCGCCTCGCCTGCGTGCCAGGCCGGCAGTCTCCGGGTCCTTGTCATGGCCGATAATGTCCACGCCCTTAAAGGATCCGCGCATGTCCATGCCGATGGACGCGCCGATCTGCCCAAGCCCGATGATGGCTATGCGATGTCGTTCCGTTGCCATGGCTGCTCCTCCCGAGTTTCGCGCTCCTACAGCAGATCCTGTCCAGTTAGCAGCCGCCCGAAAAATTGCACGGGCGGGATGAGGACGCTGCGCAGGATTCCTACATTCAGGATAAGGTCAATGCCAATTATTCCAAAGAGAACAACGGGCGCGTAGGGCTGGAACCTGAGCATTTGCCGCGCGATCTCTCGCGGCGCGATGCCGAATGCGACCTGAGAGCCGTCAAGCGGAGCGAGCGGAATCAGGTTGAAGATGCCAAGGATCAGGTTATAGAAGACGATAAATGTTAGTGCGGTGCTGAGCCATGCGCCCATGGAGAGGTCCGGATTGGACAGGACAATGCCGGTGGCGGGCGTGACATCGTAGAGTCGCATGAGGATGCCGAACGCGGCGGCGGTGATGAAGTTCGACCCCGGCCCCGCGAAACTCACGTATGCAACCGAGCGTCGGCCTCCGCGCAGCATGGAAGAATTGACGGGAACCGGCCTGCCCCATCCGAATCCGACGACGAGAAACATGAATGCTCCGGCGGGCTCCAGGTGTTTGAAGGGATTGAGGGTGACTCGACCCATCTCGCGCGCCGTCTGGTCACCGAGCCGGCTCGCTACCCACGCATGACCGAATTCGTGGACGCTGAGGGCGATGAGAAGCCCGGTGCCGAGCGCGGTGATGATGAACGGCGCGGCGCGCAAGGCAGCGCCGGGGTCCTGTCGGATGAGGTCAAAGAGAAAGAAGAGCATGGTGGCCTTGAATCACTATAGAGGCACCACGACGATGTTTGTGCCCTGACGGCAACGAATGCTTGCGATTGTCAATAAAGCCTGGGTTCGTATCATATTTTATGTTGAGACCGAAGGTAGGGAAGCGATGGGGCAGTGGGCAGATGCAATGGCGGTAAGCGAGGAGCCAAATTGTGGAGTGTTTGGCTAGCCAGCCTGACACTGATGGGACTGTTGGTTGTTGTTACAGGATGCGCCGATTCTGCCCCCCGCGGGCGAGACGGGCTGATAGACGCATCATCGATCGAGCCTGGAGAACCGGTCTACATCCACGGCACGATCGAAGGAATCATAACCGGCGACACTGATGAAACTTTTGCGCCGAACGGCGCAAGAATAGAGATTTCTGTACGAAACAGCTTCAACGGCGCGCGGATCGCCGGCAGTTACAGGTATCTGGAGGGACCAGCGTCCTTTCCAATTCGATTTGAAGTCGAGTGCGACCCTTGCAGACTGTACCCGAATGACAGCTACGTTGCCCATGCGAAGATTGACTTCTTTGAAAACGACCACGAAGCTAGCTATTACTTGAGCGGTATGGACACCCCAGTCCTTGCTGACGACAGACTCGCGAAAGATGTTGAGATTCATGTAGTGGAAAGTGCGATCATCACCGGCGCTCAAAAGATCACCTTTACCTTCGATTCCGAAGAGATTCCACCTGAAGTCACATACATTACGGTCTCCATTGTTGATTCATTGACAAAGGAATCAGTCGCCTATGAGACGTTTCCCCTCGAAGAACCGACAGAGCTGCCGGTTTCTGTCGACTTTCCCTGCGATCCTCTTTGCGCAGTCCACCCTGAGCGTGAATACTCTGCGAACGTCGCGATGCACAATCAAGAGGGCTATCAATTTTCCCATTCACGGGCGGTAACTGTCATTACCGGCGGAGAACTCGCAGCGCGTGTTGAGATTCCAATGGCGCCGGCTCCGTACATTGATGTCACGATCACCTTCGATGAAGGACATCGATTCCCAGACGATGCAGAAGGCATCCTCTATCTAAAGGACGTTTCAAGGGAGGGCGGGGAACCGAGAATCGTGAGCGAGGATTGGGTCTACAATTACAAGCGTTCCGATGACTCCCCACTTCTTTTCTCGCTGGGCTATCCTCTGGCAGCCATCGATCCGAATGGGACATACTGGCTGGATCTTGACCTTAGGGCGCATGCAGGCAGGGCATGTCACGTTGCTTACACGACCAAAGCGGCCCCACAAGTGTTGACCAAGGGCGCTCCCTCCGACGCCATTCAGTTGGAAATGATTGCAGTGGACAGGCCACAGAGTCCAACCAGGCTGCCCACGGTGAATGGAACCATGCGGCTTGAAAGTGCGCTGCGTGAAGATAAAGACCCTTCAAGCCCGTGGGAGCTTCAGCTTCTGGATGTCACGAGAGATTGTGTGGCTGCTCATTTAGACGTGAAAGAAGTGGGCTCCTTCCCGTCGTCATTTGCTATTCCTTACAACCCCGCTGAGGTGAATCCTGACTCACTCTACGTTGTCGACGTGTTCAAGAGCCTAACCTTACCACGGAATCTTGGGCTCCAGATTCACGCTATAGGCCAAAGCAAAGAACAGTTCACATTCATAGATGGCAGGCCAAGCGACAGGAATAGTGAAGTGATTCTCGAAATGGAAATGATGTTGACCGACTGATTCTCGAACACAGGCAATCCGGCATCGAAGAAACGGTTGAGAATTGTGCCTTGACACGTTAGAGGCGTCGCGTCCACACTCGCGTTGTCTGTCGCGCCTGCGTGCGACAGACAGACGGCGCTGTAGTCGCTCTAAGGGAATCCGGGGAGGGAAGGACAATGGCCGATTACGAGAACATCATCTATGAGACGCATGATGCCGCGGAGGGCAAGGTCGCGTATATCACGCTGAACAGGCCGGAGCGCCTGAATGCCCTGAGCCGGCCGCTGCTCGCTGAACTTGAGCTGGCGCTGAATGAGGGCGCGACGGACGACGATGTTCGTTGCATCGTCATCAAGGGCGCGGGACGCGGCTTCTCTGCAGGCTATGACATGAACGTGCAGACGACGGGCAGGGGCGGCCCCAGACCGGCGCTTGATTCTGTCCTGGAGGACGGCCCGGCGAACATGTATCGCCGCGCCATCTGGAACAACCCGAAGCCGGTTATCGCGCAGGTGCATTCGTTTACGCTGGCAGGCGGCGGACAACTCGCGTGCCACTGCGACATCACCATCGCTGCGGACAACGCGCTATTTGGTTATCCGCCCGTTCGCTACGCAAGCATGATGATGCCCATGGTGTGGCCGGAGCTTGTCGGGATGAAGAAGGCCAAGCTGATGGCGTTCACGGGCTCCATGATTACCGCGGACGACGCGCTGCGGCACGGCCTGGTCAGCGACGTTGTTCCGACGGATGAGTTGGACGAGCACGTGTGGCAGTTGGCGAACACGATCTCCAAGCTGCCGCCGGCGTCAACAAGGCTGAACAAGAAGGCCATCAACTACTACTACGACCGGCAGGGCTTGTTCGAGGCGATGGAGTTCGCGTCGATGTACACCTCCATCTCCTACGCGTCGTCGCCGGAGGATCTGCCGCGCGGCCTGCAGGATGTGAACCGTATTACGGCGGAGCAGGGAATGCGCGCGGGCTTCCAGTACATGAACGATCGGTTCATCGAGGAAGACAAGGTCGCGCAGGAGCAGATGGCCCGCCCAAGTAGAGCGCCGTAAGGCGAGATTGAGCAGAATCAGTCATCGGGGCTGCCGCACTCTCTAGTGCGGCAGCCCCGATAGGATTGCGATATGACCAACGGCAATCAGGAAACCCACCCCGGGCCGCTTGCGGGGCTGCGGGTTTTGGATTTGACGTCCTTTACGGCTCAGCATTGCGCGCGGGCGTTGGGCGATATGGGCGCGGATGTCATCAAGGTAGAGGCGCCGGATGGCGATCCAGCGCGCATGCTGCCGCCGTTCGCGGGGAATATCGAGCATCCTGAGCGCAGCCTGCGCTTCATCCACGCCAACCGCTCCAAGCGCGGCGTCACGCTGGACATCGGCGATGAGGCAGATCGCGAGAGCATCGCGAAACTTGCTGCTCGGGCAGACATCCTTGTCGAGGATTTTAAACCGGGTTACATGGCGTCCGTCGGATTGGGCTATGACGATCTGAAAGCAGTCAACCCGAATCTTGTGTATGTGTCTATCACGCCGTTCGGGCAGACGGGCCCGCACGCGACGTTTGAGGGCGGCGATCTTATCGCGCAGGCCAGCGCCGGGATGATGTTCGCGAACGGCGACGATACCCGTCCGCCCGTCATGGCCCCGTTCGAGATGGTCACACAGCTGGCGTGTATACATGCGGCATACGGAGCGGTGCTTGCGGTACGCGCCCGCCGTGTCATCGGACATGGCCAGCATGTGGACGTCTCACAGCAAGAGGCGAGCCTGTGGGCGCAGCACAGCTATATCTCACGCTATTCGTACATCAACCAGATCACCCGCCGCGAAGGGCATCACTCCGCGTTCGGCGCGGTCAACACGTTTCGCACCCGCGACGACGGCTACGTGAACCTGTCCATCTACATGAGGAACCACTTCGGGCGGATGGCCACGGAACTCATGGGCAATCACCCAGTGCTCTCGGACGAGATGTGGTGGGAGCGCGATGTGCGGCAGGAGAACCGTGAGGTCATCGACCAGTTCGTGCAGGAGTACATGGAGACCGTCGACCGCGATGATGTTGCGGAGCGCGGGCAGGCCATCGGGATGCCGATTGTGCCCGTGCTGACGCCGGGCGAGTTCGCGGACAGCGCCCACGCCCACGAGCGTGAGTTCTTCATCGAGATGGAGCATCCCGTCATCGGGCCGTACAAGACGGCGGGGCCACCGCTCAAGTTCAGCAAGACGCCGTGGCAGCCTAGCCGAACGGCGCCGCTGCTGGGTGAGCATACGGATGAGGTGCTGGCTGAATTGGAACGGGAACCCGTGCCTGCCGGAGCCGCATCCAACGGCGCGGTCGCCTCGGGCAGCGTCAAGCCGCTGGGCGGCATCCGGGTTGTCGATTTCACGCGGGCGTTTGCAGGGCCGTTGGCGACGATGTTCCTCGGCTTTTTCGGCGCGGAGGTTATCAAGATTGAGTCGGAGGACCTGGATGACAACCGCGCGCCGGGTCAGACGACCTTCCAGGATTTGAATCGCGCCAAGATCAGCGCGACCATCGACATGCGAACTCCCGAGGGCCAGCAGGTGATCCGGGAATTGGCCGCCAGGAGCGACGCGGTCATCGAGAATTTTAGACCGACCGTCATGGATCGCCAGAACGTGGGCTACCAGGAACTGATCAAGGTCAAACCGGACATCATCATGCTGGCGATGCCCGGCATGGGAAACTCCGGCCCGCTGAGCACGTATTTCTGCTACGGCCAGCAGATCATGGGCGTGTCCGGCATCACGAACCTCTGGGGCCATCCCGATGCGCCAATGGATACGCGCATCAAGATGCCGTTCCCGGACTATATCGCGGGCATCTTCGGGGCGCTCTCCGTCGCCGCCGCGCTGGAATATCGTGACCGCACGGGCGAGGGGCAATACATCGAGCTCGCGCAGGTGGAGGGCGGGGGACACCTGCTCACTGTCGCCTATATGGATTACATGATCAACGGCCACAACCCGCCGCCCGCAGGCAATCGCAGTGAGTTCTATGCGCCGCACGGTGTGTACCCGTGCATCGGGTTTGATGAATGGTGCGCGATCGAGGTTCACACGGAGGAGCAGTGGCAGGCGCTTGTGGGGGTGATGGGCAGCCCGGGGTGGGCCAATGATGAGCGATTCGCGACGATGCAGGCACGCATTGCCAACAAGGAAGAGTTGGACACGAATATCAGCGAGTGGACCAAGCAGTACACGCCGCGTGTTGCGATGCGAATCCTGCAACAGGCGGGTGTTCCTGCCACGTACGTCGCCAACGGCGAAACTCTATATGTTGATCCGCACTTGCGGAGTCGTCCGGCGGCAATCGTACCGGCGGATCACGCGGACGCGGGGCTGATGGAGCACCAGGGCATCGACGTCAATCTTCCGGATACACCCGGCGACGCGGGCCAGCCGTGTCCGACGAAGGGTCAACAGAACGACTACGTCTTCAACGAGGTTCTGGGCCTGTCCGCCGAACGGCGAGCCGAATTAGAAGAGAATGGGGCACTGCGGTAGAGCTAGGGTGTCAGGATTCTGCCGTCCGCATTGTTCGGCGATTGACCTGATGTACTCGTATTCGTAGATTGGGATTGCGCCCGTGCTCCGCCCGCTCCAAATGGCGCAGTTGAGCGGGGGAGCGCGTCGTTAGGAGGGTCCCGCTTTAGGGGCCCTCCCGTTGGTTTTGAGAGTCTATCGCCTGAGTCAAATCAGTGTGATGTTGCTCGTCGTCGAACCATTCAGCCGGTGTCTGGACTTTTTCCCTGAATTGTTCCAAGTCGAATGTCGTGTCGCCACATTGCAGGATTTCCGAAGGATCTGGTTCAACGGAGGCAGTCACATTTGGTCGATAGCGCAGCACATAGAACCGAGGCACCGCATTGTCTGAATCGACGCGCAGGGAGAAGACGACCTCAGTTTCTGGTAGTCGGAATTGCCTGCTCTGCTGCTCCGTTGCAAAGGCAATGAACAAGCCCTTGCCTGACTCAAAGCGAAAAGCACTAACTTGTGCCTGCCCTCTAGCTGAGATGTCGCGGCTGATCTGTGGTCCATCTGAGGCATAGTCAGACCAAGTCAGTAAAACGGGATATGGAGCTTCAGGGTAGCCGTCGAATAGATTCGGTCCAGAGTAGCGAGTATTACCCATGATTGTCGGCAGGTACTCAATTTTCGGTTTCACACTCAAAAGGCTGACTTTGCAATTGATTGCCGGTGAGTCAGATTCATTTGAAACGAGCAACCGCAGGAACTCAATGTAGACATAGTCTTGTACCCGCTCTCCTTCAAGTTCGTAGGACTTTAGCGTATTGACGATACGTAGCTTGGGCCTAAGCTGCTCACGAACTTCGGCTAGTTTCTTGCGGGCCTCATTTCGTTGCTTTAGAGGCGCAGTCAACAAGAGGAACAAGCCTGAAAGCAACAGAGTGGTGGCTGGGGCAGCGGCGGTGAAGACAATAGCCATGAGTTGAGGCACTGATAGCACCCAAACGACTAACCCAACCACCAGGGTCACTGCTAGTTCCATAAGCCAGAAGGATGCGGTCGATAAGGACCGAATTGTGTCGGTCCAAGCCCGAGCAGGGGCGCTCTGGAAAAAGTCGATTTCTTGTGTCGGCTCGCTTTTTGCTTCGTTAGTCATTAGATTCGTGATGCGTGGCACCTAATCCTCACCGTGTAGGTCCAAATTATCGGCTGAGGTAGAGAATTCAGGTGCCTTGCCCTCTCATTGCGAATGAGGGCAACCGCTAGCGCCTGCGTGAGATGGATCCGCGCAGGATTACCGCCGCCAGCGTTGCGGCAACGGCCCATGCGGTGGCGATCCAGAAGAGTTGGCGGGCGTGCTCTATGTCCTCTTTCTCAATCGCGCGCCCCTCAAGGTTCGTGGCAGCCTCCCAGCCGGTAACATCGGGCTCAGGGTCAAGATAGACGCCCAACGCGCCCGCCATCGCTGATTCGGTCCAGCCGCCTTCCAGCACGTTGCCGCGCGCGCCGGCCTCTGAGCGGCTTGTCTCCCATGCTTCCTGTCCGCGCTGTGACGTCAACTGCGCGCCTGCGGCAAGAAACAGCCCCGATGCCACGGACGGCGCGATCGATGCCGCGTTGTCGATGCGCCTGGCTGCAACCGCGAGCGGGTCGTCGCCGTGTCTGCGCCATCGCGCTGAGAGCGTCTTGACCACCCGATAGGCCACGGCTCCGGGGATGCCGAAGATCGCAAAATACAGGAGAGGACCCACGACACCATCACGGAAATCGTTGCTCAGCCTGCGCAGGGCGTGAGAGCGTTGCTTTTGCAGCACCTCCGGCGAGACTTCCTGCGCCGTTCCCGTCACGGACTCGCCCATGCCCGCCTCGCGCATCAACCGCGTGACATCGTCTGAAACGGCCTCTTGCCCGGTCTCCTGATCGTCATGTTCTTCAAGCTCACGCAGGGCATTCAGGCCACCCCGGATGGAGATTGCGCCCTTGAGCAGCGCCGTGGCGGCTTCGCGGTAGACGGCGCGGTGGATAAGGCCGGCAGCACCGAGGAGCCACTTGGAACCAAGCCAGGCGGCGTACGGCAGGGCGAATGCCGCTCCCATGGCGTACACGGTGCGGGCAACGTATGAGTTCTGTGGGGCGCGCGCTTCCAGCACATCTGCGGCTCGCGCGGCGACGCCGACAGGATCAGCCTCTTCAGGAATATCGCCCAGAAGAACATCCCAACCGACTGCCCAAAGAAGTGTGCCCGGCTCATGTCCACGCGGCATTGGCATCCTCCACTTCGCGGCGCTTTACGTCGCCGCGCTAGGTTGCCTCAATTGTGCCATCAAATAGATTCGTTATCGACTGTAACGCCTGCGCGCGATCATGTAGCGGAGGATGATGAGAGCGACAACGGCCAAGGCGATAACGATGAAAAGGAGGATGGCTCTAGGCCCGAGAATGCGCACGGCAATAAAGGCGAAGGCCAGTCCGACAGCCAGCCGCAGCAGAAACAGGAGGATCGTGGCTCTCATGAATTCACGGGCCGCAGGCCGAAACCCCTCGCCGCCTCCACTGCCAAAGCTGCGGAACATCCCGGCCATGCTGTTGATCGGGCCGCCGTCACGTGCTCTCGGCGGGCGTGGCATGACTGGCTTTTCACCCTGCTCACGCAGGATTTCTTCAATCTCGTCGCGGAGACCATCACCCTGATGTTCCGCCTCACTGTCCTGGTTGTCCCGGGGTGTGCTCATTGTGCTTCCCCTTACCCCCGTTTCACGCACGACGCAGCCATTAACCGGCTCCCGGGGGAGCGGGCACTACGGCCATATCCTCACTTTACCCCCTTCTGCAATGGAGTGGGAGTACGTAGCCGTTGCCCGGCTCAGCCCACCTTTCCTTGACCATCAAGGCAGGCAACTCATTCACGCTGTCCAAGAAGTAGTCCGGAGCCGGTTCATCGTCCATCGGGAAAGGGTACGACTTTCTGATGCGGATGGCGACAATGCCCATGTTGCGCGCTCCGACAACGTCCGCCTCCGTGCGGTCGCCGATATAGATGCATTCCGCCGCCTCAACATTCAGCCCGTCCAGGCAATGCTGAAAGATCTTCGGATCCGGTTTGTGCGCGCCAACCTCTCCGCCAATGGAGATGCAGCCAAAGCGATTCTCCAGCCCCAGCACATTGATTTTGCCGCGCTGCAGATCCGTCGGCCCGTTCGTGATCAGCCCGAGCTTGAACCGCGATCCAAGCCATGACAGTGTTTCTTCCACGCCGTCATACAGGGTCAGATTGTCCATCAGAACCTTGTTGTAGACGCTCCGCATGAATTGCGTTCCCTCGTCATCCAGGCCAAGCCGTTCCGCCATTCGCGACATCCGATTCAGGAATCGACCCGGGACGCCGACCGAGTCCCAATTCAACGCCTCCTGCATGACCTCCGAAAGCAGAGTTGGGTCAACGGAATCCGCCAATGCCTCATGGACTGCTTTCAGGCGGATGGGAGTCAGGCCCTCTGAATCGCAGAGAGTGTCGTCCAGGTCCAGCAGAACCGCTCGGATCGATGCCATTTATCTGGTCTCCAGCCCGGCGGGGCGCATGAGGATGATTGCGCGCCAGTCTCCGCTTTCGTCGGATACTGCATCTATGAGTCTCAGGCCGGCCTCCATCAGCGCGTACGCCGCCATATCAAACTTCTCAGTGATGATGCCGGAGCCGATGAGTATCCCGCCCGGGCGTGTTGCGGCGGCAAGCGGCATGGCCAGCTCTTCCAGTACTTCGGCAGTCAGGTTGGCGGCAACAATGTCCCAGCCACGATTCCTGCTGACTGCATCCGGCCAATCCTGCTGGGCAACGTCGAACGGATCCTGCCCTGTGCGAGGCAGGGTTCCTTCCCGGATATTGATAACGTCGGAGAGAGTATTGTGCTCGACGTTCTCCTGCGCCATCTTCACGGCAACAGGATCAATATCGATGCCCCGGACGTGGCGTGCGCCAAGCCGGGCGGCAATGATCGAGAGAATGCCGGAGCCGCAGCCGACGTCCAATACCGTTTTCCCCGTCTGTACGCGCTTCTCCAGTTCTCTCGCGCAAAGCTGTGTTGTGGGATGCAGGCCGGTGCCAAATGCCATGCCCGGATCGAGACGAATCACAATGTCGTCCGGCTCGGGGTCATAGTCACGCCACGTTGGAACGACAACAGATTGATGGCCGACGCGATGCGGGTGAAAGTGCTCACGCCACGCGGACTCCCAATCCTCGTCGGCGATTGTCCGTTCATTGAGCTTGCCGACGGGCGTGATCATATCCAGGTAGGACAGGCCGTCTCGCAGCCCTTGCCGCGCTGCTACAATCGCGCCGTCCTCGCCATCCTGCGAAAGCGGGGCGTAGGCGGCCACGCGAACGCGGCGACTCTGCGTGAGGGATTGCGGGCCGATGCGAATCTCTTCCGGTTCAGACACTTCCTGTATCGCGACGCCGCCCGCGTGGCTGAATTGGCTGAAGAGATCGGTGACGGCTTCCACTGTCTCACCGGTGACGACGACGCTGAATTCGATCCATTTCATGGAGCCGGGGTAGCGTCCTCACCGGGCATCGGTGTCGGAGTACTGACAAAGACGGAAGTCTCCGTGATCAGGCGCGCCATGTGCTCACCCCACGTGCGATCAAGGAGATAGATGCGGTCAATGCCGTCAATTCGCGCATAGTTTGTGATGCGGTCCGGTGTCAGATCGCCCACATAAACCGTGTAGGCCTGCCCATCCTCCATATGGAATCGGAGTGTGATCTGTGGAGTGTCGAGCCCGTATAGTTCGAGATCCGCTGCATCGGGATTCTCCACAATGAGGCGAGGGGAGCGCGCGCCGCCTGCAATAAAGGGCGTCCCTGCAAACTCCTCACTGACCGGCGGGCCGTCCAGATTCCCGTAGTGCCAGACGCGCTCGCTGTCTCGAATGAATGTGGCATCCGCGCCGAAATATGTGACATCGAGGCGATTGATTATGGAGTCGTCAACCAGATAAAACCAGTCCTGTGATGTCGGGTCATTGCTTTCCTCGGGTTCGGTAAGCGGCGGCCCGAACCAGAGGTAGCCTCCCATGAGGACAGCAACCACCACGAGGACGAGCGTGATTCGAAAATTCATGGAACGCGCCGTTCCTCGGCGGTACTATCTTGGAGGGCGTGACTCAGCGCCGACGCCACCACGTCCACCCCGCGACCAGGATCATGAAGGCCGGAAAGACACCGACGGATGAGTAGAGGATCCAGTTCGCCTGCCGCTGCGTGAGCGTGAGAATACGCGGCACGTTTAGCCGCGCCCGTACGCCAATAAGCCCTTCCTGTTCCGTGAGCCAGTTGACGGAATTCATCATCAAGTCCAGGTTTCCGACAGAGTTGATGAACTGATTTGTCGCGAATGCTGAGTTTCCGATAGCAACGATGCGTCCAGCCGTATCCTCCGGGAAGCGGGGGTCGGA
This sequence comes from Dehalococcoidia bacterium, assembly GCA_965207895.1. Taxonomy (GTDB): domain Bacteria; phylum Chloroflexota; class Dehalococcoidia; order UBA6926; family UBA6926; genus VXMO01. Next base: position 605,600 of record CBDBNN010000003.1, read on the forward strand.
CGGGAACTCAACTGCTGCAGCGATCGACAAAGGACCGCGGGTGTCCTGATCCGCGTCGAATCGCGGTTCCACCAAGCTGCTCTCGTCACGCTCAAGCCAACTGCGATCTGTTGTGAATGCGAGGGGATAAACAACGAAAGGCGCGCCTTCCAGTGCTTCCGCCGGCAAGGGGGCGACTCGAGTGACCAGAGGGAAGAATGTTACAAGGGAGCGGTCAATCATGGGCGCGGTTATCGGGTGATCAGGCAGATAGGCGTCCGGGCGGATAGTTGGCGTTGTGATGTCAGGCTGCGCGTAACTGGCCGGGTCAACGATTGTGCCGCCGCCCGCGGCAATGCCTGCGAGGAAGAGCAACTCCAGCCAGGAATCCGGCGTATCGTCAGAGAGAAGGAACAGCACGTTCCCGCCACGTGCCAGGTAGTTGCCCATCAGGTCCCGGTCGACTCGACCCTCCTCCACGACGAGATCACGGGCCGGGCCCGCGACGACGACGACGGAGCACTCCGCCGGCACCTCCCCGGCGGACGCAAAACCAAAGTCCCGGACCACGTACAGCTCGCGTTCCATCGCCTCCTTGGCGCGACTCATGCCAATGTCAGTCGTGCTCAGGATGCTGTGCTCACCGTGGCCTGTGAGGAAGCAGACGGTTCGGAGTTGGGTGCCCGTGGCGAGCAGGAGATTTGATGTGAATTCCTGCTCGGAAATCTGGCGCGTCTGTGTCACACGGTCACGCGAGGCAAAGACCACCACGCCGTTCTGATCGATGTTGAACCTGCTGGCCTTGGCAGGGTCCGTCTCCGGGTCAACGATCTCATACGTAAAGCTGTCACTTAGCAGGTCGTATTCGCGGAGCAACTGTTCCGTTGCGGCCGCGGCCTCGTCTCCAGGCGTGAAGAAACCGAAAGCCTCCACCGGCTGATCGAGGCCTCTGAGCACTTCCTGCGTTTGTGTTGCGAGTGTGAAACCGCGGTTGGCTGTCAAGTCGACGCGGGCATTCGCGGCGGCGCTGACGATGTTAATCAGCGCCAGGATCACGGTGAAGGCGACAATCATCACGAGCGTGTTGACGCCGTATCGCCCCTGCCGTGTCGACATGATGCGAACGACTTGCTCCCGGCTTAGGTATGCCCCAACAAGCAGCGAAACCGCGCCGATACCCACAAGGACAAGCGCCCACGTTCTGAGTTCTGCAACGATCGCGTACAGGAGCGCGCCACTGATGAGCGCAACCGTACCGACGACGATCAGCGCAATGCCGATGTCCTCGGATACCCGCTCTCCGCGGAGGGACAGGCGCTCACGCATTGACGGGTTACCGCCAGCGGCGGGTCTCTACGGCCCGCACGGTCAGGAAGAGGAAGAACACAACCAAAGAGAGGAAGTAGATGATATCCCTTGTGTCGAACACTCCGAAGGCCATGTCCCGAACGTGCTCGTTCATCGCAAGGAACGTCACGACGTCCGTCCATGCGTGATCGGGATCGCCCAGCGCTGCGGTCGCATTGAATAACCAGAGCACGAGCAGGATTGCAAGCGAGAAGATGGCTGCGACGATCTGATTCGCCGTGAGCGCAGAGCCCAACATCCCCACGGCGATAGCCACGGCGCCCACGAGGAACAGAACAAAGTACCCCGTGATGAGAGGAATGACGTCGGGACTGCCAAAGAAGAAAAGCAGCAACGGGAAGTAGAGAGTGAGGGAGTACATACCTGTAAGAATTGTCAATGCTGCGAGATATTTCCCTAAGACGATCTCGATATCCCTGACCGGAGCGGTCAAGAGAAGCTCAATCGTGCCCAGTTTCTGCTCCTCTGCCAGCAGCCGCATGGTGAGCGCGGGCGCGATGAGGATTGTCAGGAAGAACGCCCCAATGGGACCGATGGGACCGAAGAGGAACCCGCGAATCGTCGCCTCCGGATAGCGCCCTGTGACGCTCAGGGCAAATGAGAGGCCAGTGAGACCGAGAAAGATGGCGGCAATGACCCAGGCGTTGGGCGAGTTCACATAGGATCGCAGTTCGCGCAGCCAGATGGTGCGTATTGTTCGCACGTTCACGCGGCTGTCTCCTCGTCCTCGGTGGTCAGCCGCAGGAATATCTCTTCAAGTGAAAGGCCCATCGCGCGGAGTTCCACAAGGCCCCACCCTTGATCCGCCACGGTGCGGGCAAGCTCAACGCGTATATCGCGGCTCGGCGCGCACTCCACGACGAACTGTTGTCGTCCACCCGCGTCCGAAAGGCTTACTTCCATGACTCCGTCCACCCTGGAGAGGGCCTGCTGGATCTGCTCGCGCGGGCCGCGCACGTCCATCACGACGCGGGAGACGCCTCCAAGTCGAGCGGAGAGTCGCTCTGCTGTGTCCATGACCACGATCCGTCCTTCGTGAATGATCAGCACGCGGTCACAGACCATGCTGACCTCCGGCAGAATGTGGGTCGAGAGGATGACGGTGTGGTCGCCGCCAAGGCCGCGGATGATCTGCCGCGTCTCAACGACCTGGCGCGGATCGATGCCGATGGTCGGCTCGTCGAGTACTAATACAGGCGGCTCATGGAGGATGGCCTGCGCGATGCCGACGCGCTGGCGGTACCCCTTGGAGAGCTTGCTGACGAGGGAATCCGTGTATTCCTCAAGGCGACAGAGTCCGAACACATCCTCCACTCGGGCACGGATGCGGGACTTGCTCATGCCGCGCAGCTCACCCATATAGTGCAGGTACTCCCGCACAGTCATGTCCGTGTAGAGCGGCACGGTTTCAGGCAGGTAGCCAATGGCTGCGCGGGCGTCCAGCGGCTCCTCTTGAACGTCATGGCCCGCCACAACGGCCGTGCCGGAGGTGGGCGGCGTGAATCCCGTGATGATGCGCATGGTGGTCGTCTTCCCTGCGCCGTTCGGGCCGAGGAATCCGATTACCTCGCCCGGTTCGGCGGCAAAAGAAACGTCCTCAATTGCCGGAAAATCGCCGTAGAACTTTGTAAGGCCACGCGCCTCAATCATGCACCGCGCCCCCGTAGGTCGGAGAATTGTGAATATCTAGTGTAACGCACGTTGGCGAGTTGAGGTTAGGGCGGGAGGGGGCAGCCGCTAGCTCGTGGCCGCGTCTGCAGCTTGCGCTGTTTCCACCTCATGGACGATGCGGCGCGTGTGGTTGATGACGTCCGGTGAGACACTCACGGAGGTGATTCCCCACTCAACCAGCTTGGCGGTCAAATCCGGGAAGAAGCTCGGCGCCTGCCCGCAGATGCCGCACGTGATGCCCAGCCGCGCAGCCGTCGTGACGATGGTCTCCAACGCGCGCATGACGGCCTCGTTCCGCTCATCGAAATCGTGCGCCAGGATGGCGCTGTCGCGATCCACTCCAAGGACGAGCTGTGTCAGGTCGTTGGAACCGATGGACACCCCATCAATGCCAACCTTGATGAACTCCTCCAGCAGAATCACATTCGAAGGAACCTCAGCCATCATCCACAGCTTGAAGCCGTTGTCGCCTCGCCGCAGGCCATACTGCTCCAACAGCGACTTGGTATGAACAAGCTCATCCACCGTGCGGACGAACGGGATCATGACGTGCAGGTTAGGGTGCCTGGCCCGCACGCGGCGCACGGCCTCAATCTCAAGCGCGAAGATGTCGGGCTCCTTGACGTAGCGCCCTGCCCCCCGGTACCCAATCATCGGGTTCTCTTCTTCCGGCTCGTAGCGGTCACCGCCCCGCAGATTTCGATACTCATTCGTCTTGAAATCGGTTGTGCGGTAGATGACGGGACGGGGATCAAAGGCGGCGGCGAATTTCATAAGGCCGTCAACGACCTTTTGCGTGTACTCCTCACCACGCCCTTCTTCAATCATCAGGCGAGGGTGCTCGCCGATACGCGCGACGATAAACTCCGCCCGGAGCAGTCCAACGCCGTCCACGTTGCGCGCGGCAATGACATCGGCCAGATCGGGCTCGGCCAGGTTGACGTAGACGTTCGTCTTCGTCCGCAGATTCGCCGAGGCGTCATCCTCGCTGACATCTTCGCCCGCGCCCGGCACTGCGCCCGCATAGACGCGGCCGGTGGATCCATCGACAGTCACGATCTGCCCGTCCGTCAGGGTGTTTGTCGCCGCCCCTGTTCCAACAGTGCACGGGATACTGAGTTCGCGGGAGATGATGGCCGCGTGAGCCGTTCGACCGCCGTGATCGGTGATGATGGCTGTGGCGCGCTTCATGGCGGGAACATAGTCGGGCGTAGTCATCTCCGTAACGAGGACATCACCCTCCTTGACCCGTTCAAGCTGACCAAGAGATGTCTCATCGATCTTCGGCAAGACGACGACAGTGCCGGTGGCGCTCCCCGGACTGGCCGGCGTGCCCTGGAGGAGCAGGGGATACACGGATTCGTCCACCTCCAGCCCCTCGGACTCGCCGATGCTGCCCAGAGTGGTAATGGGACGTGTCTGCGTGATGTAGAAGGCGTTGCCCTCCATGGCCCACTCGATGTCCTGGGGGTGGTTGTACGCCTCCTCCAGGTTCAGTCCGAACTTTGCAACCTCTGCAATCTGACTGTCCGTGAGCTTGTAGGTGCGTGACATCTCGGCGGGGACATCCACCTCGTGGTTCAGATCGTCCGCGCCAACGGCGTCCGGATTGCGCGTGAGCATCCTGCTCTGCGGGACGAGGCGCTTCTCCAGGATCTCCATGCTGTCTTTCTGGATCAAATAAGAATCCGGCGTCACTGCGCCGGATACAACAGACTCGCCGAGGCCGTAAACAGCCTCAATAAGGACCTTCGAGCGGTCGCTGCGGTTTGGCTCTGCAGTGAACATGACGCCCGAAATCTCCGACTGCACCATGCGCTGAACGGGCACGGCGATGCCGACGCCAAGCTGGTTGAAATTCTGCTCCGCGCGATAGAAGATGGCCCGCGCCTCAAACAGGCTTGCCCAGCAGCCCTTGACGGTTTCCAGGACCTGTTCGATGCCCTCTACGTTCAGATACGTGCGCTGTTGTCCAGCGAACGAGGCGTCCGGCAGGTCTTCCGCCGTGGCGGATGAACGGACGGCAACCGGCCCCTCGCCGAGTTCACGGTATGCATCCGCGATTTCAGCGGCGAGATCGGCGGGCATGGGCGCGGAGAGAATCGCCTGCTGAGCCTGCGAGGCGACCTCCACAAGGTTGGAGGAGTGATACACATCGACGCCGCCGAGAATCTCGCTGAGCCTGGCATCGAGGCCGTTGTCCGAAAGGAATTTCTGGTAGGAGACGACGCTAACCACGAACCCGGGCGGAACCGGCGCGCCTCTGCGCGTCATTTCGCCGAGATTGGCTCCCTTGCCGCCGGCAAGCGCCAGATCGCCGGAATCGACTTCTGAAAACCAGAGCAGGGATGCCTGCCGCTTCTGTATTTCCGTGAGTTCGCGCTTCGGCATTTGCCGAGCGCCAACGACACTTTCTGACATGCCTGTACCCCCTCAGGACTCTTCCGCGTCCGCCCCACCCGGGGACGCCGAACGGCCCCTTATGCGGGCCGCGTCATGCCGCTGAAAGTATACCATCCATCAGCCGCGCGGCGTGGGGATGGGAAGGACGAAAGAAAGTCAGTCTACGCTTGATGTCTAGCAGTGTTGACAGAACATATACGTAGCGTATACTGATATACGTTTCGTATAGGAGTGCAAAATATGAACGGTGCTGAACTACGCCGAATCCGGCGTAGATTGGAGATGTCGCAGGCCCAATTGGCCGCTGCAGTTGGAGTCGACTCCAATACGGTTGCTCGGTGGGAGCGAGATGAGATCCAGATAGGGGCGACCGCTGAGATTCTCGTCGGGAAACTCGATTCAGAAAGGCGGCGCATGCCCAGCGGGGTCGCGCTTGACGAATATCATCGAAGGATTCTTCTCGCTCTCGAAGAACACCTTGATCCTGAGGTCTTTGAGCAATGCGCAGTTGAACTAATCGGTAAGTCTGGAGTCAGAGTTGTACCCGTGGTTGGCGGCGGAGACGCCGGGTTCGATGGGTCAGTTGCTGATGCTGATGCGAGGCGACCGATTCCCCTAGTGGTGACGAAGTCAGCTAAGCTCGCCGATAACCTCAAGCGGAGCATCGCATCCGCGAAACGCCATGACCCCGCGCTTGACCGGGCATTCTTTGCTACCTCTCGCTCCTTGACACCCCGGACACGCCGCAAGCTTGAACAGGTTGCCGCACAGGGGGGTGTCCAACTGATTCAGGTCTACGACCAAGCCTGGTTCGCGCAACAGCTATACCGCGACCCTGCATGGTGCAAGAGGCTTCTCGGCCTAACAGGCAGACCCCGAGCGTTGAGCCGATTCCCCATCAGCAACCGTCACATTGAGGGCGATCACTTAGTCGGCCGGAGCCGAACCATAGAGTGGTTAAGGAATCAGACTCGCGATTGCCTGTTAGTAGGTGTACCTGGTTCCGGCAAGACGTTCCTCTTGAATTCTCTAGCTGACGAACTGGACGCGTTGTTCGTTGTGGACAGTGACAGGGAGAAAATTGCGAACGACATCAGGGAGCTCTCCCCCAAGGCTGTGATTCTTGACGATGCGCACGCAGACATCGGGACACTGAAGAGCCTGATTCAATTGCGAGCGGATATCGCCGCAGATCCGCTTCAGATAATCGCAACATCGTGGCCCGGTTACAAAGGCGAGGTCGCCAACGCACTGGCGCTAACCGACTCATCGACGCATGAACTCGGCTTTATGGACGCCAGCGAGATGATTGATGTCATCAAAGCTCACGGCGTCACTGGTCCGGATAGATTGCTTTCAATTATCCGCGATCAGGCGGGAGGAAAGCCCGGATTGGCGGGCACTCTAACCGCTCTCGTGTCGGCGGGTGATGCGAGGAGAGTGCTGGGAGGAGAGGCACTATTGGATCAATTGGCCCCTTCTTTGATTTCCATGCTGGGAGACGACGCCTTGACCCTCCTTGCCCACTTCGCTCTTGGTGGAAAAGCTGGTGCGGATCCCGAGAGACTTGCGGCTCACACGGGTGAATCTGACATCACCGTCCACTCCCGGCTTGCAAACGTGGCCGCAGCAGGTATAGTTGACCCCCTCAGTGACGGACGCATAGTCATTGTGCCGGAGGCGCTACGAGCTGCCCTAGTGAGAAGAGTGTTTCTCGGGCAGGCAGGTCCCAGCTACCGGCGTGCGCTGGATTGGGTAGCAAGCCGATACGAAGGAATCGTGACCTTGATACGCGCCTCAGCCCGAGGTGCTCCTCGGCCAGAACTTTGGGACCTCCTCCGAGAGGCCAATTCGGAGGCGCTTTGGGCTGAGTACGCTTGGCTCGGACGGCAAGAGGCACTGTACGTGATCGAAAACAAGCTGTGTCGTTACGAGATTGTGTCGGGGCAAGGACTCCAGTACGTTCCCGAGATTATCATCCCTGTTCTCCTCGATGAGATGCCTGAACCCTGGCCGCTTTACGGTGCGGAGAATGATCCCGCGGTAAGGGCTCTAAGGGAATGGACAGTCGATCGCGGAGATGACTTTCCACGGGACGAAATCGCCCTTCGGAAAACTCTCGTGTCGACTACCAGAAACTGGTGGAATTCGTCCAGAAGGACCTACCAGGCAATTCGGGCGATGTCACTCGCGCTTAGTCCAATCGTCAGCTTCCATAGCCGGGACCCTGGGGCAGGAACCACTCTCACGATAACGAGTTTCGTGCTCGATGAGAGTGTGCGTAAGGTTCAAATCGAACTGTGGGCTGCCGTCTTAGATCTCGTGAAGGAGGCCGCAATCGTCCCTTGGGAAGAGTTGCTGTCGTTGGCTGCGGCTTGGCTTCAAACTGAAGGGTTGCCGGAGGATGTCGCGGCCGAGATGCATCATTTCGCTGGCAAGATTCTGGGCGACCTGGCACGTGCAACTGCAGAGCACCCTGGCATACAGAGCAAACTCAATTACCGGGCAAAGGCCTGGGGGTTTGAGATAGATGTCCAGCTCGACCCCCTGTATGAAGCAGCCTTTCCTCAAGAGGGCCCGTTCACTGCCGATGAAGATAAGAAGCGGGCCGCGCGCCTCTTGGGGATGGTCGAGGGCCTTCAGCCGAACCAACTTGCTGACAAGCTTATTCATCTCTCAGCGGAACGCAGGCATGCCGGACATTCGAGCGACGGGTTCATCTTCAACATCGCCTGTCGGCACCTTGCCGGCCGAATACCAGACGTCATCCCATTCATCGAGGATTTGGTGACCCGTGGTGCCGCACAGGAACTCTTAGAACCGTTCTTCCAGCAGGCGGCAGCAGCTGGGCATGAGAGATTTGGCAACCTTATCACTCGCCTCCTCGAGAACCCGAACTATGAGCAATTGGTTGTGCATCATCTCTTGGTGAGTGAAGATACACCTTCAGCAGTCGTCGCTGATGCCTTAGGGAGAGCCGACCGGTACCCGTTCATGATCTCCAATTTGGCGGAGTTTGGTCGATTGAACCCGGACGCTACGCGACAAGTGCTCGCGGGTTCAGACGAGGTTCTTGCTACCACAGCAGCAGCTGGCTATCACTTGACGGGGCATGCGACGGAAGAAGATTCCTTATATGGGTCCTGGCGGAACGCAGTCGTACGCTCCGCCAGGATCGTAGACATCGGCGATGCCCAAACTGGCTGGTTGATCAAGGAGATTCTCAAGAAGCATCCCGATCTCGCCAAGGATTGGCTCTTGGAGTGGATGTCCTCCGGCAGGCACTGGCTTGACATGCATGAAGATTGCGCGGCAATTGCTTCAGGCATGACTAGGGATCAGCGGCTCTATATCTTGGAGCGCGTTGAAGATGTTCCCGTGCTCGGCATTGACGGTATCGTCAGGCAACTTGTTGGAGATGACCTTGAGCTTTTTACTCAGGTGTTGACGATGGATAACCTCTCAAACTACCGTGCTGCCCTGCTTGCCGGCAGACCCAACGAGATGTGGCTGAAGAAGGCCACCCTGGCGATTGAAGCGGGCTTAGGCCTCGGTGAGATCGCGGAGGCAAGTTATATGTTGCCAATGATGTGGTCGGGGGAGGAAAGCAAGATGTGGGCTGGATGGCGACAAGACTTCGAGCGGCTGGCTGATCAAGAATTCGATGATCCCCGGGTCACCGCGCTCCTTCGCATCGCGATTGAAGGTGTCCAGAACCGAGAACGGCATGCCACGGCGAGGGAGGCGAAGGAGGGCATCCTTGGCTTTGGCGAAAGATGAGTATGGAGCTGAGGGGAGTCGAACCCCTGACCTCTTCAATGCCATTGAAGCGCTCTCCCAACTGAGCTACAGCCCCACCGCGGCAACCTGGGAATCGGACATTTTCATCGCGCCAATGCGGCTTGCGCGGCGTGCCGATGCGATTGCGTTTTCCAATTGTACAGTAGCGAGCCGGCTCGACGGCTGCGCCGCGCTCCCACCCATAGCGCGATTCACTACAATGTATAGACGGTAATCAACTGCGATCGGCAACACGATGACACTGCCGTGAAGCGCGAACGGAGACGGAGATCAACACGACGGATAAAAGAGAGGCGCGGCTTGCGCGCTTGCGAGAATTACTGACTGAACGTGTCCTCGTCGTGGATGGCGCGATGGGCACGAGCATCCAGGCGCTTGGCTTCACCACCGAGGACTTCGGCGGCGCCGAGCTTGAGGGCTGCCTCGAATACCTGAACATCACGCAGCCGGATGCTATCGCTGGCATACATCGTGCATTTCTGGACGCGGGCGCGGACATCATCGAGACAAACACGTTCGGCTCGACGCCGCTTGTGCTGGGCGAGTTTGGCGTTGCCGACATGGCGGAGGAGATCAGCCGTATCGGCGCGGAGATCGCGCGTGCTGCGGCAGACGACGCCTCCACTGAAGATCATCCTAGATTCGTCGCGGGCTCAATGGGCCCTACCACGCGCTCTATTTCCGTCACGGCCAACGTCACATTTGATGAACTCATTGAGCACTTCCGTGTGCAGGCTCGCGGTCTGATCACCGGCGGTGTTGACGTCCTGCTGGTCGAGACCTCGCAGGATGCGCTGAATATCAAGGCGGCGCTGGAGGGCATCGACCGCGCGAACGCAGATCTTGAGTCGAATGTTCCCTCCGCCGTGCAATGCACCATCGAGACGATGGGGACGCTGCTCGCAGGGCAGGACATCGAGGCGTTTTATACGACTTTCGCGCACCGGGACCTGCTGTGGATCGGGATGAACTGCGCAACTGGGCCGGAGTTCATGAGGGACTACGTTCGCACGCTTTCACAGATATCCCGCTTCCCTGTTGCCGTGATTCCCAACGCGGGCTTGCCGGACGAGGACGGCAATTACCACGAGACGCCCGAGGGCGTAGCCGCCGCGCTCGGCTCCTTCATGGATGCCGGCTGGGTCAACATCATTGGCGGATGCTGTGGAACCGTGGCGGAGCACACGGAGCATATGTGCGCGGTGACGGCCAATCGTCCTGCCCGCGTGCCAGTTGAAACCGCCTCGACCGTGGTTTCCGGTCTGGAAACGTTGATTATCGACGAGGACACGAAACCCGTCCTGATCGGCGAACGGACGAACGTGCTTGGCAGTCGTCGATTCAAGCGCCTCATCAGCGAGGGCAACATTGAAGAGGCGTCCGAGATTGGGCGCGACCAGATTCGCAACGGCGCGCACGCGCTGGACGTCTGCCTGCAGGATCCCGATCGCGACGAGATCTTGGACATGAACGTGTTCCTTGAACGACTCGTGCGCAAGACGCGCGCGCCCCTGGTCATCGACTCAACGGACGTCAATGTTATAGAAGAGGCGCTCAAGCGCACGCAGGGCAAATCGATCATCAACTCCATCAACCTGGAGGACGGCGAAGAGCGCTTTGCCGCCGTCGCGCCGCTTGCCGCACGGTATGGCGCAGCAGTCATCGTAGGCTGCATCGACGATGACCGGGAACAGGCGCAGGCCATCACGCGGGAGCGCAAGCTGGAGATCGCCCAACGCTCCTATCAACTGCTGACGGAGAAGTACGGCCTGCGTGGCGAGGACATCATCTTTGACGCGCTGACGTTCCCTGTTGGCACCGGCGATGAGAACTACATCGGCTCCGCAGTGGAGACCATCGAGGGCATCCGGCTGATCAAGGAGGCCTTGCCGCTTGCCAAGACGACGCTCGGAATTTCCAACGTCTCGTTCGGTCTGCCGCAGGCGGGCCGTGAAGCACTGAACGCGGTCATGCTCTATCACTGCGTGCAGGCCGGCCTGGATAGCGCCATCGTGAACACGGGCGGCCTCGTGCGCTATGCGGCGCTCTCAGAAGAGGAACGCGCGCTGTGCGACGATCTGATCTTCTGGCGGGGTGATGACCCCATCGCCGCCTTTGCCGCTCATTACCGCAATCGACAATCGACCGCCGCCGAGCAGGGCGTTGATCGCATGGAAGGGCTGTCCCTGGATGAACGCATCGCGCGGCGTGTTGTTGAAGGGACGCGCGAGGGCATGCCGCCCGACCTTGATACGGCTCTTGAAAAGCGCCCTCCTCTGGAAATCATCAACGGCCCGCTCATGGATGGCATGGACGAGGTGGGGCGACTGTTTGCGGCGAATGAACTGATTGTCGCGGAGGTGCTTGAGTCGGCGGAGGTGATGAAAGCCGCCGTCGCGCATCTTGAGCCGCACATGGAAACAACTGAAGCGAGTTCGCGCGGCAAGGTGCTGCTCGCCACCGTTAAAGGTGACGTGCATGACATCGGCAAGAACCTCGTCGATATCATCCTGTCCAACAACGGTTATCGCGTGATCAACCGCGGCATCAAGGTGCCGCCGGGCGAGTTGATTGAGGCGTACCAGGAGCACAGGCCGGACATGATCGGCCTTTCCGGCCTGCTGGTGAAATCCGCCCAGATGATGGTCGAGACCGTGCGCGATTTCACGGAGGCGGGCGTTGACGTGCCGATACTTGTCGGCGGAGCGGCGCTGAGCAATCGCTTCACGCGGCTCCGCATAGCCCCCGAATACGACGGACTTGTTGCATATGCGCAGGACGCCATGACGGGCCTCGACCTCGCTAATCGCATTCGGTCACGAGAGGACAGGGAACGGCTGGAGGACGAGTTGCAAGCGGAGACGGATACCATCCGCAGCCAGGACGCGGCTCGTTCCGCCGCGCCGTCGGCTGACGGCCGCGCGCCCGCAGTCATCACGCCCGTCGATGCGCCGCCTCGTCCGCCGGATCTGATTGAACACACCTTGTTTGATTACGATCTTGACGAGGTGTTCTCGTACATCAACCCAACCATGCTCTACGTCCGTCACCTGGGATACCGCGGTCGTTTCCTTGAAGACCTGGAAAGCGGCAATGAGCGGGCGGTTGAGTTGTATGAACGCGTCCGCCGTGTGCAGCGTGAGATGGCGTCACGGCCTGATATTCGAGCGTCAGCTGTCTTTCGCTTCTTCCGCGCCGCCCGTGACGGCGACGACGTGCTAATCCTCTCGTCGGACGGAGAGCAGACCCTTGAGCGTCTCCAATTCGGTAGGCAGGCATCGGGAGAGGGCTTGAGCCTCGCGGACTACGTGCGTTCGGACGGCGCGCCGGACTACCTCGGCGCGTTTGTCACGACAGTCGGGCCGGGCGTGCGCGTTCTGGCCGACGAATGGAAAGACAAGGGTGAGTACCTTGATTCCCACATCCTGCAGGTACTGGCATTGGAGGGTGCAGAGGGTTTTGCTGAACTGCTCCATCAGCGGATGCGGGCGATGTGGGGATTCGCTGATCCCGGTGACATCACAAAGCCGGACCTCTTCCGTGCTGCCTACCAGGGCAAGCGGTACTCGTTCGGGTACCCCGCCTGCCCAAGGCTGGAGGATCAGGAAATCCTCTGGCGGCTGCTCAACCCAGTGGAGACTATCGGCGTCAATCTGACCGAGGAAATGATGATGGAACCGGAGGGCTCAGTCAGCGCGCTCGTTTTCCATCATCCGCAAGCCAAGTACTTCAACCTATCGAATGAGGACACCGAGAGACTGGAACAGCGGATCACCCAAGCGGCAGCGCCTGCCTGAACGCGTTTGAGGGGCTCGTCGCCTAGTACAATAAGCTGATCGTCAAACCGGAGAGGCAATACGTAATGGCAACGACACAAGAGGCGCTGACGCCCACCGGAAATAGGCTCATCACCGCGGATGAGTTGTTGAAGATGTATTCGGATGGAAAGCGCGGTGAGCTTATCCGGGGGGAGTTTGTTCCGAAGATGCCAACTTTTGAGAATCACGCGGCAATCGTGGGCAATCTCGTGATGCTGCTCGGTACAATAATCCGCCCCAACCGACTCGGCAGAGTACTTACGTCTGATGGTGGTGTTCAGGTGGAATCCGATCCCGACACGGTGCGCGAGCCGGACATCGCCTTTATTTCTGCCGAGCGGCGGCCCTATGGCAGTGTCGTTCAGAGGTACACCGAAATCCCGCCTGATCTCGTGGTTGAAGTTGCGTCGCCTTCGGATTCCGCGCGGGCGGTCAATGACAAGGCCAAGATGTGGTTGGACGCCGGAGTCCGCCTCGTCTGGGCGCTCTGGCCCGGCACGAAGATGATTGAGATTCACCGACCCAATGAACCTGTCATCACCCTCCGTGAAAGCGATACTCTGACTGGCATGGATGTCATTCCGCAATTCTCGTGCCCCGTCAGGGACATCTTCGATACCTAGAGGAGCCTTGCGAATGACTCTTTCTGACTCTGTGCAAGCCGGGCTCGAAGATGCTGCGCAGACCATTGTGGAGGCGACGTACGTGACGGCGCTTGCCGGCGCAGGCATGTCCGCCGAGAGCGGCATACCCACGTTTCGCGGCCCCGGCGGACTCTGGAAAAAGTACGGCGAGCCGGACAATCTCGGCTACCAGCGATTCCTCCGAGATCCGCAGCATTGGTGGGAGGAGCGGCTGAACGACAACCAGATGCCGGAAATGCGTGAGGCGCTGGAGAAGGCGGAGCCGAATCCCGGCCATCACGCGCTGGTCGACCTCGAGCGCATGGGCGCGCTGCGTCACCTTGTCACGCAGAACGTCGACAATCTTCATCGTGCCGCCGGTAGTGAGAGCATCTCCGAGATTCACGGCAACCACACGCTGATTCGATGTATCAAGTGCGTCCAGCGCTTCAGACGAGATGAGATTTCACTTGATCAACTGCCGCCCGAATGCCCAACCTGCGATGGTTTACTCAAGACTGATACGGTCATGTTCGGGGAACCCATTCCGCCGGACGTTCTTCGGCGCTGCCAGGAGGAGGCCGCTCTGAGCGATTGCGTCCTGATCCTGGGGACATCCGCAATCGTCTATCCAGCCGCTGCTCTGCCGGAAGTGGCGCGTCGGCTGAACGGCGCGACGCTGATTGAAATCAATCCCAATGAGACGGCGCTCACGGAGGCGTGCGATATCATTGTCCGCGCTCCAACCGGAGAGGCCCTGCCGGAACTTGTGTCAGCCGTGCGTCGGGTTAAGGGGCACGGTGGGGTCTCCGGCGGCATTTTGGAGGCGACGTAGATTGGCTGAGGGCCTCTTTCGCCCCTTTCGCGGCTGGCGTTACAACACAACCCGCGCAGGCGGTCTGGGCGCACTTGCCGCGCCACCGTATGACGTCATTGCGCCGCCTGATGTGAATCGCCTGCTTGAGGCCAACTCACACAATGTCATCCGACTTGAGTTGCCGTCCGCCGTCGATGAGGCGGATCCGTACGGTTCAGCAAGCAGGACGTGGGAGGAGTGGACGTCAAATGGTTTCCTTCAACGTGATGAAATTGCGCAGTTCTACCTCGTTCGTCATACGTTCACACTCGCCGGTGTGAGGACCAGCCGCTTCGAGATCCTGGGCGCAGTTCGGTTGGCGCAGTGGGAGCAGGGCGCGGTACTCCCACATGAACACACGCATGAAGCCGCCAAACGCGATCGCCTGATGTTGATGAATGCGCTCCATGCAAACATCAGCCCAATCATGGCTTTGTATGAGGATGATGACGGCGCGATTCGAATGCTGCTGCGTGCTATATCGTCGCGCACTCCGGATTCGTCGTTTACGGACCTTGCGGGAGACGATTATGACATCTGGCACGTGTCCGATCCGGGAGAAGCCGGGGCGATCAGGCTCGGAGTGTCGGGCCCCTTGTTCGTCGCAGACGGCCATCATCGCTATGAGACGGCGCTAACGTACCTTGGCCAACAGCCCGGCGAGGCAAACGATGGTGAGCACGCGCCCGGATATATCCTTGCTGCGCTCACGTCCATCGACGATCCGGGTCTGGTCAGCCTTCCCTATCATCGTCTCATTCGAGGTCTGCCGGACGATGCCCGCCCGCGACTGATGCGGCAGGTGGAGACGTATTTCAGAGCGGAAGAGATCACAATCAGCGGCCTCTCCGATGCTGAGGCGGCCGAGAGATTCGCCTCGACACTTGATGCGGACGATGCGCCGATGATGGCTCTGATAGAGCCGCCCGGGGATGCTCTCAAGCTGCTCCGCCCCCTGGAGCCCGGCATTTTCGAGGGACTGCTGACGGGAGAGTCAGAGGCATGGGAACGGCTTGGGCCATGCGTTTTCCTTGACGTGCTGCTGACGCACGGAGTGGGTGCAGACCAACATGAGGCGGAAACTCGTGGTTGGCTGTCCTATCCGCGTGATGCCGCGGAGGCGATAGAGGCCATTCGCGCCGGCGGGTGTGATGCGGGCTTCCTCTTGCAGGCGGTGAGCATGATGGATATGACGGAGGCTGCGGAGGCCGGAGAGCGCCTGCCACCCAAGTCGACGTACTTCTTTCCGAAGGTTGCTACGGGAATTGTTTTGAACTCTCTGGCAGGACGACTCGAAGACTAGTAAACTGTCTGGACTTTGGGGTATTCTATTCGGCCAACCTGGCCCCGCATAGCCCACTCTCAGATTGGAGTTTCATATGACGACGGACAGCGCATCTACTGACAACAGCGTGTACATCAGCGCCGAGGGACTGGAGCGGATGAAGGAGGAGCTTGAAGACCTCCGCAACATCCGCAGGCCTGAGGTCGCAGAGATGATCCAACGTGCCAAGGAACTTGGTGACATTACCGACAGCGCCCAATATGACGCCGCGAAGAATGAGCAGGCCTTTCTTGAGGGCCGGATCCGCCAACTTGAGGACAACGTTCGGCGCGCCGTCATCATCGAGGATCAGGGCGATCAGGCAGATGGCCAGGTTCGCGTTGGCTCAACAGTCGTTGTTGTCGATTCTGACGGCCAGGAGGAGCGATGGACCATCGTTGGCCGTGCAGAAGCGGATGCCGCGAGCGGCCGCATCTCCAATGAGTCGCCTGTTGGGAGCGCCCTGATCGGCAAGAAGAAGGGTGACACGTTCGAGATCGATATTCCCGCCGGCAAGCTCGGCTTCACGGTCTCCGCGGTAGAATAAGCGTCCCTCGGAAGCTCTTCACCCGTATCGAATGTAGGGCAAGCTCTGGCCCTCTCCCTGTGAGCGCAGCGAAGAATCCAGGATGGTGATGCGCCAGTCAGCACAGCCTGTGTAAGCGAACCTTTTAGATTCTTCGCTCCATTCCGTTCCGCTCAGAATGACATGACGTGCGCTACACCTGCCCGGAAAGCTGTAGCTGCTTGCCCTCAGTCTTGATGGCGGGGGCGACAATCATCTCCGCCTGCTGCAGGTCGCGGATGGTTTCCGCGCCGCACATGCCCATCGCCGTGTGGATAGCCCCAACGAGGTTCTCCGTTCCGTCCGTCCTATCAGTGGGCCCGAACAGCAGGCGTTCAAGCGTCGCGCGGACGCCGACCTTCACGCGGGTGCCGCGCGGCAGGGCGGGATGTGGGGTCGCCATCCCCCAGTGATACCCCTTGCCGGGAGCCTCCTCGGCGCTGGCAAATATCGAGCCGAGCATGACGGCGTCCGCGCCTGAGACAAGCGCCTTGCACAGGTCGCCGCCGGAGCGGATGCCTCCGTCCGTGATGATGGGAACATAGCGGCCGGTGCGCCGGTGGTATTCATTGCGCGCGGCTGCCGTCTCAATGGTCGCAGTGACCTGCGGCACGCCGATGCCGAGAACCTCACGGCTTGTGCAGGCCGCGCCGGGGCCGACACCGACCAGAATGCCTGCCACACCTGTCTGCAGCAGCTCCATGGTCTGGTGATAGCCCACAACGTTGCCGACGATGACGGGAATCGGGATGCGTCCTACGAGATCTTCGAAGTGCAGTCCAACAGGGCTGGATGAGATGTGTCGGGCGGTCGTCACGGTTGATTGGCAGACATAATAATCCGCGCCTGCTTCGACAACAGTGCCAATAAATCGCTTGGTGTTGGCGGGGGTGGCAGCAACAGCAACCGTTGCGCCGAGCGCCTTCATCTTCTCAATGGTCGCCGCGACATATTCCTCCTTGAGGGGCGCGGAGTAGATGCGTTGGAGCGTCGCAGTCACGGAATCGGAGGGGGCTTCAACCACCTCTTGCAGAACCTCCTCAGGGTTGGGGTAGCGCCCGTGAACGCCCTCAAGGTTTAGGACGGCGAGTCCGCCATGGCGTGTGTACGTGGCGGCGAAGTTGGGGTCAACCACGCCGTCCATGGCTGCCGCAAGTATGGGCAAGTCGAATATGCGATCTCCCATTGCGAACCTGATATCCGTTTGCTCCGGGTTCACGGTAACGCGCCCGGGCACGATGGCCACCTCTTCAAAGCCGTAAGCGCGTCGCAGCGGCTTGAACTCCGGCGCCTCGTCTTCGATGCCCAGGTCCACTCCCCGCTCAGCGATTTCCGTTGCGACCATCTCGACTACCCCCTTAAACGACGCGGCGCCGCATTGCGGCGCCGTTTGCCGAATCGTTTTTCGTGACATAAACAAAAAGAGCACGCTTTCGCATGCCCTCCGTAGCGTCCCTCGTGGATCGCATCACACCCATAACATAGTGTCAATTAACACCAGTCGAGCGTCAAGCACTTTTTGGGGGATTTTATCCGCCGAAACCGCCGGATGTCCTCCCTCGTTGACACCCTCTCGATTCTGAGTATGGTGATGGGCAACAGGCAGCCTGGTGTGAATAGTCAGAGGATAATAACAGCTCTTGCCGCCGATACCTACCCGACACCTGAAAGGCGGCACGATGTCTCGTCCAGAAATCGGTAGCCTTGCCGCCCGCATAGAGCCTCGCGCTATCTATCTCCCCCATACGCCGCATCCGGCTTCGTCAGGCCAGTGACGGGTAGGTCAGCGATGTTGACAATGGTACGCCGAAGACGACGCCTCTACTCCGTTGCCGGAGTCCTCATTGTCCTGGCCGTGGCGTTGGCAGCAGCCGGCCTCTACGCCGGATCAATGAATCTGAACGGGAATTCGTCACTATCGGGCGCGCCTGGAGGCTCGCAGCGAGAGTCTGGATGGTACCCTCCCCCCGACTTCCCCCAAACTTCGTTGGAGGAGAGGATAGTGCGGAGTGACGCCATAGCCAGGGTGACCCTGGTATCCACGGCCCAGGTGGTGGAGGAATTCTCCGGATGGCCCAGCCAAGGGGACACTTCGTACGCAAACGCGCTGGAGTTCAAGTTCAAGGTGCTGGAGTACCTGAAGGGGAGCGGTGGAAGCGAGCTTGTGGCGATAGCAGTTGACGGTTACGAAAGCTATGCAACCAGGGCGGAGGCGATCGCGGGCGCGGAGGACTTCTTGGGAGGGAGGGACACAAGGTGGGACGCCCGGGAGGCGATTGTGTTCCTGCATGATGACGATCCGTATCTGCCAAGCACCGGGCAGGCGGGCCGGTACCTCCTCTGGTTTCTGCGCAATGCATATGGACAGGAAAACTACACTATAGCCGGCCGGTACTCCAAGGTGTGGCTGCCGGCGGAGTCTGCCAGTTCACCAGCGCCAGATTCCCAGGCGAGGGCATCCAGCGGGGATGCGCCCAGCGGTGGTGCTCAGCATTTCCTCCTTGAGGAGCCGCCTTCGGGGGTCGGGGCTGCGCTTTCAGGGATGGCGCGGGCCCTGTCGGGCGATCAGGGCGCTTCGCAGGTCGCCACCATCAGCCTGGCGGAAATGAAGACAAAAATCGCAGATCTGGACGCGGAGGTCGGGGAGGGGGACGGCTCGGAGGAGTACCGGGAGTGCATCCAGTTCAAGTACAGGTGGAAGGACAAGGTACGCCGCATCAATGAAGAGCGCGCCGCCCAAGGCGAAGGATACTACTACGATCGGTACGACCATGCATTGGCGTCCGGGCAGGCGGCGGGCAGCCTGTTTTACACCTACGAGTTCTGGCACATCTGGGTGCAGGACTATGGCGAGACCATCCCCAGCAAGTATGCGGGCATGTTCCAACTGGACGGGCAGGACGAGGGTCTGTTCGTCGTGGAGTACCCCGGCGAGGTGTCCCTGGCACGTCCACTTCCGGCGGGGGAGTACAGGTTCTACTTCATCCGAATGGAGAAGGAGCTCGTCGTCTGCGACGGACTGCCGGAGGAGGAGCGGACGAGCAAAGAGGTCTTCGTGACCGTCACAGCCCCCTCCGGCGCCCTCCATGAGGCGTTCTTTGATCCGGTGGATCTGACAGGAGTTGGCGCTGGCGCGACCGCCTCATCCGGGGTTATTGATCCGGATGAGCTCACCGTCAGCAGCGACGATTATGAGATTGAGAGCCTCGTGTGGGATGACGATGATGACGAGGTCGTCCTGACACTGGATGACCACGTGTCATTAAGCGGCTACTCGCTGGATTTCATTGAGTTGGACGGCTCGATCGACACGACACTGGATGTCGCAAATGCGACAGTGAACCAAACGGCGGCGACGTGGACATGGAGCGTCACGACCGCGCCATGGGCGGACGGGGACCAGTTGATGTTGCGCATCCGCGATACGAGCGCTGGGAGGTAGGCGGTCAGGACTCGGTTCACGAGCCGCCAAATCCCCCTGACGCGACGAAGCCCGGATACTCGCCGCCGACGCGGTCCTTGATGGAGCCGCGGAGCAGTTCCAGCTGCTCCGGTGTTGGACCGGTTGTCACCGGCACCTCATCAGGAATGAGGATTTCGAACCCGGTGTTTTCCTTCACCTCATCGACGGTGACGCCAGGGTGAACGGACTCAAGTCGGAATTTTTTCTGCTCTTTCTCGTACATCATCACGCAGATGTTGGTGATGAGCATGTGGGGCCCGCCCGGGCGCTCCACACGCTCTCCGCTGGAACCGGCGGACGTGATGAAGTCAACGTTCTCCACAAAGACGCGCGGCGTGTGCTCCAAACGGAACAGGATGATGCGATTCGTCATGAAGTAGAGCATTCCTGAACCGGCCGCGCCGGGCAGGCGCACATCCGGCCTGTCATGGTCGCCGATGGTGGTCAGGTTGATGTTGCCGTGGCCGTCGATCTGCGCGCCGCCGAGAAAGAAGATATCCAGCCTGCCACGTTGAGCGAGGTCAAAAACCTCTTTTCCGCTGATGAGGTTGAGTTCAGGGTTGGACGCGCCAATGGGGACATAAACCATGTCCGGCGCGTGTGTCTCCTGTGCCAGGAGAACACCGGCCATCGGCACGGGCGATGCCGCGCCGGAGCTAACGTACGTGTCGTCTTGAACCTCCCGCGAAATGCGGGTGGCCATCAACTCGCCGATGGTGTAATCGTCCGACTGGAACGGCATCAGGCCGGTTGTTGCTGAACGAGCCTAGGCGGGAACGGCGACGCGCGTCACCATTTCGCGGTATTCGTCCTCCGTATGCCCGCACACGAACTCGTCGAGGTAGGCATTGAACCCATCGGCTGTCCTGGACGCCTCCATGTACCGCTGGAAGTGGTCATTGTCCGCCTCGTAGTACGGCTTCATGCCGCCGGGGTGCGAGCCTCGCGGAGTGTGGATGACAAGGCTGACGAACGGCCACGGAATGAGATGGCCACCGCGTGGGTCCTCGGAGAGGTCGTAATCGACGATTTCCTCAACCGTCACGAGCACCTTGTCGCTAGCCTGCGCGACCATGCGATCCTCAAAACCCGGCGCAAGGACGTTGCCGTTCTGATCCGCCTTGAAGGCGTGAATCATGGCGATGTCCGGGCGAATGGCCGGCACGAGCAGGATGTCATGTCCCTCGTTATAGGGGTCTTCGATGATCTTCCAGTTGGGGTGGAGATTGACCAGATCGGTGCCGATTACGCCGCGAGACGGGATGAACGGCACGCCGTTGGCTCCAGCCTGGAGCCCTGTGAGTGTGACAGGTCAGGTGCTGTCCAGCGCGGCGATTCCTCCCTCTTTGGCCACGCGGCGGTAATTCGGGGCGAATCCGCGCTCGCCGAACGTAAGGGAGCCGGTGTCGATGGCCGTGACGGCGCCCGCGCCGATGAGCATGTCGCCCTGGAGGCCGCCCGCAGGCGTGAAGACGAGGGTCAGGTCCTTGATGCCACGACGGACAATTTCCCGGGTCAACGCCATGGAAGATCGCTCATTCCCGCCGGTGGTGGCGATGAGCATTCCATCCTTAAATCGATTCCCTGCCTCTTCAATGCTGACGATTCTCGTCATGACACATCCTCCATAAACGCGGGGCATTCCACTGCGCCCGACCACACACGTTGAACCTACGCCGAATAGGAATAAACGTCAAGCACGGCGGTCCGCATCACGCGGCACTTACCGTGCCGCCACGCACGGTGAACATCGGGGCGTGATTTCTGATGTCCGGGGGAATAAGCTCCGGGTCGGCCGTCGTGATGAGTACCTGTCGGCCCGGAGCAAGGCAGTGTTTCAGCACGCGCTCACGGCGATCCGCGTCTAGCTCGGATAGCGGGTCGTCCAGCAGAATGACCGGTTCATCACCGAGCCGCTGGCCGATGTACGCCGACTGAGCAAGGACCAAAGCCAGCGCCGCAGTTCGCTGCTGGCCTCGGGAGCCGTAGACGCCAAGATCGACATCGCCGGACACGACGCGCATGTCGTCCCGATGCGGCCCGACGGATGTGGTTGCCGTGGCTGAATCGCGCCCCCATGCGCCCTCCAGGGCATCGGCAAATCTCTGCTGCAGGTCAGTTGACGTGGCTACATCCTCGTCGCTAGTGACCGTTGAACGGTACTCAAGCGCCAGGTGGCCGGTGCGGCCTGTGAATTCGGCATGCGCGGCCAGCATCTCTTTCTGCAGGACTTCGATCATTGCGATCCGATGACCGAGGACGAACGAACCTGCGCGGATGAGTTCCCGCTCCCACAGGCGCATTTCCTCTGTTCGTTGTGTATTCCCTCGTTCGCGGGCTTCCCTGAGTGCCGCGTTGCGCTGGGTGACCAGGCGCTCATAGCGCCGGAGCTCTCGCGCGTACTCCGCATCCGTCTGCAGCGCCGTTGAATCGAGTGCGCGGCGTCGACCCGCCGGGGGACCTGCGAACAGGTCGACCTCCTCCGGCCCCGCGAGCACAACCGCAAGGTCGCCGACGCTGCTTGCTGAACGCTGCCGGACGCCATTGACCTTGTAACCCTTCTGCAGCGTGCCGCCCCTGAGACCTGAGGGCCCGGCCGTCCTGTCAGTGACTGCGGGAGACTCACCTGCCTGTCCGCGTGGCGCGAGCTGCATGACGAGTTCCAACGTGCGTTCCCTGCCATCGCCCGCGGTCACATCCGCCGCAATGCGTGAATACGGTATCGGCTCACGGGTGGCGCTCCAGCCGATGACCTCTCGATCGGTATCCGCGCGGTGTGAGTGGCCGGTTGCGAGAATGAAGAGGGATTCAAGAAGGTTCGTCTTGCCCTGGCCATTATCGCCCGCAAGCACCGTCGCGCCGTCCGCGGGTTGAAAATCCTGCGCGGCGTAGTTCCTGAAGTGGGTCAATGAGAGTTTCGTAACGCGAATGGCGCTCACCTGTCGGCTACTCCAATCATCGCCGTTCGGCAACGGCAAGCCGATTGTAGCAAGGTTGTCCTCACGACTCAGGTGGAGTGGCTTGGCCCCACTCGTTGTCGCCCCAACAGATTACTGATCCATCAGGCTTGACGCCGCATGTGTGTCCGCTACCTGCGCCAAGTGACGTGAATTCTCCCTCCGGCGGCCGGGTTTCGCCTTCAAGGTCCAACCCCCAACAGACGATTCCGCCGTCTGTTGGGACTGCGCATGCATGAAACCTCCCGGCGCTGAGAGCGATGAACGTGCCCTTTGGTTCCCTCCCCACAAGATTGAGCGGGGTTCCTCCCCAGCATTTGATTTCGCCACTAGTCCTAATCCCGCACGTAAAGTCTGCCCCTGCGCTGACGGAGGTGAATCGAAATGTTGGTGTTCGGGAAAGTCCGGCCTTGTCAGTGTTTGAGTTGGAATCCTGACCCCAGCAGATAACCCGCCCATCGTCTTTCAGCCCGCATGCATGGCCGGCTCCGGCAGTGACTGAAACGAATCCCGATTCATAGGGCATCGTCTCTCCTTGCGGCGTCAAACCCCAGCACTCGAGGTACCCATCAAAGAGGACGCCGCATGAATAGTTGGACCCTGCGCTAATTGAAATGAATTCTTCGTCAGGCGGGGATGTCGCGCCGCTTTCCGCAAATCCCCAACAATCAACGTCGCCGTCTGGCCGGAGTCCGCAGGCGTGGCCTGCAGCCGCTGCTACCGCGGTGAATTTCCCATGCGGGGGTGATGATTGACCGTACCGATTGTCGCCCCAGCACGACACGATGCCGTCCGTCCTGAGACCGCATGTGAATGTGTAAGCCGCGCTCAGTGATGCGAATCCCGCGGTGGAAACAGGCGGACGGTAGTCGCGCTGCAGTTCCGGTGAGGACTGGCCATGATCATTGAGCCCCCAGCAGACGGCGGCTCCGTCCATGTCCACGCTACAGACGTTGTCATAGCCAGCATCGATAAAGGTGAATGCGCCGGTCGGCACATCGCCGCGACCATATTCCTGTGATCCCCAACAGAGGATTGAGTGATGTGCCGCGAGCGCGCAGGAATGAGCAGCGCCGGCGGTGACTGAGATAAACTCGCCGTCGGCTGCCGAGGCCTGTCCCTGCGCATTATCGCCCCAACACGTAACAGAGCCGTCTGTCCCAAGCCCGCAAGTATGGACAGCCCCCGCGCTGACAAGGGCAAAGTCTTTCGCAGGCGCTTCTGCCTGCCCATGTGTATTCCAGCCCCAGCACAGGACCGCTGCATCCGTTCGCACGGCGCACGAGTGTGCCCATCCGACGCTGACAGAGACGAATTCACCGGCGGGCGGTGAAGTCTCGCCGCTTGCATTCTTGCCCCAACAGAAAAGTGTGCCGTCTCTTGCAAGCGCGCATGTGTGTGCCTCTCCCGCGCTGAGTGAAACGAACTCGCCGGCGGGCGGTGATGCCTGGCCGAAATCATTGAGTCCCCAGCAGGAGATGGAGCCTCCCATCATGATTCCGCACGTGTAGGCCGCGCCGGTGCTAACAGCCGTGAAATTTCCGTCTGGTGGTGTAGCCTCATTATTCTCATTGAGACCCCAACAGGAGATAGAGCCGTCTCTCAAAAGGCCGCAGGAGTGTGCATCCCCGGCGCTCACGGAAACGAAGACTGCTTCATTCCCGGGCGTCTCTGCTATCGGTGGTGACTCGGGAGTCTCCGTGGGAGGCGTTGCAACCGGCTCTACCGCCTCCTTTGTGGTTGGCGTGAGAGTTGGAAGAGGAGTGGATGAGGCATTGTCCAGCGGAAACGAGGTAGCAGTCTCTATCCCGGATTCCTCTACAACTGGACTTGAATCAGCTTCACCGGTGCAGGCAATGATTGAAATGACGCCCATAACCATGATTGATGCAAGCAAGAGAGTCATGAAACGCCGCGCCTGAAACCACAGTGCCACTTGTTCTCCTCCATCACTTACAGCGCAGCTGTATGGCTTTACTGTAGTGCGGCTATATACTTAATCAAGTATCTATTTCTTGTGTCTTGGCAATACGATTGGGCTATGTGTGAGAAGAGCGACCGTGAATGATGCCATTGAATCAATAGCGCGCTTCACTGCGCCTCTGCCGCGTAATCAGCTGATCATCGCCAAGCTCGGCACCGGCGTGCTGACGGGTGGCGGCGACCAGCTTGATGAAAGTCTCATCGCGTCGATTGCGAAACAGGTCGCCGAGATCGTGGCCGCCCAATCACAGGTAATTGTCGTCACGTCCGCAGCGGTTGCCCTCGGACGCAGCATCATCGGGCTGAAGGGCAAAGGACGGGGTGTCGCGACCCTGCAGGCTCTCGCGGCGATTGGACAGCATCACCTGATGCAGTCCTGGGAAAGGGCATTCGCCCAGCATGGCCTCACGGTGGCGCAGGCGCTCATCACCCGCTCAGACTTCACCGCGGGCCGTTCCGCCGTCAACATTCGCCGCACCCTGCGTGAACTGCTGGGCTTCGGCGTGATTCCCGTCATCAATGAGAATGATGTCGTAGCCTCGGAAGAGCTGAGCGAAACGCTCGGCGACAACGACACCTTGTCAGCCGCTCTCACGAACCTTATGGCGGCGGACATGCTCATCCTGCTGACGGATCGCGAAGGCCTCTATGACAGTGACCCCCGAACGAATCCCGACGCGTCTCTCATTCACCGCGTGGACCGAGTGACGGACGGCATCCTGGCGATGGCAGCCGACATGCCCGGTGAACTGGGACGCGGCGGCATGGCATCCAAGGTGCGCGCGGCTGCAGAGGCCACGTCCTGGGGCACGTCGGTTGTGATTGCCAACGGCAAGGCCCCGGATGTGCTGCTGCGCATCGCACGCGGTGAGGACATCGGTACGCGGTTTGAGGCGTGGGGGCGACGACGTCCGTCCGCCCGCAGACGTTCTCTCGGACCTCTCTTCGTGCGCGGCCAGGTCGTTGTTGATGAGGGTGCCGCGACAGCACTGCGCCGAGGCACGTCGAGCCTTCTTGCGGTCGGTGTACGCGAGGTGCGCGGAGAGTTCACCACAGGCGACATCGTTGAGATCGTCGGGCCGGACGAGTCGGGGGTGGCGCGGGGGGCAGTTTCCTATCCCGCGGGCCTCATGCGTCGTCTGGCAGGCCTCCATAACGCGGAGGTGCGCCAATTCTTTCAGGCAGAGGACAACGCCAACGCCGCCTACCACGGCGAGGAGATGGTCCACCGGGATCACCTGACACTGCTGTGATAAACGCTAACCCGTTTGAACAGCCCAGCCCGCGCAAATACAATTGCAAGAAAGATACAAGCCAAGTATCGACGGCATTGTTACACCGTTGCCGTCGAAGGGAAGAGTGACCGTGATGACGGCAACCGCGGCAAGAAGAACGGACGCAGGAGAATTTTCCGAGGAGCTCGTCGGCAAGGCACAGGCCGCGCGAAAGGCGAGCCGGCCGCTGTCACGCGCGTCCACTGAAGAGAAGAACCGGGCGCTTGAAAGCATCGCAGCCCTGTTAGAGGAACGCGCCGACGAAATCGTCACCGCCAACAAGCGCGACTATGCAGCGGCGCAGGCTGACGGCATGTCGGACGTTTTGCTGGATCGTCTCCTTCTCAACGAAGAGCGCGTGCGAGGAATGGCCGCCGATGTCCGCGCCACCATCGCCCTGCCGGATCCAATCGGCGAGGAGTTTGATGCGTCGACCCTGCCAAACGGCCTCCGCATCTGCCGCAGACGTGTGCCGCTTGGCGTCATCGCCGCCGTCTACGAGAGTCGACCTAACGTCACCATCGATATCGCCGCTCTGTGCATCAAGTCCGGCAACGCTGTCATCCTGCGGGGCGGGAAGGAGGCCATCAACTCCACGACAGCGCTTGCGGGCATCGTGCGCGAGGCGTTGGAGGATGCCGGTCTGCCCCGGGACGCGGCGCAGATCATCGAGTCCACGGACCGGGCGATCGTCGGGCAGATGCTTGTGTACGAGGGCGGGATCGACCTGCTGATTCCCCGCGGTAGCGACACGCTCATCCGCTTTGTGCGGGACAATGCTCGGATTCCTGTTGTGACGGGCGGCATCGGCGTGTGTCACACGTATGTTGACGCCGATGCTGATATTGAGCAGGCCGTTGCCATCGCCTATAACGCCAAGGTGCAGCGTCCCACGGTGTGCAACGCGCTGGACACGCTGCTTGTCCATGCGCAGGCCGCCCCGAAGCTGCTCCCCGCCGTGGTTGCGGCGTGGGCGCAGGACAACGTGGAAGTCCACGCGGACAGGCGGGCGCTCACGTTGATCGGCCCCGAGCCTCGCACGCGGGTTATCACAGCCGTTGAGGACGACTGGGGCCGCGAGTTCCTGTCACTGACGGCCGCTGTTAAGGTGGTTGATTCCATCGATGAGGCGCTGGAGCATATCGCTGAGTACGGCTCCGGCCACACGGAAGCGATCCTGACGACGAGCGACGAAAACGCGGCGCGGTTCCTGGATGAGGTGGACGCGGCGGCGGTCATTGTGAACGCGTCAAGCAGGTTCACAGACGGGGCGCAGTTGGGGCTTGGCGCAGAGGTTGCCATCAGCACCAACAAGCTGCATGCGCGCGGGCCGATGGGGCTGCGTGAGCTGACCTCCTACAAGTGGACCATCGTCGGAGACGGCCAGACCCGAAGCTGAATACATGCGCTACAATCCCGTCATGCGCGGGATTGATTCAGTGAACGGTGTTGGTGCGCGACGACTACGCAGCGCCCGATACTCCATTGGTGGCATTGGGCTATCTATAGGACACGGTATTCGTGACGGAGCGGCGCATTATGCTGCCCATGTATCCGACCCGCCGGGCGTCTGGCCAAGCGAGAAAGACCTCTGTGACGCGTGGGAATCCGGTGTGGCGAGCAGGCGGGGACAGCGTCTGAGAACCGTCACAGGAGCCGCGCTTGATGTTCTCCAGCCAGGTATCCGCAATTCCGGGGACGGGCCGGATTTCCTCGGCGCGGTCATCGCGATTGAGTCTCCCGGCTTGCCGCGCCGGGTCTTTCGGGGTGACATCGAGATGCATCTGCGCGCCACGGACTGGTTTGCGCACGGGCATGAGACGAATCCGGCATTTGCAAGCGTCGTCCTGCACGTCGTTGAGGACGCGCAGGGGATGGTGGAAATCGCAGGCGCGCCCGTGCTCGAAATGCGGCGCAATACGCGCCGAGCGAAACGCAAGACCAGGGTAATCACGCCCAGACTGTTGGACCTCCATGTGAGAAAGGCGCGCGATGCAGCCGTGATGCTTGACGCGCTGGGCGATGGTCGACTCGAGGAGCGAGCAGCGTCCATGGAGGGCGATATCGCCGTCGTCGGGCCGGAGCAGGCGTTGTACGAAGCTCTTTTGAGAGGTCTTGGGTATACGCGCAACATGACGGCGTTCCAGGAAGTCGCCCGGCTCATACCGTTTGAGACCCTGCGCGGCCTGACGGACGGCGCTCCCGACGACGCAGCGCGTGTGGCGCGTCTGACAGGCCTGCTATTCGGGACAGCGGGGCTGCTGCCCTCCCAACGTGGCGGAGCAGCACAGGGGCGGCTGCCTTTCGGCGAACCAATGTGGAATGCCCGGGACAGCTTCACCGCGTCCGCGGAGACAGAGTGGGCGCGTTATCCGGGCCTGGAGTCTCTGCCGCGCGGTTCATGGCAGACGTTTCGAGTCAGGCCGGACAACCACCCGGTCAGGCGACTCGGCGCAGCGGTCGAACTCATGCGGCGATGGCTTAAGGGGCCGGGGATGGTCAACGATCTGCGGGCTGCCGTCAGCGAGGCTGAGAATCCCCGGGATGCGGCGACGCGGCTAACCGATGCGCTGGTCATCCCATCGACGGGCTATTGGGCAACATCTAGTGACTTTGGAAGAATGCGGCGGAGCAGGCCGTCCGCGCTGATTGGCCGCGGACGCGCGCTGGACATGCTGGCAACAGCCGTCCTGCCGTTCATGCTTGCTGTGGCAGATCTGGATTCTGACACGGACCTGGAACAGAGGACGCGGCAGGTCTATGCCGCCTTGCCCAACCCCGGAGAATCTGAGGCTGCGCGCCGCGCGCGGCATCTCATTACGGGGAACTCAGGCGGGCCATCACCGCGGCTGTCCGCTCGTCGTTATCAGGGATTTCTGAGCCTGACAACCTCCTCGATGAACGGAGCGCGGGAATCCCTTTCGCTGCCTGCGGGGTAGCTGCCCGTCCTCGACGGCACTGTGTCAGCCTCCCTAGTATCATGACGGGGCAGGGCGCGGCTCTTGGGACGCTGCGCCGACCAATCACATGACAACAGGAGGACAATCTCTCTATGCGCATCGAACGTGACTCAATGGGTGAGATGGAGGTACCGGACGAGGCCCTCTGGGGGGCGCAGACACAGCGCGCCGTCCGCAATTTTCCCATCAGTGACCTTCGCTTCCCGCGCAGCTTCATCCGGGCCCTTGCGCTGATCAAGCGATCCGCCGCAGAGGTGAACGAGGAGCTCGGCGGCGTCGCGCCGGAGATGGCCACAGCCGTCAAGGCCGCGGCGCAGGAAGCGATGGATGGCGAGCTGGATGACCACTTTGTCCTCGATATTTTTCAAACGGGCTCAGGCACGTCCACGAACATGAACGCAAACGAGGTCATCGCCAATCGGGCGGCGCAGATTCTCGGCGGCGAGGTCGGCTCGCGCATGGTTCACCCCAACGACCACGTCAACCGCGGCCAGTCTTCCAACGATGTGATACCGACGGCCATTCAGGTTGCCGCAGCGCACGGCATTGCTTTAGAACTCGTGCCCGCGCTGGAGCGCCTGCAACAGGCGCTCGCGGGCAAGTCAGCGGAATTCTGGGGCGTCATCAAGACAGGCCGCACGCACCTGCAGGATGCGACGCCCATCCGGCTCGGCCAGGAGTTCCTGGGTTACGCGGGCCAGATGGAGCGGGCAGTACGGCGGCTGCGCCACGCCGTTGATGAGCTCTGCGAGGTCCCGCTTGGCGGGACGGCCGTCGGCACGGGCATCGGGCGCGATATGGAGTTCTCAGAGATGGTCTGCGCGCGCCTCGCGTCCTCCACAGGCCTGCCGATTCGCGAGACGGAGAACCATTTCCAGGCACAGAGCACGCTGAACGCAGTCACGGAGGCGAGCGGCGTCCTGAATACCGTCGCGGTCAGCATGTTGAAGATCGCCAATGACGTGCGCTGGCTCGGATCAGGGCCACGCGCAGGATTCGGTGAGATCGCCTTGCCGGAGGTGCAGCCGGGTTCGTCGATCATGCCCGGCAAGATCAACCCCGTCATAGCGGAGTCGGTGGCTCAGGCTGCGGCGCAGGTTATGGGCAATCACGTGACCGTCACGATTGCCGATGCGCAGGGCAGCAACTTCGAGTTGAACGTCATGATGCCCGTCGCGGCATACAATCTTCTGCAATCCATCGACCTGCTCGCCGCGGAGGCGGACAATTTCCGCGAGCAGTGCATCGAGGGCCTTATCGCCACGCAGCGCGGGCCGGAGACGGTTGAGCAGGGGTTGGCAATCTGTACGGCGCTCGCGCCCGTCATCGGCTACGATGCCGCCGCCGCAATCGCTCATGAGGCGTCGGAGACGGGCGAGACCGTGCGACAGGTGGCCTTGCGCACGACGGAACTCGGCGAAGCGGCCCTGGAGGAGATTCTGGACGCCGCCAAGATGACCGAGCCCGGCTTCTCCGGCGGCGGGGGAGGGTAATTTTAAAGTTCGCGATCCGGCCTTCCCTGGGGAAGAGATGATTCACCGCGTTCCGGCTGGTATGGCATTGAGGTGAAGGGAAATGGCATCTCTTCCCTTGCCACGTCTTGCGGCCACTCCGTAGAATGACGCTAGGGTATGGTTTATCTGCATGAAGCGTTGAAGGCGCGCTTGCAAGCGCGTCGATTTATCCATACAATCACCGATTCCAGCCACACACGCAGGGGGCGTCAATAAGTGTCAAGCAAGAACGGAAATGCCGTCATGGTCGTGGAGGACCTCCACGTCGAGGTGGACGGCAAGGAGATACTGAAGGGCGTCAACCTGGAGATTCCCACGGGCAAGGTCAACGCTGTTATGGGGCCCAACGGCTCCGGCAAGAGCACCCTCGCCAACACGCTCATGGGCAATCCCCGCTACGTCGTCACCGGCGGCCGCATCCTCTATAAGGGCAAGGACATCACGCTCGATCTGCCCGATCAGCGGTCGCTTGACGGTATTTTTTTGGCCTCACAGTACCCCGTGGAGATTTCCGGCGTCACCTTGATCAACTTCCTGCGGCAGATGGTGAATGCCCATCGCGATGAGGAAATGCCGCTCGTCGAGTTCCGTCAGATGGTGAACGAGAAGATGGACACGCTCGGCATGGATCGCGCATTTGCCACGCGCTACGTCAATTCCGGGTTCTCCGGCGGTGAGAAGAAGCGCAGTGAGATCCTGCAGCTCGCCGTCCTTGATCCCACGCTCGCCATCATGGATGAGACGGACTCCGGTCTGGATATTGATGCCCTGCGCACCGTTTCCGAGGGCGTGAATCAACTGCGGCGCGAAGATTTGGGCATCCTCCTCATCACCCACTACACGCGCATCTTCAACTACATTGAGCCGGACACCGTCCACGTGATGCTGGACGGCACAATCGTCAGGTCGGGAGGCCCGGAGTTGGCTCATGACCTCGAAGAACACGGCTATGACCTCATCCGGTCCGGCGCTGGCAGCGCGGTCGCGCCGGCGTCACAATAGCGCGGCCATATCTCTCAAGGCCGGTCACCGTGCCTGATTTCCCATCACAGCTGGACGTCGAGAGTATTCGCGGCGACTTCCCCATCCTGTCCCGCGTCATCAACGGCAACCCGATCGTCTACCTGGACAGCACGGCCACGTCGCAGAAGCCGAAGCAGGTTATCGATGCTCTGGCCGACTTCTATCGCACCTCCAACGCAAACGTCCACCGCGGCATCTACACCCTGTCCGAGGAATCGACCGCCGCTTATGAGGGCGCGCGCGAGAAAACGGCCACGTTCATCAACGCAGAGTCTTCCAGCGAAATCGTCTTCACCCGCAACACGACGGAATCCCTGAATCTCCTCGCCTACGCATGGGGACGCGCCAATCTCAGTGAGGGCGATGAGGTGCTTGTCACCCTCATGGAGCACCATTCCAACATCGTGCCGTGGCACATGGTCTGCGCCGAGCGTGGCGCGGTGCTTCGCTTCATCCCGATTACGGAAGAGGGCTTCCTTGACCTCACCGATATCGACACGCTCATCACGGAACGCACGAAGGTCGTCTCCTTCACGCATGTCTCCAACGTGCTGGGCACCGTAAACCCCGTGCGTGAGCTCGTGGACAGGGCACACGCCGTCGGCGCAATCGCCATCGTGGACGGCGCGCAGGGCGCGCCGCATGTCGCCGTCGATATGCGCGACATGGACGCGGACTTCTATGTCTTTTCGTCGCACAAGATGCTCGGCCCCACTGGTGTTGGAGTCCTCTACGGCAAGCGGGCGCTGCTCGATGAGATGCCGCCGTTCCTGGGGGGCGGCGAGATGATCATGGAGGTGCGCGAGGACGGCTTCACGTGGAAAGATCCGCCCTGGAAGTTCGAGGCCGGCACCCCGAACTTCGCCGATGTGGTGGCGTTCGGCGCCGCCATTGACTATCTGACCGATCTCGGCATGGATAACGTGCGGCAGCATGAGATCGAGATCACGGACTACGCGCTGCGCCAGATGCGGTCGCTTGGTGAGGGCGTCGCGCTGCACGGTCCGCCAAACGCGGAGGAACGAGGCGGTGTTGTCTCGTTCACAATTGAATCCATTCACCCCCATGACATCGCGCAGACGCTGGACTGGGAAGGCGTGCAGATTCGCGCTGGCCATCACTGCGCGCAGCCGCTGATGCGTCGCCTCAACGTGCCCGCCACGGCCCGCGCGAGCTTCTACGTTTACAATACGAACGAAGACGTTGACCGACTTATCGATGCGCTCAAGAAGGCTGGTGAGCTCTTTGGCAGGCAGTGAACCTGAGCCATATTTTGATGATCTGTACCGGGATCTGATCCTGGATCACTATCGGTTGCCCCGGAATAACCGCGTGCTGGATTCCCCCGATGCCGATCTCACCCAGTTCAACCCGGTCTGTGGGGACGAGGTTCGACTGACGGCCCGCATACGGAATGGCGCAGTCGAGGAAATCGCCTTTGTCGGACAGGGCTGCTCAATCTCACAGTCGTCCGCATCGATGATGACGGAGGCGATACGCGGCCGTTCGCTTGAAGACGCAAAAATGCTCGTTCACAATTTCCGCGCCATGATCCTCGGCGAAGACGTTGATGAGACGGCTATGGGTGACTTGATGTCCTTGCAGGGCACATCGCGCTACCCGGCACGCGTCAAGTGCGCCGTCCTCGCTTGGGATACCCTCCAGAAAGCCCTCAGCGGCGTGTCCGGCCGCGAGGACGTTGGCTCCTCAGACCCGGACTCCGCCGGCTGATTTTAAGCTTCGCGATCCGACTTCGTTCAGCCAATCTTGTTGGCATCCCACGTTCCAGCGTGGCGAGTTTGTTTAGTACAGCTTCCCGGCTTAGGGTCTCCGGTCACATCATGGGACGCCGTGCTTGCGCGGCGCCCGCTTCGTAAACCTCATCCACCTGCAGATTCTTGCCTCTCGACGCTTCCACCGCGAGCCGATCACAGCGTTCATTCTCTGGAACGCCGGAGTGGCCGCGAACCCAATTGAATTCAACATCATGGGTATCACAGAGATCCAGCAGCCGCCCCCATAGGTCCGGGTTGATGGCCGCCTCTTTCTTGTTCCGCATCCAGTCGTTGGCCCGCCAGCGTGCCGCCCATCCCTTCTCGATGCCGTCGATGACATAGCGCGAATCGCTGTGCAGTGCCACACGGCACCGCTCATTCAGCGCTTCAAGTCCCCGAATCACGGCGAGGAGTTCCATGCGATTGTTTGTTGTGAGACGATACCCCCCGCTCAGCTCTTTGCGGGAGCCACCATACAGGAGAACAACACCGTAGCCGCCAGGGCCGGGATTCCCCTCACAGGCTCCATCCGTATAGATAATCACCTGCTTTTCTGCTGCCATCGTCAGGCGTTCTCCTATCTGTGAAAGCCGTTGTGGGCACGGCTGAATTGCATGGATTCTCATTCGAGAGTATAGGCTTCTGTCACAGATGCTCCACCACACGGCATAATAGATGGACAGCGCAGGGACAGAAATGAGGATCGGCAATGGCAAGAGATTCCGGCCGTGCCAGAAGGCGTCGTCGTGGCTTTGGGTTGCTTGAACTGAGCATCCTGGCGACGGCCATCTGTGTCTCCGGAGCGATTATCACCCTTGCCATCGTCGGCGCAACGGCGAGTTAGAATAAACACCCGTCGCTCCATCGTGGGGTCGTAGCTCAGTCGGGAGAGCACCTGCTTTGCAAGCAGGGGGTCAGGGGTTCGAATCCCCTCGACTCCACCACCTCGGATAGTGTTGCGAACACCGTCAGTGAGCGCGAGTTCTGCATGTAACCCCCTCGAATACGCCTGTCCGTGACTCTCATCGACAATGGTGGGTAATGAGGGGATACACTACGAGGTAGGCGCGGAAGGCGGAGCAAGTACATGAGAAGCTGGAAAGGTCCACCATTTTAGTTGCTGTGGTCTCCTAATTCTGTCGGTCTCAAGAGAAGCATATTGGCCGTGTGGATTGCTCTTGCAGCTCTGACCATTCAAGCGGAGCCTCAGGTGGTGGGACAGGCGTTGCCGGTGATTAGCCTGGCGAGCGTTAGGCCGTCGTCTGAAGTGCTGGAAGGGACTAGTATACAAGTTACCCTCAATATTGATACGCCCGTAAACGCCGGCGACCCGGGTCTTTCAGGTGGGAGACTCCTGGGCGGAATCAGAGTATTCGACTCTTTCGATCCTTCTAACCCTAACCTGATCGCCTTCGCCTTCTGGCCGGGAGACAAAACAGATGAAGTGTCAACCTCCGTGAGGGTGGCCGACGACAACGGGGCAGTTACCACGGGCCGGACAATCTGTATTGACATCAATCCGTCATTTCCAGAGTACCAGGCGACAGGATCCAGGTGCGCTGACGGGGGCGGTTTCAGAGTTGCTGTGCTGGACAAGGATAGTGACGCATCCCCGCCCCCGCCGCCCCCACCACCTGAGCCTAGTGCCACGCCTACTCCAACCCCTACACCCACGCCTACACCTATCCCCGATCCCACAGCGACCCCGACGCCGACCCCTACACCCACGCCTACTCCCACGCCGCTCGCAACTGCGACGCCGACTCCCATCCCTTCACCCACAAATACACCCACTCTGGAGCCTACGCCAACGCCGGAACCCACTGAGACCCCGACCCCCAGACCAACGTCGACGCCTACGCCCGTGCCCACTGCTACGGCAACTCCCACTCCTGTTCCCACCCTTGTTCCCATACCCACCAGCACGCCGGCGCCTACGGCCATTCCCACGTCTGAACCCACGGCGACTCCCGAAGCGGTCTTATCCGCGCTCGGAACCGTGGAACCGTCACTGCAACTTACAGGGCGTGAGTTGGAGCGCCCCGCGGTACCTGTCTTGGGGGACGCTGTTCCACGTATCCGCGATACGCTGGGCGGAATTGCCTCCACTCCAAGGCGGCGCGCCACCCTGATTATCATCCAGGCGATCACCAGCGTGCTGGCGGTGAGCGTCTTCAGCTACCTGATACTTCGACGGGAATAAAGGAATCAGTTCTCACTGATCCGGATAAGCAGCAAGGATGGTACGGCGGGCCAGGCTGCTGCCTCTAGTCAGTCTCCTCAGCCACTTCCGGCTCGTCGGTGTCTTCCGACTCTACAGCAGCTGCGCCGGCAATGGGGATGCTCATGGTGAACTCAGCGAATTCCCCGTACACGGTGTCCAGCGACAGGTCGCCCCCCAACCGCCGCGCCACGTCTGCGGCAATAGTGAGTCCCAGCCCAGCTCCCAGAGTCCCGGACTGGGTGGTGAAGAAGGGGTTGAAAACGGAAGGCACTACATCATCGGCGATGCCAGTGCCATTGTCACGAATGACGATTAGCGCCACATCTTCGGCGAGTCGGGTTGTAACATTCAACTCCGGCTCGTAGTCTTGGTCGGAGGTTTCCTTCTTGCTGTTCATGGCCTGACAGGCGTTTGAGACCAGGTTCACCATCGCCTCGAGGAAGTCTCCCTCCACCAGCGGTACTTCGCCTATTGACTGGTCAAGGTCAAAGACAGGCTCAATCTCAAGGTCTGAGACCCTGGCGTTGAACGCTGTGCAGGCCGTCTGCACCGATGACTGGGTCACACCGTTCAGGTCCGTCAAGACCGGGTCTCCGCCAACGACACCCAGTGCGCGCATG
This sequence comes from Dehalococcoidia bacterium, assembly GCA_965207895.1. Classification (GTDB taxonomy): domain Bacteria; phylum Chloroflexota; class Dehalococcoidia; order UBA6926; family UBA6926; genus VXMO01. Next base: position 641,801 of record CBDBNN010000003.1, read on the forward strand.
CGCTCCACGATCGCCAGCGCCCGCCCTCCGTTGGCAAGGACCCGATTGAGGCTGTTGGTCATCTCCTGGGTGATGTCGTCCAACAGGGCCGTGTCTTCCTGCGACATGCCCTCACGGTACGTGTTCAACATCTCGGAGAGCTCCTCATAGAGGGACAGCGAACCCTCAGAGAAATTGGTGACGAAATTCAGCGGGTTGCTGATCTCATGGGCCACTCCGGATACCAACTCACCGAGGGCGGCCAGCTTCTGCTGAGCAACCATGCGCGCCTGGGTCCTCTCCAATTCCGCGTTGGTCTGTCGCAGCTCCTCATATAGCCGCTCCACCAGGTTCAGACGCTGAACCTCCAGCGCCTGTTGTCGGAAGACTTCCAGGGCATTTGCCAGCTCTCCAATCTCGTCTCGCCCCACCTCCGGCACCGGCGTTTCCAGGTCTCCGTCGGCCATATTCCGCATGCGTGCCGACATTCGCGAGAGCCGTCGCACCATGCCGTTGCCCACCCACAGCCAGGCTGCCAGGGTGGCCACTATCACGCTGATCACGCTGATGGCCGCGAGCAGCGTTCGACCCTCATCGAAGCTGCCTATCGCCAGCCCCAACGACTCCTCGGAGTGGGCGCTGGACGCTTCCAGCATGTCTGCCACCGAGTCTCCGAGTGCCGAACTTGCCGCATCGAAGGACGCTGACAACTCCCTGATATTGGATTCCAGGACAAGCTGCCTGCCTCGGATGAAGAACACGCCCTCGCCCTCGCCAAGAGTCGCCACGGCAGGGTCAATTCCGGCTGCGTACAAGCTTGAGAAATCGTCCCACAACCCGTCCAGGGAGGCCTGATCGCCAGCCTCCAGCGCCTGTCGCAGCACCGACAGAGCCGTCTCTGACTCACCGATATCCGATGTAGTAGTCGCCAGGCGCAATCGAAAGTCAGATACAGTCTGGTTTGAACGCCGCAGCTCCGCGCTGTTCAGGGCAAGGTTGTCGATGACCTCCGCCATATCGTAAGCGGCGTCACTCACAATATCAGCCTGGGGCGCCAACTCAGGTACACCACGCACCCGGCTCAAGGCTGTTTCAAGCCGTTGCAGAGTGCTGGCAACCGCGCCCGGATCGGGGTCCTGGAATCCGGAATCGGCCGCTGAGAAGCCAAGTCCCAGATTGTGTAGTCGTTCCGCCTCCCGTGCGGCGTCCCAGGATGCCTCCAGTGCCGGCACGGACTCTGATCGGACGTCATAGTTGGCATCACCGCTCTGCTCAAAGTAATAGACGCCCACCGCGCCGGAAATCAGGGTGAGAATCACGGCAAAGCCCAAAGCCAGGTACAACTTGGTACCGATTAGCCGCCATTTGTATAGCAGGAAGCTCATCTGGGAAGCGACTCCTCAGATGACGACAATCGCCAGAATCGCCCAAGCGCCAAATCGATCAGTATAGTAGGATCCCCCACCGAAAATTTCGCGATTCAATCTTGGCAAGCCTACCACCGCACATGGCTAGTGCAGAATTTGCGACAGGAAGAGCTTGGCGCGGTCGCTCTGGGGGGTTATGAAGAACTCGTTGGGCGGGGCCTCTTCCGCAATCATGCCCTCGTCAAACATGATCACCCGATCCGCAACTTCCCGTGCAAACCCAACCTCATGCGTCACGATCAACATCGTCATGCCGGATTGTGCCAGTTCAGTCATCACGTCCAGCACGTCCTTGATCATCTCCGGATCAAGCGCTGATGTCGGCTCATCGAAGAGCATGATTCGAGGTTGCATCGCGAGCGCTCGAGCAATTGCGACACGCTGCTGCTGACCGCCGGACAGCTCCGCCGGATATTTTTCCGCCTGCTCCGGGATGCCCACGCGCTCCAGCAAGCCCATGGCCATTTCTTCCGCCTCTGCCCGTGGTGTATGTCGAACCTTCATTGGCGCCAGCGTGATGTTGTTCATCACGGTCAGGTGCGGGAAGAGGTTGAATTGCTGGAAGACCATCCCAACCTCTCGGCGAATCGCGTCGATGTTGCGAACATCGTGAGACAGCGTAATGCCGTCGACGATGATCTCCCCGCGCTGATGCTCTTCCAGGCGGTTGATGGTGCGGATGAACGTGGACTTTCCGGATCCGGACGGGCCGAGTATGACGACTTTCTCAGCGCGCTTGACTGTCGTTGAGACACCGCGCAAGGCATGGAATGACCCAAACCACTTATGAACGTCACGGGCGATGATGATGTCCTCAACACCGTTGTCCGATGCATCCCCATTAGTCATCCAGATGCCTCCTTGCTTTGCGAGGATACCGCATACGCGACAGCCTATCTTTCACCCACGCCAAGGTTCCTCTCCACACGCCGGCTCACATATGACATGCCGTAGTTGAAGATCCAGAAGACCAGCGCAATGAACAGGAACAGCTCCCGGCTGTGTGGGAGGAACTCACGGTTGCTTCCAATGAAAGAGCTGCCCATGTGCAGAATATCGAGCATTCCAATGATGAAGACCAGGGTGGTGTCCTTATACAGGCTGATGTACTGGCCAACGATGGCGGGCACGACGTTGCGGAGGGCTTGCGGAAGGGTGATGAACGTCGTTGTGTTCCATGGTGGCAGGCCAAGAGCTCGAGCCGCCTCCGTCTGGCCTCGATGCAGGGCCTGCAAGCCGCCGCGAATGTTCTCCGCCATATATGCCGCGCTGAACATCGTGATGACGATGCCTGCTCGTGTTACCTCGTCCAGCGGAAAGTCTCGCGGGAATGCAAGCGGCACGAGCGTCTGCGACATGAACAACAGCGTAATGAGGGGGACTCCACGGAAGAACTCGATGAAACCGATACAGAGCATTTTCACGACGGGCAAGTTACTGCGTCTGCCGAGCGCCAGCATAATTCCGATCGGCAAGCTGGCCGTTATCCCTCCTGCCGCAAGCAGGATGTTGAGCATTAGTCCGCCCCAGAATCGGGACGGGACGGGATAAAGGCCGGGGACCCCCTCGATTCCCCTCAGCAGGAAATACACGGTGATAAAGCCAACGAAAGCGATGATGATCAGATTCCTGGTTGACCCAATGGGGGTATTGCGGCCCAACCAGCGCCCCAGAAAGACTGCCGGGATGTTCGCCACGAGCAGGAGGCGGACATCCATTCCCATCTCCTCGAAGGGCAAGGGAAGCAGCGCCATTGCCGCTGCTGCAAATGCAGTCGTCAGGGCCACGCCTCTCACCAGCGCAGTCGCCGCCACCGCCCACAGTATTCCGAAATATGTCATGGCGATAAGAAGCGAAGCCTGCGGGCGCCAGAAGCAATCGTTTGAGGGACATACCGAGTCGGAGTTGTACTGGCCGAGGACGAGTGTGCCGCCAAGCGTTGGGATAACGGACCAATCCGCTGTCCCAAAAGCCCAGTCCACGAAGAGCCAGAGGAGGTAGAGGGCCAATGCCGCCACAATGATAGTAGTGGCGCCATTGGAGGGCGAACTGAACAGGTTGTTTCTGATCCACCCGACCTTGCCCGTGGTCATTCGTGGGGGCGGCAGGATCGCGCCCGGCGTTGTCTCTCGTGTCGCCATCGCCTACGTCCCCACAATCCGTGTTCGCCAATTGTAGAAATTGCCGACAGCGGACCAGGCCAGGCTCATCGCCAGGTAGGCCAGCATGATGACGAGGAAGATGTTGATGGCGGGGGCGGTCTGGGTCATTGTGATCCCAACATTGGTCAGATCGGCAAAACCAACTGCCGGGGCAAGGCTGCTGTTCTTCGTCAGGTTGAGGCACTGGCTAATCAGAGGCGGAATGATGACGCGAAGAGCCTGTGGAAAAGTCACATTGCGAAGCACACCCACCGGCTTGAGCCCCACGGCCAGGGCTGCCTCTGTTTGGCCGCGGCTGACGGATTGAATTCCGGCGCGGACGATCTCCGCGATGAACGCCGCCGTATACATGACAAGACCGATGAGCATGACAATTGCGCCGGATCGAACGCGCAGGCCGTCCTCAATACGGCCGAAACGGTCGTCCGGGGCCGGAACGCTCAGACCCAAGGGCGTGTCGCCTGACATCGCCCAAATGGCCGCCCACGCGATTGCCGCGATGCCAACGGCGGTACCGAAACCGGTGAGGAGTGGATACGATACGGCACCGGTCAGTATTTCGCGTCGGTTTCGCAGCTTGTAAACGGTGTATCCCGCAAAGATGCCAATAGCTGCGGCGACAACCCAGCCGAGGCCCGGCGCGATGCCGGGCTCCAACGTTGGCTGAGGCATAGCGATCCCGGCATTGTTGATGTAAATGACGTCAAAGAAGTTGTACGTCTCAGTGATGGGTGGAAGGACGAGGATGAAATAGAAAATAAACAGGAGCTGGACAAGCAAAGGGACGTTGCGGAAGAACTCCACGTAGACAAGAGAGAGTCGGGACAGCAGCCAGTTCGGGGAGAGGCGAGCAATGCCGATTAGCGTACCGACAATAATTGCAAGGATGACACCCGCAACGGCAAGAATAATCGTATTGACGGCGGCCACCAGCAGCGCGTATGCATAGCTGTCATTCGAGTCATCGAACGGCAGGGCGTGTTCAGGAACCGGCGTTCCGTAATCCCGTGAAAAGAACTGCCATCCGAATGGAATGTCACGATCATCAATTGCGAACGCAACGTTGGAGAAGAACCAGACAACGAGTGTGACGACTGCAATGGCTGACACGATCTGCAGCGCCCACTGGATGAGCACGTCGTGACGCCATACCGGAATCCCCTGGTAGGTCAGAATCCCCCGTGGTTGGTCGGCCATCTCCCGATTCCGTCCCCCCAACTCACCTTGGCTGTTCAGTTCTGACTATAGCGCAATATTTGGCGAAGGCAGGAAAAGAAGAAGGGCAGTGCATTGGTGTCACACAACACCAATGCACTGCCCTGCATTTCACTCATTGCGCCTGTGCGGCGCTGCGATGACGTATCTTGCTTACCGCAGCGGCGCGGCGTAAATCTCGCCGCCCTTCGGGCACATGCTGCATGGCGCAGATACCCATAGCGCGTTACGGCTGCCTTCTCGCGTCACCCCCAGTGGTGTCAGGTGGCGGTCGTAAATCTCGCCGTAGTTGCCGACCTGCTGAATCACAGTCTGCGCCACCGTTTGGTCGAGGCCGAGATCTGCCTGACCCCAGTTCGTGTCACTGAGACCGAAGAGCCTGTCAACCGCGGCGTTGCCCGTTGCCGATGTCGGAACGTTCATCGAGTCGATTTCGAACGCCTCCGCATAGATCAGGATGGCAATGGTGGACTTGACGATGTCGTACCACTGATCGTCACCGTGTGGGACCACGGGTCCGAGAGGCTCCTCGGAGATCGTGGCACCCAGGATGACATGGTCATCAGGGTTGTCGTACGTCGTTCGTAGTGAAACCAGACCGGACTTGTCTGTGGTCTCCGCCTGGCACTGACCGGCCAGGTACGCCTCAGTCAGCGGTGGCTGCTCGCCAAACGTGAGGACCTGGATATCCAGCCCGTTCTGGCTGATGAAGTCCTGCAGGTTCTGCTCTGTTGTCGTTCCTGACAAGACGCAAATTGATGAACCACCCAACTCTGTCGGGTCACTTATGCCGAGGCTGGCCGGAACCATGAATCCCTGGCCGTCGTAGAACGTCGTCTGAGCGAAGTTGCCCCACGTCGCATCACGGCCGGTGGTCCAAGTTGTATTCCTGACCATTAGATCAACTTCACCGGACTGCATGGTCGGGCCACGCTGTGCGGCAGTTGTCTGACGGAACTCAACAGCGTTGGCATCACCGAGAACTGCTGCTGCTACTGCTCGACACTGGTCGATGTCAAAGCCGACGTTGTTGCCGTCTGCATCCAGCGCGCCGAAGCCCGGCAACACGGTGTTGACGGCGCAAACCAATGTGCCCCGCTCCTGCACCGTCGCGAGACGACTCATCATCTCTTCCGTCTCTCCATTGGATGCTTCAGGAGTATCCTCTTCTTCACCATTGCAAGCCGCGAAGATCATTAGGCCAGCGACTATAGCCAGTGCGAGTAGAAGTAGTCTGCCCGTCATGGTTCCTCCCCGTATTTGCTTACATTTTCCAAATTAGACTCACCAGATATTGTGACACGAATTGGATATAAGCGCCAACGAATCACGCTCACTTTGGATATTGTCATGACGCTTCGAATAGTTGTTTTCTCGGGTTCGGCGGGCGATTGGACGACTGGGGGCTAATCGGCTACAGTGTGGTGTCGCTAGCAGGGGGGGGGATGAACGACGTGGTTGGCTTGTCGTCAGTACTAGTGCTCGCGTCGGACTGCCAAAGAAATGGGTGCTATGGCTCAGAGCGAACATCAGATTGAAGTCAGGAACGTCTGGAAGGTATTCGGCAACCATCCCGAACGGGCACTTGAGAACAAGCACGCCGAAAAGACCCGTACGGAGATCCAGGAAGAGCTTGGCCTGGTCACAGCGTTACGGGATGTTTCCTTCAACGTAGACTTCGGCCAGGTGTATGTGCTGATGGGACTGTCCGGAAGCGGCAAATCCACCCTCGCGAGGGCCCTCATCAGGTTGGCCGATCCCACCGCGGGAGAGGTCTTCTACGACGGCGAGGACATCCTGCAATTCTCGACGGATCAATTGATCGATTTCCGTCGATCAACCGTCGCAATGGTCTTCCAGAACTACGCTCTCCTGCCGCATCGCCGTGTCCTTGAAAATGTGGCCTATGGCCTTGAGGTCAAGGGTGTAGAAAAGGAGGAGCGGCTTGATATTGCGCGCGACACGATCGAGAAGGTGGGCCTGAATGGATGGGAGCGCTATTTCCCTCGTGAGATGAGCGGCGGAATGCAGCAGCGCGTCGGCCTTGCCCGCGCGCTCGCCGTCAATCCGTCCGTGCTCATCATGGATGAGCCTTTCAGCGGACTGGACCCACTCATCCGTCGGCAGATGCAGGACGAGCTGCTCACACTTCAGGCAGATTTGCACAAGACCATCGTTTTCATCACGCATGATCTCAATGAGGCGATCAAGCTGGGAAACCGTATCGCCATCATGCGCGATGGGGAAATCATCCAGGAGGGAACGCCGGATGAAATCGTCGCGCTGCCGAGCGACGATTATGTATCCGAGTTCGTGCGCGATGTCTCGTCGACTCGGCTCATCCAGGCGCGCACCGTGATGAGTGAGGCGGCGGATGTTGTTAATCTCCGCCAGGGTCCCGGCGCAGCCCTCATCATCATGGAGAACATGGGCTGCGACGCACTGTTCGTTGTGGGCGGAGATTCGAAGTTAAAGGGAATGCTGACGAAACAGGAAGCGGAATCACTCGCCAACCGTCGCAAGCAGAACCTCGAAGAGGCCAGGCTTCAGGATCCCGTGATTGTCGATCCGGATACCTCGCTGGATGAGATTATTCCAACTGTCGAAGAGGCTCCATTCCACGTTGCCGTCGTTGAGGAAAGCGGTGTGCTTGTTGGCGCGATTCGACGTGATGAACTGCTGTCAGGTGGAGCAGGGATCGGAGACAACAGTGGCTAGCACCGACGATGCAGTGATAGATCAGACTCACCAAGCTGCTGAACAGGCCGGGGAAGCTGAAAAGGAAACGACGGCCCCCAATGGCCGTGAATGGCCCCGCGGGCGCTGGTTGGGACTTGCCGCTGTTCTAATTGTTCTGGTGGTCTCCCTGGTCATCTGGGGCTCAAACATGGGATTCCCGACCACTGTCGCACACGAGGAATCGTCTGATGGATCCGTAATGCTTCCGGTCAGCGCAAGAGAAGTAGTCGCGAACGTCATTGACAGTGGCGTTTCCTGGCTGACGCGAGAGGCTGCGTGGGCCTTTGACGGTTTAGGTACAGGAGTCACGTACGCCCTGGTCTACATTGAAAGGGGCCTGAAGTGGACGCCGTGGCCCGCCGTTGTTGTGGCGCTCGGGCTCCTGACGTACGCAGTCGGACGGATGCCGCTGCTGGCTTTCGCATTGTCTGCTTTGTTCTTTATCGGGTTCATGGATCTGTGGAACCGAACAATGGAAACCCTCGCGCTCATGGTAGTGGCCGTCGCAGTATGTATCGCGATTGGCCTGCCAATAGGCATTATCGGAGCGCGAAGCGACTTCGTTGATCGATTAATGAGACCGATCCTGGACGGCATGCAGACGATGCCCAGCTTTGTCTACCTGCTCCCGGGCATTCTCTTCTTCGGTTTGGGGAAGCCTGGCGCTATCTTTGCCACTTTGCTTTACGCTATGCCCCCGGTTATCCGCCTGACAAACCTGGGCATTCGTCAAGTCGCGCCTGACGTTGTCGATGCCGCGAGGGCATTCGGATCATCGCATTGGCAGATTTTGACCAAGGTTCAGGTGCCGATGGCCCTGCCAACAATCATGGCGGGCGTCAACCAGACCACGATGATGGCGCTGGCAATGGTCGTCATTGCGAGCCTTGTTGGCGCGGGCGGACTGGGTGACAACGTCAATCGCGCGCTTCAGAAGAACGAGCCGGGAAACGGCTTGCTTGCCGGCCTTGCGATCGTATTCCTTGCTATCATTATTGACCGTCTGACGCAGGCAGTGGCTGCCAGACGGACGGATGCTGTGACCGCAGGGTGACGGCCCAGATCGCCTTACCCAGAAACATCTCTGAAGATTCGGTAAGATATAATCGCGATAAGGAATGGGAGGTACCAAATGAGAAAGCTAGTTATTCTTGCTCTCGCTATCGCTGCGCTGGCTGTGGCAGCCGTCGCAGGATGCACGCAGGAGGAAGAGAAAGACCCTGTAGTGTTTAGTGATCTGAACTGGCCCAGCGCGCAGATTCAGAATCGCATCGCACAGTACATCATTGAAGAGGGTTACGGATATCCGACCGATGTTGTCTTCGGCGCAACACTGCCGCTGCTGCAGGGTCTGCGTGCCGGTGATACGCACGTGACCATGGAGATCTGGCTGCCCAACCAGGAAGATGCTTGGCAGGACTCCTTGGACGAGGGCCTCGTACAGCAAGTCGGCTTTAGCCTTGGCGCCGACTGGCAGTCGGCATTCGTGATCCCTGCCTATCTCCAGGAACAGTACCCGGACCTGGACAGCATTGATGATCTCAAGGATCCGCAGTACCAGGAGCTGTTCGCCACCGCTGAGAGCGATGGCAAGGCCCGCCTGGTTTCCTGCGTCATCGGATGGGCGTGCGAGAACGTCAACGCTGCTCAGATTGAAGCGTATGGACTGGCCGATTATGTCCATGTCGTGAACCCCGGTGACGGCGCCGCCGCCAACGCAGACCTCTATGGTGCCTATGAGCGCCAGGAGCCGTGGCTTGGCTACCAGTGGGGCACGAACGATCCGGCGCTCCTGCTGGACCTTGTAAGGCTGGAAGAGCCCCCGTTCACCCAGGCATGCTGGGACGCGGACATGGGTTGTGCGTATCGAGATGCGGAAATCGTCATCGCCGTCCGCACGGATCTGGCCGAGCGCGCGCCTGAGCTTGTCGAGATGTTTGAGGAATGGACCTTTGACATTCCCCAGTTCGGCACAGTCGTAGCGTGGCAGCAGGACAATCCGAATGCTGACACAGCCGACTCCGCGCTGTGGTGGCTCAACAACAACGAGGATGTCTGGTCCGCGTGGGTCCCGGATGACATTGCCGATGCCGTCCAGGAATCCCTTGACGAGGGCGTAATCCCGGCCGGCTGGCCAACCGAATAGATCCGACTCTTAGCTGTCCCCTGATGCCGATTATGCAATCGGCATCAGGGGACGCTTTGTGCTACTCTCCGCGCAGCGCGAGTTGACCGCGTAATGAGAGATCAGAGGCGGAGGGCTTATGAGTAGCATCGACTATTCCCGCTTTTGGACGGTGCCTGAAAGACCCGTGCCCACGTGGCAGGAAGAGATCTTTCAGTACGACTTCGGCGGCGCTAATCCCGGCCCGGACGTCATGCCGATTGAGGAGTTAGCGGAGGCCGCGCGAGCAGTCATCCATGAAGAGAAGGAGATTATCGCCCGGTATCCGCCCACCTACGGCCCCGTCCGCACGCGTGAAATCATCCTCCACAAGATGGCCGCGCATCGCGGCATGACGTGGCCGACCATCACTGAGGTGCTCACCACCAACGGCTCTGCGCAGGGCATTACGCTCTGTCTTGAAACGCTCACTATCCCCGGCGATACGATCATCACGGATCGATTCTTCTACCAGGGCGCCGTGCGCGCGTTCGTCGCTCGCGGACTCCGCATCGTCACTATCGACAGAGATGAGGACGGAATGCGGATGGACCTTCTGGAGCAGACCCTCGGCGAACTCAAGTCCGAAGGTGTCACGCCCAAGCTTATCTATACGATCCCCAGTCCGCAGAACCCGGACGGCTCCATCATGCCGTCTGATCGCCGGGCGAAAATGCTCGCACTCGCGCAGGAATACAACACGCTGATCCTTGAAGATGACTGCTATGTGGACCAGATGCTGGATGTCGATGAGATGCCCCCGGCCATCGCATCGCTTGACGGAGCACAGGAACGCGTCATCTACGTGGCCACGTTCTCCAAGATTCTCTCACCCGGTGTTCGCGTTGCCTGGGTGACGGGGGACGAGCGCCTTATTGAACGGATGGCGGCGTACAAGCAGGACGTTGGCAATGACTACCTGTCTGGGCTCATTGTTGCCAAGTTCATGGAAGATCACATGGATGCCCGCATCAGCCATCTGAACGATCGCATGCGGCATAAGCGCGACACGATGGTCGCTGCTCTCGGAGAGAACTTCGGACCGCTGGTGAGCATGACCGTTCCCAAGGCAGGCATGTTCGTATGGGCGGAGTTTCCGGAGAACACGAATATGCAGGCGCTTGAGCCGGTGACACAGGAGCGGGGCGTGCGCTACCTTGGCGGGCACCAATTTTCACCGACGGGAGAAGGTTCACACCGGGCGAGGCTCAACTACAGCTTCCCTACGCCCCAGGAAATCCAGGACGGCATCGGCCTGCTTGCCAACCTGATGCGTGAAGAGGGGTCTCTGCCAGACTGATCCGCTTCCCGGTCTTCCTCACGAAGGCGGGGATTAGAGCGCCGGACGCTAGATCACCGGCCAACGGGGCGGGAATGACGTGTTGGTACGCTCCAGCATGGACTCTCCGTGACGCTGCACCCGCTGTGCCAACTCCCATTCGTCGACGAATGTCGCCTCTCCGCCCTCCACGACTGTTCGCCCGTCCACAATCACCGTGTGGACGCTGCGTCCGTCCGCGTTGTACACGAGGCTGTTTACCGGATTAAACAGTGTTCGCCACTGTGCCCGGCGTGTGTCGAACATCACAAGATCGGCCTTCTTGTCCGCCTCGATGGAGCCGATTTCTCCGTCCAGGCCGAGGGCTGTCGCTCCACCAATCGTCGCCATTTCCAGCGCAGCTTCTGCAGGAACCATCCGTGTGTCCGTCCGGGCGTCCTTGAACAGGATGGCAATGAGATACATGGATCGGAGCGTTTCAATGAGGTTCGAGTTATTGCCGGCATCCGTGCCGAGTCCCAGCGTCACACCGCTCCGAAGCATCTCCGGAGCCATCCCCTGCTGTGAAAGGCCGGAACCCATCTTCATCGCCGCGGTTGGGCACAAAATGCCGTACGTGTTTGTACGCGCCATGGAGGCAACCTCTTTGCCGTCCAGCCCAATGATGTGTGACAACACGACGTTGTCACCCAGGAGCCCTTGATCCTCCAGCCACGTGGTCGGGCGGACGTTGTGGCTCTCAAGGAATGCGCGCACGGTGCCCGGGGCATTCCCGTGATGCAGAGTGAGCCGCGTATCCATGGAATCGGCCAATGCCTTGAGCTCCCGAAGCAGAGCCGGGGAGCAGTAATCGACGGAGAACGGCATTGCCCACGCGTGAACGCGCCCCTCAAGGCCGCCGTCGTAAGCGTCGATGGTTCGACCCGTCAGCGCGATGGCCTCTTCTGTCTCATACACGGGGAGGTTGAGCGGGTTCGCTCGATCCGTGACCTGCCTTCCGATGACAATTCGACAGCCGGACCTTTCATAGGCGTCCATGCAGGCATCAAGGAATCGTGTGCTTCCAGGGTCTACGAAGGTCGTCGTCCCCCCGCGCAGCAATTCAGTAATGCCCAGCAGGGACGTATCATGCTCCTCTTCCTCAGTCATGGACTGCTGAAGGGCAAATACGTTGCTCAAATAGTCGCGAGGACTGAGATCGTCTGGGAAGATGCCGCGCGTCGCGTGCGCATAGGAAATGTGCATGTGCCCGTTGACGAACCCGGGCGTAATCACCATCTCCCGCGCGTCGATGACCTGCTCGGCAGGCGCGTTCGCCAGGTCCACCGCTTTGCCCACGTGCGTGATGCGGTCGTCATCGAAAATGATCGTTCCGTCGCTAATAATGCGGCGTGCCGCGTTCATCGTCATGATGAACCTGGCGTTGGCGATTTTGACGCGTGCCACTGAACCAACCCGACGGTCAGTTACCGTCCCTGGCCTCGAAGTCTGCGCGCACCGCCTGGAGGAAATCCGTATCCGTCAGCGCGTCTATACCGGTCAGCGCCAGCGATTTCGCCACGCCCAAAGCGCTCTCATGCGCCAAATCAGACAGCGCTGCCTCCGTCATCTGGAGCGAATGCCCCGGAATAGGCGTCTCGCTTACCGCAAAGCTCACTGCAAATGACGGCATCCGTTGGCTCACGTTTCCGAAATCCGTTGATGCGCCACCGCGAGAGCCAGGCCGCGGGTTATGGACGGTCATCCCCACAGCCTCCGCGTATTGCCGCGCTACGCGAGCGAGAGGCTCGTTTGGCCGCACGTTTTCGTACATCGGATGCGCATCCAGGATTTCAAGCCTTGCGCCTGTAAGTGTCGCAGCTCCTTCCGCTACCTGTTTCACCTTCTCGACAACTTCACTGAGGTAGTCGCGGTCACGCGAGCGCAGCATGAAATTCGCGGCAGCGAATTCCGGGACGATGTTCGGCGCCAGACCGCCGTCCGTGATGATGCCGTGAATGCGGACGTCCTCCCGAAGGTGCTGCCTGAGTGCATCAATTCCAGTGAAAAGGTGGATGACGGAGTTCAGCGCGTTGATGCCATGGTGTGGAGAGACCGCGGCGTGGGCGGCCTTGCCGTGGTAGGCGAATCGGTAGCCGACCATCGCCAGGCTCCAGCTCTCTTCAACCGGGATCGAGTTGGGGATAACGGTGCGGTTGGCCGCCGGATGCGATGAAAGCGCAACGTCCACGTCGCCGAATGACCCGGCATCGATCATCCGGATCTTTCCTCCTCCGCCTTCCTCCGCGGGCGTTCCAAGCACCTGTATTGTGCCCGGCAGTCGTGGCATCAGGGCTTTCAGTGCAAGCGCCGCGCCGATATTGGAAATAGCAATCAGATTGTGACCGCAGCCGTGGCCGATCTCAGGCAGAGCATCGTACTCAGCGAGGAATGCAACGTTTGGACCCGGCCCCCCGCCACCCTCGAGCGTCGCCCGGAAAGCGGTCTCAACGCCGCCGGTCCCACGCTCAACCGTGAATCCGTGCCGTTCCATGGCATCTGCCAGCAACGCTGACGAATAGAATTCCTCGTAGTTGAGTTCAGGATGCGCGTGGACATCCTTGCTGATGCGGATGAGTTCATTGCTCAGCTCGTCCACTGCCGCCGAAACGGCTGCCACAAACTCGTTTGGCCTGATATCTGACGTCGCCACAGGATGCCCCCTAGGATTCCGTTACGTGTCACCTCCTATTGTGACACGCCGCCGGATGCCTCGATTGCCTTGAGCTTTTCAAGGCGTCGTGCATGGCGTTCCTCTCCCGTGAACATGGCGGTGACAAATGCAGCAACGACGCTGTCGGCCAGCGCCGAGCCGATGATGCGTGAACCCATGCACAGGACGTTCACATCGTCATGTTCCACGCCTTGTCTGGCTGAGTACGTGTCATGGCAGACTCCGGCGCGCACTCCACGTACTTTGTTGGCAACGATGCTTGCCCCAACGCCACTTCCGCACAGCACGACGCCGCGGTCTGCGCGGCCCTCTGCCACCTCTGTAGCCACGGCTAGAGCAAAGTCCGGGTAGTCGTCATCCGCGTCAAATTCATGCGCGCCGAGATCGACTGCGTCGTGAGCCAACGCGGCAATGCGCGCGATAACCGTTTCCTTGAGCGGGAGACCTGCATGGTCAGCCCCGACGGCAATCTTCACGAAATGGCGCTCCTTTTAGCCCAAGAAAGTTCCTGCGAAGTCCAGGAAGGTTTCTGCGATGTCCGGCGCAATCCGCCCAAGCCATGAAAGGGCAATCATCTTGATGGTGGAGGCAATGATGATGTAGATGAAGAAGGCAATCAACGGGAAGCGTGAGATGCCTGCGATGGCGCTGATAGCGTCACCCGGCGCGAAGGGTATCAGGTTGCCGAGAAAGAGAATGACCACTCCCCACTTGCTGTTGAAGAGATCCGTCATCCACTGCCTTATCCTGCTCGATTCCCCCATCGCACCACGGCCAAGCACCCCGGCAAGGTATGCCGTGCTGCCGCCGAGTCCCGTGCCGATGCCCGTGACAATGCCCAAACGCCACGGATCGATGATCTCCGCCATGCTGAGGATGATAAGAATGCCGGGCGCGGGCAACACGACCGTCGCGCTTGACGTCAGGCTGATAACGAAGGCGCCAATCAGGCCGAGTTGTTCAACGCGCGCCTCGTCCGCATTCAGATAAGCGACAAATAAGCCGCCCGCGACAAGAAACGTCCCGAAGAAGAGACCGCTCAGAGCGATCTTCATTTGCATTGTCAAACGGAATTGTGTGGGGCGGAACCTGCTCAGGCGATCACGCAGAGGCTCAAGCTCATCCGGACGACGCACACCTGCGCGCCCACGTCGCCGACCGGCGGTGCGCGCAGGCGCAACGCGATTTGGATCCATTTGTGGCGCGTCAGGAGCGCGCCGTGTCACTGGTGACAGGCCTGTCCAACGGGTGCTCACTATGAACCTTCCCCTTGCACTGATTGGGGGAGCGGAACCGGCCACAAGTGGTGGCCTCCATTCCCCGTCTCGTTCTATCTTATGACATCTCCGCTATCGGCTTGCTAGAGAGCAAATGCCTCATCAACCTTGTCTAACAGGCTCGTCGGTTCAATGCCAAATGTTTTACGCATTACAGAGGGATCAGTGCGGTTATCGCGAGTGAGCTGACGCAGTTCAGATGCCGTGACCATTGCTCTCTTTCCCACCAGCCTCGGGAGACTCGCCCCGGCCAAAAGCAGAGGGGATGGGAGCGGCAACACGATTCTCCCGAGCCTGAGCTGGCGCAGAGCCAGCCTGACGAGTTCGCTGTACGTCCACGTGTCCGGCCCACCAAGTTCATACGTGCCGCCCAGCGAAATCTCGTCTCCCAGCGCGGCGGCGACACACAGCGCTGCATCATCACGCCAGATCGGTTGATAAAACCCGTCCTGCCGCGGCACGACTGCGAACGGCCACGTGCTCTTTAGGCTCCTTGCCATGCGATCGAACATGCTGCCGCGCACGCCGAAAATCACTGATGGTCGCAAGACAACCCAATCCAGGCCTGAGTCGCGCGTTTCGCGCTCCGCCAACCCACGCGTCCGCTCAAACGCGTCAGGAGAATCCGGATTCGCTCCTATGCCCGTCACGTGGATGAACCGCCGAACACCTGCCTGACGAGCCGCCTGGATGACAGCCCGGGTGCCTTCCACGAACACTCCACCAAAGGTCTGCGTGCGTCCGGTCTCACGCAGAATTCCGACGAGATGCACAACGGCATCCACCCCACTGAGTGCTGCCGACAAGGTGTTGACATCCCGAATATCGCCATCAAAGGGCTCTATACCCGCTGAAACATGTGCTTGTGCGGCTCGCCGTGAGTAGACGCGCACTGAGTGACCCTCTGTGAGCAGGGAATCTGCCACCACAGTCCCCATAACCCCCGTTCCACCCGTCACAAGTACGGTAGAATGGAAGTCGGCGCGGGAAGGCCGATCGACGCGGCTGCCTGGAGCGGCCATTGTCAAAGTATAGCTGTCGTCAGGCAGGTGATACGTTTCTCGCGCAAGTCAACAGGAGAAGTGTGGTTAGCGATTCATGACGTGGGCAGCTAGCGCTTTAGTCACCAGAATGAGGCCGACGCTGCTCGGCGTCATTACGGTGAGTATTGTACTTTTCATCGGGCTGAGTGGCGCCTGCAATGGGGAACCGCCGACTCCCACACCCACGGCAACACCCATTCCAACGTATACCCCGCTCCCTACTCACACTCCGACGGTTACGCCCACCCCAACCGTGACGCCGACTCCGACCGCGACGCCACGTCCGCCCCTGCCCACCGCAACACCTTTGCCAACTCCCACCGCAACGCCAAAGCCAATCCGAACTCCGGAGGAAGTGGTCGCCGAGGTGACTGATTCCATTGTTCGCATCAATGTTGGAAACCTCCAGGGGACGGGCTTCGTTCTCGACGAAGAGGGGCATATTGTTACGAGCTCTGAACTCATTCCACTGGATGCCCGGGAAATTCAAGTCACACATGCAACAACCGGTTCGGTGCTCGCCGCTCTTGTCGGGCGGGACGAAATTCGG
Organism: Dehalococcoidia bacterium; assembly: GCA_965207895.1. Taxonomy (GTDB): domain Bacteria; phylum Chloroflexota; class Dehalococcoidia; order UBA6926; family UBA6926; genus VXMO01. The sequence continues at coordinate 658,349 of CBDBNN010000003.1, forward strand.
GATGTGGCCCTCCTTCGGTTGGCTGTTGACGCAGAGATTCCGCCCCTAAGCCTTGTAGGGGACGCATTTGTTCCCGCCGGCGAGAGCATTGTCGCTGTTGGGTACCCCGGTGGAGCCGGTGGACAAGTGCCAACCGGTGCGAGTGGGGGAATTCAGGCCCGGCATGAGATCGGCGTAACGTTGTTCTTCCAAATTGATAGGCAATTCGCCGAGGGCCTAAGTGGCGCGCCCATCTTCAACCTGAATACTGACGTCGTTGGCATCGTCTCCCCGAGAACTGTAGAAGTACTTGGGCCCGGCTCCGCCGCGTCCGGCCTGGGCGTTTCCATCCGTTCGATTCTGGCCAACACAGAAGATCTCAAGCGGGGCGCCACCTGTTTCCGTACGCATGAGCCGCCTGTCACAAGCATCAATCCGCTCCCACCATTCCCGCGGTTCTACCAGGGAACCGTCACAATAAACGGTGAACAGGCCCCGGTCGGCACGAGAATTCAGGCGCGGATAGCCGGCTACGTCACGGACATTGCATTGGTCGTTGAGGCTGGGAAACTGCCGCTCATTACCGTTCAACCGCCGGAAGAACCCGGGTATGTCGGGGAAGAAGTGAGGTTATACGTCAATTGCTTCGAAGTCTCACTCGACGATCCGGAGAAAAGCACCTACGTCGCCGACGTGAACAATCCCCTGGTGAGTATAGATCTGGTCCTTAACACGACCTGATACCACGCGCTGTCCGGTGACATTCCTCGACGAGGCCGGAGCTACGTTTCCAGCGGGCACATGATCATTCGCCTTACCGGCGCCCATAACGCGGAATCCGCCTCGACGAGACTGGCGGGCATCGTCATAGATGGTCGCGTCGCGCTCGATGCGGGCAGCCTGACACGTTCAATGACCCTCGAGGAACTGCAGGATCTCCGCCATGTGTTCCTCACCCATCGCCACTATGATCACATTCGCGATCTTCCCGCGCTGGCGTACGCGACTCCTCTGGCAGGCACGCTGCACGTCTATGGCTTGCAAGACACGCTTGATGCTCTCTCTGCCCACTTGATGAACAACGTGATCTATTCCGCCTATCAGGAACGGATGGATCAGGACGGCAACCCACGCGCACGGTTTCACCTGCTGGAACCGGACACATCGATTGCAGTTGGCGATCTTTCCGTAACCCCACGCGTCACCTCTCACACCGCGCCCGCAATCGGTTTCCTCGTCTCAAGCGGCGAGAGAAGCCTCTACTACACGGGCGACACCGCGCCGGGATTCTCAACCCACCTTGCGATGTCATCGCCGGATATCCTCATTTCTGAGGTTACATATGCCAATGCCGGCGCAGAAGATGCGGCCCGCAACGGTCACATGACCCCGGCGCTATTGCGCAGAGAAATTGCGAACATTGCTGCCGAGTCCCGTTGGAAACCTCGCGTCATCATCGTTCACCGCAATCCGGCCCATGAGCAGGAGATCGCCGATGAAATCGACTCTCTGCGCTCGGAAACCGGTTGGGACATCACGCTCGGCACAGCTGATATGACCCTGACTGTCTAACCCCTCCGCTGCCCTGTACCATATCGACAGGGGAAAGCAGGGGAACGCGGGATTACTGATGACTGCAGGATTCGTATACAGCCCGGAGCTCACACGCAACATCCTTCGTGAGGATCACGTGCTGCGTCCCATGCGGCTGCGCCTCGTCTATGAACTCCTGCAGGCGTATGGCGTATTCGAGCGGCCCGAAGCCGCAGTCATTGAGCCGCGTGTTGCCACAGCGCAGGAATTGATGGCATTCCATGGACGCGACTACGTGGAATCCGTGGAGGCATTCAGTCGTGGTGAAGACCTCCATCGCCAACACCGCTATGGCTTCAGCGATTGGGGCGACAACCCCATTTCGGAGGGCATGTATGAGGCTGCTGCGCTGGCCGCCGGAGCCTCGCTTGTTGCGGCGGAATCCGTGTGGAACGGCGAGGCCGATGTCGTCTTCAACGCAGGCGGGGGCTACCACCACGCCGGTCCCGATTTTGCTTCAGGATTCTGTGTGTTCAATGATGCGGTCATCGCCATCCTGCGCCTGCTTGCACTCGGTGCTGAGCGTGTCGCCTATATAGATATCGACGCCCATCATGGCGACGGCGTGCAGAACGCTTTCTATGCCAGCAATCGCGTGTTGACGATCTCAATCCATCAGTCGGGGCGAACGCTTTTCCCCGGCACGGGAGAGACGACTGAGATGGGTGAAGAGGCCGGACTTGGCTACGCCGTGAATCTGCCGCTCGCACCCGGAACACACAACGAGGCGTACGCGCAGGTTCTGGAAAACGCCGTCGCGCCCCTTATTCGCGCGTTCAATCCGGATGTTCTCGTCACGCAGCAGGGGATTGACACGCACATAGATGACCCACTCACTCACCTGCGGCTCACGTCAGCAGGACACACATCAGCCGTCGCGGCCCTGGGCGCCCTGTCCCCCGGCAAATGGCTGGCCATGGGTGGAGGTGGATACGATCTCTCCGCCGTCGCGCGGTGCTGGGCGATGGACTACGCCGTCATGGCGGGCGTCGAATTGCCTGATGCTATCCCTGAATCGTACCAGGAAGCGTACGGTCTCAAGCAGTTGCGCGACACGCCCGCTCCTGAGCTTCTGGAAGCCGATGATGCGCGCGTGTGGCGGGAGGCGGAAGAGTCCATCAGGAGCGTGCAGGACCTCATATTTCCTGTTCACGGGCTAACACGGTAGGCGTACCTATGAGCCGGAACCGGAATTCCAGAAACCGAGAGACTCCCGAAGTAGATAGACCGCCACAAATGGAGGCCGCAGAATCGTGACCGTTTCCACCCAATCTCAGATCGCCTTTGGAACCGATGGCTGGCGGGCGATTATCGCGGAAGAATTCACCTTCGAAAATGTGCGTTACTGCGCAAAGGGCGTCGCGCAGTATCTGAAAGCGCAGGGCACAGCCGGACAAGGAGTCATTGTCGGCTATGACACGCGATTCGGCTCGGAGCGGTTTGCAGCCGCTATCGCGGAGGTGTTGGCAGCGGAAGGCGTGCCGTCTTATCTGTGCCAAACGTGGGCGCCGACGCCGACCGTCAGCTACAACGTCATCGCTCAGAAGGCCGCCGGCGCTATTATCGTCACGGCCAGTCACAACCCACCTGAATGGAACGGCTTCAAGTACAAGCCGGACTACGGTGGCTCTGCATCGCCGGAGATTATCGCGGCCGTAGAGAGCGAAATCCACGCCGTTGAGACAGACGGACTGCCGTCCGCCATGCCGCTGGAACATGCGCAGCGGGACGGGATCGTCACCATGATCGATCCCCGCCCGGTCTATATCAACCAGCTCCGCTCTCTGGTGGACGTGGAGCGCATTAAGGCGGCAGGCCTGCGCGTCGTTATTGATCCGATGTACGGCGCGGGCATCGGCTACCTCGCGGACCTGCTTGGGGGCGGCAAGACAGAACTGATAGAGATTCACGGCGAACGCAACCCCGACTTTCCCGGCATGAGACAGCCGGAACCAATCTCGCACAACCTCGGCGAACTGCGCGAGGCCGTTGTTCGGTACGGCTACGGCGTGGGTTTGGCCACCGACGGCGATGCGGACCGCATTGGGGGTGTGGACGAGCAGGGTCGATTCCTCACACCCCTGCAGTTCTTCGCGCTGCTCGCCTTCTACCTGCTGGAGATTCGAGGCGAACGCGGCCCGTTGGTCAAGTCAATCACGAGTTCGCGCATGATTGACATTCTCGGTGAGAAGTACGGCGTCCCCGTTTATGAAGAGCCGGTCGGCTTCAAGTACGTGGGGCCGCGCATGATGGAGACGGACGCGTTGATTGGTGGCGAAGAGAGCGGAGGATTCGGCTTCCGTGGGCACGTGCCGGAGCGCGACGGCGTGCTTTCCGCGCTCTACATCCTTGATGCCATGGCACAAACGGGCCGCTCCCTTTCCGGGCTCGTCGATTGGCTCTATGAGACGGTCGGGCCGCATCAGTATGACCGCCTTGACCTTGAGTTCCCTGTTGCCCGCCGCGCCGAGGTGATGGGGAACGTGGCGGAGAGTCAGCCCACGGAGCTTGCGGGTGTGGCCGTCACGGAGGTCTCAACCAAGGACGGTTACCATTTCATGCTTGAGGACGGTTCATGGATGCTCATCAGGTTCTCCGGCACGGAGCCGCTGCTGAGAATCTATGCCGAGGCACGCTCCATGGAGCGCGTGCAACGCCTCATTGGCGCGGGCCGAGACCTCACGGGAATATAGGTACCGGTTCGTTACACGCCGTTCCGCCCGCTCAGCAGGGTTTCTACCGTGTCCATGAGTTGAGACACCTGCTCCAGTCCGAATCTGACATCGGACGTGCTGAATTGACCTTCATAGAAGTTGTCGTGGAGAGTTCCAGCTGTGCCGAACAGAGTGATGAACGACTGGTCATTTGTCTCCGCGACGAGGCGACTTATCACGCCAAAGAGATGCCTGTGCTTGGTGTGTTCAAGACTGCGCTCTTCGGCGTACGCCTTGAGCACTTGCGTTGTTGCTCCCCAACCCTTCTCGGAGGCCTGACGGAGGTCGTCCCGCTCCAACTCCTCGAAGGCCTGTTTCAGAAATACTCGCCCCTGTTCCGCGTACGCATGGGGATCGCTTGTATCGTTCGTCATACCATCACCGCCGTCACTATACAAATCGCTGCCGCAGCAGGAACGCAGACCAGGAAAGTTATACAGTGCCACCCACGAACCGCGAATAACTATCTACCAGCTTATTCTAACCGGAAAGCGGGTAGCTAACAGGACAGACCTGTCAATGTTGATCGCGAACCGGGAAAACTAGCGTTTCGAGTACTGCTGCTTCTTCCGGGCGCGGAACAGGCCGTACTTCTTGCGCTCCTTCTCACGGGCGTCTCGCGTGAGGAACCCCGACTTCTTGAGAACAGGGCGCATCGACTCATCGAGATTTGATAGCGCGCGCGCCAGGCCATGGCGGATTGCCTCCGCCTGTCCTGTCACGCCGCCCCCAGTGACCTTCACTGAAATCGCAAACCGTCGCAGGGAATCCGTTGCGACCAGTGGCTGCAAGATTGAGCGGCGATGAATTTCCAGAGGGAATCGTTCCTCAAGCGGTTTCCCGTCCACGACAAACATGGACTCGCCCCCCGGCGTCACGCGTACGCGCGCCACCGCCCGCTTGCGCCGCCCCGTTCCCTGGAAATACCGACCTGCTGTCGTCATGCTTTTCCGTTCCCCTCCCCGGGAGTCGCTCCGCTCTTATCCCTGCTCCTCGGCCTTGTCATTCTCTTCAGCCGCCTCAGCGGTCGCCTCCGGCGTGGTTTCCTCGGCTGCCTGCGCAGCGGTACGCCGTCGCCTGCGAGTCGGCGCTGGCGCTGACTCTTCGGTGTCCTGCGCCTCGGCGGTTGCCTCCGGCGGGGATTCCTCAGCCGTCTGCGCGGCGGTACGCCGTCGTCTGCGAGTTGGCGTCGGCGCTGCCTCTTCAGCAGCTTGTGTCTCCGTAGCCGCTGCCTCCGGCGGCGTTTCCTCGGCTGCCTGGGCGGCGGTACGCCGTCGTCTGCGAGTCGGCGCTGGTGGCGCTTCCTCGGTGTCCTGAGTCTCGGTGGTTGCCTCCGGCGAGGTCTCCTCGGTCGCCTGGGCGGCGGTACGCCGTCGTCTACGAGTCGGAGCCGGTGCTGCCTCTTGGGTTTCCTGCGCCTCAGTGGCTGTTGCCTCCGGCGGGGTTTCCTCGGCAGCTTGCGCAGTAGCACGCCGCCGTCTGCGTGTTGGCGGAACGACCGGCGCTGCTTCTTCGGGAGCGGCAACCGGTTCAGGCGCGGCGGCCTGTGCCTCTAGCTCGGCCTGCTTGCGGCGGCCCGCAGGCCCCAGACCGGCGCGTACCTGCGCCTCATGCGGGTGCTCAGGCCCGGCGTAGACGTGTAAACGGCGAAGGTTCTGTCTGCCAAGCCGGTTGTGCGGGAGCATGCCCTTCACGGCGTTCTGGATGATGCGCTCCGGGTGCTTCTCCCGGAGTGTGGACAGCGTGACCGCGCGCAGTCCGCCCGGATATTGCGTGTGGCGGTAGTATGTCTTCTGTTCCTCTTTTCGGCCCGTCACACGCACCTTGTCGGCGTTGATGACGATCACGTTGTCGCCAACTGACATGTGCATCGTATACGTCGGCTTGTCCTTGCCGCGCAAAATGGCTGCGATGCGGGTTGCCAGACGCCCAAGCGTCTCGCCCTCAGCGTCAATGACATGCCATCCGCGCTCGATCTCGCTCTTCTTCGGGCTGAATGTTCGTACACGTGCCATGGAGATTGCCTCAGTCTTCAAGAATTCCGTTGTCATATGTGACACCCATCAGGCAAAGACCGGCGGCGGGCATCGTCCACGTCGCCTCTCCGGGCGCGCCCTCACGCGCGAGCCAATGAAACTCCGCTGGGCTCATCTGTCCCGTGCCCACCTGCACGAGGGCACCGGCGACGCGCCGAACCTGGTGGGGCAAGAAACCGCTTCCCTGCAGGTCAATCGTCACAATGTCATCGTCACGTGACACAGCTGCATAGTCGTAGCGGCGCAGCGGGTTGCGGTCTGTAGGCAAGGGGCCCGTAAAGGGCCGCGCGTCCAGCCAACCGTCCAATGCTGCTATGGCCTCCGCCATCGCCGCCTCATCAAGAGGCTCCCTGACGTGCGCCGCCTGCTGACGCAGAAGCGCAGATGGAGATGGGCGGTTGATGATGGTGTAGCGATAGTGGCGTGAGCGGGCGTCCCGGGTGACGTCAAATGATATGGGCGCCCATTGAGCCTTCGTCACGCTGATGTCATTCGGCAGATAGTGGTTCAGACCCGTCACATAACGATCAAAGGGCAGCTCGGTCACCGGTTGAAAGGTGATGACTTGCCCTCGCGCGCTCGCTCCAGAATCAGTACGTCCAGCAGCCGCAATGCGATAGTGTTGGCCTGTCAGCTTCAGGAGCGCGTCCTCAATCTCAGCCTGGATTGTCGGCACGCCGGGCTTTTGCAACTGCATCCCCTGGTAACGCGCCCCCGCGTACTCGATTGTGAGTACGAGGAGACGATCAGCCACGGCAAGCGGCGCTATGTCGTCGCTCGGCTTTATGAGGGCGGCAGTCTTCATCATTTGATTACCTAGACGAGCTCCAGTCGTACCATTGGAGCGGCATCGCCCTGTCGAGGCCCGATCTTCGTGATTCGTGTAAATCCGCCGGGGCGATCCTGATACCGCTCCCCATACACTCGGAAGACCTTATCCACCACGTCCTTGTCCGGGATGAACTTGAGCGCCCGCCGACGCGCGGAAAGTCCGCCGTCCTTGCCAAGAGTTACCATGCGCTCCGCGAAGCTGCGCGTTTCCTTGGCCTTGGCCTCGGTCGTCACAATCGCTTCACGCAGGAACAGATCTCTGGTCAGATTGCGGTACATCAGCATCCGCGGCGCGGTTTTTCTGCCGAGCGTGCGGCCTGAAACGCGGTGTCTCATAGTCCCGTTACCCTATTCCTCATCCTCATCGTCCGGCGCGAATGAGCGTCGCGAATAATGAGTTAGATCCACCTCTGAGACATCTTCATCCGGGCCCATCGAGAACACCGAACGATTATCGGATTCCTCAGAGTCTCCATCCGCGCCTTGCCCGGCGCCGGCGCCCACCTGGCCCTCGGCACTCGGAACAAGCGTGGCCAGCAGAACGCGCCGCCACGAGCGATCCTCATCGTCCTCCGGAATCACCACTCCCATCTCGCGCAGCCGCTGGACGAGTTCATTCAGAGACTGTTCACCAAAATTCCGCAGTTCGAGGAGTTCCATCGCGGACTTCTCGAGCACATGTCCCACAGTCGCCAGGTTGCCGCGGCGCAGGCTGTTCTGCGTTCGAGTGGAGAGATGCAGATCCTCGATGGTGACCGCGGACAGTGACGGAGGAACGCTGAGGCCGGGCTGCTGTCCTCCCGGGAGAGCGGCAGCCTCTCCGAGGGAGGCGAAAGGCTGCAACTGCTCGATGATGATCTGCGTCCCCTTGCGGACGGCGTCCTCGGGCGTGATTGTGCCGTCGGTCCACACCTCAAGCACCAGCCGATCAAAGTCGGTAACCTGGCCGACGCGTGTTGCCTCAACCTCGAAGTTTGCGCGGCGGATAGGTGTGAAAATAGCGTCCACGGGCAGGATGCCGATAGGGTCCTCTACCGAAGTCTCTGCAGCCCGAAAGCCGGTCCCCTGCTCAACGGTGAACTCAACCGACAACTGGGCATCCGTGCTGTCAGCATTGAGCAGTACAAGATCGGGATTGACGATTGTGTAGTCGCCATGCCGCTGGACATCACCCGCAGTAACCGCTCCCGCCTGCCCGCTCACATCAAGGCGCATGGTGCCGGGGCGTCCCGTGATGGACTGGATTCGGATGTCCTTCACATTCAACAGGAAGTCCACCATGTCCTCACGAATGTGGGGCAGGGTGGAATATTCATGCTGCGCGCCCTCAATCCGCACGGCGGTAATGGCCAGCCCGGGCAGCGAATTCAGCAAGACGCGCCGAATGGCATTGCCAAGCGTCACCCCAAATCCCTGTGTTAGCGGCTCAATGATGAACCGGCCGTACGAGTCTTGCGACCGGTCGGTCGTGATCTCAGGAGCAAGGCTCGCGCCCGACTCCAGCTGTAGGTCTGCCTCAGTCATCAAGGTCAAGAGTTTGGCCTCCCTGCCGTACAGGTTTGCGTGTGCAGTCTGCGCTCTCGCGTTCCGCAGTCTCTACCGTGAATAGAACTCAACAATCAGGCGGTCATCGATGCGGATGTCCATATCGGTCCGCTCGGGCTGCCGCAGCATCCGCCCAACCATGTTCCGCGCATCCATTTGCAGCCACTCCGGCGCCTGCCGTCGCTGCGCCTGGTACTGAACGATTTCATATTGCGTTGTGCTGGTGGAACTGGGCACCCACGTGATCTCCGCCCCCTCCTTGACGCTGATGGACGGCGTGCGCGCCCGGCGGCCGTTCACGGCCAAATGTCCGTGCGAGACCATCTGGCGCGCCTCTTTGCGCGAGTTGGCCCATCCGAGTCGATAGATGACGTTGTCCAGCCGCGTCTCCAGAATCTTGAGCAGGTTCTCGCCCGTTGCGCCGCGCTGCCGGGAGGCGACGGCATAATGCCTGCGAAACTGGCGCTCAAGCACGCCGTAAATGTGGCGAGCCTTTTGCTTCTCCCTCAGGTGGATGCCCCACTCCGAGAGACGGCGTCGGCGCCGATTGCCTGTCGTAGATTCACCGGGGGCGCTGCGCCGTCGCTCAATGGCGCATTTCGGCGTATAACAGCGCTCTCCCTTGAGAAAGAGCTTTATTCCTTGTCGCCGGCACAGCCGGCAGACCGGCCCCGTATATCGAGCCATCCCTTACGTGTTCCTCCTGGTTGCCCGCATGGCCGCAAACAATCCGTGTGCCGCTGTTCGCGTCATTGACCTCTGAATTCCCTTTGTGACTACTAGACGCGGCGGCGCTTTCGCGGTCGGCAGCCGTTGTGCGGTATCGGTGTGGTATCCCTGATGGCAGTAACGACGAGTCCGGTAGCCTGCAGGGAGCGAATTGCCGCTTCACGGCCGCTGCCGGGGCCTTTCACACGCACCTCCACGTGCTGCAGGCCATGCTCCATGCCGCGCCGGGCCGTCTCTTCAGCGGCTCGCTGCGCCGCGAAGGCCGTCCCCTTACGAGAACCACGGAATCCAACTGCGCCGCCGCTGCCGGACGCTATCACGTTTCCAACCGGGTCTGTCAGCGTTACAACGGTGTTGTTGAACGTGGCGTAGATGTACGCGCGGCCATAGGGCACGGATTTGCGCTCCCTGCGGCGCACTCGTTGGCGTCCTCGTCTCGCCATGTGTTGCTACTGCTCCTTTCGGCAGGCAGGCCGATGCGCATTGCTCTGCGCGGCGGCCCCGTTCCCTTCTCGGTAGTAGGCCGTGATTTACTTGCGGGCGGCCCGCCTCTTGCCGGCCACCGTGCGCTTGGGGCCCTTGCGGATGCGCGCGTTGGTACGTGTCCGCTGACCGCGCACAGGCAGCCCCATCCGATGCCTGACGCCACGGTAACTGCCGATCTCAATAAGCCTGCGGATGTTCATGGCGATCTCACGTCGCAGATCGCCCTCAATCAGATACCCACCCCGCTCGATGGCCTCTCGTAGCAGCGCCATCTCCTGCTCGGTCAGCTCATGCACTCGCCGGTCGGGGTCGACCCCGGACCGCTCGAGGATTTCGCCTGCTCGGCGCGGACCAACGCCGTAGATGTAACGAAGTGAATAAGCAACCTTCTTGTTGTCCGGAATATCCGCCCCGGCTATTCGTACCATTGGTCCGTCCCGTGCTCCCCGTTTAGCCTTGTCGCTGCTTACACTTTGGATTCACGCAGATAACAAAAAGCCGACGCTTGCGCCGAACGATTCGGCACTTGTTGCATCGCACCTTCACAGAGGCTGATACCTTCACGTCGCGCTGTCCTGCTTCTCTGCTTGCTCTACTGCTGTTTGTTGGGTCTAACGGAAGCGGTACGTCACCCGTCCCCGCTTCAAGTCGTACGGCGAAAGCTCAACCAAAACGCGGTCTCCTGGCAGGATGCGAATAAAGTTGAGCCTGATCTTTCCCGAGGCATGGGCCAGGACGGAGTGCTCATTCGGCAAATCCACACGAAACATACCGTTTGGGAGTGCTTCCCGCACGGTGCCCTCAACCTCGATTGTTTCCTTCTTGTTCTTTTGAGTCATACCTTGCCCGTCAGATAGGTCACACGAACTATAAGTATGCCATAGCGCGAATACAAAATGCTATGTCACGGCTTCCCTGTACGGCTTGTCAACACTTCCGGCCCGTCCTCCGTGACAACGAGTGAGTGTTCCCAGTGGGCAGACAAACTCCCGTCTGCGGTTGAGACTGTCCAATCGTCTTCTTCCACGACTGTCTGCCAGCCGCCCATCGTCAACATGGGCTCCAGCGCGATCGTAACGCCGGGACGCAGCCGGAAGCGCCGCAACCCTCGGCGGCCCGTGCTATCGAAATCGGCGACATTGTTCGGTATCCAGGGATTCTCGTGCATCTCCGTCCCGATCCCGTGTCCGCCGTAGCCCCGAATCATGCTGTAGCCGCGTGGCTCTGCGTAGTCTCTGATAGCAGTCGTCAGGTCCAAAAGCCCGTTTCCGGGTCGGGCCGCGTCGATGCAGGCGATCAATGACTGGCGCGTGTCCTCAATGAGGTCACTTACTTGTTTGGGGACATCGCCAATTGCGAATGTGATTGCGGAATCACCGTGGTAGCCGTCGTAAATCGCTCCACAGTCGATGGACAGGATATCCCCGTCCTGGATCTTCCGGGGGCCCGGAATACCATGAACGACCTCCTCATTTAGTGAAGTGCAGATGTGCGCGGGAAATCCCTGGTAGCCAAGGAATGACGGAACGCCGCCCCGCCCGCGAATCTCACGCCCGGCAATCTCGTCCAGCTGCGCGGTTGTCATGCCGGGTTTGGCGGCGTCACGCAGGATGTTCAGCGTATCAGCCACGATGTGACCGGCCTTGCGCATGAGGTCGATCTCACGCGAGGACTTCACTGTTGGCGATTGTTGGCTGTCAAGTACCATTGTCGGTTTCCAGAGAGTCGAGACTTATTTGAGCGCCGCGAGCAGGTCTTCGCGTACTCCCTCGATTTCCTGCTCACCGTTGATGCTGGTCAGGATCTCTTGAGCCGTGTAGTAGTCAATCAGCGGCGCTGTTTGATCCCGGTACACGCCCAGGCGGTTCCGCACCGTTTCCGGCTTATCGTCGTCTCGTTGGTACAGCTCCCCGTCCTCCGGGTCGCACACGTCGCACAAGCCCTCATTCTTCGGCGGATTGCTGATCACGTGGAAAGGTTTCTGGCACGTGCGGCATATCCAACGCCCGCTCAGGCGGCGGACCAACTCATCCTCTGAGACATCAACCAGCAATACCTTGTCAATGTTCTCATTGCGGTCCTTGAGCGCCCCGTCCAGCGCCTCCGCTTGAGCCAGGCTGCGCGGGAAACCGTCCAGAATGTAGCCGTCTGCCGCATCCGGCTCCGAGATGCGTTCCAGCAGCATCCGAACCGTCACATCGTCCGGCACCAGCTCGCCGCGATCCATGTACGACTTGGCTTCCAGCCCGAGCGGCGTTCCCTGTGAAAGAGCGGCTCGGAAGAGGTCGCCCGTCGCGATGTGCGGCGCATTCAACTCCTCGTGTAGGGTTGCTGCTTGCGTTCCCTTGCCCGCGCCGGGCGCTCCAAGAAGAATGATTCGCATGAATGTGACTCCTGCCTACCGTAGGAACCCTTCGTATTGCCGCATCAAGAGCTGCGATTGCAACTGCCGCATCGTGTCCAGCACAACCGCAACTACGATGAGCAGGGCAGTGCTTGAAATCGATAATGTGCTCACGCCCGTCGCAAGCAGCAGGAAGAACGGGACGATTGCGACGATTCCAAGGAATATCGCGCCGCCCCACGTGATTCGCGTCAGGACGCGAATCAGATAATTGTGCGTTGGCGGCCCCGGTCTGATGCCGGGGATGAAGCCTCCGTTGCGTTGTAAGGACTCCGCGAGGTTTTGCTGCTGGAACGTGACCATTGTGTAGAAGAATGTGAAAGCCACAACTAACCAGAAGAGCAGCAGCCAGTACATGAAGCCTTCCGGCCCCAGGTTCCGGGCGAAGAAGTCGCCAACACCCGCAACAACGTTGTTGTCCGCCTCCTGGAAATAGCTGGCGACCGTCGGCGGGAAGATCAGGATGGAGAACGCGAAGATTAGCGGAATCATGCCTGCGGAGTTAACGCGTAGCGGGATGAACGTCGACCCGCTCTGTCTGTAGACGCGGCCCTGCCGCGTCACGCTTCGTCCATATTGAACGGGAATACGACGCTGCGCCTCCGTGAAGACCACAATGAAATAGATGGTCGCCAGCCCGGCAAATCCCACCAACGCAAGGGCAATCGGATCATTGGCGAACACGCCTTGCCCGAATAGCGTCGGCAGTCCGGCAACGATGCCGCCGAAGATGATGACGGAAATGCCGTTGCCGATGCCGCTCTCCGTGATCAACTCACCCAGCCATACCAACAGCATCGTCCCGCCCGCCATGCTCACGATCATCGCGAGCGTCGGCAGGAACTCGCCGCCCGGGTATGGCCACAGCGCGCCGAGAACACCAAGCCTGTTCAACAGGACAAGCTGTCCGTAGGCGGACGCCGCGGCGATGGGCACCGTCATCCAGTGCGTGTACTGGTTGATCTTCTGCCGTCCGGCCTCGCCCTCTCGCGCAAGCGCAGACAGGCGTGGAATCACCGGAATCATGATCTGCAGGATGATGCTCGCCGTAATGTACGGGTACACGCCCATCGCGGCAACGGACAGGTTCCGCATCGCGCCGCCGCTGAAGATGTCCAGGAATCCCAGCAACTGATTGCTCTGGAAAAGCTGCCGCAGCGCGACAATGTCTGCGCCCGGCACCGGAACGTGCGCGATGAACCGGAAGATTACAAGAATCGCAAACGTGAACAGGATGCGGCGACGGAGATCCGGCTGGTACCAGGCATCGATCATCGCCTGGATCAAGGCCGGACGCGGCTGCCGCCGCTCGGTCGTCGATGAGTAACTCACGACGCGATGCGCTCCCTCTTAGCGGGGCCGGTGAATGACGGGCTTGGGAAGGGAGTCAATGGTGCCGCCCGCCGCCTCAATCTTCTCACGCGCGGTACGTGAAACGCGGTGGGCGCGAACGGTGAGCGGCTGCTCAATTTCTCCGTCCGCGAGAATGACGATCGGCTTCTTAGCCGATCTGATGATGCCCTGTTTACGAAGTGATTCAGGACTGACCTCTGAACCGGCAGGCAGATCCACCAGGCTCGAGAGATTCACAGGCTCATATTCCACACGGAAGAGATTCTTGAAGCCCCGCTTGTGCGGCAGCCTCTTGACCAGCGATAGCTGGCCGCCCTCAAAGCTTGCGCGCACGCCGCCGCCTGAACGAGACTTCTGTCCCTTCAAGCCTTTGCCTGCATAGGTGCCTCGGCCGGATGAGTTACCCCGGCCCACGCGCCGCCTTCGCTTGCGAGATCCGGCAGGTGCTCGCAGCTCATTCTCACGCATCAGTGCTTGCGCCTCCATCGTCCCTTAATTCGGTGGTCACCAGGTGGCGCACCTTGATCAACATCCCCCGAATCGAGCGCGAGTAATCGTGCTCCCGCTCGTCGCCCATGCGTCTCAGGCCAAGCGCGCGCAGCGTCTTTACCTGGTCTGACTTCTGGTTAATCGGGCTCTTGGTGAGTGTCACACGCACCTTTGTCATGACCCTGCGCCCTCGTCCTTGTCGTCACTGTCGTCAGAGCTTTCCGCATCCGTGGTTGCCTCCGCCGCTGCGGACTCATCAGCTTCTGCTGCTGGAGACTCCTCAGCCTCGGCGGCGGGCGTTTCCTCAGTGTCAGCGGTGGGCGATTCCGTCTCCTCGGTGGAATCGGACTCGGCGCCCGCGGTCTCCGCTTCAGTGCCAGCTTCCGTCTCGGTCGCCGCCTCGGTCTCGGGTTCTTGAGATTCCGTGGCCGTGGCCTGCTCTTCTTGCTCTGCGTTCTCCGCGAGGATCTGGTCGCTGCTCACCGGCTGCGGCGAGACGGGCGTGGGCCCGGAATAGTCGGTGGCCGCCTCCGGCTCCTTCTCAGGCAGCGGCTCCTCGCCCCGCACCATGCGGCGCAACGAGATGGTCTGGCGCGGGTCACGCATCATCTGCAAGCCCTTGATGGTGGCCTGCACCACGTTGATCGGGTTGTTGCTGCCTTGAGATTTCGTCAAAATATCGCGAACACCGGCGGCCTGCACGACGGCACGGACGGCGGCGCTGGCGCGGACTCCCGTGCCCGGAGCGGCGGGGCGGAGAAGCACCTGCGCGCCCCCGAATCGACTGACGACCTGCTGCGGCACGCTGCTTTCGAGAGTCGAGACATCGATCAGGGAACGACGAGCAATCGCGCCGCCCTTTTGCACCGCAAGCGGCACCTCAGCCGCTTTGCCAAGCCCGAAGCCAATCTTTCCCTTGCCGTCACCAACGACGACGAGCGCATTGAACGTGAACCGGCGTCCGCCCGCAACGGTCTTTGCCACACGCCGGATCGTCACCACGCTTTCGGTCAGGCCGTCTGATTCCCGATCCGCGTCGCGCTGTCGTTCCCGCGTGCGCCCTCGCGCGCCGCGTGTGCGTCCTAGTGTCATCGTTTCTCCGTCCGCTCCTCGTCCCTAGAAAACAAGGCCGTTCTCACGCGCCGCTTCGGCAACGGCCTTGATTCGACCATGATATTGGTACCCGCCCCGATCAAATACGACGGTCTTGATGCCGCCCGCGACCGCTCGCTGCGCGACTGCCGCGCCAACCATCTTCGAGCGATCCGACTTATTCTGCCCGTTTGCTTCGTCTCGAATGTCCTTATCGCGTGTTGAGGCGGCGGCGATAGTCACTCCCCGCGAGTCATCAACCACCTGCGCGTAGATGTGGTTCAGGCTGCGAAAGACGCACAGCCGAGGCCGCTCTTCCGTGCCGGAAACCCGCTGCCGCAGACGTAGGTGGCGTCGATTTCGGCCTTCTCTCGCTGTCTTGATGCGTGGCATGTCTGTGTTAACTCCGCCTATCTGCGTCCGGCGCCCTTGCCCGCCTTGCGCCTCACCTGCTCGCCCTGGTAGCGAATGCCCTTGCCGGTATAGACGCCCGGCTTGCGCACCTTGCGGATATTTGCCGCAACCTGCCCGACCAGCTCCTTGTCGATGCCGTCCACGTGCAGGCGCGTATTGCTTTCAGCCTCCAGCGTGATGCCCTCAGGCGGTTGCACCTCTACGGTGTGCGAGTATCCGACGCTCAGCGTGATGCCGGCGCCTGTCTGCTGCGCGCGATAGCCTGCGCCCTGGATCTCCAGCGTGCGTCGATATCCTTCTGACACGCCGGTCACCATATTGGCCAGCAGCGCGCGGGACAGCCCGTGGAATGCCGCAGACGCGCGGTCGTTTTCGTCCTTGCGATGGACGATAATCACACTGTCCTCTTGTTCAAAGCGCACGGTGTGGTGGAATTGGCGCGATAATTCGCCACGCGGCCCCTTAACGACAATAGCCGTCCCCTGAGGGCCGTCGGTCATCGTGACCTGCACACCCCCCGGCACCGGTATCGGCATCCGTCCTACTCTAGACATTTTGAAACCGTGTTCCTCAGATACTCTTTACAAATCCACTCTGCGCGTTTGGCCGCCCCAGTTCGACTACTGCCTACCACACGTAGGCCAGCAGCTCTCCTCCAATCCCCTTGCGCCACGCTTCCCGACCCGTCATCACGCCGCTCGAGGTTGAGACGACAGCGATGCCAAGTCCGCCGAAGATGCGCGGAATCTCACCGCGCTGTACATAGACCCGCAGTCCGGGTTTGCTGACGCGCCGCAGCCCGTTGATGACGGGGCTGTTCCCCTCGCGGTACGCCATCTGCATCCGCACAATCTGCTGAGGCGTCGTCCCCCTCAGGATAGAAAAGTCCCGAATGAACCCCTCTCGTTTGAGGATTTCTGCAATGGCGACCTTGGTCTTGGACGCCGGCACGGTGATGCTCTCATGGCGCGCCATCAGCCCGTTGCGGATGCGGGTGAGCATATCGCCAATGGGATCGCTAACAGTCATGTGCTTACGCTCTCCCCTCTACCAGCTCGCCTTGCGCACGCCCGGAAGCTGCCCCGTCAGCGCCCTTTCCCGCAGGCAGATGCGGCAAAGGCCGAACATGCGGTAATAGGCGCGCGGCCTGCCGCACACGTAGCAACGGTTGTATGCCTGCACCTTGTACTTGGGCGGGCGCTTCCAGCTGGCAATCTTAGACTTCTTCGCCATCAGTTGGTGATCTCCTCACGCGCGAACGGCATCCCGAGCAGGGCCAGCAGTCTGAGCCCCTCGTCGTCCGTCTGCGCCGTCGTCACAATATTCACCTGCAAACCGCGAACTCGGTCCACGCGGTTGTAATCAACCTCAGGAAAGATGATCTGCTCACGCAGCCCGACACTGTAGTTGCCGCGCCTGTCGAACGCTTTTGTTGAGACGCCGCGGAAGTCTCGTGTGCGCGGCAATGCAACGTTCATCAGCCTGTCCAGAAAGTTCCACATTCGCGCGCCGCGCAGTGTCACGGACGCGCCGATGGTATTACCCTCGCGGATGTGGAATCCGGCGATGGAGTTCCGGGCCCGTGTGACCACCGGCTTTTGGCCGGAGATTGTCGTCAGATCACGCTGGATTCCCTCCAGAACACGCGCTTCATCACGGGCGTCTCCCGCGCCGATGTTCAGCACGATTTTCGTGATCTTCGGTACGCGCATCGTGTTCGTGATGTCGAATTCCTGCATCAGGGCAGGGGCCACCTCGTCCATATACATCTGTCGGAGGCGTGGAATCTCCGCCGGGCGGGCGCCATTGGTCGACACGGCCTCTTGCTCCGATTCATCCGACGATTCAGCCTGACGCCGCCGTCCGGACGAGCGTCGCGGGCGGGCAGGGGCCTCCGCCTCTTCGCTCTCCTGCGCGTCGTCTGTCGCCGCTCCCGCAGGAACGGGAAACGCGAGATCGCGCTCGATGTCGTCGTTGTCTAGTCGATCGTCTCGTCGCATGTCTTGCACCGTCGGACCTTGCGTCCATCTTCGAGCGTTCCGAAATTTACTCGCACAGCTTTATCGCAGTGGGGGCATACCAGCCGCACATTAGACATGTGCAGCGAATTGGGCATTTCGATGATGCCACCTTGTCGCACGCCCGGCTGCGGGCGCTGATGCTTCTTGATGATGTTCACGCCTTGTACGACCACGCGGTTCCTTGACGGAATCACGCGTTCAACCGTGCCGCGCTTGCCCCGGTCTTTGCCGGCGGCCACGTATACCGTGTCGTTTCTCTTGATCTTCGCGGCCATCGCTACAGAACCTCCGGGGCGAGAGAGATGATTCGCATGAAATTCTTGTCGCGCAGTTCCCGTGCGACGGGCCCGAAAATACGTGTTCCGCGCGGCAGGTCACGCTCAGTCAGAATGACTGCCGCGTTCTCATCGAACCTGATATACGAGCCATCAGGGCGTCGGTACGGCTTGACCACACGCACCACAACGGCGCGAACCACGTCTCCCTTGCGTACGCCCGCGTTCGGCTGCGCCTCCTTGACGGATGCGACGATGATGTCGCCGACGGACGCATAGTGCCGCCGCGTGCCGCCCGGCACGTTGATGCACTGGATCTCGCGAGCGCCGGAATTATCCGCGACGCGAAGACGTGTCTGCACCTGGATCATTCCGAACTTGCTCCCGCTTCATCGGGCAGTGCTGCAACAATGCCTCGCTCCAGCACGTCGGTCACGCGCCACCTCTTGTCCCTGGATAGTGGCCGCGTCTCCTGGATGCGCACCAGGTCGCCCTCTGCGCACACGCTGTGCTCGTCGTGCGCCTTGAATCGGGTCAGGCGTCGCACGGCCTTCTTGTAGAGGCGGTGGGTACGCTGTCGCTCAACGGTCACGACAACCGTCTTTTCCATCTTTGTGCTGACCACGCGTCCAACGCGTGTCTTCTGCCCGGGCATCTACGCTGTCTCCTCCACCGTGAAAGCCACTAATTGACGCTCACGGATTACGGTCTTGAAACGAGCAACGGTCTTGCGCGCCTTGCCAACCTCGCTGGTGTTGGCCAACTGCCGCGTCACCGCGCGAAAGCGCAGGTTGAACAACTCGCGATGCGCATTCTCCAACTCCTCCTGGAGCTGGTCATCATTCAACGCCCGTATCTCTTCCATGTCCATCCTGGGCTACTCCATGTCACGAGTGACGATTTGCGTGCGAATGGGCAGCTTGTCCTGTGCAAGGCGCATTGCCCGCCGCGCCGCCTCTTCAGGAACCCCTGCAATCTCGAACAGGATCTTGCCGGGACGCACCACGGCCACCCAGCCGTCTACGTTGCCCTTGCCGGACCCCATCCGCGTCTCCAGAGGCTTCTTGGTAATCGACTTATGCGGGAAGACGCGAATCCATATCTGGCCGCCGCGCCGAACGTGCCGAGTCATCGCTCGCCGGGCCGCCTCAATTTGGCGGCCCGTGAGCCAGACCGGCTCCATCGACTGGATGCCGAACTCGCCGAACGCCACCGTATTGCCCTTCTGCGCCATCCCGCGCATCCGGCCCCGGTGCTGTTTGCGATATTTGACTCGTCGTGGTTGCAGCATATCGGTCAGTCCGAACTACTCGTCGTCCTCGTTGTTGCCCGTCTCTTCGGCTTCAGCGGAGGCGTCATCAGTAGGCGCGTCCTCGGCAGGAGCCTCACTGGCTGATGTGTCAGCGGCAGGTTCTTCACCGGCAGGCGCACTGTCGTCAGACGCCGGGGTTTCGGATTCGGCGGCAGGAGCATCGCTCTCTGGAGCCGTTTCCTCGGCAACGGCGGGAGTGTCGCTTTCGGCAACTGCTACCGCGCCATTCTCTGAGGACGCCACCGGCGTGGACATCAGGGCGCTGCGCCGCGCCAGTTCCTCCGGTGTCGCCTCGGTCACGATATCGCCGCGGTAGACCCAGACCTTGACGCCAATCTGCCCCATCTGTGTACGCGCTTCAGCGGTGCCGAAGTCAATATCGGCGCGCAGTGTGTGGAGCGGGACGCGTCCGTCCATCGCCTTCTCCGAGCGCGCAATCTCTGCGCCGCCAAGCCGTCCCGAGACCGTAACGCGGATTCCCTGTGCCCCTGCTTGCATGGACCGTTGAACGGCCTGCCGCGTAGCGCGCCGGAACGAAACCTGTCGCTGTATCTGGTCCGCGATGCTCTGCGCAACCAGCGTCGCCTCAAGCTCCGGCTGCCGGATCTCATTGATATCCACGCGGACGCGTTTGCCCGTCAGATTCTCGAGTTCCTGGCGGAGTTCCTCGACGCGCTGGCCGCCCCGCCCGATAACCACGCCCGGCCTCGCCGTGTGGATGAGCGCACGCACCTCGCTCGCCTTTCGCTCAAGCTCCACGCGAGCAACGGCGGCGTCACGATGCTTTTCGACGATGTGATCCCGAATCTGCAGGTCCTCCAGCAGATTCGTTCGGTACTGCTCCGCGCGATCCGCGAACCAGTGCGTCTGCCAATCACGGATGTACCCGAGGCGGAACCCAAACGGGTGAACCTTATGACCCATTAGCCGTTCTCCTCGTCATCCACGATGACCGTCAGATTGCTGTGCCTGCGAAAATGCTTGCCGGCCTGCCCACGCGCCCGCGGCTTGTAGCGCCGCAGTGTCTCCGCCGGCCCAATGTCCATGCGCACGATGCGCAGCATGCTCGGATCCAGGTCGTAGTTGTTCTCCGCGTTTGCCGCTGCGGAGCGCACGACCTTCGCGACTTCTTTCGCCCACGGACTCGCCATGAACTGCAGCTGTGTGAGCGCATCGTCCACAAACATGCCGGGCAGCGTCTGTGTGATGACGTGCAGTTTGCGCACGGAGAGCGACATGCGGCGTGCTCGCGCTGTTACTTGCATTTGCGCCTCTCCGCCCTACCGTCTCGCCTGCCGCTCATTGCGAACGTGGCCGCGGAATGTGCGCGTTGGCGCGAACTCACCGAGCTTGTGCCCCACCATATTCTCTGTAATGAACAGGGGGATGTGCCGTCGACCGTCATGCACCGCCATGTTCAGCCCCACCATCTCCGGCACGATGGTTGACGCGCGCGACCACGTGCGGATCACCGCCCGCGAGTTCGTCTGCTGCGCGACGGTCACCTTGCGCAAGAGCTTGGGCTCTATGTACGGTCCTTTTTTGACTGATCGCGACATCGTTCTTCAGTGTTCCTGTTCTTGTCCGTTTCCGTTCAGATTCCTAGCGGCGCGAGCCTCTGCGCCCGCCGCGTCGACGCACGATGAACACGTTCGTCTTTTTATTCCTTCGTGTCCGCTTGCCAAGTGTCGGCTTGCCCCACGGCGATTTCGGCCCCGGCATCCCGATCGGTGACCGTCCTTCGCCGCCCCCGTGTGGATGGTCGCGCGGAGACATCGCGGAGCCGCGCACTGTCGGGCGCCAGCCCTTGAGACGCTTTCTTCCCGCCTTGCCCCATGACAGGTTCTTATGGTCGGGATTTCCAACCTGCCCGATGGTTGCGTAGCAGGCGGAGAGCACGCGCCGCAGCTCACCCGACGGCAGACGTAGCAGCGTGTACTTATCCTCATGCGCCATGACCTGCGCGCCGGTGCCTGCCCCGCGGACAAGCTGTCCGCCCTTGCCGAGATGAATCTCGATGTTGTGCACCGTCGTGCCTGTGGGAATCACTCCCAGCGGCAGCGCGTTGCCGACGCGAACCTCAGCCTCCGGGCCGGACTGCAGCACGTCGCCGCGCTGTAGGCCAAGTGGGGCGATGATATAGCGCTTCTCGCCATCGTGGTAATTTAGCAGCGCAATCCGCGACGAGCGGTTCGGGTCATATTCGATCGTCTTGACGGACGCCGGAACGCCGTGCTTGTTGCGCTTGAAATCGATAACGCGATAGGAACGCTTTACGCCGCCGCCGCGATGGCGAACGGTAATGCGGCCGGAATTGTTGCGTCCGGCGTTGCTCTTTAGCGGTTCCAGCAGCGACTTCTCCGGCCGCACCTTGTCGATGTCGTCAAAGGCGTCCAACACCATGCCGCGGCGGCCGGGTGATGTGGGTTTGACTGTCTTGACTGCCATCGCTCTGCCCTTACACGCCCTCGAAGACCTCGATACGCTCACCTGCCTGCAGGGTCACGACGGCCTTCTTCCATGGCTTCGTCTGGTAGATTTTCAGTCCGGCGCGGCGGCTCTTGCCCTTGACGTTCATCACGTTCACGGCGGAAACGCGTACACGGAACGCAATCTCTACCGCCTCGCGTATCTGCTTCTTGTTGGCCTTGCGATGCACCTCGAAGGCGTATTTGCTCTGATCCTGTTGCGCCGTGTACTTCTCCGTGATCACGGGACGGCGCAGAACCTCAAGCGGATGCAGGTCCATGACTATCGCTCCGCCTTTCTGCCGCTCTTCGCCCACAACTCTTCCGCGCTGCGAACGGCGTCCAGCGTGATTACCAGCTTGCGATGCGCCAGCAGATCACCGATGTTCATATAGCGTGCCGGCAGCGTCTTGACCCGCGGCACGTTGTGCGCCGAGCGAATCAGGTTCTCCTCCGGTTCTGCCGTCACCAACAGGGCAGGGGCGTTAATCTCAAGGCTCTGCAGCGCCGTGACCACATCCTTGGTGCGCGGCCTCTCCAATCCGAAGCTGTCGATGATGATCAGGTCTCCGTCTGCCAGCTTGCTGGTCAGGACACTTCGCAGCGCCTGCCGCCTCATGCGAACCGGAATATCCTGCCGGTAGCTGCGCGGCTTGGGTCCGAACGCCACGCCGCCGTGCCGCCACAGCGGAGAACGGATGCTGCCCTGTCGGGATCGGCCCGTGTACTTCTGCCGCCACGGCTTGCGACCGCCGCCGCGCGCCTCACTCCGTGTCTTGGTGGAATGTGTCCCCTGGCGAGCGTTCGCTCGCTGCCGGACAAGCGCCTGGTGAACGAGAGCCTCGTAGATCGGCGCATTGAAGAGCAGGTCGCTCACCTCTACGTGGTCAACGACCTGCCCGTTTGTATTTCGGACGTCGACTTCCATATCAGCGGCTCGCCTTCTTGCGCACGAGGACGAGTCCCTCCGGAGCGCCGGGCGCGGAGCCGCGCACGAATACAAGGTTGCGCTCTGCGTCTACAGCCACAACGAGACCGCTCTTCTGGGTTGTTCGCTTATTGCCCATCTGGCCGGCCATCTTGAGTCCCTTGCGAACCCGGCCGGGGGTTGTCCCTGCGCCAACGGAGCCGGGCGCGCGCCATCGGTCGCCCTGTCCGTGCGTCTTTGGGCCGCCGCGGAAATGCCAGCGCTTGACGCCGCCCGCGAAACCCTTGCCCTTGGATCGGGCCGTCAGATCAACCTGCTCTCCAACCTCAAATACCTGGTCAGCCGTCACGACGGTTCCGACCTCGGGCATATCGCCCTGCGCTCGCACCTCTCGTAGGTGCCGCAGCGGGCCGATGTCGTTCCTGGAAAGGTGGCCGAGCCGTGGCCCGTTCAGCTTGCGTTCGGGAACCTCCCCGTAGCCAATCTGCACCGCGTCGTAGCCGTCTGTCGCTGCCGTCTTGACCTGCGTCACCGTACATGGTCCCACCCGGATGGCCGTCACGGCGGACACCGTTCCATCCTCATGGATGTATTGCGTCATGCCGAGCTTGGTTCCTAAGAGTGCGGAGAGCATTGTCGGAAAGTACCTGGAATGATTCCTATGAGCTGATTTCGATGTTGACACCTGCCGGCAAATCCAGGTGCGTCAGCGAATCAATCGTGCGCGATGTTGGGTCGAGAATATCGACGATTCGCTTGTGCGTCCGAATCTCGAACTGCTCACGCGAATCCTTATCGACGTGTGGGGAGCGGATCACAGTGAACCGCTTGATGCGCGTCGGCAGCGGGATCGGCCCGGACACCTGCGCGCCCGTCCCCTCCGCGGCCTCAACGATCTGCACGGCAGACGCATCCAGCAGACGGTGATCAAACGCCTTGAGCGTGATGCGTATCTTCTGTCGCTGCCGTACCGTCGTCATGTCTCTTCCCTGTTACCCCACCTAGCGCGCACCGACGCTTGCCGGGCGTCGAGTGAGCGATTCCACCACCTGCTGCGGGACGTGGCTGTAGTGATCGAACTCCATGCTGTAGCTAGCGCGTCCCTGCGTAGCGGAGCGCAGAGATGTAGCATACCCGAACATCTCCGCGAGGGGAACGAATGCCGTCACGATTCCAAGATCGCCCCGGCTCTCCATTCCCTGCACCTGCGCGCGCCGGCTCTGCAGATCGCCCATCACGTCGCCGATGGACTTCGCCGGTCCAACCACCTCAACCTTCATGATTGGCTCAAGGGCGACGGGCCGGGCGCGTTCAATGGCAGCCTTGAATCCCATCGATCCAGCCATCTTGAATGCCATCTCGGACGAGTCCACCTCGTGGAAGGAGCCGTCATCGATGGTGATACGAATGTCGACGATTGGGAATCCGGTTAGCTGTCCGTTCTGCGCCGCCTCACGAGCGCCCTGCTCAACGGCGGGGATGTACTCACGCGGCACCGCGCCGCCTACGATCTTGTTGACGAACTCAATGCCGCTCCCCGGCTCCAGCGGCTCGACCCCAAGCCAGACGTGGCCGTATTGTCCGCGTCCGCCAGTCTGCCTCACATAGCGACCCTCCGCCCGGCCTGGGCGCGTGATCGTCTCACGGTACGCCACCTGTGGGCGGCCCGTTCGCGCGTCGACGCGAAACTCCCGCTTGAGACGGTCGACGATTACTTCAATATGGAGCTCGCCCATGCCGGAGATGACCGTCTGGCCTGTCTCCAGGTCATGTGACGAGCGGAACGTCGGGTCTTCCTGCCCCAGCTTGACCAGGGCATCCACCAGCTTCTCTTCTTCCTCACGCGTCTTTGGCTCGATGGCTACGGACACGACGGGCTCCGGGAAGCGGATGGATTCCAGCACGACGGGGCTGTTGACGGCGGAGATTGTATCGCCGGTGAAGGTGTCCTTGAGTCCGACAGCGGCGACGATGTTGCCTGCCGTCGCCTCTTCGAGTTCCTCACGGTGGTTGGAATGCATCTGGATCAGGCGGCCCAGGCGTTCCCGTCCCTGCCTGCTCGAATTGAGCACCGTCGCCCCGGCCTTGCCCGTGCCGGAGTAGACACGGAGGTAAACGAGCCGACCCGCGAATGGATCGGTAACCACCTTGAACGCGAGTGCGGAGAACGGCTCGGACGGATCCGGCGCTCGCTCCATGATGACCGCCTCGTCACGCGGGTCGGTTCCCTCTACCGGCGGCACGTCCAGTGGAGAGGGCAAGTAATCGGTGATGGCGTCAATGAGCGGCTGCACGCCCTTGTTGCGGAGCGCAGTCCCGCAGAATACCGGATAGATGGCCATCTTGACCGTTCCGGCGCGCAGTCCGCGGCGGATCTCCTCTTCGGTCAACTCCTCGCCTTCGAGGTATTTGACCAGCAACTCGTCGTCCTGCTCTGCCGCGCGTTCGATCATTGCGTCGCGGTAGCGGGCCGCGTCCGCGGTCAACTCAGCCGGAATCGGCTGCTCCACCATCGTCGCGCCGTCGGCGTCCTCCCAGGTGATTGCGACCTGCCGAATAAGATCGATGACGCCCTTGAAATCATCTTCCTTGCCCCATGGAATCTGAACGGGGACGGGGATGGCGTTCAGTCGGACGTGAATTGAATCGATCGAGGCAAAGAAGTCCGCGCCGATCTTGTCCATCTTGTTGACGAAAACAACGCGCGGCACGTGGTACCTGTCCGCCTGCCGCCATACAGTCTCCGATTGAGGCTCGACGCCTGCGTTGGCGTCGAGGATAACGACCCCACCATCAAGAACGCGGAGGCTGCGCTCAACCTCCGCGGTGAAATCGACGTGTCCGGGCGTGTCGATAATGTTGACTGTAAAGCCCTTCCAGTCCACGGTCGTTGCTGCGGACACGATGGTAATGCCGCGTTCCTTTTCCTGCGGCATCCAATCCATGACGGCCGTGCCCTCATCCACGGTGCCCAGCTTGTATGTCCGGCCCGTGAAATACAGCACGCGTTCAGACACCGTTGTCTTTCCGGCGTCAATATGCGCGATAAAGCCGATATTTCGGATCTTTGAGAGTGGTAAGTCGGTGGCCATTACTGTTTTCCCCTGCGCTGTTTCAAATAGTCCGGATCACCATCGGTAGTGCGCAAAGGCTCGGTTGGCCTCAGCCATGCGGTGCATCTCTTCGCGACGGCGAACCGCGTTGCCCTGTCCCTGCGCCGCCTCCACAATCTCCGTCGTCAGCTTGTCAAGCATCGGGCGTCCCGTTCGCTGACGAGCGGAATCAATGATCCACCGCATGGAGAGCGTCAACCCGCGTTCTCCACGCACTTCAACGGGCACCTGGTACGTCGCGCCGCCGACGCGCCGGGGCCGAACCTGCAGCAACGGCGTCGCATTGCGTATCGCCCGTTCGAAGGTCTCAATGGGGTCATCCCCGTTTGAGGCAATGTTTGCCAGTGCGCCGTAGACAATGCTCCGGGCCGTGTTCTTCTTGCCGCGCTGCATAACGCGATTGGTGAATCGGGTCACCAGCACGCTTCCGTAGCGTGGATCGGGGAGGATGGGGCGTTTGATCGCCCGGCGACGTCGTGACATGGCGTTAGTTTCTCTTGGCTCCGTACTTGCTGCGGCCCCGCTTGCGGCCATTCACGCCGCCCGAGTCCAATGCGCCGCGGATGATGTGATAGCGGACGCCCGGAAGGTCCTTCACCCGGCCGCCACGGATGAGCACCGTGGAGTGCTCCTGCAGGTTGTGTCCCTCGCCCGGGATATATGCCGTCACCTCGGTCCCGTTTGTCAGCCGCACGCGGGCAATCTTGCGCAGCGCGGAGTTCGGCTTCTTGGGCGTCATCGTCCGGACCTGCGTGCAAACACCCCGTTTCTGAGGCGAAGGCTGATTCCGCACAACCCTGTTTGTGAGCGCGTTGTAGCTCACCTGCAGGGCGGGCGCCTTGGACTTCGTCCGCGGTCGCTGTCGACCCTTCCGTACCAACTGATTGACTGTCGGCATCCCGCTATGTTCCTCTTCTTCATGCTCTGACGCACACGCGCGCGGACAGACGCATTCCCATGCTTCTCTTGGCTTGGTATTCCCAATCCCGTGCCCGTGACAGACAAGGACTGAGACTGTTCCCACTGTCCGTGTCGCCAAACACGAAAAACAGGCACAAGTACCCTGCGTCCCGCATAGGGGGCGCGACTTCAAATTGTAGGTAGGAACAGAAACGCTGTCAACAAAGCTGGATACTAGCTATCCGTACTTAGCGATCTATACTGGCCTTCATAGTGCAGCAATGGCCGATCAGCGCGGGAACTCACGCCCGCCGCAACGACTGAACCGACGTATATCGTGTGATCCCCCGCCTCCACGGTGTTTTCAACACGACATTCCACAGAAGCCAGGCTGTCTTCCAACAACGGCGCGCCCGTTTCACCATTCCGATGAGGCAGGTTCTCCAGCCGATGCGCCGCAAGCAGTTCATCCGTGCCTTTGTGGGACAACTCAACCGCCAAATCCGCCTGTCCCTCGTGCAGGATGTTTACGGCAAAGACGCCGCTCTCACGGATGAGCGTGTGGATATCCGATTCATGGTCGACGCAGACAAGCACGAGCTGTGGCTGCAGCGATACGGAGCAGACTGCGCTCATGGTTGTCCCATGCACGTCATCGCCTGCGCGAGTAGTGATAATGGTAACGCCGGTGGCGAGCCGACCCATCACTCGGCGGAATTCGTCTGAGGTGATGCCCGGCATCGGAAAGGTCTCCGTCCGGTCGCTCGGCGTGGCGCTAGTCGCGCACTGCCACGATTTCGAACCAGTTGCGGGGAACGAAAGATAGCTCCATGTCGCGGAACGTCTCGCGAATGGTGGCCCGCAGCACTTCGCTCGCCGTCTCTATCTGCACGCCCGGCAGCGCCCCTTCCACGAAATCTGAGAATGAGCAGATGGAAAGCCACCCCTCAATCGGCACCTCGATTGGAATAACCCGCTCATCCCGGATGCTGAAACCGGCGTCCGTCAGCAACGCCTTGTATTCCTCCGGTGTCAATTGCTGCCGTGCCATGACCTTGTTTTTCACAGGGCTCAAACCGTGCTCTGACTTGAGCAGACGCAGCGAGCGCATCATCCACCGCCGGTAGAACGGGTCCGTCCCCTCCACGATAGAGCCTGAATAGAAGGTGCTGTTGAAAGCGAAAAGGCCGCCGGGCTTGAGCGCGTCAGCGATTCCCGTAAGCACGTCCGGCTTGTTGTCCACCAGGTGAAGGGCGTTGCAGAAAACCACGGCGTCAACCGGTTCCGAGATAACATTTGAAAGATCTTCCGCGCGGGCATTTTCAAAGGAGATCTCAGCGTCCGTCACGTCCGTGAACTGCCGCCGCGCTTCTTCCAGTGTCTCCGGCGACATATCAACGCCCAGAATCCACGCGCCGTCTCCGCGCACCTTGTCCAGGATTTTTCGTGTGATCTCGCCCGGGCCGCACGCAAGGTCAATCACGCGATTCCCGGTCTGTAGGCCGATGAGATCAACCAGCCGGCTGTTCTCGTCCTGGTAAAAGGGTTGTCGGGCGAATGCGTTGAATGAGTAGTCCTCAGCGCCGGCAGTGGCAGAAGATGCGGACTGTGAGTGAGTCATGGTCGGTTCGTCTCAGGCCATGAACTCGGGCTAGTTGCGTCGGCGCCGCGCCTTGCGGGCCTTCAATCGGGCTCGTTCCTGCTTGGAGATGAAGTGGCGCTTCTCTTTTGCCTGCCTCAGGATGCCGGAACGTTCAACCACGGAACGGAACCGTTTGATCAACTGCTCCTGGCTCTCACCCTCACGCAGGACTACATACGTCATTCGCCACGTTCCTCCGTTTCAGTTCTCAATACGTTCTTGTCGCCCACACTGTTGCCGGAAGTGACATCACCTCGCGGGCGGCTACCCGTCCATTAATAGCACAGTCGCAATAAAGAACGGGACGAAATGGGGCGCAACGAGTTCAGTCGCGGAAGCGGCTGGGCGGCGAGTTCCGTTGCCGGGTGAAACACGTGGCGCAATAAACGGGCCGAATTCCGCGCGGCTCAAACGGCACCTCGGTCTCACGCCCGCATTCCGCGCATGTCGCCGGATACATCTGCCGTCGAGGCCGATCCTGCTCCACCGGCGCCGCATCGCGCGTCTCCCGGCGCCGCGCCATGTCCGCGCGGCGCACAACTCGGCAGGCGTGACACCTCTTTGGCTCGTTCCGAAAGCCGCGATCCGAATAGTATTGCTGTTCTCCCGCAGTGAAAACGTAATCGTTCCCGCATTCGGAGCACGTCAGCGTGCGGTCGCTGTACGTCATGACGGTCTCCCCCCACTCCCGTTAGCGCCAAACAGGCACCGCGTGGACTATAGCACAACTCCACTATCGACATAACACCTGAATCCCTCTCCCCCACGTGGGGAGAGCCGTATTGCGGGCGCCACCCGAAATACACCCTGTCAACTGGTGCAAGGAAGATTATGCAGAAGGCGCTACCCTACATTCGGCTGACGCGATCGAAGAGGGCGGCGAAATTGATGCCCCACCCGATGCCGGCTACCCGCCCGGGAAAGATTCGCGAATCCTCCGGGTTCCAATATGTTTCACGTATCTGCCGAAGGGTCGGCGGCCTGAGATCATAGGGCACGAATCCAAGCACTCGTCCATGCCAGCGTTCACTATCCGGGCCCTTACGCAATTCCTCGTAGAGCACCGCCAGGATGACGATAACGGTGAGCAGCTGCGTCAGCCTTCTCAGCATGGCCACCATCTAGCGCCCCTCGATGATGTTCCTGAACCTGCGGTCGCTCCGATACGGCCCGACGACGGTGAGGCGATAGCGTTCCGGGTCGAAGATGCGCCGCGCGACGCGCTGCACGTCATCCACAGTGATGCTGTCCAGCTGTTCGACGACCTCCTCCGGCGTCTCGATATGCCCAAAGGTGATTTCCTGGCCGCCCAGCCAGCTGGAAATACTGCGTGTGTCCTCAAGTCGTAGCAGCATCCGCCCCTTGGACAACTCCAGCGCGCGGTCAAGTTCGCTCTGGGTGATGTCCCGCGTCGCCCGATCCAGCTCCTTGATGACGGCTTCCAGCGCCTGCGGCCCTCGCTGCGGCACCGTTCCTGCGAACACCGCCATCGCGCCCGTATCCCGCAGAAACATCACGTCCATATCCACGTCGTACACGAGGCCAAGGCGCTCGCGCAGTTCAAGAAAGAGGCGGCACGCCATTCCATCACCGAGAATCGCGTTCAGTAGCCACAGGGCACGGCGATCCGGATCGTGCGCGGACATGCCGGGGAACATGAGGCAGATGTTGGCCTGTTCCGTCTTGCGGTATTCCAGGGCGACGCGGCTCTCCGGCTCCTTGTCGTCTACGGGTGGCAACGGGCGCGGCTTGCCGCTTGGCCATGCCTCAAGCATCTCCGAAACAATGTCTTCAATCTCCGCATGCTCAATCTGTCCCGCCACCGCCATGACCACCTGCGACGGGTCGTACTGCTCACGCATGTAGGACATGATTGTGTCCCGCGAAAGACTGCGGACACTCTCCTCCGTGCCGGCGATATCTCGCCCAAGCGGTTGGTCCGGCCACATGATCTTGTCCGCCAACTGGAACGCACGCTGCGCCGGGGAGTCGAATGAGGTGTGTATCTCCTCGAGGATGACATCTCGCTCCTTCTCGATTTCCTCCGCCGGGAACGTCGAATTCAGGAGCATGTCTGACAGGATATCGATGCCGATGGACAGGTGGGGACGCGCAACACGTGCCCAATAGACCGTCACTTCGCGGTCGGTGCTGGCGTTCATAAACCCACCTACGCGCTCGATGGTCTCGGACACGTCTTGTGCCAGCGGACGCCGTTCCGTGCCCTTGAACAGGATGTGCTCAAGGAAATGCGACGCACCGGACTCGTCCTCACGCTCGTAGCGAGAGCCCGTGCCGACGTAGAACGCGATGGAAACGGCGCGCGTAGCCGGCATTGATGCTGTCAGCAGTCGGATGCCGTTTGGCAGGACGCTTCTTGTATACGGAGCAAGCGCCTCCGTCATCGTGTAGCCGCCAATGGTCGTGGTTGCCGGCAGCGCCTGTGCGCCGCTGCCCTGCGAGCCGGTCACGATTCCAGCCAGAGCACGTCGCCGTGCAGGTCATCGGAATGTGGCTTGGCTGCAAACACCGCGTATTCCGCCTTGCTCGCCCCGATAGTCGTTCCTGCTCCGTGCCCCGGATAGACAATGGTCTCATCGGGCCGTACGTACAGCTTTGTTGTGATGCTCGTGATTTCTTCACGGAAGTTTTCAGGGCTGCGAGAATGTCCGGGCCCGCCCGGGAAAAGGGTATCTCCCGTGAACAGATGCCGGCCTGTGATGAAGCATGCGCTGCCCGGTGTATGCCCCGGTGTCGTGATGACCCGCAGGGGCGTCGTCCCAATCTGAAGCGTATCGCCGTCATACAGCAGCAGGGTGGGTGTGACAGGGAGGTCCCCTGCGTCAGCCGGTGTTGCGGCGACGATTGCATTGGGCAGCGCGGCGGAAACATTCTCCAGTGCACCCCAATGATCGGAGTGACCGTGCGTGGTAAGGATGTAGAGGACGTCCATGCCCGCGACTGTTTCCAGGATTCGGTCGGCCTCCGCCGCGGCGTCGATGATCGCCGCTATATTGCGAAGCGGATCAGTGACGACGTAGAAGTTATTCCCCCAGTTTCCAACCTCCATGCTGTAGATTCGCAGATCCATCTCGTGATGCGTCAGAGTCATTCCTGAAACACTCCCGTTAGTCTGGTGCCCGCGTTGACACCCCTGACCGCGCTTTCTTAGGATTCTTGCACGCCGCGACCAAAATTGCGCGTGTTCAACCCGCCATTTCGTCGCTGCCAGGAGGAATCACATGACCGCTGAAGTTGCCCCCGGCGTTATCGCTATCACACTGCGCCTCGATGATGACGACTCTCCGCACGTGTATTGGGCACGTGG
This sequence comes from Dehalococcoidia bacterium, assembly GCA_965207895.1. Taxonomy (GTDB): domain Bacteria; phylum Chloroflexota; class Dehalococcoidia; order UBA6926; family UBA6926; genus VXMO01. The sequence continues at coordinate 690,001 of CBDBNN010000003.1, forward strand.
CGAAAACGGCGGCGCGCTCATCGACGCCGGCCATGGCGAGGATGATGTCTCACAGCGCGTCATCGATGCCGTCAATGAACTCAGGGGCGGTGGTCCCGCTCCTGCCGTCCTCCTGATTACGGATCGCTTTGACGAACACAGCGGCGGCAGCGCAGCGCTCAAGGAAGCCTTTTCGGGAATGACAGTCCACGCCGGCGCGGCGGACGTGGACGCTATCACGGAATCCGTCGGCCAGGTTGTGGACGTGCCGCTCACGGGCGGTGAATTGTTTGACATTGGCGGCGGCAGAACCATCCATGCCATTGCCACGCCGGGCCACGTTGGTGGCAGCATGTGCTACCTCCTTCAGCCGGACGGTGTCCTGTTCAGCGGCGACTGTGTCCTGAGCCGGGGCACGACCGCCGTCCATCTTGACCAGGACGGTGATATGGCCGCCTACGTCACGTCTCTGAAGAGACTCGCTGAGCAAGACGCGAATCTGCTGCTGTCTTTTCACGGCACGCCCGTCACGGATCCCGCCGCCAAGCTCTCAGAGCTCATCGAGCATCGCAACTCCCGCGACCACTCCATTCTGGAATGCCTGCGAGACGGCGTGACGGAGGTGGATGCGATGCGGGAGCGGCTGTACGGCGCAGCCAACCTTGAGGAATGGCGCTGGAACGCTGCCAGAGAGCAGATCATCGCTCATCTCATCAAACTGACTGGGGAAGGTAGGGTCACTGAAATCGATGCGGGCAACTCCTACCGCCTGACATGAGGAGTCAACCGTAATCCCATCTCGCCGCAGATGTCCGCCATTTCCGCCGTCTCTCGTCATTCTGGCCGGAACGGCCAGAATCTGAATCGCATTACGTCGTCCAACCCTGTAACGCTAACCCCCTCGTTCCGGCGGAAGCCGGAATCCATCGGATGTGTCATTCTGAGCGCAGCGAAGAAAATCTATCCACGCCCTCTATGAAGAGGGTTGCATTGAGGGAACCACATAACCATGAGAGGAATTGACGCACTCCCAGTCTTCCCTACGTCCGCGAAGGCGCGCGACAACGGCCATCTTGAAATCGGCGGACTTGACGCGGTTGAGCTCGCCCGAACGCAGGGTACGCCCCTGTACGTATTCGATGAGAAGGAGCTTCGTGAGGCTGCGAGGCGCTACCGCTCAGCACTGGACGCCCACTATCCCGGCGAAAGCTCGATCATTTACGCCTCCAAGGCCTTTTCGAATGTCGCTCTTTTCCGCCTGCTCGCGGAAGAAGGTGTTGGATTCGATGTGGTGAGCGGCGGTGAACTGGCCACAACGCAGGCAGCGGGCGTCGATTTTGCCACTGTCCACTTCCATGGCAACAACAAGGGCACGGATGAACTAGAGCACGCGGTGGAGTCCGGCATCGGAGCAATCGTCGTCGACAACCTCCATGAGCTTGCCCTGCTTGAGTCCATACTTGAGCGCCTGGGAAGAACGCAGCAGGTATCGTTCCGCGTCTCCCCCGGCGTCGATCCGCACACACACGCGCACACGACCACAGGCGTGCTTGACAGCAAGTTCGGCCTCGCCATCCAGACGGGGCAGGCGGAGGAGGCCATCGCTCGCGCCATGCAGTCGGAGCGCCTCGACGTTGCCGGGCTCCATTTCCATCTCGGCTCGCCCATCTTCGAGCTGGAGCCGTATGAAGAGGCCATCCAGATCACGATGGAGTTCGCGGCCCAAATGAGAGACAGATATGGCTTCTCACTGCGCATGTTCAGCCCCGGCGGCGGCTTTGCCGTCAATTACCTCACATCAGACGAAGCCCCTGTCGCGGACACCTACATTTCTACAATCTCAAAGGCCATCATCCAGGGTTGTGATGTTCACGGCCTCGAACTGCCCGCTATTTCAATCGAACCCGGCCGTTCCATGGTGGGCACGGCCGGTGTCGCGCTCTATACGGTTGGCGCGACCAAGCTGCTGCCCGATATCCGTACCTACGTCTCCGTGGACGGCGGCATGGGCGACAATATCCGCCCCGCCATCTATGGCTCGGAATACGAGGCCGTGCTGGCTTCACGAATGGCAGACGCTGAGGAGATTACGGTAACCATCGCCGGGAAATACTGCGAGTCCGGCGACATCCTCGTCCGCGACTGCTCCCTGCCAACGCCTGCCGCCGGTGACATTCTCGCCATTCCCGTATCCGGCGCGTATTGCATCGCAATGTCGTCCACCTACAACGCCAATCCTCGCCCTGAGGTGGTCCTCGTCTCCAGCGGCGAAGCCCGCACCATCCGCCGCCGCGAAACCTTCGAAGACCTCATGCGCCTTGATGTTTAATTCGTGATGCCTTGGAGCACGCCTGCTGATGAAGACGCCGTTGCTCTGCTTGACCGCAGCATTCGGCAGGGGCGGCTTGCTCATGCGTGGCTGCTGACCGGGCCCGCCGGTGTCGGCGGACTCGCGCTCGCACGCGAATTCGCAAAGGCGCTCCTGTGTGATGCGGAGCAGGGCGGGCCGTGCGATGAGTGCCGCCAGTGCCAGCGCATCTCAAGCGGCCACCACGCGGACGTCATGGTCATATCCCCCGCCGACACAGGCTCTATCGGCATTGAGGCCGCACGCGATCTTCAGGCGGCAGCGAACCTGCAGCCGTATGAAGCGTCCGGCCGTGTCATCATCATCGACGATGCGGACACCATGACCCGTGAGGCGGCGAACGCCCTCCTCAAGGTCCTGGAAGAGCCCCACCCAAACGTCACCCTCATCCTCGTAACGGCCAATGACGAGGCGATCCTCGATACCATCCGCTCCCGCTGCCAGATCGTTCCCCTCCGACCAATCCCGTTCGACCAGGTCGCCGAGGCGCTGCGAGAGAACGGCGCGGATGAAGAGAGTGCCAACCGCCTTGCGAAACTCTCCGGCGGCCGCCTCGAATACGCGCTCGGTCTGCTCGCTGATACCGCTCCGCTGGATGTCCGTCGCGCTGCCCTCGACGATATCCTCGCCGTTCGCGGCGAGTCTATTGCCGACCGTCTACGGCGTGCCGGCAGGATGGCCGACGATTTCTACGCCGACCGCCAACGCCTGCTTGCCCGACTTGAGGCGTGGGCATCGATATGGCGCGATGCGCTTGTGGTGGCGGCAGGTTCGCCGGAAGACATTACTGATTCTGACAACCTTGAACAAGTACGAGAAATCGGAGTTAACCTGCGAGACGCCCAATCGGCCCTGAACGAGACACTCTTCACCATGCAGGCCCTGCGCCAAAACGCCAACGCCCGCCTCGCCCTGGAATCTTACCTGCTGTCGGTACCGTAGAATCCCCTTTCCTAAGGGGAGAGGGGCATGACCCCATTCCAAATACAGACAGATTATGGTAGACTAAGCGCTGGTGTGTTCGTGCGCGGGGGCAGTAACTATGTGAACTGTACCTCACTGCTTTCCCCGCGCTGCGCTGCCCCCTCTCATTCGAGGCCGAGCGAATGTCAGGGGGTAGCGTCTTTTTGGGGATTATGTCCGATCCAGTTCAATGCCCAGCGCGTCGGTCACGGTGGCCAGGTCCTTGTCACCGCGCCCACTCAGGTTCACGAGTATAAGATCCTCCGGCGACAGCGTGGCGGCCAAACGCGCCGCCTCAAATATCGCATGCGATGACTCCAGCGCCGGAATGATTCCCTCCGTCCGGGCAAGCAGCTTGAATCCCTCCAGCGCCTCCTCGTCCGTCACGCTCGTGAATCGGGCGCGTTCCGTCTCCTGATAGTAGGACAGCTCGGGGCCAACGCCAGGGTAGTCCAGCCCGGCAGAGATGCTGTGGGTCTCCGTCACCTGCCCCCATTCGTTCTGCAGCACTTGTGAGAACGACCCGTGCAGCACGCCCGGCTTGCCCGCGCCGAGGCTCGCGCTGTGCTCCCCCGTATCGATGCCGTGCCCTGCGGCCTCTACTCCAACCATCGCGACATCGGAGTCGCCATAGAACGCATGGAACAGCCCCATCGCGTTGCTCCCGCCGCCCACGCATGCCACGAGGTGCGTCGGCAGTCGACCCTCAACCTCCAGCATCTGCTCGCGTGCCTCCTGACCAATGACGGCCTGAAAATCACGCACGATGACAGGGTAGGGATGCGGTCCGACGACACTGCCGATGACGTAGTACGTGTTCGCCACGTTCGTCACCCAGTCGCGCATCGCCTCGTTTACGGCGTCCTTCAAAGTCCGTGAGCCCGCGGTGACGGACACGACGTCCGCCCCCAGCAGACGCATGCGGAACACGTTTGGCGCTTGCCGGTGAATGTCCTCCTCGCCCATGTAGACGACGCATTCGAGACCCAATAGGGCGCAGACGGTGGCCGTCGCCACGCCGTGCTGTCCTGCGCCTGTCTCAGCGATGATCCGCGTCTTGCCCATGCGCTGAGCCAGCAGCACCTGCCCAAGCGCGTTATTGATCTTGTGCGCGCCCGTGTGCGCCAAATCCTCCCGCTTCAGATAGATGCGGGCGCCGCCGCTCTGCTCGGTCAGCCTCTCGGCCAAACTTAGTGGTGTCGGCCGGCCGGCGTATGTCCGTGAAAGATTATCCAGACGCGCGAGAAACTCCGCGTCCTCGCGGGCGGCCGCATACGACTCCTCGAGCTCAGTGACCGCCGACATCAGCGTCTCCGGCACATACCGGCCACCAAAGCGCCCAAAGCGTCCCGGCGCTTCCGCGTCTGCGCCCGTCTTGACGATGGTCATCGTGTTTTCCTGCCACCCGTGCGCGCGCCGACAGAGTCGGTTGAGGCCCGCCGGGCCTCATACACGAATCGCCCCACCTTGGAGGGATCCTTCACGCGTTCTGTTTCGACACCGCTTGAAACGTCCACGCCCCACGGACGCACGGAGTGAATTGCCTCGCCAACGTTGTCCGGCCCAAGCCCGCCCGCGAGTATGAACGAGTATCGCCTCGCGAGCCGCTCGGCCAGCCCGAAATCCAGACTCACGCCGGCGCCCCCCGGCTCACCCTCCACGTGCGGCTCAATCAGGCTCAACGAGCCGGTACGCTGCATGAAGTCGGCAACGATTCCCAACTCATCCTCAACTTGCTCCGGAGTTAGTGCTGAAGATATGCGCCGGCAGATAATCGTCGGCCTCTCCATCTGCTCCCAGTAGTCCGGCGTCTCTGTCCCGTGCAGCTGAATCATGTCCAGCCCGACCTCGTCCGCCGTCGCGTTCACCTCGTCAACGGGCTGATCGACGAACACGCCAACGACGGGTGGCACGTGATCCGCCTCGCCCCGCAGTGTGCTGACAATCTCCCGCGCATAGTCGACGGGAATGCGCCGCCATGCGTCGGCAAAGATAATCCCGAGCAGATCCGCACCCGCGTCGGCCGCATTGACCAGATCGGTCGCCGACCGGTTACCGCACATCTTGATGACGAGGCCCATTAGCTGTTCCGTGGCCCGAAATCGCCCGGCATTCCGGGAAAACGAGGCGGTCCAAAGCCGCCGATGCCCGGGACGCCGCCACCCGGCATAGGTGGCATGGGCACGCCGCCGCCGAACTGCGGCATGGATTCCTGTATAACCTCAGGAGGCACCGTCGCCTCCATCCCTGTCAGGCGCGGAATGCGGATTGAACTCAATCCCTGCGTCTTGGCCGCCGTATCATCAGCGGTGATCAACGCCTCACCAACCAGTATCGCGTCCGCTCCGGCGGCCCTCATGCTGCGCGCATCCTCCGTCGAAGAGATGCCGCTTTCCGCCACCACACGCGTGCTGCCGCCGATGCGCGGCGCGAGGCCGTGCGTTGTGGCCAGATCAGTTTCAAATGTGCGGAGATCGCGGTTGTTGATGCCGACCAGCCGCGGCTTGATGTCCAGCGCGCGATACAGTTCAAGCTCGTCATGCGTTTCAATCAGCGCCGCCATGCCCAGCTCAGCTGCCAAACCCTGGTAATCCTGCAGCTGCCCGTCGGACAGACTGATGACGAGCAGGAGAATGGCGTCCGCGCCCCACACTCGCGCCTCATAGATCATGTACTCGTCGATAACGAAATCCTTGCGCAGGATGGGCGTTCCCGATTCCGTCGCCGTCTCCCGCACAGCCTTGAGATCGTCCAGCGACCCCTTGAAGAATGGCCTGTCCGTCAGCACGGAGAGCGCCGATGCGCCGTTGTCGATATAGACGCGAGCAAGCTCTGCGGCGTCGATGTCCGGCGCGAGGTCTCCCTTGGACGGCGACGCACGCTTGACCTCCGCGATGAGATGCAGTCGATCCTCCGAGAACGCGTCGTAGAAATCACGCGGCTCCTCGGCGTCGCTGGCACGCGCCTTAACCTCGTTGAGAGGAAGCGACGACATGCGATCGTCAAGATCCTCCCGCGTCTGAGGTAGGATCTTATCCAGATATGTGCCGGTCGTCATTGATGCAATTCCTTGACCTGTACGGAAGCACGTCTATAATGCCACTCATTGCGGCCTGACGCCGCGAGGGAGGCTTTCATGTCCAACTGGGACATGTTTCATCTGAATACGCCGGATCCCCAGGAGGCGGTGCAGAAGCACCGCGAAACCCATGAGGGCCACCGACGTCCCGTCACGCTCGAGCGTGCCCTTGTTTACCTCGCCATCGTTGCGGGTATCTCCGCGCTGCCCGTCATCGTGCTCCTGATTTACGGCGCACGTGCCGCCTAACAGCTGTCGCATCAGATAGATAACCCTTCTATGTTTGACCAGGAGCTGCGGGAAGGCGAACGCCGCAAAGAGGGCGAGAGCTTCAAAAAATTTGCAGGCCGGCGGTTGCTAGTGGCCCTCATCGCCTTGGTGGGCGTGACAATCGTTGTCTCACTGCTTATAACGGTTCTGGGGAGTTGACGAGATCTGCGGGAACTAACCTGAAGACAACGCGGGTGCTTGAGAGCTAAAGGCGGTGAAGAATCGTGTTTGAGGCAGACCTCAGAGAACCGGATCACCGACAACCGGGAGAGAGTCATAGGAGATTCCTCACTCGCAAGCTTTTTATCACTGCAACAACACTTTTTCTGTTGTCCATTGTGATCTTTGTCTGGTTTGCGGTGTTTAGGCCTTCCGTATACCACCCGGTCGGCATCTTCATCTAGAGTTCCCGTTCAATCCTGCGCAATTAGGAATCCACAGCGCCATTGTTCAGCTAACCGTTGCTTGCCGCCACCAGCCGTTCCAGACGGTCTCGTGCCGCGCCTGAGTCGATAGATTCCCGAGCCGCCTCCAGCCCACCCGCCAGATCGTCCGCCGCCTCTCCTGCCAGAAGCGCGGCAGCCGCATTAATGAGGACGATATCCCGATAGGGCCCCGGCTCCCCGTTGAGAACGTTCGTGAAGATGCGGTGACTCGACGCCACGTCCTCGCTGCGTATCTGCTCGACGCCCGCATGAGCCAGCCCGAATTGCTCCGGCGCGATCTCTTGCACCGTCACGGAGCCGTCGCGGTACTCCGCCATGATCGACGGCCCGCTCAGGGCAATCTCGTCCAGGCCATCCGCACCGTGTACAACGATCGCCCGCTTTGCGCCCAGTTCGCCCAGAACCCGCGCTATGGTCTCCACGAGTTCCGGGCGTGGCACGCCGACAAGCTGATGGCCTGCGTGGGCAGGATTCGTGAGCGGCCCGAGGATGTTGAAGACCGTTCGCACGCCGATCTCCCGACGCGGCCCCGCTGCGTGCCGCATTGCGGGGTGGTACTTCGGCGCAAACATGAACCCCATGCCCGCGCTGTCAATGCAGTGCGCCACCTGCTCCGGCTCAAGCTCGATGGTCACGCCCGCCGCCTCCAGCACATCTGCAGAACCGCATGCGGACGATGCGGCGCGGTTGCCGTGTTTGGCAACACGCAGCCCCGCTCCTGCGGCCACCAGCGCAGCCGTCGTCGAAATGTTGAATGTGTGGGAGGCGTCGCCGCCCGTCCCGCATGTATCCAGTAGAGAGTCGGGATCGTCCACTTCAACCCGCAACGCCCGTGCGCGCATGACCCGCGCAAACCCCGCGATTTCGTCGACGCCCTCGCCCTTTGTGCGCAGCGCCATGAGGAACGCGCCCAACTGGGCGGGCGTCGCCTCGCCGTCCATGATCTCCGTCATCACCTGCTCAGCCTCCGCCTGCGAGATGCTGCGGCCCTCAATCAGGTGTGCAATTGCCTCTCGAATCATTGTGTGTGCTCCATATCGCGTTTGGGTTTAATGCCTGTGCGACCACATGATACGTCTTGCCCCATAGAGGCCAGCTAATCGGAGGTGGCGTATTGTCGCTGTCCTTCCCATCGCGTGACGAGGGCAACAGTCGCGGCGAACATGACGAGCGCGGCGCAGAAAATGAAAGTCGTCGGCAAGTCTATTTCATCTGCAATCCGCCCGCCAACAAGAGGGGCGAGAGACCCGAAGAGCGTTGCAACACCAAAAACGAGCGAAACGGTCGTGGACTGGACATCAGGCGGCGCGAGGTCGGACGCGGACGCGAGGAAAATCGCCATCATCGGGTAGAAGAACAGGCTCGCGACCAGGATCGTGGCAATCAGCGGAAGTCCCTCAGGCACAACACCGAACAGGAAATAGGCAATTGCAAGAATGGCCATCGCGGGAACCATCACGAATTTGCGTCCCAGACGATCGGAAAGCCATCCCATTACCGGCTGAGAAAAGATGCCGGTCACATGAAGCAGGAATAGGTGGAAGCCCAAAGCGCCTGATGTCAAACCGATGTCCTCGCGGAGATAGACGGGCAAGAATGTGTACATGGTGGCTTGGGCTCCGGCGAATCCGCCGGTAAAGAACAACACCAAAAGCAGACGGCGATTGCGCAAGAGTCTGCGCAGCGCGACCAGGTATTCGCCAAAGGATGCGGCTTGGCTGATGTCGGCAGGGACGCGTCGTAGAACGAACCAGATGATGAATCCGAGGATCAGCCCAGGGATAATCGCGCCCTGGAAAATCACCTGCCACGCAAAGAACCCCAGTAGAAAACCCGCGATAATCGGGCCGATGGCCTCGCCGACGCTCCCGCCGGTGCCGTGTAAGGCGATGGCGAATCCGCGGTTTGAGGTGAATTGTCGTGAGAGTGAGCCTATCGCCGCCGGATGCCACAGGGAGATGAATAGCACCATCAACGATGTCCATAGCGTGACGAGCCAGAACGACATCGTTAGCCCCGCGAGAGCGTAGGTAACGCCTATGCCTGCAATCGAGATGCCCAGCACAATCGCGCGGAGCTTTGTAAATCGGTCGGCTACGTAGCCGGCCGGAAAGTTGGCCAGCCCGCCGGTGAGAAAGCGAGACGTGGAGAGCACACCCACCTGTGTATTAGTGAGACCGAGGCCTGTCTTGAGTTCAGGCAACAGCACCGCAAAGGCGGCATTCATCAGATGCTTGATGCCGTGGCCAACGACGGCAGTAATCAGCAGCGTCTGCCGCTGACCCCGTGTCAGCTCACGCTCGGTCGGCGCCGATGCCGTAGATCCCTCGCCTTGCCGTTGAATGTTCTGCGCCAACGTGTCCTCGCGCCTACATCTTCAGGAAATTACGGAGCAGGTCCTTGCCGACCTCTGTCCGAATGCTTTCCGGATGGAACTGTATGCCCACGATTGGATACTCGCGGTGCCGTACGCCCATCACCACGCCATTGTCCGTCCGCGCCGTTACCTCAAGCTCCTCAGGAACGGTGTCAGGCAGGATGGCGAGTGAGTGGTAGCGAATCGCCTCGAACGGATTCGGCAGACCCTCGTAGACACCCGTGCCGTCATGGTAAATCATGCTGGATTTGCCGTGCATGATTTCTCCCGCTCCGGCAACCGTTCCCCCAAATACCTCCCCGATGCACTGATGCCCGAGGCACACGCCCAGCACCGGCGTGCCATGTTCACCGAAATACCGTGCCACGTCCTTGGAGATGCCTGCGTTCGCAGGATTCGACGGGCCGGGCGAAATGACCACCTTCTCCGGCTGCATTTCGGCGATGTTCTCGACCGTCGTCTTGTCGTTCCGGTCAACGACTACCTCTTCGCCAAGCTCGGACAGGTATTGGTACAGGTTGTAGGTAAAACTGTCGTAGTTATCAAGCAGGAAGATCATCGCGCATCACCTCCTACGGTCACCGGCCCCGGACGATTCACCCTCGAATTCGTTAGATCCTCTCCGGCATCCAGCGCGGCCAGCATCCCCCGGGCCTTGGATAGCGATTCCTCGTACTCAGCCCGCGGGTCGCTGTCGTAGACGAGACCGCCGCCGGCCTGTACGGTTGCCAGCCCATCTTTCATCACGACGGTGCGAATGCAGATGGCCATGTCCATGTTGCCTGCTTTTGAGAAGTAGCCCACCGCGCCTCCATACGGCCCGCGTGCGTGCGGCTCCTTGTCCGCGATGATCTCCATTGCCCGCACCTTGGGCGCGCCGGACAGCGTGCCCGCCGGGAAGCAGGAGCGCAATGTGTTGTACGCCGTGTACTCCGGACGCAGCTTGCCGACCACGTTCGACACGATGTGCATCACGTGCGAATACTTCTCGATCTCCATCAGCTGCGTAACTTCCACCGTGCCCGGCTCACTGACCCGGCCAATGTCGTTCCGACCGAGATCGACGAGCATGATGTGCTCCGCGCGTTCCTTCTCGTCAGTAATCAGCTCCTGGGCCAGCGCGTCGTCCTCCTCCGGCGTCTCTCCCCGCCGCCGTGTTCCGGCAATGGGATGTGTCGTCGCAACTCCGTCCTCAACCCTCACGAGCATCTCCGGGGACGAGCCGATGATGTGAAAGTCGCCCATGTCAAGGAAGTACATGTAGGGGGAGGGATTCAGCGTCCGCAGCGCTCGGTAGATGTCAAATGGGGCGGCGGACGTGCGGCGAGCCAGCCGTTGCGACAGCACCACCTGGATGCACTCGCCGGCAGTGATGAGCTCCCGGGCCTCCTCAACCTGCCGCATGAACGACTCCGTCGTGTGGTTGGACGTCAACTCGCTGCGGAAATCGTCCGCATCACCGGGATCGAGACAGGGGTTGCCGGTAACGGTGCCCGTCTCCAGCCGCGCAATTTGATTGCCGATGTGTTCTACGGCTTGCTGGTAGGAATCGTGGATCTGGTCGTCATCCCCTTCAAGTGATGCATAGCTGACAACCTTGATGACGTGCTTGACGTGGTCGAAGATCAACATCGTGTCAGTCAGCATGAACACTGATTCCGGCAGACCCATTGGGTCCGGGTTTTCGTTGCGTGGCACGCGCGGCTCAAAGTGATGGACGGCATCGTATGTGATGAAGCCAACCGCGCCGCCCAGGAAACGCGGTAATCCCGGCGGCTGGACGGGCTTGATTCCACCCAACTCCTTCTCAATGAGCGTCAACGGGTCAATACTGCCATTCTCCGTTCCCTGCCCGGTCCTGATGACCTTGGTAGGCAGAGTGCCAATGAAGCTGTAACGAGCAACCCGCTCGCCGCCCTCCACACTTTCCAACAGGAAAGAGGGCGCTTCCTGCGCCACCTTGAGGTAGGCAGTGACGGGGGTCTCCATATCGGCGGGGATGTCGCGCCAGACGGGCGCAGTGTTCCCCTGGCCGCGCATCGCGCACACCTCATCCACGCTTGGGAAATACGTCGCCATCTCCACTCCCGCCTTTCTGCTTCTCCTTCATCCGCATCTGACATGGAGGGACAAACAAAAAGCCCGTCCCTCAAAGGGACGGGTCCTCGTTTCGCGTGGATTCCCGCGGTGCCACCCTTATTCCCCCGCCTGCGTAGCGGGAGCTCTCGTTAGGTACTTCCCGTTGGCTTGTGCCACTGGGGGTATACCGTGGACGTGTAACGGCGTCCCAACCCGTCGGAGCCTACTGAGTTGCGGCTTCCGCCACCCCGTTCGGTCCGCGGCTCCCGAGTCCATTCCCCTCCGGTCCGGCGTCGGGATTCCACCAATCCCCGACTCTCTGCTGCCTGACGATGGACGGTACTACTCTCGTTCGTCGCCTTTAATTCCCTATTCAGTTTCCCAAAATCCTACGTGCGAAAGCCCTTGCTGTCAAACGCATTCAGTCTGTCATCCCCTCGTCCATCATTCTGGCCGCAGGTCAGAATCTGAATCGTATTGCACCAGCCAATCCCCTCATGCTCACCCTCATTCCGGCAAGAGCGTGCCTCGTGCTCCGACGCGGGGCCGGGCCCCATACCTCATCCCAGCTTGAGCGACACGGCGCCTCTTTCCACATACTCGGCCGGCCCTCGCCCCAACCGACTCTCCACCAGTGTCACTGTGTCAACCAGGATTGCGGTCGAAGGAATTGTCGGCGTATGTGCAGGGTCAAGCTGCCATCTTCGTCCGCGCCGCACGCGTCCCAGCGTTATGTGCGGCTGAAATGCACGCGACTCCACCCGCAGGCCGACGCTCCGCACGGCGGCATTCACCCGAATATGCAGTGCCTGTAGCTTACTGACGTCACCGCCGAGGCCGGCCCATACCACCTGCGCGCCACCAGTTCGTCGTCTATCACCAAATGTTCCCAAACTGCCTACGGTCAGTTCGAAAGACTCTGTGTCCGCCGTCTCTTTCCGGAGCGCATCAATCAGCGGCACAGCCGCGCTTTCTGTGATCTGGCCAAGAAACGCCAAAGTGATGTGCATCGCGTCGGCTGCTACCCAGCGCACTGCCTGATCTGCGTCGCCTTGCTTGAGCTGCCGGATTACCGCATCGAGTTCTCTGTTGACACTCGGCGGTGGGACAACAGCGACGAAGGCCCGGAAGGAGGGCGGGGCAGGGGAGTCTGCCGTCAAGCCCCCACTCTCCTCAAAAACCCTTCGGCATTGTGCTGCAGCACGCGCTCCAATTCCTCTGATGTCAGCCCGGCCCTGTCGAGGTACTGAATCACTCGCTCCTGACGCATCAGGGGATAGTCCGTCGCGAACAACACCCGGTCGAGACCTATTGAGTTAATGAGGGCGCGTACTGTGGCCGGATCATAGAGGTACGGCATTGCCGAGGTGTCCACGTACACATTCTCAAAGATGTCCTCAGATGCCCGGAGATTCGCGTAGAACGGCAGGCCGCCCCCGGCGTGTGCAAGGATGACGGGGATGCCCTGCAGGTGCTCCAATAGCCTGTACATGCGCTCGGGTGTCGCCGTCCCCTTGCCGGGGTACATCCGCCCCACGGGTTCAGAGGCGTGCATCAACAGCCCCATGCCATGTCCGCGGACGTGATCCGCAAATGCCTCAACGTCCTGCGGCTGCATCTCAAGGAGCCCCTGCGTGTCCGGCCGCAGTTCTCCCAATCCACGAACACCGGCTGCAGCCAGGCGATCAATCTCCGTAATGGCTTCAGAAAGCGAGTGCCGTGGAGCCACGGTGCCGAATCCTGTGACGCGGCTGGGATAAAGCCGCACCGCCTCGATGATTGCGTCGTTCCCCTCACGGCACAGCGCGTTCGTGCCCCACCCGAAACCGCAGGCGATGGACCGCGCAATTCCGGCAATGTCCATTGCATTGATCAACTGCTCCGTCACGATGATGTCCGCGTCCGGCGCCTGGTACATCTCATGGAACGCGTCATCCAGCGGGAAGTAGCGGAATCGGTTTTCCGCCACGTCAGGGTGGAAGACTTGAACGTGCGCGTCAACGCGGCCTATCGTGCTCATCGGCTAAAGTATAGGGAAAGTAACGCAGTACCTCCCAATCCCAATAGGAACACAATGACGCAGACAGTTCTGGACAACCCAACCACTGATGCCGCGCCGCCCTCCCGATCCCGCGTGGCCGTCGTCTACACAACGCCTGAAACGGTGTTGGATGATATTGGCCGACTGATGCGTTTGGCGGGCTATCAGCAGACCCTTGATGCCGCCGCTGCCACGCTCCTGAAGATCAACATCTCCTGGCAGCTCTGGTATCCGGCCTGCTCCACCACGCCGTGGCAGCTGGACGGTGTCATCAAGACACTGAAGGAGGACGGATTCCAGGACATCATCGCCGCGCATAACGGCACGGTTGTCGTTGACGCAAAGGTTGGCGAGGTCAATAACAAACACCTGCCCGTCATCGAGAAACACGGCATCCCAAACACACATCTGGAAGACGTGGAGTGGATGCAGTTCCAGCCGCAAGCAGAGATGCGTGTGCTGGGCGATATATTCCCCGAAGGTCTGCGCATCCCGGCCCTCTTTCCGGGCAAGAACATCATCCACCTGCCAACCATGAAGACCCACGTCTTCACAACGATGACCGGCGCAATGAAGAACGCATTCGGTGGGCTTCTGAATCACCGCCGTCACTGGACCCACTCCGTCATCCACGAGACACTCGTCGACTTGTTGGCCATCCAGAAAGAGATTCACCCCGGCCTGTTCGCCGTCATGGACGGCACCTTCGTGGGCGATGGGCCTGGCCCACGCGCCATGCAATGGCAAACGAAGAACATTCTGCTTGCGTCGGCTGACCAGGTGGCGATCGACGCCGTCTCCGCCAAGCTCATGGGAATCGACCCCATGTCCGTCAAGTTCATTCGGCTTGCCCATGAAGCGGGCTTGGGAACCGGCGACCCGCGAGAAATCGATATTGTTGGGGAAGACGTGTCCGAGGTGAATTGGCGTCTCAAGGCGAGCGAGGACACATTCGCCAGCCGCGGGCAGAAACTCATCTACTGGGGCCCTCTCAAGCGCCTGGAGCACCTGCTTCTACGCACGGTCATCGCGCCTTGGTCCTACGTCGCGTCAAACCTCTATTTCAATGGCTATTGGTACAATGCGATTGGTCGGCGCAGAGCCGGGAAAGCGCTGGAAACGCCGTGGGGAACGCTGTTTCGCTCGTACTGACCTGACAGCGGGCGTGACCGCGCGTGTATGATGAAGGGGATACGTTGGTCGCCCGGGGAGGGCGTGATGTCGGACGAACAAGCAAACAATAAAGCTCCGACCATTGAAGCCGAGGACAAGGCTCACATTGCCGAAGAGCGCCTTGAACAAGAGGCGTCCGCGCTTGAGGATGATAACGGCATTCTCGAGCTCGTTGAGTCCGGCCATGATGACCGCGTCTGGCAGCGTGTCCTCCATGCTGCCCTTGCCGTGCCCGGCGTTAAGGTCGCTCGTGAGGAGTTTCTGCGTACAACCCTGAAGTCCATCGCCGATGAGGAGCAGATCGAAAAGGCCGTCGAGATGCGACCGGCGCTGGCGGGCATCGATATCGACAAGATTGATGGCCGGGCAAACGTCCTGATCAGAAAGCACGTTGCCCAGGCCTCCGGCATCTCATTCGCAACCGGCATTCCCGGCGGATTTGCCATGATGGGCACGATTCCACCGGATCTCGCCCAATATTTCTTTCATATGACCGTGATGGCGCAGGAAATGGCCTACCTCTATGGCTGGCCCAACCTGCTGCACGAAGATGAACTGGACGAGATTGCGCAGTCGGACATCACAATGTTCGTCGGAGCGATGATGGATGTTGGCGCGGCCAGGCAGGGATTGCAACAGTTATCCGCGCGCGCAGTGGAGCATCATGCATCCGGCATGTTGGCCAAGCGCGTTGGTCGTTACATAGGCGTCAAGATCACTAAGGACACATTCACACGGGGATTCGCGAAGTCAATCCCGGTCCTTGGAGGATTCATCGGCGCGGGCATGACGGCATCCAGCATGCTTCCGATGGCCCGCCGACTCAGGCAGGATCTTGCTCAGCTTGACTATGCTTTGGCAGGAGCGCCGATTAAAGGCCACGAGGACTAGAGCAGAGGTTGCCCGGACCCCGGTAAACCGCCCTCACTAATCCTGATTGCCCCGCTCCCTGCGAATCGCCGCAAAATCCTCCCGACGCCAACGATACGGCGAGTGGACGATTGTTCCAGGTTCCGTGACAGTCTCCAGCAGTGAGAGCGCGTCTTCAACGATTGTTCTCTGTTGATCAACATTGCCTGCTTGTCCGAACGGCTGACCATACGGATGTTTTGCGTACAGTGTGCGGGGCGGTTTCACGCGCATCGGTTGCTCCAGCGACTGGTTGACAACCACCGTCGGAATTCCGTGCTCCTCGAGAACGCGCGCGATCAGCCCCCCGGACTGATTGCAGACAGGTCAAGTTGTGCCAATGAGAGCCGCAGTCACGTTGTCTGCCAACAGTAGCTGTGCGGCTTCTGGCGCCGTCTGCTCAATCAGACGACGAATATTCTTGCCGTGGATGCTGCCCATGAAGCCAACGTGGTTCTCAGCCACGGAGCCGATTGTTCCCTCCGCCTCCATGTCCCGCAGGCGGTCGATCGGATAGACGACGTTGATGTCCTTCAGGGCGTGAGAATTGTCGTAGTGCCTATGGAATATAGCCAAATCACTTTCTGGGGTTGACGACGGGATTCTTCGGAATGAAGGATCGTTTTCAACGAAGGGCTCTTGCATTGAACCAACATAGATGCCCCCGGTTGTCAGAAGAGCAACGCGTGCTTCTGCCAGAGAACCCTTGAACGGCGTCCAGGGTGACGAATTGTAAGAGACCGGTGAGTAGATGAATCGCCAGACAATAAAGTTGACCGCCGGCTTCGGCACTCTCCAGCGGATAAAGGCCAATCTGGAGGCAACCGGCTTCCCAAGACGCCAGGCCCAGTTCAGGAGATTCATAGAGTCAGCTTGCAACTAAGAGCGGCGCAGGTTCCGCTCTCTGCGAATCGCGGCGAAATCCTCCCGACGCCAACGATACGGCGAATGGACGATGGTCCCCGGTTCCGTGACAGTCCCCAGCAGTGAGAGCGCGTCTTCAACGATTGTTCTCTGTTGATCAACGTTGTCCGGCTGCCCGAACGGCTGACCATAAGGGTGCTTCACATAGAGTGAACGCGGCGGTTTGACCCGCATAGGTTGCTGCAAGCCCTGGTTCACGACCACCGTTGAAATCCCATGCTCCTCAAGCACTCGTGCGATCAGCCCGCCGGACTGATTGCACATCGGTCAAGTCGTTCCGATCAGCGCCGCATCGACGTCTTCGCCCAGGAGAATCCGCGCCGCCTCCGGCGCTGTGTCTTCTATCAGGCGCGGGATGTTGTCGCCGACGATATAACCCATGAAGCCAAAAGCACTCTCCGCGATGGATCCAATCCTCTGCTCTCTCTCCATCTCCCGCAGTCTTTCGATGGGAAAGATGACGTTGATGTCCTTCTCCGCGTTGGACTTGTCATAGTGTTCGTGGAAGATCGCCAGATCGGACACCGGCGTCGCGGATGGAATTACGCGATACGTGGCGTCGTCATCAATGAACGGCTCCTGTGCGTCTCCCACATAGGCCCCGCCTGTTGTCAGCAGCGCGATGCGCGCCTCTGAGAGCGGCTTCTGAAATGCCGTCCACGGCGAAGAATCAAATGAGATGGCGTTGGGATTCACTCGCGATACGAGGTCTCTTTCCCACTCGGTCAGGTAGGCCTCTACTCGAGACCAATCGCCGTCGTCATGGGAGAGCAGGGCAGCCTCATACAACCCGTTGAAGAAACGTGTTGCCTCTTCCTCCGCTAAGCGTTCCACCCTGATCTTGGAGAACGCCATGTTCTCGATGGACGGCGGCAGCTGCGCCAGGTCACGCAGTTCAATGGGCATAGATGGACTCTCTCTCGCGTCTCCGTACCGAGAATCGTCAGACCGGACGCCAATACTCGTAGACCAGTCCCATCTCCTTGAGGAACGCCTCCTCATCGTCGCAGTCCCATCCGCGCATCTCGCGAATAAGGTTGCAGAGCCGGGCGTCGGGCCGCTTCATGTGCTGGTAAACCACGACGACACCAAGCAGTGGACGCTCATTAGCGCCTTCAACCTCGCATACCATCGTTAGCAGTTGGCGGGCATTGCTGGGGTCGATGGCGGGGTCGCCTAGTTGGGCCGCGAACTGCACGTATGTCACTCGTTCTCCGCTGCGGGCGATTGGGATAAGAATCTGACGCGCGCGCTCAATCAGCGCCGTATCAATCGGCACTCCGGCGCTCTCCTCCTCCGCCTCTCGCTCTCGCTGTCGTCCAAGCGCGAGAGAAGTCAGCAGGGGGTCAGGTTCATAGACCATGGTTCTCCCGTAGACATCCCTAGCGGGATCCCCGGCCAAATATCCTCTTGATGATATTGCCGACACCTGAAGAGGCGCGAGGTTCTCCGGTCGGAGCGGTATCAGAGTCCCCAAGCCCCGTGGGATGCGTACTGTAGTAGAGGCGCTCTAATTCCTCTACGACATGGTCGTGCAGAATATCCAGCTCATCAGCGGGGCGTCCCTGCCAATGAGCGATGACTCTTTCCGACTCCTCGAGGTAGAAGATTCTCTCATTGGCAAATTGACGACCCAGTTCGCGGGCTAGATTGAAGAATGCGGCACCGGGTGTTCCCTGCCGCTTTCGCACAACCAACACGCCAAGCAAGCCTCGCCCCGCCGTTTCTTCGGTGCGTGATAGCTCATTCAATATCTCGGTGAATTGGCCGCTCTGGGGGCTGAGAACCAATGCTGTTGCCATCTCACCGTAGGAGATTGTCCGGCCCTCTCTCGCTCGCGCGACAAGGATTTCCCATGCTCTCGCAAGAGACCCATGGTCATTACCACCGCCATCTAGCTGGGCACCACTCATCTCGCCCCCCGGCGATTACTACTGCAGTTCCTGGTACACCTTCTCTGCTGTAATTGGCAGGCTATCCACGCGCGCACCAATGCTGTCTGCAACCGCGTTGGCGATGGCCGGCGCGGCCATGCTGTTTGCATGCTCCCCGATGCCACGCGCTCGGAGTGGGCCGTGACCGTCATCGGACTCCATGACAACGACATCGAGGCTTGGGATGTCGCGAGCTGTTGGCAGCTTCATGTCCGCGAATGACGGATTCATGACGCGCCCGCTCTCGTCATAGAATAGGCCCTCCATCAAAGCAGAGCCAATGGATTGCACAATCCCGCCCTCTATCTGGCTTGTGAACCCCATGGGGTTCAGCACACGTCCAGTCTCATGCACTGCCGTATAGCGAAGTGGCGTCACCTCTGCCGTGTCAGGGTCGACGGACACGTCCACAACGTGAACGCCGTAACCGTTCCATGGGCTGTCAAAACCCTCCATCTCATCCGTCCGCGCGCCCACAGGCTCACCAAATCGCCGGGCGATGTCCTCAATGGCGATGCGCTCATCCGGGTTCGCGCCGTTTACGATCTGGCCCGCCTCAATCGTCAGACGCTCCTCGTTCCAGCCCATGAACTCTGATGTCAGGCGCTGGAGACGCCCCTTCACTTCCTGGGTCGCGTTGAAACCCGCCGTGCTGAACATCCGCGCGCCGCGGCTCCCCGCGATGCCCATGTCTCCCGTCTTGCCCTCACGCGTCGACCATGTCACGACATCGATCCGGTCGATGGGAATGTCCAGCTCATCCGCGACGATCTGCGCGATGATGGTTCCCGTTCCCGTCCCGGGATCGAAAACCGGGTGGTTGATTTCAACGCGGCCATCCTCCATAACCTTGACGGCCACACTGCCGGTCACGCCTATCTGTGAGTGGCTGCCAATCGCCACGCCGCGCCCCACGCCGTCCGGCTTCGGATCGTAGTAACCGGCTGCCTCCGCCGCGCGCCTGAGCGCCGCGCCGGCCTGCACGTTCTGCCACTCTTCTCCTGTCGGATACTCCTCGCCCGGTTCAACCACGTTGTGCAGCCGGAAATCCATCGGGTCCATCCCAATGGCCAGCGCCAGCACGTCCATGTGCGATTCCCCGGCAAAGTGCCCCTGCACGTGCCCGGGCGCTCGCGCGTATGTGCACGGGGACGTATTGGTATACACCTGGTGCGAGTCCACCTTGACGTTTGCGATGCGGTACGGCCCGACAATCTCAAGGATGCCCATGATGGCGGGGATGGGAGCATAAGCCGCGTAGCCGCCGCCCGCGAAATGAATCTCGGACTCCCACGCCGTGATCGTGCCGTCGTTCTTGACCCCCGCCTTCACCCGCATCGTGGCCGGGTGGCGCATCGTCATGTTCTGGAACTCTTCGTCGTACTCGATCGTCCACTTGATTGGCCTGCCAGTCCTCTTCGTGAACTCGTACGCGAGAGCAACATCCGTGCCCGACGACTTGCCGCCGAACGAGCCGCCAACGTAATTGAAATTAAAGTTGATTGCGTCGTCGTCAAGGCTATACAACCGCTGCATCTCTTCCAGTGCGCCGGTTGGAGTGTCATTCGCATTCCATATCTGCAGCACACCCTCATCGTCGACATAGACAAGGCAGGCGTGCGGCTCCAGGTATCCCTGGTGGAGCAGGGGAGTGCGGTACGTTCGCTCAATCACGTGGTCCGCGTCGGAGAATCCGGCCTCTACGTCGCCCTTGGCAAAGTGCACTCCCGCATAGCGGTTCGGATGCTCATCAATCGGGGGCATGCCTTCGTAGGACGCCGCGTTCGGATGTAGAATCGGCGCGTCGTCCGTCATCGCGTCTTCAGGTTCAATGATTGCCGGCAACTCTTCATACTCAACGTCAATTAGACCGATAGCCTGTTGCGCGATGTCCTCATCGTCAGCAACGACTGCCGCAACCTTGTCGCCAACCAACATGACCCTGTCCCATGCCAGCAACGGCATGTCCTTAATCACTGTCCCTGTCACCGTCCCTTTGAGATCTTCCCCGGTAAGAACCAGCTGCACACCCGGAAGCGCGCTGGCGGCTGACGTGTCTGCGGATACGATTCGCGCATGGGGGAACGGGCTGCGCAGGATCTTCATCCACAACATGCCGGGCATCTGCGCGTCAAGTCCGTATATCGCAGACCCCGTCACCTTTTCCGGCCCGTCCACGCGCGGCACAGATGTCCCGACCAGTTTTGAGCCGCCATTCCCCGCGGATGATGTCACTGTCGTACCCTCCCCCTAAAAGAACCTCATGGAACTGTGTTCTGCATTGTAACGCAGGGATGCTCGCCTCTGCGCCCGTAGCACCGCCTGTTTGAGCACTGCTACACTCTAGAAAGTTCGCAGAAACTGACCATTCAGGGTAGGGGGAAAACGCCAATGCCGACCGTCCAGACCAACGGAATTGACACAGCTTATACAGACCAGGGACAGGGTGACGGCCCTCCCGTCGTTCTCATCCACGGCTTTCCGTACAACAAGTCCATGTGGGACGACCAGGTGGCGGCGCTCTCCGGCAGCCATCGCGTCATTACCTATGATCTGCGCGGGCACGGCGATTCCGGCGCGACAAGCGAGACCTACACGATGGAGATGCTTGCTGAAGATCTGCACGTGCTCGTTGAGGAACTTTCTCTCGGCGAGGTCGCGCTTGGTGGTTTCTCCATGGGCGGCTATGTTGCGTTGGCCTTTGCCGCCGCCTATCCGGAGCACCTCGACAGCCTGATGCTGCTTGATACCCGCCACCTCCCGGACTCCGAGCAGGCGGCGGAAGGGCGCGAGAATCTCGCCAAACAGGTTGAGGCGGACGGCGTCGGCGGCCTTGCGGAAGCGTTGCCGGCGCGGATGTTGACTGAAGCCACCGTCAACGGCAAGCCTGATGTGGTCGCAAAGGCGTCGGACATGATTCGAGCGGCGTCGCCTGAGGGCGTCGCGGGAGCGGCGCGCGGCATGGCGGTGCGCCCTGACCAGACAGATACGCTGGGAAGCATCCACGTGCCCACGCTGATTGTCGTTGGCGATCAGGATGGCATCACGCCGCCCGCGGACGCGCAGACAATGGCGGACGCAATCTATAACTCAACGCTGGTCACAATCGCTGATGCCAGCCACCTCTCCAACCTGGACAAGCCGGACGAGTTCAACAGGGCATTGGTTGACTTCCTCAGCTCCTGAGCCCAGTGCCCGCGCAGGGCTCGAAACGGTTCACGCCGGACAGGGATTCACGCCAACCCCGCTTGACCTCAGCCGCGAGGCAGTCCTCAGCCTCCTTAACTCCATTGAGGCTGCCTTGCCTCAGGATGAAAACGGGGTGGAACTCGTTCCACCGTCCGTCGTGGCGTCCCTTTCCCTCGGTGTCCTCCTGCAACACGTCTCACTTCCTCCCGGTTCCCTCCACGCCTCACAGGAGATCCGCATGTGGCGTCCAATCTCCGTGGGCACGCGGGCCGTGTGTGAGGCCGTTGTTGGCAACGTCTCGAACAGGGCAGGCCTGACATTGGTCTCTCTGGACTTCAATGTTGAAAGCCACCCGGACGAACCCGCCGGTAGTCAGCAGCTCGCGACCGGTACGGGGACGGTCATGTTCCCCGCCGGCAGTGAATGAAGGCGGTCTCATGACAGAGAACACCACCCCGGTTCTCACGCGAACAGTGACGCAGGGGCGCATCGCCGCCTATGCCGAGGCCTCAGGAGACCATAATCCGGTTCACCTGGATGCCGAATTCGCAGCGACAACCCAATTCGGCAGCACAATCGCCCATGGCATGATCCTGTTCGGGTACATGTCTGACGCGCTTTCGCAGGTCTACGGCGTGGCATGGGCCACAAGTGGAAAAATGCGCGCCCGTTTCCGTGCCCCCGCCCGCCCGGGTGACGTCGTCGAGGTATCCACGCAAGAGCGCTCACGCCATCCACAAGACGATGGCACAATAGACGTGCATTGCATCGTAGAATGTTGGAAAGCCGAACCTCGCGAACGCCTCGCGACCGGCGACGCAACACTAACAGTGCAAGAGTGAAAATGCACCGCCCCCCCGCGCGGGCGAGCTTGATCGGAGGATGGAATCGTGACGACGCCCTCGCTTGATGGACGCGGATTCCGCGTGGCGCTGGATGCCATGGGGGGTGACCATGCCCCCGCTGAGATCGTCAGTGGTGGCATTGAAGCAGCCCGCGAGGGAGCAACCGTCTTTCTGGTTGGCGTGCCGGAGCGCGTGCAGGCGGAGCTGGACAAACAGGACACCGGCGGGCTCGCCATCCAGATAGTCCCATCCGATGATGCTATTGAAGAAACGGAACAGCCGGCTCTCGCCCTGCGTCGCAAGCCAAAGGCCTCCGTTCTGGTCGCCACCGGCCTCGTCAAGGAAGGCATGGCTGATGCTGTCGTCAGCATGGGTTCCACCGGCGCGTTGATGGCCAGCGCGCACTTCCTGCTCGGCACACTTGAGAATCTTGATCGCCCCGTGCTTGGTGGCCCCGCGCTCGGCTACGCTCCTGACACAATCTGGCTGGACATGGGCGCGAATGTTGATGCCCGCCCCACCCAGTTTCTTGATTTCGCCGCCATCGGCGTCGCAACAGCCAGAGCTTACCTCCAGATTGAAAGCCCCACTGTTGCTCTGCTCAACGTCGGTGAAGAACCGACCAAGGGCAGCAAGCAGGTCAAGGAGGCGTACACGGCACTGCAAGAGGGTCTCGGCCTGAATTTCATTGGAAACGTTGAGGCGCATGAGGCCGTGCAGGGCAAGGCGAATGTCGTCCTCGCAGACGGCTTTGTCGGCAATGCCCTCCTCAAGTACAGCGAAGGACTGGGTCAGGCCATCGCCCGCGACCTGGGCGAGCGGCTCGCTCCGGAAATCGGTCCCGAAAAAGCCCGGGACATCGCCATGAGCATCTTCCGAAAGATCAACCTGATGGAGTCGTCGGGCGGCCCGATTCTGGGTGTCAACGGCATCGTCATCGTTGGACATGGCCGTGCCCGCGCCTCCATGGTTCACGGCGCAATTCGCACGGCCGAGCTTTTGAAAGACCATAACCTCGTTGCCGCCATCAAGGACGAGTTGAGCGCCAGTCATGCGAGGAACCAGGCCACTGAGCCGGCCGCCTCGCCGGGAGCCTAAACACATGCAGACCCAGGCCGAATTGGCAACACAGGAATCCAAAGAACTCGAAGGCCACGTTGCCCTCGTCACCGGCTCCGGTCGCGGCATCGGCAAGGCTGTCGCCCTCAAACTGGCCTCCATGGGCGCCAACATCGCTGTCAACTACAACGCGAGCGGTGACCTTGCGCAGGGGGTCGTTGAGGAGATCAAGGGCCTCGGTGTCGAAAGCGCATCATTCCAGGCCGATGTCTCACAGACTGATCAGGTCGAGGCGATGGTCAATGGCGCGGTGGATACCTTTGGCAAGGTCGATATCCTCGTCAACAACTCCGGCATCATCCGCGACAAACTCCTCCTCCGCATGACGGACGATGACTGGGACACCGTCATTGGAACGGATCTGCGCGGACCGTTCCTCTGCACGCGCGCCGTCATCCGCTCCATGATGCGTGAGCGCTGGGGGCGCATCATCAACATCTCCTCAGTCGTCGCGCTCGCTGGCAACCCGGGCCAATCCAACTACGCCGCCGCCAAGTCCGGCCTCACCGGATTCACCTATAGCGTAGCCAAGGAGCTGGCTGCGAGAAACGTCACGGCCAACATTGTCGCTCCCGGCTACATCTCCACCGACGTCACCGAAAACCTGCCGGAGGAGATCAAGCAGCAGTTGACCGACCACATCCCGCTCGGGCGGCGCGGCCATGCGTGGGAGATCGCGGAAATCGTCGCATTCCTCTGCACGGATCGTGCCTCGTACATCACCGGACAACTCATCGCCGTCGACGGCGGTCTTGCCCTGACAGGCTGACGGCAGAACGCCACCGGTCGTCTCCATCTATCGTGCGCGTCATCGACATCTCCGTCCCTCTGAAATCTCTCAAAGACGGGATGCACGTCTACCCCGGTGGCGCCCCATATTTCGCCAGCACTGAGAAAACAATCCACAAGGACCGCATGAGGCTGTCCCGCATCGAACTTGGATCACACAGCGGCACGCACATTACCGTGCCCGCGCACTACATCGAGGGAGGTACGGAAACCGAAACCCTGCCCCTTGAGATGCTTGTCGGCCCGGCGTGGGTCGCGGACCTCACCGGGCTAACCATGGGCACAGGCATCACAGTCGAGCACCTTGAAACTGCCATGCCGGATACGCCTGTTGAGCGCCTCCTCCTCAAGACACGCAACTCCGTGCTCTGGACACGGGACTACTTCCAGCCGCGCTTCGTGTTCCTGACACCGGAAGCTGCCGAGTGGCTCGTTGAGAAGGGCGTGCGGTCAGTTGGAATCGACTATCTATCGATTGAGCGATTTGGCGGGGATGACCCCAAAACCCATCTCGCCATCCTTGGCGCGAACGGTATCATCATGGAGGGCCTTGACCTCACAAACGTCGAAGCCGGCCGCGAATACACCCTCGCTTTCCTGCCGCTCAAGACTCCCGGCCTCGATGGCGCCCCCGCCCGCGCCGTCCTGATCTCAAACGACGACTAACCACCGTCATTCTGGCCGTCAGGCCAGAATCTGACGCGCATTACGCCTCCCAGCTCCGTTTAGCCACTCCCCGCATTCCCTCGAAAGCATGCCCCGTACACCGATACGGGGCCGGAATCCATCCCCCGCCCTCAAAAAGCAAGAGTGACCCCGCCATTCGGCAAGGCCTCTCCCAAACCTAACCGTCATTCTGGCCGTCAGGCCAGAATCTGACGCGTATTACGCCGCCCAGCTCCGTTTAGCCACTCCCCTCATTCCGGCGCAAGCCGGAACCCATCGGGAATCCCCCCCCCCCATAAAAAGCAAGAGAGGCCCCACCTTTCAGCGAGGCCCCTCTCCCATGGGGAGGCGAGTTAGGATTACTCCCCTGCGCCGATTGCCACCTTGTGCGTCTCCGAACCGGACGCCTTCGGCAGGCTGATGGTCAGCACGCCGTTCTTGAACTCGGACGTGCCGTTCGCCGCGTCGACCGCTCCGGGGAGGATGAGGCGTCGGATCAGCGAGCCACTGTACCGCTCACGCAGGACGTAACTGTCCTCCGTCTTGTCCGTCTCCGACTTCGACTCCGCAAACACGGTGACCGTTCGGCCCGTGACGGAGATGTCCACGTCATCCGACTCAAAGCCGGGGAGCGAGGCCGTCAGGCTGTAGTGGTCCGGCTTGTCTTCGACATCGATCCGCAGGTTGCCGCTGTTGCGCCACCATGCATACGAGGGCGTGTCATTGAAGAAGCGATCCAGGCCGCGTCCAAACGAGGATCGGCTCGGCCAGGGGTTCCATCGCATCATCGCCATTGTTCCCAACCTCCTGCACTAAACTTGATAATGCTATTATAAAACTTAGTGCGTGACTGTCAAGGGATTAGGCTGAAGTGTACATGTAAGATGCCGAGTGATCAGCGCTGTGGTGATGTGGATAATGGATGATACTTGGCGTCATACTGCTCCGCAGCGATAAGAGATACAGCCACGTTGTGTCACCCTAGTAAAAGGCCGAGCGAGAGATTAGTAGTCGGGAGCATCTATGAGATATGTAGGCGAAGAACAAATATTGGATATTCTTCTTCGTTTCGGCGAATTGACTCTCGGCGATACGACGGATCTGCAAAGAACCTTGGCCCAGACAACGCGTCTTTACCCCGCAATCATTGGCAAGATGGTTCAGAAGGCGGCGAGGAACCATCCGGTACCGCGTCTTGAGGGATCATTTAAGGTGGAAGAAGGTGCCCCGGGTGATCTATATGATGCGGCCGGTGCTACAGACTGGTATAGGCCGATGCGCATGGTGGCAAAAATATATGTGCATGCAGATAGCCACGAAGCGCGCCTCGATTTGTCCCACCCCACAGCAGACGCCATAGGCGACTCGTCTGATTTCGACGTGATCAGCTTGTCCTCTCGCCTGTCCTACATAAACCTGTATCCTCATGACTTGTTCGGAAGGGTTCAATTGTATGAACTGCCCGAAGACCCGCCAGACATGACCGTGCCCGAGAACAGGATTCTCATTGCGCCCTGGAAGGATGCGGAGATGCTTGGGCAAGCAATACTCACTCTCTTTGCCACGGCGAAACCGCCCGTGACGAAGCAGGCCAACTCGGTATTCGAGACACTAACACCGAAGGGCAGGCGCAAGCTACACCACGCGGCGCTTGACGGTGATATGACCGCTCTGCCAAAGAACAAGCGGACAACCCGAAACTTTGATCCGGCTGATCGCGAAGGAGTTACCCCGCTGATGCTGGCAGCCGCCCATGGTCACACTGATTTTGTGGAGCGCCTCATCGGCCTTGGGGCAAGTGTGTCAGTTCTCGATGCTCGACACCGAACAGCTTTGCATCATGCCGCCGAAGTCGACGATGCCTCGTTGATAGCTCTTTTGGTTGAGGCCGGAGCCGATGTTGAGGTCCGTGACGACGTTGGACGGGGGGCGCTTCACACTGCCGTCGACAATGGCAATGGTCAGGCTGCCCGGCAACTGGCAATAAGCGGGGCCAATCCCAATGCCCACGACGATGAATACGGTTCAACACCTCTGCATTTGGCTGCCAGGAGGGACTTTGCTGCGCTGGCGCCACTTCTTGTTGAGAGTGGCGCCAGCGTTGAGGAAGAGAATGAAGCAGGCCGATCGCCATTGCATGTCGCGGCTGCATATGGCAGCACCAGCACTGTCCAGGCGTTGATCGAATCCGGAGCTGACGTCAATCAGCGCGATCATAACCAGGAGACTCCGCTGCATAGAGCATGCTTCTTCCAGCATACCGACGTAATTGAAATGCTCATCGGCGCGGGCGCGAATGTTGAAGCGGCAGACGCAATGGGTGAGACGCCGCTGCATGTTGCCGCCTCAATGAATAGAGAAATTGCCGCCCGTTTGCTCCTGGAGAACGGAGCCGGAATCGAGACAAAGAACCTCGAAGGGCTCACGCCTCTGGACATTGCCCTCATTAATGTGCATGCCCCCTGGGGGTCTTTCAAAGACGAGCATAATTCAGAAGTTGCGGAACTGCTCCTGGACGCCGGAGCTGCCATTGATCCCGCGCGGCTTCCCATTCAGGATCGACATGTGCTCTGGCCGCACCTCACACCGCCGTCTGTCCTCATGCCAAACGGGGATATTGATGACGAGAAGCTATTCCTGCGGAAGAACGGCAGGGCGGTATCAGTAACGCAACATGGCGAATTTGATCTTCCGGAATCCGTTGCCGAGGAACTCAAGGCAAACCCACAAACAAGAGGTTGGCTTCAGCGGGCAAGTCTTGTCGTCACCGGTGACAACACAATCCTTCATGACGCAATCAGGAAAGATATGGTTAGGCTGGTCGAGAGACTATTGGATGCCGGAGCTTCCCTGACACCTGCCTCACGAGGAGGTCTTCCTCTGCTCCACTGGGCAAGCCGACATGGCAAGATCGCGGTCGCCGAACTGCTGCTGAATCGAGGGGCCGATTTGGAGATGCCGTGGTTGCTGGATAGTGACACGCGACAGTACATCAAGCGATTCGGACGACTAGTGGAACAAGGTTGGACTCCCCTGGACAAGGCCATAGAAACAAGACAGGTCGAGATGGCTGCTTTTCTGCTGGACAGGGGCGCCGTGCCTCCGGAGACCCTCGACTGGGGGCGACTGGGCGAAGTTGAGGATGCCTTTCCCATTACCTCTCCGTTTAGAGCCTCCCACCCCATGGTTATTGCTTCTTCAGAGGGGAACATGCAAGGATGGGATGCACTAGTTGCCCTTTTTGAAGAACGCGGCCACCCCTTACTTGGTCAAGATGAATTGAAGTCTTACAGTAAGAGTTTTCAAGAGAAGCGCCTCAGGGAGGCCAGACAAAAAGCTACGGAGAAGAGCTAACGGAGCCTCTTACTTGTCCCCCCCTGCCACATCCTCGTTGACCCAACTAAAACCAATGCCCTAACATCCCGCTCACAAAAGCCATCCAACCCGCGACACGGAACGTCGACACCCGTGCCGCAACTACCAACCCCGGGAGCGCAACAGGAGGGCGCCCCCTGCAAGGGAACGCATCGCTGTCAAGAGATCCTCTAGTCACCTGGCAGGGAACCACGGCTGGACCACCACCCCGGTGGACGCGACGGTGGGCTGCCGGAAGCGTGAAACGGCCTCACAGACCGCCATGACCCTGGCGAGGCCGTCCGGCGAAACCGTGCTCGACGCGGGTCAAACGCCACTGCGGCAATGACGTTGAGCGCATGCCGCACGGCTGCAAAGTGGTAGCGCGACCGTGCGAGGACGGAGACCGCCCCTCACGCCGAAGAGCGTGACGTGGACGAGGGACGAACTCCCGGCCACCTCAAGCGAGGTCTGACCGGAGACGGGCGCATGGCCGATGCCACAACCTCGGCCCGCGCCCACCCGGAGCGGACACCTGCCGGCGCGGCAGCTCCGCTCAGCGGCAGGCGTCCCCTGCGCGCGCCGAGTCTGGAGACCGACGGCAATGAACCAGAATGGTGGTTCGATGCCCCGGAACGCGAACTCCTAAATGCGCCAAACCGATCTATCGAACAGCCGGGAATCGACAGCGATGCGTCCCCCCAAGGCCCTAAACAGAGATCAAAATCAGAAGAGCGTAGCGAAAGGAGCGCCGAACCGGGAATAGCCCAGCCTATCCCCCCGCCGCCCTCAACACGTCAAAGAACTCGGCAAGAATGCCCGCAGTTGCGCCCCAGATGCGGTAGCCGTCGTGGTGAAACTCATACGCCATGATGGTGTTCTGGCCGTAGGTGAAAGGCTGACGACCCTTCAGATACGTCCCCCATAAATCGGCGAACGTGACCTCAAAGATCTCGTTCACCTCGAAACGGTCATGGTCGTAGTCCGCACCCGGCGTGACGATGCCCACGAACGGCGTGATGTGGTATCCGGTCCGCGTTTGGTGGTCGTTCAGCCTGCCAAGAACCTCGACCTTGTCCGGTTCAATCCCGACTTCCTCATGCGTCTCGCGGATGGCCGTGTGTGTGATGGACTCATCCTCTGGATCGCGCGCGCCGCCCGGGAAGGACACCTCTCCCTTGTGGTGCTCCACGCGCGACGTCCGGACGGTGAACAGGATCCTCGGCCCCTCGGTCCCCTCAATGATGGGGATCAGCACCGCGGACGGCATCAGGGACTCATCGTTGATGAATTCGGGCTCGTAAGAACCAAGCGCGGCGCGGACCCTGTCCGGCTGGAGGGAGGGCAGTTGCTGTGAATCGCTCATTGTCAGAGTATACTGCCAACGATGGCGTCGCCTCCGCGTGCGCGTCCTTGCGGCGCGGGGTAGAATGCCACCAGAGAGCGCCTGGGGCACAGGGAGAGACACACATGAGTGATCGTCTCGAGCGTGAGATTGAAGATATTGTCGAGAAGGCGGGCAGCCTGCCGCCTCCGCCCCGTCGTGCTCGCCGAGCACAACGGCGGCGATCCCCGGACAGCCCCCGCCGCTCACTTATGGGTGGTGTGAAGTACGCTGCTGTTTTCGGACTCCTTCTCCTCATCAGCGGCGCACTGCTCTGGAGTATGTCAGGGTCGCTTGGCGCCGCTCTGGCTCTTGGGGGCCTGATCCTGCTCGGCGCTGCCTACTTGAGCTACTTCAGGAACGGCCCGCCGGCCAACCTCCCCGGCGGGTACGAAAAGCGATGGCGCGGGCAGTCCATCTATGGTGATCGGCCACCGGGCCCGTCCCTATGGGATCGCATTCGCGGCCGCCGCAACCGCGACCACGACTAAGCCGTCACTGCCGCGACATCTCCACTCATCCGACCGAACTCACCCATCAGTTGGCGCAGTTGTTCGCGCCAATCGCTCCCGGAGCGAACCGGCATCCGAATCTGTAGATGTCCGACGTTCGCGTTGGGCAGCGCCCTGCGGATCACCTCGCGATCCAGCCAATACACGTCCCTGAGCCGTACGACAATCTCCGTGCCCTCCGTCGCGATCGCCCGCACCATGCCCCGCAGCTGCCCCGTCTGAGCTCGAACCTCGACAGCCAGCAGCAGATCGTCCACGTGCTGCGGCAGCGGCCCGAATCTGTCCCGAAGCTCTCCGCGTATGGTCTCGACCTCTGTCGGATCGACGAGATTCGCCAGCCGTTCGTACACGGCCAGCCGCGTTCCCGTGTCCTCCACGTAGTCCGGCGGAATGCGGGCATCCGCAGGAAGGTCAACAGGCGCGCGAGCAGCCCCCGCCGCCAACAATGACCGCCCTCCAGTCAGCCCCGGTTCGTCCGGCACGTTTGCCGCCTTGCCCTTGCGGACCTCCTCAATCGACTCTGAGAGCAGACGCGTGTACAGATCGAAGCCGACCGCCGCCACGTTCCCGCTCTGCTCCGCGCCCAAAATATTGCCCGCGCCGCGAATCTCAAGATCCTTCATCGCGAGCCGGAACCCCGCCCCGAGCTCGGCGGCCGACAGGATTGCGCGCAAACGACGCTCCGCCGTCGGCGTCAGCACGCGGTCGCGCCTGAACAAAAAATAGGCATAGGCGCGTATCGACGAACGTCCCACGCGCCCCCTCAACTGGTACAGCTGTGTCAGCCCGAGCCGGTCCGCGTCGTCCACGATGAGCGTGTTGGCGTTGGGCATGTCCAATCCCGCCTGGATGATCGTGGTGCAGATCAGCACGTCGAATTCCTGTGCCGCAAACGAATTCATTACGCTTTCCAGCGACTCCGGCGGCATCCGCCCGTGAGCCACGCCGAAGCTCGCCTCAGGCACAAGCTGCTGCAGGTGCTCAAGTACCCGATGGATGTCCTGTATGCGGTTGTGGACGAAGAAGACCTGACCGCCCCGATCCGTCTCGCGCAGAATCGCCTCGCGGATCGTCCGATCCTCCTGTTCCGCCACGAACGTCGTCACCGGAATCCGATCCTCCGGCGCGGTGTCGATGCGGCTCATATCGCGGATGCCGAACAGCGCCATGTGCAGCGTGCGGGGGATTGGCGTGGCCGTCATCGTCAGTACGTCCACTGTCGCGCGCATCTTGCGCAGGTGCTCCTTGTGGCGCACGCCAAACCGCTGTTCCTCATCGATGATCACCAGCCCCAGGTTGCGGAAACTCACGTCTTTGGACAGCAGCCGGTGCGTGCCGATGACGACGTCTACCTCGCCCCGCGCCATCGCCGCCACGGTCTCCTTCTGCTCCGCGTCCGTCCGCAGACGCGACAGCATGTCAACCCGCAATGGAAACGTCTCAAGCCGCTCCATGAACGTCCGATAATGCTGTTGCGCCAACACCGTTGTCGGCACTAGCAGCGCCACCTGTGAACCCGCTGCCACGGCTTTGAACGCGGCGCGCACTGCCACCTCCGTCTTGCCGTAGCCCACGTCGCCGCAGATCAGCCGATCCATCGGACTCTCCGCCTCCATGTCCGATTTCACGTCGATGATGGCCTGCTGCTGGTCCTCCGTCTCCTGGTAGGGGAACGAGCTTTCCAACTCCCACTGCCACGCCGTCTCCCCTCCGAACGGCGCGCGTGAGCTTATCTCTCGTTCGGCGTACAGTCTCAACAGTTCTTCCGCGAACCTGAGCGCGTCCTCCTTGACGCGCCTCTTGGTGTTGGCCCATTCATTGCCGCCAAGCCGCGTCAGCGTTGGATTCCCGCCCGTTCCCGTGTACCGCGCCACGCGATCCACCTGATCCGTCGGCACGTAGAGCGTGTCGCCGCCCGAGTAGCCAAGTGCCAGGTATTCCCGATCCGCCCCCTCCGTTGCCCGCTGCACCGTCCCCTTGAACCGCGCGATGCCGTGCTCCACGTGAACGACGTAGTCGCCCTCGACGAAATCTGAAAGGAACGCATCGCGGCGCACCACGCGTCGACGCACAGGGCGCGGCCTCTTGATGAACCCAAAGATCTCCGTGTCTGAAAGCGTGATGATCGACCCGCTGACGCCCGATTCACCGCCGCTTAGCTCCCATCCTTCTGCCAACGCCGTCTGCACAATCACTAGGCTCCCCGGCGTCGGCACGGCGTCCATGTCTGCTCGCAGCGAGAGTTCATGCCCGCTCTCCCTCAGCATCTCCGCCAGCCGCTGCGCCTGCAGCGACGCAACAACCACTGCGTGTCCCTGATGCCGCGCGCCGAGAATATCGCTGCTGAGACGGTCGATCCGCCCGCCGTAGGTCTCCGGAGGCGAGAATCCAAGGCTCCCATACGACCGTGCGCCCTCCTGAATTCCGTCAGGTGACGCCTGCGCAAACGGCTCAAGATGGAGTCGTCGCGCCACATCGGCCAATGACATCTCAAGCCGCTCTGAGGTGGCGACGGGACTGGGAAATGCGAGCGGCAGTTTGCCTCGTTCCACCTGCCCGTCGCGGATTTCCAAACCCCTCCTAATCACTTCATCAAGACGCGTGTGGACGCTGGTGGGCCGATCAACAATCACGACCGTCTCATCGGGCAGGTGGTCAATCAGCGTTGACCGATGGAAATACGGCGCGAAAAACCCGACGCCCGGCACGGCTGCGCCCTCGGAGAACTGCCGCAGCTCCTCCAGAAATACTGCTGCCTCTTCATCTCCAAGCCCGTCTGTGTCCGGCTGTGGAGTATCGCGCAAAGCGGACGGCAGCAGCTCAAGCGCCGGCGTCACAACAACCTCATCCACCTCAGTGGTTGATCGCTGTGTTGCCGCGTCGAATGAGCGGATGCTGTCGATGATGTCCCCGAACAGCTCGATGCGAGCGGGGCTTTCGTCCTGAGGCGGCCAGATATCGACGATGCCGCCCCGACGGCTAATCGTCCCTGGCGTCTCGATCGCCGCGACTGGCTCATACCCCAACTCAACCGCGTCCGATAGAATGCCGTCCATCGAAACCGCCTCGCCGATGCTCAGCGTGAATGACGCGCGCTGAAAATCCTCCGGAGGCAGTGTGACCGCCGCGGCGGCATAGGCGTTTGCGATGATGAACGGTGCAGGGCGGGCCATGAGTTCCTGCAGACGCGCCTCCTGCGACCCGGCCCGAAAGTCCGCGAGCGCGGAGAGTGCACGTAGCCGCTCCCGCGTTGTCGATGCATCGTTGGCCAGCTGCTCATAGGGTAGGGCGTCCGGCTCCGGGTAGGGAATCACTGCGCTAGCGGCTGACGATGACACATAGGCGCTGACCTGTTCATGCGCCCGCCGCGCGTCCTCCGCCCCCGCGTGCAGCCAAAGTACCGGCCGCCCGAGATCACGCCACAGGCTGGCGATGATGAACGGCGTCGCGCCCTCCAGCGGATCTAGCAGGATCGGTTCCGGCTGTCCTGCGCGCAGCGCCTCAACCAGCTGACGATACGCATACCGCCGCCGCAACCCTTCAGACAACGCCGCCAGACTCAACCGTTTCTACCCTCCGTCATTCCCGCCGCTACTCCCGTCATTCTGGCCGCAGGCCAGAATCTGATGCTCATTCCGCACTCCAACTCAGTACCGCCGCACATCGAATCCCCCGCGAAGGCGGGGGTCTACGCTGCCCGCAGGGCGGCCTCAAGCCTCCCTTAAACGCCCAAAGCCCCGCCAAAGCGGGCATATAACAGTTTAGCGGGGTCGGCGAGGTAAGGGTGGGTTATGGAAATTTGAGACCTAGTGCTGCAAGCGAACCTCAATAGTACCTACTTGAAGTTCTTGAGCCAGATGTTCGACCCACTTGAGCTTAAGCTGTGAATTCCCCTTGTCCTCTATATAAATCGGCAAATCTCCGGCCTGCTTACAAGTCTGCGAGAACTTACTATTGCCAAGAATTGGTTTTCGTTGTTGAGGGCTTTCGAGAGGCAGCCTCTTCCCATTCAGATAGTTTCCCCTGTGAACGAATTTCCCAAATTCCAGCCAGACCTCGTACCAATGCTGAATTGGGATAGGAACCTCTTGATCGCCAGGGAACCTCACAGCTTGCGGCTTGTTATTGGCGAGTGACTTGATGGATGTGAACAGAACCCATTTCCCGTTTTTCGGTTGAACTGTCGGTTCCTGAGGAGCCTCCTCAGGATTATCCGGAATTCCTGTTAGAGGCTCGTTTGCTTTAACTGGTTGACCTGACTCCAAGTTCGGACGCCAGAGCAAGAGCAATTTGAGAGCAGCCTCATATGAGGATTGTTGCGACAGATGTACGTCTGCTATGTACCTATCTTCATGTCGAGGGCCACCGTACAGACTACATATCTGCCAGTCACTGCCGTCTGTGAGAACTCCGAAGCGGGCTTCGACGCGCTTAGCGTCCCGTTCCATCTGTTCCTGCTCATCGAGACCCAAATTGTGGTTCAGAGATTTCGCCTCAACAGAGGCGATGACACTTCCGTCATCTTTAAGAAGCGCATAATCGGTGCGCCCCTTATTGGCTGTGCGATGTTCGACAGTCACGGACGCAGGGTCAGACACATCCCATCCCAGTGCCTGCAAAATCGGGTCAATGAGGGCTACACGAGTTCGTGTCTCATTCTCACGCAAGCTTGATCCGTGCTCTTGAATGCGCTGCTTAACCGTCTCAATCGCATCCACCAACGGCCCCAGAAGGTCAGACTCAGGCATGGGTTCCTCCGTCATGCTCGCATGCGTTCCTTGAATGGTATCAAACACACCTATATGTACATGCTGCCCCCCTCTCTTGTCCCCGCGCCGCGCGTCCCCGTATCATCTAGCCAGCCGCCAAACGACGGCAGGCGTGGACAATCTGTACTTGAGGAGCGTGCAGAAGTGACTCGAATCGTTGTGACCGGCGTCGGCATGGTGACGCCCCTCGGCCTTGATACACAGACCACGTGGGATGGGTTGCTTGCCGGGCAGTCCGGTGCGGATACCGTCTCACTCTTTGACGTGGAACCGTACCCGACAACCATCGCCTGTGAGGTCAAGGACTTTGATCCGTCCACCTTCATGGACCGTAAGGAAGTCCGTCAGACCGACCGCTACATCCAGTTCGCGATGGCCGCCGCCGATCAGGCCGTCCAGAAATCCGGCCTGGAGGTGACGGACGACAACCGCAATGAAGTCGCTACGATTATCGGCAGCGGATACGGAGGCATCGGCACCGTCCAGAACGCCGTCGAAACCCTCTCCACGCGCGGCCCCAACCGTGTCAGCCCGTTCCTCATGCCCATGATGGTGACGGAGATGGGTGCCTCAAAGGTGTCCATCGCGCTTGGCGCGCGCGGCCCCGCCTACTCCGTTACGTCATCCTGCTGCTCCGGCTCCGATTCCATCGGCGCGGCAGCTGATCTCATCCGGCGCGGCGACGCCAAGGTTGCGCTCGCGGGCGGCGCGGAGGCCACCATCACGCCCATCGCATTCGCCGGATTCAGCCAGGCGGGCGCGTTGTCCACCAAGCGAAACGACAGTCCCTCGCAGGCTTCCCGACCCTTTGACGTTGATCGAGACGGCTTTGTCATGGGCGAGGGCGCGTGCGTGCTCGTGCTGGAGGACCTCGAACACGCAAAGGCGCGCGGCGCGAACATCATCGCTGAACTCTCCGGCTTCGCATCGACTGCAGACGCCTATCACATCACCCACCCCGCAGAGAACGGTGAAGGGGCGGTGCGAGCCATGCGCAAGGCGCTGGACAGGGCAGGGCTTGCCCCCGGCGAGCTTGGCTATATCAATGCGCACGGCACATCAACGCCCATCAATGACCGCGAGGAGACAAAGGCCATCAAGACCGTCTTCGGCGAGTCCGCCTACGCCGTGCCGATCTCGTCGACCAAGTCGATGCACGGCCATCTGCTTGGCGCGGGCGGCGCGCTTGAGGCCGCTATCTGCGCTCTTGCTGTCGCGAACGACCAGATCCCTCCGACCATCAACCTCGAAAATGCGGACCCGGATTGCGATCTGAATTACACGC
Organism: Dehalococcoidia bacterium; assembly: GCA_965207895.1. Lineage (GTDB taxonomy): Bacteria > Chloroflexota > Dehalococcoidia > UBA6926 > UBA6926 > VXMO01. The sequence goes on from CBDBNN010000003.1 coordinate 726,455, forward strand.
CGCATGAGGTCCGCAACGGTCCCGTGAACAGCGCCTTGTCCAATACATTCGGCTTCGGCGGCCATAACACGGCAATCATCTTCCGCAAGTTCGCGGACTAGCCGCCCTCCATGACGGTCCAACGCCGGTGGGCGCTGCCGGAACCGCCGTCACCGCAGGCGCGAGAAGCCCTCACCGCATTCCCGCCGACGCTCCGGCAACTCCTCGTGAACCGCGGCATCGAGACCGCCGAAGCCGCCGACCTGTTCCTCCGGCCCGATGAGCGCCTCAGCGGCGATCCGAACGACATCCCCGGCATGGATGCCGCCATTCACCGCATCCGTCAGGCCATGTTCGCCCAGGAGAAAATCGGAATCTACGGCGATTTCGATTCCGACGGAGTCTCCGGCAGCGCGCTTCTGCGTGAGGCGCTCCAGAACCTCGGCCTGCAAGTGACCACCTATATTCCCTCGCGATCAGAAGGACATGGTGTCAACCGGGCAGCCCTCAAGACGCTCCATGATGACGGCTGCACCCTTGTCATCACGGCGGACTGCGGGGTTGGCGGCGTCAACGGCGGAGCGGCTGTGCCAAGGGGAATGGATATCATCGTCACTGACCATCACATGCCCGACGATAATCTTCCCGATTTCGCCGCCATCGTGAACCCCATGCGACAGGAATCCACGTACTCGTGGCCGAAACTCGCCGGAGTGGGCGTGGCCTATAAGTTCGCACAGGCGCTTTATCAAGAGATGGGCAAAGACCTGCCCGCCGATCTTGTCGAGTTGGTCGCGCTCGGCACCGTCGCAGACGTTATGCCACTGATCGGCGAGAATCGCTATCTTGTCAGCGAGGGCCTGATTCGGATGAGAGACACGCGACGCCCCGGCATCCGCGTCCTCGCGTTGATCGCCCGCCGACCACTAGTCGGCCTCACGTCCGAAGACATAGCCTTTCAGATTGCGCCGCGCCTCAACGCCGCTGGCCGCCTCACTCATGCGGATGATGCACTGCGCCTGCTTTCCACCCATGACGAGGAAGAAGCCCGAACTCTCGCCGTCCAACTTGACGAGCTCAATCAGCGTCGCCGTGAACTCACTGAAGAGGCGTACAAGAACGTCCGTGAGCGCATGACGGACGATGATGTGAGAGCGCCCGTCATCGTCGCCGGTGCTCCGGACATCCCTGCGGGAATCCTGGGCCTTGTGGCCGGACGGCTCATGGAAGAGTTCTATCGTCCTAGCTTCATTTACTCAACCTACGGCGATGGTTCAATTCAGGGCTCCGTCCGAAGCATTGAGGAGTTCGATGCGGGGGGCGCATTGAAGCAGTGTGCAGACCTGCTCACACTGTTCGGCGGTCACCGCCGTGCCGCAGGTTTCTCGGCCCTCGAAAGCAATCTCCCCACCTTCCGCGACAGACTGCGTGATTTGGCCGCCAGGACTTTGGACGGCATTGATCTTCATCCCGTGCTTGCCATTGACTCCGAGGGTGTGCCCGCACGTATCGCCGCGGATCTCAACTCCCACATGACAAAGCTTGAACCATTTGGTGAAGGCAACAGGAAACCGGTATTCCTTGCACGGAACATGCGCGTCATGTCGTCGAGAAGAGTTGGAGACGGCTCGCACCTGCGCCTCTCGTTGGCGGAATCTGAAACAGGAATGGAATGGAATGCCATCGCATTCCGACAAGGCGACAAGGCAGGACAGGCCAGGGGAGAGATCGACGTCGCTTTTCAGTTCCAGGAGAACGATGGTGGCCCGAATGCAAACCGCCCGAAATCCCTGGAATTCAACGTGCAGGACTTCCGCCCCTCAACGTAACTCCGTCATTCCCGCGCAACCCCTTCGTCATTCTGGCCGGAACGGCCAGAATCTGATGCGCGTTCCGGAGGCAAATGGAGTAAACGCTATCGCGGCCTCCGTCGTCATTTCCCTCATTCCGGCGAAAGCATGCCCCGTACCCCGATACGGGGCCGGAATCCATCGGGCCTGGCATTCTGAGCGCAGCGAAGAATCTAAAGCCTCAATTGACCCACCAAAGCCGGAACGCGGCGTCCCAATTCCGTTGGTCAGCCAAGACTGATCGCGAACCGGGAAAATACCTTAAGCCGGCTGCGCTGGCGCGTCCGCCTGTCCTTCCTCAGTCTCCTCTTCCTCGCCGTCGTCTGACTCGTCGCGTCTGTCATCGTCCTGGTTTGCCAACCTCACCCGTGTAATGAGGAATGCCAGCGCAATGACCACCAGCAGGATGGACAAGATGTGAGCTTGCTGGAGTCCCAGGAACCAGACGGCGTCCCGCCTCATGAATTGGATGATAAATCGGCCAAGCCCGTACATCAGCAGGTACATGAAGAAGACCGACCCGTTCGGCCGCAGTCTCCCAATCAGGAAGTAGGTGACGATTCCAACAAATGCGTCCAGCGCCATCTCATACACGATGACCGGGTGCATGGGGCCCTCACCGTTTGCCGGGCTGCCCGGGTGCGTGTACAGAAACGCCCAGGGCCTAACAAGCGTTTCCCCAAGATGCTCACCGTTGATGATGTCTCCGAATCGGCCGAGGAACATGCCAAGCAACAGTCCCGGCGTGACCAGGTCCACCATGCGCCCTACGGGGTAGCGGTGCCGCCACGCGTAGAAACTTCCGGCGAGCGTCGCGCCTAAAATGCCGCCGAGAAGACCGATTCCGCCTTCATGGATGCGAAGAATGAGAAGCAGATCCGTCGCGTAATAGTCCCAGTTATCAACCACGTGAACCAGCCGCGCGCCGATCAAACCGCCCAGCACGGCCCAGACGGCCGTCCCGTAAACGGCGTCTTCATGGATACCGTGCTTGCGGCCCATATACACGGCCCAGATGACGACGGCGACAATGCCCACCGCCGTGAAGAATCCGTGCCACGTCACAAGGAACGGGCCAATCTCAAAGATCGTGGGGTCAATCCCAATGTTGATAGCGGCAAGAATGTTCAACCTGTACTACCTCGCTGGTTAGAATTGGCCGGGTTATGCGCCCTGCGGCTCCACAACCCGCCGCCTCACTATTCTATGCCCCCGCTGCCGTATCTGACGAATCGCCGACTCGCGTAACGAACTGCCGTGCTCATTGGACTTTGTGATATTCTTCTCTAGACGTGACGTAATGCTTCCCATAACTATCAAAAAGGAAGGCCCGCCGAATGCTTGATCAAGGCGTACGAGATTTCCTTGTGTACCTCACCACTGTCAAAGGGTTTTCCACCAATACCTCGGAGGCCTACCGCAGTGATATGACCCAACTGACAGAGTGGCTCGCTGTCCCGTCGGAGGAGCTGGTGCCTGCGGAATCGTGGGCGGATGTTTCACGTGATCATCTCCTGGGATTCGTCAGCCATCTCAAGTCCCGTGAGTACGCCACAACCACCATCGCACGTAAGATTGCAGCTGTGAAGTCTTTCTTCTCCTATATGATCACACACGACCTGGTCGACTCAGACCCCTCTGAGGGACTCAGTTCACCGAAGGTGGGCAGGGCGTTGCCGTCCCCTCTCGGTGTGGATGAAGTCGAATTACTCCTGAATCAGCCGAGAGGCAAATCAACGCCGGAGGCCATGCGCGCGTCCGCCATGCTTGAACTGCTTTATGCGACGGGAATGCGTGTCTCCGAACTCGTGTCTTTGAGCGTTGCCGACGTCAATCTTGACGAAGGTTATGTACGATGTCGTGGCAAAGGTTACAAGGAGCGCATTATTCCCGTCTATCCGGAGGCAATTCGTGCTCTGCGCGTCTACATTGATGAGGCCCGCCCAAGGCTCCGCCGCCGACGTGATGAACCCGCACTGTTCCTGAATCGACGCGGCAACCGCCTAACCAGGCAAGGCTTCTGGCTACTGCTCAAGTCGCTTGCCGCTGAAGCCGGCATCACGCACAGCATCACGCCTCATACCCTCCGCCATAGTTTCGCGACGCACCTGCTGCGTGGGGGCGCGGCACTCCGCCACGTTCAGGAACTACTTGGCCATTCAAGTATCTCGACTACGCAGATTTACACGCGCCTGGCACATGACCAGTTGCGTGACGAGTACGACCGCGCCCATCCTCGCGCTCGCTACGGTCGTGAACGCGACGCCGTCACCGCCGGATAGCCTCTCCTGAGAGTTTCGGCGCTCCTGTCGCCTAAAGCTACCCAGCGTGGCATGATGAAGGCGTTCGCTGGGCGAAGGCGCACGCGGTAGAATTCGCGGTGGATAGGGGGCGTCATGGCTGTTATAGCGATAGCGGGGCAGATCGGCAGTGGCGGTCAGGATATCGGCCAGGAAGTCGCCCAACTGCTTGAAGCTGAATTTGTCGATAACTTTCTCCTCAGCGAGGCTGCCAGCCGCACAGGCATGAGTATTGAAGAATGGGATGCTCGGGACATGCGCGTCGATAGCCTGACTGACCGCATCGCTCGCGTCTTCCAGACATTCATTCAGCGATCCGCAGCAAGCTACACGGCCGATCCCTACATGAGCGGCGAACCGATACTCTCACGCACCTATGAGCAGGCCGCCGCGGAGCCGCGCACTGATGAGCAGACTCTCGATGATCAACGCTTCCTTGAGGTGACGACGGAGATTATCCGGGAGCTCGCCCGTCTACCCCGGGTTGTCATCATAGGCAGGGGCGCGACGTATATTCTCAGGAACAACCCCCGTGTCTTCAACGTCCTCGCGCTGGCGCCCCGTGACGCACGCATTGAGCGCTGGGCCAACCGGAACAGCTTGCCGGAGGACCAGGCGCGCCGGGAGGTCGATGATCAGGAACACCACCGACAGGCGTTTCTAAGAAAATTCTTCGGTGTCGATCCGTTTGACCCCAGCTGGTTTGACATGGTGCTCCGCGTCGATCGACTTGATGTCAAGCACTACGCGCAAATGGTTGCGACGGGCGCACGCGCTCTGGACGAACAACTGCTTTGCGACGAAACTTAAGGTGAACTCCGGCGAAAAAGTGTGGGAACGGAGAGACGAGAACAATGCCAGGTAAACCAAGCAGGCGTGATAGAAAACGACGAGGCACAGGCGCTGAGCGCCGACCTCGTCCGGCCCCGCCGGTCTCACCGGGACGCATTGTGAGGGCGGCGCGTAGCACTGCTCCTCCTGCAGCACCCGAAGATACCCAAACGGTGGCGCCCGAGCCTACCGTAGCCGCGACGGCGCAGACACCCGTTGCCACGCAGAATGGTGCGCGTACAAGAGGTAGAGGAGTCGGCGCGCTCCGGCGTGGAGCGACATCCTCCGCACGCGCGCTTGAAGCGCAACGGGAAGAGCGAATCCGTCGTGATTCCATCAGAGATCTCCGCTCCATCGGCCTTGCTGCGGTCGTTACCGCCGCCGCCCTTGCTGCTGCCGCAGTCTTCCTCTAGTGCCAGCCCGTCATTCTGAACGACGCGAAGAATCCGCCACTAGTTCTGCGGCGCGATAGAATGAGCGCACGATGAGCATAGATCTCGGTAAGGTCGCCCGCGGCCTGCCCGCACAGCCCGGTGTCTACATTTTTCGTGACGCTCGTGGCAAACCGATTTACGTTGGCAAGGCCGCCGTCCTCCGTAACCGTGTGCGTTCCTATTTCGGCTCAGATGCCCTGACGCCGGGAACCAAGGCATTCCAAATCGCACAGCGTGCTTCAGACCTCGATTGCATCGTCACGACGACCGAGGCGGAGGCCCTGATCCTTGAAAACACGCTCATCAAGCGCCACAAGCCGAGGTTCAACGTCCGACTGAAAGACGACAAGACCTATCCCTATCTCAAGATCGACGTGCGTGAAGAATGGCCGCGTGTGTACATCACCCGGCGGATGCAGGACGACGGCGCGCGCTATTTCGGGCCGTATGCCAGCGCATCAAGCGTGCGCAAGACCCTTGACCTGCTCAACAAGCTGTTCCCGTATCGATCCTGCACCAAGGAGATTACGGGCACAGACCCGCGTCCGTGCCTTGATTACCACATCAAGCGTTGTCTTGGTCCCTGCATCGGCGCGGTATCCAATGAGGACTATCGAGAAGTCATCGGACAAGTCTCCGCGTTTCTGGAGGGGAAGCAGGCCACCATCGCGCGGGACATCAAGCGCAAGATGATGGACGCCTCGGAAACCCTTGAATACGAACGCGCAGCATTTTTCCGTGACCAACTCAACGCCATCAATCGCGTCTCCGCCGAGCAAAAGGCTGTCTCCACGCATGCTGTTGACGAGGACATCATCGCCATCGCTCGCGCCGGCAACGAGGCATGGGCGGAGGTCTTCTTCGTCCGTGGTGGCAGATTGCTGGAACGCGACAATTTCCTGCTGGATGGCACGCTTGGGGAAACGGATGGGGAAGTCCTCGCCGGATTCATCAAGCAGTTCTATGTGAACAGCCCTGTCGTACCGCCGCGCATCCTGACGCAGTCGCCCGTGGCCGACGGCCCTGCTATCACGGAATGGCTTGAAGAGCGACGAGAGGGTCGCAAGGTGCGACTCATCGTCCCGCAGCGTGGCGAGCGTAGGAAGCTGTTGGAACTTGTTGCAGAAAACGCTTTGCAGGGCCTTGAAGCCCTTCGCATCAAGGTGCTCGCGGACGAGGCGGCGACAGAGACGGCATTGGCGGAACTCAAGGAGCAGCTCAACCTCCCCGAACTCCCGCGTCGCATCGAGTGCTATGACATTTCAAATACGCAAGGAACGAACTCTGTCGCCTCCATGGTTGTGTTCCAGGACGGGCAGCCGTTCAAGGACCACTATCGTCGTTTCAGGATCAAGACTGTGGAAGGCGCAAACGATTTTGCGTCGCTGCAAGAGGTCATCCGGCGTCGATTCCGCCGCTCCGGCGCGCTTGGCAGCGCCGCGCGGGGGCTTGCATCGACGGCAGAGGATGCTGAGGAAGTCATCGCGCAGTTCAAGTCGGCCCCGTCTCGCAACAGGGACAATCGCGGCGGCACGGGGAAAGAAACGGCTGACGGCTCCTTCATGACGCTGCCTGACCTCGTGTTGATCGATGGCGGAAAAGGACAACTCAACGCCGTCGCGGAGGTGATGCGGGTTGAGCTTGGCCTGCACCAGATTCCGCTCGCGTCATTGGCCAAACAGGAGGAGGAGGTCTTCCTCCCGGAGATGGCAGAGTCGATTATGCTGCCGCGCACCTCGCCCGCCCTCTATCTTGTGCAGCGTGCCCGCGACGAAGCGCACCGGTTCGCCATCACGTTCCATCGCGGTGTTCGGCAGAAGAAGGGGATGGAATCGATGCTGGACGCGGTGCCCGGCATCGGCCCGCGCCGCAAGCGCATGCTCATGCGCCACTTCGGCAGTCTCGATGCTATCCGCGAGGCCAGCCTTGATGACCTCTCTGCCGCACCCGGCATGACGAAACGTCTCGCAGAGCGCGTCAAAGAGTACGTTTAGGAGCCGTCTCGCCAGGCTGTCTCGTCTCTCCCCCCATCCAGTAACATATACTCACATGGGCGGCTGGGGATGGCCGCCAAGTTCATTCCGGGGGAGGGATATTCCACATGGCAGACTTTGAGACCCTTATCTACGAGGTCGGTGATGATGGTGTCGCGCTTGTCACATTGAACCGACCGGAGCGCCGCAACGCTCTTAACCCACAGCTGCTTCATGAACTCGAAGAAGTCTTTGATGCTGTTGAGAGCGATGACAACGTGCGGATCGGCGTTATCACGGGCGCGGGCCCAGCATTCTGCGCGGGGTATGACCTCACCCCGAACCAGGAGAGGCCAACCTACAGCGCCACCGAACGTTGGGATCGCACCCACTGGCAGGCGATTCTTGTTTCGCGGCCGTGGTACTCCCGCGTGCCGTGGATCGCTGCGGTTGATGGCCCGGCAGCCGCAGCTGGCAACGTTCTCGCCATGAGCTGCGACCTCATCGTCGCATCCGAGCGTGCACAGTTTGGTGAGCCGGAGATTCGCCACGTTGCCCACTCACCGCACGTGCTGATGCCGTTCATCACGAGCAACCGTCATTTGCGAGAGTTCTACTACACGGGTGATTTCATTGACGTCGAAACCGCAGAGAAGTGGGACTTGGTCAACAAGGTCGTTCCGGCCGGAGAGGCCCTGAATGAGGCGATGTCGATGGCCCGCCGTATCGCGCAAGTGCCGCCCTTCGCCTTGCAAATGATGAAGCGCTCCATCAACGCCGTCTATGACGCACAGGGCTTTGAGAAGAGCCAGCGAGACCATCTCATGATCCGCATGATCGAGGGTCTTGTGCCGGACGTGCCCGAGCGGGAGTACCTCGGCAAGGTGCGCACTGAGCAGGGTATGAGGGCGTTCCTTGAGGCGCGCGACGGCCCGTTCCGCTAGAAGGCAGGGCGGCATCGGAGGGTCACGGACTGTCGTAACGGGGATTATTGATGGCTGACCTGCAGAACGGTGACCATCCGCCCATAATGCATGGTCATGGTCAGGCAAAATTCTGCCTGAACTGTGGTGATGAACTCGTTGAACGTGAGATTGACGGCTCGATGCGCCTTGCCTGCGAATCCTGCGGCTACGTCCACTACACGGATCCCAAGGTAGCGGTCGGGGTTCTGATTGGTGATGAACAGGGGCGTGTGCTCCTCATGCAGCGTGCACACCATCCCCGCAAAGACCTCTGGTCATACCCGGCCGGATTCGTTGACGCTGGTGAAAAGGTGGAAGACGCCGCCATCCGTGAGACGCAGGAAGAGGTCGGCGTCACCGTTGAACTTGACGGCCTGCTTGGACTCCATTCAGAGACCGGCAACCGTGTCATCCTCGTCGTCTATCGAGGTCACATCGTGGAAGGAGAACCGCGGCCCGGCGAAGAAAGCCTGGCGGTTGAGTACTTCCCTGCTGACGCGTTGCCGGATCTCGCCTTTGATCGGGACCGCGGCATTATCCGTGATTGGCACCGTAGATTCATAACCGACGCCGCTACGCGCTGACAGACAATGAGTGGACGTGAGAGGATTGGAGAACGGTAAGGGATAGGAGGGTAGAGATGGCGGACTACGAGAACATCATCTATGAATTGCGTGAGGCGGCAGGCGGCAATGTCGCCTACATCACGCTGAACCGACCCGAGAGACTGAACGCCCTGAGCCGGGGCCTACTCGCAGACCTCGGAGGCGCACTCGAAGAGGCGGACAAGGACGAGACCGTCCGATGCATCGTCATCAAGGGCGCAGGCAGGGCATTCTCAGCGGGTTACGACATGAACGTGCAGTCAGAGGGCAACCTGCCCCGTGACGCGCTGACCATGATTACCAGCGATCATCCCACAACGATGTATCGCCGCTGGATCTGGAATAATCGCAAGCCGGTAATCGCCCAGTGCCATTCATTCAGCCTTGCCGGCGGCGGCCAGCTGGCTTGCCACTGCGACATCACCATCGCTTCCGATGACACCCTCTTCGGCTACCCACCCGCGCGCTACGCCAGCGTGGCGACCTACATGATCTGGCCGGAGCTGGTTGGCATGAAGAAGATGAAGCAGCTTGCTTTCACCGGCAACATGATGGACGCGCAAGAGGCGCTCCGTGTTGGCCTGGTGAGCGAAGTTGTGGCGCGAGACGAACTTGACGATTACGTCTGGACGCTCGCGAACACAATCTCCAAGCTGCCGCCTGCATCAACGGAGCTCAACAAGCGTGCCATCAACTACTACTACGAGTCGCAGGGCATGTTCCAGGCGTATGAGTACGCCGAGAACCTCATGTACGTGTCCTACGCCGCCTCGCCAGAGGATCTGCCGAAGGGCCTGCAGGACGTGGATCGTGTGACGGCAGAGCAGGGGATGCGCGCCGGATTCCAATACATGAACGACGCGTTCACGGACGAAGACCAGGCCATTGCCGCCGAGCAGATGGCCCGCCCCAGCCGCGCGCCATAATCTCGCCACCCGGGAAAAGAGTGTAGGGGCGGGTCCACAACCCGCCCCTACTGGCATCTATATGACGCCCAGCCGCGCCGTGTGCTACATTGGGCGAACGGACGATGCGCCGCGTGGCGGCCACTGTTCGGCATGGTGGGGTAGGTGAGGTTTCTGCGATTTCCCGCGCCCCTGAAGAGTCATTGATACATCGTCGTGCGCTGCACTGACGTAAGGGAGGGAGACTGGTATGAAGGCACTCGTCTTCGATGAGTACGGGGGTCCGGAAGTTCTTCAATGGAAGGATATCGATGACCCCAAGGCCGGGCCGAATGACGTTGTCATTGAAGTAAAGGCAACGGCCATCAACTACAACGACGTCTGGGGACGCCGTGGCGCGCCCATGGAAGTGGAATTGCCCCACATCTCCGGCAGCGACGCGTCCGGTGTTGTCGTTGACAAAGGCAGTGAGGTCACGACTCATTCCATCGGGGACGAAGTTGTCGTGCACTGCGGACGCCCGGCTTTCAATAATCGCACCGGGCAGGAGTGCAATATCTGGGGCTATGATTGGCCGGCGCTCGACGGCGCACATGGCCAGTATGTGAGGGTGCCGGCAGAGAACGCTGTTCCCAAGCCTACGAATCTTACCCATGAAGAGGCGGCCTCGTTCCCGCTTGTCCTCGTCACCACGTGGCGAAAACTGGTTGAGAAGGCCCCTGTCAAGCCCGGCGACCACGTCCTGATCTGGGGCGCGGCGGGCGGTCTTGGCGTGATGGCCATCCAGATTGTCAGGCTATTCCAGGCACACCCGATCGCTGTTGCCTCCAGCGACGAGAAACTGGAGCTCTGCAAGGAGCTTGGCGCGGAGTACCTGATCAATCGTAAGACACAGGATGTCCGGCAAGAGATGCGAAACATCGTGGGGCGGCGCGGCGCTGAGGTAGTATTCGAGCATCCCGGTCAGGCCACCATGGGTCTGAGCGTCCAGCTTGCCAGCTGGGGCGGCACCGTTGTCACCAGCGGCGCGACCAGCGGCTACGACTCCAACATTGACCTCCGCCACATCTTCTTCCGACAGGTCAAGCTGGTTGGTTCCACCCTGGGTACGGTTCACCAGTTGCAGGATGGACTTGATCAGGTTCAGGCGGGGCATATCAAGCCAGTCATTGACCGCGTCTTGCCCATGAAGGACGCGGGCGAGGGACAAACCCTGCTTGAGACCGAGGCCGTGGCGGGTAAGGTTGTGCTTGTTCCCGATTAGACCCTGACCTCTCATTGTGAACAAAAGGGGCGCCCATTATGGGCGCCCCTTTTATTTCCCTCATATGGGTGGGAATGAGAAACTGGGCACATGAGGTCTCCTGAGAATCTCACCCGTGCCATCGTCTTGATTGACGGCCTTGACCCGCGTGCGGTCCTGCCCGCTGCGGGACCTCATCCGGCGTTCAGAGTCGTGAACGGTATACCTGCCGCCGACGCGCTTATTCGACATCTCGCAGAGCAAGGGATAACGGACGTGTGGCTCGTTTCGCGCGCCTTGCCCGGCATGGTCGTTCACTACTTTGGCGATGGAAGCGGATGGGGAGTGAGGGCGACACACGTCCGCCAGGACGGCGCACCCGGTTCAGGCGGCGCGCTCATGGCTGCCCGCCAGCACGTAACTGAATCAACTCTGGTAATTGACGGCGCTCTCGTCACGGATCTCCAAATCACTCCCATGTACGATGCACACCGCTCTGTGGGCACCGCTCTCACCATGTGCCTGGCCGCCGAAATAAGGGAAACGGCAGGACTGCCCCGCGCCCGAATGGATTCGTCCTCCCGTCACGTGCAGGAAATCCTGATTACTCCTCCGTTTCCGGCGGACCCGGAGATCCTTGTGGGGGTTGGTGTCTACATCATCGAACCGGAGGCAGTGGAACCGTTGCAAAAGGCGGGAGTGAACGCTGATTGGGTTACGGATGTCCTGCCCGCCCTGGCCCGGCAGAGTCGTGTTCATGCATGGAAGGCCGGGCCGGGTGTCCGGTTCGATCTCCCGCGCCGTGTCCGCATGATGCATTCCCAGACCGGCCGCGCAATGCCCTCAATGTGAACGTCTGACTGATTGACCAACGCGTTAAACAGCCTTATAATCTAAAACTGGTTCAAAACAAATTCCAAGTTTTGTTTTGGATTTGGGTGGCCCTGCGAGGGCCAAAGCGCGGGATACGGTAGCAGTTGAGATAGTGGGCTTGGGCCCAAAGAGGAGTGGTGTGTCATGCCATGGACGCATGCGGGCGTAAGCAGACGCCTGAAATTGCTCGGCGTGCTGGGAATCGTTGGTGGACTGCTGTTGGCCTCCATTACCAGCGTCCTGGCGCAAGAGACCCCAGCTGAAGTAGAAGAAGAAGAGAACAGCGTCACTGCTGATTTCGAATATGACGCAGGGGTCAACCTGGACATCCCGCGTACATTCTTCCCCGGCTTTGATGCAGCGGGATCCCTCATGGTACAGCCTCGCGCGCTTCAGCTGGACGGCAATGAAATGCCGTCGGGCTCCATCACGGTTGAGACACTTCTGCTGGAAGAAAGCCAGACGATGCCCACGCTGATTGCGCCCAATCCGAGCAAGCCGAGCGGCAGCACTGCAGAGTACCTGCGCCGGGCTGTTACCGTATCCGTCAACATTGATGGCGTTGACGCGAGTGAATCAGCCCGCTTCAACCCCACCATGATGCTCAATCTGGACTTGACGGATGCTGAATGGGAAGAGGCAGAGAATGACCCGGATGCGTTCGTCGTTCGCGCCTGGGATGCCGGCAGGAATATGTGGTTGACTGTTGAAACATCCACTAATCCCTTCGATATGGTCGTTACGGCCAAGGTCGCTCGGGCCGGTCAGTTCGCCCTGTTCAGGGAAGAGCCGCCGCCGCCCATCCAGGGTGGAGACGTTTCGATGAGTTCCATGACGCTGCTGTTCATCGCCATGCTTGGATTCGCCTTGATCGGTACTGGATTCATGCTGGCGCGTGGCACAGTGGGTCGGCGCTCCAACTAGATTCCGACACTCGAAGACTCACGGGGCGTGGAGGGCCGCCCGGCCCACCGCGCCCCGTTCCGTTATTGTGGGTAGGTGCAACCCGATTCCACTGCAGTCATTCGTGTCGTCTTGCTCCGCGAGGGCGCAAGACTCCCGTACCGTGCCACACCCGGCTCGACGGGCTTTGATATCTATGCCTGCCTCCAGGATGGAGAAGAAGAGATCATCGTTGGCCCGGATCCGGTCCTGATTCCAACCGGCATCGCCCTCGAATTTCCTCCAACTCTCGATGTCCAGATTCGGTCGCGCTCCGGCCTCAGCGGCAGGGGAGTGATGGGTACCATCGGAACCATTGACAGCGACTACCGGGGAGAGGTCTTCGTCACCTTGTACACCGTGGGGAACCGTCCACCCCACGTCGTTCGTAGCGGGGACAGGATCGCTCAGATCGTTGTCGGAATCCGCGCCGGCGTTTCGCTGGAAATAGCGGAGAGTCTGGAGGAGACCGAGCGGGGCAGTGGCGGACACGGCTCTACCGGCAGCTGACCCCACCGCCCGTCCTGAGCTTGTCGAAGGGTATAAGCGCCCTCACACCTCAAGCGGCGTATCGTCCCGGTTTGCCCATTCCCGCATGGAACCGTCATAGTTCCGCGTACTCTCGTAGCCGACTAGCCGCATCACGAATACTCCGTGCGCCGCACGGATGCCGCCCTGTCAATACGTGTAGACGTTCTTGTCTGGCGTGATCCCGTGTTCGGAGAGCAGTCGCCGTATCTCGGATGCCGACTTGAACCGGTGCGTTTCGCGGTCCATGAGGTTGAGCCACTCAAGGTGGACGGCCCCGGGAATATGCCCGGCTCGCGCGTTGGCGCGGTTGTTGGAACCGTCCCATTCGCCGTCGGTGCGAACGTCCCAAACGACGGAATCCTCAAGCGTGCACGCCTCCTTCAACTCGTCGACTTTCACCAGCATGGAGTCGTCGAGTCTAGGGGTGAAAGTCACGCCCTCCGCCCGCGCAGGACGCTGGAAACTGATCGTGTGGCCGCCTGTAACCCAGCCGCGCCAGCCACCGTTCAGTACCCGCGCGTTCCGGTGTCCATACGTGTTGAGCACCCACCACAGCCGGGCCGCTGTCACGCTCTGCGCGTTGTCGTAGGAGATTACTGTTGTGTCATCGCTGATCCCCAACCCTTCGCACATCTCCTTGAATTGCGAGGGCGTCATCATCAGCGTGCGATTCGTGTCAGCGTCTTTCACGAAGTTGTCCGGAATCAGAACTGCGCCCGGGATATGGCCCCTGTTGTAGCCCGCGTCCACGTCGCAATCGACGACCACAATGTTGTCATCGTTCAGATGCTCGGCCAGCCAATCCGCCTCCACCAGGTATTCCGGATGGGCATAATTTTCGTTAGTCATCATTCCCTCCAAGCCCTCTATGTAGAATAGCCATATGAGCATTCTCGACAAGGCGCAGCGGATGTTTGGCGGCACGGCAGCGGTGGACAAGGATCGCGTCCCACCCGGGCAAGCCGTCACGCAGAAGTTCCCCGTCCTCTCCTACGGGCAAATCCCGGAGATTGACCTCACCACGTGGACGTTTGAGGTTATCGGCCTCGTCGACAACCCGGTTCGCCTCACGTGGGAGCAATTCCTCACGCGAGCGAACGATGCCGTCACCGCGGACTTTCACTGCGTTACCGGATGGTCCCGCCTTGATAACCGCTGGGAGGGCCTGTTTGTCCGCGATCTGTTCGATGAGGCCCGCATCCGCCCAATCGCCACCCACGTCATGGCCCACTGCTATGGCGGATACACCACAAACATCCCACTGTCGGCGGTGCTGAATCCAGACGTCTTGATTGCTCACCGACACGACGGCGCGCCGTTGGAAACCGAACACGGCGGCCCGGCCCGCCTCATCGTGCCTGATCGTTACGCCTACAAGAGCGCCAAGTGGATCAAGGCGCTGGAGCTCATGTCGGAGAACAAGCGTGGCTTCTGGGAACTCCACGGCTACAACTCCAACGCAGACCCGTGGAAAGTGGAGCGATACGACTTCTAGACGCTCCTACAGCCCCAACATCCCTATCGAAACCGCGGACAGCGCCGAATTGTCGCCTTACCGCCGCCGCGTCATCTCTACCCAGGCGCTGTCCAGCGTTCCCCTGATGGGCACGGACGGTTTGCTGACGCGGATGCGCACAGCCTCAACAGGAAGTTCGTCAAGCAGCCGCTGAGCCGATTCTTCCGCGAGGCTCTCTAGCAGCGCGTGCGGCGGCCCCTCCACCACTCCCTGCACAATCTCGAATGCCCGCCCATAGTCGGCCGTGTCAGACAGATCGTCAGAATGTCCCGCGACGGAGAGGTCAATGGCCATTTCAAGATCGACCACAAACCGCTGTCCCACGGCCTGCTCCTCCTCGGTCGCGCCATGATGCCCATAGAAAACCATGCCAGCGAGCCCGATGAGATCCTGAGGTTCGTATTCGTTCACCGGCGTACGCCTCCTGAAACGCTAACGACGTCGATTGGGTGGATACCGAGGCGGCTCATAGTAATCGTCATCGTCATCATCGTACTGATACAACTGCCGTCTACTCGTCTCATACCTGTTCGGCTGCCAAACCTTTTCCCGTTTCAAAATGCGCCATCCTGCAACAATTCCCGCGCCCGCGACAAAGCCGCCCACGTGCGCCCAATACGCCACACCTCCGCCCTCACCGGCCACGACCAGTCCGCCGACGCCGCTGAATAGCTGAATCACCATCCACATGACAAGCAGCCAGACTGCCGGTATCTCCATCACCGTTATCAGTCCCATCATGAACAGCGTCCGAACCCTGCGGCGTGGGAACAGCAGGAGGTACGCGCCGAGCACGCCGGCGATTGCGCCACTCGCGCCGATGGCCGGTATTGTGCTGTCCCAGTTGAACAAGATGTGGGTGGCAGATGCGAGGACGCCCGTCGACAGGTAGAACACGAGAAAACCTATGCGCCCAAAGTGGTGCTCAAGGTTGTCCCCAAAGACCCACAGGAACACCATGTTGCCGAGGATGTGTGCCCACCCCCCGTGCAGGAACATCGACGTAAACAGGGTCATCCATGATGGGACGACGGGCGCGATAGCCGCGTATTCAGGCAGCGACATTATCTGGTTGAACAGCTCTCCATGCGTGAATTCGTAGGGAACCACGCCAAAGCGGAAGTGGAATATCGCCCTCTGCTCCGGGTCGAGGATGATGGTGTACAGGAACGCCAGGGCATTGATGACGATCAGCGTGATGGTCAGCCAGGCCGTGCCATGTCGTTCGCCGACGCTGTCCGAAAGAGGAATCATGACCGCTCCGGGCTGCTGTGGTTGCTGAGCGTTGGCGCTCGCCCCACGTCTACAATGAAACTCGGTGCGCTGTTGCGCGCGATTCTATTGGTGGAAGGCATTTACGTATGAGTGGACCACTTGAAGGTCTCCGAATTGTCGATTTAACCCGCATCCTCGCGGGCCCGTTCGCAACCATGATTCTATCCGACATGGGCGCGGAGGTCATAAAGGTGGAACGGCCTGAGGGCGGCGACCTCTCCCGAGGCACCGGCCCGTTCTTCGATGGGGAGAGCTACTACTTTGTCAGCGTCAACCGCGGCAAACAGAGCGTCACGCTCAACCTCGCCCACCCGGACGGCCAGCAGGCACTCAAGGATATCGCCGCGGAATGCGACGTGCTCGTCGAGAACTTTGTCCCCGGCACGATGACCAATTTTGGCCTCGCATACGAAGATCTGCAGGCGGTTAACCCGCGTCTCGTTTACTGCTCCATCTCCGGCTTCGGCCAGACCGGCCCGTATGCTCAACGTCCTGCTTTGGACATCATCGTTCAGGCTATGGGCGGCATCATGGGCATCACCGGCGAGCCGGGTGGCGGCCCTGTTCGTCCCGGCAGCTCGTTGGGGGACATGATCGCGGGCCTGTTTGCAACAACTGCCATCCTCGCCGCCGTGCAGGAACGAGAACGGAGCGGGCAGGGGCAGCACATCGATGTCTCCATGCTCGAGTGCCAACTTGCCATTCTCGAGGCCGCTGTTGGCCGATATGTTTCGACCGGACACGTCCCCGGCCCCATCGGCACGCGCCATCCCTCATTCACGCCGTTCCAGGCATTCAAGACGGCGGACGACTGGATTGTTGTGGCGATTGTTGGCGGCGTCAATGACCAGTGGCCGCTGTTCTGCGCCGCCATCGGTCGCGTTGATCTGATAGATGACGTGCGCTATATCGATGGCTATCACCGCACCCTGAACTACGATGACCTGCTTCCCGAGTTAGAGGAGGCGTTTCTCCAGAAGCCGGCCGAGCAATGGCTCCGCGAATTTGGCCGACTCGGCATCGCCTGCGGCCCCGTCAATCGCATTGACCAGGTTCTGGCCGATCCGCAGATACAGGATCGCGGCGCGATGGTGGATGTCCCTCACAAGAGAGTCGGCAACATCCCCGTCGTCAATTCTCCCTTGCGCTTCTCCCGCACCCCCGTCGGAGACCTCGGCCCCGCCCCCGACCTCGGCGAACACAACGAAACCGTCCTGCAAGGCTTGACGGGCTACACGGCGGATCAGGTAGAGAGACTGCGCTCGGAGGGCGTGATAGCGGCGGAGGAGTAGGGAGGGACGCTAATCCCCGTTCGCTTGCCTGTATGCCTCTCGCAGTGCGCTGAATAGTTCCTCTGAGAAAGGCGCGGGAGACCAGACTGACTGGGTGGTTTCCCCTTCTCTGCCGAGCGCAGACCAGACCCGCGCCATGGAATCAGGAGCATAGCGATGGAAGTTGCTTTTTCTCACGCCGATATGCGGTCTGCGATCCGAGGTTTCACAACTAAAATAAACTAGGTGGTTGCGGCCCACTGGTAACAATAGCCTGACCGCCGCGCCACCTCTCAGGTAAGAGTAACTGACGGGTTCGGCAAGCCCCGCCTCCTCCAGTTCTCTGACGAACGCGAGGACAGCGTCGAATTGTTCTCGCTGCTCGGTCGGCAAATCATCGATTGCCTCTTCAAACTTGTAGATACCCGGTTCCGCGCGGCGTGACGCGCTACCTGTGCTTGCCCGCGTCTCCTGCTCCCGGTTGCGGGCAGTGACCAGATAGTCTTGCGCCTCCGGCAGCGGAATCACCTGATCAATGTCGAGTAATAGCCTGCCTTGATCCTTATAAGCCCGGACACGCACGCAACGAATATCCAGCCCCATCTCGTTCAGCCACAGGACAGACGTTGTGATCTCTTTGTTGAAATCCTCCGAGACAAGAACAATTTTCGGACGCTCCGTCGCAATCGAGATGTCCTCGTCTGATGTCAGTTCAAGGTGTTCTCGGATGCGCTCTTCGGCGGACTCATCGATATTCCTGTTTCTGAGATAGCGTGTATGACCGTCAATGATGCTATGCGTAGGGAAGTTCGCCATCATCGCTGCATATCGAATCGCCTGCAACTCCATGTGAACACCGTCACCGCGCTTCAGTTCGACCACCACAAGCTGCCCGTTGGAATCAATGCAAAGCAGGTCGATAGAACGTCCGCTGTCTTGCCAGCCGCTGAACTCATCAGAAATGACAAACAAACCTGGTTCAATGAATTCAGGGTGGTCTCGCAAGGCTTCTTGGAGATCAGCCTCCGCGACGCGTTCTTCTTGAAATGACGTCCTGCTTATACCTGTCAGGCTCTTATCGTTCATCTCATACAACATTGTGTGTCCCCACGTTTCCAAGTGGCGTCCCCGGTGGGACTCGAACCCACAACCTGCGGATTAGAAGTCCGCTGCTCTGTCCGGTTGAGCTACAGGGACGCGCTTGGGTCGCGGCATCCCCAATATGATAGCGCCCTGAATCAGGCGCGCCGATTATTCATTCTGCGAGCTACCTTCTGAGGAGGCTCTGTTCCCGTTCTGAGGAGGCGGCGAGTCCACGACGTCCGGCAGCCACGTGTACACGCGGTGCAGGGGGCGGTACGACCCGCTCACCTGTGACACGCTCTTGATCTCCAGGCCGCCGATGTCGGCTTTCGTCGTCCACTTGCGCTGCACATAACCGCCCGCTCTGAATGAGCCGATGAGCGCCAGCGAGGAGAGTCCCATCGCTTGCGGCAGCCGCCCGACGCGGTTGCGTGTACCGAGAATCACCCCGGTCAGCAGGGCGGTCGTCATTCCGCCCAGCAGGAAATTCGTGCCGCAGAAGGGCGAAATCGCCAGGTGGGATTCCCCAGCCTTCAACCGCTCAACAGCCTCCTTGGCCGCATCCTCGATGCGGTCTGCCGTGGTCGGGCCGTAAACGAAGAATCCGTCCTGCTTGGCGCTGCCGCCGAGCCGCCCAACCTGGTCATGCTTCCGCCCAAGAACGGCAATCGTCGCGTGCTCGATCGCATGGTTCTGCCGGATGCGGTCTATCAGCTCAAGAATATCCATGTCACTTTCGAGTATGGGAACCGCGCCAAACACGGTCAAGAAACGACGGCATCATCTCGCCACCATCCCCCCGTGTCCGCTATGCTTTTCACATGGCCTCCAGCACAGAGAAGTCTCAGCGTAGTAATGGCCTCGCAGGCCCCGCTGCCAAGGGCGTCGACCGCATCCTCATCAGCAAGACGCGCCTCCAGCGCCGCGTGAAACAGCTGGCAGCAGAATTAAGCGCCGAATACGCGGATGGCGAGGTCGTCTGCGTTGGCGCGCTGAACGGCGTCATCTGTTTTCTCGCGGATCTTGTGCGAGAGATGGACATTCCCGCGCCGGTGGAGCTTGTCCACGTTGACCGCTTCATCGATGAGCGCGGCCACACGGTAGAGATGCCCAATCCGTTCCGTGAGAGTCTCCGTGGCCGCAACGTTCTGATTGTCGAAGACATCGTGGACACCGGTGTCACGCTCAAGCTGCTTGTCGATAAGGTTCTCGTGGAGAATCCCGCCTCCGTCAAGGTCTGCACGCTGCTGGACAAGCCCGCTCATCGCGAAGTGGATGTTCAGATCGACTACGTCGGCTTTTCGATAGACCCTGTGTTCGTCGTGGGTTATGGCCTCGACTACGAGGGCTTCTATAGAAATCTTCCGTTCGTTGGCGTTGTGGACAGCGCCGTTTGGCCGCCCGCGCTCCTCGAACGCCCCAAGTTCGATACCTGATTCCGTTCCTTCCCACTTGATGGGGGAAGGCCAGGATGGGGATCAAATATCGTTGACACGGCATACTGCCATTGGCCACACTCGCGGTACACCATCACAGCGAAAACGCCTTAGTGGCGTGGGGAGAGGGAGACGATGATTACCGATATTCGCTACAACGCCGTCATGGTAGAAGATCTGGAAGAGGGCGTGCAGATGTGGAAAGACCTGTTTGGCCTTGAGGAGCTGAACCAGGCCCGCGGCAATCAATTCGGTATCCGCGCGCAGATGCTTGGCTACAACGGCCAGCCCGTCATCGAGGTCATGACCCCAGCCGGTCCGGAGACTGCGCTCGCCCGCATGATGGAGGAGCGCAAGAATGAGCGAAACCCGAAGGGCGAGGGTATGTACATGGTCTGCCTTGAGGTTGATGACATTGAGGCGACCATCAAGAACATTGAGGAAAAGGGCGGTCGCATCCAGCGCGAAGAGGGCAACAGTAACGTCGCGTGGGTGCATCCGCTTGGCACAAAGATGGTCTTCATCGAGCTGCAGCAGCGCGGCGCGGGCGGTATGGGCGCGGCCGGCGGAGGCAGCTAGGCGCGGCCGAGCCGGCGCGTGAACGTCGACACTGACTACCGAACGAACCGCCCTGGCCTTCAATGGTCGCTGGGGGCGTGAACATGCGGGGTGAGAACGCATTCCCCGAGCGGGGAGTGAATGAGCTCTTCGCGGAGCTATGGTCTGTCTACCTGGCTCGCATTGTGCGCCTGCTTGTTATCTCGGTAGTCAGCGCCGCCATTGTGTTCGGCGTCATGTATGGCGTCGACACCATCTTGCCTGTGGGGAATCAGCCGGCAATCGATGAGATTCGAGCAAGTGTGCCGGTAGACGGACTCCCAACCGACGAACAGCTTCAGGAGATAGCCGAACTTCAGCTGGACGACCTGCCCCTGGCGCTTCTTGAGGCAGCGCTCATTGTCGGCGCCGCTCTGCTGGTCACTGCCGTGGCTGCGGGCGCCTACATGTTCGTCATTGGTGCGCACTATGTGGTTGGCCGAGTCTTGATCTCAGAAGCCCTGACGTTTTCACTGCAGCGTGTTGGCAGCCTGATCATCACGACACTGATAGCGCTGGGCGTGGTGTTTGCCGTCTGGACGCTCTTGTTCCTTGCGCCGTTCTTAATTGCAAATGCGGCAATAGAAACTGCCCTGGTTGCCGCTCTGTTCGGATTGCTCTCTTTCACGGGTTTTATAGGCGCGGTGGTCATAACGGTGTACGTGGCCATCCGCTGGACGTTTATCTGGCCAGTCATTGCGTTTGAAGGCCTGATAGGTGTCGCGGCCCTCCGTCGCAGCTGGGAACTGACGGAGGACTTCTGGTGGCGGACGTTTGGCGTCGTTGTCATGACGACTCTCGCTATCTTCGCTATTGGATTTCCCGGTCTCATCGCAACCGGAGCAGGACTCGAGGCAGTCGGAAACTGGTATTCGAATTTCATCGCCCCCGCCATTTCAGGGCCGATTCAGGCAGTCATGATATTCCTGCTCTATGCGGACCTCCGAACCCGTAAGGAAGACCCGCCTGGCTACGGCCCCGACCAGATCGCGAACGAGCTCAACTTCCAATCCCAAACGTGGGACGACGCGTCGTAAACACGTGAAAATGGAATCCCCTCCCCCCTCAGCGGGGGAGGGCTAGGGTGGGGGGCGTCGACCTCCAGCAACCTTAGTCGTTGCCGATCACCACGTTCCATTTCCTGATTCGCCACGAGGCGACCAGGCCGTTATTGATGTAGGGATCTTTCGCCACAAAGTCATCGATGACGGACGTGTCGTCAGTGCGGAACACGATGGATGCGCCGTCCACGGGATCGTCATATGCCCCGGCAATGGGGACAAGCCCTCGGGCATGAAGGTCTCTCAGTAACCGCAGGTGCTCATCCCGATGGGCAGGTCGCCGCTCCAGCACATCCGCCACGTATTCATAAATCAGGATGTAGTACATCGCTCACTCACAAATCCCCTCATTCCGGCGAAAGCCGGAATCCACCGGATTACTCACCCGTTCACCCTGAGCTCGTCGAAGGGTGACTCATGATTCGACAAGCTCACCAAGAGCGGAAGTCATCACTACCCGAGTCGCGCCAGCTGCTCCTCGATGCGCTGTACCCGCTGGCGTGATTCTTCAAGCCGCTCTTCTTCCTTCGCCACCACTTGCGGCGGCGCCTTGGACCGGAAGCTGTCATTAGCGAGTCGCTGTTCAAGACCTGCCAAGCGTCCGCGTGTTTCTTCCAATTCCTTTGAAAGTCTTGATCGCTCCGCGTCAGCGTCCACCAACCCGGCCAGCGGCACCATGACCGTTACGCCGTCAAGGATTGCCGTCATCACGGAGGCGGGATCGGGCCGCTCATCCTCTGGCGCGAGCACACTGAGCGAGGACACACGAGCCAGAACGCCGATAGCCTCACGCGAATCCGCGATGGCCTCCTGCGATTCAGGCACGGCGTCAACGATTGTCTCGATCATGCGCGAATGCTCAACATTGCCCTCAGCGCGCGCATTGCGAATGGCGCGAACCACGTTGATGATGTCGGCAACCTCGGACTCTGCCGCGCCGTCAATGTGTCCTGTATCTGCCTCCGGATAGGCGCTGATCATGATGGACTCCACGCCCCGCGCCAGTTCAGGCGCGCGGGCGGTGAGGCTCTGCCAGATTTCCTCCGTCACAAACGGCATAAACGGGTGGAGCAGACGCATCGACTGTTCCAGAACGCCAACCAGGTAGTGGACGGGCCTGACATCTCCGTTGCGGAGGCGGACTTTAGCTAACTCGATATACCAATCGGCGAATTCATCCCACAGGAAATCGCGGATTATCTGCTCGGCCTGTCCCAACTGAAAGTCCTCAAGCAGGCGATTCACGTCCGTCGTCACGCTCTCCATGCGGGAAACGATCCACCGGTCCTCCCGATGTTCGGGCGCTGGCATCTGACCGCCAACCTGCGTGTCTGCCTGCTCCATCGACCGCGCGACAAACCGAGCGGCGTTCCACAGCTTGTTGGCGAAATTGCGACCCGCCTCCATCCGCCCGGGCGTCAGCGCAAGGTCGTTGCCCGGCGTCGTGGCAATCGTCAGAGCCATGCGCAAGGCGTCCGTGCCGTACTCCGCGATGCTCTCCAGCGGATCGATCACGTTGCCGCGCGTCTTTGACATTTTTTGTCGTTGCGGGTCGCGCACCAATCCGTGCAAGTAGACGGTGCGGAAGGGAATTTCTCCCGTGTTCTCCAGCCCCATCATGATCATCCGCGCGACCCAGAAGAAAAGGATGTCGTAACCCGTTTCCATCACGGATGTTGGATGGAAATAGGAGTAATCCTCAGTCTCGTCCGGCCAACCGAGCGTGGAGTGCGGCCACAGCCCGGAGGAGAACCACGTGTCCAGCACGTCCGGGTCTTGTACAAGACCCGGTGAGTCGCATGAGGAGCATTCGGGCGGATTCTCCGCTGCCACAATGGGTGTCGCGTCCTTGCCCGCACTCACCCGATCCGAACGCGAGACGATCTCGTCGTGGGTCAAGCCCATGCTTATGAGCTCCGCGTACGTGCCCGACCACACATCCTGTCCGTCTGAGCCCGTGACAGGCTCGCGCAGCACCATCTCTAACCGTTCACCGTCGCAAGGGCCGCAGAACCAAGCCGGTATTCGATGCCCCCACCACAGTTGGCGGGAGATGCACCAGTCACGGATGCCATCCATCCAGTTCAAATATGTGCCCGTGAAACGTTCCGGCACGATGTTGATCCGACCGTCCCGGACGGCCTCCGCGGCGCGCTCGGCGAGGGGCAGAATGTCGACGAACCACTGGATGCTGATGCGCGGCTCAATGATGGATTGGCAGCGGTAGCATCGCCCCACGCGGTTCTGATAATCCTCCGTCTTTTCGAGGAACCCTTGCGCCTCAAGATCCGCGACGATGCGTTGCCGCGCCTCGAACCGCTCCAGGCCCGCGAACGGTCCGGCGTGCTCATTCATCACGCCGTCAGCATCAATGACTTCTATCGCATCCAGACCGTGCCGCTGACCAATCTCAAAGTCGTTCTGGTCGTGGGCCGGCGTCACCTTGAGCGCGCCCGTCCCGAACTCCATGTCCACGTAGTCATCACCGATGATGGGAATCTCGCGGTCGATGAACGGCAGGCGCACGGTCGTGCCGATGGCATCTGCAAACCGGGGGTCGTTGGTGTTTACGGCGACAGCCGTGTCACCCAAGTACGTCTCAGGCCGTGTCGTCGCAACCGTCACATAGCGGCCTGAACCGTCGGTGTACGGGTAGTTGATGTGCCAGAGCTTGCCCTCGGCGTCCTCGTACTCGGTTTCCAGGTCGGATAGGGCAGTGTGGTCGGTCGGGCACCAGTTGATCATCCGCTCACCACGGTAAATGCGCCCCTTGTTGAAAAGGTTCACGAACGTGGCGCGGACGGCGCGAGACGGCCCCTCATCCAGCGTAAACCGCTCACGTGTCCAGTCGCACGATGCTCCGAGCCGACGATGCTGGTTCTGAATCGCCCCACCGTACTCCCGCACCCATTCCCATACGTGCTCGAGGAACTTCTCCCGCCCTATCTCGCGTCGGTCAATGCCCTGTGAAGCCAGGTGATTTTCAACGACATACTGCGTTGCGATGCCCGCGTGGTCGGTCCCCGGTAACCAGAGTGCCGGGTCGCCCTTCATTCGGTGCCACCGCACCAGCGTGTCCTCGACCGTTGCTGTCAGCGCGTGGCCAAGGTGCAGCTGCCCCGTGACGTTGGGTGGCGGCATGATGACGACGAAGGGCTGCCGCTCATGGTCGATGCGTGGCTGAAAATACCCGCGTTCCTCCCACCACTGGTAACGCGCCTCTTCGAATCGCGCCGGATCATACGCGGGCGGCATCTCAGCCGCGCGGTTAGCGGTCGATGTCATTGCCGGAGACTCCAGGGCGTCAACATAGCAACAAGGTCAGGAAAGAAAATCATAGTGGCTCCTATTGTAGCGAATACTCAGGCCCCCTCCCCCATTACGAGGGAGGGCCGGGGTGAGGCTTGTGACTAACTCGTCGCCTGCCCCGTGACCTCAAGTGCCCGTGCATAGTCTTCCGGGCTGTTCATATTCACGATGACGATTGGGTCAGTGAATTCGACCCTATTGACGCGGTCAGGGTCGCGTTCCGTGATCTCACGCAAACCCCGTTTCGCCTCCGTGATTGCCTCAATTTCCGAGCGTAATGAGGCATTCATCACGGGCGGATGCCCCTCAATGCCGCCGCGCCACGGATACGTGATCGGCAGCCCGCCCGCGTGATGCGCCTCCACCAACATATCCGTGATGTGCGCGGGCTTCGGCGCGTCCATCGCGAGAAAGATCCAGTCCGTTGCGCGTGGGTCAGCGGCGGCCAACCCGGCCAGCACGGACGTCGTCTTGCCGCGTGCGTAGTCCTGGTTCTCAATGATCTTGTAGATGTGCACTCGCTCAAGTGATTCCGGCAAGAGAGGCCGATAGTCGTCGGCGTCCTCGCCAAGCACAACGATCAGCTCGTCGACGCCCGAAAGCCCGCCCTGCTCAACCTGGTAGGTGAGAAGATCCTTGCCCATCCAGGGCAGCGTCTGCTTGGGACGACCCATGCGCGATGAACTGCCTGCGGCGAGAATAACCAGGGAAACGAAGTGGCTACCCGTTCCGGTCACGCGAGTTCCTCGTTAATCACCCGCTGAGCAGGCCGCAGACGCGATCCAGCACGGTGTCCGCCACCTCGCGCTTCGACATCAGCGGCAGGTCTTCCTGTCCGCCGGACTTGTCGAGGATGACGACGCGATTTGTGTCCACTGCAAAGCCGGCATCCGTCGCCGAAACGTCATTAGCGACAATCATGTCCAGCTTCTTGCTCTCCAGCTTGGCGCGGGCGTTATTGAGCAGGTCCTCCGTCTCGGCGGCAAAGCCAACCTTGATGCCCGGCAGGCCGCTAACCTGCGCAAGGATGTCCGGCGTCTTCTGCATCTCGATTGTGAGGCGGTCTTGCCCCTCCACCTTCTTCATCTTTTGGCCCGCTGCAGAGATTGGCTCCCAGTCAGCGACGGCAGCCGCCATGACAAGCGCGTCTGCGGCGTCATTCAACGCGTCGGAAACCGCTGCAAGCATCTGTCGCGCGCTTTCTACCTTGACAACCTTGATGCCCCCTGGATTGGCGAGACTTGCAGCCGTCACCAGAGTCACGCGCGCGCCCCGATCCCGCGCCGCCTCGGCGAACGCGTACCCTTGCTTACCTGATGAGCGATTCGTCACGACGCGTACCGGGTCGATCGGCTCCTGCGTCCCGCCCGCCGACACGACGATATGCCGCCCCGCCAAATCCTGGTTCGCCGCGAGAATCTCACCCAGCGCCTCAAGAATCTCCGCTGTCTCAACGAGACGGCCGCTGCCGACCGCGCCGGAGGCAAGACGCCCCTCATTCGGCCCGGCGAATTCAAAGCCGCGTTCTTTCAGCACCGCCACGTTTGACTGGGTCGCCGTGTTCGCCCACATGTGGTGCTCCATCGCGGGCGCGATGAGCACAGGAGACTCCGTTGCGAGAACGATAGTGGAGAGAGCGTCGTCCGCAAGGCCGTGTGCCAGCTTGGCCATCACGTTCGCCGTTGCGGGCGCGATGACGATGGCATCTGCCTGCCGAGCTATCTCCACGTGCTCCAGCGGGTCCTCGGAATTGGCGTCAAAGAGATCAGTAATGACGAGGCGATGTGTCAGGGAACGGAATGTCAGTGGGGTGATGAATTGCTGCGCGGATTGTGTCAGCACAACGTCCACCAGGCCTCCCGCTTGCATCAGCTTGGAGGCAATGTCCGCCGCCTTATAGCTCGCGATGCTGCCGGACACGCCCAGCACAATCCGCTTACCGGCTATCGCGTCAACGCCACTCATCGCTTACCCCTGATTCAATTCCCAGATTAGCCGCAAACCCTGCAGTGTAAGATCCGGCTCAAGAACATCGATCAAGTCGCACTTCTCGGCAATCGACTCAGCTAGCCCGCCCGTTGCGATCACACGAGCCTCTGAACCAATCTCAGCGCGTACCCGCTGAATCACACCCTCCATCAGACCAAGATACCCGTACATCAGCCCTGAACGCATCGCCTGATCTGTGTCACGCCCAATGACCCTGTCAGGAAACACCGGCTCAATGGGCGGCAATTGGGCAGCGCGTCTGGTCAACGCCTCAGATGCCAGCGCGATGCCCGGGGCGATAACGCCCCCGATGAACACTCCGTCCTCCGTTACCACGTCAAATGTTGTTGCCGTGCCGAAATCGACCACGATGCCCGGCCCTCCGTACAGCCCGTACGCCGCCGCCGCGTTCACGATCCTGTCCGTGCCCACGCCGTCCGGCTTGTCCACGTCCACCGTGACGCCACGATCCTTCGCTGTCTTGACGTCAAGAGCAGTGACATGAAACGTGTCCGTTGCCGCTCGCTCCATCATCGTTGTTAGAGGCGGCACGACCGAACAGAGTGAAACACCGTCGATATCAGATTCACGAATGCTACGGCGCGCCAACGCCGCGCATATATATTCAGCTGTATCGGACGGTGAATTGCTTTCTCCCGTCGAAA
Organism: Dehalococcoidia bacterium; assembly: GCA_965207895.1. Lineage (GTDB taxonomy): Bacteria > Chloroflexota > Dehalococcoidia > UBA6926 > UBA6926 > VXMO01. The sequence goes on from CBDBNN010000003.1 coordinate 754,088, forward strand.
GGCGGTCGGACACGACCATCTGCTCGCCGTCAAAGACGGCGAACTTCAGATTCGTGTTCCCTATATCAACCGCCAACAGCATCCGTCACTCGGCCTCCTGATAGCTGTTGCTTCCAAAAGACACACGCAATTATACGCGTCGGGTCTATCCATCTGAGCCGCGAATCTGAAACAATCTGAAAACAAGGAGAATTACATATGACCAACCCAACCCGCACAATCCTCGTCATCGGCGCAACCGGCAACCAGGGCGGCGGCCTCGTCGGCCACCTGCTCAGTTCCAAAGACTGGCATGTTCGGGGTCTAACACGCTCGCCGGAAAGCGAAAAAGCGCAGGCGCTCGCAGCGCGCGGTGTGGAAATCGTGGCGGGAGACATGGATGACGTTGCATCGCTTGATGCCGCCATGGAGGGCGCGTATGGCGTCTTTTCAGTGCAGGGCCAGGCCGCAGAGGATGATCCTATGCATGAGGCACGGCAGGGAATCGCTGTCGCGGACGCTGCCGTCAGGGCAGGGGTAAGCCACCTCGTTTACACGGCATCCTGCGGCGCAAAGGAGCCGGATCGCGGTGTTTCGTATTGGGACGCCAAGCTCGAGGTCATCGCACACGTCCGTCGGCTTGGCATCCCGTACACCATCCTCCGCCCCGTCTCGTTCTCGGAGAACTATCTCTATGACCGCGATGGCATCGCCAACGGTGTCATCCGTGGCATGTTGACGCCGGACAAGACCCTGCAAGTTATCTCCGGACATGACATCGGCGCATTCGCCGCCGCCGCGTTCAATAACCCGGACACGTACACGGGGCAGGAGATCGATATTGCCGCCGAGACCGTCACCATGAATGACATTGCCGCAGCTCTGGGTCGTGTTGTCGGCCACGCTGTCCGATATGAGCAGATCCCTGAGGAAGACTGGCCCCGCGTCTCCGTGCCGTCCGGCATCGCTATGACCAGGTGGTACCAGCAATACGGCTACGACGAGGACATCCCCGCTCTCAAGGCCAAGTGGGGTATCCCAACGCTCACGTTCGAAGAATGGCTCCGCGCCATCGGCTGGCGCTAGGCAAACATGGGCGAAACCGGCCCCTCTCCCCGCGCAATTACACCCATCGCCGCCGGAATCTCGTCAATCAGGTCTGAGGCCAGCATCCCCGACGTCATATTGCTGTTGTGATGAGCCGCTAGCGCCGCGGCCGTTCCATGGACATACACGCCCGCCCGTGCTGCGGCAGAGGTCGTCAGCCCCTGTGACAGGAAGCCCGTGATGATGCCCGCCAGCGCATCGCCTGTTCCGCCCGACGCGAGGGCAGGAAGCGCCAGCGGGCAAATGGACGGCTGCTCACCAGGACTCGCAACGACCGTGTAAGCCCCCTTTAGTACGACCGTCACGCCCCATTCGCGGGCCTTCGCCTCAGCCAGCTCAATCCGATTGCCTTGAACCTCTGCAACCAACAATTCGCAAAGCCTTGCCATCTCACCCGGATGAGGGGTGATGACAGCCGGGCCCGGAAGCGATCTCCACCACTCCGGTTTCTCGGCCAGCACATTTAGGCCGTCAGCATCGATCAGGGTTGGCGTGCCCGTCGGAATCTCTCGTAACAGCACGTCCACAAACGTATCGGTGCCGACAGACCGACTTAGTCCGGGCCCGATACAATATGCGTCCGGCGTTTTCGTGTTCAATGAGCTCATAAGTTGTGAAACTGCCCCTGCTCCGGTCAGGCCGATCTGTGGTTGACTTGTAAGTGGAATATGAGTCACCTCCGGCGCGCTGGTCGCCAAGGAGGCCGTAATCGATTCAGGGGCGGCAATAGCAACAGTTCCCGCCCCCGCCCGTGCTGCCGCCAGCGCCGCCAGTGAGGGTGCTCCCCGATACGCCTCCGATCCTCCAACAATGAGACTGTGCCCAAACGTGCCTTTGTGACCCGCTGATCGCCGCTCCGGCAAGAGCCGCTGGATGTCTCCGGCGGTCAGAATATTGACGCCGCCGTCATCCGTATATCCACCAAGTCCGATTTCGGCTACGTGGATGGCCCCGCAGTACTCCGCGCCCTGCACGGTCAAGCAGCCGATTTTCACGCTGCCAAGCGCCACCGTCACGTCCGATGGCAACGTGGCCGGGTCTACCTCGCCGGTATTTGAGTCAAGGCCCGACGGCACATCAATTGCAACAATCGTTGATCCCCCTCCCGCCTTCCCCGCTAAATCCAGCGTTTCAAGCATCGATCCTTCGATGGCTCGGGAGCGTCCAGTGCCAAGCAGGGAATCAACAACAATTTCGGCTCTTGAAAGGGTCGCGCCTAAGTCGGCCAAATCACCCTGCGTGATTGAACAACCCGCCGCAGCACATTCATCCAGCAACGGATCGGTGTCCGCCCGCGGGACGGGACACACAATCGAAACCGAAGCCCCCCGTTGCCGCAGTATCCGCGCGGCGATCAGACCGTCACCACCGTTCTTGCCCGGGCCAGCAAGGACAAGAATCCGCCGTTCGGCGATGGCCCCGCCAAGAACCTGGACGACGACATCGGCAACAGCCCTGCCGGCCTGCTGCATCAACTCGTCAACGGTCGTGCCCGCCGCTATCGCCTCACCCTCTATCTGCCGCATCTCTGCGGCCGTGACGGCTCTCATGTCGCACCGCCAGACTGCGAAACTGCCTACTCCGGCGCGTGGTAGGGCGACGGATACTCCGCCGTTCCTACCACGATGGACAGTGCGTATTCAATCGAATGTGTCTGGCTCACGGTCAGGTCAGTCAGCCCAATGCGCTCCGCCACGGCTTTCGCTCGACCGTGCAGCCGTACCTCCGGCTTGCCGCCGCGCATCGGCAGGATCTCAATATCCTTCCAGCCAACACCGCGCGCGCCAGTTCCGAGCGCCTTCATCACGGCCTCCTTGCTCGCGAATCGCGCCGCGAGCTCCGGATCGCGCATCCGGCTGGTTCGCTGCTCCTCCGGCGTATAGACGCGATCAAGAAACCGCTGCCCAAACCGTTCGCGAGCCTCTCGTATTCTCCATACCTCACACATATCGATTCCGGTGGTCAACATTATGGGTAAATGCTCCTCTGTTGATGCAGTCCCCAGATTATCGCAGAAGGGAATATGTGCCGTCCCTGCCGTTGCGGACGCTATACTCAGAGAGGGCAGTTGGAGACAGGGAACGCCATTGATCGCACGCATCATTGACGGCCGGGGCATCGCGGCAGACATCCGCAAGGAAGTTGCGCGTGATGTGGCCGCGCTCAAGGCGAGGGGCATCATGCCTGGCCTTGCCGCCGTCGTTGTAGGGGATGATCCCGCCTCCCAAACCTATGTGGCCAACAAGGAGCGCGCGTGCCGCGAGGTGGGAATCTACACGGAGATTCACCGCATAGACTCCTCCGTGTCGCAGGACGGCTTGCTGGACCTCATTGAGTCTCTCAATCGCGCTAACCGCGTCCACGGCATCCTCGTCCAGCTGCCGCTGCCGTCGCATATTGAGGAACACGCCATCATCGAGTGCGTCCGACCCGATAAGGACGCGGACGGCTTCCACCCTCTTAATATTGGCCACCTGACGATCGGCGACTCCCAGTTCGTGCCCGCCACGCCGTATGGTGTCATGGAGATGCTGCGGCGAGAGGGTGTCCAGCTTGGCGGCAAGCACGCCGTCATCGTTGGCCGCAGCAACATCGTGGGGAAACCTATAGCCACGGCATGGATGCAGGGCGACCCGAAATTCTACCCGCGCGTCACCGTCTGCCACAGGACGGATCCGAACCTCGCTGACGTGACGAAGCAGGCGGACATCCTTGTCGTTGCCGTCGGTATTCCCGAAGTCATTACAGCTGACATGGTCAAGCCGGGCGCCGTCGTCATTGACGTGGGCATTAACCACCTTGAAGACAAGAGCCAGAAGAGAGGCTACAAGATTGTCGGCGATGTTGACTTTGACGCCGTGTCTGAGGTGGCGAGCGCCATCACGCCCGTCCCGGGCGGTGTCGGCCCCATGACTGTCGCCATGCTGCTTCGCAATACCGTTTCCGCAGCGCGGGCGCAAATCGCAGATAAGTAAGGGGAGGAAAACCATGGGCGGCGCGAGAAAGGTAGCCCATTGGGACGTTTGGAGCACCTGCAGCTGAAAGCGCAATTGCTGATACCGACGGCGCGGCTAACTGTCCTGGTGTGCGTGTTGCTTCTTCTAGCGTTGGCCACTGCTTGCGGAAACAACAATGATCTTGGTGTGACAGGTTTGCAGCCGGATGGCAGCTATATCATCGTCGGAACGGAGTTCGCATTTGAGCCGGACACGATCGAGATTCCCGTCAACGAGGAAGCCGTTATCGAGTTCAGGAATCTTGGCACCGTCGATCATGATCTCGTCATTGAGGAATTCGGTGTCGCAACGGGATCGATGCGAATTGGCTCGAAGAAAACAGTCCGGTTCACGCCAACGGAAACGGGTGAGTTCGCCCTAATTTGCTCCATCCCCGGCCATCCGGACGCCGGTATGACGGGAATCGTCTCCGTTGTAGAATCAACAGTACAGACTGTTGCGCAAGGCTGAGACATCTCATGACATCTGACCGGACCGGCAACGACGGCTCCCCACCCTTGATGGTGGCCGACTATGAGTTTGAACTGCCGGAACACTTAATCGCCCAACAGCCTGCTGAGCCGCGTGACCACTCCCGCCTGCTCGTTATTCACCGCGACTCCGGCCTGATTGAGCACAAGCATTTTTATGATCTCGGCTCCGTTCTCACAAAGGGAGATGTCCTCGTTGTCAATGAGACGCGCGTCATCCCCGCCCGCCTTCTAGGGACGAAGCGAGACGGCGGCGGCCGTGTCGAGATTCTCCTCATCCGCCCCGTGGCCGGCACGGGAGAGGGTGTTGAGGCCAATGAGCGTATGTGGACCGCAATGGTGCGGCCCTCACGCCGCGTTGCTGCAAACACCATCGTGGAGCTGGACGCCCCCGGCGCGCCGCGCGTTCACGTTGGACAGCAATACACGGACGGCACCCGCCTTGTGACCCTGCCGGAAGGCTTTGTCCTCGATGACGTGGGACAGGTCCCCCTGCCTCCGTACATCCGCCAGGAGATTCCAAACCTTGAGCGATATCAGACCATCTACGCATCCAAACCCGGCAGCGTCGCTGCCCCCACTGCCGGTCTCCATTTCACACCGGAGCTGATGGACGGTTTGCAAGAGCAGGGTATCCGCATTGCCCGCCTCACCCTGGACGTAGGCCCTGGCACATTCAGGCCTGTAAAAGTTGATGACCCGCGCGAGCATGTCATGGGACAGGAACGCTACGAGTTGCCGGATGAGGCTGCAGAGGCCATCTCGCAGGCGCTTGCAGAGGGCCGCCGTGTCGTCGCCGTCGGTTCAACTCCCGTCCGCGCGCTTGAAACAATCGCCATTAACCAGGATCTTGCGGCCGGTCAAGGGGAATCACGGGGAATCGCTCCCGAGATTGGAGAGACTGAACTCATGATTCTCCCGGGATTCCAGTTCAAAGTGATTGGGGCGATGATCACCAACTTTCACCTTCCCCGCTCCACCCTGCTCATGCTTGCCTCCGCATTCGCGAGCAAGGATCTTGTGGATCGCGCCTACCGTGAGGCAATCGCCCAGGAATACCGCTTCTATTCCTTCGGCGACTCCATGATCATGCTTTAGCAAAGAGGAACGACCACCATGATTGATCGAGACCGGCTCGTCCAAACGTTCACTGATCTCGTCCGCATTGACAGTCCATCGGGCGAAGAAGCCGCCATCGCGGATGTTCTCATCAATCGCCTCTCTAACCTTGGACTGACGGTCTCGCGTGATGCTTACGGCAACGTGATCGGGACCGAACCGGGCGACTCTCCTATCCTCCTCTCCGCCCACCTGGATACCGTTGAGCCCGGCCGCGGAGTGAATCCTCTGATTGATGGAGATGTAATTCACACGGATGGCTCTACCGTTCTTGGCGGCGACTGCAAAGCCGGCATCTCCGTGATTCTTGAGGCACTGGAATCTCTGCAGAATGACGGAGCCACACGCCGCCCCGTTGAAGTTGCCCTCACACGCCAGGAGGAAATCGGTCTCGTCGGCGCGAAGAACCTCGACTTCTCCATGCTCCGTGCGAAGCAAGCGGTTGTGTTTGACGGCGAGGGCCCGGCCTACCAAGTGACTACGGGCAGCCCCACCTACATCGCGTTTGACATTGACGTCACAGGTCGCGCCGCGCATGCTGGCGTCGAACCGGAGAAGGGCATCTCCGCCATTCAGATTGCCGCAGAGATGATCGTCCAGATGCGTATCGGCCGCCTCGATGAGAACACCACGTTCAATGTCGGCCTGATTGAGGGTGGCAGCGTCCGCAACGCAGTGCCGGAACATGCAACTGTCACAGGGGAAACGCGCAGCCATGACCCGGAGGCCCTGGAGCGTGTCCGCGCCTATCTCCTCAACATCGTTCAGGACACGCAGGGGCGATGGACGGAAGCCACCATCAACTGTGACCTCCAGGAGCAATTCGTTGGGTATCGACTGGATGAGAACGCCGGCCTGCTTGCCCGCGTTAGAGAAACACTCGCGACTCTCGGAATGACGCCTGAACTTGCCATATCCGGCGGCGGCACGGACGGCAACGTCTTCGTCCTCAATGGAATTGAAGCGGTAGTCGTCGGCGCTGCCATGCATGACGCCCACACCGTACGGGAGAGCGTCAGAATCTCAGAACTTGAACAGGGCGCGCAATTCTGCCGCGCGCTCATCGAAGTCTAGCCGCCGCTCACCCCGAAAATGCCCACGTGTCGCATTGACATGTGCTTCCCGGCATCCGTATAGTGATGGTTCGCGCCCGTCTTCGGATGGGTGCTGGATGGTTGGCGCCTTAACAAGTGAATAGGTCAAGAAATGGTCAGTATTGTACTGACCGCGGTTCTTCAATGAACAATGGAAACGAGTCAAAAAGTAGGGTTAAGCTACTAAGGGCGCGTGGTGGATGCCTTGGCGTCAGGAGCCGAAGAAGGGCGTAGCTTGGCTGCGATAAGCCCGGGGGAATTGCCAAGCAAGTTGATCCCGGGATGCCCGAATGGGGAAACCCGGCCCGCTTTATCGCGGGTCACCGCCGGCCGAACACATTAGGCCGGATGGAGGCAAGTCAGGGAACTGAAACATCTAAGTACCTGGAAGAAAAGAGATTATTCCCCCAGTAGTGGCGAGCGAACGGGGAACAGCCCAAACCGAGGAGGCCTAACGGACGCGGGTCCTATGCCTGTTCGGGGTTGCGCGACGTGATGGGAGAGATCCCGCGATCTCTCGCGGAGTTACCAACCGGACTCCAGCCGAAGGTCCGTGGAAACGGCCACCAAAGAAGGTGATAGTCCTGTAGGCGAAGGGGAATGGCTCCGTGCATCGCGGACGAGAGTACCACGGGACACGGGAAATCTTGTGGGAAGCCGGGAAGACCACTCTCCAAGGCTAAATACTCCTGACGACCGATAGCGTACCAGTACCGTGAGGGAAAGGTGAAAAGTACCCCGGGAGGGGAGTGAAAGAGATCTGAAACCGCGTGCCTACAAGCGGTCAGAGTCCGCCTTTGGGCGGATGATGGCGTGCCTATTGAAGAATGAGCCGGCGAGTTAATCCGTGTGGCAAGGTTAAGGATGTGGCCATCCGCAGCCGTAGCGAAAGCGAGTCTGAACAGGGCGCCAAAGTGGCACGGATTAGACCCGAAACCTGGTGAGCTACCCATGGCCAGGGTGAAGCGAGTCTAAAAGCTCGTGGAGGCCCGAACCGGTGAACGGTGCAAAGTTCTCGGATGAGCTGTGGGTAGAGGTGATATGCCAATCGAACCAGGAGATAGCTGGTTCTCCCCGAAATGCATTGAGGTGCAGCCCCATGGGTTCACCTCCGGAGGTAGGGCTCTGAATGGGCTAGGGGGCGAGAGCTTACCAAACCCAATCAAACCACAAATGCCGGAGGTCCAGACCATGGGAGTGAGTCGGCGGGGGATAAGCTTCGTCGTCGAGAGGGAAACAACCCAGATCACCAGCTAAGGTCCCTAAGTGCGGTCTAAGTGTCCAACGAGGTGGAGTTCCACAAACAGCCAGGAGGTTGGCTTAGAAGCAGCCATCCTTGAAAGAGTGCGTAACAGCTCACTGGTCGAGGGACTCTGCGCGGACAATGTACCGGGGCTTAAGTCCGCCACCGAAGCTGTGAACTTCCTCCTTTGGGAGGGAGTGGTAGGGGAGCGTTGCCTGTGCAGTGAAGCCCAACCGTGAGGTTGAGTGGAGCGCAGGGAAGTGAGAATGCCGGCATGAGTAGCAATGAACCCGGGTGAGAATCCCGGGCGCCGAAAACCCAAGGGTTCCTACGCCACGGTTGTCGACGTAGGGTTAGCCGGGCCTAAGCTGAGGGCGAAAGCCGTAAGCGATGGACAGCTGGTTAGTATTCCAGCGCCGCCGGTGTGTCGTTTAAAGCTGCGGAGTAACGCAGGAGGATAGGCGGGGCATGCCTATTGGACATGGTGTGTCCCTGATCCCAGCCGATGCCGGGATAGGCAAATCCGTCCCGGATATAGGTAGGTGAGGAGATGGGAGAGTTTTCTCGCTACGGCGATAGGGCAATCCCGCTGAGTTCACGCTGTCTAGAAAACCTTCGTATGCTATGGCACACAGGCGCCCGTACCGCAAACCAACACAGGTGGGTGCTCCGAAAACGGAGAAGGCGTTCGAGATAACCCCCCTTAAGGAACTAGGCAATCTAACCCCGTAACTTTGGAATAAGGGGTGCCTTTGGGCGTGGCAGCTTCACGCCGCTGCGCTCTGGAGGTCTCAGAAAACCGGCCCGAGCGACTGTTTAACTAAAACACAGGTCTCTGCGAAGGAGTAATCCGACGTGTAGGGGCTGACGCCTGCCCAGTGCCGGAAGGTTAAGAGGAGAGGTGCAAGCTTCGAATTGAAGCCCCGGTGAACGGCGGCCGTAACTATAACGGTCCTAAGGTAGCGAAATTCCTTGTCGGGTAAGTTCCGACCCGCACGAATGGCGTAACGACTTGGGCGCTGTCTCGAGGGGGGACTCGGTGAAGTTGAAGTACCCGTGAAGATGCGGGTTACCCGCGGCAGGACAAAAAGACCCCGTGGAGCTTTACTGTACCCTGGCATTGTGTTGGGGCCAAAGATGTGTAGGATAGGCGGGAGGCTGTGAAGTGTCGGCGCCAGCTGGCATGGAGCCAACCTTGAAATACCGCTCTTCTCTGGTTTTGATGCTAACCCCTGATCAAGCAGGGAGACCGTGTCAGGCGGGCAGTTTGACTGGGGCAGTCGCCTCCCAAAAGGTAATGGAGGCGTCCAAAGGTTCCCTCAGGGTGGATGGAAATCACCCGTGGAGCGCATTGGCACAAGGGAGCTTGACTGTGAGGCTTACAAGCCAAGCAGGGACGAAAGTCGGGCAAAGTGATCCTACGGTACCGTGTGGAAGGGCCGTGGCTTATCGGATAAAAGCTACCCCGGGGATAACAGGCTGATCCTGCCCAAGAGTTCACATCGACGGCAGGGTTTGGCACCTCGATGTCGGCTCAACGCATCCTGGGGCTGAAGGCGGTCCCAAGGGTTCGGCTGTTCGCCGATTAAAGCGTTACGCGAGCTGGGTTCAGACCGTCGTGAGACAGGTCGGTCTCTATCCGCCGTGGGCGTAGGAGGTTTGAGGGAAGCTTTCCCTTGTACGAGAGGACCGGGAAGGACGGACCGCTGGTGTGCCAGTCGTCTCGCCAGAGGCGCCGCTGGGTAGCCATGTCCGGACGGGATAAGCGCTGAAAGCATCTAAGCACGAAGCCCCTCCCAAGATTAGACCTCCCACTCGGTTAACGAGGTAAGGCCACTGGAAGACTACCAGTTTGATAGGCCGCATGTGGAAGCGCAGCAATGTGCGGAGCTTAGCGGTACTAATCGGCCGAGGGCTTAGCCCTTACTACCTTGTTTCCACCCACAAAAGAAGATCAAAGGTCAGCACAGAAAACTACTCTTGACCCATTCACTTGTTTAGGCGCCAACCGCCATCATCATCTTTGCCACCGCATAGGGCGGCGCGTATACTTGGATTCACGTTTCATCACGACGCGGGGTGGAGCAGTGGCAGCTCGTTGGGCTCATAACCCAAAGGTCGCAGGTTCGAGTCCTGCCCCCGCTACCAATTCTTTTCTCGGTTCGCGACCGTCATTGACTACAGAATCCGATTGTGCGCCGCGTTCCGGTGAGTGCTTATGTCCCGCTCCCTGAGGCTATTCACCCTCTTCGGCACCCCGGTCCGCGTCAACTGCACGTGGCCCATCGCCCCCATCTTCATTACTATTGCCCTCGGCGCTTCGCTTACACGCCTTGACTCTACTGCCCTGTCTTACGGATTCAGCGCGATCATTGCCCTCTGCCTCGTTGCCTCGATCCTGTTGCATGAACTCGCTCACGTCCTCGTCGCCCGCCGACTCGGAATCACCACATCCGGCATCACACTCTTCGCCCTTGGCGGCGTCTCCCATATCGACGACCACGAAACAACTCTGGGCAAAGAACTGGCAGTCTCCGTTGCAGGTCCGCTTGCGAGCATTGCCCTCGGACTCGCCTTTGGCGTTGCCGCTTTCCTTATAGACGCTTTCCTGGCTCCGCTCGACTGTTGGGACTACTACTCAGACTTTTACGAAGAATATGATTCGACCGTCAATGGTCGGGTCCGGGTCACATTCGCATGCTCCTGGGGCCCCATACTTCCTGTCCTCTTCCTTTCCTATGTCGCCCTCGTCAACATCATCATCGGCCTTTTCAACCTCCTGCCCCTCTTCCCCCTAGACGGCGGCCGGATACTCAGCGCCATCCTTTGGGCGCTAACCGGAGATCGCCGACGCGCCCTGCGAACGGCGTCGCTCATCGGCCAACTTGGCGCAGCCGCGATGATCGTCTACGGCGCCTACAACCTCTTCTTTGGCGAGCTACTCATCGGCGTGTGGTTCATCGCCCTCGGCGTCTTCCTCATGGAAGCCGCAGTAGGGGCCAGCCCCCGAACTGCGGAAGAGCAATTCCCCGGGGACTAGAATTCGTTTTCCGGCCCTTCCCTGTCATTCTGGCCGACAGGCCAGAATCTGGATCGTATTGGGCAACCCACCCCCCGGACTTGAGACCGTCCTGGCCCGTTGCCGACCTTGCAACTAGCGAGTTACTGCCGACGCAGTAGTTGGCGCAAGGGAGTCGAGCAGCACCGAAGAAACACGAGCAATATCCTGAACAGCCTGGTCAAACGCCTCGCGATTGCGCTGTGACGGAACGCGATAGCCGCTGATCTTCCGCACGAACTGCAGCGCCGCCTCCCGAATCTCATCCTCGGACGCCGCCGGCCCATCACTGACCCTCAAACGCTTAATGCTCCGGCACATCTCCCACTCTCCTTACGATGTCACCACGTCAAGATGCCGCCCAACATGACCGATGAGTACAAGGCTCTCTTTACGGCACCAGGCAAAGTGGATCCTAAGTATGTCCTTTGGATCTCGATTACCGCCGCCTCCAAAACGTATATGTTCGGGCATGGCAATGTTAGTTCTGCATCGGTCATCCGTGAAATCTCTGCCGTGCTCTTGCATCGCCTGTTGACTCTCGTGAGCCACGTAGTCTAGCCCCTTCTGTTGGAACCAATCAGCAGATGACATACGAAGAGGCTGCCCGGCGATCTGAATCTCGGCATACTCGCTTAAGGCAGTAAATGCCCGGTCGAGGCGGTCGAGGTATTTGTAGGGGGAGTCATTTGCCGATGAAAAGGCAGAATCTAGGAACCGCAAGCCTGGCAATTTCTGGGCATTGAGAACAACCTCACTGACGGACTTGAGCTCGTGAAGTGATTCAGAAAACTCGTTGTTATCATCGGCTTCGGGCGGCAACTTTTCTTGGAGGCGATTTCCACCTCCTGCCATTTCGCTAAGCTCATCAACCCGCTGTTCCAAATAACCTATGCGTGCATCCTTCTGAGATAGAGCAAACTCCAAGTCCTGAATTCGATCGTCGCGCTTTTCTAACTCTGCCCGATGTTCAGCATCTGCTTTGCGCTTAGTACGCTTAGTACCCGCGGTCGATGAACCCTCCACACTGGCACTTACTGAGGCCAATTCATCGTTCGCACTTGCAACGTCGAGGGCGGTTTTTTCGGACAATGCCTTCCAATGATCCCGTTCCGCTTCTGCGCGCGATCTAGCGTCGCGCTCTTCCGCCAACTCAGACTCCAGCCTTCTAATTTGTGCAGACGATGAGAGGTTACCGAGATTCTCCTCAGGCTGATCCTCTTCCCACAGTCGGACGATTTCTTCACGAACCTCGTGATAAAGGCGTGGGCCTTGGCTCAGGGCTAGGACCTGCATGCATTCATCACGAATATCCCCCCAATCGACCTCATTAGGTCGCCACTTTCGATGCAGGCTTGGGTCGTCCTCTCGTGTCGCACCGGGCTGATACACACGAACTTCGCCGCCGGAACATGCCAATCGTCCCAACTTGTTATTGATCACCGGCAAATCATGGCCTGACGGCACCACAATTGCCGCGATGCCGCGAAGCAACATATGTGCCCTCTGGAATCTCGCAGACCCCTCAAACATGGATGCTGGGGAAATGGCCACTACCGGAATGCGCCGCTCAGGATTGAAGATTACGGAATCTGCGTACCAGTCTGCATTTTCCTTGCTGACTCCCTGGACTAAGTCCCACATGTCATAGCCCTGGATGCGGCATCTGTACCGATTAAGGATGTCTTCAAGCGCACTTGGAGGCCCAGCCTCTCGTGTGTCATTGTCCGGTCCTGAGACCTGTACGTCTGCTTCCACCTCTCCTTTCAGCGTGGCGAGGCGCCAGCGCAGATGCCAGCCGTCCAATCGCTCCCACAACAGGCTGAAAAAACCGGCTCCCTCACGGACTTCTGAGTCGATGCGCAGCTTTCCTTGGTCGTTCTTCCATTCACCCTCAGTGGATGAAGCGACGTCCAGTTCTCCGAACTGCTCAGCAACGCCGCTGCCGATTAAGGCTCGCGCATCCTCGAGTAGCTCAAGCCCCTGCTTATCGTCGGCGCTAATCGTGAAGATTGTCTGGTAGCGAGATCGCGCCACGCGTCACCCCCGATTGTGTAAACAGACTCCCAATCATATGCTGTGCGAGGATGGCATTCAAATGACGTTTTCGGCACGTGCCTCTGCTATTCTGTCCACATGACGGCATCCAATCCTTCAAACGGCGCCAATCCGGACGCCCACCAGCGCGCGCGTGACATCATCTCGGGCTACGTCGGCCACAAGGGCGCGCTCCTCATGGCACTGCTGGATGTCCAGTACCAGCTCAACTACATCCCGGAAACGACCGTTGATGACGCGGCAGAGATCCTCGGCTACTCGCAACCGGAGGTCTGGGGTGTCCTCTCCTTCTACTCCGATTTCTCCGTGGGGCAGGGCAGCGACCATTTCATCGACGTGTGCATTGATGCCCCGTGCCACGTGACCGGCGCGCGATCTATTGAACGCGCGATCCGTGACGCAGTGGCTGGTTCAGATGTCGAAGTCCGTACTATCTCATGCCCGCGCCTTTGCAATCAGGCCCCTGTCGTTGCCTACGACCAGCAATGGCGGGGCCAACAAACACCGGAAGGCGCCGCCAAGCTCGCGGCTAACCTTAAGTCACCTCTCCCTCAGGGAGAGGGTTAGGGTGAGGGGAAAATGCCATCTGATCTCTACACCACCCTCAAGCAAGAAGCGGACGCTGCGTGGGCGGTATGGGATGATTCCTCCGTTGCTCGCGTCAGCGTCGGCATCTCAGCCGCCGCCTTGACCGTCGGTGCGGGCGAGACTCTTGAGGCCATCAAGCAGATGATTGGTGAACTCGATAGTGACGTTCGGCTGATGGAGGTCGGCGACATCGGCTTCTCGTGGGCCGATCCTGTCGTCCACATCGCGCCAGCCAACATGCCGCGTATCACCTATGGCAACGTAACTGCAGACGCCGCGCCACAGCTCATCCGGGATGTGCTTGTCGACGGCAATCTCCGCCCTGACCTCGCGCTCGGCGTGCAGGGCGATACGCCCATCACCGGCTCGGACATTCCTCTACTTAGTGAACAGTCCTGGATGCGCGACCAACTCCGTCTCTTGATGGCGAATTTCGGCCACATTGAGCCGGGCAACTTGATGCACTACGTTGCGCGCGGTGGTCTGGAGTCGCTGGACAAGGCGCTCCATGAGTTGTCGCCGCAGGACGTCGTCGATACCGTCCGCAACTCCGGCCTTCGCGGCCGTGGGGGCGCCCTGTTCCCCGCGGGTGTCAAGTGGAGCTTCATGGGCCCGCCCGGCCCCGGCGACCGCTACCTTGCCATCAACGGCGAGGAGGGAGACCCCGGCGCGTTCACCGACGCCGCGATTTTCGAGAATGATCCCCATCGTCTGCTTGAGGGTGTGCTAATCGCGTCATATGCGATGGGCGCAAACAAGAGCTATATCCACATCCGGGCGGAATACCGGTTGCCCCTTGAGCGACTCCGCCGCGCCTTGCATGAGATGGAGGAACGTGGGTTGGTCGGCGACAACATCATGGGCACCGACTTCTCCCACGAGGTTGAGATCGAAGCCACAGGTCACGCCTACATCTGTGGTGAAGAGACGGCTCTGATGGAGTCCGTAGAGGGTCATCGCGGCGCGCCGCGACCGCGTCCCCCGTTCCCCGCCGCCTATGGCATCTTTGGCCGACCGACCACTATCAACAACGTCAAGACAATTTCCTACGTGCCGACTGTGCTGGAGATGGGCGCGGAGGAATTCGCCGCCATCGGTACGGAGAACGCATCCGGCACGGCAATGTTGTCTCTTTCCGGCCACATTAATAAACCGGGAATTGCTGAAATACCTGTGGGAATTAATTTGGCTGGAGTTATCGAAAACGTCGCGGGTGGCATACGAAACGGCAAACGAGTGAAGGCCCTCCAATGCGGCGGTCCGCTCGGCGGCATCATGCCCGCCTCTGAAATGGACATGCCCGCTGAATTCCAGGCAATGACCGCCAAAGGCAGCCCGCTTGGCTCAGGTGGCATCCTCGTCCTTGATGAGGACACCTGCATCGTGGATGTCGTCAAGAACATCGCCGAATTCATCGATGCGGAATCGTGTGGCAAGTGCTTCCCATGCCGGAAGGGCGCGACGCACATCTCCCGCCTGCTGGCAACCATGACTGAGGGATATGGGCAGGAGGGCGACATTGCCAAGATGCAGAACGTCGGCACCGCCATGGTGCAGGGCTCACTCTGCGGCCTCGGCCAACTTGCTCCCGGTGTCCTCAATAGCGCAATCCGCTACTTCCGTGAGGAATTTGAAAAGCACATAAACAACGAGTTCTCTTGCACGGACTCATGCACTGCCTGACGCGCGAGGAGCAGTGAGTTGCCTAAAGTAATCCTTGATATGGACGTGGGCGTTGATGACTCCCTCGCCATCCTCCTTGCTCTCCGTTCCCCGGAACTTGAAATCCTCGGCATCACGGCTGTCGCCGGCAACGCCCCTCTGGAAAATACGGCGAACAACGTGCTGCGTGTGCTGGAGGCAGCCGGTCGAACGGAAATCCCCGTCGCGCGCGGAGCAGCCAAGCCGCTAAGCCGCGAGCCTGAGGCTGCGCTCCACGTTCATGGCAATGACGGCCTCGGCGGCTCCCCCGTTCCACAACCCACACAGATGACCTTTGACGAACGACCCGCCGTTCAGTTCATCTCTGACATCGTTATGGCGCACGAGGAGGGCGAGATCACTCTGATTCCCACGGGCCCCATGACAAACGTCGCGCATTTGATGCGTGAGGCGCCGGACGCTTTCGCGCGACTAAACAGCGTCGTCCTCATGGGCGGCGCGTTTTCGCTCACGCCGTATGGCCACGGCAACGTCACGTCCGTCGCCGAATTCAACATCTGGGCGGATCCGGAAGCCGCCGCAGAGCTATTCGATGCGGATATGGCGATTACTGCCATCGGACTTGATGTGACGACCGATCCGTCCGGCTCCATCAACCCCGAACGTCATGAACGACTCCGAAACAGTGCGGACCCATACGCCCGGCTAGCCGCCCTCATCAGCACGCAGGTACTCGAGCGATTCGGTGTCGTCAATATCCACGACGCCCAGGCCGTTGCCTGCGTTATCGACCCAACGTTGTTTGAGATACGGCCATATATCGTTGAAATCATCACGCAGGATGGCTCGGTGCGAGGGCAAACGATAGCGGACAGGCGGCCCCGCCTCCCCGCGGATGCCAAACGCGTTGACGTTGCTGCCGATGTTGACGGTCCCCGTTTCCTTGAACTCCTCCTTGGACGTTTGACGCAGGAGGAGTGACGACTACCCAAGCGCCCCTCGTCGTTGCCGTTGGGGCCATCAACTGGGATGTAACCCTGTTCGTGGAGTCGCTGCCGTCCCCCGGGCAGGAAGTCACGGTCTCCCAAGTTGCCCGAGTTCCGGGCGGCACGGCTGCCAACGTCGCCGTCGCGGCAGCTCGGCTGCTCTCACCGGATGCTGTCGCCTTTGTTGGGGCATTGGGTGATGACGACATCGCGAACCAACAGCGCGACATCCTGCGCTCCGAGGGAGTATCTACAGATGGCATAGCGACCGTTCGCGGCTCCGAGTCCGGTCAAGCGTTCATTCTCGTTGACGCAAACAGTCAGAACGTCATCGCCAGTGCCCTCGGCGCGAACGCGTTGCTCACTCCTGACCACATCCGCCAACCTGACATTCGCAACATGATCCTGAATGCTCGCAACTGTGCCGTAACCGATCCGTCCCTCTCAGTTATTGAGGAAATCCTGTATATCACCACCGCAACCTACTGCCGTGTTTCATGGGACCCCGGCGTGCTGGTCACTGGCGATAAGAGCATCGTTCTCCCCATGGCTCGCCGTATGGATACGCTCCTCCTGAACCAAGAAGAAACGTTGACCCTATTTGGTGAATCCGACCCTCCTGCCATCGCCCGGCGGTTGCGGAATGAGGGCTGGGCCAATCGCATCATCCTCAAGCAGGGCGGACAGGGAGCCACGGTCGTTGACCTGGCGAACGGCCAACTCATTGAGGTACCGCCGCTCCCACTTACGGAGCTCGGCATGAGTCCGATCAACAGCGTCGGAGCAGGAGACGCCTTTCATGGCGCGCTTGCCGCCCTCGAAGCCGAGGGGCAGGGATTCACTGATGCGCTCCTCGGCGCAACGGCTGCCGCCGGCATCAACGTCTCTCGTCCGGGGACACGCGACGCCCCAACATCCGATGAACTTGCACAGGTTCTCGCTGCGTGGCGTGAGATGGGCGGAGCCGTCAGCACAAGCCCGCTGTGAGGTGGCACTATAGTGGGAGAAGTACAAAGAACCCGGTAATGTCACCTCGTATTACAGGAGGAAAAGTATGAAGGTAACGACTGAATTCGATCCGGCGTACACGTATATGACAGTAGAACTTGATCAGGGCGAGTCAATACGGGTTGAACCCGGCGCCATGGCGACATCACAGGGTGTTGATATGCAGACAGGCATGACAGGAGGCGGTCTTTTCGGGAAAGTGCGCCGCATGGTTGCCGGTGAGTCGTTCTTTGTGAACACGTTTACCGGGGGCCCCGGCGGTGGTTGGGTTGGTCTTGCCTCGACCATGCCCGGGGACATGAAGTCGTTTGATTTAGAGCCGGGGCAAAACCTGTACATACAGGGAGGCTCATTCCTGGCGTCGGATTTGAACGTGGAACTGGATACCAAGTTCCAGGGCATGCGCGGCATGTTCAGCGGAGAGAACCTGTTCTTCCTGCGAGCGTACACTGAGCGCTCCACCGGCACGGTCTATTGCAACTGCTACGGCGCGATCAAGGAACTCACCGTCTCCGGCGGTGAGGAACTGGTGGTTGATACCGGCCACCTTGTCGCGTTCACCGATGGGGTCGAATACTCCATCGGCAAGGTCGGTGGACTCGTCTCGCTGATCGGAGGCGGCGAGGGGTTGGTCATGAAGTTCCGTGGGGAAGGCAAGGTCTGGGTCCAGACACGCACAATCGCTACCCTGGCTGACCTCCTGAATCCCCTCATCTCCAAAAACTGAACGATGCCCAACAGAGGAAACTAATGAGCACCAACGGACAACACGCCGCACGACCACGCCCATGGGACGCATTCATCAGTGATCGAGACCGTGAGATCTATGCGAAGAGCGGCTTCGGCGCGAGTGTCGGTGTTGGCGAACGCCCCGCCCTCCTGATCATCGACGCCCAGTACCGCACAACCGGGGAAGGCCCCGTCCCTATCCAGGAGGCGATGGAACAATACGCCACCGCCGTTGGTGAGGATGCGTGGCGGGCCGTGGACAAGATCGAGCAGCTGGTCAAAGTGTTCCGTACCAAGGGCTGGCCCGTCATGTACGCGCAGGGTGAGCGCACCGGCGTGCAGGAGGGCGCGCGCTATACGGACAAAATCCCGTCCCTGTCCGCCGACTACAACCTCCCTGGAAGTCGTGGCGCGCAGATTGTTGAACCACTAACGCCGGAGCCCGAAGACGTCATCATCTACAAGCGGTTCCCCTCGATCTTCTTTGGGACGAATCTCGTCACCCAGCTTGTCGCGGCAGGCGCGGACACTCTTGTTGTCGTTGGATGCACCACGAGCGGGTGCGTGCGCGGCACCGTCGTTGACGGCATGAGCTACGGTTTCCGCTGCATCGTGCCTGAGGACTGCGTCTGGGATCGAGGGCAGGCATCCCATGCCATCAACCTGTTTGACATCGCCCAAAAATATGCCGATGTCATGCCCCTGGACGAACTCGAACCCATCCTTGAAGCTGTCCCCGCCCACACCGGAAGCGCCGCCACCGCCTGATGTCATTCCCTGTACGCCATTCACGTCATTCTGGCCGGAACGGCCAGAATCTGGCGCGCAATTTGGCTCTCATCGTCATTCCCGCGAAAGCGGGATTCTAAATCATGACAAGTAAAGCAACTGCCCTGCGCTCGCTACTGGACGCCCAGTCCCCGCTCATTGTCCCGTTCGCCTATGACGCTTTTTCCGCCAAGCTCATAGAGGCCGCCGGTTTCCCAGCCGCCGGCATCAGCGGCTCTTCTGTTGCCGCCTCCGCATTTGGCTTGCCGGACGTTGGGCTGCTTTCACGCGAGGATGTTGTCGGACAAGCCCGCCGCATCGCCGCAGCCGTCACTATCCCGGTCATCGCTGATGCCGACACCGGCTACGGCGGCCCGCTGCAGGCTGCACACACGGTGCGGGCTATGGAAGATGCGGGCCTTGCAGGCCTCTTTATGGAAGATCAGGAAGACCCCAAGCGCTGCGCGCACCTCGCGGGAACAACCGTCATCCCGCTGGAGGCCATGCTGGGTAAACTGAAAGCCGCGCTCGGCGCGCGCCACGACAACGACTTCCTCATCATTGCCCGCACGGATGCCGTCGAAAGCGAGGGAATCGAGGGCGCGGCACAGCGTGCGCGTGCCTACCTTGACGCAGGCGCCGACATGGCATTCCTGGCAGGCCCAGGTACCTTGGAGGAACTGGAACAATTCCCGAAGCTGGTCGGGCAGGGCGAGTTCATGGTTGTACTGACAGAGGGAGGTAAGACCCCTCTCCTGCCCGGGTCTCAACTGTCGGATATGGGCTACAGCCTCATCGGCTACTCCGGACTGGCCATCGGCTCTGCGGCAAAGGCCGTGATAGACAGCCTGAACGCCTTGAAAGAACAGGGCAGCAACGTTGATCTCATCGACCAAGTCATGCCGCTCAATGCCCGCAACGAGGTTCTTGAACTATCGAAGTGGCAGCAGTTGGAGACCGATACACTGCCCCAGTGATTCTCCTTACGGAGAAAAACCTGGATCCGGCGAAACACCATTTTTTCGGGACCAAGGTATCGGCATACTCCACAATCTGCTATAAAGGGAGCATGGAAGCAGCCCCCCTGCTTGAAGCAACTGGTCTCACGAAGCGCTACGGTAGAGTCCTCGCCCTCGACAACGTCACATTTACCGTCGGTGATGGTATTACGGGTCTTCTTGGCCCCAACGGCGCCGGAAAGAGCACGGCCATCAAACTCTTTCTCGGTTTGCTTCAACCCACGCAGGGCGCCGCCCAGGTTATGGGCGCCCAACCCTATCATGATGTCAATGCGCGTTCGCTCATCGGCTACATGCCGGAGCATGACTGCCTCCCCACATCCGTCAACGCCTCGGAATTCTTGACACACATGGCGCAGGTCAGCGGCCTGCCGCCCGCTCAAGCCAGAACACGCGCCGCCGATACCATGCGCCACGTCGGCCTCGACGAGGCACGCTACCGCAGCATCGGCGAGTACTCCACCGGCATGAAACAGCGCGTCAAACTCGCGCAGGCCATCGTGCATGATCCCCGCCTTGTTCTGCTTGATGAGCCAACTGCCGGACTCGATCCCGGCGGACGTGAGGAAATGCTCGATCTCGTCAGGCGGACCGGACGCGATTTCGGAATCAGCATCGTCTTCTCCTCACATCTCATGGGTGAGGTCGAGCGGACCTGCGACAACATCATTGTTCTGGAGGCGGGGCGCATTACGCATGAGGGCAGCGTTTCCGGATTCACGGAAAACACTGATGTCCTGTCGGTTGACATCGACTCCCGCCATGATGAGTTCATTGCCGCCCTGTCTGCCCGCGGTATTGATGCTGAGCGAGACGGCAACTCCGTGCTCGTTGGGCATGAGAGCGGCGAGCACCTCAAGGCTATACAGGATGCGTTGATCGAAGCTGAAGCGCCGCTGCGCCGCATGGCAAATCGCCGCCGTATGCTGACTGAAATCTTCCGCGACGAACCAACGGACTAACCGGTATGGAATCTCGTCCTGCAGGCCAACTCTTTGACATCGGCTACCAGCGCTACGATGGCCCCCGTCAGGGCCGCAACCGCGCGCGCCTTGCCCTGTTTGTGAGCGGCGTCCGCCAATCTCTTGGACTCGGCCGTGGAGCGCGCTCAAAGATCATGCCCGTGCTCATGGTGCTGGTATCTGTTGTTCCGGCAGCAGTCATCCTCGTTATAGCCGCCATAAGCGGCGGGATCATAGATCGCCCCGTTGAACTCGGCGACTATTTCCCCATCAACACCTTGCTTCTCATGATTGTCGCGGCCATCCTCGCGCCGGGCCTCATCGTTCCGGATCGAACGCAGAATGTGCTGAGTCTCTATCTAGTCCGTCCGATGGGCGTGTTTGATTATCTCGCCGGACGCTGGCTTGCGTTCTTCCTCGTGACAACGGTCATCATCGCCAGCGGCCCGTTGCTCCTGCTCGCCGGATACATTCTCTTGTCAGACAGCGCGGCCCAGGAGTTTCGCGATAACTGGCTCGATTTCCCCAGGGTCCTTATTGCCGCTACCGCTATGGGCGCATTTATCACATCAATACCGATGGCGGTTGCCGCCTTTACCCCTCGCCGCGTGTATGCAGCGGCAGTCGTTATCGGGGGCGTTCTGGTTCTGGGTACCGCAGTGGGAGTATTGACGGAACCCATTGACTTCGATGGATCGTCATTCGAAACAATCGAAGAACGGCCGATTACAGATGAGGAGCTTGCTGAAGCCGAGCAATTCCTGGATGCGACCCGCTCCATGCCGGACAACATAGAAGTCATGATATCTGTGGAGCTTGAGTCAGGAGAGACACGACAGTACCTGATGTCGAGGACTGACGTTGAAGAAGCTCTCGATGGCGGAAATGTCCGGGTATTTGAGTCGGATCAACCGGAATCGCTCCTGGATCCTGAAACAAGTAAGTGGGTTATCTTTACTGATCCGTCCGGAGCGATGGTGTTCGTCACAGATCTTCTCTTTGAGGATGTGCAGTCGAACAACTATCGCCGATTAGTTGCCGAGCACCCGGATTATTACCCCATCGCCGCCTATCTCGTGTGGATATTGGTACCCCTTGGACTCATGTGGTGGCGCTATCGGAGGTATGCGGCATGAATACGGATGAGGCCAGCGTGAACAACAATTCTGAGCCCTCATCGGACGCCACCATCGTTGTCGACAACGTGTCGAAATGGTTCGGCAACGTCGTCGCCGTCAACGAGGTGTCGCTGGAGTTCGGCCCCGGCATCACCGGTCTCCTCGGTCCGAACGGCGCGGGCAAAACGACACTGCTCCACATGATGACCGGCCTCTCGGCAACATCGCGTGGAGAGGTGAGAGTGCTGGGACAGCCGGTGCGCGGCGATACCCAACTCTACCGCCAGATTGGCGTCATGACGGAGCATCAGGCCGTCTACGATTTCTATACGGGCCGTGAGTTCGTTGCGCTGTCCGCCCGCATGCACAAGCTCGACAATATCGGTGATGCGGTCGACAAGGCCATCGAGGCCGTCCGAATGACGGACGCGCAGGATCGACGCCTTTCTACATATTCGCGCGGAATGCGGCAGCGGATGCGACTGGCCGCCACGCTCGTACATGATCCGCCCGTCCTCGTCCTGGACGAGCCGCTCAACGGTACCGACCCTCGCCAAAGGCTGGAGTTTCATGATCTCGCGCGAAACCTCGCCGCAGAGGGCCGCACGATCGTCGTCTCTTCTCACATCCTTGAAGAAGTGGAGACGCTTGCTGACAACATCGTCCTCATGGTGAGCGGCAAACTTGCCGCTTCCGGCGATTTCCGCTCCATCCGCGCCCTGTTGGATGACCGTCCCTACCAGATTCGTGTCACCTCCACCAACCCGCGCGCGCTGGCCGGCGGCCTCATTGGCAGCGACGCCGTTACATCCGTCACCATGCAAGACGACGGCTCAATTCTCTTCCTGACGAGTGACCTGCCTTCATTGCAGCTGCAGCTTGCCGGCGTGGCGCGTGACGCTGGCGCGGTTCTTCAGACGGTTGAACCGCAAGACGAATCGCTGGAAAGCGTATTCACCTACATCGTGGAGCGATAGAAAATGCTGACGGTCTTTTTCCTTACGCTCCGCCAACTCACCGGCACGCGCCGACAGGCCATCCTCTGGCTCTTTGCCGCCCTTCCCGTCGCGCTCGCTATTCTCATTCGCAACCTCTCTGACGATTACCAGGACATCATCCTGGGGCCAACGATTAGTCTTGTGCTCATTCCCATCGTGCTGCCACTGGTGGTCGCCATCCTCGCCACAACCGCCCTCGGTGAGGACGTGGAAGATCGCACCCTGTCCTATATCGTGCTGAGACCCGTCGCGCGTTGGCAGATTGTTGCGGCCAAATATATCGCCGTCATCATTCTTGCCGCCGTGCCGCTCCTTCTACTCGGCGGGGCGACGGCCGCAGTGGCATTTGTGGGCGACGCCAACGGCGAATCGGCCTTTGACTACGAGACCGTGATCAAGCCAATCCTGGGAGTCGTGGCCGGACTGGCCATCGGAATAGTCGCCTATTCTGCCGCATTCATGTGGCTGGGGCTGATCTCCGGGCAGGCCCTCGGAATCGCCATCGTCTATGTCTTTGTTTGGGAGGGCATTGCCGCCGGAATCTTTGGCGGCATTCGATACCTGAGCATCAGGAGCTACAGCATCATCACGATGCAGGACATCGGCGGAGAAACACTTGACACCATCGGTGCAATCGCCGGCTCTCAGATTGCCCTCAGCGTCGCCCTCTGGGGTGCCGCAGCCGTTGTTGTGGCCTTCCTTGCCCTCACACTCATCCAACTCCGCAACATGGATGTCCCTTAGGAACGACTCCACCTTTTCGTCGTTCCCGCGAAGGGACTGCCCCGTACTTGATACGAGATAGCATCTGAGTCTCAATTGCGCCGTCCAACGCGTCCTCCGCCCTCGAATCCCATATGATTTCCCTGTAGAAATTCATCCGAACGGAGACCTATATGCCATTCGACACACTCATTCGCGGCGCAGACGTTGTGTTGCCATACGGTGGTGGAGTCCGCCGCCTTGATCTCGCCATCACTGATGGCCACATCGCCGCCCACCTCGAACCGGGCACGGACGCCGAGGCAGGAGAAACTATTGACGCCACCGGACGCGTCGTCCTCCCCGGGGTCATTGATCCGCACGTCCACCTGAATCTCGGCGAGCCTGAAACGGCCTTTGAAATTGAGACACGCGCCGCCGCGCTGCACGGCATCACCACCCTTATCCACTTCCTGATGTCCAATGACCCGTACGAAGAGAACTACAGGCAATACCGTGAATTGGGCGACGCCCAGAGTGTGATTGACTATGCTTTCCATGCCATCATCTCTACCCCCGAGCAGCTCGCGGAAATCGACAAGTACATCGATGAGTTCGGCATCGGCAGCTTCAAGTTCTTCATGAGCTTCCGTGGCGAGGAGGGTGCCTACATCGGCCTGCCGCCCATCGACGATGGCCTGATGTACGAGATCTTTGAAAAACTTGGGCAGCGTCCGGGCTCCGTCCTCTGCGTCCATTCCGAGAACATCGAGGTTGTGTGGAGAATCCGCAAGCGACTTGAAGAATCAGGCCGAGATGACCTCAAGGCATGGCATGAGTCGCGTCCGCCCTTCACAGAGGCCGAGGCTGCCGTCCGCGCCATGCTCTTTGGCCGAGAGACCGCATCTCCCCCGTACATCGTCCACACAACTTCCGCCGAAACCCTCGAGGCCGCACGGGCATTCCGCCGTGATGGCGGCAGCGTCTATGTCGAAACATGTCCCCATTACCTTTCCCACACCTATGAATCGCCCGTTGGCACGTTCGGCAAGCAGAATCCCCCACTCCGCAGCCCTGAAGATCAGGCTGCCCTGTGGGAGGCCATTGCGGACGGCACGGTTGATGCCATCGGCTCCGACCACGCCGCCCGCCTTGGCGACCGCAAGCAGGGGACGATCTGGAGCGCCTCACCCGGACAGCCCAATATGCCCATGCTCCTCCCCGTCATGCTCAATGATGGAGTCCGCGAGCGCGGCTTGCCCCTTGAGCGCGTGGCGGAGGTCACATCGGCCAACGTCGCCCGCATCTTCGGAATGTGGCCCCAAAAGGGCTCACTCCAGGTTGGCGCAGACGCCGATATCGCCATCGTCGATATGGACGAAACCCGAATAGTCTCCGCCGCCGGCCTGCAGGGCCGCGCAGACTACTCCATCTATGAGGGCATGTCTTATACAGGCTGGCCGGTTCGCACCCTTGTCCGCGGAAAAACAATCACTGAAAACGGGAAAGTTGTAGCATCTGGGGGTGACGGTCGGTATATTTATCGTTCAGTAGGGTAGGCCGACGAATCCGGCCAAAGGGGGCGATCATGTCAGGTCCGCTGTCTCATCTGCGAGTTGTCGACGTTACGGCCTCGCTTGCAGGAGCCTATGCCGCCCGCCTCCTCGGCGAGCTCGACGCGGACGTCGATCGTGTCCGCCGTATGAGGAACCTCTACGTCCGCCTCACGGGACGGGAGATGCCGGAGTGGGATCCGCTCCTCCATCGCTCCCTCAACGCCAACAAGGCGCACCGCTCCGACACTGATGCAGAGACTGTCACGCCCGAATCCCTGTTGGCAGCGTTGGATGGGCAGAATGTCCTTATTGAGGACGTTGGCATGTTCGACGGCGATAGCCCGTTCCTTGATTGGGATGCCGTCCACGCCCGCTATCCTCACTTGACCGTGGTTTCTGTCACACCCTATGGCAAGGACGGTCCGCTGGCCGATTTGCCGCCAAGCGATCTTGCGACATGGGCTATCTGCGGCATGGCGTGGACAACACCCGGCCCGCCTGACACGACCTATGACCTCCCCAATGAGCCGCCGCTCATGCCCACCGGCGCATCCGTTCCATCCCTGATGGCCGGCGCAGTCAGCGTTGTGGGAACGCTTGCCACGCTTTACGCGGACTCCGGCAGCGGCAATGGCACAGGGCCCGGGGTCACAGGCACGCGGATCGAGGTCTCTGAGCTGGAGGCCATCACGGCGCTCAACTACCATCCGGTCACACAGCGCGAGTACCTGGAATATGTGCTTGATCGCGGTCCCAACGTTCTTGCGCGGCAGCCGAACTGCTACATCCCGTGCAAGGACGGTTACATCGTCATCGTCGCCATGAGTCCCCGCCACTGGGAACAGTTCGCCGAGGTGATGGGCAGCCCCGAATGGGCGTACACCGAGGACTTCGACGACGGCACCAAGCGCGCTATGAACTGGGACGCCGTCAGCGTGCTCATGACCAACTGGACGATGGAGTACACCGGCGAGGAAATCACCACTGAACTGCAGGCTCGAAACATCCCCGCGTTCTGGGCAACCTCCCTTGAAGAAGTGGTAACCCATGAACACGTCAAGGCGCGGCGCTACATTCGCCACATTACGACACAGGATGGACAAGAAATCCCGTTCACCGGTGCGCCATTCATCCTGACCGGCTATCCCCGAAACGAGGACGGCAAGCCGGAAGCTGATAGCTCCGTCCCCGCGCCAACGTCAGTCAACGGCGCGGCAGCGCTGCACGCGGCCTCGACACCCAGCCTTCCACTCCAGGGACTCCGTGTTGTCGATTTTGGTCAGTACATCGCCATACCGTATTGCGCCAAGTGGCTCGCCGCCCTCGGCGCGGACGTTATCCAGGTGGAAAGCCGTGAGAACCCTGCCGACTTCCGCAACTCACCGCCGTTCGCTGCCCAGATCCCGGGCATGAACCGCGCAGGCGCATACAACACGCTCAGCATGGGCAAGCGCGCCATCCCGATCAATCTCCGCACTGAAGAGGGCAGGGATGTTGCCCGCCGGCTGTGTGCCACCGCGGACATCGTGCTCGAAAACTTCTCAACCGGCCTGATGGAACGATGGGGTCTCGGCTACGCGGACATCGCCCCGCTCAACCCGCGCGTCATCTACACGTCCGTTGCGGCGTTTGGTCGCTCCGGCCCGCTCAAGGACTACAGCGGCTTGCACAGCATCATCAACGCCTTCTGCGGCCTTGCGGATGTGACCGGCTACACGGACGGACACCGCCGACTGCTCGGTTCCTACTTCCCGGATGTTGTGTCCGCCACCTACGCGACCATGGCCACGCTGACCGCCCTCCACGATCGCAAGCGCACCGGCATGGGGCACCATGTGGATGTCGCAATGACCGAAGCCTTGATGACGCTTATCACGGAGCCGATGATCGCGCGGGCGACGGGCAGCTATGAACCCGTCCGCGACGGCTCCCATCACCCGTTCCATGCGCCGCACAACGTTTATGCGACGAGCGGTGATGATCAGTGGATAGCCATCACTGCCCGTACAGACGCCGAATGGGCCGGCCTATGCAACGTCATTGATGGCCTTGCCAACGATGATCGCTTTGCCACGCCTGAGTCCCGCAAGCAGAACGAGGCTGCCCTGGATGAGATTATCGCGGCTTGGGTGGCAGGGCGTAACAAGTACGAAACGGCCGACCAGCTGGCCGCCGCAGGCGTTTCCGCCGCTCCCATCCTCGATCCGTTGGAGGTTGTTGAGCACCCGCACCAACAGGCCCGTGGCTTCTTTGCGACCATTGACCACCCCGAAGCCGGTCCGCGTCGGACGGCCAAAGTGCCGTGGCAGGTGAACGGCGAGTACGCTGGTGAGCTGCGCCGCGCGCCGATGCTCAACGAGCATACGGACGCCATCCTCACTGAGATCCTCGGCATCGACCAGGAAGAGACACAAGAATTGGTAGCCGCCGACGCGCTGAGATAGCGGGGGAACTTCAACAGGCGCAGGTGTCGAGCAGATGGCAACCCTCATCGGCGTAGACTTCAGCGGCTCTCAGGCCGACAACGCGACGTGGATCGCCATGGCCGATGTCGATGATGGTAGCCGCATCGAATGGGAGACGCCGTTTCCCATTCGCCGTGCTGATCTTGAGCAACTGTTGCTGACCATTGAGGGATCCGCCGTCGCCGCGCTGGATTTCCCCTTCGGCCTTCCCGCCGACTTTGCTGTCACACAAGGCTTCATCCGGTGGGGCGAGGGCCTGATGGACTCTTGCGACCGCATGTCGACCACGGACCAAGCGGAATTTGAGGAGGTGGCGCGAGAGTATGTCGCCGCCTATGGCGAACCACGCCGCGCCAGTGATGTATCCCCCGCCTACTCACCGCTCCACACCACCAACCCCAACATGGTGCCGATGACCTATCACGGCATGGCCATGCTCGGCCGTCTCCTTGCACGCGCACGTGGCCGGTTCAGCATCCCGCCCCTTCCCGCCAATTCCTCACGCCGGCGGGTAACTCTTGTGGAACTGATGCCCGGCCAACTCCTGCGCACCAGGGGCGACGCGGGCGTTGGTTACAAGAACGGCGACAACAATCTCCAACGCCGCCATGAAATCCTCGCCCGACTTGAAAATTGGATCGGTTTGCCGCTCCCCGAACATATCCGCCTCGCCTGCCGTGCCAATTCCGACTGCCTTGACGCCGTGGTGAATCTCGCGGGCGCGCTGGAATGGCATCGCAATCCTGATGCCTTCAACCAACCCGACGCTGCCCAACAGGGCTTCGCCCACGACGAAGGCTGGCTCTACACCCTCCGTTCTTAGTCCGTCATTCCCACAAAAGCCTGCGCCCCACCCCTTGACACCCCCTCACGGCCTGCTACTATAAGAACAATAGTTCTATAAGGGAGGCTGCCATGCTTATCAAAAGCACTCCGGACGTCTACGAAAAACTCCGTCACCTCGGCGGAATGGCAACGGATGACATTCTCTCGCCTGCCGAGCGTTCGGACGGAACCGCGCGTCTGAACAATGGCAACGAGCGCGTGGGCCCGCGCGGCGGCGTAACTCCCCACGCCGGCGTCTACAAGGCCGCCATGCCAAACGGCAAACGCATTTCACTGATGCGTGTCATGTTCACCGACCACTGCATCATGGACTGCCACTACTGCCCAAATTCCCACTGGGTGCCGCGTAGGCGATACGGCTTCAAGGTGGACGAACTCGCGCGACTGTTCAATGAGATGCACCAACGTCACATGGTGGACGGGCTCTTCCTCAGCTCAGGGATCTTCAAGAACCCGAACGCTACGCAGGAGCGCCTTCTGGATGTGGTCGATGCCGTCCGCTCGCGGTACGGATTCCGCGGCTACATCCATCTCAAAGTGATGCCCGGCACTAATGACGAATCGCTCCTGGAGGCGAGCCAACGGCTCGGCGCGCGGCTCTCAATCAATATCGAGTCGCCCTCCGCCGAGCACCTCCGCAAGGTCAGCAAGATGAAGGACTTTGACAAGGGCATCATCGAGCCGATGGGGCGTATCAGCGACCTCATGCAAGAGAACTACGGCGGTGCAGTCGGTCAGGCTACGCAGATGGTTGTGGGCGCGGCAGATGAGTCGGACTGGGACATCTATGAGCGTATGACGAGCCTTTACGGCAACTACGGATTCAAACGCGTCTATTACTCGGGGTTTCGCCCTGTGCAGTACACGCCGCTTGAGGAACACCCCGCCACGCCCCCCGCGAGAGAGCATCGCCTGTACCAGATGGATTGGCTCTCCCGCATCTACGGCTACGACTCTGAGGAACTGCGCCCCGCCTTCAGCGATGACGGCTTTCTGGACATGCGTACCGACCCGAAGCTCATGATCGCCATGACCAACTACGAGCGCTTTCCCGTAGATGTGAATCAGGCGACCGAGCAGGATTTGCTGCGCGTCCCCGGGGTCGGACCGTTGGCGGCGGGCCGCATCATTGGGCAGCGTAAAGAACACTCGATCACGCAGAGCAGGGAGCTCAAGGCGATGGGTGTTGTGATGAAGCGCGCGCTGCCGTTCCTGCGCTTTCCGGGCCACAAACCCACCCCTGCCAAGCAGGCCGAGATGCCACTCTTCCAGGAGCGGCCCGCAAAAACTGCCCAGCCATCCAAACGTGCAATGGAACTGCACGCCGCATCGGCTGCCAACTGCTCCACGTGCCCCCTCAACCCCGGCACCTGCGGAATGGCAGCGTAAGAAACGGTTACAAGGGTGACACAAAAATGGCCGCCTGCCCGGTACCGGGCAGGTGGCTTACCGCCGCCTCGCTCCCTATCTGTGTTACGATTTTTCTACGTTTTGAATACGGTCTTTGTCCTCATGGCTTACAGGTAGGTGTTTCGACTAAGAAGCGGCAGTCGATTCAATCCCAGCCAGGTCTTCTTCGGCTGGTGGATTGTATTGGGCGCGTTCCTTATCCAGGTTCTCAACGGCGGACTCTTTTTCCAGGCGTTCCAGGTCTACTTCAACCACCTTCAACGGGACTTTGGCTGGACGCGCGCGCAGATCGCGCTGGCATTCACCCTCGCTCGTGCCGAGAGTGGCGTTCTTGGCCCGTTTCAGGGCTGGCTGGTTGACCGGTTCGGGACGCGCCGCGTTCTCCAGGTTGGCGTCCTGCTCTATGCCGGCGGTTTCCTCCTCTTTGCGAATGTCGAGGAACTCTGGCAGTACTACGGCGCGTACCTGATCATCTCCATTGGATCGAGCCTCGGCGGATTCATCACCATCAACGCTGCCATCGCCAACTGGTTCGACAAGAAACGGTCCCGCGCAATGGGCCTGGCCGCCGTTGGATGGGGCGTATCGGGCTGGGCGGTGCCGGCCGTCGTCTTTGGAATGGACGCTTTGGGCTGGCGCGGTCTTGCCATGTGGTCCGGCGTGATCGTGCTCGTTCTCGGCCTGCCCCTGACGGTTCTCTTCCGACATTCACCGGAGCCATACGGTTATTTGCCGGATGGCGAGAAACCGGACAATGGTGGGCAGGGGGGAGACGGGGTTCCCGCGACGGCACGACCGATTCTCAGCTTGGTTGCACGGGGATTCACCGCACGTGAAGCACTTAAGAATCCGTCCTTCTGGTTCGTTTCTTTCGGTCATGGAAGCGCGATGTTTGCGGTTTCTGCCATCAACGCCCAGTTCATCCCATATCTCGAAGATGATCTGGGCATCTCCAGGGTGACCGGCGCGTGGATATACACATTCCTCACGACTATTATGATTGGCGCCCAATTGGCAACGGGTTTCCTCGCGGAAAAAGTGGAGATGCGACTCATCATCGTCGCCTGCATGTTTGGGCATACACTCGCTCTCATCCTCCTTGTCCTGCCCCAGGGAAATCCGGAATATGCTATTCCTCTACTGCTTACCTTCGCAGTCGTTCAGGCCCTTTCATGGGGATTCAGGGGGCCGCTGATGACGGCAATTCGCGCCGAGTACTTCGGTCGCGGTTCCTTTGCAACGATCATGGGATTCTCCTCACTCGTGGTGCAGGGTGGCACGATGTTGGGCCCCGTGGTGGCCGCGGGATTCAAAGACGTGTTTGATACCTATGCGGGCGCGTTTATCCTCATGGCTTTCGTCACAACCGCTGGCGCGTTCCTGTTTGCCGCCGCCCGCAAACCACCTCTGCCTCCACGCTCTCCTGATGAGATGGTGGAAGGAGAACGCGGGGATTCGAACGTCTATGCCGCTCACTAATCCCAAACTTGAGCGCGTTCCCCGCGTGGGATAGTCTGAACACAGAAACACAAATCCTCTGGAGGTTTCGGACGTGACGCAGGCAGACCCCGCCAACATAATCACCATCACGATTGACGGGCGGCAGGTTACTGCCCCGGCGGGGTCTACCATTCTTGAGGCGGCCTCGCAGGCCGGTATCTACATCCCCACCCTCTGCTACGACGAGCGGCTAAAAGCCTATGGCGCCTGCCGGATGTGCATGGTTGAGCAGGTCGACCGCCCCGGTTTTGCTGCGGCATGTGTTGCCCCTGCCACGCCGGACGCCGCCTACCGCACCAACTCCGACGAAACCGTTGAGCTACGCCAGTCTGTCCTCAACCTGCTCATGTCCGAGCACCCGCACGGATGCCTGACATGCGACCGCATCGTTCACTGCGGACCCAACGATATCTGCCTCCGCAACGTCTCCGTCACAGATCGTTGTGTTGTCTGCCCACAGAACCAGCGGTGCGAACTCCAGGCCACGGTTGAAATCGTCGGCGTCACAGAGCAGCTTCTCCCATACACGTATCGGGAGCTGCCCATCCGCACTGAGGACCCACATATTGACCGTGACTACAACCTCTGCATTTCATGCGCGCGCTGCGTGCGCGTCTGTGATGAGGTCATCGGCGCAGAGGCCATCTCCATGGTTGACCGAGGCGATCGCATCCTCCCCGGCACGCCGAACGATGTTCCCCTCTCTGACCCGCTGACCGGCTGCATCTTCTGCGGCGCGTGCGTGGATGTGTGCCCAGTTGGCGCGCTAACGGAAAAGGACAACAAGTGGGCCGGCCTGCCGGACACCAACGTCACAACTGTCTGCACGGAATGTGAGATCGGCTGCCAGGTCACTGCGGAACTCCAGGGCGGCCGCCTGCTGCGTGTCACGCCCGACATCGAGGGTGGCGCGAACGGCGGCTTTGCCTGCATCCACGGCAAATTCGAACTCGCTAACGAATCCAACAATGAGGCCCGCCTGATTAACGCCATGCTCCGCAATGCCGGCGGAACGCTTGACGACGCGTCCTTGGACGATGCGATAGCTGCCGCTGCTGAAGGGCTGCGTGGGCGAGGTGATGTGGCTGCGGTCGTTATCTCACCACGCGTCGCCAATGAGGACGCCTGGGCACTGAACCGTCTCGCCCGTGAAACCCTGCAGACCGGGCGTGTTGCCATGGCAGCATCCTCACCCGTTCAGGCGGGCAGGGAACTCACCGCCATGTTCGGCAGCGCTGCAAATGCCAACCCCATCCGGGACATTGCAAAGTCCCGAGCCGTTCTCGTGATCGGTTCAGACATCGAGGTAACTCACCCTGTCGCGGCCTACCAGGCCCACAAGGCTGTCAACTACAACGACGCCGTTCTCATCGGCATCGGCCCCGTCGCCTACCCGGAGCTTGGCCGAGCCTCCGAGCGATGGCTTACTTGCGCAGAGGGAACTGAGCCTGCCGTCTTGCGCGGAATACTCCGCGCGCTGCTGGACGCCAACCTTGTGCATGATGAATTCATCGAAGAGTCCATAGACGGCCTCTCGGACTTGGCTGAAAGCCTTGAGGGAACGACGGTTGAAGATGCAGCGGCTCAGGCGGGCGTTTCTGCTGATGACCTCCGCTGGGCAGCCCGCGTCATCGGCACTACTGCTCCCTCTGCTCTCATCTATGGCGCGAGCGAAGATGACGCGCCCAATCTTGCAACGCTGATTGCCTCTATCGCTACGGTCACGGGCAACGTCGCAAACGCGCAGGGCGGAGGCCTCCATGTCCTGCGTCCCGGCGGAGGCAATGTGCAGGGAGTCAGCGACGTGCTTGGCGCGGATGCCGCCACGCTTGACGAAGTGATTGACGCCATCGAATCCGACGCCGTCACAGCGCTCTACTGGACCGGTAGCATCCCCGACGAAATCAGCGACTCTGCTCGCTCCCGCCTCCTCGCTGCGCTGGGTCGCCTTGAGTTCCTGGTGGTGCAGGGTCTCGTCATTGATGATGATCTTGCCGCGCTGGCCAACGTCCTCATTCCTGCCGCCGCCGCCGTCGAGCGTCAGGGCACCTACACGAATGCGGAGCGGCGCGTCCAGCGCGTTCGCCCCATCAAGGACGCTGCGGGAGATGCGCAGCCGGTCTGGTGTGCCCCCGTAGAGATTGCCCGGCGCCTCGGCGCGTCGGATTTCGACTATGACAACGCAGACGCAATACTCGCTGACATCGCCGCGGCCGTTCCCAACTACGCTGGCATCACAGCCGAGGTGCTCGAATCGCGACTCACCGGCCCCACGTGGCCACTCCGTGACGATGGTGCGGATGATCGTCTCTACCAGGGCGGCGCTTTCGGCAACGCCAGCGGCCGCATCCGCCTCGCTGCTGTTTAGTCTGCATGGTCGCAACTGCCGCAACCTGGTATCTCCGCGCCCATGACGATGGTCGACCCCTCGGCATACATATCCGTGATGAAGAACCCCTCGAACCCGCTCCCGGCATCGTCATCACCGCTGAAGACCCCAACCAGACGTGGCGTAGCGCCGAAGTTGTCTCTTTTGAAGCCCTCCCCCACGCCTGCTCTATGCCGCGCTACAACGTCATCATCAAGATCCTGGTTCAGGCATGACTGAGTCACAACCAGACTCACCCGAATTGGTGAGATGCTGGCCGGGCGTGGACATCGACTCACAGATGATCACCTATCACGATGAGGAGTGGGGCACGCCCCTGCATGACGACAACAAGCTGTTTGAGTTCCTGATCCTTGAGGGATTCCAGGCTGGCTTGTCATGGCGGATTATCCTCAACAAGCGAGGGGCGTTCCGCGAGGCTTTCGCGGACTTTAATGTTCAGAAAGTAGCCGAATTCGATGAAGGCGACGTCGCGCGGCTACTCGAAGACAAGGGCATCGTCCGCAACCGGCTCAAGATTCTGGGCGCCATCAACAACGCGCAGAGGTTCATTGAGATTCAGGAAGAATTCGGCTCGTTTGATCGGTACATCTGGCAGTTCACGAATTACAAGACTCTGCGCAGTCCGCGCCCGATTCTTGGTTGGGAGGACGTCCCCGCCACCTCTCCGGAGTCAGACGCGATGGCAAAGGATCTCAAAGCGCGAGGCTTCAAGTTCGTCGGATCGACCGTGTGCTACGCACACATGCAGGCCACCGGCATGGTCAATGACCACCGGGACGGCTGCTTTAAGGCCGCCCTCGGCGACTGGTAGATCCGCTGGAATGCCCTCTCCCTCAGAGAGAGGACTAGGGTGAGGGGACATGCTCCGTCATTCTGGCCGAAGGCCAGAATCTGATGCACAATTGCGAGACGAGCCGCATGTCCGAATGATACTTCTGTAAAACCCACTTTTCTGTAATTGCGGTACAGTGGTGCTAGGAATGAGATAGATGGAGCGAAACACAGTGGCAACAAAGAGAAAGCGCCTGACGCTAGACATTGAAGAAGGTCTCCAGCGCCGCCTTAAAGCCGCCGCTGCCCTCCAGGGCATCTCCATGCGTGAATTCTGTGAGGGTGCCTTTGAGGATGCCGTCAGCAAACAATGGTCTGATGACAACTCGAAAGGCTTGTCTAATGGGCTGACTGTTGCTGAGTTGATTGCCCGAAGTAGGGAACGGCTGGGTGGTCGCAGGTTCCCAGGAAATTCTGCAGACATCATCCGGGAAGAGCGCGAATTAAGGACTCAGCAAATTGAGAATCGGGGCGAGTGAGAGTGTAGTTGTCGACGCCAGCTTCATAGTCAAGTTGCTGGTGAATGAAGAGGACTCGTACTTGGCAGAGGCACTGGTTCAAACTTGGGACAACGATGGAATCAGGATGGTTGCTCCGCACCTCCTACACTATGAAGTGTCCAATGTACTCCATCAGAAGGTTAGGGCCGGGCAGATGACAGTGCAGGATGCTGCTGGACTGATTGAAGATTTGGTCGCACACGGGATCGAACTCTTCTCCGCGAATGTATTTCATGAAAACGCGATACAACTCGCCAGCCGCTTCAACCGGCGCGCCGTCTATGACTCCCACTATCTCGCGCTTGCCCTGGCCCTCGATTGCGATTTCTGGACCGCAGACGAGCGATTCTATCAATCAGTCACAGACAACGTCCCAAAGGTCCGCCTGATTACAGAAGCCGCCGCCCCAAATCAATAGCCGGATCTGGTAGCGTAGGGGACCCCTATGGAATCCGCGCATCCGGCATGTTCACCCACGCGCTCATCTCATGCGGCGGTGTCACCGGGTACCCCTCCGTCACATAGGAACCATCAATCTGGTCGATGGTGGAGACGCCGATCAACGCCATCGCGCTCAGCATCTCGTCTTCCATGATTTCCAGCGACCGCACGATGCCGTCCACGCCGCCTGCCGCGAGGCCCCAGCCCTGCAGCTTGCCGACGGCCACGCAGTCCGCGCCCAGCGCGAGTGCCTTGACCACGTCGCTTCCACGGACGATCCCGCCGTCCAGCACGATCTTTGCGCGCCCGTCAACCGCCTTCGCGATCTCCGGCAGTGTATCGAGACTGCCAAGCGCGTGATCGATCTGTCGTCCGCCGTGGTTGGACACCCAGATGATCTCAAAGCCGCGCTCAACGGCAATCTCTGCGTCCTCCGCGGTCTGGATGCCTTTCACGGCGAAGGGCAGGCCCATGAGGTCGCGGATGCGCTCTGCCAGGTCCCATGTCACCGCTGAGCCGGGCGAGACTCGTTGTACATTCAGGGTCGCTGGAACGGACCGTCCCACAATGGGCCGCTCGCGTCGGCTGTAACGCGCGTTATCTACGGTCAGGACGAACGCGTGATAACCGGCAGCCTTGATGCGCGGCGCCATTCCCCCGATCCATTCCCAGTCACCCTGGATATACATCTGAAACAGCTTGGGGCCATTGGCGGCCTCCATCGTTCCTTCAAGCCCCGGATCGGACACGGAACTCACCGTCTGGATTGTGCCGAATGCCTCCGCCGCCTTTGCGGACGCGCCCGCCCCCTCCGGGCTTAGACGCTGCATGCCCCCAACCGGCGCGAGCATCACGGGAATGCGCATCTTGTGGCCCAGGAATTCGGTGGACGGATCCATCTGGGAAACGTCTCGCAGCACGCGAGGGCGGAATGCGACACGGTCGAACGCGGCTCGGTTCCGCCGCATCGTCGTCTCCGACTCCGATCCGCCGACCAGGTAATCCCACCCGGCCTGATCCAGGTTCTTCCGCGCTGCCTGGATCGTTTCTTCGTTGCTCACAAAGTCCACGGTCATCGTCCGCTGTCCTCCGGTATGTTGAATTGCCCACCACGCGTTTCAGGAACCGTCACGCGCCTTGTCTTCAAATTGTAGCGCCCACGTCGTCAATTAGGCATCCGTTTCTTACACCGCGCTCCGCTCCGGCGTGATGAACAACGGAATTCGCCGCCGTCGGAATCCCCACCATGCAATGACCAGGGCGACGCCCGCCGTCAATGCCAGCCCGAGAAAGGCTGCCTCAAAGTCCAACCGTTCGCTCACCTCACCGACGAATACTGTTCCTGCCGCGGAGCCGAATGAAAAACCGCCCATCATCATTGCCATCGCCCGTCCGTATTTCTCTGGCGGTGTCCAGTCCGCGGCCACGGCCTGCAACATCGGCTGTCCTGTTCCGAAACCCAGCCCAAGCATGAACGCCGCCGCCAGAAATCCGATGGTCGAGTGCGTGAATGCCAGCGTGACCATGCACCCCACTGTGAGGGCAAGTGATGGCAGCAGGATGATTGCCCGGCCGTACGTGTCGGAGATCCGACCAGTCAGGAGCCGACCGGCTATAACCACGACAGCATACAGCACGAAGAACCACTCGTAATTTGGCACCTCTCTCGTCTCGCCGAGGATGGACACGAATGTCGTCGTTGCCAGATAGGCCGCTGCTATCAGGAGCACTGTGATCCCCGGCACCAGCGCCTCTCGCACAATCAGCCTGTCTACCCACGTCTCCCTGCGCGGCGTATCTTGCTGTCCTTCGGGGCTGGCATTCGAGTGAGGGCGCCTCCCGGTGCTTTCCCTCCCGGCTTGAGGACGGACCCTAACCGGGAAGAGAAAAAGCGTTGCTCCCGCCATCATCACTGCGCAGGCAAGGAAGAGTGATGTCGGTCCGAAACCGTGATAAACCCAGAGCCCCACTGCGGGTCCGAACGCAATGGCGATGTTGTGCGACGTAGCGAAATTCGTCATCGCCTCGCCGCGCCTGTTGGGTGGCGCAATGTCCAGGATCAATGTCCGTGTTGCGGATCCTGTGGCACCGGATCCTATGCGGCGCAGAATCGTCGGCACTAGCATCGTCAATGGAGACACGACGATTATCATGATCAACGCGCCCACCACGTTGATCCCGAGTCCGAGCACGGCCATCCCCTTGCGGCTCCACCGATCCACGCCAAGACCGTACAGAGGTACACCGAATGCCGCTATTGGCCCCGCGATGCCGATCACGAGGCCGACGGTTGAGTTCGTGCCGCCGAGGTCCTTGATATGGAGGGGCACCGTCGGCAGCAGCATGTAGAACGTCACGAAGATCGTGAATTCCATCAGGAACAGCAGGACGAACGAGCTTGTATACAGGCGCTGCCCCGACGGCGCGCCACGCTCGGTGCTAACCGTCATTCCATCCCCAATTGCCGGTGCATTCCATCCAAGAATCCTAACCGCCTCCGTGCCGCCTGTATATTCGCCGCCCTACTCCGCTATACAATGACTGGACGGGGTAAGCGGCGTGGTGGACTGCAAAAAGGCTGGGGTCGGTCGATGACAACAAGGGGTTCGCCCCTCAAGCGACAATACGAGCGGATCAAGGCCGAATTCCCTGACGGGATCCTGCTCTTCCGACTCGGCGATTTCTATGAGACGTTCGGTGAAGATGCCGAAATTGTGTCGCGTGACCTCGGCATCGCACTCACATCAAAGGAGCTTGGGCGCGGCCACCGTGTTCCTCTTGCCGGAGTTCCAACCCACTCTCTCGACGCCTCACTCGCCCGCTTGCTTGAGAAGGGGCACCGTGTCGCTGTCTGTGAGCAGTTCGGCGACCCCAAGACCGCGAAGGGCATCCTTGATCGTGAGATCATCCGTGTCGTCACCCCCGGCACCGTCCTCCAGCATGATCTGCTGCCGGAGAGTGCCAACAATTTCCTGGCAGCCCTTGTCATTGACGGCCAACGAGCCGGCCTTTCCTACGCCGATATCTCCACTTCAGAATTCGTCACGCTGGAACTTCCCATTGATGATTTGCAGACGGAGCTTGCCGCCCTCTCCCCGGCGGAGCTGCTCGTCCCGGAAGACCTGGATGTTTCATCACTGGAGGACGCAGCCCTTGTTGCCACGGACGCCTCACGCTTTAACGAGCACGATGCCCGCCAACGCTTGCTAAAGCACTTCGGCGTCCACTCACTGGAACCGTATGGCTGCGACAACTTGCTCCTCGCCGTCTCGGCTGCAGGCGCTGTGCTTTCCTACTTGCAGGAAACGCAGCGTGGCGCGCTCACACAGGTTCAATCTCTCTCCACGCGCCGGACGGCGGAGACAATGATCCTGGACCCGCAGACCGTCCGCACTCTTGAACTCTTTGAGGGTAGTTCCGGCACACGCGACGGGTCCCTGCTTGGCCTCCTTGATACTACCCAGACCCCGATGGGACGCCGCCTACTCCGCCAATGGCTCGGACGCCCCCTCCTCAACCGCGATGGCATTATTCAGCGGCACGACAACGTCGAGGCCCTTGTTCAAGACCCCATGCTCCGCTCCCGTTTAAGAACGGCCATGCACGGCCTCCCGGACCTCGAGCGCCTTATCAACTTCATTCGTTCCGGCTCCGCCGCGCCGCGCGATATTGTTGCTATCCGCCGCGGCCTTGAAGCCGTTGCGGGAATCCACTCCGTGCTCGCCGCCACCTCATTGCCTGAGATTCGACGGGACGACGATACCATCAGCCCGCTCATGTGGACCGTCAACGACATCGAAACACACGACGATATTCGAAACCTGTTGAACGAGGCTATCGCCGATGAGCCCGGCGCAACACTCTCCGCTGGCGGCGTTGTGCGTAAGGGCTTCTCTCAGGAACTGGAAGACCTGCGCGCGATTTCCACTGACGCTCGAGTAGCCGTTGCGGCACTCGAAACAGAGGAACGCGATGCCACAAGCATTCCCACGCTAAAGGTCGGCTACACGCGTGTCTTTGGCTACTACATTGAGGTCACGCGCCCCCACCTTTCCCGCGTGCCGGAACACTACATCCGCAAGCAGACCGTCGCGGGTGGCGAGAGATACTTCACGCCACGCCTCAAGGAGCTTGAGGTTCAGATTTCCGAGGCTCAACAGCGGGCCGAGGAGCTTGAGTCCGCCATCTTCCGACAGGTCTGCAGCCAGGTGGTGGAGCAGGGCGAGTCCATCCTTGCCTCCGCCCGCGCCGTCGCCCGTCTGGATGTTCTTGTTGCCTTCGCCGAGAACGCCGTCCGACTCCGTCTCACCCGCCCCGGGATTGATGATTCCTGTGTTCTGGAGGCCACGTCAGCTCGCCATCCTGTCGTGGAAGAATTTCTCGACGAGCCGTTCGTCCCCAACGACATTTCCCTCACGGAAGAGCGCCCCATCGCCATAATCACCGGTCCCAACATGGCCGGTAAATCCACCTATCTCCGCCAGATTGCCCTCATTGCCCTGATGGCGCAGATTGGCTCTTTTGTGCCCGCTGCCAGCGCCCGCGTCGGCCTTGTCGACCGCATCTTTACCCGCGCAGGCCTTCACGATGACATCTCAACCGGACGCTCAACCTTCATGGTCGAGATGATCGAGACTGCCGCCATCCTCCACCAGGCCACCGATCGCTCTCTTATCATTCTCGACGAAACGGGCAGGGGGACCAGCACATATGACGGCCTCTCCATTGCGTGGGCTGTCGTGGAGCACATCCACAATCATCCGCGCCTGTCCGCCCGTACCGCCTTTGCCACCCACTACCACGAACTTGTCGAACTTGGTGAAACCCTTCCGCGCGCCTTCAACCTTCATGTCCTCGTCTCCGAAGAAGAAGGGAAAGTTGTCTTTCTGCGGCAGGTCGTGCCCGGCGGTGCTGACCGCTCGTATGGCGTCCACGTCGCGCAGCTTGCCGGGCTGCCGCGTGACGTCGTTGCGCGCGCCCAGGAGGTTCTCGGCCAACTTGAGGACGGGGCAGGCGCCTCGCGATCCCCTGCGAAAGGTGCTCAACCTGCCCTCTTCTCTATCCAGACTCCTCAGCAGGAATCCGTGTCCGCATCCTCGCAGGTCGAAAAGGAAATCCTTGGCCTCTCTCCGGACCAGATGACGCCCCTCGAAGCCCTCGCCAAGCTATATGACCTGCAGCGTCTGGCAGAGCAGGACAGGAACGGCGCGAGCGACCACTGACGTGCCTATACAGCTTCTCGATCGAGACGTCGCCTCCAAAATCGCCGCAGGCGAGGTAATCGAACGCCCGGCGTCTGTCGTCAAGGAGTTGGTCGAAAATGCCATTGATGCCGGGGCGGGGCAAGTGGAAGTTGAGATCGCTCGTGGCGGTCTCGACCTCATCCGCGTCACGGACGACGCGTCAGGCATCCCGGAGGACGAACTCGAACTCGCCGTCATGCGCCATGCCACGTCAAAGCTCCGATCCGTTCGCGACCTTGAGCACATTGGCACGCTCGGTTTTCGCGGAGAGGCCCTCGCGTCCATCGCCGCCGTGGCTCGCATGACGATTGTCTCTCGTGATGCTGACTCGAAGGGCGGACATTATGTGATTACAGCGGACAATGAGATTATCGAGCGCGGCACGCAGGGAGCGCCGTTTGGCACAACCGTCTATGTCCGCGAACTCTTCAAGAACGTGCCTGCTCGCCTGTCTTTCCTCCGTTCCCCCGCCGCTGAGGCGACACGGTGCGTTAATGTTCTCACCCAGTACGCACTCGCGCATCCCGATGTTGCGTTGCGCGTCATCGTTGATGGCCGCCTCGCCTTTCACTCCCCCGGCAGCGGTGATGCCTCCCACGTCCTGCTCGAAATGTGGGGCCCGGATACCGCATCTGGTATGCTCGCCATCCAACCCACCACCATGGGCGGCACGACCGTCACCGGCTACGCGAGCGAGCCCGGCACGACGCGCCCCCGACGCAACGGGCAAGTCCTTTTTGTCAACGGACGCTTGGTCGAGGCCCGCATCCTCTACTACGCCATCGCCGACGCCTACCGTGACATTGTTCAGCGAGGGCGCTATCCCCTCGTCGTCCTCTTCCTTTCCGTCCCGCCCGATGAGGTGGACGTAAATGTTCACCCAACCAAGGCCGAGGTGCGCCTGCGACGTGAGGGAGAAGTCATCGCAACCATCCAGCGCGCCATCCGCCGCACCCTCGCCGCGAACGGCATTGTCGCCGCTCCCTCCACGGGTGGACAGGGCGGCATCTCAGTTTCCCCGCAGGTACCTTCGGCCCCGCCCGATGCTGAAGTCCAACTGGAAGCCCCTCCACTTTTCCCGGACCCTGCCGCTGCCTCCGCGTATTCCCGCGAAAGCCGGGGTTCATCCGCGCCTCCACCCACCCAATTCACACTTCGCCCCG
Source organism: Dehalococcoidia bacterium (assembly GCA_965207895.1). Lineage (GTDB taxonomy): Bacteria > Chloroflexota > Dehalococcoidia > UBA6926 > UBA6926 > VXMO01. The sequence goes on from CBDBNN010000003.1 coordinate 796,120, forward strand.
TGGGTCAAGTGGGCCTTACCTATATCGTCGCGGAAGGCCCGGACGGCATGTATCTCATTGACCAGCACGCCGCCCATGAGCGCGTCGTCTTTGAACAGATCCTCGCTGAGCGTCGTGAGCAGGCAGCCACCTCACAGGGTCTCCTGACGCCGGCCACAATTCAGCTCACCGTTCGCCAGGTGGAGGCCATCGCAGCACTGAGCGACCTCCTATCCTCCTACGGTTTCGAGTGGGAGCCATTCGGTGACGATGCCATTCTCCTGCGTGCCATGCCCGCCTCTCTCAAGGAATCAGAGGCGCCGCAAGCCTTGTTGGAAGTCCTCGATGAGCGTTCCGGCGGCGAAATTGACGACTCAGACCTGGCCGGGAAGCCTGTCACCGCCGGTTCATCCGGCACGATCGCTCAGGATAGTGTTGATGCCGCGGATAGCATAATCGCTTCCGGCGCGGACGCTGTTGATATGAGGGAGCGACGCATTGCGGCCACCATTGCCTGCCACTCGACAGTTCGTGCAGGGCAGACCCTCTCCCTGGCAGAAATGGAATCTCTGATCACCCTTTTCAGTGACGCCAACTTCCCGCGGCTCTGCCCACACGGCCGCCCGACCATGGTGCACCTCAGCTCCGCGCAACTCGAACGCCAATTCGCCCGCCGCTAACGCATGGCCCACCCCAAAAGGCGTACAATCCGTCCATGACCTCGTCATCGAGAGGAGCAAGCAAATGACAACAGCAGATCGCGAATCAGCAGCCGACTACCCACCATCCCCCGGACCGGTTCAGCCGGTGAATCGCCGACTGCGAGTCGAATTCAACGGAGAAGTCCTTGCAGACACGACGCGCGGTGTGCGCATCGTTGAGAAGGACATGCCCCCCGTCTACTACTTCCCGCCTGAAGACGTACGCACAGAATTCCTTGTCGCGGAAGACCGCTCGTCCACTTGACCCTTCAAGGGGGACGCCAGTTATTGGGGCGTCCGCGTTGGAGACCGGGAAGCGGAAGCGGCAATCTGGAGCTACGTGAACCCGAAAGACGAGTACGAGGGCATCCGGGAGTACATGGCCTTCTATACGTGGAAACTCGACGCCGCTTGGGTCGATGATCTTCCTGTTGATTTGGTTCATGGCGACTTCTACGGAGGCTGGCGCACCGAAGACATCATCGGCCCCTGGAACTCCTAGCCTCTGAACCCCTCCCCTGATTGGGGAGGGCCAGGGTGGAGGTGACCCTCAGTCATTCCCGCGCCACCACCGTCATTCTGGCCGCAAGGCCAGAATCTGATGCGTATTTGCTTACCAAGCGCGCTGCTAGCGCGATGTCATTCTGAGCGCAGCGAAGAACCTGAAGAACTGACTGTCCCGCCCGATCGGGGACGCGGGAATCGATCCCATTTGCCAATCAGGCTGAATCGCGAGCTTAGGCAGTAGGCACTACCTACTCCGCCTCCCATCTCTCCAGAAACGCCACCGCCTGCAGCCAGGAGTCCGACCGCACCATCACGCGGCACGGGTATCCCATGACGCCCAAAAAGCTGCTTGTATCTCCCTGGTTAACGAGGGCCTCGATGCCCTCTTCCAGGAGAGCCTGTACCAGAAGCTCCGCGCTCAGCTGGTCATCGGTCGTTGTGAGGTGCGCCCACTCCATACTGAAAGACTACAGGAGCTAAGAAAGACTTGACCGAAATGTCTACATCAACATCTGTTGAATAGACAGGAAATTGCCGCCCAGGATGCCCTCAATCGCGGTTTCCAGCTCCTCCGAATGAGCCGTCTGGAACGGCATCGTCATCACGGACTGTTCGCCCTGCTGCATAATCACCAGCTGAACGGGACTTTCTCCTGGGTGGCTCCTCAGTGTCTGCACCACCCGGTTCAGCCGATCCACGTCGGCCTCCTCATCCGCCGTCTCGTGCAGCATCACGGAGATCAAGACCCGCCGTTCACTGTCGGCGGATCCATTCGATGAACCGGAGTTTCCATTCCCGGTCGCAGCCTTCGGCGTTTCCTTCGATGATTCTCTCGCCATGTCCGCTTGACCGGTCCCATCGCTTCCCGCTAGCTTCTCAGTCGGAGCCTCTATAGCTGCCGTCTCAACCGGCTCAACTACGTCCGAGGCAGGAGTCACGACTTCTGCAGGCGGCTCAGCCACCGCCACGGCGCCACCCGTGCTTTCGGCATTGGCGGCCTGGCTGGACGAAAGGCCGTTGCGGCCATTTGAGGCCCGTGATCGGGCAGGCTCAGACTTTTGCGTCGTTCCGTCTTCTACGAGCACTTCATACTGGCGGCAATCGACGGACGGCTCCTCTTCCCGCACGCGAACGGAACCCGTCACACGAACCGGTGTATTGATCTGCCATGTGTCTATGGACTTGCCGTACACGTCCGGCCACACGGTCACCGAAACAGAGCCGGACTGATCGCTCAGGAGCAGGGAAGCCGCGTTCTCACCACGCACCATGAATGTTCGGACTGACGTGATATTCCCCGCCACCGAGATCTGGTCTTTCTCCATTTCAACCGACACCTCGGCGCACGGAATTATATTCCCCGTCAGATTCGCGGTGCGCAGTACCCGGTACGGATCGTTGGAGAAGTGGATGCCCATCAACTCCTTCTCCCATACACCCTTCTGTTCGTTGGACGCCGCCTCTGCTGGCTCCAGTTCAATGCTAGGCATCTGTAGGGCAGCGTCGCCCGCCATTGCGTCGAACATGCTGGACTGTGAGGAGTTCCGCTGACGCTGTTCCTGCGCGGCGGAGGACAGTATCCGCTCCGCGTTCTCCAGCAGCGTGGCTCGATCTCCAAGCCCGTCCAATGCCCCGGCCTTGACCAGGTTCTCCAGCCCCCTCCGGTTCAGGCTTGTCAGGTCCGCGCGACTAATGAAATCGCCCAGATCCCTGAACGGGCCGTTCGCCTTGCGCTCATTCACCAGCGCTTGCGCCGCCCCGTACCCCACGTTCTTGATTGCAGAAAGCCCCACACGAATCAGAGCGTCGTCCACTGGAGACTCGTCATTCAGGTCATGAACGTCTTCGATGGAAAACTCTTCCGTGCTTGCATTCACACTCGGTGGGGCCACCGTCAGCCCCAGCGCACGGCATTCCTCCGCGTCCGCCCCCGCCCGATCTTGCGAGCCCAAGTGCGCGTTCAGCAGTGACGCCATGTATTCGCGTGGATAATTCGCCTTGAAATACGCCGTCTGGTACGCAATGTAGGCATAGCTCACGCTGTGCGCCTTGTTGAACGCGTACCCGGCAAATGGCTCAATGAGTCTGAATATCTCCCGTGCATCGTGCTCCGAATAACCCTGATTGAGTGAGCCGGTGAGGAATCCCTGTTCCTCCGCCTCCATGATCTCCCGCACCTTCTTGCCCATCGCTTTGCGCACGATGTCTGCCTGCCCAAGCGAATACCCCGCAAAGCGCTGCGCAATCTGCAGCACCTGGTCCTGGTACACGATGACTCCGTACGTCTCATGCAGGATGTCCCTGAGGTCGTCGTGAGGGAACGTGGCGGAAATCTCACCCTTTTTGCTGTCGATGTAGCGTGGAATGTGCTCCATCGGCCCCGGCCGGTAGAGCGCGATCATCGCGGAGACCTCGTTCAGCGACCTTGGCTGCAGCCGCTGGATCCACCGCGTCATCCCCTGTCCCTCGAGCTGGAACAGTCCCATCGTTTTGCCCGAAGACAGCAGGTCAAAGGTCTTTGAATCGTCGAGCGGAATCGTGTCAATGTCGATGCGCTTGCCGTGCCGTCGTTCAATGAGGTCGCGCGTCCGCGCCAGCGTCGTCAGGTTTGTCAGGCCCAGCAGGTCCAGCTTGAGAAGCCCCGCCTCTGCCACGCGATGCATATCCCATTGCGTCATCGGCACGCCGTCGTCGTCCGATCCTGCGCTCTTCACAGGTCGCTGAAGCGGTACGACGTTGACCAAAGGCTCCCGTGAGATCACAACTCCCGCCGCGTGTGTGCTGGCATTCCTCGCAATACCCTCCAGCTGCATTGCGGTGTCGACCAGTTTCTGGACCTGCGGATCGCGGTCGTAGACATCTCGGAACTGCGGCAGCCGATCCAGAGAATCTTGCAACGATGATGGATGAGCCCCTGCCGGCAGCAGCCGCGCTACCTGGTCGACCTCGCCGAATGACATCCCCATTGCGCGTCCAACATCGCGGATGCCCGCGCGCGCGCCGAACGTCCCGAACGTGATGATCTGCGCCACGCGATCCTGCCCGTAGCGCCGCGTCACATAGTCGATTAGCTCATCCCGCCGCTCGTCCTCGATGTCGAGGTCGATATCCGGCATTTCCTTGCGCTCAAGATTCAGGAATCGCTCAAAGACGAGGTCATACCTCAGCGGCTCGATATTCGTGATGTAGAGGCAATACAGCACCGCGCTCGCCGCTGCGCTCCCCCGCACGCCTACCAGAATCCCCTGCTTCCGCGCATACGCGACCAAGTCCCACACGACGAGGAAATAGTCCGCGAAATCCATCTGCCGGATGACGTCCAGTTCATAAGCGACTCGTTCACGTGCCCGCTCGGTGTCCCCAAAGTCCGCGTATCTCTGGTCAAACCCCTCGTTGCAAAGCCGCTCTAGGTACTCGAACGACGAGAGTCCTTCCGGTAGCTCAATCTGCGGCAAGAGCAGTCGATTGAATTCAAGATCGAGGTTGCACTCGTCCGCGATCCGCCCTGCGTTTTCAATCGCCTCCGGCAGGTCTGCGAACAACTCCCGCATCTCTGCCTCGGACTTCAAATAGAACCCGTCGTCCTCCATCCGCATCCGATTCGTATCATCGACCGTCGAGTTCGTCTGGATGCAGAGCAGGACGTCATGTGCCTCCGCGTCCTTGCGTTGCGTGTAGTGCAGGTCATTGGTCGCGACGATCGGAATATCCAGCTCGTGCGCCAGATCGAGGAGCATGCTGTTCAGCCGGTCCAGCTCCGCAATGCCGGGATGCCGCTGAATCTCAAGGTAATACCCGTCAAACGTCTTCTTGTGCCACAGCGCTGCCTCTCGCGCGTCGTCAAGACGGCCCTCCATCAGCGCGCGTGCCACTTCTCCCGCCATGCAAGCCGAGAGCGCGATCAGTCCGGAACTGTATTGTTCCAGCACCTCGCGATCCATGCGGGGCCGATAGTAGAACCCCTCGAGGTGGCCGATGCTGACGAGCCGAAGCAGGTTGTGGTAGCCCTCATCATTCTTGGCCAAGAGGACGAGATGATACGGCTGCTTGTCCCCCGGTATCCGGTCCGTCCGGCTCCCCGGCGCGACGTATGCCTCTACGCCGATGATTGGCTTGATGCCGGCCTCTTGCGCCTCTCGGTAGAAATCGACAATCCCGTAGAGGTTCCCGTGATCCGTCAGGGCGAGGGACTCGAATCCAAGCTCGCGCGCGTGTCCGACAAGGTCAGGAATGCGGGACAATCCATCCAGCAAGCTGAATTCTGAATGTGTATGCAGGTGCGCAAACATCACAGGATATGCCGATTATAGCCACCCGGGCGCTCATTACTTAAGCGCCGATTTAGCACGACTGAGCGCGTCTGAAAGACCTTGCAAGCGCGGCAGACGCATCCCTCAGTCTGCCAATCTTGTCACATCACCCGTCACTCCGAACGCGCGAAGAACCTAAAGACTCAATTTGCTGCTCAAGCAGGAACGCGGTGTCCAGCGCTAATTGCTCTTCAAGCCTGATCGCGAACCGAGAAGAAACCCCGAAACCTCACGATTAAAGACCTCAGCTTGCTCGACTTGCGGCCAGTGCCCGGACGGCGATAGCTCCAGGAAGTCTGCCTCCGGCCACGACACCAAACGGCCCTCCCACCTTTCCGGCGACGGTACGATGATGTCCTCCCGCCCCCAGAAGATGAGTGTTGGGCAACTGATGCCTCGCACGCGGCTTCGCAAATCGTACTTGTGTTTGAGCCCCTGCAGGGTGAGTCCCTCCCGCAGCAGCTTGAAGAACGCCTTGCGCTGTTGCGAACCGCGCTGCCGGGATACCCACTCGTCCATGATCTCGCGATTCACCAGGTCCTCATCTGCGAAGATTGTCTTACTTGCCCGGTGCCCGGACAACAGCCGCGGTTGCCACAGCATCTCTCCCAGGAATGGAATCGTCACCAGCCGTAGCGGCCATCCCACCCGTCGGGTCAGACCGCCCGGCGAGACGAGTACAAGGCCTGTTACCCGCTCCGGATTCTCAAGAGCCGCCAATACCGCAGATATTCCGCCTGCAGAATGCCCGATCAACGCGGCCGTTTCGATTTCCCACGCGTCTAGCATCGCCATGATCGTCTTGCCGCTTTCGCCCGGGTCCCAGCCATCACGCGGATACTCGGAAGTGCCGTGTCCCGGGGAACTTGGCGCGAGAACCCGGTACCCTTGCTCGCCGAAGTAACCCAGGTTTGCCCACCAGTCCTCGATGCCACCGCCGATCCCATGCAGGAACACCAGCGGCGGCCCGTTTGCGGGCCCCGCCTCCACGTACTGCAGACGCATTCCGTCAACAGAGACGAACCCCTCCCGCAGCGGATAGTCAGTCATTACACACTCGCCGCCGCAGGCTCAGGCGTCTCAACCACGCCCTCAACCTTGGTGAACGTCAACTCTTCATCGCCAACGTCCACAGCGATGTCGTCGCCCTCGGAGAAACGACCCTCCAGAATCTCCCGCGCCAACACGTTTTCCACGTGCCGCTGCACAGCACGCCTCAGCGGCCTTGCGCCAAATGACGGATCGAATCCGACCTTGGCCAGCCACTCGCGTGCTGCGTCCGTCAGCGTGATCCGCAGGTTCTTCTCCTCAAGCCGCTCCTGCACCTCAGCCACCATCAGGTCTACGATCTGCAGGATCTGCTCCTGACTCAGCGGCTCGAACACGATGATCTCGTCAATGCGGTTGATGAACTCCGGCCTGAAAGCCTTCTTCAGGGCCTGGTCAACCGAACGCTGCAAGTCCTGGAACGCCTGCGCCCCATTCGCGTTGCGTAGCAGCCCGATCTGTTCCCGCTGGAGGATCTCCGTGCCAAGGTTTGACGTCATGATGATGACCGTGTTGCGGAAATCGACCGTCCGACCGTGCCCGTCCGTCAGCCGCCCGACATCCAGTATCTGCAGGAACATGTTGAACACGTCCGGGTGCGCCTTCTCGATCTCGTCGAACAGAATGACCCGATACGGGCGACGACGCACCAGCTCCGTCAACTGACCGCCGTCGTCATACCCGATGTATCCGGGAGGCGCGCCAACCAACCGCGAGACCTCGTGCCGTTCCCCGTACTCTGACATATCGAGCCGGATCATCGCCTCCTCGTCACCGAAGAGGAATTGCGCGAGCGCGCGTGCCAACTCGGTCTTTCCAACGCCCGTCGGCCCCAGGAAGATGAAGCTGCCGATGGGACGCTCCGGGTCTTTCAGCCCGGCCCGCGCCCGCCGGATCGCGTCGGACAGCGCGGTCACGGCCTGCTCCTGCCCGATGACGCGTCGATGCAGGTCATCTTCCATCCGTGTCAGCCGTTGCGTCTCCTCCTCCAGCATTCGGGTCACCGGCACGCCGGTCCACTCCGAAATCAACGTCGCGATGTCGTCCGCCTCCACCGTGTTGCGGATGCTCTTCTCCTGCTTCCATGTGGAGAGCGCCGACTCATACTCGTTCTGCAGCTGCGCGTGAGCCTGCTTGATGCGCGCCGCCTCTTCGTAGTCTTCGCGCTGTGACGCAGCCTCATCCTCAATTTCAAGCTGGCGCATCCGTTGGTCCATCTGCTTTAGCTCAGGTGTAAACGACTCCGCGTCGATCCGCAGCCGCGACCCTGCCTCGTCGATGAGGTCGATCGCCTTGTCCGGCAGCTGCCGGTCCGTGATGTAGCGGGCGCTCAGCCGTACGGCAGACTCCAGCGCATCCGGCGTGATCGTCACCTTGTGGTGCGCCTCATAGCGCGGCGCGACACCCTGGAGGATCCTGATCGCGTCCTCCACGGACGGCTCTTCGATATACACCGGCTGGAAACGCCGCTCCAGCGCCGTGTCCTTTTCGATGTGCCTGCGGTACTCATCCAGAGTCGTCGCGCCTACCGCCTGTAGCTCGCCGCGAGACAGCGCCGGCTTGAGCATGTTGGAGGCGTCCATGGAACCCTCGGCAGCTCCTGCGCCGACGACCGTATGCAGTTCATCGATGAACAGGACGATGTCACCGTGAGCAGCCTTTACGTCGTTGAGAACGTTCTTCACGCGCTCTTCGAACTCCCCGCGGAATTTCGCTCCGGCAACCAACGCCCCCATGTCGAGTGCGTGAACGCGTGCGTGGCTCAACGACTCCGGCACGTCACCGGCAACGATACGCTGTGCCAACCCTTCGGCGATTGCCGTCTTGCCAACACCGGCCTCGCCGATGATGACCGGGTTGTTCTTGGTCCGGCGCGTGAGTATCTGCATCACCCGCTGAATCTCAACCTGCCGCCCAATCACTGGATCAAGCTTGCCCTCTTCGGCCAACGTCGTCAGATCGATGGTGTAGCGGTCCAATGCTCGTGACGATCTCTCGGAACGACCATGCCCCGGCTCCGCGCCGTCCGCGCCGCCTTGTGCCTCCTTCAGCGCCGTCTCAAGGCGCGGTTGCGTCAGGTTGAACTCTTGGAAAATGGTGTGGGAATCCCCGTTATTCACGCCCACCGCGCCCAACATCAGGTGCTCCGTCCCGATTCGTTCTGCGCCTAGTCGTTTTGCGGCAGATTCAGCACCCGAGGACAAGCCAATAAGGCGAGGTGTCGGATAAAGTTGCGTGGTGCCACCCGCGATCTTCGCTGCACTGTTCAAAGCTCCCTCGAACCGATCCGCCATCGCCTCAGTATCGATGCCGAGCCGTTCAAGAACGATTATTGCCGGACTGTCTGGCTGCTGGAAAATCGCATAAACCACGTGCTCGACGTCGATCTGACTATGGCTCTGTTCAATTGCCGTGTGAGCAGCACTGTTCAGCGCCTCTTGCGCCCCATCCGTGAAGCGATCAAGGCTCATCATGACCGTCGTTCCTCGCTTTCAGTGCGATTGATTCTCTGTGTGTCAGCACCATCCGTTGATCCGTCCGCCAGCGCCCTGACACCTGTGAGCCGCTCCAGCGCGCCCTCCAGGTCCCTGATGCGCTGCTCCATCTCCGCCATACGCCCGCTCATCCGCATGATGACCTCTGCGCCGGCGAGATTAACGCCCAGCTCATCGATGAGCGACTTGATCTTCTGGATGCGCTCGACGTCCGTGTCACTGTAATACCGCACATTGCCGCGGGATCGCTGTGGCTGCACAAGCCCGTTGCGTTCGTAGTAGCGCAGCGTCTGCACGTGCAGACCGACCAGCCGCGCGGCAACGCGTATTGAATAGACGGGATCACTCGGATTACGGAAACTCATTCCTTACCTCCTGCCGTCTCACGCATCTCGCGCAGCTGTGCCAGAAGTTCGCGTTCGGATTCCTGCAAGTCCTTCGGTAGCGTAACGATGATCTTGGCGTACAGATCGCCCGCACCGCCTCCACGCATCTTCGGCATTCCCTTGCCTGCGATGCGGAACGTCTGGCCGTTGTCCGTTTCCGCCGGGATACGTAGTGCCACGCCGGCACCGCCAATTGTCGGCACAATGACCTCGCCGCCCAGCAGCGCGTCAAGCATGGGGACCTTGACCTCGGTTGTCAGATTCGCGCCTTTGCGCTCGAACTGCGTATCTGACTTGACGGTCACTTTCAAATAGAGGTCTGAGTTGCCGCCTCCGGGCGTCCTGGGACCTGCGCCGCTCATCTTCACGCGTGAGCCTGTGTCCACGCCCGCCGGAACTTGCGCCTCGATTGTTCGCGTTCCGCCCTCTCCGTCTTGTACACGCATCGAGCGCCGTGTACCGTGAAAAGCCTCCTGCAGTGTTATTTCCACAGGAACGTCTCGTGGGCGTTGCGGTTGGGGTCGCTGGTGGAACGCCGACTCCCTCCCGCCTCCACCGCTGCGGAAAAACTGCCCGAGAATATCGACAAGCCCACCAAAACCCTCTGCGCTGCCAAAGCGAAACGCGCCGCCCATCCCGGGCCCTCCGCCGAATCCGCCCTGCCGCTGCATCTCCTCGATGCGGTCCGCATGCAACCAATTCTCGCCGTACTTGTCGTACTTCTTACGGCTGTCCGTGTCGCCAAGAACCTCGTGGGCTTCGTTGATTTCCTTGAAGCGCTGCTCGGCCGCCTCGTCGCCGGGATTCACGTCGGGGTGATACTGACGGGCAAGCTTACGGAACGCCGACTTTATCTCCTTGTCGGAGGCCGACCGCGAAACCCCAAGAGTCTTGTAATAGTCCGTCGCCGCCATTCCTAGTGCCTTGCCGCCAACATCACATCAAGCCGATAATTCGCCGTCCGTTGCCACCTGCTCCTAGTATGTTCTTATCAACAAATTCATCATACCCCTAACAATACCATTGTCAACTTTGTATTTGAGAATTATCCGTCCTTCCCGCGAATGCGGGAATCCAGTGGGGTGCGCAGCACCCCCAATGTCATTCTGAGCGCAGCGAAGAATCAATCGCGGAATACAATGTTTCTATGGAGGTATACAGTGAGCGAGAAATCCCAATATAGCTTGGCGGAAATGCTTGCCCAGATTAGCGCCGACAACCTGCATGCCGAACAAGATTTTGGCCCGCCCCAAGGAGATGAAGAGTGGTAGACTGGTGGCCAGAATGCATGTTTCGCGCCGCAAGAGGAATCCAATGCCCAAGGCAAATTCAGACAAGCCGACGCAGAGGCCTATCCCTCCTCGTCCCCCCAGGCCTTCTGGCCCGGAAGTCATCATAAGGGGCGCCTGAACCCCGGCCGACACAACTTGGCAATCAAACTATCTGGCTGAAACCCCAAACGGCCAGTAGAACCGTTTCGACTAGGAAAAGCCCTGTCATTATTATGGCGACCAAGCCATTCCTGTTGACAGTCCTGAGGTTGTCCTTGAAATGCTGAGTAGCATCCTCAACTGCATAGAACTTAAACCAATAGGCATGTAGGCCTAGCCACTCTCGCGGATCGAGATATATCCTCGGAAGCTTTACCTCGCCCAATGCCCGCGTTAGCGTGCCAATGAGCAGATTCGCACCGGCGATTGTTGCCGCAGCGTAAAACAGCGGTGTTGCGAGTGCAATGGTATTGCCTGTCGCCGCAATGAGAACGGGCACCGTCACGATAAAGCTGGCTGAGAACACCATGACTGCCTGAATCCGATTCTCCACTGCATTGAGGCGACTAACTGCCAAGTCATAGGAGTTCTGCATCAGGTCGTATGCCAGATCGATTCCTGCCTGCTCCTCCTGTGTTCCACGCTCCTCCGCCACCCCGCGTTACCTCCGCAGCCATTCCCAAGTTCGTACAAATGTTTGAATATACTCTAACATGCCCGCGTGCTCTGCGCTAAACTCAAGTCATGGCTCCAAACGTCTACACACGGTACGGTGACAAGGGAGAGACCGGTCTCCTCTATGGCGGCCGCGTGCCCAAGAACGACCCGCGTGCTGAGGCCTACGGCACCGTCGATGAGGCCGTCTCTGCTATTGGACTAGGCCGCAGTTACTCCGAAGACAAGCGCGTCTGTGAAATCGCCATGGCCCTGCAGCGTGAACTCTTCACCGTCGGCGCGGAACTCGCCACCGACGTTGCGCACTTCAACACATTCCTCAAGCACTTCTCACCCGTCACACAGGAACACATCGATGCCCTCGAAAAGCACATCGACTCCCTGCAGGAGGAGTTCGAACTGCCCCGCGCATTTGTCATTCCCGGCGCGTCACCTGCATCCGCCGCCCTTGATCTCGCCCGCTCAACGTTGCGTCGCGCAGAACGCCGCGCAGTAGGACTGATGCAGGATGGCTATCTGCGTGAAGAATCGCTTGTCATCCCATATCTCAACCGCGCCGCTGATCTCCTGTTCATCCTCGCCCGATACCAGGACCGGCATTTGCCCATGGAGCTCCTGACCGGTGAGCAGTAACGCAACAACCCCTCTCATCGCCGTGGTCGACTATGGCGCGGGCAACTTGCGCTCCGTCGCCAAGGCACTCGAAACAGTGAGCTTTCGCGTCATCGTCACGGACAAGGCCGCTGATCTCCAAAACGTCGACGGCGTCGTCTTTCCCGGGCAGGGCATTGCAGGCCCGTGCATGATCAGGCTGCGCGACGCCGGTATGGATTCCGCCCTGCAAGACCTAATCGCCCGTGACACACCGTTCTTTGGCGTCTGCCTGGGCCTTCAACTGCTATTCGATAAGACCGAAGAGGGCGATGCCCAATGCCTCGGTCTCATTCCCGGTGAAAACGTCCGATTCGCCCACGAGCTCACCGTCCCGCACATGGGTTGGAATGATGTCAGGTTCACGCGCGACCATCCCGCCACGGCCAACATCCCGGCCAACTACCAGTTCTATTTCGTCCACAGCTATTACGCCAAGCCGACGGATGAGGACATGACGCTCGGCATTACTGACTACGGCGGCCAATTCGCCAGCGTTGTTGCGCGAGAGAAGCTCATCGCGACACAGTTCCACCCGGAAAAGAGCGGCAGGCCCGGCCTCGCCCTCTACCGTGATTTCTTTGAATGGGCCATCTAGCAGGGTGTGATGATGGAGATAATCCCCGCTATCGATCTCCGAAACGGCAAGGCCGTCCGGCTGTTTCAGGGCGACTATGACCGTGAGACGGTCTTTGACGATGACCCGGCTGCTGTTGCTCGCTCATGGGAAGAGCAGGGCGCGCCCCGCATCCACCTTGTTGATCTGGATGGCGCGCGCGAGGGCAATACCGGGCAGGCACAACTGGCCTCCTCAATCGCGCGCGCCGTCAGTATTCCCGTTCAACTTGGTGGCGGCATCCGCTCAATGGACGACATCACCGCCCTCATTGATGCCAGCATCGACCGCGTCATTCTCGGCACAGTCGCCGTCACTGATCCTGATCTTGTGCGGGAGGCATGCGAGCGTTACGGCGACCGCATCGCCGTAGGCCTCGATGCGCGTGATGGCCGTGTTGCCGTTCGCGGTTGGACCGAGGATTCAGGCGTCGACACGCTTGAACTCGCAAGGCAGCTGATGGAGTACGGCGCTTGTCGCTTCATTCACACGGACATCTCCCGCGATGGAGCGATGCAGGGCGTCAACGTCGAAGCCATGCAGGGTTTCGCTGAGGCCGTCGCTCCAATACCCGTCATCGCATCCGGCGGCGTCACAACTCTCGATGACATCCGTGCCCTTACCACTACAGACGTTGAGGCCGTCATCATCGGCCGCGCTCTTTACACCGGGGATGTCTCCCTCCCGGACGCCATCGAAGCCGCCAATCGCTAGACCATTCCCTCATTCCGGTGAAAACCGGAATCCATCGGCCCGGTATTCCCGTGTACGTGAGAATCTGAATCACATTTCCCAACCAATCCCCGTACCACATAGAATGCAATATGCTCTCGCGCAGAATCATCCCGTGCCTTGATGTGAAAGGCGGCCGCGTCGTCAAGGGCGTGCGTTTCCGTGATCACCGCGACGCCGGTGACCCAGTCGAGCTTGCCCGTTTCTACGATGAACAGGGCGCAGATGAACTCGTCTTCTATGACATCACGGCCTCGTCCGATGGCCGTGAAATCATGCTTGATGTCGTTCATCACGTGGCAGAAGAGGTCTACATCCCGCTGACTGTCGGCGGCGGCATCCGCTCAGTCGAGGATGTCCGTACCATGCTCAACGCGGGGGCGGACAAGGTCAGCATCAACACCGCCGCCGTGCAGAACCCTGAACTCATACGTGAGGCCACGGCACAGTTCGGCAGCCAGTGCATCGTGCTCGGCATGGACGCCCGCCGCGTCGACCCCTCCCAAATTGAAGCACCACCACATGAGATATGTGAAATGGCATTCGACGACTCAACACGCTGGGAGGTTCGAACCCACACTGGCGCGGATGGTGGCCGCGCGGCCGGCATCGATGCCGTCAAATGGGCCCGATACGCCGCCGAACTCGGCGTAGGCGAGGTCGTCATGAATAGCATCGACGCCGACGGAACGAAGGAGGGCTACGACCTGGATCTCATGCGCGCTGTCGCCAATGCGGTCTCGATCCCGGTCATTGCCAGTGGTGGAGCGGGAAACGTGGGGCACATGACCGAGGTCGTGACGGATGGCAGGGCTGACGCCGCCCTTGCCGCCAGCATCTTTCATTACGGCGAATTCACTATCCAACAGGCCAAAGAACACATGCACAGTCACGGTGTTCCAGTGAGGTTGTCAACGAGCGCAGGAGCGTGAACCTTCCCAACCGTCCCCGCCGCCGCTCACGTTACCGGCTCCGCGCCGTCCTCCTTGATGCCTATGGCACCCTCTTCCACTACGAACCCGCCCGCATGTCGGTCCTCTTTTCCGGCATCGTCGAACGTCTGAATGTCCCCATCGACTCCGAAATCCTGCTGCGCCACTGGCGTGTTCACGAGACCGCGTTCCGCCAGTCACGGGTCTGGCTCAACGACGAAGGCGAATGGGACGCCCCGCCACCGGACCAATTCACTCCCTATCGCGATGCATGGCTCCACGCCTTTGAACTGGCATCCGCCGAACTCAACCTGGACTCCGCCTACGTCCCCGCCGCCGTCGAGATGATTTACGACGACATCAAGGGCAGGGGAATGTACCGTGATGTCGCGCCCGCCCTGGAAGCCCTCCGCGCCCGTGTGCCCTTGGCCATCGTCAGCAATGCCGACCACGAATACCTACACGGCACCATCAACAACAATGGCCTGACATTCGACCACGTCATTCATTCTGAGGGCATGCGAGTATACAAACCTCACCCGCGCATCTTTCAGGTCGGCCTTGCCGCATTTGGCATTGATGATCCTTCACAAGCCATCTACGTCGGTGATACCCCCAAGGAGGACATTCAAGGCCCCCAGGGCGTTGGCATCCCCGCCGTCTGGATAAACCGTACCGGCGTGGAATGGCCAAGCGACGTTCTCGCAACCCCCGACTACGAAATCTCCAGCCTCCTCGGCCTTGTTGACATCGTCGCTTCCAAGACCCTCTCCGCCCTCTAAGGAAGACCCGTCATTCTGGCCGTGAGGCCAGAATCTGATGCGTATTGTGCAGCCAAGCCCTGTAGCGTTAGCGCCATGTCATTCTGAGCGCAGCGAAGAATCTAAAGCCTCGATTCCGCCTCCTACTCCCCTTACCCCATACAATTAACCTATGCCTCCATTGGTAAAGGCAGGAGAAGACCCATGCCAACCCAACTGACAATCGACGAAAAAGCTCTCATCCCCGCCATCGCGCAGGATGCGACGACCGGCGCCGTCCTAATGGTCGCCTACATGAACCATGAGTCCCTCACGCGCACCATCGAATCCGGCCAGGCGTGGTTCTACAGCCGCTCACGGAAGGAGCTGTGGCACAAGGGCGCAACGTCCGGCAACTTTCTCAACATCGTCGATATTCGCGCTGACTGTGATGGCGATGTCATCCTGCTAAAGGTGAACGCAGAGGGTCCCGCCTGCCACACCGGCAACGAGTCCTGCTTCTATCAGGACTTCGATACCTCGGACTGGCAGATGGAGTCCGCTGTCCAGGACCAACTTGGGGCGACCTTAACGGAACTTGCCATGACCGTCGCCCAGCGCAGGAAGGACATGCCGGAGGGCAGCTACACCGCCTCCCTGTTCGAGCGTGGAACTGAACGCATCGCCCAGAAGGTCATTGAGGAAGGTGGAGAAACCGCGCTCGCGGCGATGGCCAAGGCCCCGGATCGCCTCCGCGCCGAGGCCGCCGACCTCCTCTACCACCTCACCATCCTCCTTGAGGACGCCGGCGTTTCCTTATCCGATGTCGCTATGGAGCTCGCAGACCGCCGCCGTTAACCTCGCCCAAACCCGTCATTCTGGCCGTCAGGCCAGAATCTGATACGCATGGTGCTGTTCGATACCGCAACTTCTGCTCGCCGTTGTCATTCTGAGCGCAGCGAAGAATCCAAAGCCTCAGTTTTGCAACCGCACCTAATAGCGCCTAGCCGCTCATTCCGCCTCAACAAGCCTTTCAATGTTGAGTGCGAACCGGGAAAAATTGCTTGCGCCAATCTAACTGCGATAAACTGGCCAGTACCTGAAACCGGACTACGTACAGGAGACACGCCAATGCCATCATTAGCCTTCTTTGAAGGGAAAGTCGTCCCGCTTGAGGAGGCCAAAATCAGTGTCCTCACGCACGCCTTCAACTATGGCACCGGCGTCTTTGAGGGTATCCGCGGCAACTGGAACGCAGACCAGGAGCAGATGTACCTATTTCGCGTTCGTGAGCATTACGCCCGCTTGCTCCGTTCCTGCTCCATGCTCAACATCAAGCTCCCCTACTCGCTCGACGATTTCGAGCGCATCACCCTTGACCTCGTCCAGCAATGCGGCTTCAAAGAGGATGTGTACGTCCGTCCCCTCGCCTATAAGTCCTCTGATGTTGTCGGACTTCGAATCCATGACCTTGAAGACGAATTCCTTATCTATATCGTCCCGTTCGGTAACTATCTCGACTCCGACGCCGGCATCCGCTGCACCTTCTCCAGCTGGACCCGCATCCAGGACAACGTGATCCCGCCCAGCGCCAAGGTCACCGGCATGTACGTCGCCAACAGTCTTGCCAAGAGTGAAGCCGTCTGGCGAGGCTACGATGAGGCCATCCTGCTCACGGATGATGGCAATATCTCCGAGGGCAGCGGCGAGAACATATTCCTGATTGATGACGGCGTCATCAGCACACCGCCACAGACCGACGGCATCCTCGACGGCATTACACGCAACACGGTCATTGAACTGGCAAGGGATGTGCTTGGACTGCGTGTCGAGGAGCGCACCATCCCAAAGACCGAGGTCTATGTCACGGATGAGTTCTTCATGACTGGCACCGCCGCCCACGTCACACCGGTACTCGAGGTTGACGGACGCCCCATTGGCAGCGGCTCCATCGGCCCCATCACTGCCGAGCTCCAGAAGCTCTACTTTGAGGTCGTCAAGGGCGAGCGTGATCAATACGCCCACTGGCTAACCCCCACCTACACCCCGGCCGCCGCTCCCGCGTAAGCGACGCCCGAGCCTTCGAGATATTCGCTCATTTCGGGTAAAGCCGGAATCTAGTACTGTCTAGCCAACGATACTCAGGTAGGCTTCTTCGAGCGTGGGGTCTCGTTCAGAGATTGCTTCCAGCCGTCCTTCAAATATTGACGTGATCGGACCGCGTAGATCGACGCCCGGTTGTGAATACACGATGTAGTGGGAGATCGCGCCGTCCGCGGATCCCATGCTGACCCGCTCGACTCCGGCGACTCCTGTCAATTGATTGACATCATCTGAACGTCCCGGGTTGACGCGGATATCCAGTGCGGCGACCCGGCTAAAGGTACGCTTAATGTCGGAGGGTGTCCCTGCGGCCACGACGCTCCCCTTATCGATGATTACAACCTGGTCACAAAGGAGATCCGCCTCTGACATGTAGTGAGTCGTTAGCAGGATGGTCTTGCCCTGCTTGGCCAGCTGAGGAATCAGAGCCCGCAATTCCTGGGCGCCGGAGGGGTCCAGCCCCATTGTCGGTTCGTCCAGAAATAGGACTTCCGGGTCTGACAAGAGGCCACGGGCAAGATGCAATCGCTGTTTCATGCCGCGTGAATACTCTTCGACAGGTCGTGAACCGGCATCAATCAAGCCCATCTGGTCAAGAAGTTCATCAATTCGTGCGGACGCATGGCCGGATGACATGTGGTTCAGCGCTGCGAAATACCTCAAGTTCTGACGGCCGCTAAGGCGTCCATAAAGGCCTCGATCACCTCCAAGCACGAGACCGATACGGCGTCTTATGGTGGCAGCCTGCCGAACTACGTCATATCCCAGAACCGATGCAGAGCCCGCTGTTGGGAGCAGTAGCGTTGTGAGAATCCTGACTGTCGTCGTCTTGCCCGCCCCATTTGGGCCCAATAGTCCGAATACCGCGCCCTTCTCCACTTCAAGCGACAAATCGTCGAGCGCGACGGTCTCTCGCTTGCCGCCCACGAGGCTACGCGACGAATAAACGCGCCTCAGCGCGCTGCAGACGATTACGGGTTCTGTAGTCATACCGCGAACTCCCGGATGCCTGTGCGCCGGGCACGCGCCTCAATCCACTTGTACAGTCCGAATCCAAAGACAGCATAGGCGGCCCCGACCCCAATCTCCAAGCCCAAGTGAGGCGCGATGCCAAGGAGATCATCGCCTACAAAAGACGAGCGCATTGCTGCCAAGCCATTCGTGACAGGCAACAAGAAGCCAAGCGCCTCAAGGAACGGAGGCAGCGACTCGGACGGAATGATGACACCCGAAACCAGGATCATTAGCCCCTGGCTGCCTGAGAACAGGTAGAACCAGTCGGTCACAATGATTGCAAGACACCCTAGAAAAAGAGCGAAAAACGCGCATGAGACTGAAACGGCAATTATTGACACGGCCACACCCGCCCAGTTGACCGCGGATGTCTGGAGGCTAAGAAAAAGTGCCCCCGCAAAAAGCGCAAGGCCTGCAGTCAAAATGCCGTTGGGAATGTGAAGGAGCGCGCGGCTGAAGAATATGACTGCGCGATTCCCGGGCGATGCGAATATCACCGAGAGCGTCCCGAGCACACGCTCACGATAGAACGACTGCAACACGCCTCCCAGTATTATCACCGGGATCGAGAACATCGACATGCCGATGATGTAGGCCTGCTCAGCGGCTGGGTCCCTTAGGAAACGGCCGAGAAACGCAAACATCACCACGAACAAGACCGGCCGCCCGACTATATTCGAAATATAGGACGGCCAATTGAGCCACAGGAAGAGACCGCGGTACGAGTAGTAGGCCTGTATAAGAAAGTTGTACATCGTGTACGGCCTAGAACGTGCCGAGTGCCCCTGTCTTTCGCACACGCCGCTCAACTCGAACGAAAGAAACGTACACAAGGCCTACGTAGATGATCGACAGCAGCAGGGCAACCAAAAAGTCCGCCGTGATCTCCCTTATGGGTGCCCCCTCCAGCACGGCCATCGTCCCATCCATTGCCCAGGCGGGAGGAACAAGTCGGGCTATCACTTGGACCGCAGGCGGAAACACGCCGATTGGATAGAGGAATCCACTCAGAACGACGCCGGCAGGAATGATTGCGTTCATGAATCCGGGCCGACCGGCCATGAGCACCCCGACCGGAGCGAATACGAACGATAAAGCTGTCAGCGAAATGGTTGCGACTACAAATGCTGCGACCAGGAGCGGGAGTTTCTCAGTCTCAATCACCCAGCCGGTTATGGCCAAATACGCCAGAATCGACGCTGTGCCACCCACCAAGGTTGAGAAAGTCGCCAGCGCGCCAACTTTGCCCAGTGTTACGAGAATCAATGGTGTCCGGGAGACGAGAGCCAAATCGAGTGTTCCTTCAAATACCTCGCCCAGCAGTGACCATCCGGTACGGAATACGGTGATGTTCCAGACGGTCAAAAGCGGTCCCCCAAGGGCGAGGTAACTAATCACAATAGGGTCGTTGGTCTGACTCGCGATCCACGCGACAACAGACACAGTGGGTACGGTTTGGAATGCCAGGCTAAAGCTATTCAGGGAGCCAAAGCTGAGAGCGGGAGTTCCGAACATCAGCCGCCGTTGTAGGCCAAATGTCCCGGCCAGGGCGCGGGCATTTCCGACGATTGGGCTAAACACAGCGACACGCCTCAAGCACCATGCAACTGAGCTTAAGGAGCACGCTTTGGCGGAGCAAGTCTCACGTAGCCATTGGGGGATTATCACCCCGGCTGCCGCTCTCGGGTAGGAAACACACTGTCATTCTGAGCGCAGCGAAGAATCTAAAGCCTCGATTGCGCCGCGGAGCCGGAACGCGATGTAGCAACGGCAAGAACTGACTAACTCCGATCGTGAACTCTGGCAGTAGGCACTGTCTATTCCGCAGGCTCCTCCCACGGAATGTCGTCCGCAGTGCGGCACCATGAGCACCGACCGCCGGATGCCGTCAACTCCTCTTGCGGCGACTCATTCCCACATCGATTGCAGTATCGAAGGGACACAGTGGAACCGCGGCACTCCTCACAGATGAAGGGCGCGCCACCACCCGAGGACTCCCTCCGTCCACACCCCGCGCAAGCGAGAGTCATACGCTCGGCACGGCCTCCGGCGCCTTTACCAACGGTTGGTACGGGACCTCTCGCTCCTCGGTTATCGCGAGAGGATTGTCCCGCGCCAACGCCCACGCTCGCCACTCATCCGTCAGTTCGGCAACCCTGTCAAAACCGGTCTGCATATTGGGTACGCGTGAACCGGTTGCCCCGTGCGCGTCGGTCGCCATAACGTGGATTAATTCCTGCTGCAGCAGGTATTCTCCTGCCTCGAGACAACCCGGTCCATAGTGATTGAGCAGACTCCCCGTATTGATCTGCATCAGGGCGCCCATGGAAATAAGCCGTCGCACGATGTCGGGATCGCGCTGGATGATGGTGTTTCGCTCCGGATGCGCGATCACAGGCCGATAACCAAGTGCCATGATCTCGGCTAACTGCTCCTCCACGTACTCAGGAAATGAATTGAACGGTGGCTCTGACAACACGTAGCGCGTACTGTTGATTGTTACGCCGTTCCCCGTTTCCAGCTGATTTCGGAAACCGTTTGTGATCCGTATCTCCTGCCCGGTGAGCAGTGCGATGTCCAGGTGATTTTCGTCCGCGGCGCGCTTCAGTGAATCGACGCGACGTCGTGATTCCTGGAGGATCGTCTCTGTAGAACGCGGGAAATTGTGCGGCGTCGTAACGATTGTCGTGGTGTCCTGAGCGCGCGCAATGCGCAGCATCTCCACCGACTCTGCGCGGTCGCGAGCGCCGTCATCGATCCCCGGCAGGATATGGCAATGAATATCCACAAAGCCGCCGGCATCATGAGCGCCGTTGTGGTGCATTCCGTTTGCGTGATTATCCAAACGCCCCCCCGTCAACACTCATCACGTTATTCCCCGCGCATGTAGCTCCGTCATTTCCTTGCTCACCCCATGCCATTCTGAGCAGAGCAAAGAATCCCAAAACCTCAATTGGGCGCCACTTCCGAACGCGGAATGCAAAATCCACGGGCCAACCGACGCTGAACGCGAGCTTTAAAATCACCCGGGCCACCTGAACCGATGCACACGGAACCCTTCCGCGTACTGGTAGCCGGGCGACTTGCCCTGCTCCTCATGCCGTGAGTGAATGCGCTCCATCAACCCTTCCGGGTTGCTGATCTGGCTCACGTGCTCCCGCAGCGCCGCAACCTTGAGATCAATTGAATCCGAGATGTCTATCCAGGTGTCCGGTTCATCGCTCCACGCCCATGCCTCCGATACGATGTGAGGCTCGAAACCCTGCTGCGCGAGGTGCGAAAAATGGTGCACATCGCGAGCGTACGGGTACATCGCGTCAAACGCCGCCTGTCCGATGTGCCGATGATCGCGGTGGTTGTGGCCGCGGCGATACGGATCGAAGGTAAACACCACCTCCGGCCTGAACCGACGGATCTCACGCACCAGGTGCTCGCGTAGTTCGCGATTGTCCTCCAGTTCGCCGTCCGGGTATCCAAGAAACGTCACGTCCTCGATGCCGAGCACCTTTGCTGCCGCTGTTGCCTCGGCCTCACGTGTCCGAACCAGATCCTCAGGCTTCGTATCGGGGTCGGCAGTGCCAGCACGGCCGTCTGTCGCGATGACCAGCGCGCCCTCCCAGCCCTCGCGGATCCACTTGCCAATGGTGCCCGCGCATCCAAACTCCATATCATCCGGATGCGCCGAGATCGCCATCAACCTCTTCGGACGCCCCTGTGTATCGACCATTCATCCCTCCGTCATTCCCGCGTAGGCGGGAACGTGCCGCTGATAGTCCTAGTCGCCGCCATCGCCTTCCATGAGGCTGATGCCGTACCGACGAAACTCCTCTGCGTATGCCATGCCGCGTGGCTCACCGTTGCGGGCCGCCCAGCTCCGTACCCAGTCCATGTCACCAGGCCCAAACTGGCTCGCGTGCAGTTTCGTTGCCTCAATCTTTGCTTCGATAGTGTCAGAAATGTCAACGAATACATCGGGGGTCTCGGGTCCCCAGAAATAGATTTCAGCAGTCTTGTGCGGCAGAAGACCTGCCTCACTGTGTTCAGGGAAATGCAGACGATCGCGCGCGAACGGGAACACCGCGTCCATCGTCACCATTCCCGTGATGCGGTGATCCCGATGAATATAGAAGCTTGTCCTGAAGGGGTCTGTCGTCAGCACGATGTCCGGCCTGATTCGACGCACCTGACGGGTAATCTCTCCAAGAAGTTCCCGCCCGTCCACAAGCTCCCCGTCGCCGTTCTGGAGAATGGTCACCTCTTTCACACCCAGCACAGCAGCCGCGTCCCGCTGTTCCTTGTCGCGCGTGGCTGCAAGGTCGGCGTTCGTCAGGGTAGGGTCTTCCGTCCCCTTGTCGCCGTTTGTCGCGACCACGTAATAGACCTCAACCCCATCCCGCGTCAACCGCGCGACTGTTCCCCCGCATCCGATCTCAGCGTCGTCAGGGTGCGGCGCAACCACCAGCACCCGCTCAACCTCCCCAAACTCCTCAATCACCGTGCGCTACCTCCAAAATCCCTTCTCCTGCGGGTAGAGGGTGTCCCGTCCTGACCCGCTCATACAGACGCACCACCGCGTCCGTGCCCGCCTCCCAGGTCATCCCTCGCGCAGCCGCCATCGCCCCGAGGCCAAGACGCCGCCGTTGCTCCTCATCACCGAGCAACTCGCAAATGGTACGCGCAAGGGCAGGGGCGTTTCCCGCCGGGACAAGGCGACCAGACACACCATCCTCGATGAATGAGGCCGGCCCCGGCACATCAGATGCCACCACGGGTGTCCCGCATGCCATCGCCTCTGCTGCCACGATACTGAAACTCTCCGAATACGACGGAACGATTACCAGGTCCGCCGCCGCGTAATGCCGCGGCAACTCATCATTCGGCGCAACGCCGTACCACGAAACCCTCTCGGCAATACCCAACTCCGAGGCCAGCGATCGCAAGCCGGATGAATACTCCTCACCCACTTCGCCACCCAGGATCCGCAGTCGCAGTCGTGGTCTGTCCGCCAACAACCCCGCCGCCTTAAGGAGCACGTCTGCTCCCTTGATAGGGTCGAGACGCCCCACGTACAGCAGTGTTTCCTCATCAGGCTCAATTGAAAGTCGTTGTCGTGCCTCGGTTCTATCCATAGGCCGAAACCGCGTGGAATCTACGCCAATCGGCGCAACCGCAATACGATCCTGCTCAGCCCCCAACATCGAGACCAGAGCGTCCGCCTCGAACGCCGTCCACGCGACAATTCCGTCCGCGCCCCGAGCAATCTCACGTTCCGCCTCATGCCGCTCGGGAGGTTCAAGAGATAGCTCAGATGCCTGGTCCTTGACGGCGGCGATGGTGTGAAACGTTGTCACGTGCGGAATGTCAAACCGCTGTGACATCTCCAACCCTGCCAAACCCGAAGCCCAATAGTGTGTGTGAATTAAGTCGCAGCCGTCGACAAGGGCGGCTGCAATCTCCTCCGCGTACCGGCTTGCCCGGGATACCCACTCAGCCGCGGAACTCGCGGCCGGTGAAGGCAGACGTATTACTCGCACCTCTTCGCAGTCTGCTTCAGCCGAGAGATCTCCCTCGTGGTTAGCGGTGATGATGGTCACGGAAACCCCACGCCGTGCAAGCTCTCTGCCAAGTCCGAGCACATAGGAGGACATGCCGCCCGCCTTTCCCTCGCCCAGCGCAGCCAACGGGGACGAATGCAGAGCGACCAACCCCACGGAAAGAACGGTCACGGAGCCTCGCTCTCGCGTGCCAGCTGCCAGCGGTACAACACGCGATCATTGCCGCCAAGATCGTACTTGTACGGCTCATTCCCGCGCAGGAAATCGTACTCGCGCAGCCCTTGTTCAATCGCTCCACGCAGACCATATGCCTTTAGTAGCAGTCCAACGGACAGATGGCGATACTCCGGGTCGTATCCACTGTTGTACAAGAGCAGCCGGTCGCCCTCAAGGAAGCTCATCGTCGCCGAAACCGGCTTACCTCCGACGTCCAGAAACGCTAGCTGGAGCGATTCCGCATCAGCCATCGTCCGCGTCAGTGTCTCCAGGAATGATCGCCGCTCCGATGTCAGGAAATCCGACTTCGCCTCGCTGCTCTTGCCCATGAGCGACACGAAGGAATCGAGCGCCTGGGGTAGTTCATTATGGTCATGGTCATATATGCGATACTCAGTGTCCGCGTTCGCCTCCAGCCGTCGCAGCTTGCGCCTCAACTCATGGCGATCCTTCTTTGAGAGGCTCTGCACGTGCGCATCCCACGATTCCGGCAGTTCAACATAAGGTGAAACGTCCCACACGGAGCGATCCGCCCGCCAGCCGTGCCCCGAGGCCAGAGACTCCAATATCCGTGTGGACGGCGAATCATCCCGCACGCCCGTCAGTTCGATAGATGACCAGCCTTCGGAAGCCCCGTAGTCCAGGATCGCTCCCCAAACGGGCTCCTCTTCCCCCGGATCAGACAAGATGTCCTGGTAGTCCGTCAGGTTGTGGTCCAGGCCGAACGTTACGGAGCCCTTCCCGTGGTTCAGCGGCGCAATGCCTCGCAGTGAACCGTCGCCATCTTCCCTGACAGTCAGCACGGCATGCCCATCCACCGAGCCGCAGCAATCTATCGCCCACGCCGTCTGCCAGGGCAGTGAGAGAAATATCGACTGTGTGGCCGACTTCGCAAACAATTCCGGCCACTCGCTTGTGACAGCCCCAAGCGGCTCCCATTGCACGACGAGGCTCATTAAACTGCCCCCTTTGGTGAGGTCAGGGACAGGAACTCTGCTCGCGTTGCCGCGTCTTCCTTGAACACGCCTCGAAATGCCGTCGTGATCACCCGGCTGCCCGCTGCCCGCACGCCGCGAATCGTCATACACAGGTGCTCCGCCTCCACGCGAACTGCGGCTCCCTGTGGTTGCAGGGCATCCGTCAACAGATCCGCGGCCTGGTTCGTCACACGCTCCTGCATCTGCGGTCGGCGCGCCACACACTCAATGGCTCGTGCCAGCTTGCTGATTCCCACAACGCGACCTGACGGCACGTACGCCATGTGAACCGAGCCGAAGAACGGCAGAAGATGGTGCTCGCAAACGGACATGAATGGAATATCCCTGATCGTCACCATGTCCCGCGCCCCCTCGTCATAAGACACCGTCAGGAAATCGCGCGGGTCTTGTCCAATGCCGGAGAAGAGTTCGGCGTACATCGCCGCCACGCGCTCGGGTGTCCTGTCGACGCCGTCACGCCTTGGATCGTCTCCAATTGCGCGCAGAATCTCC
Source organism: Dehalococcoidia bacterium (assembly GCA_965207895.1). GTDB lineage: Bacteria > Chloroflexota > Dehalococcoidia > UBA6926 > UBA6926 > VXMO01. The sequence goes on from CBDBNN010000003.1 coordinate 821,540, forward strand.
TCAACGGCGCGGACAATGCGCTCTTGATCAATCATCCGGGAAAGTATCGACCTTCCACTTGCTTTGCAGTAGTGTAGCGCACGCGATAACGGTCAGTTCATGCCGAGCAGTCGCTGCACGGCAGCGAGATCAGCGGGCGCCTCCTCAACGTTCAGCCCCTGTGCGGTTGCGTTGTCAGGGTCTTTCAGCCCGTTCCCGGTAATGATGCACACAACCCGTCGGTCCTGCATCTCCGGGTGCGCCGCCGCGTATTTCGCAAGCCCTGCAACCGAAGCTGCGGAGGCCGGCTCGCCAAAGATCCCCTCCTGTTGGGCCAGCAGGGAATATGCGTCCATAATCTGCTCATCCGTCACGCTGTCGATCAGCCCGCCGGAATCGTCTCGCGCCGCTATGGCCTTCTCCCAACTCGCTGGACGACCAATGCGGATAGCGGATGCCACGGTGTGCGGCTCTTCCACAGGATGACCCAGCACAAGCGGCGCCGCGCCGGCAGCCTGGAACCCCATCATCCGCGGCAGACATGCCGCATTACCCATCTCGTGATATTCCACGAACCCCCTCCAGTAGGCTGTGATATTACCGGCGTTTCCCACGGGAATGAACAGATCATCCGGCGCATCCCCAAGCTCATCGATGATCTCGAACGACGCCGTCTTTTGACCCTCAATTCGATCCGGATTGATCGAGTTGACCAGCTTGATCGGACCCGGCCCCGCAAACGACCGCACGATGTCCAGCGCGTCGTCGAATAAACCGGAGATGGCGACAACCCGCGCTCCGTACATCGATGCCTGCGCCAACTTTCCCGCCGCGATGTTCCCTTTGGGCACCACGACAATGCTCTCCAGTCCGCAGGCAGACGCATAAGCAGATGCAGAAGCGCTCGTATTGCCTGTTGACGCGCAGATGACGCCGGTGGACGCGTCCTCTAGAGCCTTCGCCACCGCCACCACCATCCCGCGGTCCTTGAATGATCCCGTCGGGTTCATTCCTTCCAGCTTGAAATACAGTTCACCGACGCCCAGTTGGGATTCAAGGTGGCGCGACCGAATCAGGGGCGTGCTGCCCTCACCGAGGGTGATCTGCGGCGTGGATTCCGTAACTGCGTCAATCAGGTGGCCGTATCGCGCGAGCACGCCCATCATCACGCCCTCCGCGTCTCTCGCGCGGCCAGACGTGAGGCGTGTCGGCTCATGCCATCGTCCATGTCAGTCCCCCTACTGACAATGTAACCGTAATTCCGGCCACAAACACCCGCTCCGGCCGAATTATTCTTCGACGCGGATGATGCTGCCGATCTCCCGCACAACGTCGAGTGCCGTAAGCGTGCCCGTGGCGCTTCTCAAGGCAGATTCCCGAGCGCGATGTGTTGTGATCACAATTTCGGCGGAACCGGCCGTTTCATCAACCTCTTGCTGAATGACGGAGGCAATGCTGATAGAAGCGTCTCCCAGAATGTGCGCGATTGCCGCGAGAACTCCCGGCTGATCCGCGACGGTCATTCGCAAGTAATAGCGAAAGTCCAGTTCCTCAATCGGCCGCACTCTGCCGGCCGCGCTCAGTGCCTGTCGAGGCTGCGGCCCACCCCGACCAATCAATCCACGCGCGGCGTCGATGAGGTCGCTGAGAACGGCGCTTGTTGTCGGCTGGGACCCTGCCCCTCGTCCGTACAGGAGCAGTTCCCCCGCCGAATCACTATCAAACTGGACCGCGTTGTAGACGCCATCAACCTTTGCCAACTGCGCGTTCGACGCAATGAATGCTGGATGCACCCGCACGTCAAGCTCGCCATCGGCCAATGACTTTGCGACAGCCAGCAGCTTTATGGCATACCCCAGATCATGTGCGTACCGGAAATCCTGCGGGGCCAGATGGCCAATTCCCTCGCAATAGATGGACTCGGGAGACACCGGCGCTCCATAGGCGAGCGTCGCGAGTACTGCCAGTTTATACACGGCGTCAGTGCCATTGATGTCGTTGCCAGGGTCTGCCTCCGCGTATCCCCGCGCCTGCGCGTCCGAAAGGGCATCTTCAAAGGGCATGCCCTCAAGGGCCATCTGCGTCAGGATGTAGTTCGTCGTTCCGTTGATGATCGCGCGCAGTGCCCGAACCCGTGCTCCCGTCACTCCCCGTTCCAAAGCGGAAATGACCGGGATTGCGCCACCCACCGCCGCCTCGAACTTGAGGCTGGCCCCCTTCGCCCGTGCCATTGCCAGGAGTCCCGCGCCATGCTTGGCCATGACCTCTTTGTTTCCTGTGACAACGGAGCGGCCGTCAGCCAATGCGCCCCTGATCGCGGGCAGGGCGGCATCCTCACCGCCCATCAACTCAATGACGATATCGACATCAGGATGCTCGAGAACGTCTTTCGCCTCAGTCGTAATCAGAGATGAATCGACTGAAGAAGACCGACTGCGTCCGGCGTCACGCACAAGGATGCCTCGCAGTTGAAGTGGGAGTCCGACTGACTGTTCAAGAAAAGACGCCTCAGTTGACAGGGCCTCCGCGACCCCTGTTCCCACGACGCCCATGCCGAGCAAGCCGACGCCGATGAATCCCCGTTTAGCGGGGCCGGCCGCCCCCTTACTCACTCGCGCTCCTCGTTGGGAATAGCTCGCGATCCTGCCTCAACTGGGTGAGAACCCAATTGTATCTGTCTGAACTCAGTCCACCCGCAGGACGACTGAGAGCGCCAACTTCCACAAGCTCCGCGCGGTGGTCCGCAATCCACGCCTTCAGCGCCTGATCCTGCAGTGGTTTGATGTGCTCTTCACGAATGTCCCGCAGCTCAAGTTCTCCTTCGGCAAGGAAGATAGAAACACCTGCTGAGGTGATGACGGGGCCGGACACCTCCCCGTCACGAAGTTGCCACATGACATCGTCATACTCTTCCTTGATCCCGCGCGGCACCCAACCGAGATCCCCGCCCTGCTCGGCCGTGGCGCGGTCCTCTGATAGTTCACGGGCCAGATCCTGGAAAGACTCACCGGCATCGAATCGGTCAAGCGCGGCCCGCGCGTTCAGGAAATCCGTTTCAGGGTTGGTGAAACGAATCTCATACAAATGCCGTTGCTCGAGCTTGGCAGGGATATCATCCTTGAGTACCGCCTCCAACTTGTCCATCAGAGCCTGCTCCCGGGCGATTTCCCGGAAGAACGCCTCGGAAATCTGCAGGATTTCAAGACGCAGCCTCAGCCGCTCCCGGTATTCGGATTCCGGTATGTCCGGACTATTCACGTTGGCAACGCCAACAATCCGTGCCTTCATCGCGAAGTCAATCTCCTCCTCGCTTACCGCCACGTTCTCAAGCGGCGCGTATTGTTTGACGATTTCGCGGCGCTCCAGGTCGTTCACCATGTCAAAAATCAGATTGTTAAGAGAATCCGGCGCCCATGTGCCTATTGCTTGCGCCTCCGCAATGATCATCTTCAGCCGTGCCAGGTAGTCCCCCCAGGTATAGCGTGAGTCATTGATGACAAGCGCAGTCTCACGGTGAGGCTGAACGAAAACAACGAAGTATCCCGTTGCCGGAATCACAAGCGCTGTAATCAGCAGGAGGATGCCGGCCAATGACAGAATCCGCGTGAATCGGTGTCGACGGCGGCGTTCCGTCGCGCGACGATGTCCCCCAATGATGCCCGATGACGCTGCGTCTTCGTTGTTGGTCTGATCCTGTTGGGTCATTGTCAGAACCTTGTAAGGTTCCCGCCACCCCTGTGAGATAGTCTCACTGCGTTAAGGCGCTTAGCGTGCCGGCGGCAGATCGTGGAGGGTATCTGTCGTGAACGGGATCAATCCCGCTTGCCGCGCGCGCTTGATTTCCCGCGCCAGCGCCCGTTGACAACGGGAGCACGTGCTCGTCTTTCGGCGTGGCTCAATCCGTGCCCGCTCGGAGATAAAACGCCGTAGCGTCTCGGGCTGCTTGAAGTCCATTACCGCGTCCTTGTCAGCGCAGAATAGACAGACACGCCGACGCGGATAGAAGCGCCGACCGCCCTCGCGACGCCCGCCTGACGGCCTGTCCCCGAAGGAACGTCCGCCCCGAGGCCTATCCGAGGCCGGTCTCGGCGATGGCCCTCCGGCAGGCGCGGATGGTGACTCAGGCGGTGTGGGAGTATCTGTCGTCATGCACTTCCTCCAAGACTGGTTGCGATTAAGTCTACACGGCTTTGTGAAAGTAGGGCAGTTACCGTGCGGCGGATTCCTTAGAACGGCAGGTCATCCTCCGGTCCGCTGCCCCCGAAAGCCTCTCCGGGATAGTCCTCTTCACGCGGCATCCCGCCGCCCTCTCCAGGCCTGCTCATAAAGACAACGTTCTGAGCCACGATTTCGATAGTCGTTCGCGGCGTCCCGTCACGTCCTTCCCAGCGATCCGTACGCAGGCGACCGTCCACGTAAACCTTCTGGCCCTTGCTGAGATATTGGTTGCAGCGCTCGGCCAGCTGATTCCATGCAACGATGCGGAACCACTCTGTCTCCTCGTGCTGCTCGCCGTCCTGTGTGTTGTACCTTCTGTTGACGGCAATGTTGAACGTCGTAACCGGACTTCCGTTCGGCGTATATCTCATCTCAGGATCGCTCCCGAGATTGCCAATGGCCGTCATTCTATTCAGAGTCATAAAGAACCACCATCCCCCAACATACGCGCTTACGCGCGTGTCACAAACGTTCGCAGGTGATTCTCATTGGCGCGTAGTGTGGTGGTCAGTGCGGCAACGGCGTCACCCGGCATGTCGAAACGAGAAACCACCATCGTGCCGTCGGTCTTTGCCTTGATTGGATACGCAAGCCGACGACGCCCCTGTACCTCAGTCGCCTCGTCGGACCCGCCCCGATCAGCAATAACCTGCTTGATTCGGTCCACCGCCCCGTTCAATTCCTCGTCCTGAATCTCCGGATCCAGGATCACCATCAGTTCGTATCGAGTCACTCACCCTCCCTTGCCGTTTTTCGCTAGTGAAGTATACACGTGGCGCCTGCCATTCACTGTTTCGCCACGCCACACCATGAGCTGATTGATCAGTCAAAAAGCTGGGGTATTGGATGCGCCCCGGTCAACTCCTTTACCTCTGCCCGCACTTCATTCAGTACTCCCTCGTCCTCCGGGTTTCTGAGAACTCGAGTGATCAGTTGGGCAACGGAGCGAGCGTCATCCTCATCGAAGTTTCGGCTCGTGATCGCCGGTGTCCCGATCCTGATGCCGCTCCCCACCCGCGGCGGAAGCTCATCGAACGGAATCGCATTGGGATTCGTGATGATGCCCACAGATTCCAGCAGGTCCGCCGCCGCCTTGCCCGTCGTATCGAGCGTCGTCACGTCGACGAGGAAAAGGTGGCAGTCCGTCCCGCCTGAGACGATTCGCAGCCCTTCCTCCGCCATCTCCGCTGCCATTGCGCGCGCATTCCGCAACACCTGGTCCTGGTACTCGCGGAAAGATGGCCGAAGAGCCTCTCCAAAGCACACAGCCTTTGCCGCGATGGTATGCATCATTGGGCCGCCCTGTGCTCCGGGAAAGACGGATCGATCGATTGCTGATGCGTATTCCTGCTTGCACAGAATGAACGCGCCGCGCGGACCCCGCAGGGTCTTTTGTGTTGTCGATGTCATGATGTCCGCGTAAGGGGCGGGATCGGGGTACACGCCCCCCGCAATCAGACCCGCATAGTGGGCCATGTCTACCATCAGCAGCGCGTCAACCGAGTCCGCCACCCGCCGCAGATTGGCGAAATCAATCGCCCGTGGATATGAGCTTGCACCTGCAACGATGATTTTCGGGCGATGCTCTCGCGCAAGGGACTCCACCTCGTCGTAATCAATCATCTCCGTTTCGCGATCCACGCCGTACGAGACAAATTTGTAGTACTGGCCGGAGAAGCTGACCGGACTGCCGTGTGACAGGTGCCCTCCCTGGTCAAGCCTCATCCCGAGAATGGTGTCTCCCGGCTTCACAAAGGAAAAATATACCGCCATGTTCGCCTGCACGCCGCTGTGTGGCTGCACGTTTGCGTGCTCCATGCCAAAGAGCTTCTTCAGCCGTTCCCGAGCCAGATCCTCTACAACGTCCGCGAATTCGCACCCTGCATAGTATCGTCGTCCGGGATACCCCTCCGCGTATTTCTCCGTCAGCGCGGAACCCTGCGCCTCCATCACCGCCCTGCTCGTGTAATTCTCGGAAGCGATGAGGATAATCGAGTCACGCTGACGCGCCTCCTCGCCCTCAATGGCGGCAAATACCTCGGGATCAGACTGCGACAACAGCGACATGAAAGCTCCTTAATCTACCCCTGGTTTCAGTATAGCAACGAGGCATCCTTGTACGCGTGTTTCGACTCCATTCCCCTCATTCCGGCGAAAGCCGGAATCCATCGGGTATGTCATTCTGAGTGCAGCGAAGAATACAGGGACCCTATTCCCTGGTCCACACAAGAGAATTTCCATCCGTTGTAAACGTCACCGTCCCATGCATGTCTGTGCGGAGAATCGTTGGCGCGGATGGCAGCGACTCCAACCTTTCAAGAGTCTCAGGATGCGGATGCCCAAACCTGTTGCCCTCGCCCGCGCTAATGATTGCAACGCGCGGCGACACTGCTTCCAGGAACTCCTCGCTCGAGGAGTAGCGACTCCCTTGATGGGCTACCTTTAGAACCGTCGCCTGCACGTCCGCTCCGGAGTCCAGTAAAAAAACCTCGCCGGGACTGTAGATGTCAGCAGTGAAGAGGAACGACACGTCCCCATAAGACAGTTTCGCAACCACGGAATTGTCATCATGTTCAGTGGCCGTGTCGAAAGGCCGGTCGGCCGGCGGATGGAGTATCTCCAAACGTGCTCCTCCCCCTAAATCCAGCGCCGCCCCTTGCTCCGCCCGAAACACAACTAAATCGGTGTGTTTCCCTAACACGTCCGCCCAATGCTGCCCATAGACAGTGCCGGATTCCAGCTGTGGGTCCACCACAAACCCCACCTCATAGCGCTGTAAGGTTTCGGTCAACCCAATTATGTGATCCGCGCTGGGGTGCGTCAGGAACACTACGTCGATACGCCGCGACCACCATGGCAGGTGCTCTGCCAGCCGCTGCTGCAGGAGTGTCCCATCCGGCCCTCCGTCGATAAGAATGCGCCGACCCGTCGGTGATTCAATCAGAATGGAGTCGCCCTGTCCCACGTCCAGCACATGAACCTTGAGATTCTTTTCATGCGACACATAGGGAACTGCCGCTCCAATCCCGGCCGTCGCCGTCATAAGGAGCAGTCCCCCCATAACCGGCCATGAGGTAACCAACCGCCGCAAGTTCGGCATGGACATGCTCGGCAGAGACACCACCGGACCCAGCAGCCCGGAGGGACTGCGCAATACCGGTATAAGGAACAGGCCGGCCATGACAATGTAAATCAGGATCACTGCCTCTACGCTCAACGGTGCAATCGTGATTGCAGCGAAGGTCGGCGATGAGAACACCGAAGACAGTCCGATCAGGAATGTAAGGAACGGCCACGCCGCCCACGCCGTCACGGATGAAAGCGCCCCGTCAGCAAACATACCCGCTATACCTGTTGCCGCGGATGCAAGCAGGACGGCAGGCAAAGCTGCCGTTCCCAGCAGGCTTGCCGGTATCGTGAACAGCGATGCCGCGCCGAAATAGTGCAGCAACAGCGGCTTGATGCCGATCACCGCGCCTAGTGACGCTGCAACTCCCGTGACGCCAACGTTCCGCCAGCTGCCCACCAGACCTGCGTCCGTAGTAATGGTGTTTCCGCCCATAATCCGGCGCAGCGGGTCCGTGAGAAAAACGATCCCTGCCATCGCCGCCACAGTCATCTGGAACGATGCAGTCGTAATTACGCGCGGGTCCCAGAGCGCAATGACCGTTGCGGCCAAAACCAGTGCCAAACCTCCGCTCGGCTGTCGTCCTAAGGCAATCGCTCCCAGGTAAACGCTTCCCATGATTGCCGCCCGAACAACAGGCGGATTCAGTCCTGAAAGGATCGCGTATGCCCAGACGATTCCAAGCGGCAAGAGCACGAACAATCCGCGCCGCCGGCCCAGAACCATCACGCCGGTTATCAGCGCCACACCCAGCACGACGCTCACGTGCAGGCCGGAAATCGCCAAAAGATGCGCTGTTCCCGCTCGTCTCCATTCATCGTTTAGCTCCTCAGGCAAATCATCCCGTTGTCCCAGCAACAGTGCTTGTGCCAGTTCCGCCTGTGGTGAAGGGAGGTTCCGCTCCAATGCCGCGCTAAGGCGGCCGCGCAGGGAATTCAGCAACTGCATCGGCGGCGGAGCGCGTTCGACCAGGCGAAGATTGGGCCGCATCAGGATCACAAGGTCTTCCGGCCACGACACCAGCGACTCCTGCCCCTCCGGCGTAATATCCCCGTCATCACCGTCTGGAACGGGATGCTGTGGCACCCCAGCTAACCTCACACGATCGCCGGGGCCGAATTCGTATTGCGGAGGATAGACCCACGCGATAGCATCTCCCTTCACGCCAAGCGCCCCGACCTCGGTCTGGTCGGGTGTCTGTGCACTCTCAAGCGTCACCCGAACACGAGTAAGTTGCCCGCGACTTGACGGGGCATCTTGTACGACACCCTCTAGAGCCGCCTCCCTGCCTACAAGGTTTCCCACAGGAATCGCCGAAGAATTCACATCTGGCAAAGCTCCTCGCGCCATTCCTGCCAGAACTCCCACAGTGAATAAACACGCCAGGAGCAAGCCTCCCCGACGTGATAGCAATGCGGCCGCTGTACTCACCGCCATGAGCGCAGCGGTAAGCAAGAGGGGCAGTTGAACGACAAGCGACAGCGCCAGACCGCATAGTGTTCCGACTGCCAGGACAAAGAGACGCATCGCAAACTAGTTCACGGAAACGAATGGACGAATTGCCGCCAACGTCGACGGGCCGATGCCCGGAACGTCCAGCAACTGATCCACTTCTGTGAATACGCCGGACGCCTCCCGATAATTCACAATCGCCTGTGCCACGGTTCGGCTGATACCCGGCACGGATTCCAGCTCGCTAGCCCCCGCGATATTGACGTTGACTGTCGCTCTCAGCGTCGGAACAGCGTACCGTGCGCCATCCTGAATCGGTTGAGCGAGGTTCAGCGTGTGTATGTCCGCTGTCGAGAGCGTGCCACCGGCGGCTGCGATCGCGTCGATGAGCCGAGTTCCGGTCGGCAGCGTATAAAGCCCCGGCTTTGTCACCGCGCCTGCGATGTGAACTGTCACGTCTCCGATAGCCTGTTCTCCCGCGTACGGCACGTAATAGCGCTGGCCGTCCTCCAGCCTTAGGGCAAGGTCGACGGCATCCGTATCCGCGCCCGCTGATATTCCACCCGCCATGTCAATAGCGTCAGTTAAGCGAGCCCCGGGGCCCAGAGTGTATGTTCCCGGTTTTTCTATCGCGCCAACGATGTGGACAAAAACAGGCTCGGCCTCAGATATTTCCAGGATCGGCACGACATACCGCGCGCCATCCTCAAGAACCTCGGCAAGGTTTAGACCGGACAGATCAGCTTGTTGCGTTGAGCCGCCCGCCGCCGCCAACGCGTCTGTAACCCGCGAGCCCAGGGGTAGTTCATAGAGTCCCGGCTCTCGTACTTCGCCCCAGACATGCACAACCACCATGTTGTTCTCAGGCGAGGTGTCCTCTTGCAGGGGAACCACATAACTCGTGCCGTCTTCTAGTCCCTCTGCCATGTTCACGGCGTCTGGATCTGCCCCCTCGTCCAACCCTCCGGCCAGTTCAATGGCTTCGACAACACGTGAATTCACTGGCAGCGAATACACACCGGGCCTAAGAACTGCGCCACCAACATGGACGGTAACGGCGCTTGTCGCTGGTTCAGGTGGCGGAATCTGGATTTCAACCGGCTCCGGAGCAAGCGCCCACTCGCGAGCGATCAGGATGATGAATGCCGCGGCAACGACGACAAGGAGTGCCGTCGCAAGGAGGGGCCTCAGCCGCGATGAACGAGATTCTTCTACAGCCGCAGTAGTGTCAACAGGAGCCCGCCGATCCATCCGATCCAACCGCACACTAACTCACTGACCGCGTTCGCGCGGCCACCGGACCTATTTCACTGAAACCGGCAGACAAAATGTTTGGAACTGAAAGGAATTGCTAACCAGTAACAGATACATACTAGTGCATCGGTATCTGTAATCAAGGCCTGAGTACGCCGTGGGCCGGATTTCTGTCACCCTGCCACTCACCATATACTCAAGAAGAATCTTGAATGCCCTGACAAAAACGATTTCCAATAAACTGCGGCCCTTGGGAGGTGCAACCGGTTTGTCATCAATGAGTCGTCCTGATAATCGCGCGTCTGATGAACTGCGTGCGATTTCTATAACACCCGGCTATCTCGACCATGCCGAAGGTTCGGCATTGATAGTGCAGGGCAGCACCAGGGTGCTCTGTGCCGCGTCTGTCGAGGATCGCATCCCCGGCTGGCTTCGTGGCCAGCAGAGCGGGTGGGTCACGGCGGAATACGCCATGCTGCCACGCGCCACCCACACCCGAACCGCTCGTGCGAGAGCACAAGGCAGGGATGTTGGACGCTCTCAAGAGATCCAGAGATTGATTGGGCGCTCGCTACGTGCCGTCACCGACCTTGGCGCGCTGGGAGAGCGCAGCATCACTGTCGACTGTGATGTCATCCAGGCCGATGGGGGAACTCGCACCGCCGCCATTACCGGCGCATACGTCGCGCTGTATCAGGCACTTCTGTGGGCGCAGCGCGTGGCCAAAGAAGCAGGTGAGGAAGATCCCTTTGAGACATTTCCCCTCAAAGAGCCGGTCGCCGCAGTCTCCGTCGGCATCATGGCTGGAGCATCCGGGAAACACATGCTCCTTGACCTCTGCTACGAAGAAGACTCCGAAGCAGGGGCTGATTTCAACATCGTTGCCACAGAATCCGGGAGCCTTGTGGAAGTGCAGGGCACGGCTGAGGGCTCGACCTACACCCGCGGCCAGCTCGATGCCGTCCTCGACCTCGCAATGCAGGGTATCGCCGAACTCGTCTCTGCCCAAAAGGCCGCCATCGCTGCACTCGAGTAGCTCCGGACTTGGTCTCATTCTGCTGAACTTGCGTCACGATACAATGCAGTCACCATGACGCAGCGCAATTCCTCAGAGTCCGGCAAACCCTTGGATGGTTCCGTCGCCCTCATTACCGGCGGCTCTCGCGGCATCGGGCGTGCCATCACCTTTGAACTCGCCGCATTAGGTGCGGATGTCGCCGTCAATTTCTTTCGCAACCCCAAACAGGCTGCAGAGACTGTTGAGAGCGTCACAGAGCAATACGGAGTCCGCGCGGAATCGTTCAAGGCTCACATTGGCGAACCGGATCAGGTCGAGGAATTGATTTCCAGTGTCATCGAGTCCTTTGGCCGACTCGATATTCTGATCAACAACGCCGCATCCGGCATCCAGCGCGCCGCTACGGACCTGGAGCCCAAGCATTGGGATTGGACGATGGGCATCAACGCCCGCGCGCCCTGGCTCGCCGCAAAGCTGGCCGCCCCGCATATGATTGCTCAAGGGGGCGGCTCAATCGTTAACATCTCCAGCCTTGGCTCTACGCGGGTCATGGCTGACTACACGAGCGTCGGCGTGTCCAAGGCGGCGCTTGAGGCCCTCACCCGCTATCTCGCCGTGGAACTCGGACCGCAGGGCATCCGTGTGAATACAGTGTCCGGAGGCCTTGTCAAGACTGATGCGCTCGACCACTTTGAGGATCGTGAGAACATGATTGCCAAGGCAACGAGCGAGACCCCTGCAGGCCGCATGGTTGAGCCGGAAGACATCGCTCGTGCCGTCGCATTCCTCTGTATGCCGGAGTCGCAGATGATTATTGGCCAGACCATCATCGTTGATGGCGGAATGACCCTCGCATGGCGAACGACGTGACAAACAGGCAGGGCGATACGCCCTCCACGGACGAACTCCGCGTCATGGCGCAGTCAGCTCGCGAACAGGACCAGCCGCTCACTGCATGGGAGCACCTTCAAAAGGCCCTTGAGATAGACCAACGCGATTACGGCGAGACGCACCCCAACGTCATCCAGGACCTCAATAATCTCGCCACAGTATTCCAGGAGTTGGGGGACATGGGTGGCGCTCGCCAGCACTATGAACAGGCGCTTGATCGTGCTCGCCAACACTACGGCGACAGTGACGAGGCCGTCGCAATCATCCACAACAACCTCGGCGGGGTCCTGCAGGAACTGGGACATTTCAGCGACGCAAAGCGCCACTTGGAAACGTCGCTGGACATGCTTATTGCCATCCACGGCGATGAGCACCCTATCGTCGCCTCCATCATCAACAACATCGGCGGACTCGCCCACGAATCCGGCGACCTGAATGGCGCGAAAGAGTACTACGAGCGCGCATTAGCCATCGATGAACAGCAGCGCGGCCCGAACGATCCTGTCGTTGCTGCGGAAATCAACAACATCGCCGGAGTCTTGCGCGATCTGGGCGACCTGGAAGGAGCGCGTGACGGATACCAGCGCGCCATGGAGATAGATGAAGCGGCTTACGGTGCAGACCACCCGCTCGTCGCCATCCGCGCCAACAATCTCGCGGGGATCCTGCAATACATGGGTGATATGGACGGAGCACGGGAGCTATTTGAGCGTGCAAGCCGCGTCCTTGAGCAGACCCGCGGCGAGGCCCACCCTGCCACGCAACTCGTCCAGAACAACTTGGACTCCATGCCACCGGGGCCGTCCGCTCAGTGACCCGAATTCTTGACGCCTACGCCCCTTCATCACATAATTGACATATAACCACCCATGTCGTTTCGATGGCATGGCGAGACCGCCTACGGGCGGTCTCGGCACTTTTGTACAGACACTTTCAACATGAAACGATGACGATAGCTTCACTCATTACTGACGTCTTCATTGACGGCATGAATCTATACAACGGTGCCCTCAAGGGCACAACTCACAAGTGGCTGGATGTCCGGCGATTGGCAGAAACTGTCCTCTCTGACCATACGATAGGCCGGGTTTACTATTTCACCGCGCCGGTCCAGGGTCGTCCTCCTGACTACACTCAGCCGATCAAGCAGCGTGCCCATCTTCGTGCCTTGGCTACACTCAAGGACATGGAGATTCACCTGGGTACCTTTAGCCAACGACCTTCATTTCAACCACTTGCAGAGGGCTGGCCCGACCAAATCGTCAAGGTCCGCATAATGGACGTTGAGGAAAAACAGTCTGACGTCAACTTGGCCACGTACGCAGTTGCGAGTGCGATCAAACGGGAATGTGAGCAAGTAGCCATTGTGTCCAATGATGCTGACTTCACAGGCCTTATGAGATATTTGCGGGACAGTGTTGGCGTGCCGATTATCCTTCTCAATCCCAATGTTGTCCGCCGCCAGCGTATAAATCGCGAACTAGGACGAGCGGCCACGTATATCCGGGATATCAAGGTAACTGATCTGGCTGTGAGCCAACTCCCTTCTCAACTCACAGACCGCTACGGTGTCATCACCAAACCTGAGTCGTGGTGACCCGCCTCCCCCGCTATAATGGCCGCAAGGGGTAGCAGGGCGACGCGGGACTGATCTGAGTAGCGTCCCCGGGTGGGAGTCGAATGGCGAGGCAAACGCGAAAGCCGTCCGCCGCAGCCGGGCCCGATATGTTCGAGCAGCAGCGAGAGCAACGCCTGTCACATGAGGCGCCGCTGGCCGCCCGCATGCGCCCCACAACCCTTGATGAATTCGTTGGTCAGCAACATATCGTTGGTGAAGGTCATGTCCTCCGGCGTTCCATTGAGGCCGACCAGGTTCCCTCCATCGTCCTGTGGGGACCGCCGGGCACTGGCAAAACGACGCTTGCCCGCATCATCGCCCACATGACGCAGTCCCACTTTGAGCCTGTCAGCGCCGTTGAATCCGGCGTTGCGGATCTCCGCCGTGTCCTTACTGAAGCCCGCCAACGCCGGGGCCTATCCGGCCAGCGCACCATCCTCTTCATTGATGAGATACATCGATTCAACAAGGCTCAACAGGACGTCGTCTTGCCCCACGTGGAGGACGGCTCCGTCACCCTTATCGGCGCAACGACAGAGAATCCGTCGTTTGAGATTGTCGCACCTTTGCTTTCCCGCTCTCGCGTCTACACCCTCAACGCCCTGACCGAGGATGAGATAAGAGAACTCGTAGACCGCGCACTCACCGATACTGAGCGCGGCCTGGGCCAACTCAACGCGCGATTGGATGAGAATGCCGAAAGCGCGCTGATCTCCATGGCGGACGGCGATGCCCGTGCCGCCCTCACCACACTGGAAGTGGCCGTCAGCGCTACACCCCCGGAAGCAGATGGCAGCCGCGTCGTTGACCTCCCTACCATTGAGGACGCTATGCAGCACCGCGCCGTCCGCTACGACAAGGGCGGTGAGGAGCACTACAACATCATCTCCGCGTTCATCAAGTCGATGCGCGCCTCGGATCCTGACGCCGCGCTTTATTGGATGGCACGGATGCTGGAAGGTGGAGAGGATCCGCTCTTCATCGTGCGCCGCATGGTCATCTTTGCTGCCGAGGATGTCGGCCTTGCCGATCCGATGGCCCTCAGCGTCGCCACCGCATGCCAACAGGCCGTCCACTTTGTCGGGATGCCGGAGGGCTACCTGCCAATGTCGGAGGCCTGCCTGTACCTCGCCACCGCTCCCAAGAGCAACTCTGCATACAAGGCCTATCTAGCCGCTCAACAGGATGTGCGCAACACCGGCGCGCTGCCTGTGCCGCTCCACCTTCGCAACGCCCCGCACCCTCTTATGAGCCGCATGGGCTACGCCAACGGCTACATGTACCCGCACGATTTCCCGGGGCATGTCGTCGACCAGCAGATGCGCCCCGACTCAGTTCAAGGCCATCGCTACTTCGAACCGACAGAGCAGGGCCTTGAAGCCGAGATCAAAGCCCGGATCGCTGACTACGAAAAACGCCGCCGCGAAACGTCAACCTCAGAAGAGGACCCAATGTAGCACGTGTCTCACGTCGTCATTCTGGCCGCAGGCCAGAATCTGACACGCATTCAACAACGCCATACTTCTCAGCACTGTCTTGCAGCCAAGCTTGGAATTCCGTACCCGTTGGCACGCATATACCTGTGGTGGTCAAGTCCAGAAAGTGCACACCCGAATCTGCAAATGATGAGGGCAAAGGCCCCCAAAGGTCGCTGTTGCCATCCAGCCATAGCCCAAGCAGATTCGTGGCGCTGCCCAATTCGGGTGGGATCTCACCGCTCAGTTGGTTGCCGCCGAGAACCAGATAGACCAGATTGGCAAGGCTCCCCAATTCCGCTGGTATTGTCCCGCTTAGACTATTGTCTTCAAGATACAGATACTCTAGGTTGGCGAGGTTGCTTAGTTCCACGGGAATCTCACTGTGAAGTTGATTGTCGCTGAGATCCAATCTTGATAGGTTGGCAAGGCTGCCCAATTCGACAAGAACCTCGCCATGAAGTCGATTCTCACTGAGATTCAGGTCTGACAGGTTGGTGAGGCTGCCCAGTTCGCGGGGAATCTCACCGCGCAAATTGTTCCAACTGAGATTCAGTTCAGACAAATTTGCAAGGTTTCCCAACTCCGGCGGTATTTCACCGCCCAATCGGTTCCAGCTGAGATCCAGGAATTGCAGGTTGGCAAGGTTGCCCAGTTCGCGGGGAATCCTACCATGTATAGAGTTTCTCTTGATGTCAAGGTATTCCAGATTGGTGAGGCTGCCCAATTCCGCTGATATCTCAGAGTACAGTTCGTTGTTGCGCAGGATGAGAACAGTCAGGCTGGTGAGGTTGCCTAGTTCGACAGGTATCTCACCGTACAACTGATTGTCAGGGATAGACAGGCGCGTCAATTTAGCGAGGTTGCCCAGTTCAGGCGGAATCTCACTGTACAGGTGATTTTTGCCGAGAGATAAGCGCGTCAGTCCGGCGAGGCTGCCAAGTTCAGGCGGTATCTCACCACTCAGATCGTTGTAATAAAGATCCAGATTTGACAGATTGTCGAGGCCGCCTAGTTCAGGTGGTACCTTACCACTCAATTGGTTCCAACTGAGATCCAGGGTTCGTAGGTTGGCGAGATTGCCCAGTTCGGGTGGTATCTCACCACTCAATTGGTTCCAGCTCAGATCTAGGGTTCGCAAATTGGTAAGGTTACCCAGTTCAGGCGGTATCTCACCGCTCACCTTGTTCGGACCTATAAAACTGCCCGGATAGTCGCCCGAGAGATCCAGGTTCCTCAAGCTGGCGAGGTTGCCCAGTTCAGGCGGTATCTCACCACCCACGTTGTTCGCAGAGAGCTCCAGACGAACTACACGCTCGTCGTCGTTCGTCCTGACACCATGCCATTCGCCAAGAGGCCGACTGCTGAGCCAGTTCGTATTGTCCCACCAGTTGGCGCCGTCGGTGGCGTTGTAGAAGGCAACCAATGCCGCTCTGTCCGCGCGGGCCGTTGTTGTCTGTGACAGAACTAGAACGATCAAGCCTGCGCTTACAACCATCACTGCGACAAACACCACTACTGCAAGAGGAAATCTCCCGGGCTTCATGCCAATACCTGCCCCCCGTTGAGTACTACCTTACGAATAGTGAAAGTCGAGTCAACTTGGCACGCAATTAGGATTCCTCTGCCGTTCCACTTCCCATTTACCCCACCGAAAACACATGGACCCTGACTCCGGCTACAATAGCTATCAAACTCAGGAGATAACTCGTGACCCAGGACAACTCGGATAATGCCCCCTCTGGCCCCGAACTTGTGCGCTCACTTGCAGAGTTGAGCCGCGTCGGCATGACCGAAGAAGAAATCGAGTCGTTCGGTGGCCAACTCGATGCCATCATCGAGAGCGTGTCCGCGCTGCAGGAAGTCGACACCGAAGGCGTCGAGCCAACAGGCCACGCCATCGATGTCACCAACGTTTACCGGGAAGACACCGCCCGCGACTCCTATGGTCGCGATGAGATGCTGTCCAACGCCCCCGCCGCCCAGGAAGGCTACGTCCGCGTCCGCTACGTCTTTGGTGAGGACGAGACTGAACCCTAAACCGCCCTACGTCGGCTCCTGTCCCTCTGGCGGCCCAACCACCTCGGTAAGCCAACCCTCCAGCTTTTCTCTTAGCTCGTCCTTTGCCTCCCGCAGCCCGTGATTCGCGCCCGGATAAAGGATCAATTCTTTCGGCTCACCCGCCCATTCATAGATGCGCTCAGCGTCCGTGTACGGCAGAACGTCATCCTCACGGCCATGCACGACAAGCAGCCGACGCGGAGCTATCTCCGCCACATCCTGCGCGCCGAAGGTCTGCCCTGAAAGGGACGCCACGGCCACAACATCCGGCGAGAAAGCCGCCGACTTTATTGCCACGGCGCCATTGGATGAATGGCCCACAAGCGCGAGCCGCCGCGCGCCGATGCCCCGCATGAATGAGATGCCCGCCAGCACGTCCGCAACAGCCTCGATGAACACCTCCGGCCGCCGTTGCCCAAGCCGCAGCGACGTCACGCCGTACTCGGTGAGATCCCTGGCCAACTCCTCGTAGATGCCATCCGCCGGGCCCTTAAGTTCCCGCCCGCCTCCAACAAAAATAACGGCCCCGTCCTGCCCCTCTTTCGGGTGCAGAATCGCCCGAATCTCGCCACGATTCGTCCCGATGATGAGTTCGATGGTGCCGTCTTCATTCGGTTTGGCCGAAACGCCGGTGAACGTGACGACCAGGTCGTCATCCTGCGGCGGATCGCCCGGCCCGTTTGCGGTCGGTGGATTCCCGTGGCCGTTTGATCCCTGCTCGACCATCAGTTAACCCTTCCCCTGGAGCGTCAGCGTGATTGTAAATGCCGCTCCACGAATCGGCCCATGCGCACAAGCGCTTCCTCGATATCTTCGACGCTTGCGGCGTAGCAGCACCGCACAAAACCCTCGCCGGACGGCCCGAACGCGCTACCAGGCACGACGGCGACACCTTCCTCCTTAAGCAGGCCTTCTGCAAAGTCCTCTGATGAAAGGCCCGTCGGCATGATGGATGGAAACGCATAGAACGCCCCGCGCGGCTCTACACAGGGCAGGCCGATGCGCCGCAGTCCCCCGACTAGAAGGCGTCGCCTCTGGTCATACGCCTCGCGCATCTCCTCAACGTCGTGCTCCCCATCCCGCAGTGCCGCCAAAGCTGCCGCCTGCGCCGCGGTGGGCGCGGACATCATCGTGTACTGGTGAACCTTCATCATTGCAGCGATGATATCGGCTGGACCGGCTGCGTAACCGACGCGCCATCCGGTCATCGCATACGACTTCGAGAATCCGCCAAGCACGAGAGTCTGATCGCTCCGGCCTGTAAGCGAAGCAAATGAGGTGAAGGGCTCATCCGGCGAATACACGAGGCGATCATAGATCTCATCCGCGATGACCAATAGATCGTGTCGTGCTGCCATCTCCGAAAGTTCCTCGGTGGTGGCCCTGTCCAACACCGCGCCCGTCGGATTGGACGGGTTGTTGATCAGCAGCGCCCGCGTCTGCGGCGTAATGAGCTTCTCAACCTCGGATGCTCTCAGGCGGAACTCATCTTCCATCGTCGTAGACGCAGTAATCAGTGAGCCTCCGGCCAAGTGAACAACGGGGAAATACGCCACGTAGCACGGATCGCCTGTGATGACCTCGTCGCCCGGTTCGAGTGTGGCCCGCAGCGCTAGATCCAGCGCCTCGGATACGCCGACCGTGATCAGCAACTCAGACTGTGGATCAAACTGCGCTCCGTACTGCCGTGCCAGATAGGCAGATAGCTCCTTGCGAAGCTCCGGAGTGCCGTAGTTGGACGTGTAGTGTGTGTGTCCCCGTTCCAGAGAGTCGATGGCGGCCTCGCGAATATGCCACGGCGTGACAAAGTCCGGCTCGCCAACGCCAAGAGAAATGATCCCCTCTTGTCCGGCAATCAGGTCGAAAAACTTGCGAATGCCGGATGGTGGAATGTCCTCCACCCGTCGCGCGATGCGCCGCCGCTCTTTCTTCGTCTCTTGAGGCGGGGCAGAGTCTTGCTGTGTTGAATTGGCCATATCAACTCGCCTACAAAACTACCGGCAAGCGGTGCGGTGATTCATCTTCTGCCTCGAACAGTGAACCGTCTTCCTTGTACCGCTTGAGGACAAAGTGCGTTACCGTGCCCTGCACAGCGTCCAGCACCGCCAGCTTGCTCGCCACAAAATTCGAGATTGCGTAGATGCTCTCGCCCGTCACCTGTACGGCGAGGTCATAATCGCCGGACACCAGGTGCATGGAGCGCACCTCCGGGAATCGTGCAATGCGCGAGGCGACTGAATCGAACCCCACCTCACGCTGCGGCGCGATACGCACCTCGATGATCGCGTGCACGTCGCCACGCCCTAGCGCGTCCCAGTTGACCTGGGATCGGTACGACAGGATTATGCCATCCCGCTCAGCGGTCACAATGGCCTCGCGCACGTCATCGATCGACCGCCCGGTCATCTCCGCGATGCGTTCCGGCGGCGTCCGCGCGTCCTGCTCAAGAATCCGAAGAATGTCGTCCATCACATTGAATGATACCGACTCTGAGAGAAGGGCGTCGGGATCGTGGGCTCTCGGCTAGACATCAAACGGGTTGATGATACTAACGCCCGTCGGCTCAAAATCCCGAACGTTGCGGGTAACCACTGCAAAGTCGTGCTCAAGCGCCGTTGCAGCGATGAGCAAGTCCGAGTTCATGTGACCGATTACGCCGGTCAACTCCCCCCACCGCAGGACCACAGCAAGGTCAACGTCCAAAATGCGATCGGTGAATTCACGCAAGACTCTTTGGAGCCATCGGGACAAAATGTCGGCAAATGCTACGTCGCGTCGCGATTCTCGCACGATTCCGCGTTGAATCTCACCGATAGTCATGACGCTTACGTACAATTCCGATTCATCTTGCTGTTCATACCAGTGGGCAATAGTTGGATTCCTCTCCGGCCTTCGCAACAGAGAGACTACATCGGTGTCTAGGACATACATTAGAATTCTATGTCGCGAATCTGCCAGGGTTCCCGTTCGAACGACTCGTCGTCGCCCCCCTGCGGCATAGCCAGCAACAACTCAACGAACCGCTTGTTTTCCATCCTCTTCAAACGTTCATAGGCATCGCACGACAATACAACTACTGCCGGCTTGCCTCGGCGTGTCACGCGCTGCGGCTCGCCGCCCAACGCCGCATCGACCACAGCGCTGAATTGATTCTTCGCGTCCTGCAGCTTCCACTCACCCATACTGCCTAACTTCTTGCTCATGCTGTCTCCAATCTAGCCAGTCTGTCCAGATTACATATCATGACACGTTAGGCCAATGCCACCAAGAAATTTCATTCGGCCGTTTCTGGCCGTATACCCTTACCCCAACTGCGGCCGCATGGTGTGCCAATCCGTTGCCTGTTCATACGTGTATGCCGCACGGATGATGGCCTCTTCTCCGAGGGACGGCCCGATAAGTTGCAAACCAACCGGCAGTCCGTCGACGAACCCGCATGGCAGGCTGATGGCAGGAACACCGGCGATGTTGACCGGAATCGTGCAGATATCCGCCAGGTACATTGCCAAAGGATCGTTCGTCCGTTCGCCCAGACCGAACGGCAAGGTCGGTGATGTTGGTGTCAACAGAACGTCAAACCGTGTGAAGGCTTCCTCATACTCGCGTCGGATCAGCGTCCGTACTTGCTGCGCCTTGCGATAGTACGCGTCGTAGTAGCCGGATGACAGCGCGTACGCGCCAAGCAGAATGCGCCGCTTGACCTCCGGCCCGAACCCGTGCTGCCGCGTCCGCTCCATCCCCTCCCACATGTCTGCCGTGCCGTCCCATGAGTAGCCGTATTTGACGCCGTCATACCGCGCAAGATTGGACGAGGCTTCCGATGGCGCGAGGATGTAATAGACGGGCAGGGCATATTCAGTCAGGCTCAGCGAGACCTCCCAGTCAACAATCGCCCCCGCCCGTTCCAGCACCCGAGCCGCCTCAAGGACCGTGTCCCGCACCTGGGGCTCCACGCCCTGCCCGAACATCTCTTTAACCACGCCGATTTTCATGCCCCGCACATCTGGTACAAGCGCCTGAGTGTAGTCGGGCGGGTCACGTTGAATGGACGTTGAGTCCATAGAGTCGTAGCCGGAGATGGCGTTGAGAGTCAGAGCCGCGTCCGTCACGTTAGATGTGAGCGGCCCTATCTGATCCAGTGACGATGCAAACGCAATGAGGCCGTAACGACTCACGGTTCCGTATGTCGGCTTGATGCCGACCACGCCGCAAAACGACGCCGGCTGTCTGATGGAGCCGCCCGTATCAGAGCCGAGCGCGATAAGCGTTTCACCCGCTGCCACCGCCGCGGCAGAACCTCCTGATGAGCCGCCCGGCACACGGCCTGAGTCCCACGGGTTATGCGTCGGGAAAAACGCCGAGTTCTCAGTCGATGACCCCATCGCGAACTCATCCATGTTGGACTTGCCCACCATCACGGCCCCCGCGTCCAACAGCTTCTGCGCTGCCGTGGCGGTGTAGGGAGGGACAAAGCTCTCCAACATGCGGGATGAGCACGTTGTCGGGATACCCTGCGTGCACATGTTGTCCTTGAGCACCAAGGGGATGCCGGTCAGTGGAGTTGCGTCGCCCTCACGGATTCGCCTGTCCGCTTCCTGAGCAGCTGATCTCGCTTGCTCCGCCGTCACAGTCACAAGACCGCGAACCTGTGGCTCAACAGCCTCAGCGCGACTCAGCACCGCCTCAGTGAGTTCAACGGCGCTAATCTCACCCGCCGTCAGCAAACGAGATGCCTCGTGCGCGGAGAGATGATGCAGGTTATTGGAAGACGTCATTATTGGGCGATTTGCCTATAGGAGCCTTTGGGCGGTTTCGGGACTCAATAACTGCTCAACACGGCTCCAAATCTGAGCTTGCACTTTATCGGCAGATTGTGTCGCGTCTAATTTGAGGAATCGATCCGGGTCTTGTTCGGCAATCTTCAGATACCCGTCACGAACTCGCCGGTGAAAATCACGAGCCTGCTTCTCCATGCGGTCCTTCTTCTCCGGCACACGGGCAAGCCCGTCCTCCGGTGATATGTCCAACAGGATCGTCAGGTCAGGCTTTAGACCGCCCGTCGCAACCTCGTTCATCTTGTTCACTTGTTCCAGAGGAAGTTCGCGACCGTAACCCTGATAGGCCGCAGTTGAGTCGGCGAACCTGTCAGAGATGACGATATGACCCTGTTCGAGTGCCGGACGGATTACTTCGGATACGAGCTGCGCCCGCGCCGCCTCAAAGAGAAAAAGCTCCGCAATGGGGTCAACACGCGCATCGACGTTGGTCATGACATCGAACCGCGCCTGTGTAACGTCGGATTCTTCAGTGATCTCAACCCTGTGATTCCTCACAAATGAATGCACAAATTCTCCAAGCGGAGTGCCGCCCGGTTCATTGAGGGGGAGTACTTCATGAGTAGCTTCCAGCTTTGCAGCCAGCAGCTTCGCCTGCGTCGTCTTGCCGGCGCCGTCGCATCCCTCAAACGTGATGAAGATTCCCACGGCTGCGTTAGCGCCCGGCCCCGACGGCTTCGCTCACCCGATAGACCCGGACGCGGCGATTCGGTTCCCGGCCGCTTGAATGCGATTGCAAGCTCGCTTCCTGCGCCATCTGGTGCTGAAGCCTGCGGATGTATGCGTTCTGTGGCCTCAATTCGATTTCATCCATGTCCCCGGCCAAAACCCGCTGCAGCGATTCCTCCGTGTCTTCCAGGATCGACTCGATGTCCTCCGCTATGCCACGAGAATGCGCGATCGCCTGCAGTGCCTGCTCAAGTTGGACCGGCGTGTTCTTTCGAAGCACGTACACGGGAACGTGGTTTTCCTCCGCGGTCCTCACCGCGGGCGTGCGCCTCCGGTACAGCTGCTTGGTCGTCAGCATCACGTCCGCGGAACTCAGTGAATCGACCACGCGGAACGGCAGGCTCAGGGTGTACAACGTTTCCTCGAGCTTTCCCCGCCCAATGCCGTGCGCAAAGACATCGGCAGATGTCCGCCGATAGTCCGCCTCACGTGTATCGTCAAGCTCCTGTTCCTCGTCCATTTGGTAGGCAGGGCGTCCCGCGCCGATTATCCCAAATGACTCCTGGTCACCCTCGGTTTCTTCGACCGCCCCCTCGTCGCTGATCTTTCTGGCCTGCGGCCGTGGTGGAGCGCCGCGCAGCATCATGTCCACGGTTCGTGCTACATCGGCATGGACGGCAACCTCGGTGCGGCTGCGAATCTCTACGACGACGTTGAACGTCGGCGGCGCCTTGCGCTCCAGGACCGTCTTGCGTGTCCGCCGCCGCCGCGCTTCCTCATCGCCCAGGGTCACGGCCTGTATCCCTCCCACCAGGTCAGCGAGCGTTGGATTCTGAACGAGATTATCCAGCCGGTTGCCGTGAGCGGTCCCGATGAGCTGCACGCCGCGTTCCGCTATCGTGCGCGCCGCTGCAGCCTCCGCCTCCGTCCCGATCTCATCGATGATGATGACCTCCGGCATGTGATTCTCCACCGCCTCAATCATCACCCGGTGCTGCTGATGGGGCTGCGGCACCTGCATCCGTCTCGCATGGCCCAGCGACGGGTGTGGAATATCGCCGTCACCCGCAATCTCGTTGGACGTATCCACGATGATCACACGCCTCAGCGCGTCGTCCGCCAGAACGCGCGCCACCTCCCGGAGCATCGTCGTCTTGCCGATGCCCGGACGCCCAAGCAACAGGATATTTCCGCCGTCTGTAATTAGGTCCTCGATGATCTTGATCGTCCCGAAAATTGCCCGCCCAACGCGGCACGTGATTCCTACAACACGCCCCTGCCGGTTCTTGATTGCAGAAATCCGATGCAGCGTTCGCTCGATTCCCGCGCGATTGTCGTCGTTGAACTCGCCGATGCGCTCGACGATATAGTCGAGGTCTCCAGAAGTGATCTCCCCGTCGCTCAACTCGATTTCTGAGTCAAGGAAGCGGGCCTCCGGCTTGCGTCCAAGATCCAGTACGATTTCGAGGAGTTGATCCGCGTTGCCGTGGGCGCGAAGAGGGATTGAGATGCGCGGCGGCAGAGCAGAGAACAGCGCCTCCATGTCGTCGGATTCCGACTCGCTGGCAACGTAGACCTGCTGCTCCAAACGTGTACCCCCTTCGCCGTTAAAGAGCCTGCTTTGAGCTTACCGCACGAGCGCCAGAAATTCTGCCGTCAGCGCTAAGAGGCTGCAGGCGCAAATGCGCCCTCGAGAACCCGCTGACCCATCTGGCAGGCGAAGCTCTTGTATGTTGCCTCAGAGCTGAATCCACGTGACATTAAAGCCCGGGCGGTGGCCGCATCGTGGGTAGGAGTCAGGAACATGATCGTCCGTGAGCGGCCGGATGACTGAATAACCGACTCAATCAGTGCCTCAATGGCCTTGGGATGGCCTGGTGATGCCGCTACTCTGGCTATCACCGCGCTGGAGCCCACTTGCCCGAACCTCACCCACCCAATCTGCCCGCCATTTTCGGACGCCACAACATCCGTCGTATTTCGCACGTCAATCCATCGCGTGGCCAACGACTCCAGCCACTCCCGCACCGTCATCCCGTCCGCCGCGCGCATCTCGACGGGCGCCCACGATGTGTGGAGACGAAACAATCGAAAATCCGCGGGTTCTGTCAGTACTCTGATGTTGATGTCGGCCGGGATCTCGCGCTCAGCCCGTTCTCCGGCGGGCCGCACAAAAAGCTCTTCCTCCGCGTAACCCCGAAAACCGGCGCTGCCCATTGACTCTAGGATTGGGCTGTCCTCCGATACCCGAAGAAAGATTGTCGTCCCCTTCTTTGGACGCAGCATCTTGTTGAGCTGAGGCAACAGGTCCGCGCACAGCCCTTCCGCATCCGGCGGAACCAGCAGATGCTCGATTTCCCAGGAAGAGCCGCCCTCCGCGCCCCGGACGACCGCAAGCCCACCCGGCCTCGTGCCGTCCTTCAAAAGGAGACCGAGTGTCTCCCCCTTTCTCGGCAGAGATGCTGTTCCCACGATTCGAGCGATCGATCGCTCAACACCCCTTTGTTTCCCCACTTGCGTATACGGGAAAGCGTGGTTGGTCGTGGGGCGTGATGCCAGCCCGAGCAGACCGGCAAAATCAGTTGGTCGGGCTCCCTTGAACATGTCTTAAACCGTGTGCAGCATGGTCACGTGCGCTCCGTCCATTACCGATTATTCTAACGATTTGGCGTATGGGTGGCGCGCCTGATGGACAGTGCCCGCGCTGGTATGTATACTGCGCGCCAGTAACAACTGAATAAGGGTCTTGCGGGAGCTGGGTGTGCCCGGCTGAGAGGCCCCGACAATGGAATCGGGGCGACCGTCGGAACCTGAGCTGGGTAATGCCAGCGGAGGGAAGAGGCTGCGGAGATGCCGATGTATCTCCCAATTTCATGAGCGCCGCTGACATGGTCAGCGGTTCTGTTTTTTTGATGAAGGTATTGGGGGTAGTCATGGATCGTGCGATGGCAGGGTTTTCGCGGCGAGGGAGCTCGAGGTGGCTGCTCCACGCGGTAGCGGTAGCGTTTGTCATCGTCCTTGCGGCGCTCGGCGTGGCCTGTGACAACGTCAGTGTCAGCATCAACACTGACCCCCCTCCGCGCGACCTTATCATCATGTCCCATGACAGCTTCAATATTGGCGAGGATGTCATTGCGGAGTTCGAGGAAGAGCATGACGCTACGGTGACAATCCTGAAGTCCGGCGACGCCGGCGAAGCGCTTACCAAGGCCATCCTGGCCAAGGAGGCGCCCACTGCCGATCTCCTCTACGGCATCGACAACACCTTCCTCGGGCGGGCACTGGATGAGGAGATCTTCATAGAGTACGAGTCGCCCATGCTTGACAAGGTTCCCAGTGAGTATCGACTCGATTCTTCCAACCACGTCATGCCCGTCGACTACGGCTTCGTCGCTCTGAACTACGACATCGCGTGGTTTGATGAGCAAGGCATCGCTCCGCCAACTGACCTCCGGTCACTCACGGATTCGCAATACCGCGGTCTCACGGCTGTCCAGAATCCCGCGACCTCCTCACCCGGCCTCGCCTTCCTGTTGGCGACTGTGTCTGCGTTCGGAGAGGACGGGGACTATACGTGGGAGGACTACTGGACGGATCTGCACGAAAACGAAGTCCTCGTCACCGACGGGTGGACGGACGCCTATTACACCGCCTTCTCACTCTATGAGGGTGATCGCCCCATCGTCGTTAGCTACACCACCAGCCCCGCAGCAGAGGTCTTCTACTCCGAGGGTGCGCTGACGGAGCCGCCAACCGCCAACGTATTGGGTGATAATTCTGCCTTCCTCCAGATCGAGGGCATCGGCATTCTGGACGGAGTCCGCAATGAGGAGCTTGCACAGCAATTCGTGGACTTTGTGATGGATCGTCGATTCCAGGAAGACTTCCCCACCATGATGTGGGTCTATCCCGCGAACGAACAGGCCGAGCTGCCGGACGTATTCGAATTCGCCCCGATCCCGGATGATCCGGCGGAACTCAGCCCGAGGACAATTGCCGAAAATCGTGAACGCTGGATTGATGAATGGACAGCATTGATGAGGAACTGAACGCCTTTGCACGAAGGTGCCAATTTGACGCTTGTTGACATGGGGGGCCGCTTAAATGGGGGGTTGGAGAGCGGCCCCCCGCCCATTTCTCACAACACACGGTGGGCAGGGTGAATAGTCACATGAATTTGTGGCGCGCCGCGCGGATTGGCTTGCCACTGATCTTCCTGTTGATAGCCTTTGCCTGGCCTCTGTTCAGCGTCATGCGTATCGGCCTCGGCTGGGACGGGCAGGGCATACTTTCGCCGTTCATCGACGCTGCTAGCGATCCCTGGCTCAGGGGACGCTTCATCTTCACCACGTGGCAGGCGGCCCTCTCCACCATCCTCGCGCTCGCGTTCGGCCTCCCGTCCGCTTACGTCTTTGCCCGCCACCGGTTCCGTGGCCGGAGCGCGCTTCTTGCCGCGATTACGATTCCATTCATTCTTCCCCCCATCGTGATGGCTCTCGGCCTGCTCTCCCTTCTCGGGCCGTCAGGGCTCGCCAATGACGCACTGACGGGACTGTTCGGACTGAATGAAGCGCCCATCAAAATTCTCAACACGTTTGCCATCATCCTCGTC
Source organism: Dehalococcoidia bacterium (assembly GCA_965207895.1). GTDB lineage: Bacteria > Chloroflexota > Dehalococcoidia > UBA6926 > UBA6926 > VXMO01. The sequence goes on from CBDBNN010000003.1 coordinate 848,749, forward strand.
GCGCACGTCGTCTATGAATACGCCATCGTCGTCCGGCTTATCTCCACCTTCTGGGCAAATATGGATCCCGCAGTGCAGGAGGCAGCCGCCATGCTTGGGGCATCACCCCGCCGTGTTTTTTTCAGCGTGACACTGCCGCTCCTGTTGCCAGCTATAGCTGCTGCTGCGGCGTTGATCTTCCTGTTCACATTCACGAGTTTCGGTATCATCCTGATTCTCGGCGCGCCGGAGCACGCAACGCTGGAAGTCGAAATCTACACGCTCATGACGAAGCTGTTCAGGCCGCACATAGCAGCCGCGCTCGCCCTTACTCAGCTCATCGCGACGTTCGGGATGCTCTGGGCGTACGTCAAACTCCAATCGGCGGCTGTCACACGTATCCGTCTCCGCGCCCAGGGCTCGACGGTGTCTACGGGCCGCTCTCCGGCGGACTACATCATGCGACTTGGAGCGCTGGCCTCCGTGTTCCTCGTCCTGTCTCCGCCTCTTGCCTTGCTTCTGCGCTCATTCATCACACAGGACGGACTGGGACTGGACGGCTACACGGCCATCATGTCCAACGTCCGCAACGAGTACTTCTATATCTCGCCCGTTGCAGCCATTCGCAACTCGCTCGCATTCGCCGCGGTTACGGTCATGCTCGCCGTGCCGCTCGGCGTACTCGCTGCCTATGGCTTGCGGAACCCGAGGGCATGGTGGAGAAACCCGCTTGATGCCCTCTACATGCTTCCGCTTGGGGTCTCTGCCGTCACGCTTGGCCTAGGCTACCTGCTCAGTCTGAGAGTTGGCGAGTTCGACGTTCGTACTACTGTCGTCCCCATCATCCTCGCCCACACCCTGATTGCGTATCCGTTTGTGATCCGCGTCGTCCTCTCAACCATGCGAGCCATCCGACCCCACCTGCGGGAAGCCGCCCACGTTCTCGGAGCAAGCCCCCTTGTCGCCGCCATACGCGTTGATCTTCCCATCCTCTCCCGCGCCATCCTCGTTGGCAGTGTCTTTGCTTTCGCCGTCTCACTCGGCGAGTTCGGCGCGACCCTCCTCCTGAACCGACCCGAATACACCACGATGCCGGTCGCTATCCTCAACTACCTGACCCGTCCGGGCGCAATCAACCTGGCCAGCGCCCTCGCGATGAGCACGGTTCTGATGGTCGTCGCCGGCGCAGGGTTCTTCCTCATCGAGCGCGCCCGCTATCGTGGCTGGGGAGAGTTTTAAAGTTGGTCACCGTGATGGGCGTTACAGAGACGGATGAGAGAATCCCGTCATTCCCGCGAAAGCGGGAATCTGAATCGAGGACTGCAACCGGACCTCGTAATGGCAACCGACTGCCTCCATGTCATTCTGAGCGCAGCGAAGAATCTAAAGACGCATAGCCCATGGAACGTCACCTTCTAAAAATAAGCGGACTCACCAAGAGCTACGACGGCGGCCGCACGCAGGCCCTGTCCGAAGTCTCCCTTGACCTGCATGAAGGCAAATCTTTGGCTGTCCTTGGCCCCAGCGGCTGTGGCAAAAGCACCCTCCTCCGCCTCATCGCCGGGCTTGAGACGCCGGACGCTGGAGAAGTCACCATGAATGATGAGTCCTTGAACGGCGTGCCTCCCCACCGCCGCGGCTTTGGGCTTATGCACCAGGACCTTGCCCTGTTCCCTCATCTCAACGTCCGCGACAACATCGCCTTTGGTTTGCGCAGCCAACGATGGGAGGCGGAGGACATAGAACGGCGCGTTCATGAACTCCTTGAGCTGATGCGCATAAGGCCGCTCGCCAGTCGCTCCGTGGACGCCATTTCAGGTGGTGAGCAGCAGCGCGTCGCCCTCGCTCGTTCTCTCGCCCCCCGCCCCCGCCTGCTGATGCTCGATGAGCCGCTCGGCGCTCTCGACCGCCGCCTCCGCGAGGAGCTTGCGCAGGAGATTCGCCGTATCCGCGACCATGAGGGCGTGACTCTCATCTATGTCACGCACGATCACGACGAAGCTTTTGCTGTCGCCGATGACATCCTCGTGCTGGAACAGGGCAGAGCCGTTCAGCACGGCCCTCCGGAAGACGTGTGGCTCAAGCCCGCCACGCCATTCGCCGCCCGATTCCTCGGCCACGAGAATCTCTTTCCTTGCGAGGTCTCCACCCACACCGACGGCACGGAAGAGGCACGCTGCGCCCTCGGTGTATGGCGGCCCGCCGACACCCCCGACGTGCCGCTCTGCACAGCCCTCATCCCGCCGGAAGCCATAACCCTCGCTGCTCCCGATCAGGACGGCACTACCGCAACGCTCAGTGATGTCACCCTACAGGGTGGTGCCTATGACGTGACCCTGAGCATTCACGGCGAGACACTCCGCGCCCGCGTCCCCGTCAGCTCCACAAGCACCCGCCCGCAATCAAACACACCCGTCTCAGTCTCCATCGACTGGAGTCAAGTCCGCCTGCTCAACTGGGTCGAGTAACGCCAACTCCGTAGTGGCTTTCCCCTCATTCCGGCGAGAGCCGGAATCCATCGGGCTGTCCGGTCACCCGCCGCTTCCTACCCGCTCCTGCAATACCAGCACCAGCCCCTCTTCCACTGTGATATTCGCCTGCTGCCAGGCCAGCTCGTTGCTGACCCCGCGTGTTGAGCCATAGCTCAGCGCAATGCCGAGCAAATCGTATTTGAGCCCCCAGGTTGTTACCGTTGCGCCTGTCTCCGAGAGCGGCAGCAGCGTCACGTAATCTCCACGCTCTCCGGAGACCGACGCCGATGAACCTTTTCTGAGAACGAATGCCTCTCGGTTTTCATCAATCAATCGAATGTCGATTCCGCTGAGATCCGGACGCGCCAGCAACAACAGGTTCGCCGCGCCGTGATCCATCCGATCTTGTCCGGTCAACGCCCCCAGGATGCGGATTCTCGTCGCCCCTCTCGTGATCGCCTCGTCCAGCGCCAGCTCTCCGTCCGTGGCAGCCTTCTCGGATGGGTACTCCAACAGCACCCATCCACGCGCTCGTGCCGTCCGAACGGCATCGTCCGACGCTGAGTCGAAATCCCCGATACACAGCGTCGGCGTAATTCCGAGTTCCACGCAGATGTCCAGGCCGCGGTCGGCGGCGATGATGATGTCGCTCTCCCGCAGCACGGCCATCACGCGCTCGCTGGGCGTGATATCGCCTCCCGCCACGATGCAGGCGGCAAGCGGCTTATGCGGTCCTGAATCTTGGGTACTCATCGTCTCGCTGTGGTATTGTCGTTTGACTATGCGGGCGTCGGGCGCTCATGCCCGCCAACCTATACTAGTATCAGTCGCAGGGTAGGGAACCGGCCGGGGGTAAACAGTGGTAGCGACGGTTGACCGCGCGCGCGAGGTTGTCGACAAGACGTTGGAGAACGTCGAAAAGGTGATAGTAGGGAAGCGCGTGGCGGCTGAGCTAGCCCTGACGGCGGTGTTGGGCGGCGGCCACTTCCTGATTGAGGATGTGCCTGGTGTCGGCAAGACGATGCTGGCCCGCAGCGTCGCCATTTCCCTCGGCGCATCCTTCAAGCGCGTGCAATTCACGCCTGATCTCCTCCCCACGGACGTCATCGGCGTCAACCTCTACAACCAGCGAACCGGCGAGTTTGAATTCCGCGCAGGACCCGTCCTCGCCCACGTCCTCCTCGCCGATGAGATCAACCGCGGCACCCCAAAGACCCAATCCGCGCTGCTGGAGGCGATGGAAGAGGGACAGGTGACGGTAGACGGTGTGACTCACCCTCTCCCGAATCCCTTCCACGTTATCGCCACACAAAACCCGCTGGAGCATGAGGGAACATTCCTGTTGCCCGAGGCGCAGCGCGACCGCTTTTTCCTTCGCCTTTCACTTGGCTATCCAACCGTCGATTCCGAGATGGAAATCATGGATCGGACCCGCCTCGAACACCCCATCGATAATATTGAACCCGTCACCGCACCGGAAGAGGCGCTGGATCTCCAGCAGACAGTTCGGCAAGTGTACGTGGATGACCTCATCAAGCGATACATCGTCGACATTGTGGACGGCACGCGGGAACACGGCTCCGTCTACGTCGGGGCGTCGCCGCGCGGCGCATTGACACTGTTCCGCGGCGGGCAGGCGCGGGCTGTCATGGACGGACGCGACTACGTCCTCCCGGACGACATCAAATACCTGGTCAGTCCGGTCCTGGGACATCGCATCATCCTCAATCCGAACGCTCGGATGCAGGGCGTCAGTGCTGACGATGTGTTGGCGCAAGTGGTGGAGCGTGTCCCTGTGCCGGGAGCCGTGCCGCGAGGGTGGCTGCGGAACTGAGGGAACACCGTGCGGAGTCGCCGCGTCTACCTCGTTGCGCTGATCCTGTTGGCGCTGTTCCTGACCCTTGGGTCGGGTTTCTACGTTATGGCCAATCTCCTCAGCGTCGTTATCGTCGTGTTCATCCTGGCGTGGCTCTGGACCAGGTTAAGTATGAGAGGCATCTCCGCTGGCGCTGATGATCAGCCTTCGCTCGCCCAGGTAGGTGAGCGTGTCGAAGAGTCCGTCTGGCTGGACAACTCATCCCTCCTGCCGCGTCCCTGGTTGCATGTTGAGGACATCGGTGACGTTCCCGGACTCGCCTCGGAGGTTATGGGCGTGCCCACGCGCGGCTCGCGGAACTGGACAAAACTGGGAACGCGGGCGGACAAGCGCGGCCGCTTTCACTGGGGGCCTCTGCGTGTCACGGCATCCGACCCGTTTGGCCTTTTTGAGAGAACACGCGTCATCGGTGAGAAACGCGAGTTGGTCGTCTACCCGGCCCCGTTTCCGTTGGAGGACTTCGTCATCTCCAGCGCAGAGGAGACCGGTGATGCCCCGGACTATCGCGCAACATCACAATTCACCCCCAATGTTGTCTCTGTACGACGGTACACAGTGGGAGACAGCCTCAACCGCATCCACTGGAAGAGCAGCGCCAAGCTGAACCGCCTCATGGTCAAGGAGTTCGAGACGGAAGTGCAGTCTGATCTTTCCATCCTGCTTGACCTCAACGCTGCCGTGCAGGTGGGTGAGGGCCTGACCGGCACGGAAGAGATTGCCGTCACGGTTGCCGCGTCCATCGCGCGGTATTTGCTCGAGTTCGATAATGGCGTCGGCTTCTCCGCCATTGGCGATACCGAATACACCATCCCAAACGGCACCGGTGACAAGCACATGTGGCGCATTCTGGAGGCGCTTGCGCTATGCAGGGCGGAGGGCAAGGTCAGCCTGACTGAGTTGCTTGGCATCCACGAGGCGCGTTTCAGCCGAAGAACCGGCGTAATCGCCATCACTCCATCTATTGAAGACGCCATGGCTGCTGCCGCTGTCCTGCAGGAACGAAACTCGCCGGGAGCAGTCGTCCTTCTCGAGCCGACAAGTTTCGGCGCGTCGGGGGACTATACGACGGAACTGGCGAATCTCTACTCCATGGGCATCGCCGCCTATGTCGTTCGACTCGGCGACGATATTGGGCGAGCACTGAGCTTCAACGCGCTTGGTCCCATCGCTATGCAGCCCGGCAATCGCCGCAGCTTTACCCGGCCTGAGAGGTGGGGAGCGTGAGCACGGAAGCGCGGCGCTTGCCGCCTACCCAACCGATCGCCATGCCGCAATGGCTGACTCGCTCATGGCATCGCTTGGTGACGTACCCGGATACCGGATGGCTGACAGTCATTCTGGCGCTCATCGTCGCCGCCACCGTCGTCTGGAGCGTCGAGGACGCTCACTGGGTTCCTGTGATTCCTGGGGTGGCATTTGTCGTGCTCATTGGGGGCGCGGCGGGGCTGGTCAACGCGAAACATCGTCGCAATCACGTGGCCCAGCACGCGGCAGCCTTGTTCATAGCGTTGGCGCAGTCCTTTGCACAAACATTGACGGTAGTTACTGCGGCGAGCCTTGAGGGCAGGGCGCTCAGCGCCGGCTACCGCATAACCCTGTGGGCACAGGCCCTTCTGGAGGGCGGCGCAAGCACAGATCGGCTAACCTTCGTCTTCCTCCTCCTCCTCGGCGCATGGGCCGTGGCCTATGTCACGGTCTACCTAACCCTCGTTCTGCGAAACATCTGGGCAACCCTGCCGGCCGGGTTCGCAATCGTCACCAACTTGACGTATTTGCCACCGAGCACCCTGCCATTCTTCATGGCGTTCCTGTTGGCATCCGGGCTGCTCATCGTCCGCCTCGTGCATCTTGAGCGACGCCGCAAATGGGATGACAACGCGGCGACGCAAGGATCATGGCTGCCCGTCCATGTCATGCACGCAGGTATCTGGTTTGCTCTCATCGTATTCCTCGTTGTAACCGTCACCCCGTCACTCGGCTCAGGTCCGCGAGCCGTACGGTCATTCTGGACGGAGATTCGATCTCCCATCGGTGACGCGGAAGGCACGTTCACCCGCATCTTTGCCTCACTGCCCGCGCGCCGATCGATGGGACTCTTCGGATTCACGGACGAGCTCCCTTTCAGGGGCAACATCAACCTCCCAACCGATGTATTGATGCACGTTGAGAGTGATGAGCGGCTGTATTGGCGCGCGCGCACGTACGACCGTTACGCAGGTTGGGGCTGGAGCAACAGTCCCTTCGTCATCGCTGAGCGGCGCGGCCTTGAGGACATCGCCGGGAGCAGCTACACCGGGTGTCCTGAATGCGTCAGGAATGTGACCTTTGAACTCAAGGCTCCGGCAAGCACGGTCTTTACCGCCGCCACCCCGCTCCGCACGACGCTGCCCGTCGAGGCCCAATTCACCAATCTCGACGCCGATGAGGGTCATCGGCTGGTCAAGCTGGAAAGCCAGAACATCTTGCAGCCCAACCAGCGATATACCGTTCAGAGCTATGTCCCTCAAGTGACCGTCGAGGACATCAGTACACAACCCCCCCAATATGAGGGCTGGGTGGAGGAGAGGTATCTTCAACTGCCGGAGGACCTCCCCCCGCGCGTCCGGTTGTTGTCCGAATCACTGACGCAAAATGCCGATACACCGTACATGAAGGCCATCGCGATTCGTGAATACCTCCGGACACTCGAATACTCACAGAACATCAGCGCCCCCGCGCCGGGCGCGGACGGCCTGGAGCACTTCCTTTTCAGGGAACGGGCAGGGTATAGCGAGTACTTCGGCTCAGCCATGACGGTTATGCTGCGTGCCTCGGGCGTTCCTGCCCGAATGGCCGTCGGCTACCTGCCAGGCGAATACAGCGATGAGGCAGGGGCATTTATCGTCCGGGAATCTGATCTCCATTCCTGGGCGGAGGCCTACTTCCCGGGTTACGGATGGATCCCGTTTGAGCCAACACCGAACGTGGAGCCGGACGCCCCCGGCGGTCCGACGGGAACCTTCTCCGCGCTCGTCCCGGATGTCGACGTGGACATCGCCGGAGACCTTGGGTCATTTGCATTTGAAGATGAGGCCACGCTCCAGGAAGATAGTTTCTTCGAATTCGGCGACGAGGAATTTGAAGTTACCGGAGGAGGACTGTTGCCGGACGTGGGGATCGATCCCAGGGTCTGGTACGGATTGGGCGCGGCGCTTGGACTTGTGGGATTAGCCGCGCTGGCATTCTTGTGGTGGCAGGCCCTCGCGCGTCCAAAGACAGCGGGGAGGGCATACGCCCAAACCGTCCGCCTCGGACGACTGGCCGGCATCAAGACCAGGCCCGATGAGACGCCGGCGGAATATATCAGCCGCCTCTCCGCCGCGTGGCCGCGCGCAACGTGGGCGCTTTACGGTGTCGTGCAATGGTACGACCATGTCCTGTACGGTCCTGACAAAGATGCCCCGCCGGACAGACCTTTCTCATGGAGAACCATTGTTCTTGGACTCCTAACGCTGATATTGTTGAGACTCGTACCGAGGGGCCGTGCCCGCGTGAGAAGGAGAACTGCAGATGCAAGCTAATGGCTACAGGGTTATTTCAACACCGCTTGGATTTCTCGGCCTCGTAGCCTCTCAAAAGGGATTAAAAGCCGTATTGGGCCCACATGATCAGCGAGAACTGGTGGAACAGGAACGAGAGGATATCAGCTTCCCTCTAAAAGATGATTCTGCCAGCGACATCCTCAACCACTGGGAGACCGCCCTCATGCGGTACACAGACGGGGAGTCAATGGACCTCTCCGGCCCACTCGACATGGACGGCGGCACGGACTTTCAGCGCGCCGTCTGGCAAGCGCTCACCGAGATTCCCGCCGGCGCCGTCCGGACATACGGTGATGTTGCCCACGCCATCGGCAGGCCAAAAGCGGCTCGCGCTGTCGGACAGGCCGTTGGCTCCAACCCGCTTGGAATAGCCGTCCCTTGACACCGTGTTGTGGGCGCGGACGGCGCCCTTACAGGATTCGGCGGCGGACTTGCCACCAAGGAACGGCTCTTGCTCCATGAAGGACGGGCGGACGCGGCGAAACAGCGAGAGCGAACTGAGTCCCGAGCCGGATTCAGGCTCACACGCCGCGAGCGAGGTCTACGCCCCCGCATCGGCGTCATCGACTAGCTATTCTTCCTCAAGAGGCTCGTCCTCCACCGGCGCGCGTGGGCTGGAGCGGGCTCGCTCCAGGTATGTCGGGTCTCGCAGCGTTTCTTCAATCATCTCCGATGCCCGTTCGCCTGCAGCTTCAAACGGAAGCAACACGAGCGTCGCGCCGAGGTCTTCCAGACGATGGGCCGTGGCAGCGGACTGGCTCGTCAAGAGAACCGGGCGGCTGAAGTCATGTTCGCGCAGTGCTTCAAGCAGCCCCACCTCAATGTCTGGCGCGCGGATCGTTGATACTGCAATGCGCGCAGATGACAAGGGCAGTCCTTGCAGAAACTCCGGCGCTTCAACGTCCGCGAATCTCATGTGAAACCCAAGGTCTTGCAGGCGGCGTACCGCGACAGGATCAAAATCGACGCCCATCGCCTCAACGCCGATTTCACGCAGCCTGGATAGGATGACTGTGCCCAGTCTCCCCGTTCCGAAGACGAGGACCTCAACAGGTTGATCCGCTTCGTCGAGGATTTCGTCCTCCCTGTGCGCGACTGGACGTTCAATCTTGTTCATCACCGGCTGCAAGAATCGGTAAATCTGGTTGGCGTACGTGATCATGTAGGTAGACGCGGCGAACGTGATCAGGCCCACCAGCGTGACGAGGGCGAGGGTGGATTCGTCCACGTGACCCAGGTCCAGCCCGAGCGCCATCAAGATGAAGGAGAATTCACTGATTTGGGCGAGCGCCATACCGGCGACGAGGCCGGTCCGGGCCCGGAAACCCATTGCGATGGCGATGCCCATGACAATCAGCGGGTTGCCGACCAGCACGAACAGTGAAAGCCCGATAGCGGCAAGCAGCTGGTCCTGCAAATCAGAAAGGTGAAGGTGGACACCCAGGCTCACGAAGAAGAACAGGAGCAAAAAGTCTCGAACCGTCGTCAGGCGCGCTGCCACCAGTTGACGCGGCCTCTTGGTTGCAAGGACCACACCGGCCACGAACGCGCCCATCTCAGCGCTGAATCCCGCCCACGTCGCCCCTGCTGCCATGAGCACGGCCCACGCGATGCCGCCCAAAACCAGCACTTCGGGAGTTGTGATCATGCGCGGTTCCAATAGCGGGAAGACGAATCGCGCCACGATGATCATGGCGGCGACCAGTGCCGCTCCACGCAGTAGGCTCAGCCCCAGCTGCTCAAGAGTCGTCCCGGCTCCCTCCGCCCCCTGGAGACCGGACAGCAGCGTAAGTGCAACGATGACGACAATGTCCTGCACTATCAGGATGCCGAGCGCAATGCGACCGTGAAGGGAGTCGATTTCGCGTCGGTCAGACAGAACCTTGACGATGATGACCGTGCTTGAGAACGTCAACGCGAGAGAGATGTAGAAGGCGGACAAGAGATCAACGCCGAAAGCCATCGTGATCAGGAGTCCGATGATGGTGGTGATGATCACCTGTCCGAGGCCGGAAATGACGGCAACGAAACCGGCCGTGCGGATGAGCGCCGGGTCAAGCTTCAGACCAACGACGAAGAGCAGTAACGCAATGCCTACCCGGCCGAACAGGTCAACGAATTCGGAGTCTGCTGGCACAAGATTGATGCCGGCCGGGCCCACAAAGACACCCACGAAAATAAACGCCACGACAATCGGCTGACGCAAAAGCGTCGCCGCAACCGCCGCAACGGTGGCGACACCGAGAATCTGTATCAGATCAACGAATTCGGCAGACGGAGCCATGTGCCTTGCCCCAAAGAACTGAAAACGCGGGCGCGCAAGTATCCTACTCAATCATAGCGGCAAGATTTGCCGCGCGTTTAGCATTCCTGAGCAGGCAGGAATGGCGGGCAGAGCCTAATCCCGCTCCTGGATGGCCTCCGGCATCATGCCTCGCACGATGTCAACGCGCATCAACACGGCGGTTCCAATTCTCTCGGGGTCCCGCGCCTGCTCCGGCTCCACAACGCGCTCCCACACCTGCTCCCAAAGCGGGTCGCCCTGTGGATGGAACGTCACCTCGCCATAGAATCGCCACCCGATGTTGAGTTCATTGTTGCGGAACACAACGGCTGCTCTTGGATTCTCCTCCATGTTGCCCATCTGGTTGCGCCGCCCCCGCTCCCACCATGCGATGTGCTCGTCATCCCAGATCATCAAACTGCCTCGAAAGCCCAGGCCGGGCTCACCGTCCTTTGATGCCGTGGAAATAATGCACGGGTAGCCCTTTTCCAGCGCCGAGTTCACATGCTCGCGCATCTCATCCGTCAGCTTGATCATGCGGTCGAATCCTCCGTGTCCCGTGTAGTGCGAAAGTTCCGTGGCGCGTCGCCAAACCGTACGCGCCACACCTGTCCGTAGTGTAAACTCTAGTCTCATCAGAGTGCATGGTGAATATCGCGTGCATGGGGGGTGAGTCATGTCAATGCGAGGTGCCGCAGCCATTGTCGGTTTCTCCGAGATTCCTACCCGCCGTACCTACGAAGGCCGCACTGCCCTCGGATTAATGGCAGAGGCGTCGCGTGACGCCATGGTCGATGCCGGTGTTCGCAAGGAGGAAATCGACGGTCTCGTCGTCGAGGGCGGCAGTTTCTATCCCGCGCCGATTGGCGAATACATGGGTCTCAACCCCAATTTCGTGACGGGTGTGAGCACTATGGGCGCAAGCGGCGCGACCGCGACATCCGTTGCAGCAATGGCGATCTATTCTGGCCTGGCGAACACAGTCTTGGTGACGCTGTCAGAGGCCCGTCAAGCGGGCAGCCCATGGGGTAGCCCACCCACGCCGGGCATGAGAACGGAGTTTGAAGACCCGTATGGCCCCGCCGTCGCTGCCAACACAGGGTACGGTCTCATGTACTCCCGCCATATGCATGAGTACGGCACAACGCAGGAGCAGCTCGCCCATATCTCCGTCAATCAGCGTTTCAACGCGCTGGAGAATGAGAATGCAGTCTTCCGCGGTCAGCCCCTGGAGATTGAAGACGTGCTGAACTCACGCTATATCAACTACCCGATTCGGCTGCTGGAGTCGGTCATGCCCTGCGCGGGCGGCGGAGCGATCATCCTGACATCAGCTGAGAGGGCAAAGTCGCTCAAGAATAAGCCCGTCTATATCCTGGGCGCGGGCATCGCCTGTGATCCGCTGTCAGGTTGGCAACGGGAACGCCTGACACGTTCCGTTGTGACACGCTCAGCCCCCATCGCGCTCGGCATGGCCGGATACAGCGCGGCCGACATCCAATTCGCGCAGTTCTATGACTGCTACACCATCCTTCACGCCGTATGCCTTGAGGACGCCGGCCTTGTCCCCAAGGGCGACATTGGACCGTTCTTCGCTTCTACGGACACCACCTACAAGGGATCCTTCCCAATCAACACGGACGGCGGGCAGCTCTCATGCGGCCAACCAGGCGATGCCGGTGGTTTCCGACACGTTATGGAGGCCACCCGCCAGATCATGGGCAGGGCAGGCGTGCGGCAAGTGGAGCACAACGACCTCTGTTTGGTGAATGGTTGAGGCGGAACGGTGTCCAGTATGGCCACCCTGGTCCTCGGGTCCGAGGACACGCTCTAGGGAAAACCGGGCAGCCACCGTCTGCAACGGCGCAAGAGGCAGGATTGAACGATGACGACCGAATACACAAAGCCACTCCCGATCCCCGGCGGTTTGCACGGCACAACTCTGGGGGACTTCACGAAACCGTTCTGGGAGGCGACGAAGCGGCACGAATTAGTGATCCAGCGTTGCCGCCAGTGCGACACGTTCTTTTTCTATCCGCGTGAGCTTTGCCCCACCTGCCTCTCCGATAATCTCGAATGGGCGCCCGTCTCAGGGCGAGGCCGCGTCCACGCTTTCACGATTGTCTACCAGCCCAACGACGCTCGCTTCAACGAAGAAGCGCCCTACGTTTACGCGGTCATCCAGCTCGATGAGGGCGCGCGGATGATTTCGAATGTAATAGACATTGAGCCTCATGATGTGCAGGTTGATATGCCCGTCGTGGCTGTTTATGAGGACATCACGCCTGAATGGACGCTGGTGAAATTCAGACCCGCGTGACTCGTCGATGAGCGGCCCCCCGGCCGCAGCGCTTTCCTCGCCGTCCGCCGGTCGCACCGGATGGGTCGTCATGTCCGCTCTCTGGGCGGTCGACGGCACGTCCACGGTGATGATTTTCCTGATCGGCCTCACCCTGCCTGAGATGCGCACTGAGTTCAACACCAGTCCCGTCCAGGAGGGGTACCTGGGATCGGCGTTCTTCGTCGCTCTGACAACCCTTTCTCTCCCATCCGCCATCTGGATGTCCAGGTTCAGCCCCCGCCTGGTAACACTGCTGGCGCTCATTGGCATGACAGTCACGGCGGTTCTGCAGGGCATCGCGCCGAATTACTGGATACTGCTGGCGGCGAGGCTGATGTTCATGTACGCGCTTGTGTCCCGGACTCAGGCGGAGGTGATGCTTATCCAGCAATGGTTCAGCGGCCCGCGCATCGCCACCCTGAACTCCATCATCGTCGCCAGCTTCGGCATCGGCCAACTGGCCGCGATTGGCTTGGTGCCGATACTCATGCCGCACGTCGGCGGATGGCGCGGCATTCATCTCCTGCTTGCGATCGTCTATGCCGCCGTCGCAGTCGTGTGGTTCATCGTCGGACGCGAACGACCGTATCAGACCGAGACTGCTGCCACCGCTCTGCGAGCCGACGGGACGCGGGGAGGACCGGCGGGTGTGCTGAAGCGGCATCCGATTCTCTTCGTCATTGCGTCAACCCAGTTCGGCGGGGCGATGGCGTGGGCGTCATTCGTCACGTTCTTCCCGACGTTTGCCCAGGAGGAACACGGCCTATCGCTGATCACGGTGGGTTTGCTATTCTCGGCCTTCCCGATCGGCGGCACGATTGGGTCTCTCTCCGTCGGTCCTCTATCAAACTGGGTTCGTCGGCGAAAGCCGTTCATCTTCACCCAGGGATTCATCATGCCCGTGCTTTATCTGACGATCCTGTCCATGGGCCCAGACAACCCCTTGATATCCTGGCTGCCAGACAGCTTCTTGTCGTCTGATTCCTGGACACTGGCGCTAATCCCATTCCTGGTCATCCAGGGAATGATGACGTCGTCCGTGGTGCCGATGATCATGACAGTCCCGTTCGACATGCAATTCAGACCGCGCGAAGTTGCCGTCGCAGTCGGCCTTATCAGGACCATTACGCCGTTCGGCTCCACCATCGGCCCCGTACTCGCCGGCGCGCTCCATGAAGGGACGGGATCACTGGCAACAGCACTGTTCATCGTGCTGCCCGTGTCAGTCACCGTGGGCCTGATCGGCATACTCCTGCCGGAATCCCACCCATCGAGACGAGTGGGGTAGGCGCTTAATATCTAGTCGTTGCTTAGCGTCACTTGGCCAGTGCGACCATCGTAGGTCATAGTAAAATGCTGAAGGAAAGTTCGACCGATCAAGGCCAGAAACGGCAGTCCACCTGCTACCAAGTGCACGCCAGCAAATTGGCCAACAATGGCACCTTGAATCTCAGGGATGTAGATTTGGGCCAAGTGATAATTGAGTTCCTCTGCCCCGTGAGCGCCCGCGACTTCTCGGCGGTCTACAATTGGAAGTCTAAGAATGTCAGCCAATCTTGAATCAATACAACTTTCCTCTGCGCCTGTGTCAACTAAGGCAGGCCACAACTGAATCGGTAGATCGGGCTGAGATGACTGGCCGCTCGGAAATAGAGGATCCAAGCCAATCTGTACACGCATAGTTGGCCCAAATCGAACCAGTCTCTCTTGTCCGGCAAAATCGGGGGTATCTTCGAATCCAGCCTCAATCGTTGGCACTAGCGAATCCCGAATTGCACAATTGCTGGCAGCGCGGGTGGCGGCGCTCCAACTTGTCTAATTAGGTACGGCCCACGCCCGAATTTGCGCATGGCTTCCGTGGCAGCATCCTCAAACGTGTCGTAGGTGTTGATTAATTCCGTGTTGTGGAACACTACCCACTTGCCGAAGTAGTCGGTCTCCAGGCGATTCCGCATTTCGTCGTAGGCGGCGATCTGGCTGCTTAGCAGGATCTTGTCTTCCTGCGTACTCATGTCCACCTTCTCAGTTTGTTTCCATGTCCTAGCTATTCAAGTATAGGCACCGCACGTTTGGGGTCAAAGGCAGGTTACAAGGGCCCCTTGTGAGCGCCCTCGTAACCTGTCCGGTACTGGCAGTTACCGCCCCTTCCACTCCGGCGTCCGCCGCTCGGCGAAAGCGGCAGGACCGACCGCGGCGTCCTCACTCCCCAGCACCTTCGCGCTCAATTCCTGCGCGAATCGGTACGAATACTCCGGCGCCATGCTGCGGCCCACGTACGCGATCTGCTTGATCGCCTGCACGGCCATCGGGGCGCAAAGTTTGACCTCTTCTGCGATGCCCTCTGCAGCCTCCATGAGTGAATCGCGATCCGGATGCACCTCCTGGATCAGCCCAATCCGCAGCGCATTGTCAGACGTGATGCGGCTGCCTGTCAGCATCATCCTCAAGGCATCGCCGGTCGGAACCATACGCATCATGTGGTGTAGCCCGTAGGCCGGCATGATGCTCCAGCGTGGCTCCGGCAGACCGAACTGCGACTTTTCCGTCGCGAGACGGATATCAGTCTGCATGGCTAGCTCAAGGCCGCCTGCGACGCAATAGCCGTCAATGGCTGAGATGATGGGCTTCCAAACGTTGAGATCCGGGATGAAACGGGATCCTGGGCCCCTCGCCTCAAATTGAGATTTCCCCTCCGCCTGCCTGCCACTGACCTCTTTGAGATCTGCGCCGGCCGAGAATGCCCGGCCACCGGCGCCGGTGAGAATGGCGACGAGCAGATCGTCGTCGTCGCGGAAATCGCTCCAGATCTCATAGAGTCGCGCGCCCACTGCGGAATTCAGCGCGTTCATTGCCTCCGGTCGATTCAGCGTCACGTAAGCGATGCGGTTCCGCTTTTCGTATAGGACAACGTCCGATGAACCTGTCATGGTTATCTGCTCCTTCCGGCTTTGAAGCCGTTCCCCAATTGACCCTCAAATGGGACGGTAGCGAGCCGCCCGCCAGCCGTCAACCACAATCCGATGCCGTATTGTAGTTGGTGTAATGGTCTTCCTCTTACAAGCTTTGTTTGGCCGTGGCCCACTGAGATCCTTCCAGACTGGCGACTACACGCTGTTCTGGTTGTCGTCCGTCGCGGCAATCATGTCCCACATGATGCTCCTTCTCTTCAGGGGGTGGGTCGCGCTTGAGCTAACGGATTCGCCTGAGATCGTCGCTGCCGCTGCAACCGCCGGTGAACTGCCGTCTCTGGTCTTGTCCCTGCCCGGCGGCGTCCTGGCAGACAGGTTTAGTCGCAAATCCATACTTATCATTGCGGAGATCGTCACCATCCTGGCCCTGCTGGGCTTTGTCGTTTTGCTTGCCATCGACCAGATGGAGGTCTGGAGCCTCTTTGTCCTGACAGCCATCGCAGGCATCGCTTTTGCCGTCGGCCTGCCCTCCCGCATGGCCGTCGTGCCGAACCTCGTCAGCCGTGAAAACATGGCCAACGGCATCGCCCTGTCCTCCATCATGTTCAGCGGCGGCATGCTCGTTGGCAGTTTTATCGGCGGGCGCCTGTTCGACGAATTCGGTGGCGCGGCCGCATTTGGGGTCGCCGCCGGTCTCTCAATCCTCTCAATCGTGTTCCTGCTTCCCGTCAACACCCGGCAGGGCATCCGTGAGGGCACAAAGACCTTAATGACGGTCTGGACGGACACGGTAGAAGGAGCGACCTTCGTCTGGCGCTACAAGAACATTCTCGGCCTGATGACGATTGCAGGCGCGTGCATCATCTTCGGCTCGCCGTATCAGACGCAGTTGGTCGTGTTTGCACGCGATGTTCTGCATCAGGGCGCGACGGCGGCAGGCGACCTTGGCGCGGCAGCTGGCGCAGGTTCTATGACGGGGTCCATCGTCCTCGCGACCTTTAGCAGCCCCCGCGCAATCCGAAATCTGATCGTAATCGGCGGAATTGGCTTCCCGCTCGCCCTCGTTGCTTTCAGCTCCTCTGAGATACTCACGCTATCCATGTTCTTTGCATACTTCGCAGGCTTCGGATTCCAGGCATGCCTCATCGCGACCACCGCGCGGGCGCAGTACCTCATCAGCGACTCCATGCGGGGGCGGCTGTCTGCAATCCGCACAACCACATGGGGAGCCGCGCCAGTAGGATTTACCATGATTGGCTGGCTGGCAGAGAACTACGGCGCGCCTATGGCCACCGCAATCATGGGCGCAGTCACCCTCAGCCTGGTGCTGCTGAATCTACTGATATTCCGATCGCTGCGCAGCACGGCCACGCCCGACCAACTCTTGGGCGACGAAGGCAAAATCGGAGAAGTAGGCGTGACGCCCTATTCCCGCGACGGCGCATAAACCGCCGCTACGCCAAAATATCCCGCCCAAGCACCCGCTGAATCGTCGCTGTCGTCATTTCCGCAACGTCCTCAACCGGAATGCCCTTTAGCTCTGCCACCTTTGCCGCGACCATCGGCACGTCGCGCGGTTCCGTCCATTTCTCGCGGCTCTTCTTGTACGGCTGCGGGAACGAATCCGTTTCAAGAACGATGGACTCCATCGGGGCATGTTGGGTAACGATCTCCTGGAGATCCGGCAGACGCAGCAGCGGCTTGGCCAGTGAGAGATAGATGCCCTGATTCAGGCAGGCGCGGGTATAGTCGAGCGGCCCCTGGAAATAGTGCGCGACTGTGGGCACCTTGTCGCCAATCTCCTCCGCAATGATCCGTAGTGGCTCCATGCCTGCCTCGCGATTATGAAAAATCACGGGAAATTTCAGCTCTACTGCCAAACGTAGCTGTGCCCGAAAAGCCTGTTCCTGAGCCGCCCTGTCCGGTCGACCCGGCTCCCAATCGAGCCCGATCTCACTGACGCAGACCACCCGCTCATGAGAGGCCAATTCACGCAGCTGATCGATCTCGCTATTCGAAAGCGGACCCGTGATATCCATTGGGTGAACGCCCACGCCCGCCCACACGGCTCCGGGAAATTGCTCCGCCAGCTGCACACAACGTTCTGACGATTCAATCGTCGTGCCGGCCGCGATGATAGCAGCGACGCCCGCCTCCTGCGCACGTGTGACAATGTCCGGCCACTCGTCAGGGTCGTGCTGGTCAATATGCGTGTGCGCGTCGATATAAGTCGCCATCCGGTCTCCTCAGTGGGCCCCATTACCGTCGCAAACAAGTATAATTCGCTGAATTGGGGTCCGAGGGGAGGGTGCGGCGCGTGTCGCCATGGCGGCTGGCCTGGAGACAAACACGAGGGAAGAGGGCGCTGGCGCTCGTCGCATCCCTTGGAATCCTGCTGACAATTACCCTTTCAGTCTTAGGCCCGCTCTATCTCAACACAGTCCAGCGCCTCGCCTTCCAGGACTACCTGGAACGCAACTCCAACAATCTTGACGCTACCATCGCGACAAACTTCTCTACATTCGAACCTGAGCAATACAACGGCACAAGAAACGTCATTCTCAACGCCGCCCAGGACACGCTCGGCGACGCGCTGGATCGCCACGGCGTCTACTCCACCGCCTTTTCGATGCGCACCGAGGTCACTGGCACGGATGAGCAGGATGTTGTCTCGACGTTGGCTTCTCGAACCGGTTTCGATGACAAGGTTCGCCTGGTCGAGGGCCGCCGCGCGCAATTCGTGGCGAGCGGGCCCATCGAAGTGGTATTAGGCGGGCAGGCTGCCGAAAAGACGGGATTTCAAGTTGGCCAACGATTCCGCCTTAACTCCCGACTTCCACCGCCCGCAATGCCGTATGACGCCGTCCTCGTGGGCATCGTGGAGCAGGTGGATCCGGAGGATCACTACTGGATTCATGCCGGCGGCACCTTCTATGAGCGAATGGACGCTGCCCGCAACGACGCCGGTCTCTGGATGATCACGCTGTTTTTGCCGCAAGAGACGCTTGTTGACCGCATTGGCGCGGAGACCCCCTCACTTCTCGGTACTGTCACGGATACCTTGTACGTCAACCCGGACCACCTGCTTGAAATGGTGCTTGCCGACGCCGATGCGGCTGTAGCGGAGTTGCAGGGCCGACTCACCGCAGATGCATCCCGCAGCATTTTCATTTCGCTGCTCGCGAACAGGCTGCCCGATTTCCGCGATGAAGTCGCGCGCAACCAGATGCCGCTCGTCATCGTTCTCGTCATCGTCGGCGCGATTTTGCTTTATGCCCTGACGATGATTGCTTTCACCGTCGGCCGAACAACAGAGGGAGTTGTCGGCCTCCTGCGGAGCAGGGGAGCGGGGGAGCGTCGAACCGTCACGCTCATACTTGCCTGGGCGCTCGGAGCAATAATTGTTTCCACAGCCCTTGCTCCTCTGATCGCATACGGCGCGATTCGCGGACTGGGTGAGCTTGGTGCATGGAAAGTCGCGCTCGACGGCGCGAATCTGATGCCGGCTCCAATCGCTCCCACTTTGCCGTGGCTGGCTGCCGGTGTGGCCGTGACCATCCTCATCATGGCCGTGCCGGTCATCGGTGTGTCGCGTATTCCGGTGTCCACCTTGCAGAGCGAGAGATCCCGACCCACGAATCTCCCATGGTTCCGCCGCCTGCATCTGGATATCGTCCTCCTTGTGATTGCCGCGGCCATCCTTTGGCAAGTGGAAATCCGGGGCATCGAGGAGGGCGTCGCCGTCGCGCAAACGGAGGGCACGTCACAGATTGACAGGACGGTGCTCATCGTTCCGATTGCAATGACACTTGCCGCCCTGCTGCTCCTGTACCGCCTCTTGCCCATCGGCATACGGCTTGCCGCCGCCCTCGCGCGGGCCATCGGGAGGTTGCCGATAGACATGGCGCTGGAACGGATCAATCGCGCCTCCACACCTGCCGCCGCCCTCGCCGGTCTACTTCTGCTGTTTGGCGTACTCGGCTTTTTCGTTGCTACCTTTGGCGGAACGCTGGACAAAGCGGCGGCAGACCAGGCGATTTTTCAGGCAGGCGTAGACGTTCGAATTGATCGCTCACAATCGTTCGACGAGAAATCCTTCGCTGATGTGACGGCGGACTTTCGGGGCTTTGAGGGGGTGCAGGACGCCTCCGCCGCGTATTCGAGCCTGGCCGGCCTTGGCTCCAACCAAGTGGGAACCTTAGTGCCGATTATCGGCATCGATCCGTCCACCATCGGCGGCTTGCTGGAGTTCCGTGAGGACTTTGCCGAGGTCCCCATGGAGGAGCTGCTTATCGACCTCGCCCTCACGGATGAGTCCCCCGCTTCTCCCCGTACCATTCCGGATGGAACACATCGCGTCGGCGTCTGGGTCAACCCGGAGCTCCCACAGGCTAACCGCTTCCTGTGGCTTCAGATCATTGACGGCCTCGGAAGACCGGATACATACAGCCTCGGCGCGCTCGATTTTTCCGGCTGGCGGTTCCTCGAAACAAGGCTTGCACGAGGCAATCAGCCACTGCCCCCCGGCCCTTACACACTCAACAGCATCATGATCTATGAACCTGTCGAAGGCCCGAATGGCGCGCCCGGGTCTTTTGAGCTTGACGACTTCGTCGCAATCGATGCCTCAGGAGCACAGACCGTCGTTGAAGACTTTGAGCAGGCCGCCGGTTGGCTGCCCATCCTCCTGACCGGGGAACGGCGTGACGTCATTGAGGCCGGCGCGTCCGCCGGCGAACGCAGGGGTACGCTGAGATTCGTCTGGGGACGCGATACGAGAGATGGCGTGCGCGGTATCTATGTGTCTCCGGGCGCGTCCTCAATACCCATGCTTGCCTCCGGCGACCTCTTGTTGAATCGCGGCTGGCAAGTCGGTACCCTGGCGGCGGTGCATGTGGCAGACCGACTCGTCCCCATCCGCATCGTCGGCACACTCGCGGCATTTCCCACAATCGA
Source organism: Dehalococcoidia bacterium (assembly GCA_965207895.1). Lineage (GTDB taxonomy): Bacteria > Chloroflexota > Dehalococcoidia > UBA6926 > UBA6926 > VXMO01. Next base: position 869,146 of record CBDBNN010000003.1, read on the forward strand.
ACCGGGATCGGCCGGATTCCTGGTCGCCAACGGGCAGTCGCTCATCGACCACGTCAACGCCGTCAGCGTCATAAACAAGCTCTGGCCGAATCGGGTCTTTCTCTCGCTGCCTGACGCGTCGGAACCGAGAATGGCTATCGTGGAGACGATCGTGAACGACGAACGATATTCAGGCGAAATGATAGACCGCATCACCATTCAGGAGGAAACGCAGCAAAGCCCGCTCGCGTCTGCCGGGTGGCGTGGCATGACGGTGATCGCTTTGTTGGCTGGTATAGGCGCTCTGCTGATTGGTGTCGCGGCGCATGCCGCAGGGGCAGCCTCGGATCGGGCGCGTGACAACGCCGTACTGCGTGCGCTGGGCGTGCCCCAACTGACCGCGCTGGTCTCTTTCACCGTTGAATACGTGTCAATCGTCCTGCCGGCCGGCGCGGGCGCGATTGCCGTCGGCGTCTACCTCAGTTGGATTCTTGTGCCCAGATTCCAGGGTCTGGCCGGAACAGAGCCTGTGCCGAGCCTGATCCTGTCTCCGGACTGGCAGGTGGCCGGGCTGGTGATTGGATTGATATGTGCCACAGGCATTGGTCTGGCCGCAGTCTTGTGGCGCGCGTATGTGTCGCAGCCCGTTGCCTGGGTGCTGCGCGGGGCGGAGGCGTAGCGTGGGCCTGAGACTCCTGCCACTCGTATTTCGGCGGTTGCGCACGTATGCGCCCCTGTTGCTGCCGGTTCTGCTCGGCGCCACTGTCGCCGCCGCCACCATGGCCAGCATCGTTATCTATACGCAGGCCCTCCGCGACCTCGGCCTGAGCCATGCCGTCAACAACGCCGACGAAAGGTCGCTTGATCTCGAGATCCATTTCCAGACCTCAGGCGTCGATCGCGAAATCTATGACCGCGCAACAGGCCGCGTTCATTCGGGCGTGACAAATGCATTTGAGGGCCTGGCCGAACGAGAGATATTCACCGTGCGGTCCTCAACATTCCTCGTGCCCACTGACGATTTCGACGAAATCGACCTTGAAACAACCCCCCGCGCCACATTCCACGTTCTCGACTCGACAGCGGATCTCCTCGTAGTAGAAGGCAGTATGCCTGAGCAGGGCATCCACGAAACCGCAGGAGGCATCGCCACCGTCGAGGCCGTGGCAATGCGGAAAGGCGCGGATTACCTTGGTCTCTCCATCGGTGACACCGTTTCATTTGTCCCGTTCTGGGAAGACAGGACGAGCAAGATAAACGTCCGCCTCACCGGTATCGCCTCCCCCGTCGACTCCGAAGCCCACTACTGGGATGCCCCTTCTCTGCAGAGACTCGTCCGTGAGCCAACTCTCCTGAGCACGCTCCCTGTCATCGTTCCTGAATCCACAGTCGTGGATATCGTCGGAGCGATGTTCGTCAAGGCCGACGGCTCCTATTACTCACGCTATTTGACGAATCCCACCGAGATTCGAGCCGCGGATTCAGAACGCTTCGCGGGAGCGATTGCCGGCCTTAACGGCTTCCTTGGCGGCTCTGTGGACGGCTACAGACAAAGCACCGAGCTCGATGACGTGCTGAATACCTATGACACCCGCATCCGGTTCATTGAAGCGCCCATCGCCATCATGCTATTCCTTGTGACCGCGATGGTCCTCTACGCCATCGTCTTCCTTGCCGGTCTTGTCACGGACAGGCAGCGGGCGGACGCAGCGCTCCTCCGCAGCCGCGGCGCGCGTACTCCTCAGGTGCTTCAGATCTATGCCGTCCAGGGCCTCCTGGTGACCGCTGCCGCCTCAGCCGCCGCCCCGTTCCTTGCCGCCGGCCTGATCGCAAGCATCGGCTACTTGCCCGTCTTCGCATCATTGGGTGACGGGGGCCCCCTGCGCGTCTCCGTCTCACCGCTCGCCTTTGGCTTGGCAGGCATTGGGGGCCTGCTTGCCTTTGCCGTCCTGCTCATCCCCACGCTCCGCCTTGCCCGCCGAAATCTGCTGGAAGAACGACGCCTCATCGTCCGGCCCAACCAGGTCGGATTCGTCCAGCGCTACTACCTCGATGTGGGATTGGCTGCAGCAGGGCTTATTTTCTTGTGGCAACTCGGTCAGCAAGGATCGTTGGTCGCAGACGCTCTCTCCGGGCAGCAGGGCGCAGATCTCTTCCTGTTGCTCATACCAACGCTGTTCTTGCTCTCGGCCGGTCTGCTCTTGCTGCGTGTACTCCCCCTTATTGGCGGCCTCGTTGCCCGCGTTGCCGCTCCAGTCTCCCCTACCTGGCTCGCGCTTGGTCTCTGGCAAGTCGGACGCAACCCGCTGTCCGTCACTCGATTGGTGCTTCTCCTCGTGCTTGCCGCGGGACTCGGCGCGTTCGCTGCGAGCTTCGGCGGCACTCTTGACCGAAGCTACGAGGAGCGCGCGCGGTACGAGGCCGGCGCGGATGTACGGATAGCTCCTGCTTCCATCGCACGCAACAATGGGCCCACGCAGGACATGCAGACCCTTGTGGAGGCCCCCGATGGTGTGGCCGCCGCGGCGCGTATTTTCCGATCCGACGGCGGTTTCGCGGCAGGCTCATCTACAGAGCGGTTTGAGGTTTTGGCCGTTGACGCCGACACCCTCAAAAACGTGACCTGGTGGCGCGACGACTTCGCATCCAACTCCTTGGGCGAAACGCTTGATGCCGTCGATGCTCAGGCGATCGAGAACTGGGGTATCAGGCTGCCGGATGATGCCCGTTACATGGGTCTATGGGTTCGGAGCGCTGAGGAGCCCGATCCCCGCTCCAATTTGGCCGCCATCGTTGAAGACGGCAACGGCCGTTACTTCACCATGTTCATGGGCAACCTGGAAAGCACGGAATGGACGTACAGAGAAGCCCCGCTCCAACCCATTCGTCGCTTCTCTTTCCGACGCGCCGTTCCCACGATTGAACCCACTGGGCCCTTTACCCTCGTCTCACTCCAGATCGTGCAGCGCTCCCGCTCTGAGGGCATGTCCGCAGGAGCCTTCTACGTCGACGAGATCATGACGAGAACTGCCGCAGAGGGATCTGAGCCGGTCTCAGTGCGCCGATTCACAAGCAAGGACGACCTGGCCGTTATCCAGATTGGCCCCCTCACGCGCACAGACTCCCTGCAGCTGATCGGCGGCGCAGGACGTGACGGCGGCCCTTCTCTGCTCTTCACTTGGGGCGCGACAACCGCATTCATCCAGCGTGGCTTCTATGCCGGCCCGCAGACCTATGAATTGCCGATGCTCGTCAGCCCCGGCATCCTGCGCGCCTCCGGCCTCCGCGTCGGCGACACCCTCGATATTGGTAGCGGCAGCGCCCGCGTCCCCGGCACAATCGTTGATGTCGTCGACTTTTTCCCCACGGTGAACCCGACCGAAGGCGCGGGATACATCATCACGGAGATCCAGGGGTTCTTGCGCCACCAGAATCTCGTCGGGCAGGGGCAGGAAGTGCAGGCAAACGAGGTCTGGTATCGGCTCGATGAGGGCTTGGCAGGTGACGAACGGGCGGAGGTGCTGGAGGGCATCATGCAGTCCGTCGCCGCAAACCAGATCATCGACCGCGAAGAACTTATCGCCACCTCGCAGGCAGACCCGCTTGTGGCGGCAGGGTGGGGTGCTTTGCTATTGGTCGCCTATGGCGCGGTTCTCTTCCTTGGTGGGACCTGCTTCGTGGCCCACTCTATCCTGACGGTTGGAGAACGGGGTAGGCAATTCGCCCTGCTCCGCACATTGGGCCTCAACGGCCCGCAGATTCGTGCTGTCGTTTGGTTTGAGCACATGCTTGTGGTCGGCATCGGAATCGGAGCCGGATTCCTGCTTGGTCAGAGGACGGGGGCGCTTTTGATGCCGTTCCTTGACCGGACGCAGGACGGCGTTGCCGTGCTGCCCCCGTACATTATCGAGACCAGCGCCATCTCCATCGGAATCGTCTACGCGCTCATGGCCGCCGTGTTCGTTGCTGCTACGGCATTCGTCGTGCGCATGTACAATACGCTAGCCCTCGGCCAGACTCTCCGAATCGGGGAGGACTGAGGAGCAGTCATACTGATGGCAATGTCCAATCACAACAGCCCCCGCGATGTCCACATCATCTGCAGAGACCTGTTCAAGATCTACAAGGCTCAGGATCTTGAAGTTGTCGCCCTGCGGGGACTCGATTTTCAGGCAGCGCGCGGCGAAATTGTCGCGATCGTCGGTGCCAGTGGAAGCGGAAAATCCACTCTGCTGAACATCCTCGCGGGATATGACAGCCCCTCCGCCGGTGATATCCGCGTGGGCGACCGTGACCTGCTCGTCATGCGCGGGCGCGCTGTGGAGTCCTATCGTCTCCGTGAAGTCGGTTTCGTCTGGCAGCAGACAGGCCGCAATCTCGTTCCCTATCTCACTGCGCGTGAAAACGTTGAACTTCCCATGCTGTTGGCTGGCGTCGGCGGCTCGGAGCGCCGCGCAAGGGCAGAGGAATTATTGGACGCAGTCGGCCTCGCTGAAAGAGCTGCCCACCACGCCAATGAGCTGTCCGGTGGTGAACAGCAGCGCGTTGCCATCGCCATCGCCTTGGCGAATCAGCCCGATTTACTCCTGGCCGATGAGCCGACGGGCGAACTTGATACGGAAACCGCGCGAACGATTCTGAACCTCTTCCAATCCCTGCGGGACCGCTACGGTACAACCGTCATCATCGTGAGCCACGACCCGGAGATTTCCAGCTTCGTCGACCGCGTTATCATCATCCGCGATGGCCGCGCGAGCGCCGAGATCGTTTCGCTGCATTCGTTCAGGCCGACCGAAGACAACGGTTCTTCAGAACCGCCACGTGAGTACATCCTGGTCGATAGCATGGGCCGGCTACAGTTGCCGCGAGAACTGATGGATCGTGTGCGCCTGCGTGAGAGGGCAGTCGTGACCATTGATGGAGATCGCGTCGTCGTAACCCCGTCTGAGGCGGGTGAGATTTAGCCGATGACAAGCGTGTCACAAGATGGAGCAGGGTCGGCGGTTCTTGCCGAAACGCGCGGCGTTGAGCGCATGTACACGCTGGGGGCGGAGCGCCTGCACGCATTGCGTGGAGTCGATATGCAGGGCGCGGCAGGAGAGTTCATCGCCCTAATCGGACGTTCCGGCTCCGGTAAGACCACCCTTCTGAATATCCTCGCCGGACTTGACCGTGCCACCGCCGGAGAGGCGTTCCTGGCTGGCCAACGACTAAACGGACTCTCGGAAGAAGGCCGCGCCGCCCTGCGACGGCAGCACGTCGGCATCGTCTTTCAATCGTCCTCGCTCATGCCGCTTTTAACGGCTGCCGAGAATGTAGAGTTGCCGCTCCGCATCTCCGGCTGGTCACGGAGAGACCGTGAAGAGCGAGCCCGTGAGGCGCTTGATCGGGTGGGCCTCTTACACCGGATGCGGCACCGGCCCTATGAACTCTCCGGCGGAGAACAACAGCGTGCCGGTATTGCCCGCGCCATCGCGTCTCGCCCCTCCGTCCTCATTGCCGACGAGCCGACAGGAGAACTGGATTCAGTTTCGGCTCAGACCGTCTTTTCCCTCTTCAGGAGCCTTGTTGAAGAAGAGAAAGTCCTCATTATTGCCGCCACCCATGACCGCGCGATCATGTCTGCCGCAGACCGCGTACTCGAACTCCGGGACGGCCTCCTCACCCGGGAATCAACTCCTCAACGCGAGCCTCTGCAGGAGTAGCTTTCGTCTACCCCCGCGCCGCCGCAACCATCTCCGCAATCGCGGGCAGATCCTCCGCCCGACGGTACGCAATCATCAGCTCGTCTACACCGAACGACTCCATTCGCTGCAGGTGATCTCGCAGGCTTGCCGCATTCGTGAACACCAACTCGGCCGCCAATTCCTCGTAGCTCGCCGTGTTTGGTTCGCGACCGCACAACTGCTGCAAGTTGAAGTTCCGGCCGAAATTTGTCACCCACCACTCGCGCACCTCTGCAGGTTCCACGTAGCCGAGCGTCGTCGTGACTTCAAAGTCGGGATTCTTTGCGGCCTTTTTCGCCTCCTGCGCCGTGCCCAGCAGGGTGGGGTTGCTCGTATAGAGATGAACGCCGTCCGCCGTATCGCGGGAAATATCGAGCCAATAGCGGCTCATGGACGCGATGGCGATGGAAATGTGCTCCTGCACCGGCTGAACGCGCTGAGAGACATCTCTGAAAGTGAACGCCGTCCCCTCCATGCTGACCGTCTCACCCGAAAGCAGCCCGTTGATGATTGTGATCGCCTCCGTTACGGCCTCATCCGGGCGATCGGCGTCGATGCTCGCGATATACGGGCGTGAACCCCGCCCAATCGAGAGATCGACCCGTCCCCCGGAGAGCTGGTCAAGCGTCGCAGCCCCGTGCGCGATGACGGCGGGATTCCGATGATACGGCGCCATGACCCCGATGCCGATCCTGGGCTTCGTTGTGTACACCGCTGCCAGCGCCGCCGTCGTCCAGACTTCCCATTGCGAAAATGCTGCGTCCGGGACCCATATCCGTTCGAAGCCGTAGGAATCGTAGTCCTTGATGTAATTCACCAGGTCCGTGACGGGAGTTCGGACGGCAAGTTCAACACCGATTCGCATGTGCGTGGCACCTCGTTTCCTGAATCTGTTTGAATAGCGTGTGCTCTGTGGAATTGGCCGTCAAGCGCGTGCGTCTATCATTTAAGGGCGAAGATTGGCACAGCAGGAGGACAACGACGGGTGTTTGAGGATATTCTGTCCGACTTCCAAACGATCATTGAAGATCCGGGACCGTTCTTACAGTTCATCACCATATGGGGTGGCGGGGCAGTAGCATTGATGCTAACCGTCTGGCTGGTGTTGCCGCCGCTTGTACGCGGTCTGCTCCGCTCCCTAGATCGTGTTTTCCCGGGCGGATTCGAGTGGTTGCAGGCGGATCTGAGCTCGATGATCGTACGGGCCGCGTGGCTCATTATCGTGATTGCCACAATCGAAATCTCGGCGTCCTTCGCCCTCGGCTATTCGTCACTCGCCAGAGGGTCGATGGCCGCGGCGGGGCAGTGGGTTCTGGAATCGGCCCTCGACAATGCGCTGCCCGTTCTTCTCATTGTTATCGGCGGCATCATCACAATGCGCGTCGTCACCTTCAGCGTTCCCCGCCTTGTTGAATCCAACATCCGAGCCCGGGCGAACGTCACGCTTGAAGAAGAAATCCGGAAGAACATTGACACACTCTCGGATGTCGTCGTCGGAACGGCCCGTACTGCCATTGTGTTGCTGACCATCTTTCTTGCGCTCAGCCAGATTGGCGTCGACCTCGCGCCACTCCTTGTCGCCGCCGGCGCGATTGCCGTCGGTGTCGGCTTTGCCGTCCAGAACCTCATTCGTGATGTTCTCGGTGGCATTTTTATCACGCTCGAAAATCAATATCGCATCGGGGACGTTGTCAGCATCGCCGGCATCGCCGGTCTCGTTGAAGACATCAATCTCCGCCGCACGCTCCTCCGTGATCTTGACTACAAGCAGCACACCATCCCCAACGGCACAATCACTACCACAACCAACTACACGAAAGACATGTCCCGCGTGAACATGAACATAGGCGTGGCCTACAAGACAGATATGGAGCATGCCTTTGAAGTGCTGAACCGGATCGGGAAGGAGTTGGCAGAAGAGGAGGAATGGGCCCCCGTATTTCTTGAACCCATCCAGGTGCTGCGCATCGATAACTTCGGAGACTCCGCCATTGAGATCAAGGTCCTTGGAGAGGTTCTTCCCATACGGCAATGGGAAGTTTCCGGCGAGTACCGCCTGCGGGTCAAAAAGGCATTCGACGAAGAGGGGATTGAGATACCGTTCCCTCACCGCACGCTATACATGGGCGATGCCTCTCCGGAAACCATCGGCCTGCAAGGGGCCATCATGGAGGCTCAGCAGGGCACGGCCCGCGCGGCTCCTCCGGAAAGCAACGCCTCAGATTCCTAGCTCCCATCCCGGGGGACGAATACAGAGTCAAGCGCATGGCAGAACCTCTGGTCAACCACAGGTCGGACCTGGAAGCCCATATTCGGGCCGCCGAGCACGTCTTGATCGCGTGCGACTTTGACGGAACCCTGTCGCCCATTGTTCCTCGTCCCGAGGACGCCTACATCCTTCCGGAATGCGCCGATGCTCTCAGACAGTTAACCGAGCAGCCCGGATACGCCGTTGCCATTGTGAGCGGGCGCGCGCTTGCAGATGTACGGGAGCGCGTCGGTCTCCCAAATGCCATCTATTCCGGAAATCACGGCATCGAGATCGCCGCGCCCGGCCTGGCCTTTGAGGATGATGGCGCGGAACAAGCCCGTCTCCTGATGGCAGATCTGCACCGAGCGCTTCAGCCTGCGATCAGTCAAATCAACGGGGCGTTCGTCGAAGACAAGGGCGTGAGCCTAAGCGTCCATTCCCGCATGACGCCGGAAGAACTCGAACCGAAAGTGCGAGAGATTGTCCATGACGAGACAGCGGACGCAGTCGCTGCAGGCAAAATCACCGTTGTACAGGGCAAGAGAGTATTGGATATCCGTCCCGCAGCTGCCCGTGACAAAGGCGCGGCGCTGCGATTCATCATGGACACGCTGCTGAGAATGTCAGAAACGCAACTCTTTCCCATCTACATCGGAGATGACACAACGGACGAGGACGCTTTCCGGGAAGTCAATCTCTCAGGCGGACTGTCAATTCTTGTTGGCGAGCCTGGCCGCGATACCGCCGCAACATACCGATTGGATTCTCCCGCCGAAGTTGCAGGATTCCTGAACGGATTGGCAAACACCTAAGCGCGCGTCGCGTTCAGCGATTCGCTATGATTGACTCTCAGGGGGAAGGTGCAAGGGTCAGGATAGGACTATGAACGCATCAGAAATCATGTCAAGCCGTGTGTATACCATTCGGGCCGACGCTACGGTAGTCGATGCTGCCAATGTCATGCTGGATCACAACATAAGCGCGCTGCCTGTGGTGAATGACCGCGATAAGCTCGTTGGCATTATGAGCCACTCAGACTTCTTCTTGACGCCTATTCGTGACCCAGGGATGCAAGGAACGGTCTTTGAGCTTTTTGGCCACGTTTTCGTCAATAAGGACAACATAGGGAATCTTCATTCCGTCCTCTCCAGAACCTTCGTCTCGGATGTGATGTCCACGCCTGTCGTGACCGCCAGAGAGGACACGCCCGTGGAGGAAATCGTTCGCATCATGCACCAGCGTCGTCTGAAGCGACTCCCCGTCGTCCGCAACGACGAACTCGTCGGCATCATTACGCGCCACGACTTTGTTCGCCTGGCTGCGACTATCGTGCCGTAGCTCTCAGTGAACGTCATCCACCCCGTGCCCCGCGTCTAGACGGAAGCGAACGCGCCAGGTTTTCCGGCGAAAACCTGAGCGGGTTCAGCATAGGAGGAGAAATGACTACTACCATTACGCGTGGCAAGTACGTCCTTGTTCGAGCTGATCTTGAAGGCGATAGCGTAGTTCAGACCGACGGCGCTGTAGTCCAGACCGACGGACAAATCGTCGCTGTCGGCTCATATGACAATCTGCGCGCGCAATTTCCGGACGCCGAAGTCGTTGGCAACGGCCGCCAATTCCTCATGCCCGGCATGGTCAATGCCCACCACCACGGCCGCGGCCTATCCGGCCTCCTCCTTGGCCAACCGGACGGCGGGCTGGAAACGTGGATCAACCATGCGTGGGGACGTCGCTCTGTTGAGCCGTACAACATGATGCTCATTACACTGCTCAACCTCATCCGCTCCGGCACCACCACGGTCATGTTCAACCAATCCGCAACGCCGCGCCGCATGGTATGGGATGAGGCGCAGGCGAACCTGCGTGCCTTTAATCAGGCCGGCGTCCGAACTGCCTTCTCACTCGCGTTCAAGAACCAGTGCTACCTGGTTTACGGAAACGACGATGATGTCCTGAACAAGATGCCGGACGACCTTGCAAGCGGCGTGCGCGGTGTGATTGAAGGCTCCGTTCTCTCTGACGAAGACTATTTCGCCATGACGGCGGACCTGATCCGCGACTACCCCGTTGATTCAACAAACATGGTCCGAGTCCTCTACAGCCCGCAGAGCTATCACTGGGCGGACGAGGACACCCTGGCCCACATCGCGGATTTAGCCCGCGCGGCAAATGTTGGCATCCACACCCACTGCGTCGAAAGCTACTACCAACGGCTCTACGCTGAGCGCCTGCACGGGCAAGGGCAGACCCCAACACGCCGCCTCCATGAACTTGGCTTCCTCGGTCCAAAGACCTCCTTTGCCCATGGAGTCTGGCTGACAGAGGATGACATCGCCCTGATGGTTGAAACGGGCACGAGCCTCAGCCACAACCCTAGCTCCAATCTGCGCCTCCGCAGCGGAATCGCCCCCGTGCTTGAGATGCACCGCCAGGGCGTCCACGTCGCGCTCGGCACGGATAGCACGTCCATAAACGACGACGATGACCTCTTCCAGGAAATGGCGCTCGCAATGCGCCTCCACCGTCCGCCGGGACTGGACGTTCCCAACCTCACATCCCATCAGGTCCTTCACATGGCCACCCTCGGCGGCGCGTATGAGACCACATTCGGCGAAGACATGATTGGCTCCCTTGAAGTCGGCAAACGCGCCGACATGGTCTTGCTCGACTGGGATCGCATCTCCACCCCGTACGTCGCTGAGAATCTCGATGTCCTTGACGTGCTCGTATCACGCGCCCGTGCCACGGATGTCGATAGTGTCATCGTCGAGGGCAAGAACATATTCGAGGACAAGCAGTTCAAGACTATCGATGCTGCCGGAGTCGTGCAGGCCGTCCGTGATGAACTAAACACTCCCGAACCCGAGGATCTGACTCACCGACGCGATCTCGCTGCCCGACTCGAACCCTACCTCCGCGACTACTACGCAGACTGGAACGTCCCTGAGCAGCCCATGTACCACTACCAGAGCCTTGGGTGAATACCAACCTTCTCACACAAATCGGATAGACCCCCATCTCACTGACTGCCATTATGTCTTTGAACCAACTGAAAACAGCAGTGGGGTAGGGAAATGACCGCAACCGTCGAACGAACTGCAATACCGGACACTCTTGAAGACGAGCGCTGGCAGGCCATCTGCAATCACGATCCGGCGTATGAGGAAGCCTTTGTCTTCGGCGTCAGAACTACCGGCGTCTACTGCCGAACAACATGCCGCGGCGCGTTCGTCCTCCGCAAGAACATTGAGTTCTTTGATGAAATAGCCGACGCGCGTGCAGCCGGGTACCGCGCCTGCAAGCGCTGCCGACCTGACGAAGGCGGCCCACACGGCCGTGCCGTTAACACGGTCAACCAGGCCTGTGAGCTGATCAATGCCAGCCCCGATGAATTGTTGACTGTTGCTGCGCTTGCCCGCCATATCGGCGTCACAGATCACGCCCTCCGCCGCTCCTTCGATATAGTTCTCGGCATCACCCCGCGCCAATACGCCGAACAGCGGCGGCTTGAGCGATTCAAGGACGACGTTCGGAATGGCCATGACGTGACGTCAGCGCTCTACAACAGCGGGTTTGGCTCGTCCAGCAGGCTCTATGAATCCTCAGACGCGCACCTTGGTATGACGCCCGCCCAATACAAGAGAGGTGGTGTTGGCGCGAAGATCATCTATGCAATTGCGGACAGCGCGTTAGGACGGCTGCTGGTCGCGGCGACGCAGAAAGGCGTCTGTCGAATATCTCTCGCAGACGACGATGAGTCACTGGAATCTGCTCTCAGGAAAGAATTTCCTCAGGCGGAGCAATCCAGAGACTTTGGCCCGCTGAGCGAGTGGGTGGAAATCGTAACCCGTATCGTGGATGGTGGGTCGCTGAACAGCAATGTCCAGCTTCCGCTGGATGTGCGAGGCACTGCGTTCCAGCGTCGTGTCTGGGAGGCGCTCAGACAGATTCCCAGAGGCGAAACCCGCACGTACTCAGAGGTCGCACAGGAAATCGGCCAGCCGAACGCGACGCGCGCCGTCGCCAACGCCTGCGCCAAGAACCCGACGCCTATCGTCGTCCCCTGCCATCGCGTTGTGCGAACAGACGGAAGTCTCGGCGGCTACGCCCTCGGCGTCGAACGTAAGCAGAAGCTCCTCAACCAAGAAGGCGCGACGGATTAGCACGCTAATGTGGAGTTCCTCTGCGGTATCATATACGCGCACAGAGTCCGAGGAGACAGCGCTATGGCGACACAGGGTGAACCAACAGGCGGCATACGAACGGTGAAGGCGTCAGAATTCAAGGCCAAATGCCTTGAATTGATGGATGAATTGGCTGGAAGTGGTGGCGAGATTGTCATTACCAAAAATGGTAAGCCGGTCTCTCGTCTTGTGCCGTACCGCGTTCACGGAGACCCCACGTCATTATTTGCGCTGGATAAGGGGCGCGTGAAGATTACAGGAGACATTGTTTCGCCGATGCCGGCGGAGTGGTTTGAGGATGCCGGCGATACAGAGGAGAACTTGCTCTGATCCTCCTGGACACCCACGTCATCGTCTGGTACACGACTGGAAGTTCACAATTGGGAAATCGGGCGTGGGGGCACATTTCCGATGCATTGCGCCAAAATGAGGCCACAGTGTCCGCGATTTCCTTTTGGGAAATCGGCATGAGGCTGCAGAAAGGTCAAATTGATTTGGGCCTTCCTCTTGAGATGTGGCGCCGTTTGGTTCTTGGAGACGGATTGATTGAGATTCCAGTGGATAGCAGTATTGCGGCGAGAGCTGGACTGCTTGAGAACTTGCACGGTGATCCTGCCGATCGAATCATCATTGCAACGGCTTTAGAAGGACATCAGCTGATAACGGCAGATGCGCGAATCCTTCAGTGGAGCGGTTCACTCGACCGTTTAGACGCAAGGACGTAAGCGCAGCTACCGCCGCACTCCCCGTAACTCCGGCAGCATAAGCCGCAGAACCATCACTACTACGAACCCCGTGCCCGTCAGCAGGGCCAACGCCGTCTGAGGCCCTAAGTTCTCCGGCTCCGCCATCCATCCAACCGTCAGCATCCCCAGCGGACTCGCGCCGATGCCAAGTGCGATGGCGCCCATCGCGCGTCCCCGCATCTCCGGACTCACTGCCCGCAGCGCGATGGTTGGCTGCATCGTGGCAAACCCGGACATACCCAGGCCCGCCACCATCAGGAGGATAAGGGAAACCGTGTACCACTCTGAAAGGGCGAAGAGCACCATGATTCCTAACATGAATGCCGAGCCCAACGAATAGACCTGCCCGTGATTGCGTATCTGCCGTGAAGCGATGATGATCGCCCCCGTCAACGACCCCACACCGGCCGCGCCTGCCAATACCCCATACAGAAAGGCGTTTGCGCCCAGCACGTCCCGCCCAATCACCGGCACCATCGTCAGGAAGGGAAATCCAAAGAAGTTGAGGCTGACCGTGATGGTCAGGGCGGCCACAAGAGCCCTGTTGGTAACCAGCACCGTCACAGACTCCTTCAGTTGCCGCAGCACGGGCGTCTTTTCCGCACCCATCGACTGTGTCTTCGGAATGGTGAAGAGGACCCAGCCCACCGCCAGGTATAACCCAAACATCAGCGCATACGAGCCTGAGAAATCGACCAGCTCGATGATCGCCCCCGCGAACAGCGGCCCTACGATGCTGCTTCCCGTAAGGCATACAACATCCAGCGATATGGCATTCGTAAGGGCGTCCCCGCGGAAAATCTCCGCGAAATAGGCGCGTCGCGCCGAGAAGTCCACCGCCCAGGCTGAACCGGTAAGGAAAGTCGCCAGGTAAGCGTGCCAGGGCTCCACGTCCCCGCCAATTAGCACGGCGAGCATCCCGCCGACCACCACCACGTTGAGGATCTGCGTTGAAATCATCACGTACTTGCGAGGAAAACGATCTGACAAGCTGCCCGCCACAAGCCCAAGCAGGAACATGGGAGCCATGCGGAATACACCAACGAGCGCCACTTGCGACGGCGAGTCTGTCAGTTCAAGAACCAGCCATGACAGAACCGCCATCTCCATCATGCGGTTCATATACCAGACCCACCCCGCCATCCAGAGGCGGCGGAAAACCGGGTTGCGAAGCGAGCGGAATGTACGGAAACGGTGCGAACGCTCTCGTCGCGCCGCTCGTTCAGTCGTTGATGGATTAATGCTCATCACCGCGCCTCGTTAGCGGCGCGGTGATCGGAAACTGGACAACCGTAGGATGCTATCCGCTTGATTGTCCTCAAGCGCTGCACGAATTGGACAGGAACTCCGCCAACTCCTCGTTGTACTGGTCAGGGCGTGCGGCGCGCATGCCGTGCCCCACGTCCGGCCACAGGCGGAAGTCCAGGTCCGGCGTCGCGATTGTCCGGTAGTACTCGAGCTCCTCCGGCATCATGTAACCGCCGGCGGCGATGTCCGCAACCAGCACCAGCGTGGGTACTGCGATACGCCGCATGTGATCCTCGCAGCGAAACGCCCACTGCCGGTTATCGGTTAACAGCCGCGTGACGGCGTGCGGCGAGAAGTGATGATGCCGATACACCAGCTCATCTGCTTCCTGCTCGGACATGCCTTGCTCTTTCGCCTCGGCGCGAATGTCAGCCTCCGGCCTGTTGTGGCGGGCCAACGCCTGCTGAAGGCTCGTGACATGAACGTTCACCATCTTCCAGTACACCGGGTCTTCAAGGAACGCGCAGCAGATCTTGTCAGCAAAGTCGGACGCCATGATGGTGCCGATGTTGCCGCCCCATGAGTGCCCCACGTACGCGGGCTTCTCAAGGCCCAAAGTGTCGATGAGTTCGGCAATGTCCGTCGCGAAATCGCGAAGCATATAGCCGGTCACGGGCTTGTCTGTCTGCCCATGCCCCCGGTTGTCCGGCGCAATGATGTGGTATCTGTCCTCGAATGCCTCGGCCACAGCTTGCCAGGACGATGCCAACCCCGTCCATCCATGCACCAAAATCATGTCGGGATTTGAGGGATCACCCCATTCGAGGTAATGCATCTTGAGGCCCTGGATATCGACGAATTTGCTATCCGGCATGGTGTCTCCCCCGTCACGCGCGGCGGCGACGCCGCGTCTGCGTCTCACTCAGAGCAAAAGTGTAGCACGCCCCTTCCTGTCATTCTGAGCGCAGCGAAGAATCTGAAATCTTGGGGAGCGCCCCTCGCTGCCTCGTAATCCTCTCTATTCGGCAAACCTGCGGCGCAAACCAATTTCGGTCCTGCCTCATCGTCGCCCCCTCGCCGCTACCCCCTGTGAAAGAGCTGAAGTCCGGACACATAGATAGCGCGCCCTCTTCAAGCGCCTTAGAATACCGCCATGCTGAAAATCGTTGCCCACGTCCTGCTCTTCATACTCGCCTTGGTGGTCTTCTACCTCGGCTTGGGAATCGGCTTGGCGCTCAGCTCTGCCCTCGGTACCCTCCTCTGGCTGGTAGCGGCTGGCATAGCCGTCGGCAACATCCTCTGGATAGTCCGCGCCAGGAAATAGCGCACACATTGCCGTCATTCCGGGCTCAACGAAGAATCTAAAAGACTCGTTTGGCGAACATGCCGCAACGCGGCAAGTTACTTCTTCTTCAGGTAAGCTTGGACCGCGAACCTAAGCCGTAGCCCAGCCACCCGCTCACCCTGAGCCTGTCGAAGGGTGAACCTGTATTTGACCAGTTACAGGCCGACGGCTAGGGTTAAGGCACGCCGCGAGACTCTTTTTGTACCGTGCGGGCGTTAGGTGAGCCTTCCGGGTGGGGCTAGGGGGCAGGGCGATGCAAGAAATACAGCGTCTTGTCGTCGTGTCCAACCGATTACCGGCATCGACACTTCCAGACGCGTCACAAGACCAGAGGAATCAACCTGTGGGCGGGCTTGTGTCGGCCGTGCAGTCAGCCCTTGAGCAATACGGTGGCATGTGGTTCGGGTGGAGCGGTACTGCGACGGAGCGCCGCTTTGCTGCGGAGCCGTCCGTCGCGCGGAGCGGCAGCATCGATGTTGGCGCGATGAACCTCACTGCCGATGAGGTCAATCTCTTTTATTCCGTCTTCGCCAATCGCACGCTCTGGCCGCTTCTGCATGCATTCCCCAATTTCGTCCACCTTCGCCATGACGCTTACCGAGGGTATCGACGCGTCAATCGCAGATTTGCTCAAGGCCTCTACCCCCTCCTTCGAAGCGGTGACGCCGTCTGGGTGCAGGACTATCATCTGATCCCCCTGGGTTCGGAGCTGCGTCGGATGGGATGGCAGGGCAAGATGGGCTTCTTCCTCCATACGCCGTTCCCCGCTGCGGAGGTCTTCTCAATCCTCCCGTGGGCAAGGCAGCTCCTTGAAGAGTTTGTTAGCTATGATCTGGTCGGATTCCACACGAATCGCTACGCCCACAACTTCCTTGACACCCTGCAAGCGGAAATCGGAGGCACAGTTGACGAAGGCATATTCGATGGCCGGTCCGGGACGGTTGGAGCGGGTGTCTATCCCATCGGGACTGACCCGGATCAATTCCAGAAATGGACGCGTGAATCAGCTGAAACGGAAGCCAGGGATCTCCTGCAAAGGCTCCTGCCCCGCACTCCTGTAGCCCGCAAAAAAGTCGTGCTCGGGGTGGATCGCCTCGATTACTCGAAGGGAATCCCCCAGAGACTCAGGGCGTTCGAGGCGCTGCTTGACCGGTATCCGGCCGTTCGGGGCAAGGTCACCTTGATTCAGATATCCGCCCCCTCTCGAAGCCGCGTGCCGGAATACGTGCAGGAACGCGAACGAGTGGACGGACTGGTTGGTCGCATCAACGGACGATTTGCTGAGGCGGACTGGGTGCCCGTCCACTATCTCTACCGCTCTTACAACCAGCAAGAGCTTTCCAACTTCTTCCGTGAGGCGGATGTCTGCCTCGTGACACCGCTTCGGGACGGTATGAACCTCATCGCTAAGGAATTCGTCGCCTCCCAGGGCCCTGATCCCGGCGTGCTGGTGTTGTCCCGTTTCTGCGGCGCCGCTGAGACCATGCAGGAGGCCCTGATCGTAAACCCCTACGACCTCGAGGCCACCGCTGAGGCCATGCATGATGCCCTGCTTATGACGCATCGCGAACGCCGCCGTCGGTGGATGGCCCTGTATGAGGATGTCCAAACGAACACCGCCAAGGCCTGGGCCGACAACTTCCTGGCGGATCTCAACGCAGGCCGCAATACATACGTCCCTCAGTCCGCAATATAATATCCAACATAGTCTGGATACTGTTGCGATGCGAACCCTTATTGTTTCGGACATTCACTCAAACATCGTCGCGTTTGACGCCGTGCTGCGCGACGCAAACGCCCGCGGACCGGTCGACAACATCTGGTCGCTTGGGGATATGGTCGGATACGGGCCGCATCCCAACGAGTGCCTTGACACCCTGCGCGGCTTTGATCACGTGAGCGTGGTTGGCAACCATGACCTCGGTGCGATCGGAGCCACTGATCTGAGTGTTTTCAACCAGGAAGCGGCTACCGCCTGCAGATGGAATGGTGAGCAACTCACGGCGGAGAATCGCGCCTACCTCGAAGGTCTGCCGAGAGTTGTGACGCAGGGTGAATTCACGTTGGCCCACGGCTCACTTCGGGATCCCGTCTGGGAATACCTCATACATGAGGAAGCGGCGCGTGCCTCATTTGAACTCTTGGAGACGACATTTCTGCTGATTGGTCACTCCCACCTGCCCCTCATCTTTGAAGAGATCGTATCAGCGCCTGATGCCCCGCCCCGTGTCCATTCTGTCGGTCGCCTCAACCATGGCTCCCTCATCCACCTACCAAATAATGTCCGTCTTATCCTCAACCCCGGCAGCGTTGGGCAGCCACGTGACGGCAACCCCCGCGCTGCGTATGCAATTCTTGACACAGACAATCGCACTCTGACGCAGTTCCGCGTCCAATACGACGTCGAATCGGCACAGAAACACTTCAGAGACGCTAGCCTGCCTCCCACCCTGGCCGAACGTCTCGCATACGGTCTGTAGGTTGCGTCGGCGTGAGGCAGACCGCTGTCAATTTCTTCTCCACCGATGCCCTGACGCTTGAAGGTATCATCGCCGAACCGTCAGGTGAGGAGATTCCGGAAGGCGGCGGTGATCTCCCCGGCGTCGTTTTCTGTTCCCCGGAGCCGCACTTGGGCGGCACGATGCTCAGCCCTGTCATTGAGGCGCTGACACGAGAAGTCACTCCCCGTGGTTTCGTGTCCGTTCGATTCAACTATCGCGGTGTTGGCGAATCCCAGGGTGAGAACGCCCTGGGGGAGGGGCAGGTGGCAGATGCGCTCGCGGCTGTTGAGATGCTGCGGGAATGGCCGGGCGTTGATGGACGGCGAATCGGAATCGTCGGCTACTCATTTGGCGCAAGCATTGCGCTGCACGCCGCGGTTCGACAGCCGGAAGGCGTCCGAGCCGTCGTCGCAGTCTCGCCGATACTTGACATTCCTTTGATCGGCATTCCAACAGAGGGCGGCCTGTCAAAGGTAGACGTCCCTGTAAGGTTCCTCATAGGCGGCAATGATGCGCTCACAACCCCGGAGAACCTTGGCGCGTGGGTTGATGGCCTTGGACGTGACGACGTGACCGCTATGGCGCTCGAGGGCGCGGATCGTGCATGGCAGACCAGCCGTCCCGCCCTCGCCGCCGCCACAGCAGAATTCCTGGACGCAACAATGGCTCTCCGTTGACACGGAACGTCCCCGTACCTACGATTCTCACTTGAGACGTTCAGACAAGAGAAACCGGACAAGCACAAGCAGGGAGGCAAACTAGATGGGGACATACGTGTTGCTCAGCACTCTGACGGATGAGGGGCGCAAGACCGTCAAGCACCGCCCGGAGCGCATCCAGGAAGTCAATCGCGAGATCGAGTCGTGGGGCGCGAAGGTGACAGCCCAGTACGCCGTGCTCGGCAACTATGACTTCGTCAACATCGTTGAGGCTCCCGATAACGAGACGATTGCACGGGTTTCTCTTGAGTTGGGCGCGCGCGGCACAATCCAGATAGTGTCGCTGCCTGCATTCCCCATCGAGCAATTCATCGCCCAGCTCGCCCGCACCCGCGACGACTAAGTCACAACATCTCTAACGTAGGACACGTAGTCTCCAAAACGGCGGGGCGCAAACCCGAACGCCCGCTCAACCGAGTCGAGCGCCGTCACGTTGTCCACCCGCAGTTGGCTTAGCTCTGCCGCCGTGATTGGCGGATCCTTCAGCACTCGGCCGATGACCGCCGCTCCAAAGTGAATGAGGGCTCGCGGCATCGGCAGGCTGTAAACGCGTCTGATCCCAAGCTCCTCCGCAAATGCCCGCGCAATGTCCGCGAGCGCAATCTGCTCCGGCCCCCCGATCTCATAGATCTGCCCGGCCCGCTCCGGTTCCGTCACGCTCAGGGTTAGCGCGGCAGCTAGATCGCTCACATACATGGGCTGCAGAAGCGTGCGTCCTCCGTCCGGGAATGGCAGCAGAGCCACCGGCCCCGTTCTGAGCAGCTTGACCGTCCGGCGTGACACGGCGTCGGAAACCCCCAGCACCAGTGACGGCTTGACCACCGTCCAATCCAGTCCGCTGCCGGTCACCGCAGACTCCGCCTGCCAGCGCGACCTCCCATACGGCATCTCCGGATTATCGGACGCTCCAAGAATCCCCATATAGACCAGGCGGCTTGTCCCCACGTCCTTCATGGCGTCGATAAGAGACTGCGTCGTGCCCACGTTCGTATCCCCGAACGAACGCCCCTCGGTCTCACGAATGATGCCTACCGCGTGAACAACGGCGTCCGCCCCGGAAACTGCATCACGCACCGCATTCCAGTCCCGCGCGTCCCCCTCGATCACCTCAACCGACTCGCGCAGAACGGCCTCGCCCCGGTCGACGCGATCTCGAGCGGCCACCGCGTCTTCACGCGACAGCTTGCCGATACTCACGAGGGTCTCCACCGCCTCAAATGCAACCGCAAGTGACCGTCGCCCGTCGCTGAAAACTCTTTCCGGCGAGCGGGACAGCACGCGGATCGGCCCGTGACCGGCTGCAACCAGCGTCGCCACAAGGTGCCGCCCCACAAACCCCGAACCGCCCAGAACCGTCACCTGCATCCGGCACTTCTCCCTACAAACACTGGTTCAACCCCAGTCTACCTGCACCCACATTCGTCATTCCCGCGAAAGCATGTCCCGTGCTTCGACACGGGGCGGGAATCCAGTACGGCGCGCAGCGCCGTCCCTGTCATTCCGAACGCCGATTCGTCATTCTGGCCGCAGGCCAGAATC
The DNA here is from genome assembly GCA_965207895.1 of Dehalococcoidia bacterium. GTDB lineage: Bacteria > Chloroflexota > Dehalococcoidia > UBA6926 > UBA6926 > VXMO01. The sequence continues at coordinate 889,387 of CBDBNN010000003.1, forward strand.
TGAAACTCATCGCGCTAGCCAATCGGCCCTACTATCATCGGGAATGACATGTCATTCCGAGCGCAGCCGAGGAATCTAAAGCCGTATTGCACAACCAAACTGCGTAGCGAACCTCAGCCGTAACGCAGTTACCTTGCCGCGCATCTTCACCGAATGCTATTCTCGCCGCGTGCGTCCGAGACGGTTCGGACACGCTTCAAAGGGGATAAACACGGGGAGGGCGGTAAATATGGCCGACTACGAAAACATCCTGTATGAAAAGCAGCGCAAGGGCGTCCTGATAACGCTCAACAGGCCGGAGCGGCTTAATGCCATCAGCCCCGACCTCGAACGGGAACTCCATGAGGCGCTGGACGAGGCGGAGGCCGATCCTGAGGTTCGTGCAATCGTGCTGACCGGGGCGGGCAGGGCATTCTCCTCAGGCTATGACATCTCCGGCGAGGCCGAGTTCGAGTGGCCGTACGCGCTGCCCAAGAACACCAGCGTCGCCGCGCATCTCGACCACTGGCGCACGTCGGACCGCAAGAACATGCGCTACTTCCTGCACCTGTGGGAGCTGACAAAGCCTGTCATTGCGGCAATCAACGGTTGGTGCATGGGTGGCGGCTCCTGGTACGCCAACGCTGCTCACATGACCATCGCCGCGGAGGACGCCGTTTTCGCCCAGCCGGAAGTGCGGCACATGGACAACACCAGTTTCTTCTGGGTCCTCAATGCCGGCTATAAGAACGCCCTTCGCTATGCGCTGACGGGCGACCACATCGATGCACAGGAGGCACTGCGCATCGGCATCGTCAACACCATCGTCCCGCCGGAAGATCTGATCGATGAAGCGTTCAAGATTGTGGAACGCATCGCGCTGGTCTCGCCTGAGACGGTCAAGATCAATCTCTACGTCGCCACGATGGGACTCGAGATGATGGGCCTCCACAACGCCCTGAACCTGAACGCGGAACTATCCGCGCATGCCCACACCTCCGTCAGCGAGGAGGGACGCCGTCCGTTCGTTGAGGCGCAGATCGAGGGTGGCCTCCGCGGTTACCTCCAGGCCCGCGATGGCCCCTTCCAGCCGGAGCCCTTCGGCCCCCGCTCCCGCCCACGGGACTAAGTGAAGAACCAGCACAGAGAGGAACAGTTCAAGAAATGCCCAACTACGAATACGTCCTGTACGAAAAGCAGCGCAAGGGTGCGCTCATTACCCTGAACCGCCCGGAGGCGCTGAACGCAATCAGCCCACAGATGGAGGACGAACTCCACCTGGCGCTGGACGAAGCGGAAGCCACCCTGAGGTTCGCGCCGTCGTCCTCACGGGAGCGGGTAGGGCATTCTCCGCCGGTTATGATCTCGGCGCTCCGGACGCCCCCATGCGGGAATTTGTCTGGCCGTACGGCGTCGCGCCCGGTCAAAGCGTTGCGGAACTGCTGGATTCATGGCGCACGAACGACAACGCTGGCGTTCGCAAGCTGCTCCATATGTGGGAGCTTACCAAGCCTGTCATCGGCGCGATCAACGGTTGGTGCATGGGCGGCGCGTCCTGGTACGCGACGGCAACCCACATGACGCTCGCCTCGGATCAGGCCGTGTTCGGCCAGCCGGAAGTGCGCCACATCTCCAACACCAGCTTCTTCTGGGTGCTGTCCGCCGGTTACAAGAACGCGCTGCGATACTCACTGACCGGCGACCACATCGACGCCGAGGAGGCGTTGCGCATTGGCATCGTCAACAAGATCGTCCCACACGAGGACCTGCTCGAAGAATCGTTCCAACTCGTTGAGCGCATCGCCTTGGTCTCGCCGGAGACGGTCAAGATCAACCTGTACGTCGCGACGATGGGTCTTGAGATGATGGGTCTCGCCAACGCCCTCAGGCTGAACGGCGAACTCTCCGCGCTGGCCCACTCCTCGAGCCGCGAGGACTACCGCAAGGAGATGTTCGACGGCCTCGAGCAGGGCGGTCTACGCTCGTTCCTCACCGTAAGGGATGGCCCATTCCAGCCGGAGCCCTTCGGCCCCCGCTCGAAGGTAAGAGACTGAACCCAAGGTAGCAAACCAAACGCAACAAGCACAGCAAGAAGACAGGGAAGGAGAACAAGAAAGTGGGAAGCTACGAGAACATCCTGTATGACAAGCAGCGCAAGGGCGTGCTTATCACACTGAACCGACCGGAAGCGCTGAACGCGCTCAGCCGCGACCTTGAAGACGAGTTGCACGTCGCGCTGGATGAGGCGGAAGCGGATCCCGAGGTTCGATACATCATCCTGACCGGCGCCGGCCGCGCCTTCTCCGCGGGCTATGACATCGCCGGTGGCCGCGCTCCGACCGTGTGGCCCTACGGCTTGCCGGAAGGCACCAACATCGCCCAGATGCTTGATGACTGGCGCACGCGCGACAAGCCGGATCGATTCATGCACCTCTGGGAACTCACCAAGCCCGTCATCGCCGCCGTCAACGGCTGGTGCATGGGTGGTGGCTCCTGGTACGCGCTCTTCTCCCACATGACCTACGCGTCTGATACCGCCGTCTTCTCACAGCCTGAGGTCCGCATGATCTCCAACACCAGCTTCATCTGGACGCTCAACGCTGGGTACAAGCACGCCCTGCGCTACAGCCTCACTGGCGACCACATCGACGCCGAAGAGGCGCTCCGCATCGGAATCATCAACCAGATCATCCCGCAAGACGACCTGATTGAAGAGTGCTTCAAGATCGGTGAGCGCATCGCGTTGGTCTCGCCGGAGACGGTCAAGATCAACCTGTATGTCGCGACGATGGGGCTTGAGATGATGGGCCTGCGCAACGCGCTCATCCTCAACGGTGAGCTTTCCGCGTTCGCCCACGCCTCCAAGCGTGAGGACGTCATGCGGCCTTTGGAGCAGGCTCGTGAAGAGGGTGGTATGCGCGGCTTCCTCCAGCAGCGCGACGGCCCCTTCCAGCCGGAGCCCTTCGGCCCCCGCTCAGCCGCCGCCCGCGGCGGCTAACGCCTAGCCGCAAACGACAGTCCATTCGGTAGGGGCGCGTCACGACGCGCCCCTACCTTCATTCCGGCGAGGGCCGGAATCCACCACGTGGCCCGCAGGGCCACAACATAATCCCTCTCTCCGTCGTCACCCCCGCAAAAAGGGAATCCATCAGGTCACCTGTCCATAAAGGTGACGGGATACAGGTCGTACCACCTTGGCAAGAAAATACCGAGAAGCAATCCGAATCATCACGCGTGACGGCTGGTACCATGTGCGCACAACGGGAAGCCACCGGCAATACCATCACCCGACTAAGCGTGGCACGGTCACGATTGACGGCAAGCCGGGCGAAGACGTATGGCGCAAACGGTGGGCGGATATAATGAGACAAGCAGGCTTGAAGGTGCAGTACTGATGAAGCTGACATACGTGATTCTAATGTCTGAGGGTCCCAACAATTGGAATGGATGGTCCCCGGACGTGCCCGGTTGCGCCAGCGCTGGTAAGGACATAGATGAACAGCGCACACGTCTCAAGGCGGCTCTAAAGGGCCATATTGAGGTATGTGCAGAGTTTGGAGACCCGATACCGTGGCCAAAGTCAATGACAATTGAGGAAGGCCTCGCCGCCGATGCCGCATTCAACGCTGAGGTCGAAGCTGAATACCCAGATGACCCCACGGATGAAGAAGAAGGATGGTCTCCCCCCATCGCCGAGATGATTGAAATCGAAGTCAACATCCCCGAATCGCTTCTCGTCAGCGCGCCCTAAGCGTCCTGCGACAGCATGAACCTCCAAATAATCCCCCAAACCACCGCCCTCATCGTCGTCGACATGCAGAATGACTTCTGCCACGCGGACGGCTTCTATGCAAAAGCGGCAGAGCGCGTCGAACCGCTTGGCCTTGACCCCCAGCTAGTCATCGACGGCATCCCGCCCATGACGGCACTCCTCGACGTGGCCCGCAGTGCCGGCCTCTTCATCGTCCACACGCGCATCGAGCGGGACGATTCTCCCGACGCCGTCCACCTCATCCACAACGTCGTCGCCCAGACATTCGGTGCGGTGGCCGACGCCCCCGGTGGCCCCGCTCTCATGCCCGGCACGTGGGGCGCGGAGATCCACGACGCCCTCGCACCGCAGGACGGCGAATACGTCGTCACCAAACGAAGCTTCTCTGCTTTCTTCGGCACCGATCTTGAAACCGCCCTACGACGCCGCGGAATCCGTACCGTCATCCTCGCAGGCACAATCACCTATGCCTGCGTCCTCCACACCGCCTTCGACGCCAATGTTCGAGATCTTGATGTCATCGTGGCATCAGACGGCACCGCCTCATGGGCGCCCGACCTGCAACAGCCCACACTCCGCATCGTCGATCTGATCCTCGGCGGCACCGCCGCCACCGGAGAAATCATCGAAGCCCTCGCCCTCGCCACCCGCCGCCGGTGACCCCCGTCATTCTGGCCGCAGGCCAGAATCTGGCGCGTACTGTGCCAACCAACCCCGTAACGCTGGCGACCTCACGCGCATGTCATTTGGAGCGCAGTCGAGGAATCTAGAGCCTCCTTTACGCCACCCCCCGCCCGTCTTTGCTACCATTTGATAGGGGAAGACTCGAAGAAAGAGAGCCAAACAATGCCCAGCTATGAGACCGTCCTTTATGAGAAGCAGCGCAACGGCGTCCTGATTACATTGAACCGCCCCGAAACACTGAACGCCATCAGCCGCCAGCTGGAGCATGATGTTTCCGAAGCGCTGACAGAAGCGGAGAACGACCCCGAGGTGCGCGCCATCGTCCTCACTGGTGCGGGCAGGGCATTTTCCTCCGGTTACGACATCGGTGCAGGCCGGGGCGAAACGGTCTGGCCCTATGGACTGCCTGAGGGCACAAATGTCGCCGCCATCCTCGACGACTGGCGCGATCGCTCCCGAGACGAGACTGCCAAGCTGCTCCAGATCTGGGAACTCACCAAGCCCGTCATCGCCGCCGTCAACGGCTGGTGCATGGGCGGCGGCTCCTGGTACGCCCTCGCCTCCCACATGACCTACGCCGCGGAAGAAGCCGTCTTCGCCCAGCCCGAGATCCGCATGATCTCCAACACCAACTTCTTCTGGACCCTCAACGCAGGCTACAAGCACGCCCTCCGCTACGGCCTCACCGGCGACCACATCGACGCCCAGGAAGCATTGCGAATCGGCCTCGTGAACGACGTTGTCCCCGGCGATGATCTCCTCGAACACTGCTTCCGCGTCGTGGAGCGTATCGCGCTTGTCTCACCCGAGACCGTCAAGATCAACCTTTACGTCGCCACGATGGGCCTGGAGATGATGGGACTCCGCAACGCGCTCGTCCTGAATGATGAGCTCTCCGCGCACGTCCAGAGCTCCCAGCGCGAAGATTTTAAGCGCGAGATGATGGACGCCCAAAAAGAGGGCGGCCTGCGTGCGTTCCTCCAGGTCCGCGACGGCCCCTTCCAGCCAGAGCCCTTCGGCCCCCGCTCCCGCGTTAGAGAGTAAGAGCCTCCCCTCATTCCGGCGAAAACGGCAATCCATCGGGTGATTCTCGCCCCCTTGTGGGGGAGGGGTGCCGCCCTTAGGGCGGCACAAACCCATACAATGAAAAGGCAAGCGTGGGTAGCGAACCCTTCGTCATTCCCGCGAAAGCATGTCCCGTACTTGATACGGGGCGGGAATCTAGATTGCGTGTGGCACGCTAAGCTGGTAAGCAAACCGGAGCAAGCGGGGGTAGCTCAGTGGTAGAGCTCCTGCCTTCCAAGCAGGTTGTCGCGGGTTCAATTCCCGTCCCCCGCTCCACCGCCCGCCTATGAGCTGATAACCTGGCGCAAAGCGTCGTTTAGGCGCGTCTGCCAGCCTTTTCCACTCTCTCGGAAATGGGCAACGATATCCGCATCCAGCCGCACAGTGACCTTTTCCTTGGTTGGCGCCTTTTGCTTGCCGCGCCTGCGAAGCGACCACTCTACCAATTCAGGGTCCACCTCTATGGCAGGGCGAGCTCGCGCCCAATCCTCTTCGGTCAATTCCCAGGTATCTGGATCCTCGGCAATGTGCCGCTGAATCTCCGCTTCCTCTTCGTCGGTTGGGGTGTGAATTCTACGTTCTCTCTCGGACATATCTATTTCTCTCTTGTATGCCTGCGCTTCTCAGACTTATGATGCGTCTCCGGCCATCTCTGACGGCATAAACGACAAAGTACAGTCGGTTTCCAATTAGTCCTATGGCAGCCCACCGGGGTTCACCATGGCGCGGACTTGGAAAGTTCACCGCCGTTTCCCACTCAAAATCCTCGATTGTCTCGAACGCGGGGCGGCCTGCCCGGACATTAGCAGCGCTCTTCGCCGCATCCCACTCGTACTCCACAACTATATTGTACAGACAATATGGCCAGTGTCCATCTTCAGGACCCGCTGCCTGCACTGAGACTCAAGCCGGAACGCGGAATCACTCCAACGCGTAAGTGCGGCCGGACCAACTAGATTGCTACGACAAGAAACCGCCGCTTAAAACTATTCCACAGTCACTGACTTCGCCAGGTTACGCGGCTGATCGATGTCCGCCCCCCGCAGCAGCCCAATCTCATACGCCAGCATCTGCAATGGCACCGTCGCCACAATCGGAACCAGGTGCTCAGGCGTCTCCGGCACGAAGATCGCCTCAGCAGCTTGCCCGCCCAACTCATCGTCACCGTCCGTCAGCACGCCCACCACGTGTCCCGACCGTGCCCGTATCTCCGAGATATTGATCGCCATCCGGTCCCGCAATCCGCCCTCCGGCGCAAGAGCAATCGTCGGCATGTGCTGATCGATCAGCGCGATTGGCCCGTGTTTCATCTCGCCCCCCGCGCTCCCCTCCGCGTGAATATACGCAACCTCTTTCAGCTTCAGCGCGCCCTCCAGCGCGATCGGGTAGAGCGGCCCGCGTGCCAATAGCAGGGAGTTATCATTCGCCGTCAGCCGCTCGGCCACTGCCCGGATCGCCTCTCGCCGTTCCAACGACTCGCTCACGATGCCGGGCAATCGCTCAAGATCCAGCAGGTGTCTGCTCACCTCGTCCTCATCCATCTCGCCCCGGCCTGCTGCCGCGTCGATCGCCAACAGATAAAGGCAGATAATCGCCGACGTAAAGCTCTTCGTGGCCGCGACGCCCACCTCGAGCCCGGACCGCATATCCATCGTTTCGCACGCGATCCGTGCCGCCTCGCTGTCGAGGGCATTCGTCACCGCCACGCAGTCCGCGCCGCGGCTCGATGCGTGCTCCAGCGCCGTAAGCGTATCCAGTGTTTCGCCCGACTGCGTGATAGCGATGAGCAGGTCTCCCTCGCCCATCCGCGCATTCCGGTGTCGCAGCTCGGACGCCACCTCCGCCTCCACGGGCACGCCCGCCAGTGTCTCGAAATAGTGCCGCCCCACCAGCGCCGCGTGATAGCTTGAGCCGCACCCCGTCAGGATGATTCGCCGCGCCGCCGCCAACCGCTCGGACAGCCCCGGCCCGTAGTCCGGCTCCAGCCGCCCCGACTCCAGGTCCACGCGCCCCCGAAGCGCATCCGTCAGCGCCTGCGGCTGCTCCATGATCTCTTTCAGCATGAAGTGCTTGTACATCCCCTTCGCCGCTCGCAGCGGGTCGCGCGTCACCTCCGTGAACTCTCGCGCCACCGGCGTCCCGTCCAGCGTCGAAACCTCAACGCCGTCAGGCCGCAGCACCGCGATCTCCCCGTTGTTCAGCGGCATCGCTCGCCGTGTCAATGGCACGAGGGCAGGGAGGTCGCTAGCCGCGTACGTCTCCCCGTCCCCCATGCCGATCACCAGCCCGCCCGCGTTGCCAGCCCGAACCGCGATCAGCGTGTCCGGCTCCTGCGCGCACGCGACCAAAAACACGAGTGCCCCGTGCATATCCGGCAAGATCGACTTCACCGCTTCGACCGGATCGAGGCCGCGATCAAGCGCCTCCTCGATGAGATGCGGCAGCACCTCCGTGTCCGTCTGCGACGTGAATCGGTGCCCGCGCGACACAAGTTGCGCCGCCAGTGCGCTGTAATTCTCGACGATTCCGTTCTGCACCACGCTCACACGACCTGTGCAGTCCATGTGCGGGTGCGCGTTTGCCAGCGAGGGAGCGCCATGTGTCGCCCACCGCGTATGCCCCAGCCCGAGCGTCCCCGAAACGAACGACCCCTCGAGGTCCGCCCTCAGCGCATCAAGCTTCCCGACGGCCTTGTTCGTCCCGAACACGCCGGACGGCCCAAGGATCGCCATCCCCGCGCTGTCATACCCTCGGTACTCGATGCGCGAAAGCCCATCCAGAACAATCGGCATCGCCTGCCGATGCCCCGTATACCCCATAATCCCGCACATCGTTCCTCCGTCATTCCCGCGAAAGCATGTCCCGTATTCCGATACGGGGCGGGAATCTGACACGCATTATGCCAAGCCGGTTGCCCTCTTAATCCCCTCATTCCGGCGAAAGCCGGAATCCATCGGAACTCCGCCTCCGTTCACCCTGAACGCCCTTTCCGCTCACCCTGAGCGCAGTCGAAGGGCCTCCCCCAAATCATACCCCGCCGCTCTCCTTGAGCCTGTCGAAGGGCCACCCACCCTCCGTCATTCCGGCGCAGGCCGGAATCCACCCCGTGGCCCGCAAGGCCAAAACACCCTGTCATTCCGAGCGCAGCCGAGGAATCCAAAGTCGCATTCCGCCATCCAAACCCATATAGCCATTCCCCTCATTCCTGCGAAAGCAGGAATCCATCGGGAATCCCCTCCCCCTCGACGGAGGAGGGTCAGGGTGGGGTGAAGCCCTTGCGTCCTGAATCCGTCGAAAGATCCCCGTTCGCCCTGAGCCTGTCGAAGGGGCTCCCGAACGGGGATCTAACCCCCTTTGCCATTCCACGAGCAACCGGGAAACCGTAGACAGTTAATGCACCCAAATGAGAAAATGCGAACAAATGCACCGCCTTCTACAGACTAGGAGCCAGATGTGACCAACGAGACGCGCCAGACAGAACAAGAACAGTCATTGCCTTGGATGAAGACACCTGAGGAAGAAATAAACCAGGAGAACATCTGGGAACACGATGCGCTGAGTCGGGATGAAATGGCGCGAAATCTCGTCAACATAGTTGCCGATCCAAGAGGTCTCTCCACCATCAGCATTCATGGAGGCTGGGGTACGGGAAAAACCTTCTTTCTGACTCGCTTCAATTGGCACCTAAAGAAAGAGGGCTTTGAGGCCATCTATTTCAACGCTTGGCAGGACGATTTTTTGCACGATCCGCTGCTCGCCATACTTGGCCAGTTAGCCCAAGAACTGAAAGGCACAAGTCTTCAAAAGCTCGGGACTGCTGCCCTTGAAACTGGGGGCAGATTGATAGGTAGCATACCCTCTGCGGTCGTCGAAAGAATAGGAGGAAGCAGGCTCGCAGAGGCTCTTGAGGGCGAAAAAACCTTGTTTGACTTATATCAGGAAAATGTCAGGACACGGGAAGAACTGAAAGAGACACTCCGAGGCATGGCCAAGCAGGTTGCAGCAGATCGAGAAGGCCGCCCCCTCGTATTTATCATTGATGAACTAGATCGATGCCGGCCGACATTTGCCATTGAGCTGATGGAGCGAGTCAAACACATATTTGATGTGCCGAACCTGGTCTTCATCTTTGGCGTCAACCGAGACGAAATGGCTAAGTCACTAAAGTCGGTCTACGGCAACATAAACGCCGACATATACCTCCGCCGTTTCTTCGATCTGGATCTCAGTCTCCCCCCAGCAGACTTGCCGGCGTTTGCGCGACACCTAATAGTAAGATACAGATTGCCCGATTTCTTCTCGGGGCCCCTGGTAGAGATCCCTGAAGTGGAGATCAGTTACCGCCATATCCGTGATTACCTTCCATTGCTAATCGGGTTGACTAATTCATCATTGCGGGACACGCACAACAGTATTCGCTTGCTGAGCATGGTCGCACGGCAACTGAAGGGGAAGCAGGGCGTCCAAGCGGTCGAGATTGTCACATTGATTTTCCTCAGAGAACAAAACCGAGACCTGTTCTATGGGTTCTTGAAAGGTGATGCCCGTGCTCGCGAAGTGATTGATTGGCTAGCGGACTACATGCTAAATAGGCCATTGGGTGAGCAGGACAGGGTGCTATTGTTGCGTACACTTGTGACAATTGAGGAGCACCTATACCGAGCGGAACTTGTTCGCGGCAGGAGACAAGGTGGGCGAAGCGGTATAGCCCGGGAACTGGAAGCCATAGAGGCAGGCAATGCCCCCGAGGAATATGAGTTTCTTTCAGATAAGGTTGTGCAATGGGACAAAGGCACAGCGAGCAGACTGCTTCAATGGATGAGATGGTATGGCGACTATAACTACGATCGTATCGGTGAGGCCGCCAAAATGATCGACCTAAGCGCTCAATACATGAGAGACTAGACAAGAAATAGAGGCCTACCCCCCACACGTACTCACGACAACCCTGAGCCATAGTGCACCCCACCCCGTCTATCATTGACGGGGGCCCCATGTCCGAATCGACCGCCTTAATCCTCGGCATCATCCAGGGAATCACCGAGTGGATTCCCGTCAGCTCGCAGGGCGTCGTCGCCCTCGCATCCACGTGGATCAACGACGCCGACCCCTCGGACGCCATCGCCATCGCCCTCTGGCTCCACGTCGGCACCGCCCTCTCCGCGACCATCGCCCTGAGACGCGACATCACGTCGATAATCCGCGACTCCATCGCCGCCCCCGCTCACTCAAAGTCACCTCCCGGCCACTCTGCGCTCCTGGCCGCGCATCCTGAGCTGGCTTCTGTTGACCCTGAGCTTCTCGAAGGGTTACCCCCCGGCCACCCTGAGCCCGTCCCGTCGTCCCCGAGCGCGTCGCACGGTCACCCTGAAGTCCCCGCCGGTCACCCAGCAGGCCCCGCCGGTCACTCTGAGCGCAGTCGTAGGGTCGCCCCACTCCTGTTCCTGGCCCTGAGTGCTGTCGTCACGGCGATTATCGGACTGCCCCTCTACCTCATCGTGGGTGAGATCGCGGATCTCCTGGGCAGCGTTGCCATGCTGCTCATTGGTCTTGCCATGCTCGCGACGGCGTTCACCATACGCTGCGGACTGTGGCAGGGCGAAAGGGGCAGGGATGATGTCACCCCCAGGGACGCGATAGTCGTCGGCGTGGCGCAGGCGCTGGCCGTCATTCCCGGTCTCAGCCGCACAGGCCTGACCGTTGCCGTGCTGCTCGCTCGCGATTGCTCTCACCGCGAGGCCGTCGTCCTGAGCGTCCTCATGGGCATACCGGCGAGCATCGGCGCAGGCCTGCTGGCCCTCACCACGTCCGACACCATTAACGGTTGGCCTGCTGTCGTAGCAATAGTGACTGCGGCAATAGTCGGAACTGCCGCCATCCGAGCCATCCTCGCATGGGCAAGCCGCGTCACCCTCGCCCCATTCGTCGCGATCGCCGGCGCCGCCGTAATCCTCGGGGCCTTAATCACCCTCCTCGCCTAACCCCAATGTCATTCCGAGCGCAGCCCAAGGATCCTTCTATGACTGTGCACCGGCTGATTTGTTAGGCGAGTGGGAGTGGTTCATCTCGCGAGCGTGCGCCTTTGGAGGCTTAGCGCCGCAAGAAGCGAATGCCCCGTGCTGCGAGCAGTAGCGGCGCAGTACCGTCGATAAACAACCATGCGATGGTGTTGTCGTTCGGCGGTTCGACGAACTCAAATCCCGCCCAGTTCCACGCAAGGATAATGAGCAATGCCGCGGCGTAGTACAGCGCAACATTGCTCTCCACATACTCCCTGCTCACGTGCTCTTCGTTTGCGATAGCACGCTTGCGTGCGAGTGCGTCGACAATAATTGCGACAAGAGCAGCAATGAGAAATACGTTGAGCACGCGCCATACCGTCGGCGTGATGTCCGCTTCCGCCGCTGTGTCGGACACTTGCATGGCAAGAAACGCAGTGAGGATAGCGACGGCGAGCAGAATCATAAACGCGCCAGCAGCGCGATAGAGTGCGTTTAGCATGAGATCAGTCTAGGGATTTGCTGCAGTGCTCAACAAGCAGCAATGTGCATAGGTATAGAAGTCTCAATCCAAAGCCACAATTGCCCGCCATATGTCATTCCGAGCGTAGCCGAGGAATCTAGAGCCTCAACTGCCCCGCCAAAGCCGGAACGCGGTAAGCTTATTCCTTCCTGAAACAGGGCGAGACCGCGAGCTTTAGCCGTAGCGCAGTTACCTGATATACTCCGCCGGAACTCCCGCCACTGTCGTGCCCGCCGCCACATTCCGTGTCACAACTGACCCCGCCGCCGTGTATGCCTTGCCTCCAATCTCCACCGGCGCGACCAGCATGCTGCCGCTGCCGATGAACGCACCATCTCCGACGACCGTCCGATGCTTGTCCTGGCCGTCAAAATTACATGTGACCGCCCCCGCGCCGATGTTCACGTCCTCCCCGATCTCGGCATCCCCCACATACCCGAAATGTCCCATCGCCGTCCGACTCCCAATTCGACTTTCCTTGATCTCCCCAAAGCTGCCGATGTGGGCGTCTCTGCCGACATGCGTGCCCGGCCGCAGCCGCGCGAACGGCCCCACCGAAACCCCGTCCTCCAGCGTCACCTCATCCAGCCACGACCCCCGTACGACGCACCGTTCCCCGATCTCTGAGTCGACGATGTGCGTATCCGGCCCAATCTCACACCCCGCCCCAATGACTGATGCTCCGGTGATATGAGTATTGGGCCGAATCACCGTGTCCGCCGCAATCGTCACTGTCGAGTCGATGTACGTCGAAGCCGGATCAATAATCGTGACGCCGGACAGCATGAGCGACTCCAGCGTCCGCCGCCGCGCCACCCGCTCCGCTTCCGCAAGATCCACCAGCGTGTTCACCCCAATCGCCTCCTCGGCATCGATCTCCAACGTCTCAACCCCGCGCCTGTCTGCCACAGCCAGCTTGACAAGATCCGTGATGTAGTACTCGCCGTTGTCATGCAGAGGCAGGCGGTCTATCGCCGACCGTGCCCACTCAAGATCGAACGCGTAGACCCCGGCGTTTCCCTCCGATGGGGCGTCCTCGAACCGTGGGTCGCCGTCCTCGATGATCTCAGCCACTTTTCCGTCGTTAGAGCGCCGTATCCGTCCGTAATCTGCGCTATTTGGCGCGTACATTGTGAAAAACGTAACAGCAACATCAGCCATTGATTCGTGAGCATTAACGAGCTTGCGCAAAGATTCAGACGAAATTAGAGGCAAATCGCCATTCAACACTAACAAGTAGGGTAAGTTGTTCGAGTTCTCCGCAAGATAGGCCCTAAGCGCGCCGCCAGTCCCGTCAGGAAACAGTTGCGTTATGTAATGATAAACGAACCCCAGCGCATCCGGAATCGCTCCCGAATCGGTTCGCACAACTGTTGTGTCGGCTATGCCTGTGCCCGCGACGGCATTCAGGACACGTTGAACGATGGCAGTCCCGCCCACCTCGTGGAGAGGCTTGGGTAACGCGGTTCCCATCCTTGAGCCCCGACCTCCTGCAAGCACCACCGCCGCCCATTCCGTGTTGCCATTTCCTATCTGATTCATCGTCCGGCCCCCGTTGCAGTTGTGCAAAATGTCCACTACATGACAGGATGGATGATACACATCGGGGAACGTCAGGGGGCGGCAAAATGTCGGGCGTGGGAAGCGTAACCAGCTACGAACACCTCATTCGGGAGATTCCGGATTTTCCCGAAGAGGGAATCCTGTTTCGTGACATAACGCCGCTCCTGCTCGACCCGGATGCCTTTGCATGGGCAATCGACAGGATGACGCAAGACGCCTCAACTGTGGCGCCGGACGTTGTTGTCGCAGTTGAAGCGCGCGGCTACCTGTTCGGCGCGCCGATGGCGCGGGCGTTGGATCTTCCCCTTATTCCCGTTCGCAAAGTTGGCAAACTTCCCTATAAGACGGTCAGCATCGAATACGCGCTTGAATACGGATCAGCTACGGTTGAAATGCATGAGGACGGCATTCACCCGGGGCAGCGCGCCGTTCTGGTGGATGATTTGCTCGCGACCGGAGGGACGCTCAAGGCTGCGGAAGACCTCGTTCACAAGGCGGGCGGAAGAACAGTCGGAGCAACGGTCCTGATTGAACTGGCTGAGCTATCGGGGCGTGGACTTCTGGGAAACTATCCCGTGCACACCCTCATGCACTTGTGACCGCCTAACCGTCTCCCAGCACGTCCGCCACGATGTCGTATCGTCCGAATGACGGAATCATGTAGACGCCGGCAATCATTTCGCGCGTTTCCTCAATTAGCTCACGAGCGATAGCCGCCCCCTCTGCGCGGCCGTTGTCACCCGCCGCGTGCAACCGCCGCCGTATCGATTCCGGAATCACCATGCCGGGGACGTTGTTATGCAGAAATTCCGCGTGGCGCGCGCTCTGCAGCGGTAGCACGCCGAGCACCACCGGGAGCGGAAATCCGCCGAGCAGGTCGTGGAGTCGGCGAACCGGGGCAGGATCAAAAACTGTCTGCGTAATGATGTAGTGCGCTCCGGCTTGAATCTTGCGCTGCAGGCTCGCAATCTCTTCGTCCACGTGCGGCGTGTTAGGACTCAGGGCGCAAGCGATCGCGAATGACGTGGGTTCCGGCAGCGTGTGCCCCGCAACCTCTTTCCCCGCGTTCAGACGGCTGAGATTGCTGATCAACTGGGAGGATGTCACGTCGGAGAGACTGCTCGCCTGTGGGTAATCACCAATGGTTGGATTGTCTCCCCAAAAGACGAATGTATTGCGTACGTTGAGCGCGTGTGCACCGATAAGGTCGGAGTGGATCGCCAGCACATTGCGGTTGCGTGTCGCGATGTGAAGAATTGCCTCGGCCCCCGTGTGCCGCTGTAGCAGAACACTCAGCGCGACCGCGCTCATTCGGGCCTGCGCCAACGGCACATCGGTCGCGTTGAACGCATCGATCTGGACCTTTCCCATGAGCGCCTTCAAGCTATTCAACGTGCGGTCGAGCGAAAATCCACGCGGCGGATGAACCTCCACCGTTGTCACGAATTCGCCATCATGCAGCTTCTGCAGGAGGGCAGTGGGCTGTCCGGCCGCTGGGATAGATGAAGGCATGTCAGTTGAAGTACTCAAATCTCAAGATCGGCAAGCGTGAACGCCGTTGTGTTTGATTCACGATATAGCTTCCCGCTTGTGCGGGAAAGATGGGCAGCGTGAGACGGACACGTCTACTTGACTGTCATGCCGTTTGCGCGACGCAGGGCAGAGACGGTTCGTGAGATGCCCTCATCCAGGTCGATCTCAGGGCCCCAGCCGAGTTCATGCTGCGCTCTTGAGGTATCCAGGTAGATCCGGCGCACGTCCCCCGGCCGTTCGGGGGCATAGACAGGCGCCTGACTATATCCGGTTTCTTCGGCCAGCAATGCAAAAATGTCGTTGACAGACGTTGGGACACCGCTCCCAATGTTGTAGATGCCTCCCGCTGGAACTTCAGGGAGTGCAGCGGCGACACCTGCGGCCACCACGTCATCAACGTAAACGTAATCCTTCACCTGCTGGCCATCACCGTGGATGGTGACTTCCTCTCCGGCCAGCATTCTCAAACCGAAGATGGCGAAGACCCCAGACTCCCCATGAGGATCCTGGCCGGGGCCGTACACGTTGCCGGGGCGCAGGATGATGTAGTCAATACCGTTGGCCTCAGCAATGATGCGCGTGTACTGTTCCAGCGCGTGCTTGCTCGCTCCATAAACGGAGAGTGGGTTGATGGGGTGCGCCTCATCGCAGGGCAGGTAATCAGGCTCGCCGTAAAGCGCTCCTCCCGTCGAGAACAAAACGACGCGCTTAACGCCGAATCGTACACACTGCTGGAGAAGGTTGATGCCGCCGAGGATGTTGGTGTGAACGTCTAACTCCGGCTCCCGCATCGAGCGCGAAACTGAAACTTGCGCGGCGAGATGAAAGACAATCTCCGGTCGGTTTTCCGCGAAAACATCTGCAAGGGCAGGATCGGCGATGTCCAGTTTGTATAGAGGGGCAGCAGACGTTTCCTGGTCATTCATCGGCGAAGACGAGAGATCGTCAACGACGGTAACAGACCAGTCGTCACTGAGAAGGCGCTTGACCAAATGTAAGCCGATGAATCCTGCGCCGCCCGTTACCAGTGCCTTTGGCTGACCGGAATCGTGCTCCAAAGTAATGCTGAACCTCCCGTGTTCGAGTGGTCTCTATGGCTGCCCGGCCAGGATTCGAACCTGGGTCAGAGGATCCAAAGTCCCCTGTGCTACCACTGCACCACCGGGCAAAGCCGACGTGCCCCACCGACCAACTCTGATAGTAGACAGGTGGCACGCTCAGACCATCTCACTTGGTGCCGAAGGTCGGAGTCGAACCGACACGGGGTTGCCCCCAACGGTGTTTGAGACCGTCGCGTCTGCCATTCCGCCACTTCGGCATGAAACCGGTTTGTTCATTATGCGACAGTTTGAACCTGTCGGGCGAATCTAAAGCATCTCGATTTGCAGCAAGCGTCAACTAGGGGCATCATTAGGTCTCAGTGGTAGGGAGGAGAGACGTAGATAGCAGGATTGCTAGTCGAGTAGTCTGCGGTATGGCATACTACCGATAATCCATATGGGTACCGTGGGAGGTTACCGTGCTGAAAGTCGATGCCGAGAGAGACCAGGTAACCGTCGTCGCCAAGACGGAGGGTAGGATAGACAGTGGAAGCGCGCAGGAATTCCAGGCCGCGCTGGAGAAGGTAATTCAGCCCGAGGACAAGGCTCTGATTATCGACTTCGAGAATGTGTCGTATATCAGCAGCGCCGGGATGCGAGTGATCTTGCTGACGGCCAAGACTCTTCAGCGCCAGGGTGGACAATTGGCTTTGTGCTCGCTGACAGAGCCCATTCGCGAAGTCTTCAAGATTAGTGGATTCGACAACATCATCGCGATCCACGAGACACGGGCCGAGGCAGCAGCAGCCATCTCGAAGTGAATTGGAGGGGCCGTGGGCCCGTTCAGTCATGGTCCGGCCTGCTCTCATTTCACTGCGAGCTCCTTGAGGGAGACTCATGACTACTGACGTTTCCAGCGAAAATACCGAGCAAACTGAAGAGCTGCAAGAAGATCAGCAAGGTTACAAAATTCTCGTCGTTGATGATGAGCCTGACCTTGAGCCGCTCGTTCGTCAGCGCATGCGGCGGGAAATTCGATCCGGTCGGTATAGCTTCGTATTCGCCCACAACGGCGTTGAAGCCCTGAAGGAGTTGGAAGACGACGACGACATCGATATGGTGTTGTCCGATATCAATATGCCTCAGATGGACGGGCTTACCCTTCTACAGGAAATTCCGAAGGCAAAGCCCAATGTCCGCTCCGTCATCATCTCCGCTTACGGAGACATGCAGAATATCCGCACCGCGATGAATCGTGGCGCGTTCGACTTCATTACCAAGCCGGTGGACTTTGATGATCTACGAGTCACCATTGATCGAACCCTGCGGCATATCCAGGAATTGCGAGATGCCCTCAGTGTGCGGGATCGCCTGGTTGCCATCCAGAATGAACTGGATGTCGCCAAGAATATGCAGCAGTCCATCCTGCCAACCGTTTTCCCAACCGGCGCTGGATATTCGGTATATGGCACCATGCGCCCAGCGAGGAATATCGGAGGCGATTTCTTCGACTTGATGCGCCTCCAGTTCGACCGCATCGGATTGGTGGTTGCGGATGTGTCTGATAAGGGGGTGGCCGCAGGACTCTTCATGATGTCCTCGCGCACTTTGCTCAAGGGCGCCGCCGTCGGTAAGGGGCATCCCGGTGAAGTCCTGACCGAGGTCAACAGTCTCCTGGTCGAAGACAATGAAACGGGTATGTTCGTTACGGTTCTCTATTCCGTCTTCGATCCCCGATCCGGCCGACTGACCTATGCCAGCGGCGGGGAGAATCCACCTGTCCTCGTCCGTGCGGACGGCTCATCGGAAGAGCTCCCTCTCACACAGGGGATCGTTCTGGGTGTTGCGCCTGAGTATGAATACATGGAAAACAGTGTGGACCTTGCGCCTGGCGACAGCGTTATTTTCGTGACAGACGGCGTTACCGAGGCCATGAACGAAGCTCAGGAACCGATGGGGATACAGAGAGTCCGCGATTATTTCGCACAATCGCCGCCTAAAGACCCGGAAAGCACGGCTCTTGCTGTCATTGATGTGATCAAGGAGTTTGCCGGGTCCGCCGCACAACATGATGACATTACTTGCCTCGTGTTGCGCAGGGACGACTAGGACAACACTGTGGACATCTCCATGACCATTGAGTCCAAGCACGATGAGTTGGACCGGATTACTACTGCCATAGAAGAACTCGGTGAAGAGAGCGGATGGCCACTTGAGTTGACCTACAAGATCAACCTTGTTCTTGAAGAGCTAACCCTCAATATCATGAACTATGGCTACACGGATGAAGAAGTACACTATATCGATTTATCCGTGAAGACAGAGGACGCCAAGGTTACAATAGAAATTGTTGATGATGGGCGCCCTTTCAACCCCATCAATGACGCCCCTCACCCCGACCTCGAAGGGCCAATGATGGATCGGCGAATTGGAGGATGGGGTATCCACATCGTCCGAACAATCATGGATGATGTTTCCTATGTTCGGGCAGACAACAAGAACAGGATGAAGTTGGTCGCCAAACTTTAGCAGCGAGGCTGGAATGGTGAAGCCTAAGCTGGCCCGAATTATGTTTGCGGTAGCTCTCGGAGTCGTGACGCTGTTGATTGGCTGCCTGCCAGAAATCAGTCTGCCCGGAGAGGTTGAAGTTCCGACCCCGGAGCCTGATGCAACTCAGGATAATGTTGTGGTAACGCCGGGCGTCACGCGTGATCAGGTTGTGTTCGGGCAATCCGTCGATTTTGGCGAGATCGGTACAAGCCTCCAGATAGGAATCGAGGCCGCATTCAACGAGATCAATTCTCGAGGCGGGGTGAACGGACGCAAACTAAGCCTCATCACACTGGATGATGACTACGATCCGGCCAAGGCGCTGAGGAATGCAGACCGTTTCATCGAAGAGGACGAAGTCTTTGCGATTCTTGGATCAGCGGGCACTCCAACAATCCGTGTCGTTCTACCTGTAGCGGTGGAGGCAGGAGTCCCGGTTATCGCCCCATACACAGGCGCGGAATTCCTGCGTGAAGGCGCGCCGGACAACGTGATAAACCTTCGTGCATCCTATAGGCAAGAGACACAGGCGGTAATCGACTATCTCATTGACAGACGCGGAGTAACACGCATTGGCTTGCTTTACCAGGATGATGCCTTTGGGCGGAGTGGTTACGAGGGAGCGCGCCAGGCTCTGAGATCACATGATATGGAACCAATTGCTGTGGGGCTCTATACACCGAATACGAATGCAATCAAGTCAGCCCTGTTGGACATTGTGCCAGCCCACCCGGAGGCGGTGTTGCTGATCGGTACGTTTGAGCCTGCCGTGGCCATGATCAAGTGGGCCAATCGAACCGGTATGCATACGCAGTTTTACACGGTTTCCGTGGCGGGTAACAGACGTCTCTTGGAACAGTTGGGGAACGGTGGCGCAGGAGTGTATGCAACACAGGTCATGCCCCTGATCACTAAACAACCTGAACAAATTGCAATGACCTTTGAGAACGCTCTTCGCGCCTACGATGAAAACGCAGAGGCGAATATCTACTCGCTTGAAGGCTACATTGCAGGCAGGCTTGCTGCCGTGGGCATTGCTGCCTGCCGCGAGGAGCTGAACCGGGAATGTTTCCTGCGATCATTGCGGAACTCCCATTTGGTCAGTATCGACGGGTTCAGGCTGCAGTTCGGGGAGAATGATAACCAGGGCTCGGACGCCGTTTATCTCACTGTGATTGGTGCTGATGGCGCGTATCACCCTGTTGAAACCCTGGTGGAGTCAGCATCATGAAGATTCCATTGGTCGGAGCAATTCGTGGACTATTGCCGGGGAACCGAGGACAGCCAGCCCCGAGTGATGGTGGCGTACAGGTCACTGAGTCAGAGGAATGGCGTGCCCCGCCCGTGAGCGGGATTTGGGGAAAGATTCTGGGGCGCATTCGTATTGCGACGCAGTTGTATCTCAGTATCGGCGGCGCAGTTATGCTCACTTTGTTGGCCAGCTTGGTAGCGTGGTTCTCGTTCAACAGCATTAACGATGCGCAGGATCAAGTAAATGAGGGCAGTGTGCCTGAACTGGCGTCCGCATTTGGTATCGCCCAGTACGGACAGACCCTCGTTGCCGCCGCGCCAAGTCTGACAGTGGCGGACAACAGGCAGGAATTTCAGCGCGTTGTTGAGGAAATCGACTCTGCTTATGACGAATTCGAGGACCAGATGGCGGCGCTGGAGGCCCAGCCCGGTGTTGACCCAGAACGCATCCGCGTAATCAGGGACTACGCAAACACCCTTCTCTCAAATATCGACTCCATTGCTGCGCAGACAGACGGCACCTTTGAATTAATTGACTTGCGCGGCGTTCACCAAATCGAACTCACCAATCTTGGGATCGAGCTCAACGGCGTCCTCGTCCCGGCTATAGACGACCAGTTTTTCTTCATCATGACGGGCTTTCCCGACATCGATCAAAATCAAGCCCAAAGGCTCGAACATTTTTCCGAGGAGCAGGTCGAGAGGTATCGGCGCCTCGTTGAGATTCAGTCAGAAGTCAAGATTGGCGGAGAACAGTTGGCTAGCGCGTTTACCGCGACTGACCCCAGGCTTGTGGATTCCTTGAGAGCAGAGTTTGAGGCAGCGGCAAACAGAATTGACCGCAATATGAATTTCCTCGTGGGTACGGCAATTTATGAAGAAGCCCAACCTATCTTGAATGAATTCTTTGCCCTGGGCCTGAGCGAGGACGGAATCTATGATGTCGTCCTGCAATCACTCCAGATCGCAGGCGCTCAGCGACAACTCCTTGAAAGTAACCGTGCCCTTTCGATTGAGTTGTTGGCTGAAGTGGACGGCCTGGTCATAGCGTCGCAAGAAGGAACCGTGACGGCTACGGCGGCCTCTGCTCAGGCAATACGCACCGGGCGGATTCTCCTGGTCGTGATTACGGCTCTGAGCGTGGTTGGGGCGCTGCTGGTGATCTGGCTGTTCATCGGTCGCATTTTGCTCCGCCGCCTGAACACTCTATCCAACCGCATGCAGAGCATGGCTGAGGGCGATTTGGAATCATCTGTTGATATTGGCGGCCAGGATGAAGTCGCCGTTATGGCATCCGCACTTGAGGTTTTCCGGAGGCACGCACTGGAGGTTCAACGCCTGAATCTCGTGGAGCAACTCGCCAATGAACTGCAGGACAAGAATGAAGAACTTGAGGGAGTCCTGGGTGAGCTGCGACAGGCGCAAGGGCAGATTGTCCTTAGAGAGAAATTGGCCGCGCTGGGTGAGTTAACGGCCGGCGTTGCCCACGAAATCCGTAATCCTCTCAACTTCATGAACAATTTCTCAGAAGCGTCACAGGAACTTGTTGATGAACTCAAGGAAATCCTCGAGGATCCGAAATTTGAGTTGTCGGACGATCAGCGATCCTATGTCGACGAAGTTGTCGGTGACCTACATGCCAACCTTGGCCGGATCAAATCCCATGGTGACAGGGCCAATCGCATCGTTCATGACATGCTCCAGATTGGCCGAGATACCGGCGAGTGGGAACAGGTCGATATGAATATCCTTGTCGACCAACAGTACCGCCTCGCCTATCACAGCCAGCGCGCGACTGATGCTGACTTCAACCTGACCACGGAAGAGGACTATGATCCAGACATCGGGACGGTGGAAGTGATTCCGCAGGAGTTGGGCCGTGTATTCCTCAATATGGTGGCGAATGCGTGCTATGCCACAGATCTTCGTCGCAAGAACCTGGCTGCCGAGGGCAACACCGGCGACTATACTCCGATGCTATGGCTGAAGACGCGCCGTGAAGAAGACAGGATACGCGTCACGATTCGCGACAACGGGGTTGGAATGCCGGACGAGGTGAAGGAGAAAATCTTCAATCCATTCTTCACCACGAAGCCGCCAGAGAAAGGCACCGGCCTCGGCCTTGCGATATCAAATGACATCGTCCGACGGCATGGTGGAGCAATCTCGGTCGAATCGTCACCGAATGAGTTTACGGAGATGCACATTGATATCCCGTTGCAATCAGGGAAGGACCTCGTGGCGGAAGAAGGGACTGATTCGCAGGGAGATGCTGCTCAACAGGCGGAAACCGTTATTGCCGCAGACGACTAGACTCGCTAGCGTTCAATCAATCGTTGCCAAGAAGTAGGGGGCGGCCCCCTATATGCTTATCGCCTGCTTGTTGCCGGCTAGGACTCAGGGTTCGTTTCTTGTGAAACTGCAGGTGAGTCCCAATCGTGAGCTCTAACCGGCCCGGATGTTGTCCTAAATGTTCCAACAAGGTCAGACACACGGTGTTCCTCCAGGTCAGAAGGGAGGCGGGCTAAGTTCACCGTTGGTGGGAGCACAATCCCGCCGGAGAAGACCAATTTCATCGCGTCATCGCGATTAAGATTCGTTTCGATGACATCGTCTTCAAAAACGAACGCCATATTCCCGGAAGTCGGATTGGGGATTGTTGGGACATAGACGGTGACCATTGAGGTGTGGGTCTCCGGATCATAGATGCGTCCGGTGACAAAGCCAAGGGCCATCATTCCTTCACGGGGCCATTCAACGAAGACGACGCGGCTGAAGTTCGTTCTGGTGCTGCCGATGGAGGCCATAGCTTGTTTCATCACGCCGAAGACGACCTTCACAACGGGCAGTGCAGCGAGAATAGCGCTGAAACCATTCATGATCTTGCGGCCAAAAGTAAATGAGATTAGCAGACCGACCAGATAGAAGATAATCGCAAGAGCGATTGCGCCAACTCCCCAGAAATCAAGGCTAAGGCTGAAGTCTGTCGCCCCGATCGTGATGTCGAGCGTCGGTAGATCCAATAGTTGTATGAGCGGTCTGATCAGGGTGTCCGCATAACCCACGAGGAATGCAACGACACCGATTGTGACAAGCAAGGGGACAAGTTCAAAGAGGCCATCCATGACGCGTCTCTGAACGTGTTGCTCTACCGATGAAAACGTACCCCTTTTGCCACCTGTCCCCCCCGCTGCCGCGTTCAAATCGGTGGAGGTTTCCATACCGCTGTCATCGTTACTCAACGGTCTACCCCCTCCTTGTATTCAAATATGAACAAGTCCCGTCAACCACGCTGATGCGAGCGGTAAACACGGTCCCTGGCTGCGAAGGTACTCTAGCACATGCCCTGTCTGACTGGGATAGACGGCAACAGGGCTTACAAGAATAGCAATTGGCTCATCGCTATTGGGCGTCTTGGAATGAAGACCTGAACGGGCCGCGTGTTCAGCGCGGCTTGTTCTTTTTGTTCTGTGGAGCCAGCGATCGGATTTGAACCGATGGCCTGCGGTTTACGAAACCGCTGCTCTACCCCTGAGCTACGCTGGCCTGAAACATATCCACAATCGGGGAATGCAGTGTGCGAACCCCGACTCAATTCTACCAAATGAGTCCTGTATCCTTGGCTGAATGGGTACTCGGTCAATCGCCGTTCTTGGCGTCATTTCGGTCTTCGCTGTACTAATTCTCGGGGCGTGCAGCTCTTCTGACGCGGTAACGTCTGTGCCGCCCACCAATTCCCCGCGCCCGGACATCCGTATTCTGTCGCCGACGGCCACTGCAGCACCGTCTCCAACACCGACACTAACCACAACTCCGGTCCCGTCGCCACGTGAGCAGGGATTCCTGATTATTGAGGACGTGGAGGATGTGACATCAGTCCGGGAGGTGTCTCTAAGAGTTCACGTCTTTGTTCTGGAGATTGCGGCTACGCCTGCTGAACGAGCGCTCGGACTGATGCATCGTGAGAGCCTCGCCGAAAACGCAGGAATGTTGTTCGTCTTTCCGCAAGAAGCGTCCCTCAGCTTCTGGATGAAGAACACTCTGATTCCCCTGGATATCCTCTACATGGATTCTACAGGCGTCGTCGTGGATATCCAGACGATGCACCCGCAACCGGGTGTGCCGGATTCTGAACTGCGAACCTACCCGGGCGCCGCACTGGCGCAGTACGCGCTGGAGATTAACGCCGGCCTTGCGGAGTCGCTTGGTTTCGAGGTAGGGGACCAGGCCTACTTTCGCTGAATGAATGCGAGTGCCAAGGATCAGCTGGCGGCGCTGCCGCTCCGCTCCCTCCGACCTATGGCGAACCTGGTGGCTTCCCGTGCCAGGGCGGCGATTCCTGTTGTCGGCACCGTGATTGTGCGTGGCCCGGCGTAGAGATTCGTCACGCGGTGTTGCGCGGGAGTGCCGGCCCAAATCAGGATGACGTCGCCCCATCTCAGATCGCTTGCGGCATCCCGCTGATTGGCGTTGCCAAGCCCGTTGACGAATCGCCACTCAACTGATTGAGGGGCAATCTGGCGTATTCGCGCCCACTTTGGATTGGTGCCGCCGACAACGACTGCCCGGGAGAGTCCGGCTCCGCTCATGGCAGTGGCCATTTCATTCAGAGCGCGCCGGTCGGCGGAGCCGCCGCATACCTCGCAGGCGTCGCGCTCCACCAGGATGAGCGCACGGGGGGCGTGGCTTTGACCCTCCTGCTCATTCAGCGTCTCCTGACACCCCTGGTTCGCGCAGTGGGATGCGAGTTGTTTCTCAAGAGCCTCTGCGGCACCCGGCTCTTTGTGGACGGCCATATTCGTTCTTCCGGCGCGCGTGAACCCTGCATCCTCCAGGACGGTGCGTGCCATGATTTGCTGCTCCGCGCCGGAGATGCCAAGCGAGTTCAGAAAGACTGTTATGGGTCGATTTCTCATACATCTATTATCGAGGATGCCGCAAGGATGACAGCGGCAGCGGATGGGGTAAGAAGGAAGCGTTGCTGCTATGGCACAGAAGGGCGTGTTATGGCTACGGCACAGACGGGATGTGTTGCGGTTATGGCACAGACGGGATGTGTTGCGGTTATGGCGCAGAGCGAGCGTGTTGTGGCTATAGTGGAAGAGGCGAAGGTCACGCCCCCATCGTCTAGTGGCCTAGGACTGCGGCCCTTCAAGCCGCCGACAGGGGTTCGAGTCCCCTTGGGGGCACCAACTAACTACTCGCTGTAATCGTCCAAGTCATCTGTCCGCCGACCTGACTCGTAATCGAGTGCAAGGTCCAAGGCGGTCTTGTCTTGCTCATTCAATGATTCAGGTACATCAGATTGCGCCAGCGTATGAATAGCCTCAACAAGTTCGTTGCCAAACACTTCTTGTAGATTGTTCCAGAACAGCCGCGTTTGCGGGTGTCCGTTCCGATATGCGGTGTTTAGGGCGCTGCGCAGGAGACCGACCGTGAAGTCGTGGTCATCAAGGTGTTCCCTTAGACTAGTATTGAGTTGTAAGCGACCGGATTCGTCGAGCCGCAAACCGATACGCAACACCATTTCGAAGAGATCCCATTCCTTGGCCAGTTGCTTTGGTGTTGCTGCATGGAGGTCTCCTACCAACTGATTGATCATGGTCCTTGCCTGTTCTTCCGGAACGAGTTGTCGCTCAACTGCCTCTCGATGCGCGACTAACTCTATAAGACAGAACTGGCCGGACAAGGAATTAACCCTCTCCATAATGTCGGGCAGTACAGATTCAAGAGTTCCAGCCGACTGGAGTCGTCGTAGTAGCCGGTAGATAACTTGTCTTGCCTTGGAGCGGGGTGATATTTGAACCCCCCCACCTTGATCACGCCTAAGCCTTCCCAATTGATTAACCAATGCTGGCACTGCTTCCGCTCCAGCTGCTACAGGGAGATTCTCCCCAAAGTCCAACAATCTCTCTAGTACCACAACCAGACGCTCTTCGCTAAGGGAATCAAGTTGATCGGAGAATTCCTTTCCGTCCCTTATTGTGTCGAGGATGGCCTGTATGTCTCGCTCAGGAATGGCGTTGGTGTCGATTCCGGCATGTAGATAGACGCTGAGAACTTCTTCACATGCGATCCGTCTCTCGGTGCGCCACCTGCCAATTTGGCTCGAGCCGTAAGAGGTACCGCGCAAATACTCTTGCGTTGCAGGAAAGAGAATCTGTAGGGCAGTATCAAAGAACTCCCTTTCACCACCCATGCGCTCTAGCATCGCCGTCAATTCTTTACCGATATCCACGCCTCGCGCTTCCAACGACAATCTCTGAGTTGACGCCGCCGCAGGGAATGTTAGGAATGGAGTATTAGCCTTCAATTCGTTGAAAATGGATGACCGAAGGACACGCAGGGCCTCGATGCCAAGAAGGTCTGCCAGCGCAACTTCCTCGTCAACTAATTCAAGCGTCACGGGGATTGAGTTGAGGTACCGCTTGACGTCTCGAAGGTTGTCCAAGAGCGGCTCTACCACTCCAAAATAAATTTGTTCCCACGCTCGGCGATCCAGCGCTCTGTGCGGATGTCTTTGTATTAGTTGATCGAGTTCGTTAAGCACGATATCTCGCAAGGCTGTGGCACGTGGCTTAGGGACATCAAAAGGTAGTTGGACGATCTTATCCAGATAATTACGCCCTTCTGCAGGATCGTTATCAAGGCTCTTTGCAACCCTCTCACTGTCGTAGGCGAGCAAGAAGATTAGGTTAGGTAGATTAGAAGTGAGTCGAATCAGACGAATGAGTTCCCGGGTCTCATCCCGTTGGAGCCGGTCGAGATCGTCCACAACAACAATGATTCTGGAATCCGAGCCGGCAAGGGCATCATGCAAGGTGTTGCGTTGAGAGAGCAAGCTATCTGATCCCGCCCATTCCTCCACTATGGACGTTACTCGCGACACTACAGCACCAGTGCCGGGTACTGGACTCAGAGGTGCCAGCATTTGTCCTAGACCAGCGAAAGCCTTCGCCGCTTGCTTAGCTATTTTGATTTTGCTTGCCCCAAGCTGGGCGCTAAGTTCAGAGAAGAATCGAGGTAACAAATCCTCGGCTGTTGCAAAGAGCCAAGGATTGAACTCTAGCACAAGGAAGTCGTCACCGGACTCCTCAAGTGATTCACGCACCATGTTGAGTAGCGAGGTCTTGCCAGAGCCCCACTGCCCCACGATGGCAGCAGTGAATCCCTGTTTAACGGGGGTTCCGGCTATGTGCCTAGCTATGATCTCCGCGAAATAACTTCGGTTAAGGCGGTCTTCCTTCCTAGTTTCAATAGGGCGGTCAGAATCGAAAGTCATGCTGGGGCACGCACTGCTCTAATTCGGGTAATCGGCCAGGCCGGGGCCCTCTTCCATGTCCGCGACCATGCCCGCCATCGTCGCAGCTTTGGCCCATTCAAGCAGACCAATCTGCTCATAGCCATTCACGCCGCGTGATTCCATGCTCATGACCGGCTCGTGCGTGGGGTCCTCGTGTTCGCACAGCATCTTGCGGATCAGCACGAAGCCCATCAGCTCCTGATCCAGGATTGTTCCGTGTTCCTGCGTCGAAATCGTAATGCGATACATTCCGAGCCTCCCGCGAGAGCGACTTTGTCACGTACAGCCTACTCGATTCGGGAGACGTCTGTGCCCCATTTTGCCATCGGAAAAGGCCCCACCGTTCGCGCTGATAGACGGCGTTCCTGTAGACTACAAGTGCTGTTAACTCATCATGAAACTGGACCTTCACGTACACACACACATTGGCTCATCCGATAGCGGCCTGTCACCAAAGGATCTCGTGACAGTCGCGAAAGCCGTGGGTCTTGATGGCGTCTGTGTCACTGAGCACGGCACGGTGTGGGACACGTATCAAATGGAGCGCTTCTCCGCCGAGCACGACTTCCTTGTCATTCCCGGCATGGAGGTTGCCACTGACCTGGGGCATATCACATGCTTCGGACTGACGGGATATTCATCCGGTATCCATCGGGCGGAAATCCTGCGCAGAGTTGTGCAGGCTTCGGACGGCATCATGATTGCAGCCCACCCGTTTCGCCGTATGTTCGATGACCCCCGCATCAGCGGCTGGTCAAAGATCTACACCGTTGAGGAGGCCGCGGATCTCACCATCTTCAAGCTGACAGATGAGCTGGAAGTCGTGAACGGCGCCAACAACGCGCAGGAAAACCTCTTTGCCCTTCAGGTAGCACGGGAACTTGGACGTACCGGAGTCGGCGGCGGGGACGCCCATTCCACCACGGGTATTGGGTCAGGCGCAATCGTCACGGAACGGCGAGTATCCAACGTCTGGGAATTCATTGAGGAGATTCGCGAGGGTCGCTACTATCCCACCGGTTCGCTGCTCAAGGGCAGCGACATGTCTTACTGGGAAGAGCGTGCCGATGACCTTGCTGCCGTAGGCGTGAGATGACTGTCGCGGGCGCGTCGGACAGCACGCCATTTCCGCTGACGTTCGTCTCGCTTGACCTGGAAACCACGGGCCTGAATGCGGAGAGCGACCGCATCATCGAAGTTGGCGCCGTCAAGGTTGAGCAAGGCAAAATCGTCGACAGCTTCCAGCAGCTCATCAATCCGGGCCATGCGCTCCCTGATTTCGTCTCAGTGCTAACCGGCATCACAGACGCTGATCTTGTTGGCGCGCCCCCGTTCACTGAAATTGCGGACGAGCTTGCGGCATTCATCGGCGACCTGCCGATGGTCGGGCAGAACTACCAGTTCGATCTCGGATTCCTGAACGCGAATGGCGTAAAGCCGAGCGGACCCGTGTTCGACACGCTCGACCTCTCCCGAATCCTGAGGCCGTCAGCCTCCAGCCATTCTCTCGGATGGCTCATCGAAGAGTTGGGAATAATCAACGATAGTCCGCATCGGGCGTTGGCAGACGCGGAGGCGACTGCCAAGGTCTTTCTCCGGTTCTGGGACATGATTCTATCCCTCGACCTGGCCACCTTGGCGATGATCCGTTCACTCTCCGACCGCGCGCCGGGTGACTGGAGGGCAGGTACGGTTTTTGAATTAGCTGCACAACAGCAGGAAATTGCCAGCGACGGGCCTGAACGCGTTATCAAACGGCTGACTGAAAGACTTGGCAAACCAAGCGTCGAATCCGAGACACGCCAGCGGAAACTGCCTACGACGCAGGACGGAACAGCTGCCATCGAAACAGCATTTCAGTCTGATGGCGGACTCGCTAAAGCGCTTGGCGAATCGTATGAACCACGCACGCAGCAACTGGAGATGGCACAGGCGGTGGCGCAAGTTCAGGAAATGGATCAAACACTCCTTTTGGAAGCCCCGCCCGGTACCGGTAAATCACTGGGCTATCTGATCCCGGCCATCTGGCGCGCGGAAGCTGCTGAAGAGCAGGTTGTCGTTGCCACATCCACCCGCGGTCTCCAGGAACAGCTCGCCTCCAAGGATGTTCCTGTTGCTCTTCGAGCGCTCGGCCTGACCCCGAACGAGGTCCGTGTGGCCGTGCTGAAGGGCAGGGGAAACTACCTGTGCATATCGCGGCTGCTCTCGCGGCTTGGCAGCCTTGAGGTGACTCCGGGCGAGGCCGCGTTCTTTGCCCGGCTGATGGTGTGGCTCGAATCGACCGAAAGCGGCGATCTGGGCGAGTTGCCGATGGGCGAGCAGGAGGCGGCGCGTTGGTCAACCCTGTCCGCAGGGTCGGAAGAAGGACACGGCAACTGCGGCTATGAGCGTGAGGGATTGTGTTTCATCGGACGGGCGCGGAGGGCTGCGCAGGCCGCCCACCTTGTTATCACGAATCATGCGCTTCTGCTTGCGGACTCGTCGTCCGGTGGCAACGTCCTGGGTGAAATCCCTCACGTGATCCTCGATGAGGCGCACAACCTTGAGCGCGAGGCCACCGACCACTATGCCCGCAGCATTTCCCAAAGTGAGGTCAATGAACTGCTCAACTCGCTTGGGGCAGATTCGGGAGATGGCCGGCCACGGCTAGTAACAGCGGCGCAGGGCTCATCCGGCTCGTCTGCCGGAGCAACGGCTCAAGCGATGGAGGCCGCGGGCGCTGAGGTTGCCGTGGCAGCTCGAAATTCCGCTACCCGGGCTGGTCAGTTCTTCACTGCTGTGGGTGCTATCGCCGCCGGGGCGCGCTCGGATCGGGGCGGCGATTCCCAGGTGCGGCTCATTCAGCGCGTCCGGGAGACGGATGAATGGCGTGAGGCCGTGAAGGCATGGCAAGACCTCGACGCGACTCTTGCTGCGGCTGCCGACCTTGTTGATTCGCGGCTGAGATCTGCGTTGCAGACAGACCAGAGTCGGCAGGGCCCGTCCACGGACGTCGATGATGCTGTGAGGCGCATAGCCGACCTTCGAGTACGCTTGCTAAACGTGATGAGAGACGTGAGCCCTGACGACGACATTACGTGGCTTGAGACCCCGCGTGATCAGCGGGGAAGCATCTCGCTTCACTGGGCGCCGATGTCCGTTGCGCCGCACATCGCGACCGGTCCTTTCGCTGACCGTAAATCAATTGTCCTCTCCAGCGCGACGCTGACGACGGACGACTCTTTTGGATTCATCACCGATCGACTCGGGCTTGAGGAACCGGAAACACTGCAGGTGAGACTCACGCTGGGGCCGGAGGATGCCGCCGCGGCAATGGTTCCTGCCGACGTGCCGGATCCCAACAACAACGCCTACGGCAAGGCCGTTCAACAGGCTGTCGTCGATGTCGCAGCGGCGACGGGCGGCGGCGTGCTGGCGTTGTTCACCTCACACGCCTCGTTGCGCCAGACGTATACGAAAGTCAGTTCCGTGCTGCGGGGGCGGGGTATCAGTGTTCTGGGGCAGGGGATTGACGGCGCGCCGGATCGACTAGCGGAAATCGCTCGACTCCGTAAGGGAATCGTCATCCTGGGCGCGGCGGCGTTCTGGGAAGGGGTCGATCTGCCGGGCGATGCATTGCAGGCGCTCATCGTCACCCGCCTCCCGTTTGACGTGCCGTCCGATCCAATAATCGCGGCGCGCGGCGAGACATACGAGAATTCCTTCAATGAGTTCCAGATTCCGCGGTCGCTCCTGAGGTTCAAACAGGGCGTTGGTCGCCTGCTTCGGAGTACGAAAGACCAGGGCGTGATCGTTATCCTGGATTCACGGGTATTGAACCGTGCGTATGGGGCCGCGTTCATTGATGCGCTCCCCACCTCTACCGTACAGACGCCGACGCTTGATCGACTGGGCGATGACGTGCGGGACTGGTTCAATGCCGATGGGTAGTGACGAAGTACAATCGCAAGCTGCCCGTATCGAATTGACCGCTCCGCTCGACCTGCCTGCATCCCTGGATGAGGGACAGGCTTTTGGCTGGACGGCGCCGGATGACGAGGCTGATGGCTGGTGGATCGGAACCATATACGGACATGCTGTTCGAATCCGACACGTGGATGCAGAAGCTGACACTCCCGGAATTCTGGAAGTTTCTACGTACGGGGCTGATCTGCCAGATGGCGCTGCCGCAGAAATGGTGACTAGCTATCTGCGCCTTGATGACGACCACTCACGAATCAGACAGGAGTTGTCTAGAGATGCTGTGCTGGCGGAAATCATGGATCGCTGGCCCGGCTTGACCCTGTTGCGCCAGGAACCCTGGGAGTGTCTGGCCAGTTTCATCATCAGCGCGCAATGCCACCTGCCACGCATCAAGAGGAATATGCAGAACCTGGCTGAGGAGTGTGGGGTCAGCGGTACAGCGTGGGGGAAAACGGTCTATCGCGTTCCTGACCCGACCGCAGTGGCACGCTTGGGAGAGGCCCAACTCCGCCGCATCGGACTGGGGTTTCGCGCGCCGTTCCTCGCATCTGCAGCCATCCGTATCGCTGAGGGCGACGTTGAGCTGGATGAACTCCGAATGCTGTCGTATGAGGATGCCAGGAACGCTCTACTGACTTTCAAGGGTATTGGGCCGAAAATCGCTGACTGCATCCTCGCGTTTTCACTGGATCACACAGAGGCGTTCGCAGTGGACAGATGGGTGAGTCGCGCCGTAAAGCGTTTGTACCTGGAAGGTAAGAAGACTCCGGAGGACAAGATTGCGGCGTGGGGGCGCGAGCGTTTCGGCATTTACGCGGCCTACGCGCAACAACTGCTATTTCAGGAGGAGCGTGAGGTGGCCATGCGGGAGCGCGCGCTGCCGGGGAGCGTCATGATCCGTCAGAGGCGGCAGAACCGCGCCCGGTCCATTGCCTGACCAACTGCGTCTCGTCATCCCTGTTCAAGACCAGATTGTCCAGCCGGGCCTTGCGCAGCTGGTCGAGGAACTTTCCCATAAGAGGGCCCTGGAGCACGCCCATCTCAAGCAAGTCATTGCCGTTTAACTCAGGTTGAACGTGTCGCCACGTTCCGAGATATGAGGCGATTGCTCGAGCCTCAGCGGCGTCTCCGGTGAGGTATAGGGCCTCAAGGGCGGCCGGCTCATACATGGAAAGAACTTCCGTAAAGTTGCTTGGACGGCCTATTCCGGAGGCCTCTCGGAATGCCGCCGATCCACTCGTTTTCCACAACCGGATGTCGTCAACTGCCCGGCGGGAGCTACCTGCGAGATTGAAAGTGTCAATGAGCGTCTCGTACTTCGTTCCCACCGTTGTTGCGATGAGGGCCCAATGCACGTCGGCATCGTCAGCGTCATCAGGCCTGGCGGCCGCTTCGCGATCAGACATCGAGAAACTGTACAGCCCACTCACCCAATTTGATGCCGTAGGCAAGTGATCCAGAACTCCCCAAGACTGTAGATTAATCAGTCCTTCCACAGGCTTCTTTTCTCGCCAAAGCCGGTTGAATTCGTTGCGCAGGCGATCCGGACCTACGGTGCCGATGTAGGAAGCATCGTTCTTTATCCACGCCTCGGTTTCTGCATGCAGTTTGAATTGGAGTCGGGAGGCGTAGCGGGCGGCCCGAATCATTCTCGTGGCGTCGTCACGGAACGACCCTGCATGCAGCGCGCGGAGTACACCTGCCTGTACATCATTGACGCCACGATGGGGATCGATCACACGCCCGAAATCCATCGAACCGATGGAGACGGCGATTGCGTTCGCTGCAAAGTCGCGTCGGCCAAGGTCCGTCTCTATATCTGATGGAGCAACATCAGGCAGCGCGCCGGGCGACGTGTACGTTTCACTGCGGGCTGTCGCGATATCCATCTCACGCGAGCCGATGGTCAGCTTGACAGTCATGAATTGTGAGGCGGTGGTTCTCAGGGCTAGCCGAAACTGAACGGCTTTCTGCGCGAGTTCATCAGCGCTTCCCTGGACAACGAGATCAACTTCAACAGGATTCCGCCCCAGCAGAATATCCCGCACCGCTCCTCCAACGATGAAGAGCGTGCCCTGTTCCGCAATGTCGCCGAGCGTGCGGCACGTTTCTAGTAATTCGGGCTCAAGCCGTTGCCCCAATTCCAGAGCAATGCTATTGGAGATCATGGTGCTTTAATCATCTCATGGCTTGGCGAGGGGTCGCTTTGACTCATTGAGACACGCATCCTAGAATCACTGAGAGAATCAATGCGCTTCGGACTTCACGGAGTTCAACGGAGGTTTTGGTGGCAACACAAGTTGGAACGAAGCCAATTGTCTACACTCTGACGACGTGCCCTGCGTGCGTCGTGATGAAAGAGGATTGGACGAAACAAGGCATCGAGTTTGAAGAGCGACAGGTCGATGAGAGCCAGGCGTGGCTCGATGAGGCTCGAATCTATGGCGATGTCGTTCCCATCGTTGTTTATCCGGATGGGAAGGTCACAATGGGTTACAAGGACATGATTAGCTGCAATATCGGCTAGATTGGCCAAGAGATTCGAATAGATCCCATGAATGGGGGCGGAGGAAACACGATGACTGAGAAGACGACTGTTGTCACGCCCGAACGATTTGGTTCGGGATTCACATATGACGACTACATCGAGCAGATCAAGGTCAATAAGGACAGGTTCGAGCAGTACTACAACAGTGCCCAACTCTCGGATGATGACGTGGCGTTTTTCCGCCAGGCAAAGGATGCGGGGGCAACAAAGCTGCTAATCCTCGGAGAGGATTGGTGCCCCGACGTGTTCCGCGGTATGCCGGTTCTCGCGAAGATTGCCGAAGCGGCGGGCATGGACGTCAGCGTCTTCCCACGTGATGAGAACCTGGACATCATGAACGAGTTCCTCAAGAACGGCGAGTTCATGTCGATTCCGGTGCCCGTTTTCTATACGGACGATCTGGAAGAGATTGCTCACTGGCATGAGCGCCCCGAATCCGCCAATGAGGAAATGCCAAAGATCAATGAAGATGTGAAGGCTGAGATTGGGGATGAGGACGAGCAGGCGTTTCGTCGCGCGGTGCGCGAGCGGACGCAGGCTCGCTATCCCGCATGGCAGGTGGAGACTGTCAGAGAGCTCCGAGAGTTGCTCGCGGAGAAACTGTCCCTCTAATTCGCTTGATATTGAAGAGGACGGGGCACAGTTCCCGTCCCTTCTTTTTATTCCGCTGCTAACGTTCTCGGACGCGACGGCGTTCGAATATACAGCGTGTTGTAGCGGCGGCTGGTCTATGGTTGGTAGCACCCGCCCCGAAGTGATTCAAGCGCCCTCCGGGGCAATTGAGGTGTGTGGCGGATGGTGACAATTAAGCGTCTGCAACTGTGGCAAATCATTGTAATCATCGGCGTATTGATCGTTGGTCTCGGCGGCGGCGCATATGTCATCAATGCACAGTTGTCGGGTGATCAAGCCGCCGGGGGCCTTACCGAGAATGAACAGCTTGTAGCTGTGACGCGCGGGGATTTGATCAACCAGGTACAGACGGGCGGCACGCTTACGCTCCCCCATCGGGAATCCATACGCCTCGGCGCCGGTTCAATCGTGAAGGATGTGCTTGTCGAGGAGGGGCAAGCAGTTACAGAAGGTCAAGCTCTCTTCACGCTGGATGACGCAACCGTCGCGGAGCATGATATGGAAATCGCGAAGGCGCGGATTGCGCTGCGCGACGCACAGGACGCTCTGACGAATCTGCTCCCGGACGCGCAAACAGATCTGGCTGACGCCGAGGATAACGTCGCAGACGCAGAGCGGGTTCTTTCTGACCTCGATAAAGAGCACCGGGAGAAAATCGAGATGGTGCAGGATGGTGTTGATGAACAGGAAGAAAAGTATCGGGGTGCGTTCACCGCATGGCTAGGGGCCTCTCTTGAAGAGCATGAATTGACAATCCCTCCAAACGAGTTATTGACGAGATGGGGAGTCAACCCGGAGGGACTGCTCGTCGAGACTGTTGGCGCCGACAGCGTGAGGGGTGTCTATTCCCGTGGCGCTCCGGCAGACAACTCGGCCACCAGATGGTCTGAAACCATCGTCTATGCCATCGTCAATTTCTACCCGGGTGTGATCGTAGCCACGTGCGAGAGCACTGACGCTCATCCGCTCAACGGCCACTGTCTGCAAAAGGGGTTTGATGACGCCTGGGACGCACTGACGACGGCTCGCGACGACCTTGATGACGCGGTTACCACTAGGGATACCGCGATAAAGGAGGCGCAGACCAAGCTGGACGCGGCTCGGGATGAGCGCGACCGGATGTTGCTCGCCGTGCGTGATGCGGGCGAGGGAGACCAAGGGTACGCTCGTCAACTCAAAGAGGCTGAACTTGTGACGGCGCAGGTTGCTCTGCAAGACGCGCTGCTGCAGCGTGAAGAAGCAACTGTCCGTGCGCCAATCGACGGCATTGTTGCCGTCCTCAATGCGGTTCCGGGCGAGGAGCTTGACGTGGAATCGCGGATTGCGGCTGAGATCATTGACACGTCCATCGTGGAGCTTTCAGGACAGGTAGATGAGACCGACGTGCTGCGAATCAGCTACGGAGATCCGGCCGAAATCACCCTGGATGCGATGCCCGGACAGGTATTCAGCGGCTCAATATCGTCAATTTCATCCGCGGCGGAGCTTCAACAGGGCATCGCGGTCTTCACGGTGTTAGTACGGATTGATGTCCCGCCGGACGTTGACCTGCGGGAGGGTATGAACGCGAACGCCCGCATGGCCGTGGAAGAACAGTTCAATGTCTTGTTGGTTCCTGTGCAATCGATTTACGGCACGTTCCAGGAGCCAATTCTCCGTGTCATGTCGGACGGCGAGGCAACGTCGCTCCCGGTGACGCTGGGGGACAACGACGGCTTCTGGGTTGTTGTTGAGAGCGGTGTGAGTGAGGGCGAAGAGGTCATCATGCATGTGTCCGAGGCGGACGAGTTCGGCGGGTTCGGTGGTGGTCCGGGATTCCAGCGCCAGACCACTCGAACCGTCCGGGTGGTCAATTAGGGGCGTTTGAGCGGCAAGCAGCCGGAGCGGCGATGTGATTGAACTGGTCAACGTCACCAAGACCTATCGGATGGGTGAGGTTGAGATTGGGGCCCTGCGCGGTGTCAACCTCACTGTCAATGATGGCGAAATGGTCGCCGTCATGGGGGCCTCGGGCTCCGGCAAATCGA
This sequence comes from Dehalococcoidia bacterium, assembly GCA_965207895.1. Taxonomy (GTDB): domain Bacteria; phylum Chloroflexota; class Dehalococcoidia; order UBA6926; family UBA6926; genus VXMO01. Next base: position 925,820 of record CBDBNN010000003.1, read on the forward strand.
CCTTGATGAACATTCTTGGCTGCCTTGACGTTCCCACGTCCGGCCAGTATTCGCTTGACGGCGTCAGTGTTGGTCGGCTGTCCGATTCACGGCTGGCGACGATTCGGAACCGGAAGATCGGTTTTGTGTTTCAGAGCTACAACTTGTTGCCGCGCCTCACGGCGGAATCGAATGTCGAACTGCCGCTGTTGTATGCGCGAAAAGGCGACAGCGCTCCTTTGGCGCGAGAGGCATTGGGGCGTGTCGGACTTGCGGATAGGACGGGTCATCGTCCAACGGAAATGTCCGGAGGGCAGCAGCAGAGGGTTGCCATCGCGCGGGCGTTGGTCAATGAGCCGTCCATCCTGCTTGCCGACGAGCCGACGGGCAACCTGGATTCCCGCTCCAGTCTGGAAATCATCGAACTGCTCAAGGAACTCAATCGGACATCCGGGATCACGGTCATCCTCGTCACGCATGAGGAGGACATCGCGCGTTTCGCTGAGCGAAGAATCGTGATGCGTGACGGCGAAGTGGTCAATGATGAGAAAGCGGGGACGGAGTGAGTCCGCAGCGAACACTCCTTTCCGCCCTGCAATCCGTGGGGGCAAACAAGCTCCGCAGCCTGCTCACGCTGCTTGGCATCGTGATCGGCGTGGCGGCGGTGATCTCACTCATGTCCATCGGCCGCGGCGTGCAGGACTCCGTGACGTCGTTCATCCAGGAGTTGGGCACCAACATCCTCTTCGTCAGCCCATCAGGAGGAAATCTGACTCTGGATGACGCATACGCGCTGGTGGATCCACTGCTTGCCCCCTCGGTTGACCAGGTTGCGCCGGAGATCAACTCGTTTGGCGATGTGATCACTATCGATGACTTTGGCGCGCGCAGCCTTTCCACCGAAATCACGGGCGTGACACCGGAGTACCGGGAAGTGAGAGATTACGAGGTGGCCGCCGGAAGCTTCATCAGCATTCCACATGTTTCTGCCGCGTCCGACGTGGCAGTTCTCGGCTCCCAAGCGGCGGCAGACCTTTTCCTTGGACGTAATCCGGTTGGGCAGACCATCACCATCAATGGGCGCAAGATGACCGTCATCGGTGTGCTGGAAAGCAGGGGAGGAGGGGCATTCGGTTTTGAAGACAACCGTGTCCTTATTCCCATTACGACTGCCTATCGTCGCATCAGCGCAGATCGAACCGTTGAGGGTACTGTCGGTGTCGATACCATCAGCGTGTTGGTCGGCGATGTCGACAACATGGAGCGGGCGGAGGACGAAGTCAGCCGGATCTTACGCTTGCGCCACAGGATTACGGACGAGGACGACTTCGAAGTCAGGAATCAGCAACAGGCGCTGGAAGCTTTCCAGGACACGACGCAGGCCTTTGTGCTTTTCCTGGGTTCGATTGCAGGGATCTCCCTGATCGTTGGCGGGATAGGAATCATGAACATCATGCTGGTTTCCGTTACGGAGCGGACAAGAGAAATCGGTATCCGCAAGGCGGTGGGAGCCCGACGCTGGGATATCCTCTCGCAATTCGTGCTGGAGGCGGTGCTGCTGAGCCTGGGCGGCGGTATCATCGGTGTCCTGTTGGGCATGCTTGTCGCACAAGGAATGAACGTCACGCTGTTGGCTCAAGAAGATATTCGTACAGTTGTCAGCACCGATATCACTATCCTCGCCCTGGCCGTTTCAATGCTTATAGGACTGGTTTTTGGCATCTATCCCGCGATGCGGGCCGCTGCACTGCATCCAATCGAAGCACTCAGATATGAGTAAGGGATGACAAGATGGACAATCAGCCGATTGAATCGACAGACGAGGAGCAGCTCGGCGGGCCAGGCGCTCGAGTATTCATAGGAATCGCCGGGCTGATGTTGGTCGTCGGACTGAGCATTGGCGGCGCGTTCAGCATCGGCGTGCAGGTGGGACAATCACAGGGAGATGATCTCGAAGAGGTTCCACCGTTGGCCATAACTGCTGAGAGTTCTTCCACGGAAGTAGAAGTGGGTAACGAGGATGCTGATACAGAGACCGTGACGTTTGGGCCAGGCGGTGGGGAGATTCCGCCGGAGGCGATTCGGCAGATGCGGGCGCAGGGCGCCACGGAAGCTGACATAGCCGCAATCCGTGCCCAGTTCGGACAGTTCCAACGTGGCCAAGGAGAGGGCTTTTCGCAGGGTCGTCCAGCTTTCCTGGCGGGAACAGGCGATACGGATAGCGGGGAAATCGGGACGCGCATGAACGGAACCATTGAGTCCATAGATGGGAACACGATTACGCTGATGACGCCAACGGGCTTGCAGCGCATATCGACAATTTCCGGAACTCGCATCACTGTCACACAACCGGGCGAAATTGATGACCTACGTATCGGCGACCGGGTCATGGTATCCGTCGTTCCCGGTCCTGAAGAAGACGTACTGGAGGCCGCGAGCATCACCGCTGTTTCTGTCGACGAATAGGCGGCATGCAATAATAGAGACGCTATGACAGTACAGCGTACTCGCCTTTCAGTTCCCCTTCTTGACCGACTGGTGCCCCGCTATCGGGACATGAAGCCGTATGAGCCTGTCGCACCGCCGGAACGACTTGAAGCGGAGAGCGACGCAGGTGAGGAAGGTATCGTCCGGCTGAACGCGAACGAGAATCCCTACGGCCCGCCGCCCCGCGTGCGGGCGCTCATAGAGTCTTTCAATGCCGCTAATATCTATCCGGATCCGGATCATGCTGCGCTGCGAGCCTGCCTCGCGGAGTACACGGGCTTCGACGCTGAGCGCATCGTCGCGGGTTCGGGCAGTGACGAGCTCATCGCTCTGTTGATGCGGCTATTCGTGGGGCCGGAAGACACAATCGTCGCTGCGACTCCCACCTTTGGCATGTACGCGGTCGAGACCGATCTTGCCGGTGCCCGCTTTGTTGGTGTGCCGCGCAGCCAGGATGACTTCTCCATTGATCTGCCCGGCCTCGTGGCGGCGGCGCGTGAGGCCTCAATCGCGTTCTTCTCGACGCCCAACAACCCGACCGGCAACAGCGTAACCGAGGAAGAGGTTCGGGCAGTCGCGGAGACTGAGGTCCTCACAATTGTTGATGAGGCGTACGCAGAATTTTCCGGACAGTCACTCATGTACCTGGTGGATGAGTACCCTAACGTAATCTTCCTGCGAACATTCAGCAAGTGGGCGGGACTGGCAGGGCTGCGCGTCGGCTATGGAATCTTGCCCGCTGACCTCGCCGCCATCCTCATGACGGTCAAGCCGCCGTACAACGTCAACACGCTGGCGCAGGCGGCGGCCATCGCTGCTATCGAGGACCTGGATAATGCACTGGCGACGGTGAAAAACATCGCAAATGAGCGCGCCGTCCTTGAAGAAGAGCTGCGTTCCTTGCCGAGTGTCCAGGTCTTTCCATCGGACGCCAATTTCCTGCTGGTGCGCTTCCTGGAGCACAGTGCCAAAGAGTTGCACGCCGCACTGCTGAAACGTGGTATCGCCCTGCGGCATTTCAACACACCAGAACTGCGTGACTGTATACGCATCTCTATCGGCAAGCCGCGAGATCATGAGCGGCTGCTTGAAGCCATGCGTGAGGAAATGGAGGCTAAGAAGTGACAGGGGAAGAAGCGGCCGCGCCCCGTCAGGCCACCGTCCGGCGTGAGACGAGGGAGACCATTGTCGAAGTATCGATCAACCTTGACGGACGCGCGCAGCATGACGTGAGCACCGGTTCGCTGATGCTCAACCATTTGATTGATCAACTTGGCCGGCACAGCGGCTTCGATCTCACCGTACGCGCCGAAGGGCTGAATGATCCGGACGGCCATCACACGGCAGAAGACACGGGCATCGTCATCGGACGGGCCCTCGCCGAGGCCTTGGGAGACCGCACCGGCATTCGCCGCATGGCTCACGAGACTGTTCCGCTGGATGACGCGTTGACGACATCGGTGGTGGACCTGGCTGGGCGTGGTTATGCAGCCATCGGCCTGGAATTCAAAACAGGAATGATCGGTGATCTGCGGTCCGAACTGGTCGGCCACGTGCTGGAGTCCATTGCGCGGGAGGCGCGCATTAATCTGCATGTTGTCCAACACGCCGGGGTCAATGACCACCACATCGCTGAGGCAACGTTCAAGGCGCTGGCCAAGGCTCTGGATACAGCAACGCGGCGTGATGAGCGATTTACGGGTATCGCCCCATCCACCAAGGGCACTCTGACAGAGTAACTGCGTTACGGCTGAGGTTCGCGATCCCGCTCTGGTCGGTCTGTTGACTTGGTGTGCCGCGTTCCGGAGCAGTCAGCCCTCAACGAATCGTTACTATTCGCTTTCCACCACCTCGAACCGATAGTCCTCAATCACGGGATTGGCCAGCAGTTGGCGGCACATCTCCGTCGTCCGCGACTCGGCCTCCTCGTGCGACGGGGCCTCCCCAAGCTGCACCTCAAGGTACCGCCCTGCCCGGACGGCTGAAACGGAATCGTAGCCCAGGTTCCTCAACCCACCCAGTATGGAAAGCCCTTGTGGATCGACAACACCCGGCTTGGGCGTCACATAGATTCGCGCTAGGTAATTCGCCATCCCGCTTATCAATGCCGCTTTCGTGGCTCAGTTCTGCGCGGGGTTACCCGCGTTATGGGGATGCCTGCGACTGCGTACGCGCTGAACGGCCATGACGCCAATCGTTCCGACAAGTGTGCCGAAGATCACCGGCAGGAAGAGCTTGACCGTGATCGGCATTTCGCTGATCTGGGAGACGCCCCATACGATGTTGACTGCGCCCACGATTGTGTACACCATGATTGCCGCCGCGCACCCGATGAGTACGCTCCCGACAACCCGCCGGACGCTCACAGAGTAAGCTCCTTTGACGTGAGCCGCTGATAAACGTCGCGGTACTTGTCGATTGTCTGCTGCACGATGTCGTCAGGAAGTTCCGGCGCGGGCGGCTCGCGATCCCACCCAGACCCCGTCAACCAATCTCGGATAATCTGCTTGTCAAAGCTTGGCTGTGACTTGCCCGCTTCGTAGACGGTGGCATCCCAGTAGCGGGACGAGTCCGGCGTCAGCAGCTCATCGATCACCGAGATCTTTCCGTCGATGATGCCGAACTCAAACTTGGTGTCCGCCAGGATCACGCCCATCGCCCTGGCATATTCGGATGCCATCCGGTAGAGCGCGAGGCTGTGCTCTTCAAGCGGCCATGCGATGTTGCCGCCCACCAGCTTCCACAATTCGTCCAGCGTCAGAGGCTGATCGTGCCCCGTCTCCTCCTTGGTGGTGGGCGTAAAGATGGGCTCGTCAAACGCCTGCGAATTAACCATATCGGCAGGCAGCTCAATGCCCTGGACCGAACCGGACTTCCGGTACTCCGCTAATGCGGAGCCGGTGATGTACCCACGGACGACACACTCGATGTCGATGCGCTCGGCCTTCTTGACGACCATCCCGCGGCGAGCAACCGCCTCATCGAGGTCGCCGAGCTTGTATTGATTCGCGACCTCCGGCTCGTACGCCATGCCGATGAAGTGATTCGGGAACTCATGACCGGAGCGGCGGAACCAGAACGCGGAAATCTCGGAAAGAACGATGCCACGCCCAGGGACACCTGTTGGCAGCACGACGTCAAATGCGGAGACCCGATCAGTCGCGACCAGAAGCAGCGTGTCCTCGCCGAGATCATACGTATCGCGGACCTTGCCGCGATGGATCATTGGGAAGTCGAGTTTGGTTTCAATCAAGGCGTCCGTCATGGTCTTATTGTAGCGCACAGGATGGGTTTGGCGGGCGTTGTTATGTTGCGTTGTGGCGTAGAATTAACGGGTGGTAATGATGGCCTTCGGCCTAAGTCCACAGACAGCGATACAGCGCGGGTGAGACGCCCATACGGGCGGGAGGCGAAGAGATGTTGTTGAGTACCTACATTGGATTGATTGTGCGGCCCGTTCACACCCTTCAACAGATTGCAGAGGATCGTCCGATTGGGCTGGGTCTGCTGACGCTGTTGATTGTGGCTATTGCCAACGGAATCGTGACATTCGGCCTGGGAATCGACACGGCGACATTCGAAGAATTCACCGACGAGGAAATCGACGTTGGTGCCGGATTCGTCGTGATTGGAACGCTCTTGTTCGTCGCTTTCGTCGCCATTCAGCTGGGCTTCTTCTCCATGATTGTGCATCTCATTTCGAAGCTGTTTGGCGGCGACGGGGCATATGCGGGAATGCTGGCCGGCTTGATGATGCTCTCTGTACTGAGCCTGATTCCGGTTGTGCCCTCGCTACTCGACGTTCTCGTTAGGGGCGAGGACGAATCATCTGCGTTTGAGGCGATCGCCGGAGTGGTCAGCCTTGTTGTGGCTGTCTGGTCGATTGTGCTGTCTATCCTGCTCATCCGCGAGAACTATCGACTCAGCACGGGGATGGCCGTTTTGAGCGGCATTGCGTCCTTCTTCGCCTCGATTGTCGTCGGCGTCATCCTGTTCATCCTGTTGATCATCATCTTTGTTGCCCTAATCGTTGCGCTGGGATTGGTAGCGGGCTAACGCAGCCTGACAAGATTCAAGACACTGAGCGGGCGTTCACCGGCTGGCCGGCGAACGCCCGCTCAGCTACCTAATGAGTAAACTGCTCTTTCAGGGAGCTACAGCATGAACCCACCCGAAACACCTCCGCTTAGCGCTCGCACCTACAACCCAAACGAATTCTGGCTGCGGACTCTCCTTCGCTGGTATATCGGCCTCACCATCCGCCCCGCGCCAACGATTATGGAAATAGTGGAGCGGGAGAAGTTTCTAGGAGGTCTGTTGACGGCCTGCGCGGCCGCTGCATTATGGATGGGGCTGTTAGCGTCTTATCGACTCCTGTACTTACCAGCTTCAGATTTTGTTGGAGGCGTGTTTGTCCTAGGGCCGATTCTGGCAGGTATCTTTGTCGTCTTTTCAATAGCAATCGCTATAGCTCTGCACATGGCAGCACAGTTGATGAGATGCCCCGGTACCATGGATGGGACGGTGGCAAGTATGCTAATGGCCAATTCGGTGGGCGTTTTCACTGCACTGGCAGGACTGACTTATTTCCTCTTGACTAGTCTTGTGTTTCCCGGCTGGAAATTCATTACCTATAACAATGCTAACGAATGGCTGGCTTTCGTTACTCTAGTGTGGTTCATTCTCATGGCAGTAATTGTCGTGCGAAAGAACTACTCCGCCAGCTGGTGGCGGACGACAATCGTAATGGTCTGTGGCTTATCATTGGGGGTTCCAGTTGCGGCGCTAATTTCCGTGCCCCTTCTGGCAGCATTCGTGTTCTTCAATATCATCCTTTCGCTATGAGGTTTGTCCCTTCGCATTTAGGGGTCCATCCACCAAGTACTATGGACTCATGTTTATTGATCCCTCGGCGGGGGGTGATGTCCAAAGTGTGGGCGTTCCGGGGCCGCAGAAACGCAAGCGGCCGGTAACGTTCTATCTGCGCGGCATTGTGCGCACACCCTCGTACTCGTTCAGCGACATTGCCATCGACCAGCCCATTTGGCGCGGAACGGCCTTGTTGCTTGCCGGTCTGGCCATGGCAGGCGCGCTGTTCGGCCTCGGGGGACTGATTCCCGACTACGAAGGTTTGCAGGGCATGGCCATTGGCGCGGCCGGGTTCGTCCTGGGTGGATACACGGGCTTTCTGTTCTTGATGGTGTTGCTGCATCTCATCGGCAAGGCGTTTGAGGGCGAGGCGAGCATCGCGGAAGAACTCTCTGCGATGACCTGGGCGGCGCTGTCGTTCTGGCTCCTTGTTCCAACTGCCATGCTGTGGCTCCCTGCAGCCGGCACGCAGCCGTGGATCCTGACACTGGGAGTACTCGCGACGGCATTGGCCGTGATCCGCCTCTCCTACATCGCCATCCGCGAAGCGAATCGATTTGTCGGCACGCAGGCCATCCTGACAATGCTGATGTTGCCTCTTGGGCTGGGGCTGCTGGCCATTGCCACCTTCTTCATTTTTGCGTTTGGCACGTTGATTCTTGAGTAGGGCTGCACAAGCAGGCCCATCGCGTATACTGTGGGCAGAAACAGGGAGGCGCAATGTCAATTCCGCACATACCCGAGTTGATTATCATCCTGGCAATCATTTTGCTGATCTTTGGCGGCCGTAAGCTGCCTGAGGTGGCGCGTTCCATGGGAAGCTCCATCAGGGAGTTTCGAAAGGGAGCACAGCTGGAAGAGAACAAGCCATCCGAGGACGCCAAAGAGAACTCGGAATCGGATTCAACGACCGCGAAGACGTAAGCGTCAGGTTTGTGACGCCGAAAGGAAACGCGGATGGCCAACCTCGAGCCTCGAGTTGAACTTCTTGAAGAGGCGGTTCTGCGCCTGACTGCCATTGCTGAAGATCACACGACGATGCTCACCAACCAGACGACGATATTGACGAACCAGCAGGAACTGCTGGAAGAACTGCGCCGCGACGTGCGCCACACGCAGAGACTCTGGACTAGGCTGGCACAGAAGAACGGCTGGCTGGACGACGACGATCTAGCCTGATTATTCAGAGTCGCCCCGCCTCCTCTGCCATGCCGCCAGGCGGGCCATGAGCAGACCGACCTCGTAAAGCACCCATATTGGGATTCCCCAGATCACCATATTGATGGGGTCGCCCGTGGGCGTAATGATTGCCGCGGCAACAAATGAGAGCAGGATTGCCCCCTTGCGCTTTGTACGCAGGCTCGCCGGATCAATGATGTCGATGCGGGCAAGCAGGTACATGATGACCGGCAGCTCGAAGAGCAGCCCCATGGCAAAGATCAACCAAACAGTCGTGCCGACTATGCTGTCGATTCGTATCTGGGGTTCAATATCCTCGCCAAGAAACTGGGGCAGGATCTGCATCATCACGGGAATAGGCACAAAAAACGCAAAGAGGATTCCCGCGGCAAACAGAGCGCTCACGATTGGCAGGGCGATATAGACAAAGCGTTTCTCAGAGCCGGTCAGCGCGGGGCGGACGAACATGATGGTCTGGTAGAGGATCATCGGGAACGCGACAATGATCCCTCCCAGGAGGGCAATCTTCATGCGGACGCGCACGCCCTCGAGGACATCGATCTGCACTACTTCTATGTCATCCGGGAATGGAATCAGTAGAACGTCAACGAGCCGATTTCCGATGGCGAACGCGCCGATAGCCCCGATGCCCACCACGATGAACGTCCACATGAGCCGCGTCCGCAGCTCTCGCAGATGCGACGATAGAGACATCGTTGCGCCTGACACGCCCTCCGGCTCAGGTATTGTCACCGGCGATCCTCCGGCTCGGGCTCGTCAGCGGGCTGTTCGCTTTCTGTGGGCGGGGTCGTTTCCTCAGCTGATGTCTCAGCCCGGCCGGTGTTGGAACGGCCTTCCGACAAGTCAAAGGGGCGTCGCAATTCCGATTCGACGTCTCGAATGGATTCACGCGCTGAGCGAAGAGGCTCCGTCTCCTCACGCGCCTGCTCTTGCAGATCCTCCGTCATTGAATTGATGGTGCGGCGGGCACGCGCAATGAGACGACCGATCTCACCCGCCATCTCTGCGGCGCGTGACGGCCCAACGATGATGATGGCAAGGCCGGCAAGGAAGAGAAGCTCAAGCCCACCGACGTTAAGGAAGTCCATATGGAAAGTGTATCTGACTGTTTTCCCGGTTCGCGATCACGCTCGAATGACTATTGCGACAGCATTCCGCGTCCCGGCTCGCGATGGAATAAGTGGATGGGAACAAGGAAGCCCGTCGCTGTTATGATTGGCGGGTAGGGGCCGCTGACCTTTTATCGTCGGAGGAGTATGGGTGGCTGAGGCGGACGAGCTGGTCTTAAGCCTGTTAGTTCTCTTGCCGTTCGTGGGCGGTCTGGCTCTTATTCTCGTTCCGGGCCGCCAGCCCAATACCATTCGCGGCATCGCCACCGCCGTCACCGGCATAACCTTTGCGCTCTCCATCTACCTGACCCTCCGCCACTATTTGAGCGCGCCGGCAGGGGCGGAGTTCTGGCCGCTAACCCGTGTCGAGTGGCTGCCAAGCCTCGGAATCGGATTCACGCTGGGCGTGGACGGCATCTCCGTGTTGATGGTGCTGCTGAACGGGGTTGTCGCATTTGCCGGAACGCTGGTCGCCTGGCGCCTTCCTGACAGAACCAAGGAATTCTTTGTCCTGTTTCTGCTCCTCATTGCGGGCGTCTACGGCGTCTTTGTTGCCCTCGACCTCTTCTTCTTCTTCTTCTTCTACGAACTCGCCGTCATCCCCATGTACCTCCTGATCGGCGTGTGGGGAAGCTCGACGGACTTCCGCTCCTACGTGCCGCCGCTCCTGTTCAGCCGCACCAAGGAATACAGCGCGATGAAGCTGACGATTATGCTCAGCCTCGGCAGCGTCCTGGTGTGGGTGGCACTAATTGCGCTCTATATCTTCGCGGACAATCCGACGTTCGACTTCCTCAGCCTGCGCGACAACGAGGATTATTCACGCGAATTCCAGTTGCTCTTCTTCCCGATTGTCGCGATCGGATTTGGTGTGCTGGCCGGACTCTGGCCGTTCCACACATGGTCGCCGGACGGGCACGTTGCCGCGCCCACGTCCGTCAGCATGCTGCATGCCGGCGTGCTTATGAAGCTGGGCGCGTACGGCATACTCCGTATCGGGATGGACCTGTTCCCGGAGGGAGCTGAGGCGTGGATGCCCGTCCTGATCATCCTTGCGACGGTCAATGTCGTCTATGGCGCGATCTCAGCCTTGGGGCAGCGCGACCTCAAGTACGTCATAGGCTATTCCAGCGTCAGTCACATGGGCTACGTGATCATGGGACTCGCGACCCTTGACCCCTTGGGTGTGAATGGCGCAGTTCTGCAGATGTTCTCGCACGGCGTCATGACGGCCCTCTTCTTCGTGCTGGTCGGCGCCGTTTATGACCGCGCACACATCCGTGACATCGGCGTGTTGGAGGGATTGGCCAAACGCATGGGAGGCACCGCAACATTCTTCGCGATAGCAGGCTTAGCCTCGCTGGGGCTCCCGGGCCTCAGCGGATTCGTCGCGGAGCTGCTGGTCTTCATCGGTGCGTTCAATACGTACCCGCTTGTCGGCGTGCTGGGCGTGTTTGCGGCGGCAGTAACGGCGGTTTACGTGCTGCGGCTGCTGGGCAAGGTGTTCTTCGGTCCTGTCAGCGAGAGATGGCAGGGGCTGACTGACGCCTCACGTGTAGAACTCGCGGCCGGCGGCTTGCTTATCGCATTTATCGTCGCAATCGGCATCTGGCCGTTCCCGTGGATCGAGTTGATCGATAGCGACGTGACGGCACTGCTGGGGAGGATCGGGTGACTCTGGTAATTGATATTGTCGCGTCGCTATTGGCGTCGATTGTCGGAATCATCCGCTCGGCGACGGGGAACAGACAAGACCGTGGCGCAAGCGACCGTCCACGTGAGTAAGAGTTTCGTTGACACTATGTTTGAGCGACACATAGACTGGCCGACAGGAGTGCAGGGGAATGCCAGCTGAGTATGCCTTCAACTGGGCCGCTGTGGGAATCGCCGCCATTTTCGGTTTCGGCGGCGTCGCATCCTTCTTTGTCATTTCATGGATTCTCGCGCCGCGTCGCGCCACAAGCCTGACCGGTATTGCCTATGAGTGCGGCATTCTGCCAACGGGCGAGGGCAATACGCGGTACAACGTCAGGTATTACCTCTTTGCCCTCTTCTTCCTCATCTTTGCGGTGGAGACCGTATTCCTTTTTCCGTGGGCGTTCGTCTTCCTTGATCTCCCTGCCGCAGCGTTCTATTCAATGGTGATCTTTCTTGTTGTGCTGTTCTTCGGCTTGGTGTACGCATGGCGTAAGGGGGTGTTGTCCTGGCGATGAATATTGAACCCGCAGGCGGGCAGGGTGGCATAGGGCAGGGCCCCGTCATCTCAACGCCGGAGTCTCGTATGGCGCTGCAGAATATCGCAGCGCATCAGAAGAGTGGCCTCTCCGGTGTGGTCACGCTAAAGACGGAAGAGCTTTTTGCGATGGCGCGAAAATCGTCTCTGTGGCCGCTCACGTTTGGCTTGGCCTGCTGCGCGATTGAGATGATCTCCGCCTACATGCCCAAGCATGATTTTGACCGCTACGGTGTTGTTACCTGGCCGTCGCCGCGCCAATCCGATGTCATGATTGTGGCGGGAACGGTCGTCAAGAAGATGGCCGAGCCGATCAAGCTCCTCTATGAGCAGATGCCCGCCCCCAAGTGGGTTATCGCGATGGGATCATGCGCCACGTGCGGCGGCCCCTATGTACGGTCCTATTCCGTCGTGATGGGTGTGGATCAGATCATCCCCGTGGATGTCTATGTGCCCGGCTGCCCGCCGCGCCCGGAGGCGTTGCAGCACGGCATCCTTGAACTTCAGCGCAAGATCCAGGACGAGCCCAGGCTCAAGAGGGGTCTCTAGGTGACGTCGGGAGACCGTCCTGAGGACTCCGCCCCGTCCTCACCAATCGAGGCACGCGTGCGGGAGATCGTTGGAGACAACGCGCAGTCTGTCGACTACTCGTTTGATGAACTTGAACTGCGCGTCCCGCGTGAGTCCGTCGTTGACGTGTGCGCGGCGCTCAAGTCCGACCCGGACCTGGATTTCAACTACCTTCGCTGCCTTTCGGTTGTCGATTGGCGGGACGAGCTGGAGGTGGTCTATCACCTCGCCTCGCTGTCACACCCGCACAAACTGGTGGTCAAGACACGCGCGCCTATCGACGATCCGTGGATTCCGACGACGATTGGCGTCTGGAAGGGCGCGGACTGGCACGAGCGTGAGGGACACGACCTTTTCGGCCTGGAGTTTCGCGGCCACCCGGACCTCTCTCCACTGATCCTCTATGAGGGATTCGAGGGTTTTCCGGGCCGCAAGAGCTATGAGATTCCGGAGCAGGTGACCTTCTATGGCGACTGACTCCGGGCTGTCTGCCAACATCGTGCGCGACCCCGTCACGGAACAGGCGGAGTTGAGCATCAACATGGGGCCGCAGCACCCCGCGACACACGGCGTGTTTCGCATGGTGCTCACGCTCGACGGCGAGCGAGTCGTTGATGTCTACCCCCATATCGGCTACCTGCATCGCGGCTCCGAGCGGCTGGCGGAAGGCGAGAATTTTCAGCAGATAACAACGCTGTTTGACCGCCTTGATTATGTGGCTAATTTCAACAATGAATGGGTCTATGTTCGCGCGGTTGAGAAGGCGATGGGTGTGGACGTGCCGGAGCGCGCCGACTACATCCGCCTGATCCTTTGTGAGCTAAACCGCATCGCGAGCCACCTCCTGTTTTACGGCACATACGGACTGGACACCGGCGCGATGAACCCCGTGATGATCGGGTTCCGAGACCGTGAGCGAATTCAACAGATTTTCGAGGGTGTCACGGGCGCGCGCATGATGCACAACTACTTCCGCATCGGCGGCGTCAAAGAGGACCTGCCGGACGGATTTGTCCCCGCCGTGCGCGCCCTGCTGGATCAACTCAAGGTTGGATATGAAGAGGCGCGCGGAACGTTGACGGAGAGCGAGATATTCATCGAGCGGACAGCCGGAATCGGGGCGATACCCGCCGAGGACCTGCTTGACTACGGCGTGACCGGTCCGTTGCTACGGGCGGCGGGCATCGACTATGACATTCGCAAGGCTGATCCCTATTCCGTCTATGAAGAAATGGATTTCCACGTCCCGACGGGTCAGACGGGGGATTGCTACGACCGCTACATGGTGCGGATGCTGGAGATTGAACAATCGATTTCCATTGTTTCCCAAGCCCTGGACAAACTCCCGGATGGCCCGTTCATGGGTCGCGTTCCGCGCATCCTCCGCCCGCCGGAGGGCGACGTATACGTTCACGGTGAGAATCCGCGCGGCGATCTGGGCGTCTATCTTGTTTCGTCCGGCGGGACGGTTCAACCGTATCGGCTCAAGATCCGCGGGCCGAGCTTCTGCAATCTCATGGCGCTGCCGGACATGATCCGTGGCTCGTACCTGGCAGACGCCACCGTAATTCTCGGCTCCATGGACATCGTTCTTGGCGAGGTGGATCGATGAGCCTGCTTGACCTCATCACGATCGCCATCGTTGTCTTTGTGCTATTCAACGGCATCCTCACCGCCGTGCTCGGCGTGATATGGGCGGAACGCAAGGCGCTGGCGCGGTTGCAGCAGCGCGTCGGACCGTCACGAACCGGACCCTCAGGCATCCTGCAAACTGCGGCGGACGCAATCAAGCTGATGCTCAAGGAGGACGTGCGTCCCGGTAGCGTCAACATCGTTATCTTTTACCTCGCGCCGCTGCTCATATTCACGCCGATCTTCATGCTTTGGATGGTGTTGCCTTTCGGCCCGGATTGGGTCCTGAGCGACCTCGATATCGGTCTGTTCTACATCGTCGCCATCCTCGGGCTGTCCGTTGTGGGCCACGTGCTGGCCGGATGGGCGTCCAACAACAAGTACGCGCTGCTGGGGAGCGCGCGCAACGCCGCGCAACTGATCAGCTATGAACTCCCGCTCGTCTTTGCCGTACTGGCCGTTGGGCTGCTGGCTCAGACGGCGACGGATCGTCCGTTCAGCCTTGCGGGCATCGTTGAGGCGCAGGGCAGCGTGCCGTATTTGGTAATCATGCCGTTGGGGTTCATCCTCTTCCTGGTTGGAGCGTTGGCGGAGACTGCGCGCATTCCCTTTGATATTCCGCACGCTGAGGAGGAGATCGTTGGCGGCGCCTTCGTTGAGTACTCCGGCATCCGCTGGGGCGTGTTCTTCCTGACCGAGTACGCAGGACTGGCGACGATGGCGTTCCTGGCGACAATCCTGTTCCTGGGCGGTTGGACGGGGCCGTACTCCGAGCAGGTCCCGATTCTTCAGCCCTTCTATCTGCTAGTGAAGATGGCGGCAATCATTCTCGTCGTGTTCTGGATACGCGCGCCGCTCCCCCGACTCCGTATCGACCAGCTGATGGCGTTCGCGTGGAAACTGGCAATTCCGGCGTCACTCGTGAATCTTCTCTTAGTGGCGACAATTGTCTGGATTCAGCATCAAAACGGTTGGGAGCTGTGGCTGACTAGTGTGACAATCAGTGTGGTGAGCATCGTACTGGCCGTGGCAACCGGCATCTTCATACAGCGGCGCAGAGAACAGAGACTCCGGCAATTCAGGCAAAGGTGGGCGCAATAGTCATGTTGGGTACATTCAAGAGTCTGTTTACAACGATGAAGCTGGCGCTCAAGCCGCCCGTGACGGCAGAGTATCCGTCAGTGGCCCCCACGCTCGCGCCCCGGTTTATGGCGCACCCCGTGCTCACGTGGGATAAAGACGTGCCGGAGCCGTACTGTACGGGCTGCCTGGTCTGCATGCGCATCTGCCCCACGGACTGTATCGACGTCGCAATGATGGACAACCCCAAGCACGCAGAGGGGGACAGTTCCCGCCGCAAGATCGTTGAGTATTTTGACCTGAACGTTGCCGACTGCATCATGTGCGGTCTCTGTGTCGAGTACTGCAACTTCGACGCAATAATCATGTCGGACAACTTTGATGCCAGCCAGTATGCCCGCCCCAATCTCGTCTTCGATTTGGAACAGCTGCTTGAGGCCGGTAAGGAGCAGGAGGCCAAGGGCCGCTGGTCCCCGCCTGAGGCGAAGAAATCGCAACGCCGCGCCACCTCGCAGAGTGGTGCAACTCCGGCGACCGGAGCGGCAGCATCGAGCGATGATCGCGTGGCCGCTGCCCGCGCCAAGGCCGCTGAACTCCGTGCCCAACGCGCCGCGGAGCGTGGCGAGACCCCACCTTCTGAGGCGACAACGGCTGCCCCTGAACAGGCAGGAGGCGATGCGCCCGCAGTTGACCCGCGTGTGGCCGCTGCCCGTGCCAAGGCCGCCGAACTCCGTGCCCAACGCGCCGCGGAGCGCGGCGAGGCTCCACCGGCGGAGGCAGGCTCACCTGCAGCTGCAGCCGACAACGCCGAAGCAAAGCCTGTTGATCCTCGTGTGGCAGAGGCCCGGCGAAAGGCCGCCGAACTCCGCGCCCAGAGAGCTGCGGAACGCGCGGCGCAGGAGGCGGCCAACGCAGATTCCTCCAACAACGAATCCGAGTCCAACGAATCCAAATCCGGGACGGACGCCGAATGATCGAGACCGCGATACTGGGGGCAATTGGAATAATCACCGTCGCAGCAGCCGTCGGCGTCGTCGCAACGCGGAGCGTCGTCTACGCTGCGGTCTTCCTCCTGATTTCGCTGGTCGGTGTGGCGGCTCTGTTCTTGATGATGCTGGCGGAATTCATCGCGCTCGCTCAGGTGCTCATATACGGCGGCGCGATCACGATCGTCCTCCTGTTCGCCATCATGCTAACCCGCGCCCCAGAACAGACCAACGTGCAAGACAATGCGCAGCGCCCTCTTGCTGCCATGGCCTGCGTCGGGCTGTTCGCCTTGCTCGTGGCGGCTGCTTTGGCAACGCCATGGCGCACCCGTGAACCCGGCGCCGACCCTATGGCCGAGTTCACAGCCTTGAGTGAACTGCTCTTCAGCGATTTCCTGATTCCCTTTGAGATTGCATCGCTGGTGTTGTTGGTGGCATTGATTGGGGCCGTAGTGCTGACGCGAAGTGGGAGAGAGGGCGCATGACTGTCCTTGAGTTCATGCTGATTCTCGGCGCGGCGTTGTTCTGCCTCGGGCTGTACGGCGTGCTGGCGCGGCGCAATGCGGTGCTTGTCCTCATGTCCATCGAGCTGATGTTGAACGCCGTCAACGTCCATCTCATCGCTTTCGCCCGTTATGTGGTGGGAACGGAGGCCATCGCCCACGTTCTGATCATCTTCGTGATAACCATTGCGGCGGCGGAAGTTGGTCTCGCCCTCGCCATCGTTCTCCGCATGTTCAGAAACTGGGAGACGGTCAATCTGGACCGCATCTCCACATTGCAGCAGTAGGGGAATCGAAGAGTGACAGCCCTGCTGGACGCAATCCCAATCGGCGCTGAGCAGGCGTGGCTCGTTGCTGCGCTGCCGTTTGCCGCGTTCGTGATTCTTGCTATCGGTCGACTCCAGATCCTGCCGCAAGCTGCGTCCTGGGTCAGTGTTGCCGCCATTGGCATCGCATTCATCGGATCGCTCGGTGTTCTGGGCGACTACCTTGCCAACGGCGAATATGTCGGAACCGTGGTCTGGTTGTCTGCTGGAGGCTCTGAATTTGGGCTGAGCTACATCGTCGACAGCCTGTCGGTGATGATGATTGTCCTCGTCACGTCCGTCTCGCTCGCCGTTCAGGTCTACTCGCTGGAGTACATGAAAGGCGATGAGCGGTTTGGATGGTACTTCGCCGCCCATTCACTGTTCGCCGCGTCCATGCTTGCCCTCGTCCTGACCGGCAGCCTGCTGCTCCTTTACATCTCATGGGAACTGGTAGGCATGTGCTCATTCCTGCTGATCGGCTTCTACTGGGAGCGACGCTCGGCTGCGGAGGCGGCAAAAAAGGCGTTCATCACAACCCGATTCGGCGATGTCGGCCTATTGATCGGCATCATTGTTGCCTATCTCAGCACCGGCACGTTCGATATCCGGGAGGTTATCGCAAACCTGAGTGGTGGAGAGGCGGCGCTGGTGGCGTTCCTGTTGTTCCTCGGAGCCATGGGCAAGAGCGCGCAGTTCCCGTTCCACATCTGGCTGCCGGACGCCATGGAGGGTCCCACGCCCGTTAGCGCGCTGATTCACGCAGCGACAATGGTGGCCGCGGGCGTGTTTCTCGTGGCGCGTATGTTTGACCTGTTCGTGGAAGCGCCGGGAGTGCTCTGGTTCGTGGCCGTGATCGGGCTGGTAACTGCCGTCTTGGCGGGACTGCTCGCGCTGGGAGAGATCGACTTCAAACGCATCCTTGCCTACTCGACGGTGAGTCAACTTGGCCTGATGATGCTGGCGCTCGGCGCGGCAGGGTTGGCGCATGACCCCTCCCACCGCGACCCGAGTGGCGGTATGTTCCACCTGCTGACACACGGCTATTTCAAGGCTCTCCTCTTCCTGACGGCTGGGGTGGCGCTTCACGCCATCCATGCTTCAGCTGCCTCGATCTATGAGGTGCGTGGGCTGCGGGTTGCCGCGCCGCTTACCGCGGCAGCGCTTGTCATCGGCAGTCTGTCTTTGGCGGGAATCCCGTTTTTGAGCGGCTTCTTCTCCAAGGAGGGCATTCTCGCGCCACCGCTTGAAATTGAGACGCTGCCCGGCTATCTGCTGTTCTTTGGGGCAGTCATCGCCTCATTCTTGAGCGCTCTGTACATGACACGGCTCGCGCTGGTTGTCGCTCAGGGAGAGCCGGCGCAAGCCGCCAGCGACCACGATGGAGAAGGAGAGCACGCTGCCGGGCTCCATGACCCACCGCCACTCATGTCCATTCCTCTGGTCGCACTGGGAGTGCTGGCCGTTTTCCTTGGCATCGTGCTCTCGTTCGGGTGGGACTTTATCGAATTCCTCACGGATGGCCACCGCGAGTTCCACTTCAACTCATTATTGGCGCTGGCATCAACACTGACCGCCGTCGCAGGCATCGGCGTTGGGCTGAATTACTGGAACAATAAGGAGCGCGTCGACGATACCGTGCTTGAGGCAATTTCGGGGCCGCTCAAACTTGTCCAGAACAGGTTCTACATTGACGCCGCGGCGCAGTGGATCATCGACCGTATCGTGCTGGTCTTCGCCGGTTTCATCCGGGAGGTTGACCGACGAGTGGTCAATGATGCGGGTGTGGACGGACCGGCGGCGCGAACGGTGGATGCCGGGCATCTCCTCCGCGGTATCCAGACCGGCTATGTGTTCAACTACGCGCTGATCTTCACGATTGCGGCAGTGATCATCGTCGCCGTGGCCGCGTTGGCGGAGACGGTGTAGGGGTTGTGACGCGATGAACTGGGCGCTATTGTTGCCGGGCTATCTCGTTACCGGCCTCGCATTCGGGGCGTTTACGCTCGACCTCATCGTTCCGCGCCTCTCACGCACCGTCCTTGTGTATGGCGGCGCGGCGGTCATGGCCGCCATCGCCGCCTTCATCATTCTCTCCAGCGACGGCGAATCGAGTCGGTTCGCGGGCGGCATTCTCATCTTTGACACGTATTCCGCGTTCTTCTTCGCGGTGTTCGTCATTCTCGCGGCGGTGACGATTCTCGGCTCCTCGCAATTCGTGTCGTCCATTGACAGCCCCGGCGAGTTCGTTGCCCTCCTGATGATGTCCGCCGTCGGCGCGATGGGCATGGCGGCGGCGGGAGAGCTGATCACCGCCTACATCTCATTGGAGCTGCTGAGTTTCTCCCTCTACATCCTCGCGTCGTACACATGGAAGGAGCGGAGGACGAACGAGGCGGGGATGAAGTACATCCTGCTTGGCGCAATCGCCTCTGCGTTCCTCTTGTTGGGCATCACGTACATCTACGGCCTGACGGGTGACACTCGCTACGACCAGGTGGCAAGCGGCCTCAGCGCTCTCTCGCCGAGCCCGGGACTGATTATCGCGCTCGCCATGCTGACGGCGGGACTGGGGTTCAAGGTCGCCGCCGTCCCGTTCCATATGTGGACGCCGGACGTGTACGAAGGCGCGCCGATCCCTATCACCGCCTACCTTGCGGCGGCATCCAAGGCGGCAGGTTTCGCCCTCTTGATCCGCTTGGTTGCCGTCGCGCTGGAACCGGTGGCGCTCTTCTGGGACTGGGTGTTTATCCTGTTGGCCGTGCTGAGCATGATGCTCGGCAACCTCGTCGCCATCCTGCAGTCGAATATGAAGCGGCTGATGGCGTATTCGAGCATCGGGCAGGTGGGCTATCTCCTGCTTGGCATAGCTGCGCTGGGAGCAGACGATCCCACGAAACCGATCGCGGGAATGCTGCTCCACAGCGTCAGCTATGCCGCCTCAACGATGGTTGCGTTCATGGTGCTGCTTGCCGTCTGGCAACAGACGGGCAAGGAGGGCGTGCGGGATCTGGCCGGCATGGCGCGGCGCAACCCGTTCCTCGCGCTCGCATTGACGGGGGCGCTCTTCAGCCTCGCCGGGTTTCCGTTCTTCATTGGGTTCGCGTCCAAGTTCTACTTATTCACAGTGGTTGCCACCGCGGGTCCGCGATTCCTCGTGCCGGTTGGTATCGCCATATTCGCGAGCCTGATTTCCCTGTACTACTATCTAAACATCGTTCGACAGATGTACATTGAGCAGCCCGGGGACGGCGCGGAGCCGATTCGCGTTTCGCGGACAATGTGGCTGCTGATACTCGGACTGCTCCTGGCGATCGTGGCGGGCGGTCTGTACGTTCGGCCGTTGGCCGAGGCGGCCGAGTCCGCTGCGGCATCGATACTTGCGGGCGCGTAAGAGCAGGGAGAAGAAATGGCGCCATCGTATACCGCGGTTCTGCTGCCGAATGAGGACGGGTTCTATAACGCGTTGATTCCCGCAGTGACGGGTGTGACAGGGCAGGGCCCGACCCGCGCCGCGGCGCTTGAAAACGTCACCGACAATGCCGGAATCGCGCTAGGGGAGATCCTTGCCGGGGGTGGAGAAGCCCCGCGTGAGGAATGGCCGCCCGTCCGCACCGTCTGGGTACGAAATCCCCGGCGTGGCGACACATCGCCCTATGTCGTCATGATCCAGCGCACGGACGAGGGAGAGTTTCGCGCGACTCCCGTCGCCTTCCCGGACGTGTCCACCGTTTCAGCCGATCTGGAAGATGCGGTATCCCAGGTGGGCCCGCTGCTCTTTCAGCGTCTAACGGAGATGTTTGCGCAGGGTCGGCACTTTCCCACGCAGGACGACCCGCAGAACTACGTTATACGAGTTACAGCCCGCGAGCCCGTTGCCGAAGAGGCGTAAGTAAGCCCAGCTAGCCGAGCGCGGCCAGCTTCTCGTTCAGCTCCGTTACCTCATCCGCCGTCAGGGTCCAATCGGCAGCCTTGGCGTTCGCCTCCACTTGCTCAGGACGGGTCGCGCCCGCGATAACGCTGGCCACCTGCGGCTGGGCGAGGAGCCACGCGATGGCGAGTTCGACCGTCGTGTGGCCACGCTCCTCCGCAAATTTCGTGGCCACGTCCGCGATGGCAAACGTGCGCTCATTCATGAAGCGGCCGCGGAAGTTTGCAGGCGTTGTGGACATGCGCGTGCCTTCCGGCGGCTCTTGTCCTTGCGTGTACTTGCCGGTGAGCACGCCGCCTGCGAGCGGGAAATAGGGGATGATCCCGATGTTGTACTTGACAGAGAAAGGAATCAGTTCCCGCTCCACGTCGCGGTTGATGAGGCTGTATTCCGGCTGCGTGCTGACGAAACTGTTGAGTCCAAGCTGCCGGCTGGTCCACGCGGCCTCTGCCTCCTGCCACACGGCGAAATTGGAGCTGCCTATGTAGAGAATCTTTCCGGCGCTGATCAGGTCATCGAGTGCGCGCAAGGTCTCCTCAATAGGCGTGTCGTTGTCAGGAAAATGAATCTGGTACAGATCAATGTAGTCGGTCTGAAGTCGCTTCAGGCTCGCCTCCACTTCGCTCGTGATGTGCTTCCGGGAGTTGCCGCTGCCGTGCGGCCCCTGTTGCATCTGTCCGCCGCCCTTGGTGGCAATCACCGCAGCCTCGCGATTCCCCGCGAGCGCCCTGCCGATGTGCTCCTCGGACTCGCCCATGCTGTAAATATTTGCCGTATCGATGAAGTTGATTCCGTTGTCGAGCGACGCCTTGATGACGACCTCGCTCCGTGCATACTCCAGGCGCCTGCCAAAATTGTTCGTCCCGAGTCCGACGGTCGAGACATGCAGGCCCGAATTGCCCAGTCGACGATATTCCATGAAACTCCACTCCCCCTCACGCGTAAGCCACGTTCATATGCATCATTATAGAGTGGACGTACGTCCACCAACGCACATCGAATAAGGAACTACCGCCACATGCCCGATGCCCTGAATGAATCCGAGGTCAAGCAGCGCCTCTCCACGCGCATAATCGGTGCGGAATACAGGCATCTCCCGGTCACGCATTCCACGCAAGACGACGTGTCCGCGGCAGGGCGGGAAGGGGCGGCTGAAGGGCTCACTATTACGGCGGACGAGCAGACGCGGGGGCGCGGGCGGTTTCGCCGTTCATGGATGTCGCCCCCTGGCGCGTCCCTCCTAGTCTCAATCCTGCTTAGGCCAAACCCGGACTTGCTCCCGGCGCTCTCAATGATCTGCGCCCTTGCCGTGCCCCGAGCCATCCGCCGCGTCTGCCCGCAGCTCAACCCGGAGATCAAGTGGCCGAACGATATCCTCATCGGCGGGCGCAAGGTGTGCGGCATCCTTGTGGAAGTTGTCCGGGGGGATTCTGAGGGGGATCAGTTCGCCGTCGCAGGCATCGGCGTCAATGTCAATTGGGATACTGGCTCTATCCCGGAAATCGCCGATGCATCTACGAGCCTGAGCAGGGAGACAGGCGGCGAGGTCTCCCGTGCCGATCTCCTCTGTGCGCTACTGGAGGAGATGGATGCGTTGTATGTGGACGCACGAGAAGGTGGAGATGTGTTCAGCCAATGGCGCTCGGCCCTCGTCAACCTTGGGAGACGAGTGAACGTGTCCGGCAGCGACTCAACGTTCGAAGGCCTGGCGCTTGACGTTGAGCCGGGTGGCGGGCTGGTCGTTCAGACCGATGATGGGCAGCGCAGAGTCGTTCACGCGGGCGACGTGACGTTGGGGTGATGGAGACCACGGCGGCGTCTCCGGAGGCCCA
Organism: Dehalococcoidia bacterium; assembly: GCA_965207895.1. Classification (GTDB taxonomy): domain Bacteria; phylum Chloroflexota; class Dehalococcoidia; order UBA6926; family UBA6926; genus VXMO01. The sequence continues at coordinate 948,536 of CBDBNN010000003.1, forward strand.
GCAGCGACGAGAAAATCGCCTGGTCGCGACGCTCCAACTTGGTGGAGCGCTTGTGGTCTCTATCGCGGTCGTCGTGCTGCTCATTCGCTTCGCGAGCTTCGTTGAAGGACTTGGCGACTGGGGATACGTCGGTGTCTTCTTGCTGCAACTCATTAATAGCGCGACGGTGGTCCTCTTTCCTGTGCCGGGCCATGCGGTCATTTTCGCCGTCTCGGGTACGCTCAACCCCATGCTCATCGGACTCTTTGGCGCTGCCGGGGCGGCGCTTGGAGAGATCACGGCGTACATGGCGGGGCGTGGCGGCTCTTCACTGGTTGATGAGAGCAGGTGGTACAAAAGACTTGAATCGATGGGAACACGGTGGCGTGGCTGGGCGATATTTGTGTTCGCGGCCACACCTTTACCGTTTGACTTTGCAGGCGTTTGGGCCGGAGCGATTCGCTATCCACTGGGGCGTTTTCTTCTCATCGTGGCGGCGGGCAAACTGATTCTTGTGACTGCTATCGCGATTGCGGGCTACTACGGCGTGGACTTTATCGAGAACCTTCCCCTTGTGGGTGACGCTTTGTTCTGAGTTTGGCCTAAGTTAGAATCTACAAGAACGAACGCAAGATGATTTGACGTGCCGCGGCCATATGACGGATGCGGTGCGTAAGAACAGAGGCAAAAGGAACGTGCTGCGGCTGGCTCTACCTAGTAACAATCGATTGCTAAACGACACGCTGACGATGCTCAACGCGTGCGGCATCCACGTGTCCCGCCGCGGGACAGGCCTTGTCGAAGAGGTAAGGGATATCCCGGAGTGCGAGGCCGTCTTCCTCAGGCCGGACGATATTCCGGCCATCGTTGCCGAGGGTGGCGCGCACCTTGGCATCACCGGACGCGATTGGTTTGAAGAGAAAAGCCTGAGCGGCCTGCAAAACGTGTCATGTCTCATACCGAATTTGGGATTCGGCCAGAGTCGGCTGATGTTGGCCGCGCCAAGCCGTTGGTTTGGCGATTCCGGCGATATTGCGGTCGGTGATTTGACGGGATGGTCACGACAGCTCGGTCGGGATCTGCGGGTAGCCACCAAATACCCCGGCCTCACCCAGAATTACATGGAGGCCCATGGCGTCTCCGGCAAGGGAGTGAGACTATTCCAGGGCTCGCACGAGCTACTGCCGCACCTTGGGGCGGCTGATCTGATAGCGGATGTGGTTGTCACGGGATCGACGCTTTCGGCCCATTCTCTGACCGGTCTTAGCCTGGGCAACCCGCCCCGGCCGATTTTGAACTCAAGTGCCGCGCTTATCGCTTGCCTGAACAAGGAAGCCTATGACAATCAGGCCGTACAGTCCGCCTGGCTGGTGCTTGAATACATCCAGGCCAATCTCAACGCTGAGGGGCGTTACATTGTGATGGCCAACGTCCCCGGAAATACCCCCGAAGATGTTGCTCGAAAGCTGTTCGATCTGCCGTCTTTGGGCAGCGTGGGGCTCAAGGGGCCCACGATAGCCCCCGTGGTTACGCGTGAGAGCCTGGACGGCGAGAATGGGCAACAGTGGTTTTCAGTGTCGTTCGTCATCAATCATCAGCAGACGGAGCAGCTCGTCGCAACAGAATCACTGCGGACCATCGGGGCGACGGATGTCATTGCCTTTCCACTCACTCAGCACTTCGGCGAGCCGCCGGAACTGCCTCTCCGATAACGGGTGTCGATGCCATGCCGATGTTGGCGGTACACCTGAGCATAATCCAGGAGCTGGTGGATGAACTGGAGATTAACGAGCTTCAGGAGCACATTGGCGCCGCCCTTTTGGGTTCTACCGCCCCCGATCGGCGTGTGTTGACCCGTGAGTCACGCGAGGTTACACACTATTTCAACCTGACCGAAAGTGTGACGGGCGACGGGTTCAAGGGCATGAAGGAAGCACTGCCAGACCTCGTTTCCCGATCCCCGGAATCTGATTGGGGATTCACCGCATTCCTTGTCGGTTATGCAAGCCACCTTGCCGCGGATGAGTCGTGGATCGTCGATGTCTATCGTCCCTACTTCGAAGATGATGCGTATCTTGGCGCTGAACCGACCAAGAACATCCTGGACAGGGCCATGCAATATGAATTGGAGGTCGGCATACGCGGCGATCGCAAACAGCTGATGGATTGGCAAAAGCAGATTATCGCTTCGAGCAAAAGCATTGATGCCATACCCGATCCGTTTATCGCAAAAGGCATTCTGCGCGACTGGAGCGATTTTGTGGCTGGGCGCGTTCTCACACTGCCCGGCACGTGGGCCGAATTCCCGCGCTTCATCTCACGGTACCTGGATGATCCCGATCTTGACACGAGTGACGTCGCGCGGTTGATGTCAGACCCGGAGGGGATGCTTGATCGAGTCTATGACCGCGTCCCCCGTGACATCATTCAGCAGCATCACGCCATCACCATTAAGCAGTCGCTCAAGCACGCCGAGGAGATCCTCGCATGAAGGTTTTTCGTGGACTTGAAGAGGGCAAAACCGGGCTGATTGCACCCAACCCGTGGCTCAACCCTCAGGCGTCCGAATCCACCCTCTCGTTTCTTGAGCGGGCATTCGGTGAGAAGATTTCGCCTGAGGAGGCTGTGAGGCGCGTCATTGAAGTGGTGCGTGTGGATGGCGATGAAGGCATCCGTGAACTCGCGCGCAAGTTTGACGGCGTGGAATTGTCCGCTCTGGAAGTCACGCAGGAGGAAATCGCAAGAGCTTACGACAGTGTGGACACCCATGTCATCGATGCCCTGCACAAGGCGGCGGAGGAGATTGAAGCGTTCCACGAGCAGCAATCACGTAACGGCTGGATGGACTTTGAGCGCGGTGTGGGCCAACTCATCCGTCCCGTGCAGCGCGCCGGCATCTACGTGCCCGGCGGTCGCGCTGCGTATCCTTCAACCGTTCTGATGATCGGTATTCCCGCCCGTGTGGCCAATGTGCCCGAGATTTTCGTGACGACGCCCGCGCGAGCCAATGGCGTCGTTGCTCCCGTAACGCTGGTCGCGTGCAGCATCGCGCGCATCAACCGCGTGTTTCGTGTCGGTGGCCCGCAGGGCGTCGCCGCGTTCGCGCTCGGCACGGAATCCGTCCCGCAAGTGGACAAGATATTCGGCCCCGGCAATCTCCTCGTGCAGTTGGCCAAGAAAGCGGTCTACGGTGTTGTTGGCGTTGATTCTCTACAGGGCGCGACGGAGACGCTGGTTATCTCAGACGACCGCTCCGACCCGTCGTTGTGCGCGGCAGACTTGCTCGCGCAGGCGGAGCACGACCCTGAGGCGCGTGTTGTCATGGTGACGACGTCAGAGCGAATGGCGACCCGGACGGACAGGGAACTGGAGCGCCAACTGCGAGACTTGCCGGAGAGTTCGCCCGCGCGCCTATCAACGCAAACGGGTGGCTACGTCATAGTGGATACGGACGATGAGGTCGCTGATTTCTGCAATGCCTTTGCGCCGGAACACCTGTGCATCATGACCCAGGACCCGCATGCGCTCATCCCCCGCCTGCGCAACGCGGGCGGCATCTTCGTGGGCGAGCACTCCCCGGAGGTATTTGCGGACTACATCGCGGGACCGAGCCATTCCATGCCCACAGGCGGAGCAGCACGCTATAGCTCCCCGGTCAACGTCTTTGAATTCCTCAAGGTCACCAGCCTCGTTGCCGTGCCTGAGGAGCGATTGCAGGCCTTGGGGCCGAGTGGCATCGCTATCGCACGCGCCGAGGGCCTTGTCGCCCACGCCAACGCGCTTGAGATTCGCATGGAGGCGGAGTCTGCCATTGATCCGGCAGACTAGGTGAGCGCCAGTGGCTTCATCAATTGAAAAGGGCGTCGACCGAACCAAACGGGCGTGGTTTGGCCGCGTCACAAGCATCTTCAGCAGGAACTCGATTCCGCCGGAGACGTGGGATGAGCTTGAAGAAGCGCTGATTGGCGCTGATGTCGGTCTCGATCTGAGCGAGGAGCTGATTTCCCGCACCCGTGACCGTGTTGACAAGATCCGCGGCGCAAAACCCAACGACCTCCGGGACGCACTCGCCGCCGAACTGGTGGACGTTGCCGTCAATGGTGCCTCTCCTGCGTCATCTGAGCAGAAGGTGGGCGCGCCCCGCGTCATCCTTGTGGTCGGTGTGAATGGCAGTGGCAAGACAACAAGCATTGCCAAGTTGGCGCGGCGAGAGATGGCGGAGAATCGCCGTGTGCTGTTGGTGGCGGGAGACACGTTCCGCGCCGCGGCCATCGAGCAGTTACAGGTATGGGGAGAACGGCTTGGCGCGCCCGTTATTGCGCAACAGCATGGCGCAGACCCCGGCGCGGTCGCGTTTGACGGTGTCGCGGCGGCCAAATCACGAGGCGTGGATACGGTCATCATCGACACTGCCGGGCGCCTGCAGACCAGGACATCCTTGATGGATGAGTTGCGCAAGGTGCGGCGGGTTGTCGAACGGACCGGCGACGCGGCGGATATCACCGTGCTGCTTGCGCTGGACGCCACCACGGGGCAGAACGGCCTGTCGCAGGCGCGCGAATTTATGGGAGCGGTGGGTGTGGACGGCGTGATCCTGACCAAGGTGGACGGCACATCCAAGGGTGGCATAGCGATTGCCATACGCCGTGAATTCGGTGTTCCTGTAACGTACATCGGCACCGGTGAGGGCATCGACGATCTGGAACCGTTTGACGCCCGCGCGTTCGTGACGGCTCTGCTCGCGTAGAGGCGCGAGCGGTTCGAGCATTTTCCCATGCTCCACCTGGTTCTCTGGCTCGTCCTGCTCCAGGTAATCGGTGTGGCAGGGTTTGCATGGGCATTCCCGTTCTTCCGTGACCTGCCGGACCGCGGGTACGGCGTCTCCAAGGTACTGGGCATTCTTGTGTTGGCCTACGCTTACTGGGCGCTCGTCACCTCACGTGTCCTGGACAACGGGCTGATCTCTCTATTAGCCGTCTTTGCTCTACTTCTCGGCGCGAGCACAATTCTGGCACGTCAGCACCGGGAGGAGATGGTCGACTTTGTCCGCAGCCGTTGGCGGCTGCTTGCAGCGAGCGAAGCCGTGTTCCTGTCCGCGTTCGTCCTGTTCGCCGTCTTTCGCATCCTCGCGCCAGACATCACTGTCTCGACATCAATCACAGGTCTCACGACTGAACAGCCGATGGACCTTGCCTTTCTTGCGAGTTCCCTGCACAGCTCGACGTTTCCCGCGGCCGATCCGTGGCTGGCCGGTCATTCCATCAGCTACTACTACTTCGGCTACCTGATCTTCAGCATCCCGGCTCAACTCACGGGCGCTGCAGCGACTGTGGGCTATAACCTTGCGTTCGTCACCCTCTTCGCGCTCACAGCGGTCTCCGCATTTTCCCTGACGATGAACGCGGCTTTAAAAGCGGGAATAGCGCGTGTCCAGCCACCGAGATTGGACGTTGTCGCAGTCGTTGGCGGGGTCGCGGCAGTTATTGCGTTGCTGATTGCTGGCAACCTGAGCGGTGGAATCCGGGCGCTCACGGAAGCGCTGTCCTTGGAAGGAGCGACGGGATTCAGCTTCTGGTGGTGGGATTCAACACGAATCATCGAGGATCCGGGTGTGCTCTCTCCCATCGATGAGTTCCCCGCGTTCAGCTTCCTGCTGGGCGATCTCCATCCGCATGTCATGTCGCTGCCGTTTGTCTTGCTTGCACTCACCGTCACACTGGCGTGGCTGTGCAAACCGGATGCCCCGGACATGTCATGGCCTCGACAGCGCGCCGGTGAACTTTTCCTGACCGCGCTAGTCATTGGCGCGCTCGGCTTCATCAACACGTGGGACTGGTTGGCCTACATGTTGTTGTTGCTCGTGGCCATCATGACCCTTCGACTGCGTGATGAGGGCCTGAGGCAGGGCTTGTTCAACAAGCAGACGGCACTTGATATTGGTGTCCCGGCCGCGGCAATCGCTGTCCTTTCGCTGGCTCTCTTCTCCCCGTTCTACCTGACCGTGAGCAGCGGTGTACAGGGCGTTTTGCCTGTCCATGCCTCCGGCACCGAACTGAGCCACTACGCTCGCATTTGGGGTCCGATGACGCTTGCCATACTCCCGCCTGCTGTATTCGCCTATATTCGTTTGCGACATAGAGACGTATCGAAGCTGTACCTCGGGGGCATCACTTTGGTGGCTGCTCTCCCACTTATTCTTTGGACTTTCGTTGTGATCGGCTGGAATCTCTTGCCTCATGACGCCCCTATTCCGGTTGATCCACCGACAGTTGCTGATGTCGGTGTTCGTTGGCTTGTGGCCGCGCCCGCGATGGCGGCGGCAGCGATTGGATTCCTCGCAGTGCTGCCAACCGGACGCGAGGACGGCCCTCTGCCGCAGGGCGTTCAATTCGCGTGCTTGCTAGTAGCAACGGCGGCGATGGGCGTCGTCATCTCAGAGGTGTTCTACGTCTGGGACTCTTTCGGCGTTCGCATGAACACTGTCTTCAAGGTGCATTACCAGGTGTGGACACTGCTGGCAGTGGCGACAGGAATTGCCGTGGCGTGGGTTATTGCTCAGCGCCCGGCGCGCTTTTCGCCAACACAGGGCGGACTCATTGTGACAGGTGCGGCTGGACTGACTCTGCTGCTCGTCGGCGCCGTCTATGGCCCACTTGCGACTGTGGAACGTATTGAGAGCTCGCCGTCAACCAGCATTGAACTGGATGGACTCGCAACATACCGGGAGCAATTCCCTGATGACGCGGCGGCCATGGATTGGCTGCGGAATAATGCAGAGCGAGGCGACCACGTGTTGGAAGCATACGGCGATGACTATTCGGATTATGGCCGTGTCTCAGCGGTAACAGGTTTGCCAACGACTATGGGTTGGAAATGGCATGAACTGCAATGGCGAGGTGGAACGGAACTGTTTGGGCCGCGAATCGACTACACCGAGGAAGTCTATCACGGTCAAACCGTCACGGAGGGCGAAGCACTTACTGAAGATGAACTAAAGCTCAGGCTGGAGTTCTACGGCATCGACTACATTTTCGTCGGCTCGCTGGAGCGGAACGACTTTGGTGACGATACGGCGGGCAGGCTGCTGGCCTCCATGCCAAATCGCCTTGAAGTGGCTTTCGAATCCGGCGACACAACGATCCTGCGATACGTGCCCATCGTCTGATGCCAGTCTAGGTATAGTTAGATTTGACCATGAATCAATCTCAACGCAGCCGAAACCGCCGTCGCCGCTCCACAACCAGGGCAACTGACGCCGGACAAGATATCCAAACGACGGATAAGGCAAGAGATACTGACTCCGGTTCCACCGTCACTCCTGTAGCGACGGAAGAGCAACGAGCGTGGTTCTCACAAGAAGCGCGCCAGAAAGCAATCAGTGACCTTGCCGCGTGGGCGCGGCGGCCTGAAGCCGCCCTCCTTGTGGCCATCGTGATCGTGGCTGCAGTTTTGCGTTTCTGGGATCTGGGAACGCGAGCCGTTCACCACGACGAAAGCCTGCACGGCTTCTACTCCTGGTTCATGGCGGAGGGCGGGGGCTTTATTCACAACCCGCTCCTGCACGGCACCGTTCAATTCATCGCGACGAGCTTTGTATTTCGCCTGTTCGGCGCATCTGACACGACCCTCCGACTGTTGCCAGCGCTTCTCGGCACAATCGTGGTTGCGCTGCCGTATCTCCTGTACCGCCACCGGATGGGCACGCTCGGAGCGCTCATAGTGTCGGGCTTGTTGGCGATCTCTCCAGGCGTCCTGTACTTCAGTCGATTCGCCCGCAATGACATCTATATCGCCCTCATCACGCTCGTCCTCTTCTGGACGATGTGGGCATACATGGACACGCGGCGACTGCGGTATCTCATCATCGCCTCAGCAACGTTGGCGGTCGGCTTTGCCACCAAGGAGGTCATGTACCTTCTCGTGCTGGTGCCGCTCACATTTCTCTTCCTCGCCCACGTCGGCGATGCAAAGCGGCTCATTCGCACGCCGCTGCGGGAATGGCCGCCCGCCGCCGTGTTCGGCCTGATCCTGACAACGCTCGTGTTGCCGATGGGCGCGGCTGGTGTTGCGCTCTTTCAGAACATTCTCGGCATCCACCTGGCGAATCCCGATTCGGGCGTGGATGTTGCGGAGGGCGCGCTGGCGAATTTTCCGGGGCCGGTGGGAGCGCCGATTTCGCAAGGGCCGGGAGTGACAACATGGATCATTGAAAGACTCTCCGGCTTGCCGGGCATCGGATTTGATTTGGCCAACCTGGATGAAATCCAGAATCCTGCCGCGGGCACACTGCTTGGCATCCAGGCGCTGGACATCGCCGTCTTCACACTATTGGCCCTGTTTGGTGTTGGCGCGGCGCTTGGCATCATGTGGCACAGACGGCATTGGCTGATCATCGCCGGCGTCTTTTGGTTCCTGATTGCCGTGCTGTTTACCACGTTGTTCACGAACGGCATCGGCTTTGGCAGCGGCGTCTGGCAATCGCTAGGGTACTGGGTGGCGCAGCAGGAAGTTGGGCGGGGGAGTCAGCCCTGGTACTACTACTTCATGGTTCTGTCCGTGTACGAACTTCTGCCTCTCATCGCTGCCCTCGTGACGGGCTTCTTAATCCTTCGACGGCGGCCTGCATTCATGACGTTTGATGTCTTCCTCGTCTACTGGCTTGGGCTCGTCTTGGGTCTGCTGATGCTGGCCGGAGAGAAGATGCCGTGGCTGTCCATTCACCTCACGCTGCCGATCATCATGATTGCGGGACGCGGCCTCGGCCAGTACCTGCCGATCGCTTTCAACCACATTCGCCAAATAACCCAACAAGCTGATGCCCGTCGGGTGGGCCACGTGTTAGCCGTTGGCGGGCTGGCCGTGCTCCTGATCCTCACCGCACAATCCTCACTCCGTGCCAGCTTTGAAAACGGCGACGTGCCGGTGGAGATGCTTGTTTACACCCAGACCTCGCCCACGCTCGAGCAGGCCGTGGATGAGATTGGCCGCTATGCAGCCAGCACAGGAGACGGACAGCATCTGGCGCTAACAGTCGATACGGCCCATGGGTACTCATGGCCATGGCACTGGTATTTGCGCGACTATACGAACGTTGAGTACCGCTGCATGGGTGATGAGGGCGTGTGTGGGGAGGGATCGCCTGCCGTGACCGACGAGAATCCCCCGCGCGGCCTCATCATGGCCCTCAACACAGACAGCGCCTCCAACATTCAGACGGCTGAATGGGGATCGACCACGGCGAATCGGGTCCGAATACCGCTCCGATGGTGGTTCCCGGAGGGCGTCTACCGGGGCGATCAGTACTACGAGGGACTGGGTGTTGGCGACATTGCGCGGGGTGTGATCGACCCAGGCGCATGGTCGACCATTTGGACCTACTGGACAGTGCGGGAGCCGCCGTGGCGTCTTGGCAGTTCCGACATCTACGTCTATTTCCCGTCCGACTATACTCCGGAGCTTAGCACGCCCCCTGATCCGGTCTATGGGCCTGCCTAGGTCCGCGTCCTAATGCTTATCAACAGGCGTACTCTCTTCGCGCTCGCAGTTAGCGTGGCCTTTCTCGCCGTCGTCTTCTGGAGCATCGATTTTGCAGAGTTCCTTGACGCGTTCGCTGAAGCGAACTACCTCTGGCTGATTCCGGCAGTAATCGTCTATTTCCTGGCTTTCACCCTGCGGGCGTGGCGCTGGCAGAGCCTTCTTAGGCACCTCGGCGGTGTGACGCTCGGGCGCTCTTATTTCGTAGCGACCATCGGCTACGCGGCGAACAACGTCCTGCCCCTTCGGCTAGGCGAATTTGTCAGGGCATATCTTCTGCGACGCAACCCCGGCCTGGATATGACGGCCGGCCTGGCGACCATCGCCGTGGAGCGCATCCTTGACGGCCTTACACTCCTTCTTTGGCTCGGCATCGGCTTGCTGTTCTTCGCCTCGATGTGGACGCTCTCACCGCTGTTGACGCTCGCCGCGCAAGCGGCTGCCGTCGTGTTCATCAGCGCCGGTGTAGCCGTCATGCTCGCCGTCCTATTCCCAGATGCTGCAATGCGTGTGGCTCATACCGTCACACGGCCGCTCCCGGATCGGTACGCTACGCGTCTCATGGGCATTGCGGAATCGATGTTGCAGGGCTTTGCAGCGCTCAAGGACGCTCGCAAGATACCGTTCTGGTTCATAATCTCTAATGCCGTGTGGGCGGGCGAGGCGCTGGTCTACATCCTCGTGGCAGTGGCGATGGATGTGGATACCCACCTCGTCGTGCTGTGCGTGGCTGTCGCGGCGTCTAACCTCGCCACCGCCGTGCCCTCGTCATCCGGTGGCATCGGCCCCTTTGAACTTCTTGCGAAAGAGACGCTCGTCCGTGCCGGCGTGGGGGCGGGATTGGCCACGGCTTACGCAGTGGTCATTCACGCCACGCTGTGGGTTCCCGTTACGATAGCGGGAGCGATTCTGCTCATCCTCGAAGGAGTGCCGCTGCGTGAAGTGTTGCGACCCACGAGCGGGATGAACGGATCGGACACCGGGCAAGCAGGGGTAACTGAATGAAGGTTGGAATCATTGGCGGTGGCGTGGGAGGCCTTGCGGCGGGCTATGAGTTCGCCAAGGCCGGACACACCGTCGAGCTGTTTGAGCGTGCTCCATTCCTGGGCGGGCTTGCGTCCACGTTCGACGTTGGCGGCGGGCGGCTGGAACGCTTTTATCACCACCTGTTCCTGTCCGATGTCACGATTATCGGCTTGCTGGACGAACTTGGCCTGAAAGACCGCCTCATATGGGAAGACTCAAAGGTGGGGTACTTTACGCACGGACGCATCTATCCCTTCGCCACGGCGACTGATCTCCTTCGATTCAACCCCGTGAGCCTGATCGACCGCATTCGCATGGGGTTGGTAACGCTCTACATCCAGCGCATCAAGAACTGGAAGAGGCTGGAGGACACGACCGCCGCCGCGTTCATGCGCAAGTGGGCGGGACGGCGCAACTACGAGGAGATCTGGGAGCCGCTGCTTCGCGGAAAGTTCGGGCGCTATGCCGAGCAAATCGCCATGCCGTGGATGTGGAGCAAATTCGCAACGCGCGTCGCCTCCCGCAAAGGCTTGTTGGGCCGTGAGCAGCTCGGCTACATCGAAGGCAGTTGGCAGGTGCTGATCGACGCTCTTGAGCAGCGCATCACGGAGATGGGCGGTGAGGTGCGGACTGGAATCGGCGTGTCCCGCATCGAAACCAAAGACAACCGAGTGACGGGACTGACGATTGCCGACTCAGACGGTTCCGAAGAAAGACGCAACTATGATGCCGTCCTTGCAACAGTCCCGAGCTTCCTGCTCCCGCGTCTTGTGGATCTGCCTGAGGACTATCTCAGCAAGGTGAGCACTATCGACTACGAAGGCGCAATTGCCGTGATCTGGGTGATGAATCGCAGCCTCTCGCCTATCTATTGGCTCAACATCGCTGATCCCGATATTCCGTTCCTGCTTGCGCTGGAGCAGACGAATCTCGTCCCGCCGTCCGTCTATGGCAGCAAGCACATCCTCTACACGGCGGACTATGTGACGCCGGAGGATCATCGATGGGGATTGTCAGACGATGAGCTCATTGAGAGCTACGTCGAGCACCTGCAGAAGATCAACCCTGAGTTCGACCTGTCATGGGTGCAGCGGACGTACGTCCACCGCGAGGGCGCGGCGCAGCCCATCATGACCACGCACTTCAGCGACAAGATACCGCCCAACAAGACACCCGTCGACGGTCTCTGGCTCGCGGCCATGAGCCAGATTTACCCGGAAGACCGGGGAACCAACTACAGCATCCGCCAGGGCCAGGATGTTGCCCGAGCCATGATGACGGAGGCAGGCTAACGCCGATAGCTAACGCAATGGAAATACCCCCAGCAATTTACCGGGTTACCTACGTTTTACGTAGTTTAAAATTTGTTTCCACCTCGACGCAGGAGCCGCGTGGCAGCGAGCCCATGCCGATGGCGTTCCGCGCGTGTCGTCCGGCCTCGCCCAGAACTGCGACAAGCAGATCAGACGCGCCATTCGCAACGATCGAGTGCTGATCGAAATCGGGTACGGCGTTCACGAATACGGTGATTCGCGTCACTGACTCAACTGCATCAAGACCGCCGTCCAGCGCGTTTTCCACTGCCGAAAGCGCGTTGAGTGTCGCGATGCGAGCCGCTTCGGTCGCCTCCTCAACGGTCACATCCGCGCCAACCTTGCCGGGTGAGATGAGCTCGCCGTCCTGCGTGGGGAGTTGTCCGGCCACGTAAAGGGTATTGTGGACGCGATTGGCGGGCGTGTAGTTGCCGCCGGGTGTGGCAGGTGGAGGAAGAGTGATTCCGAGTTCCTTTAGTCTGTCCGCTACTGTCATTGCTGTGTGCCTCCTGTAGTAAGCTCTTCCGTCTCCGGTCGCTGCGTCACCGGCCAAATGGCGTCCAGTTCAGAGTACTGCGGATAACGCCCGGCGAGCAGCGGCATGTGGTCGGGTGTCAGCAGGACGGGCGGGAGGCCGTCCAATCCACCGCGTGCCCGGCTGATGACGATGTCATCCACCCCAAACGGCTCGCCCGCTTCCGTGCCCGTGCTGTGAATAAGAACCCCAAACCCGCCGAAACCGCTCGGCTTGGTGAGTTCAAGGATCGCCATGCGGTTGGCCATCACATCCTGTGGCGGGAGATCTAGCTCGCGCAGCGCATCGATAAACGCCTGCGAGCCGAGCTTCTTGAGGAAACGCTGTTGTGTCAGCAGTCCCTCCGTCCGCAGCCCAGCCTCCTCCCCGGCCCATGCGAGTGACGTGAAATCCACGTGTGCAGTGATGTCCTGCCTGCCCAGCCGGATATAGGGGTTGGTGGAGGACGTGTGTCGGTGGTAGCAGAGCAGGGTGCCTTCCCGCCGCGAGCCATCGTACAGTGTGGCGGCCGGGTAGCCGTAATCGATGGTGAAGATGAATCCCCGGCGCAGTCGGGATGCGCTTTCTCTCAAATACCCCGGGCCGTCAAGGTCGATCTCCGCCTTGCTGCCATTGGGCAGGGTCACGTCCAACTGCCTCAACCGCTCCGCCAATGCGGGTGTCGACGGCTCCGCGATCGTCTCGATGAATCCCGCGTCGGTTGCATCCACCAGCAACTCGTAAAGCGTCTCACCCTGTTGAATGACACGATGACGCGGCATGGCGTCATACAACTCATTGGAGATAATAACGCCTGCCTCTATCTCATCCGGGCGCGCGTCACTATCCCAGTTGATAACACACTCAGTGCTGCCGTCCTGTGACGGCGTTACACGCCCGGTTCGCTCGAACTCCACGATTCGGTAATCGATAGACTTGCTGAAATCCGCCGCCAAATGGCGTACGTAGTTAAAAATATCCTCTGCGAGACGCCCCTTGCCGCCACCCTCTTCAACAATCGTGAATGATTCTGGCTTGTCCAGCAGTTCCCAGCATCGCTCCAGTTGCAAGGCGAGCAGCGCGCCAAATGCCGGGTGGGTCGCAGGTGCGGTATAGAAATCACCACTCGGGCCGATACGCTCGTCGAGGCTACTGTAGTAGCCGTCGTCCGCATCGTAGAGGATGACGCGCATGAAATCGGCGAAGGGGATTGGACCCCTTCGCCGTATTTCGTCTCTAAGCCGGGCCTCCAGCGTCTGCCGGGCCATGGGCGTATGTGTTTCCGCGTCTACTGGATTGCGAACGACTCAATCATCTGGTCGACGTCCCGTGAGCGAAGGCGGGAATTCAGGCTGGCGTAACGCTCATCCAGTGGCTCGGGGTTGTCTGCCGCGTACAGGACGCCGAGCGGAATACCCGGGTCCTGCGCAAGCCTCATTGCCTCCCTGAAGTCCGTCGGGTCATGGCTCTCCGGAAGGTCATACGTCAGTGGATCGATACCCTTCTTGGCGTTGCCGCGGAGGACATCGTAGTTGTCGTTATAGGTAGTGCAGGGAGACTGCACGTGGACGATCGAGAAGCCGGGATAGTCCATGCCTTCCCGAATCATCTGCGCCATCTCGCGCGGCTTGCTGGAGAATGCCGATGCCACAAAAGACGCTCCCAGTGACAGGTAGTACTGGAACGGCTTGACCTCTCCCTCAATCTTGCCGCCGGGCGTGGTGCTGGTCACGACGCCGAACTGTGTGGTGGGAGAACTCTGCCCCTTCGTCAATCCATAGACGCCGTTGTCCATGATGACGCAGGTAACGTTCAGGTTGCGCTGCGCCGCGGGGCCGATGTGCTCCGCGCCGATGCTCAGGAAATCGCCGTCACCGGCGACAACCATGACCTCAAGACTCGGGTTGCCGCTCTTGATGCCGAACGCGACAGGCAGGGTGCGGCCATGGATGCCGTGAAAACCGAACGGCTGCGGTCCGTCTGTCAGGTGAACCAGGTTGCCCGAGCAACCGATTCCCGCGACGATCACGTTGTTCTCAAACGGGATGTCCATTTCGGTCGTGCGAGCTGCAATCGTCAACTCAATGGCGCGTTTGACGCCGAAGTCGCCGCAGCCGGGGCACCACTTGAAATCGTACTCGGGGTTCCGCTTCGTCATTGTCTGCCACCTCTTTCTTTCGACTCTGCCCGTGCTTTGGGCGCTAGACTCCGACCTTGCTGCCCGCCATGGCCTCAACCTCGGCGGTGACTTTTTCAACCAGGTCTGCCACCTTGAACGGCAGGCCTGTGTACTGGGTAATGGACTTCGCGTTGACGCCGTGCTGGCGCAGGATGGAGGACAACTGCCCAAGGTAGTTGAGCTCCGGCACCAGAACGAGTTTCTTGGATCGCAGCTCATCGAGGAGCTGGGGATTGAGTGGAGAGATGAACATGGTGTAGTACCAACCCACCGGCACGCCGTTCTCCATCATCATCTCATACGCCTCATGCGCCGGGCCCTTGGAGCCGCCCCACGGCATGATGACAACGTCGTTGTCCGTGTTGCGCGTCTCGTACGGCGTGTCCTCAAGGAGCTTCAACTTGCCGAACCGGCGCTCCGTGCCACGGACGTGATGATGCGGCAGGTGGGTTGTGTCGCCGATCGTGTCGTGCTCACTGGCGTTGGCAACGTACGCGCCGGGGCCACCGGGTAGCGGCATGGGAGTAACGGTATCTCCCTCGTAGCGCTTGTACCCGTTCGTGCCCGTGTAGATCTGCCGTGCCTCCACCTCTACCAGGGTCGGATCAGGCTTGCGGATATTCTGTACGCGCTCGGAGAGCATGTGCTCGGAGAGTACAATCACGGGCCCCTGGTAGCGCTCTGCCCAATTGAGGGCGTGCATTGCTGCGTAGAAGCACTCTTCAATGGTGCCGGGGGCAATGACCGGCAGCTGTGAGTCGCCGTGCGCCGGATGCATCGCCATGTAGAGGTCCGACTGTTCAGACTTTGTGGGCAGTCCTGTGGCGGGACCGCCGCGCTGTACGTCGATCACGACGCAGGGTACCTCCATCATCCACGCCATGCCCAATCCCTCGCTCATGAGTGAGAAACCGGGCCCCGCAGTAGAGGTCATCGCCTTCTTGCCAACAAAGCCTGCGCCGACGATGGTGCTGATGGACTCAATCTCGGAGCTTGCCTGGTAAACAAACGTCCCCTCACCACGGAGGTTTTGCTCCATAAACACTAGGATGGACGTTGCTGGTGATATTGGGTAGCCGACAAAGAAGTTCAGTCCTGCGGCCAGCGCGCCCAGGCCAAAGCTCTCATTGCCCTTGATGATAATCTGCTCGTAATCGGGCGGATCGGGCGCGGCCAACTCGCCGAGTGAGAATCCGCTCTCCCTCGCCGCGTCGCGCCCAAGCCCGAGGCCCATGCTGTTGGCCGCGACGATCTCGGCATCGTTCGGGCGGCCTCGCGTAAAGCGTTTGACGTTGAAGTCTTCGAGGTACTGTTCAGGCCACTGAACGAACTGGGCAACTGCGCCGAGGATGACCATATTAGCGGCGCGTGGGTTGCCGGTCGACTTGCCAAGCTCCTCGTAAGGAAGGGCCACGATGTTCATTGAGGCCCTGTCTTCATCCGGCACTTCAAAGACTGCCGAGTCATAGACGAGGATGCCGCCGTCACGCAGCTCTTCCTTGTGAACCTCGTAAGCCTCCTCGTTGAAAGCGACGAGCACGTCAAGCGTGTCGCCGTTGCTGAGCGCCGGTGTCACGGAGATTCGACACTGGCTCCACGTGGGTCCGCCCATGATCTGGGACGGGAAAGTCACGAATGTCATCACGTGGTATCCCACCTGCGCGGCTGCTGCGGCGAGGGCCTCGGATGCGGTCACCATGCCCTGTCCGCCTTCGCCTGCAAAGCGGATTACAAAGTCTCGTGTGGCTGCCACTAATTTCCCCCTTGCGACTTCATTTCTCGGCAGGCCAGTAGTGAATGGCGATTGCTTCAAAGGCTGTAGTTATCGAGCCCCCGCAAAGCGTCCGCCTTGAACCTGCCCCGTGCATTATGACGCAACGTATTTGAGTATAACAAACGTTTGGCTGGAACGGGATAAAGCAGGACAAGATTATGGAAGGTTGAGAAACGATTCTATAGGAGATGGAGACCACGTCGACTGATATAATCGGCGGCAACATGGCATGAGATGTGGTCCAGCGCATGATGAGGTACTTACACAATGTCTGAATCCGTCAACGAAGTAGCCCCCGGCATTTTCCAGATGCGTATCCCGATGCCGGATAACCCACTTGGATACACCCTCCCATATCTCGTTACCGGCCCCGATAAACCCATCCTCATTGATACCGGTCTCCGTTCCGAGGAAGGCATTGAGGCTTTGGAAGATCAACTGACAGGGCAGTTGGGAATCAAGCCCGGCCAGATCGATTTCATTCTCATCACGCACAATCACCCGGATCACTATGGCCTTGCCATTGATGCCAAGAAGCTCACTGGCGGCCGAACGGCCATGCACCGTATTGACTGGGAGCAGAGCCCGTTCCGTGAGGCGATGGAGGCGATCAAACGCGATCCCAAAGCGGCGCGATCAGGCGGTGAGGATCGTATGAAAGCGTGGTATCGCCGACATGGCGTGCCGGAAGAAGAACTGCAGGGCCAAATATTTGGGGGGAGGCGCGGTCGCCGCGCAATTCAAGAAGAAGAGCGGCGACAGGAACACCCGGAGGGCATCCCGTCTCACGGCGACTCTGCAGAACGTGGGGCAGGAGAGGAGCGTGAAGCACGACAGTGGGCGCTGTTCCGCGAGTTTGAGCCCCCCGACTTGCTGCTTGACGGCTCAGAAGTCTATAAGACTGGCAAACACAGCCTGCGCGCATTCTGGACGCCCGGCCACACTCCGGGCCACCTTTGCTGGGTGGACGAAGAGGCCCGCATCGTCTTTACCGGCGACCATATCCTGCCCATCATCACGTCCAACGTCTCAGTGCGAATGACATCGGACGGCGACCCGCTCGGCGATTACCTTGATTCTGTGGCGAAGGTCGGCGAACTGGATGTTGATCTCGTTCTGCCCGCGCACGAACATCACTTCACTGACCTCAAAGGCCGCGTGAATGAACTGCACAAACACCATGACGCGCGTCTGGATGCCGTCCTCAAAGCAGCGGACGGCCCTCCGCGTACAGCCTATGAGGTCGCAGCCGGTGTGCCATGGGACGTTGGCTCGTGGGAAGAGATGGATGAGTTCCTGCGCCGGGCGGCCGTTGGAGAGACGCTTTCACACCTTGAACACCTGAGTCGCAAGGGAACAGCACGGCGCATCCGGGACGAGGGGACGCCCCTCGTGATGTGGCAGGCCGTGCAGTAACCGGCAGAAAGAGTACAATCGACTGTAAGCGAGCGCGGGGAGAGGACATGGCGGACGTAGAGACTGCCGTACAGGCCCTCAAAGAAACGGCGTCGGCGCACGAAGGACGCAATATCGTCGACCGTGCATTTGCTCGCCAAGTCGATACCCTTCTCAACGGCTTCTACGAGGACATCACCCAGCTCAAACGAATAGAGCTTCAGAGCCTGTTCGATCTGTTCCTGCTCAAGTCGCTCTACATAGATCGCCACAGCACCAGCATCGCTACGCTTGACTATCTTGGCGGGCTGCTCGCCCGTCACGTGCGTATGCGGGAGATTTTTCCGATTCCGGATATCGCCGCCCACTTCGGCAACCTGCTGGAGAGCCTCATGGAAGAGGCGGAACACGGCGCGGCGCGGGAGGCGCAGAATCTCTTTGAGGCCAACCGAAACATCGCGGATAGCACGCTCTTCCTGATCGGCATCTTTCCCGCGAGCCTGACCAGTCGCCGCAGCAGGTGGCGCCGCCGCCGCAACCCCGCCATGCAGACCATCCCTCGGCTGGACATCAGCTACTACACACGGCTGGGGCGGAGTCACTACGCGCTCGCCTCGGAACATGAACTGGCGCGATGGACGGGCCTGGACGGTGTGCTTAGCCGTCTATCCAACAATTTTGATATCTACGCAGAAGTCCTTGCAGAGGTCGCGCAAACATTCATCCACGGCGTCGACGTTCAGCGTGTGACAAATCTTATGCTGGACAGCTATAACGCGTGGCGACGGACGGGCGACCCGCAGAGGATGGAGGAGCTGCGCAAATACGCGGCTTTGCTTGCGCTGGATCCCCGACGAGCATTCTCGCGTTTGCGCCGTCGTCAGCGGTACGTCCTGCTTGACCCGGCCGGCCAATAACCTCTGAGTTTCGCAGCTAAGGGAGCTCAAACTCGCGCTGCAGTCGATCTTTGCTTTCCGGCGACTCCGGCTTTGCCTCATCCGCCCACAGGCTGCCAGCAATTTCGGCAATAACCAGGACGGGCAGGGGCCCTCCGGCAGGTCCCGCAATCAGCTCGCCCAGCCTGTTGAATATTGAAGCGTCGCGGGAACAGTAGAAGCGACCAACCGGGGCCAAGGTATCCTCTGATCGATCGTCGCCTCGCCACTCGACAAACGCGCCACCATTTGGGCAACGGGAACGCAGGGCGAGGATGCCGGTTCCAGTACGAACGGCGTGGATATCAGCACGGCGAGGCGACGTGACAACCTCACCGACTGCCAGGTCCCGCAGGCTTGCGATAGTGCCAAGCAGAACGAGATTCTCAGCGGTCGCGGCGCGTGATGGCCGTGACGACGCGGCCGGATCGCCCTGCCGCCATGACATAGTGAGAAAAGCGCGGCGGCTCAGTTCATTCTCGCTGTAGCTAGTCATCTCGGTCTCACCTGTAGAGTTGCGCCCGATTCTTTGGCCTTTCCTGCAACCGTTGTATCATGGTGAACGCAGTGTAAACGAGGGTAATGGCCTCAGAACACGGTAATTCGCGGAGGGATCGCATAGCCTGGTCTAGTGCGGCCGCCTGCTAAGCGGTTTGTCCTTTAATCGGGACACATGGGTTCGAATCCCATTCCCTCCGCCATTGCATATAGTCCGCCCGAAACGGGCGACAAAACGGGGATGGTGAGGGACGGGAATGGCGAGTTATCACGTGTGGACGGTTGGCTGTCAGATGAACGTGGCCGATTCAGACCGTCTCGGTCTCTCACTTGACCAGCTGGGCTACGAGTCCGTCCAAAAGGCAGAGGATGCCGACATCGTCGTCCTTAACAGCTGCGTTGTGCGCCAGGGGGCGGAGGACAAGGTCGTTGGCAGGCTGGATTCCCTCAAGTCGCACAAGAAAAAGAACCCGGACGCGACCATCGCCCTGATGGGCTGCATGGTCGGCCCCCGAACCGACGCACTGCGTGAGAGATTCCCCCACGTCGATTTCTTCCTGCGCCCGCAGGATTTCACGGCGCTCGTCGAGTTTGCCGCAGACCGGCAGGGCCTCTCATGCGACACGGATCAGGCATTCCTTGTCCCATCGCGTCCCACGGTGAGCACGTTCGTGCCCATCATCCAGGGCTGCGATGAGTTCTGCACGTACTGCATCGTGCCGTATCGGCGAGGTAGGGAGACCAGCCGCCCCGTCGATGAGCTGGTCAGGGAGGCCGAGATGCTGGCCGCGCGGGGCGCAAAGGAGATCACCCTCCTCGGCCAGATCGTCGACCGCTACGGCCATGACTTGCCAGACAAGCCTGACCTTGCCGACCTGCTCCGCGCCATTCAACCGGTGGACGGGCTGGAGCGCATCCGATTCCTGACATCCCACCCGCGCGACATGACGCAACGAATCCTCGATGCCGTCGCGGAACTCCCAAAGGCGTGTGAGCATCTGAATCTACCGTTCCAGGCCGGATCGGACGAAGTCCTGGAGCGAATGCGCCGCCCGTACACAATCGAGCAGTATATGGAACTTATTGAGCGTGCCCGCGAGACGATCCCGGGCGTGGCCATCAGCACGGACGTCATCGTCGGTTTCTGCGGCGAGACGGACGAGGAGTTCCAACAGACGATGGACGTTCTGGAGCAGGTGAAATTCGACATCGTCCATGTCGCGCCGTACTCAACACGTCCCGGAACGATCGCGGATCGCAAACTCGTTGATGACGTTCCGCCAAAGGTGAAGATTGAGCGGCGCAAGGCTGTTGAGGAACTGCAAGAGAGGATCGCCACGGAGCTGAACGCGCCTTTGGAAGGAACCCAACAGGAGATTCTTGTCGAGCGACGTGTGAAGGATGCATGGACGGGACGGACACGAACGAACAAGATCGTTCACGTGCAAGGTTCCGACGCCAACCTGGAGGGTCACGTGTTGGACGTTGACATCGTGCGCGCCGGACCATGGTCTCTGACGGCAGTGCTTCCTGACTCAGCCACAAACGGTACTATCAGCGCGCCATCACGCGAAATTGAGTTGATGCCCGTGTAGTTTCCATAGAAGGAAACAAGAAAGGGGCGGCCATTTGGCCGCCCCCTTCTGTTTTCTGCAGAGAGTGTCGCGAGCGCGATTACTCCATGCTCTCGACTTCGATGTCCTTGATGGTGATCTCGCCGGCCACCATCGTGCCGGTGAACGTGAATTCCGGCCCGAAGACTGCGTGGTTGAAGGGCGCTGTACTCGGGTCGAAGAACGTGGTGAACTCAAAGCTGTCGCCGGCGCCTCCGCCGCCCATGCCGCCATCGACGGCCGTCACCCGATAGCTGGCGGGCTCAGGTGTCGTCCTGCTGCCATGGACCGCCTTGAACTCAGCGGGCACCAGGGCATTCTCGGTGAGGTCGACTTCCGTGAAACAATCCAGCGTCCCCTCAAGGACGATTTGCGTTGAGCCATCGGCGTTGGTGGAGATTTCATAGCTGTCGACGCTATTGGACGCCATGGCCATGTAGAAGGTGTGGGCATCAATCGGAATTTCACCCAGCTGGTTCGTCGGCATCACAAAGTCCGTGAAGTTAGTATCCACGCGACACATTGCGTATTCCGTGCTGAACGAGAAGACCTCGTCCATCACGTGCGAGACGCCCATGTCCATCGTGGGCATCGACTTCTCATTCACGCCTCCCCCAAACGCGGTAATGGCCGCCAGCTCCTCAACCTGTCCAGAAAGCGCGCTCTTATCGTCTTCCAGGCCGCTGATGGTTCCCTGCTGCGAGAAATACACCGCGCCGCCTGCGATGATTGCAAGCACCAATGCCGCAACCGCCGCTATAGAAAGTGGAACATTGTTGTTCACGTGAACCGTCCTCCCCGGGAAAAGCCCCTTAACGCGTGACTAACATTGCCGTTTACTGTATCCCACAATTGCGAAACGGGAAAGCAAATCTATAAATACGAATATTCGTATTTATAGCAAGGCCATAGTCTGCTGGCTTAAAGATCCCGTAGGGGCTCAAGCATCCACGCCGCCCACGCCCGGAGCTGGTCCTCGATGTCATTGCCGCAGCGGGGGCATTCATAGTCGCCGTAGCGGATGCGAGTCTTGCACTCGGGGCAGGAGATGGTTGCGCTGCTCATCGCCTGCACCACGTGGCTGATCTGATCTTCGGTGGCACTCATAAGCTGAATCGGCATTATCCCTTCGTCATCGTTGCCTACCGATGCTAGCACGGAGCAGAAGATTTGGAAGTAATCACTCCACAACTACGCCATAAACGTTTTCGTGGGGGATGACACATGGATCGTTCAGGGCATTGGCGTCCCCCCGCATCACATAAGCACGGGCATCATTGTCCTCCCGTACTTCGACAACACGATGAATCACCATCAGTCCCTTTGGGTTCGAATAAGACTCTACTATGTACTCATCTAGGTAAGTCCCAACACAATCTGACGGAACATAGTAGACGACGATGTCCCCCTTCTGAACTTCGGATTGACTTGGGGAACGAACTACGTTGACCGAATCACCACATGATAGAGTCGGCTCCATACTTCCCGTGCAGAGCACCGAAAGATTTTCCATGCGAAGGGCATCCCATGTCCAAGCTGTGGCGTTGCGAGTGCTTTGGTAGGCGTCATCTCGGAAAGTAGTTACGTTGTTTGTCCACGATTCGGGTACTTCTCCTGCAACCGCATTCCGCATGATTGCGGGTGCCTGACTGATTGCCTCAGGGCTCGTCGGGATTTGCCCGTTGTTTTCACTCATGTAAGCACCAGCGAAACTGACTGCTGTCAGAACAATGGCACCGAACGATGTAATTAGTAGTCTTTTGCGCCGCATTAGTGAAAATGTGAGTGGAAGCAGGCTGTAGAAGCCACGAACAAGCAAGGGGATAAGCAACAGCACGCCGTAGCGAATCCACCACGCTGAGCTCGTGTAGAAGAGACTCAACTGTCGGTACCACTCGCCAAACTGGGCCGCTATTTCTGTCCAAGCCATCAACCCAAACATCAACGCGCCGGCCATGAAAACCATGAGAATAACTGTCCATGTTGACGACACAAACATTCGGATCATGCGGCGAAGCCGAGAAGAGCGATTGCGGGGTCGAAAATGCCCAAGATCTAAACGGCCTGCGGGCTGCGTTTCCCGGACAAGCGACGGCCCCCAACGACGTATATCATCGGGACGCCTGCGCATGTAATCACGTTCGTCGATAGGCATAACGACTCAGAAAAGCCTAGCAACGGAGCGCCCCCATTGCCAGGCTTCATCATTGTTGATGAAAACAACTAGGCGTCCCGCTCCGGTATGAACTTCGCCAGCCGGTGTATGCCCGTCGCGCCGCTCGGACGATTTCCCATCTGAGCCTCGATCTGTGGCGTTCCATCGGCCTCGTAGCAGCGAACCCGCATGCTGTGATTGCCCGCCTCAAAAGGCCAATTGAATCGCCAGATCACCCATGTTGTATCTGAAAGCGGCTCGCGAAGCTGCGCCGGCTGCCACGGCCCGTCGTCCATGCTGACCTCAACCTTTGAGATTCCTCGTGCTCCCGCGTATGCGATTCCGCCAACCGGCACCAGTGTCTGGCCGTCCTGCTCAAAGACCTCCTGGCTGGAGATGGTGTCTACCACAGACGTTGCTCTCACCCGGGCAACCTCGTCCCACCGCCGCGATACCCAATAGCCGGGAGTGTACTCGGTTTGAACGGTCATCTTCGTGATCCACTTCGGCTGCTTCATGCCGTAGCGGTCAGGCAGCCAGATGCGGAGGGGGAAGCCGTGTTCGACGGGTATCGGCCTTTCATCCCACGCATACGCCAGCATGATTCGCTCATCCTGGTCAATGAGTTCAAGATCGACGATCTCGTGGAAGCCGTCCCCGCTCTCGATGTTCACGTACCGCGCTCCCGGCAACGGCTGAACGTCTGCAAGAATCTCCTTAAAGCTCGCTCCCGTCCACTGCGTCGTGCTGATCAGTGGACCGCCGACGCGGTTGGAGATGCACGATAGCGTGATAAATTGGCTCCGCGGGTCGTAATTGTCGCGGATGTCATCAATTGACAACTCGACGGGATTCGCCACCAGGCCTCCAATGGGAAGCACCCAGGAAGCCCCGTCGATAACCGTGGGCGTCGTCCGGATGAAGATTCGATAGTGATCCTCGACGGCGGTGTATTCAGCCCGAGTGCCAAGCGCAGGCATTACGGGATCGCCCTCGTTCGGGAAGGACGTGACTCCGCCCATCGCGAATTCCTCTTCTGTGCCTTCCGGCATGGTGATCGTTGACCCGCCGCTGCCCGCGTTGCCGATGAGGTTTCCCGTGACTGATCCCGCGACTGTGATAACCGCCGCAGCGCCCCCGACTCGGACGATGAACTCACGGCGGTTCATTCCGCCGTCAAGTCCCCACGTCGGCTGCGCCGATGCCTCCTGGTATTGCCGTGTGTGAACGACCGGAGGCGGTTCAGAAACTCCCTCCATGTCTTCCAGGACGTCCTCGGGAACCACGGGCTCAACCGGTGGATCGAGATTGACCGCCATCGGCGAGGTCACAGACTCTTCCACCGTGCGTGGCAGCACACCCTCCAGCACAACGCCGGCGGCGTAGCCCCATGCGGCATACACCCCTGTGATCCAAATCACGCTGACGAACGCCGGCAGCGTTGAACCGCCAATAGCGAGCGACACGAAGGTGAGGGCAAGACCGTTGGTGATTCCCACATAAAAGGCAACACGGCGCAAATCAAGGGTGAGAACTGGGGCGATGACCGCGATAAGAGTGATCAGTGCCACGCCCATGCCGAAGAACTGTAGCAACGCGATGGCCAACTCAGCCGTCTTCGCCGTATCCGCCACGTCCAGCCCGACAAGGATCATCCCGTCTATGAATAGATCCAGCCCGAATGTGACAAGCGGCCCCGGCAGGACGCGTGTTATCCAGTCGAAAAGGTCATAGGGAGGGAAGGGAAGCTCAAAGAGCTTGTTGGCCAAATAAAACAGCGCCATTAATGGCGCCGTTACTATGGCTCCCGCCGCTGCTCCGCCGACTATCCGTGACCAGGGCATTGTTAACTCCTAATACTTACCCCCAATGATACTCCCCATGCCAACCTATGCGACCAGACGCCGGTCTTCCTTCAACGCCCCCTCGAGCGCCCGAATAGCGACCTCAATCTGATCGTCGTCCGGCTGGCGTGTTGTCAGTGCCTGAAGCAAAAGATTCGGCCAGATGATTGCTTTCACCAGGATGTTATTGGCGTGGAACCCGCTGAATCGGATGATCTCGTAGCTCAGCCCCGCAATGAGAGGCAACACAACGACCCGCGAGATGATGCGATCCACCAACCCGGGCGGCGTCCAAAAGACGTGAACGATAATCGCAACCACCAGCACAACCAGGATGAAAGCCGTCCCGCAACGCGGGTGTGCCGTGCCGAATTGACGAATCGAGCCCACGTCCAGTGGCTGCCCATGCTCCCGGGCGTGGATCGTCATATGCTCCGCGCCATGGTAGGCAAACACGCGCCGAATGTCCGGCATCAGTCCGATCAGCCCGATGTATGCCACGAACATAAAGAGACGGATCGCGCCCTCGATCACGTTGCTCCATAGATTGGTCGTGTTCAGCCACGAATCAAGCAGACCAGTCGCAAAGACCGGCGTGGCAAAGAAGATTGCGATGGCCAGCAGCAAACTGACCGCCACTGATCCGGCGACGGCCCAGGATGATAAACCGCCCGGCCCCTCATCTGTGTCCGTTTTCCCTCTGATCTCCTCCTCGGAGGCAACATTAGCGGAGAAAATCAGCGCCCGGGTACCCACCACAAGCATCTCGCTCAGGACAATCACACCCCGAACGAAGGGGATGCGACGAATCGTTCGTGCCCAGCGCCAACCGATGGGCTGCGTTTCGACAAGAATCTCACCGTTGGGACGGCGAACCGCCATGCTCACGCACGTCTGACCGCGGATCATCACGCCCTCAATGAGCGCCTGACCCCCATACGTGCTTGAAGTCGGCTGCCCCGCCTCAGTCATCGCTGTGCGGCGACCGCGTAACGAAAGTTAACTCTGGCGCCCTTGCTGCTGCGTGGCCTGCGCGTAGCGGCGGCGCAGCCGCTCAACGCGACCCAGTGTATCGACAATGCGCTGCTGTCCCGTGAAGAATGGATGGCACTTGTTGCACACGTCCACGCGAATCTCGGGCGTTGTCGCGCCTGTCGTCCACGAGGTACCGCACGCGCACGTCACCTGTGTCTGGTAATACTCAGGGTGAATTCCGGGCTTCATAGTGATGCTCTCCGAAAATGAAAGGCGCGGCTACGCTTCGACAGGATAGACGCTAACGCGCTTCTTGGCCCGCGTCTGATGCTCGAACTTTACGGTGCCGTCAATCAGGGAATACAGCGTGAAATCGCGACCGCGCCCGACGTTGGTTCCTTCAAAGATCCTGGTTCCGCGTTGCCGTAGGATGATTGTGCCTGCGCGGACGGTCTCGCCGTCGTAACGCTTCACGCCCAACCGCTGCCCCTGGCTGTCGCGACCGTTTCGAGTGGTTCCGCCGCCCTTCTTATGCGCCATTGTTGGTTGTCCCTCTTCCCTGGCTAGGCGGGAATGATTTCCCGCACGAGCAGTTCAGTGATTGGCTGCCGATGCCCTCGCTTGCGTCGATACCGAACCTTGGACTTGTACTTGAAGACGACGATCTTCTTGTCCTTGCCCTGCTTCTCGACCTCCGCGATTACCTTCGCCCCTTCAATTGTCGGTGTTCCAACGGCGATGTCGTCGTCGTTGGTAATCATCAGAACCTGGTCAAGCTCGATGAGCTCCCCTTCCTCGGCCTCAAGTTTCTCTACCGAAACCCTCTGGCCGGGGGACACACGATACTGCTTTCCGCCCGTCTGGACGATTGCGTAGTTAATGGAAACACCTCGCGGATTGTGCGGCGAAAGTGGCATCAATCATACGTGTCGCCCCTGCCTGAGGTCAAGGAGACGATCCTATGATTCCTATCTGACGCTCCACCACTTTACGGGGTTGTCCATGTCCAACTCCTCCAGCGTTTCAAGCCGGATGATGCGGACCTTCGGCTCCTCGCCGTGATTCACCTCAAGCAGCCCCACTGTTCCGACAAGATGATCGAGGTTGTGGGGCAGGGTGGGACTTCCCGGATTCACACATAACACGTCCTTGACGGTAACAACCTCCTCCGTGTGCGTGTCTCCAAATATGATGATGTCCACGGCCCGTCCGAACTCGTGATCCATCACGGATTCGATTGTCCGATGCGGCGGAAACTCCGGGATTGCAAGCCCGTGGGTCAGTCCGATGGAATACCCCTCCACTTCCATCACCCGCGTCCGCTCTATGCGCGGATCAGTGATCTTTCTGAAGAAATCACCGTTCCCCTCGCACGCGTACACAGGCGCGGCGCGTTCAATGTCGTCCAGGCATGATGGGCTATAGATGTCACCCGCGTGAAGGATGAATTCCGCGCCTGCGCCGGTGAAGATGTCCAGCGCGCTATCCGGGAGCGCCAAGGGCGCCTCCGGCACATGCGTATCGGATATCAGGCCAATGATCAAAAGGGTGTCTCGGTCACTTTCTCAGAGTGACGCGTGCGTCCTTCTCACCAACGACTATTCGGGATACTCCCAGCAGAACCACGTCACGTAGCAGGGAGTGAAGGGCCATGTCGTCATCCGCCAATTGCAGAAGGGATTCGATTGCCGCCGAGGCGCTTCCATGTGTCCGTGTTGCGTCTCGCAACCGCCCCGCCTCATGGAATAGCAGCTGCGCCGCCGTCCGGATATCCTGTGCCGGGGTTCGGCCCTTCGACGCCTCCCTAGCCAGGTTGCTTATCCGCAGATCGACTGCCGCCTCAATCCGTGAGGCGATGCCGTCCAGGCCGACCCGTGCCAATACCGCCGCGTCAAGATCGTGTGCCCGGCGGGTGTGATACGAGCAGCGCCCCTGGTTCGTCGCGGCCTCGCACTGGTAGTAACGGTACGTGTTGGAACCTGAAGACCCGTCATTGCGTGTCCATGACTGGCGGCGTGTCACACCCACCATGTTGCTTCCGCATGCGCTGCAGATTGCCCTTCCGGACAAGAGATACGGCCTCCCTGCCCCATATCCGGCGCGTTTTGCCCGCTCATCCAGCCGCTCCTGGATTTCCTTGAACAACGGGGCTGCAACGAGAGCAGGGTGGTTTCCGGCGACACGCGCGCCAAACCGGTTGTAGGCGCCCGTGTACACACGGTTGCGCAGCATGTCACGAATTGTGACGATGCTCCACGCGCCTCCCCGACGAGTTCGCAGTCCGCGTGAATTCAGTTCCGCCGCGATGGCGCGAATGCCCTTGCCTTGAGCCGCAAGCCCAAAGATGATTTTGACGACAGTCGCTTCCTCGGCGTGTTCTTCCAACTGACCGCGTTCTCCGGTCTTGTATCCATATGGAATCCGGCCCAGAACAACGCCGCGCAAGGCCTTGCGCGCCATGCTCTGTCGGATCATCTCTCCCCGGTCTGACGGCGTCGTGCCATTCTCCGGCGTGAGGGCGATCTCAAGTGGATGCCCGCTCGCTTCTACAGAAATCAGCTGGACGCCCATCGCCTCCAGGCGTAGTAGCTCCTCAATGAGCCGGACACGGGGTATACGATCCCCAGGCGAAATCAGCACGGAGACCCCGGCCGTTTCCTTTTCCTCGATGAGTCGTTGGCGCAGAGCCCAAAAGCCGTCTTCAGTCGCCGCGTACATTCCGTCGAACGGCTCATTGTTTTGTTCGGCCGCGCGATCAAGATCGCGGCGGTCTCCCACGCCAAATATGATGCTTGCCACGGATCGCTGCTCCCCACCTGTAATCCGCGCTTTGTGCTTCGTAAATGTTAGCACACTGTGCCAAGTTCCGCGTCGCCGCCCCTTCCTTGCCCGTCCCTCTGTGTGGCCGCTACCCTAATTCCGAGACCATGAAAGCCAGCAGGAAGAAACACCGTCGCTTTCCACCGCGAAGCGGAAAAGCCCCCACTCCTGACGGCCCGCCACAGCGACTTACGCTAGAGCTTGAGCGCCCGGGCCATCAGGGTGAGGCCGTCGGCCGCCGTGACGATGGCAAGATCGTTCTGGCTGCATATGGGATCGCAGGGGAGCGCGTTGTTGTTGAAGTACGCGAGGAGCATCCGACATACATCGTTGCCGAAGTCGTAGAAGTCCTGCGATCGTCGCCGGAGCGCGTGGAACCACCCTGCCCGCACTTCGGCGCGTGCGGCGGCTGCCAGCTCCAACATATTTCTTACGAAGAGCAGGGCAGGATTAAGCAGAGCGTCCTCACCGATCAGCTCCGACGCATCGGCCACATCGTGGGGCCGCCGGTCTCAGAGATACTCGCCGCCGAAAACCCGTGGCACTACCGCAACAATGCCCGATTCACTGTGAGACGCGAAGGCACAACCGGATTCACCCATTGGCACACCCATCGTTTCGAACCCATTGATGAATGTCTGATCATGGATCCGCGCATCAACGACATCAAACGCAAGCTGAATGGCGCGCTGACCAACCGCGAGCGGCAGCTTGCCGTCCGCATTGGCCGCAATACGGGGGGCACGCTTATCCATCCCGCGCTCAATGGCCGTGGCACGGAACGCGATGTTGAAACAGGCCAGGAATCCTATGAGGAGCGACTGTTCAACGTCCCATTTAAGGTGTCCGCCGCATCCTTCTTTCAGGTCAACACAGCCCAGGCCGAGCGCATGATGGCGTTGGTCAGGGATCGTCTCCAACCCACCTCCTCCGACACTGTTGTTGATGCCTACGCCGGTGTCGGCACGATTGCCGCTCTAATCGCCCCGATGGTCGGGCGTGTGATTGCAATTGAGGAGTCCGCCGCCGCCGTCCGCGACGCCGAGGTCAATCTCGCCCCTTTCCCCAACGTCGAGATGGTACTGGCCAAGACAGAAGAGGCCCTGCCGGAGCTTGATAAACGCGTCGACGCCGTTATCCTCGACCCGCCGCGCGCTGGCTGTTATCCGGAGGTCCTCGACGCCTTGCGCCGACTCCAGCCCCGGCGCATCGTCTACGTTTCCTGCGATCCTGCCACCCTCGCCCGCGACCTGAACCTCCTTGTTCTCTCCGGCTACATGCTGTCCGACGTCACGCCCGTTGATATGTTTCCCCACACCTACCACATCGAGAGTGTTTCGACGCTGGAGCGAATGCCACAGGACGGTTTCATCCTTGCCTCTACCTCCGCCCGCCGCCACGAAATCCTAACCCACCAAAGCACCCCCTTCGCAGCCCTTGCCCCCGCCGCCAACATCGAACCGGGACCTTCCGAATCCCCCGCGCAGGCGGAGGTCCTCCCCCCGGCACACTCCCCTCATTCCGGCGAAAGCCGGAATCCATCGGATGGTCACTCCAACCCCGGCAACTACGCCCAAGACCTCGCCCTTAGAAAAGCCCAATCCGTGGCGACCGAAGGCGCAACAGTCCCGGTCGTCGGTGCGGACACTGTCGTCGTGACCCCTGACGGCGGCATCCTCAACAAACCCCAGGATGCTGATGAGGCCCGCCGGATGCTCATGGCGCTAAGAGAGGGCGACCACCAGGTCATCACCGCCATCGCAGTTATGCCATCCGGCGATGACCCCGAGCCCATCGTCGGACAAGAAATCACAATAGGGCGAATGCGCGCTTACACCGACGCGGAGATCGAGGACTACATCGCCACCGGCGACCCGTTCGATAAGGCAGGTGCCTACGGCATCCAGCACCCGGAATTCCGCCCCGTCGCAGAACTCAACGGCTGCTATCTGAACGTCGTCGGCCTCCCCCTCTGCCTACTGGATCAACTACTAGCGCAAGCCCGAGGCTCTATACACTCCCCTCATTCCGGCGAAAGCCGGAATCCACCTTTCATTCCGAGCGCAGCCGAGGAACCCAAAGCCTCAATTGACCGGCCAAACCCCTTAGCTCCCACCAAAACCCAATGCGCCTACTGCGCCCAGCGCACGCCGCCGCAACTCAGGATGCCCTGAATGGCCACCCGTAGGTTGGGGTTTAGCGGCGGGCGCGAGGGCCAAAGGGCTCCGGCTGGAATGGGGCATCGCGCGTCTCGATGTAGCTGCGAAGGCCGCCCTTTTCGTTGGCATCGTCAAGATGCCGCTTGAAATCCTCTCGCTGTGACGTGTGGGCGAGGGCTGCAAGCTCTGCATTGAGGCTCCACGCTTTGTCCAGTCCCATCATTTCAAGGCCCAACGTCGCGACGTGCAGGTTGATCTTGACCGTCTCAGGGGAAACGAGGGCAATGCGCTCGCCGATGTAGAAGCACTCGTCTAGCAGGGCGTCATGAGGGACAACCTTGTTGACGAGGCCAATTCGCAGCGCCTCTTCCGCGTCGATGTGGTCGCCGGTCAGAGCATAGCGGAGGGCGTTCTTGTAGCCTGCCAGCAGCACCCAAATGAAGTTGGTGTTGGAGATGTGTCGCACCTCCGGCTGGCCAAAGACGGCGTTCTCCGAGGCGATGGTGATGTGGGTTGTCAGAGCGAGCCAGGAGGCAGCGCCAAGCGCCCAGCCATTGATCGCGCCGATGATGGGCTTGGGGTACTCCCATCGCCGCATCTGGTCGCGGATGCCGTTGCGGTCTCCATCTCGCCACGAGTCCAGGAACTCGGCGACGGACTGCCCCTCGCGGAGGCCATAAGGCCAAACGACGGGCGGGAGCGAGCCGTCGCGTGAGCCGCGCATATTCGCGCCGGCGGAGAATGCGCGCCCCGCGCCGGTGAGAATGATGTAGCGGATCGAATCGTCCTGCTCGGCCTCATCAAGAGCGGCATTGAGATCCGCCCGCAGCTCGACACTGAGGGAGTTCATTGCCTCAGGCCGATTCAGCGTGATCAACACACCGTTCTTCTGCGGCTCATACAGGATATTTTCGTACGTTGTCATTGTGGTGACTCCTTCTTGTCATTCGTGGCGGTACCTACGCCAACGCCCCGCTCTCCGTCAGGCTCTTGATTTCGTCTTCACTCAGGCCGATTACGTTGCGATAGATGTCGTCGTTGTCCTGGCCGGAGCTGGGCGCAGGGATGTCTGATTGACCGGGGGTTTCGGACAGGCGCGCAGTGAGGGCAGGGTGTGTGAGCGGCGGAGACCAGTCCCACGGCGCGGGCGGCTGAACTGTGACAACGGAGCCGCGTTCTCTCAGGTGCGGGTCCCACACCAGCTTGTCCGGGCCCTGGTCCATTCCAGCCGGTACGCCGTGGCGCTGGAGCCGGTCAAAGACCTGTTGCGGATTCATTCCGGCCGTCCATTCACCGATGCAACGGTCAAGCTCTTCCTTGTTCGCTACCCGGCCTTCCAGTGTGTCCCACTTGGCGTCCTGCGCCCATGCAGGCGACTCCATGGCAACGACAAGCCGACGCCAATCATAATCATCGCGGCAGGCGATGGCGCACCACGCGTCGTGGCCGATGCAGGCATAGACCTCATGAGGCGCGAACCGGTCTGAATTGTTGCCGTGCGCGACGGCATCGACGCCGTTGATGGTGTAGTCCATGTAGAGTGCGCCGAGCGTGGAGGCAAGGCCCTCAAGCTGGGCCACTTCGATGAACTGTCCCTCGCCGGTCTGCGCCTTGTGCTCAAGCGCGGTCAGGATTGCGCCGACGGTGGCGGAACCGGCAACGTAGTCCGTGTAACCGAGCTTGGGGCGCGTGGTCATGGGGGCGTCCTCATGACCCCAGATGTAACCGAGCCCGCAGAAGCCGAAGATCATCTGGCCGTAAGTGATGAAATGGTGCGCCGGACCGGTGAGCCCAAGCCCGGGCATTTGAACGACGATGATGTTCGACTTAACCTTTACCAGTTCCTCATAGCCGAGTCCCATGCGATCCATGACGCCCGCGCGCCAGTTGTCGATGACGATGTCAGATTCGGCGATAAGCCGCTTGACAACGTCTAGTCCCTCAGGGTGCTGGGCATTGATCGTGACGCTGCGCTTGCCGCGGTTGAGTTCGGCAAAGCCGCCGGTGTCCGGCCTGCGCGGCTGTGGGTGGGCGTCCGTCTCCACTTTGATGACGTCTGCGCCCAGGAAGGCAAGGAATCCGGCAGCAACGGGTCCCGCCACGGCCTGCGTGAAATCAACGACTCGCACGCCGTCGAGAGGCTTGATTCCAGCCGTGTCGTGATCGCCGCTCGCCCCGTTCATCGCAGCCCCGGCCGGAACAGGTTGACGCAATTCGGAAAGGACCTCATCCGTGTGTTGGCCGATGGAAGGCGCGGGGCGGCGGACGTTCCATGGTGTGCGGGACATGCGGAACGGCGCGCCGGCCGTCCGGTACTTGCCAATGACAGGATGCTCAAGGTTCGCAAACCAGTCGCGCGAGTTCGGATGCGGATGATTGACGAAATCCGAGACCTTGTGGATGGCAGTTGAGGGAATGCCGCGCCGCTGACCCTCGCCCACGAAGTCTTCGCTGTCTAGCTGGGCAATGAAGTCCACCATCACGGCATCGATCAGATCGATGTTCTCACGCCGCCAGACGGGATCGAGCATGTTCTCTGCTGTCATGTCGTCAGAGCCAATCCAGTCCGCGAGCCGCGTGAAATGGCGATCCATATACGTCGAAGTCTGGACAAAGTTGCCGTCTTTCGTTTCAAAGATGGACACGCCCGGATTGCTGGGCATGGAGCCGCTTCGCCGCCTGATGAACTGGTTGATGGAGTAGTCGCCCAGCACGACCATCAACTGCCACAGTCCAACGTCCTGCAACGAGATGTCCACCTGCTGTCCGCGGCCAGTCAGACGCCGGGCATGCACGGCGGCCAAAACGCCGACAACAGTATGGAACCCGGCTACGCGGTAGAGCTGCTCCGTCGGAACGAGGCATGGTCTCGCATCGCCATCCCCGTGGATATACATGACGCCCGTCATGGCCTGCACGGTCAACTCCGTGCCGACATAGTCGCGGCGTGGGCCGAACCGGCCATACGGACTGATAGCGGCGTGAATCAGGCGTGGATTGGCCGCTGAGAGGTCCGCGTACCCGATGCCCAGGTCATCGAGGTAGGTTCTATCGAAGCACTCAACGACCACATCCGCAGTGGCGGCGAGGCGGCGGAAGGAATCGCGGCCTTCCTCGGTTTCGAGATCGAGAACAATGCTGCGCTTGTTGTGATTGTCGGAAATGAACGGAATGCTGCGATCAGGATCAGGCGTGTTACCGGCGAACGGGTCCCGGTTTCGGAGAGGATCCCCGCCGGGTGGTTCTATCTTGATAACGTCCGCCCCGAGGTCGCCAAGCAGGCGAGTGGCAAACTGTGGCGTCGGTCCGCCAAGGTCAAGGACGCGCAGGTGTCCAAGCGCGCCGGACTCGTTCTGGTCAGTCATGACAGTCTCCCCCTCGATTTCTGTCACATCTGCCGATTGTGCGCGTATCATCCCGCGTGGGGAATAATCTGTCTAGCTTTTAGGCATCAATCGGCGATGAAGCGCAACAAGGAGGTCCCCTAGGCATCAGAGAATTCCGTCCTTCTGACATCTGCAAGTGAGGTTTCATTGACATCAGAGGCGGACCGTTTCCGTCATGAATACACTAGAGCAATGAGTAATTCATTCGACATACCCGTCGGAATCAACTACTTGGAAGCAGTCAGGCACTTGGAAGATGATTCAGATTCACATTTCGAACGACGGGTCGCCAGCGTATCTGATTCAGCTGGTCCAGATCTACTTGAGGCTCTGGGTACGGGGCTATCCGCTCTGGAATGGGCCACCACTTGTGAGTGGGGATGCTCCTCAAATGGAGAAGGTCACTTAGAAAAGCATCTGGTTGCAAGAGTGCACAATCGTTCGACCGCCACTCTGAATCTCCTACGCAATGGGTACGCTTCTGAAGCTATGGGAAGCATTCGCACCCTTTGGGAAGCTGCTAGCCTGCTATACCTCTTTGTTGAGGAACCAAACTCTCTT
The DNA here is from genome assembly GCA_965207895.1 of Dehalococcoidia bacterium. Classification (GTDB taxonomy): domain Bacteria; phylum Chloroflexota; class Dehalococcoidia; order UBA6926; family UBA6926; genus VXMO01. The sequence continues at coordinate 983,196 of CBDBNN010000003.1, forward strand.
GATCAGTTCAGAGAAGTTAGTGTGAGCACGCGGGAGAAGAAGTTTGGGCCTGGGCAGGTAAGAAAAAGGTTGACAGAGGTGGGTACAAGCCCACTTATTGGTCAAGAACTCTACAAGCTGCTGAGCCGGGAATTCCAACATCCCGCCACTGGTTCGGTGGCCTTCACGTGGAACATTTCTAATCGAGACAGTGCCAATGAAGTAATTTTGTCACAGATTGCTTTCATCGCCCTTTTTGGCATTTGTGTGGCCGTCAACTTTACCCTCACATTCTGCTTCAAGTACCTAGTCAGTTCAGCAGGGCAGAAGACCATTAGCACTGCAAAAAGTTCATTACATACCGCGACGCTCGCGCAGCATAGCTTTCTTTTGGACGCTGCAGCTGCAATTAAGGGTAAACGGAACTAGAACTCTGACTATTCACTGTGCTCAGTGCACATGCTGGGCGTCAATCGGCGATGAATCGCAGTAGAAGGCCAAGAAGAATCACGAAAGGCCCGAGGGTAAAGAGGACGTTGGTGGGGGAAATAAGGCGGGCCAGCGATGATCCGGCATCTGCGACGAGACGTGTGAGAGGCCCGGGCAGGATTTCACTCCAGAGGCCCTCAACGGGGGATGAGCGACGGCGCGGGCCTCGCCTGCCAAGCGAAATTGCGATGAGAAACATCACTGCGGAGAGGCCGACCTTTGCGCCAAGTAGAAGCGCGAATCCGAAGCCGATTTCCTCCGTTAAGCGGTCGTAGATGAGCAGAACACCGGTAATCAGCAGTACCCACATGGACAGATCAACGATCTGCTTGAATCGCTCTCCGATGAGACGGGGGAGATCGGGAGAGCCGCCCTGGCTCTGTCGCATGGCGGGTCGCAGTGCTGACAGGTAGAAGATATTGCCGCCAACCCACGCAACGGTGGCGATGACATGCGCCCACCGCGTGATCAGGACGGTCACTTCAAGGAAAGTCATGCAGACAGTGTACGGGGAGGCTCATGGAGACGCGCTCTCCAATTCTCTCCTACAATCGCACTATGCCGAGCGTTGAGATCATTACTGGCGGAGCGGGCAGCGGAAAAACGCGGGAAATAGTCGCGTAGCGTGCAGACCTTCGTCACCCAGACCCGTTCGCGGACGAGCAGCTAAACGTATAGAGACCGCAGCGAATATCTAGACACCAAGTGGCCGTTGCGCGTGCTCCAGGTGGCCAACGTGGTGGCTTTCCGTGTCGCATTGGATGGCAGACCGTTCCAGTTGGATAGTGGCGTGCTCGATGCCATAGCGCAGCTTGATCATGCCCTGCATCCGATCCAGCAGGTTCTGATCGGAGCCAGCAAATTCAGGGTCGATTAGGACGTGGGCGGTTAGCACCTCGTTGCCGGAGGTGATTGTCCACACGTGTACGTCATGAATGACGGTCACACCCGGCAGCTCTTCAATGTCGGCGCAGAGTTTGTAAACATCGATGTGCTCCGGGACACCCTCCAGCAGCACGCGGAACACCTGCATCACCAGGCTCCATGAGCTATAGAGGATAAGCAAGCCGATGACCACGCTCAGGATGGGGTCGATCAGCGTCCAGCCCGTCAGTATGATGACGCTGCCGGAAATGACGACCCCGACGGAACCCATCAGGTCTGCCAGCACGTGCTGGAATGCTCCCTCCACGTTGATGCTGTGGCCGGAAGAGCGATGGAGAACCCATGCGGCGACGATGTTAACCAACAGGCCGCCGATGCCAACGATCAAAACCGGCCACCCGTCCACGTGGTGTTCATCGCGAGCGAACCTGTGGTAAGCCTCCCAGAGGATCCAACCAACAATCAGCCACAGCGCCAGGGCATTCATGAACGCCGCAAGTATCTCCGTTCGGTAATACCCGTACGTTCGCTCGATGGTAGCGCCACGCTCTGCGATCCACATGGCGAACAGCGCCATGCCGATAGCCGCGGCATCCGTGAGCATGTGTCCGGCATCCGCGATGAGCGCCAGGCTTCCTGAAACGACGCCACCGATAACCTCCGCGACCATATAGGTCGAGATCAGGACTAACGCAAATAGAAGATTGCGGCGGCTTGCTCCCCGGAGATCGTGTGCGTGATCGTGGCCTGCATGGCCGTGTCCATGGTCATCGTGGTCGTGGCCATCGTGGGTGTCGTGGTCATGGTGGTCGTGGGCGTCATGGTCGTGGTCATCGTGGGAATCATGGTCGTGGTCGTCGTGGTCATGGTGGTCGTGGTCATCGTGGTCATGGCCATCGTGGGCGTCATGATCTGCGTGTTGATGGTTGTCGTGGTCACTGCGAGCCATGGCGCTTCCGTTCTTTCTGACAGGACATTAAGTCCGCGCTATCGGATCAAGCTTACGGTTCCGAAGGTTCTGCTTGGCCATTCGGTAGCCCTTGAGCTGGATAAGAAAATCCCGCACCGTTTCGGCGGCGTGACGGGGCAGGCTGAACTGAAAACCAAAAAACGAATAGCCACCCCATCGGCGGCTATTCGCTCAATCGGCGTATGAAACTAGTTGCCGTCCGCGTGGTGCTCGTGATCGTCACACTCATGGGGATCATGCACGTGATTCGGCTCATCCCCGTGATGTTCGTGCTCGTCGCACTCGTGCTGATCGTGCTCATGTGCTGCGCTTGTCATTGCAACCTCCTGTTCCTTCGCAGTTGTCGATTGCTCTAAACCCACTCTGTGCAGAGTGCTGGGGCATGGCAAGGAATTCATGATACTGAGTATCATGAATTCCGGTGATTGATATGAGGTATCCGTAACTAAACAGGGAATGGCTTGCCTGTTTCAGAACCGCCTACTAGGCCTGTATCGTGGTGAAACTCGAGGCGACCTTGAGAGCAAGTAAATGAATTGACGGGGGTAGTCCACATGACACAGGCAAAGCGCATCAGCCCGTTCCTCTGGTTTGATAGCAAGGCGAAGGAAGCAGTTGAACACTACGTGTCCGTCTTTCCCAACTCCCGGATCGTCAACGTGACAGAGATTTCTGCAGGTCCGGCAAAGGGCGCGGATCAGATTAAGTTCGAGTTGGATGGCCTTGCGTTTACTGCTCTTAACGGCGGCCCAATGTTCGAGATGACGCCCGCCACCTCCTTCGTTATCCCCTGCGAATCACAGGAAGAGATTGACTACTACTGGGACAAGCTGGCCGAGGGCGGCACCCAGGGTTTTGCCGGCTGGTTGACTGATCCCTTTGGTCTCTCTTGGCAGGTTGTACCGGCCAACCTGGATGAATTGATAGCGCGTGCACCCACGGCTGTCATGGAGAGCCTGTTGACCATGACGAAGATCGACATTGAACAACTGCTTGAGGCAGGCGGCAGCGTGGCGTAACTCCGATGGCGGGGTCTGAGCGTCACCGAGCTTATTCTGTCCTTGTTATGCCGGCGAGAGGCTTTGGATATACTCCCGCACTGATGCGGCGCACTCGTCCGGTTTTTCAAAGACCATGAAATGGGTGGCGTCTGGCATGAAATCATAGTCGATGCTGAGGATGTTGCTAAGGTCCATTGTCGGAAGGTATGAGTAAGGCAGGGTCGGGTCTGCCCCCAGGACCCTGACTGGACAGACCATACTGTCAAAATTTATCGACACAGCATAAACGCCGGCATATTCAACGACCTGCGCCTCATACTCACGGGGGCAGCGGAGTACAAACCCTTCCCCGTCCGCCGACTCACCAAGAGTGGTCTCGGCCACAAGCTTCGCTATTCCCGGCACGACATTCTTGAATGTCGGCATGAACGGCAGCACGTCCGCGAACTCGGAACGTGTTTTGTATCGCGCGGTGCGACTTCTCGTCAAATTGGCCGCGCGGGTCGCCGCGATTTCAAATTCTTCGTAACCCACCCCCGGCTTGCATGTAGGTGGGTCGAATAGGTAGAGGCCGGACAAGCCGCTGCCCTTGGTTGGGGCTAGCAAGGCGACTAGCGCTGAAATAGAGTGAAAGACGCCGTAGGTAGGCTTATCCCCATACTCTTCACGGATTGATTCCAGCACTTGTTCGTAATCGCGCATAAACGTTGGCAGGTTGTGATTCCGAATGTCTCCCACGGGGTTCCAACCATGATTTCTCAGGTCGTAGATGATGAGGTCGTAGTCGTCCAGCAGGTTTGACCAGAATGGATAGTAGAGGTCAATGGCCAGACCGTTGCCATGGCACATAACAAGTCGCGGTCCATTGGGATTACCATGGCGTCGCACCCGGATGACCGTCGTTTCGTCAACGGTCACGTCGTGAACGGAGATCGGCTCAGGAATGTGCCAGGCAGTCTGGAGATCTTCAGTCACTCGAACGCATCCTCACTCGTGCGGGACGCCACTGTTTCAATGGCGAGCGCGCCAACAAAGCTCTTGGTACTGAACTTGTGCAGCCGCCAGGACACATCCGGAAATTCCGGTAGACGGACATGGCCCGTGATCTCTCCTCCGCGCATGGCGGGCGGAGTCTCTATGCATTGCAGGTCGGCCGAAAGCCCCACCCCGGTGGCCTTGATAATTGCCTCCTTGAGCGTCCAAATCTCAAAGAATGATCTTGGTTCGAAATCCCTGTCCGCAGTCGAAACCGCAGCCTGCTCATCCGGACTGAACGTCGATTCCATGATTGCGTCAAATCGATATACCTGATTGATCTCCTCAATGTCGATGCCAACCTGATGATCCGGAGAAATTGCGAACATCCCATTATCCCCGCTATGGCTCACATTAAAATGGAGCGGGGCAGGGACACCGTCCACGTATGCCCGCGGCTTGCCGCGTTCCACCCAGCCAAACTCAAGCTCCTCATTAGAGCAGTTGAGAATCTGGCAGAGAACTGCCCGAAGTGCCGCGCGGCTGAGCCCAAAGCGTCGCTGTGGAGCTCCGGGGTGATAGCGCGTCCATCGTTCACGTTCCCACTCGTTCAGGGATTTCAGGCCTTGGGACTCGCGTGCGGTGTTTGCCGATAGGTCGATGTGGATGACATCGACGCCGTCGATCTGCGCAAAGCACGACCACCACTGATTGACCATATCGGTGTCCATCGTCTCAATTGTACGTGAACAATTGCGGACCCAACTAATTGACGACGGGAGGGAGCAGCCGCAAGCTGCTCCCTCCCGTTTTACGTCCTTACTTCAAGTGTTCGCCGCCTTGAAGTGTGTGGCGTGTGCTAGGCAGCGTTCGCGTTGATGTGGTTAACCAGATCGCCAACGTTGTTAAGTCCGGCAAAGTCCTCCGGGGTGACGGCTATGCCGAATTCGTCCGCCACGAGCTTGGCAAACGCGACAACCTGTGCCGAGGGGACACCCGCCGACGCGAAATTCAGGTTCGTGTCCAGGCTCTCGGTAGCCGGAACATCGAGGTTGTCATGGATCAACTTGTGAAGCCTCTCTTCTGTGCTTGCCATTCTGCAGAACTCCTTTCCTCCGTGTTGCTCGTCAGTAGCTATCAATTTACAGGGTTCAGAGATTTTTGTCTCTTACCGCTCTTTAACTTGATCCGTTTTTAGACCGTACCCAATACCGGTTGCGCTGGAATGGGTAGCCGGGCACGGTGATTTTCTGACGCTCTTCTCCTGCGAAGAATTTCACGAAATCGACATCCTGTCCCGCCTCGTACGCTCGTGCTGTGGCGCTCACAGAAACCGCGTCTCCGTCCGCCGCCACGCCATCCGCCGGGGAAGAACCGTCGATGAGACGCTGGAGGCCCGCCCGCAAGTCATCCGCGTTTGTGAAGACCACGGCCGCACGGGCAGGGAAATGGCTGCGCCCGACAGATGCCGTCCATGCCATGTCCGCGAGTGTCTCCTCGGCGTGATTGGTATTTCCCGCCGCCCCATTCACGCGAGTGTCAAGCCAATTGTGATATCGCTCTGCAAGAGCGCGCAATGCCGTTTCGTCCTTGGCCGAAAGTGGCAACAGTCGCTCCTTTGGAGCGGCGGACGGAGTGGCTTGCCGGGTGGCCGGTTCGTAGTCTTCGACAATGATGTGAGCGTTTGCGCCCGTCATGCCAAAGACGTTGATTGCCGCCATCGCGGGCCGGTCAGGAGGTGAGGGCCAGTCCATTGCCTCTACAGGGATGTGTAGCGGCATGTTGTCCCAGTCAATCTCTGGGTTGGGCATCGTGAAATTGAGGTGTTTCGGTATCAGACGGTGGTTCATTGCGAGAACGACCTTGATGAGGCTTGCCATTCCCGAGGCCGCCTCGAGGTGTCCCATGTTCGTCTTGACCGATCCCATGATGAGCGGGTGATTCGCCTCACGCTCCCGTCCGTAGACGGCGGCAACGGCGTTGGCCTCGATGGAATCTCCCAGCGGCGTGCCTGTGCCGTGTGCTTCCAGATAGTCGATATCGGATGGCGCAAGACCTGATCGATCAATAGCATCCCGCATCACTGTCTGTTGAGCGGCCCCGTTGGGGCTGATCATGCTGAATCCCGCGCCATTCTGGTTTACCGCTGAACCACGTACGACACCCCAGATACGGTCTCCATCCCTCTCTGCGTCACTGAGCCGCTTCAACACGACAAAGCCGCAGCCCTCACCACGCACGTAACCGTCGGCTGATGCGTCGAAGCTGGCGGTCTTTCCGGTTTGGGAAAGAATGCCCAGTTCAGCAAGGAAGCGTGACGTCGATCGGGAGAGGATGATGCTCACCCCGCCGGCAAGCGCCAGGTCAACCTCGCTGTTTCGGAGCGCCGCCGCGCCCTGGTGGACCGCCGCCAGCGATGACGTGCAGGCAAGGTCAATCGGTACGGCAGGCCCTTGGAGGCCAAACGTGAAGGCGATGCGCCCGATGGCCATGCTCGAATTAGTTCCAAAGATGTCCTCGCCGCCATTCCTGGCAAGCACACTGCGATACTCGCTGCCACTGATACCCGCGTAGACCCCCGTCTGGCTACCTCGCAGTTGGTCGGGATCAATTCCGGCGTCTTCCAGTGCCTGCCATGCCGTTTCCAGGAGCAATCGCTGTTGGGGATCCATGGTACGCGCCTCAATGGGCTGGATTCGGAAGAAGCGCGGATCGAATTCGTCGATGTTTTGGAGGAACGCGCCCTGCCGCTCATATGAGTTTTTGGCGTTCGGATCACCGAGCAGCCCCGTCCAATCCCCACCGTCCACGCGACCGTCCGTGACGGCTGATCCGCCCTCTTCCAGCAGCTTCCAGAATTCGTCCACGTTCTCCGCGCCGGGGAATCGGCATGCCATTCCGACGATAGCGATGGCATCCTGATCCGCCTGCCTTCGGACACGTGGTAGCCCCAGGGGCGTCTCTACGATCCGCGCGGGAGGTGGGGGCGCGGGCAATTCCACAACCTGCACGGGAAGCGGCTCGACGGGCTGTTGCACCGCCGGTACGGCGGATGGCGTTATCTCGCCCAATTCGCCAGCCACGTGTGCGGCCAGTCTTCCGACGCTCGGGTAGTCAAAGACAACGGTATTGGGCGCAACGTACGCCCCAACGAGTGCACGATTGATCCTGTTTCGCAGTTCGACGGCCATCAGTGAATCCATGCCGAGTTCCGAGAATTCCGCCACAGGTGTGGGCTGCGTCGGCATCCGCATCACGGATTGCAACTCCTTCTGGAGGAATCCAATGATCACCTGCTCACGGTCCTCAACGGCAACGCTTCCGAGCTGGTCAAGCAGGCTCTCGCTCGCATCCGACGATTTCGCGTCGTCGTCTGAATCCACGCGCTCAAAGTTCGCGAAGAGCGGCGGGATGAATCCCACGCTGTCAAGGAACGACTCCCAGTCGATGGACATGGCGGTTGCGTTCGTCCAATCCTGGCGAACAAGCCAATCAAAGACGTGCATGCCTTGATCAGGAGACATCCAGAGCGTTCCGCGCTCTGCCAACTGCCCCTCGATGCGCTCCCGCTGCTCCGCCGCCTCTCCGATGTCTGACCACGCGCCCCACGCAATCGTCTGACCGGCCAGCCCCATTGCGCGGCGGTGCCCGGCCAACTGATCGAGGAATGCGTTTGCCGCCGCGTGGTTGGATTGCCCGGGATTCCCAAAGATGCCGGCCGCGCTGGAAAACAGGATGAACATGTCCAGATCGCGATTCAGCGTCGCTCGATGCAACTGCCACGCGCCGAGTACCTTGGGAGAAAGCACTTGCTCAAATGATTCCCACGTCTGGTTGGCCACCGAAGCATCCGAGAGGACTCCAACGCTGTGAATGACGCCCGTCAGCGGTGGGAGCGACGCATCAATTCGCTCCAGCATGGCGTCAATTGCCGCGCCGTCCGTCACGTCGGCGAGTTCCACCTGCACGGTAACGCCGGCCTCACGCAGTTCGTCTATGATTTCCTGCGCCTCAGGATCAGGGTCGCGCCGCCCATTGAGCACGATTGTGCCCGCCCCCTTGTCCGCGAGCCATCGCGCCACCGCCGTGCCGATGCCGCCAAGCCCGCCGGTGACGAGATAAGTTCTGTCGGCGCGAAGGCTGCCGCCCTGTAACGGTGAATTGGTAACGACGATCTTGCCAATGTGCAGCGCGTCCCGCATGAACTTGATGGCGGCGGGAACTTCGGCCATCGACCACGCGGTGTGGGGTAGAGGACCAATTTTGCCGTCATCCAACTGTTCCACGACGCCTCTGAGGGCGGTGCCTATGACCTCCGGGTGCGTCACCTTGAGTTCATCGTTTTTCAGGATGTGGTATTTCACGTCCGGCCGCGCCGTCGCCATTTCCTCCTCGGTGAGGATGCCGTCACGCGCCAACTCAACGAATCGTCCGTTCTGCGCCAGGCAGGAAAGGCTTGCGCCGATAAATCCTTCTCCGGTGAGGCTGTTCAGCACGATATCAACGCCCGCGCCGCCAGTGTCCTCCATGATCTGCTGTCCAAAGAGCGTGCTGCGGCTGTCATAGATGTGATCGATGCCAAGTTCCCGCAAATACGCTTGTTTGCGGCTGCTCGCCGTCGCGAAAATCTCCGCGCCTGCCGCCTGTGCCATTGCAACTGCTGCCATCCCCACGCCGCCCGAAGCAGCATGGATCAGAACGCGGTCGCCCGCACCAAGCTCGGCGAACTCGTAGGAGCGCAACGCAGTAGTGTAGGCGGTTGGCACTGTCGCCAACTCTCGGGTTGACATCGTCTCGGGAGCATGAGCGACGAGCTGTTCATGGACGACGGTTTCAGCCGCCAACGTTTCAAACGAAAGACTGATGACGCGATCACCTGGAGACAAACGTGTAACATCCGCGCCGACTTCCGTGACCCGCCCCTTAAACTCAAGTCCCAGATTGGTGGCGTCTTCCATGCCGATGCTGAGCAGGACATCACGGAAATTGAGACCGACGGCGTCAACCGCGACGCGCGCCTGCCACGGCTCCAGATCCGTGTCCTCCACGCTCTCGATGTAAATCCTGTCCGGGTCTCCCGACTCATCCGGCATTAGCAGCCAACCTGAACCCTCTGGAATGGAGAGACGGTCGGTAACATCGCCGCCGCGCACAAGCCGCGCAGCCTGCCGGTAGCCCCTGCGCCAGGCAACGTGATTCTCCGCGTCCGGACGCAGCAGCCCCTCAACGAGGTCGGCGCCCGGCGGGCCGCTACCGTCAAGGTCGATTATCCTCGACTGTAGGGCGGGCACCTCGCGGATCAGAACCTTGCCGAGTCCCCACAGGGCTGCCCCTGCAGGCTCGATGAGCGGCTCTCGGCCGATGGACTGTGCTCCACGCGTGATGATCCATGTGCCGGCCGACGGCGTTACGTCCGCGTCCAGCAGGCCCTGAACCATTGCGAGGGCGGAGCCGCTTGCTTGCCGAACGTCCGCGGACAGTTCAACTGTCGTTGCGTCCGAACCGTGACCGCTCGCCGAGACAAGATGAACGATGCCCCGCAGCGGAACATCCTGCGGCAATCCTTCGAACAGCGCGCGCCACGACTCGCGATCCATCAAGTCGACATCCGCGAGAGTGACGGCCTGGTTCCTCGCGGTTAGTTCGGCGGACAGCGTATCGGCAGCGCCGCCTTCATCGGCGGCAATGACCCATGCGCCGGGCTCCTCGATGATTTCGGCGGGCGCTCTGGCGAGGAAAACGGAACGGTCGGGGCTTTCGGATGGCTCACCTGAGCCGAGTCCGAGAACCTGCGGGTCTTCAAATCCCGTGTCTACTAACGCCTGCGTCCACACGTCCGGGCCAACGATTGCATGGTTGGTTCGATACTCATCGTCAAAGTGCCACCATCCCTCCAGCGCGCCAAACGTCACATCCTGCCAGCCCATGCCTTGAAGCGCCTCCAGCGCGATCAGGTGGCCGGATGGCGCCAGGAGGCTCATGCAGTTGCGCAGGGTCTCACTGAGGGAAACCGTGTCGTGCAGGACATTTGCCGCGATGACGAGGTCATACCGATGAGGTTCAAACCCTTGTTCAACCGGGCTCTTTCCAATGTCGAGGGGCCTGTAGTCTATCGAGCCGTCGGCAGTCCCGAACCGGGCTTCCGCCTCTGAGAAAAATCCGGCGGAAATGTCTGTGTACACGTAGTCGAAACTGCCGGCCGGGAGCCTGGGCAAGACGGCGGCCGTGCTTGAGCCTGTCCCTGCGCCCACCTCTATGATTCGCAGCGTTCGTCCGGCAGGCACTTCTTGAATAAGCGCGGCGATGGTATCGCCAAGCATGTTGTTGACGGCGCCTGTGGAGGGGGCGGTGTTGTAGAGGTCGCCGGGAGTTGGGTAGCCGCTCCCAAACAGCACGGTCAAGGGGTCGGTCTCTCTTTGTAGGATGCCGGACAGCTCTGCCGCCGTCCGTTGGCAGAGGGCAATCTCAATCGATCCAAAGGGATAGCGCTTAAGCATGGATTCAGCGAATGCGTTCGGATCAGGGGGCAGATCCGCCGGCAGCGGGTCATCCGGCCCGATCAAAACATGGAAGCCATCAGGTGTTTCCCGCATCACACCGGCGCGCACGAGTAATTCAAAGACTCGCCTGAACAGCTTGGCGCGGTCACCCGTGATATTCAGTTCGTCGCTCAACGCCTCCGGGTTGATTACTTCTCCGGCAGCGTAGTGGCAGCCAAGCTTGCGAACTGCGGCCAGCGCAAACGAGTATGAAACCCGCTCCAGATCGGCCATGAGATTCGTGCGCTCGCCCCAGTCCACACCTTCACGTGAGGTATATTCTTTGAACGACGGTGTCGCCGCCTTAATCACGGAAGGATCGAGGAGGAAATCGGCGGATTCCAATGGACGGAGCGGGCAATCCTGCCAAACAACGTCGTAGAGCAGACCCGACACGCCCTCATTCGCCGAGAGCAGCGTCTCGCGGGTGGCTCTCTTGATCGTAAAGCCGATGATCCCACCAAGCGGTTCGCCTTCGGTACTGTAAATCGTCACGTCCGTTGCGTACACTTCCGGCGTGCCGCTTCGACTGTCTGCTGCAACGTCAGAGGCCTTTTCGCGCATGGTGGCGTGACAAAGGACCCGGGATGGTAGCGGTCCGCTCATCCAGAGCCGCTCCCACGCAAATGGCAGATACGTCGTGTTGCCACCAAAGTCATCATCTATCCGCGCGGCGGAAGCGGCCTGCACACAGCCATCAAGGAGCACCGGATGGAAATCAAGTCCACTGCGGATGAGTTCGTCAGGAAGAGCGACCTCTCCCAGCGAAGCCCCCTTTCCTGCCCACAGCCGCGTTACGGTCTGGAAAAGCGGGCCAAAATCGATTTGCATTTCCGCCTTGAGGCGATAGAACTCCACAATGTCGATTTCGCGCAAACCGTCACGGAGCTCGTCCGGTGATATGGCCGTCACGCCATCCGGCGACCCCCGCTGCTCGAGCGCCGTGCCTCTGGCGTGGAGTGTCCAGTCGTTCTCGGTATCGGACGTACTGTAGATTTCGAAGCCGCGACCGTCCGGGCCGTTCTCAGAATCCATGATTACTTGGGCGGAGCGTTCAGAGGATTCGGGCGCGTCGCCATCTTGGGCCTCGGCAAAGACCATCGCGGTCTGTATCTGCGTATCGTCGAGGGCGACAATCCCGTCGTAATCGGCGCGCGCGGCCGTTAAGGCCATTGAAGCGTACATGGCGCCCGGGGCGATGACCCGCCCGAACACGCGATGGTCGCTCAGCCACGCCGGATTGGAGGGCGAGGGACGGCTTTCAAAAGTCACCTCGCCGCGTGGGGAATCATGGCGAATCCCTAACAGCGGATGTCCCGCAACCGCTGTTGGCCGCGCGGACGTGTCAACCCAGTGGCGGTGCCGCTGGAAGGGATAGCCGGGAGCTATGACCCGGCGACGCGATTCACCCGCAAAGAGGCCGGCGAAATCTATGGGTAGACCGGCCTCGTAAGCGGCGGCAACCGCGGAAATGAACCCACGAGTCAGGTCGATGGGTGGCTCTGTTTCGTCGTGGGGAGGCCGAATCATGCTCGATAAGACGGGTGGATCCTTGACCGGGGCGTTGGGCGGCCATGCCAGGGAGACGACCGGGCCAAGAACCATGCCGGGGCCAATCTCGATAACAAAGTCCACCCCCATCTCCGCCATTGATTCGATGCTGGATCGGAAGAGCACCTTTTCGCGGGCATGTCGACTCCAGTAAGCGGCGTCGATAAGCTCGCCGTTCTTCAATGGACGCCCCGTGTAGTCGCAGATCAAAGGTATTTGCGGCGGGCGCGGAGACTGCAGAATCTCACTGAATGCGCTTTCTTGCGCGTCCAACATCGGCTCGACAAAGGCGCTGTGAAACGCAGGACCCGGAGTCAATCGTCGGACCCGGACATCCTCGGCCTCGAACCGTTGCAGGATTGCCTCAACGTCCTCTCTGCCTCCACTAACAACCTGGTTGATGGCGTTATCGAGAGCAATGGTGAGGCGCGTATCGCCGCTGACGGCTTGTTGTTCCACAATTGCGGCCTCAACGATGGCCTGCGGGGCGAAGACCGCGCCCATTGCGGCGTCGAGCGGCAAGCTGCTCATCAACTCTCCACGTGCTGTCGTGAGGCGCATACCGTCTTCTAGTGAGTAGGCCCCGGCGGCTTGCGCCGCCGCGAACTCGCCCAGGCTGTGCCCGGCGACAACTGACGGCGTAACGCCGATACTCTTCCACAGCGCCGTCAGCGCGCATTCCACCGCGTAAACGGCCGGCTGTGCCCACCGGGAATCATCCAGGTCGCCCTCTTTGCCGAAAATGACATTGAGCAGCGATTCACCCCGTTCGCTCTGCACGATGGCCTCACACCGGTCCAGGACGTCCCGCGCTACCGGCTCAGTCTCATAGAGCATCTGGGCCATGCCCGGCCATTGGCTGCCCTGGCCGGTGTAGACGAAAGCAATCTTCGCCGGAGCTGTCATTGGGATCCGAGGAGTCTTCTCTGCAAGTTGCTCCAACCCGGTACGTAGCGAAGCCGCGTCCTTGTACATGACTCCTGACCGATAGCGGAAATGGCTTCGGCCAATGCTCGTGGTCCACGTCAAATCTGAGAGGGCGAGGTCGGAAGCCGGTGTATCTGGGGACGGCCCGCCGGAGGTCTCGCTTAGTCGGTCAAGATAATGCCCTGCAAGTTCACGCAAAGTCTCGGGCGTTTTAGCCGAAAGTGGCAGGATCCGTGTTTGACGAGGCGTGACGTCTGACTCGTTGACCGAGTCCGTAGTATCCACCCCGACAGATGCACCAACGGGCCACATGCTTGTCCCGGTTGCCAGAGACGGCGCGGCAGGCGCGCCGTAGCCTTCGACGATGACGTGGGCATTCGTGCCGGACCATCCGAATCCGCTGACGGCAGCTCGGGGCGGCCTTCCTTCGACGTGCGGCCAGTCCATCGCCTCGGTTGGCACCCGTAGATTCGCAGTCTCCCAGTCGATTGCCGTGGTGGGATTCTCGAAATTCAGATGCTTGGGGATAACACCGCGCCGCATTCCCAGGATGACTTTCATCATTCCCGCAACGCCGGACGCTGGTTCAAGGTGCCCAAAATTCGTCTTGACGGAACCGATAATCATAGGTTGATCCGCAGGTCGTCCATTGCCGTAGGCGGCCGCCGCGGCCTGCAGCTCCGGAGGGTCGCCAACCGGAGTCGCCGTTCCGTGTGCTTCCAGGTAATCCACATCTACAGCGGTAAGCTCGGCTGAGGCCAGCGCATCACGGATGACGTTTTCCTGGGCGGAAGCGCTTGGCACCGTCAAACCTTGGCTTGCACCGTCCTGGTTGATGGCCGATCCACGGATGATTCCCCAAATGCGGTCACCGTCCCGTTCGGCGTCGCTCAGACGCTTGAGCACGAGAATTCCGCAGCCCTCGCCCCGCAGATAGCCGTCTGCCGCCTCATCAAAAGTGCGGCATATACCGTTGGGGGAGAGCATCCCCGCCTGCCTTCGCAGGAGCATGACCCTCCCGGACAGCATCGCGTTGACGCCTCCGGCCAGGGCAATGTCCGCCTCCCCACGTTGAAGACCGACTACGGCTTGGTGTGTAGCGACCAGGGACGAGGAGCAAGCCGTGTCGATAGCAAGCGCAGGTCCCTCAAGGCCGAGCGTGTAGGAGATGCGCCCGATCGCAGTATTGAGGTTGCTCCCGCTGGCCGCATAGAGACTGGTTGCAGGATCGTCCAATTCAATTGATGCGACCGCCGCGGTGCGATACTCATTGTTGCTTATGCCTCCGTAAACGCCGGTGCGCGTTCCCCTGAGGCTTTACGGATCAATTCCCGCGTCTTCCAGGGCGCGCCAACTCGTTTCCAACATGAGTCGCTGTTGCGGGTCCAGCAGCTGCGCCTCTATCGGCGCGATTCGGAAGAACTCGGCATCAAACTTGTCGATATCATCGATGAATGCGCCGTAGTGAATAATGTCGCTCTGCGTGGAGGGAAGCTCAAGGAACTCGCTCATCCGACCGGGCCCTTCGCCGACCCTTCCCTCCGTTCGCACCATGGTGCCGGAGGACAGCAGCCGCCAATAGGCATCGTAGTCGTTCGCGCCCGGGAATCGGCACGCCATACCTATGATGGCGATGGGTTCATTGGAGCCGTTCGACACGGAACGACGTCGGTTGCCTACAGTCCCAATTGCTGATACGGCATCGTTTGTTCCTGTCATACCGTCTCCGGATTCAAGATGACCTTCCGCCTCTAGCCAGACCAAAGAATGCGATCTTGTCGCGTCTACGGAACCAACCCCAGCTACACTATACTCTCCTTAGCCATCACTTGAAGCTTGAGCTAGACGGAGTGGACAATCAGAATAGCTCTATCCGGTCGACTTTCCTATAGCTGGGGCCAACTGCGCGGCGATGTTTTCGGTGGATTGACCGCGGGCAGCATTGTGCTCCCGGCTGCGGTTGGCTATGGTGTAATCTCCGGTCTCGGCCCCGTCGCCGGCTTGTACGGAGCCACCGCCGTCAGCCTCTTTGCCGCCCTCTTTGGCGGCACACGAGGAATGATATCCGGCCCAAACATTCTCGTTACCTTGACCATGGCCGCGGTCGTTTCCCAATACGCCAACAGCCTTGCAGAAGCTGCTGCCGCCGCTATCCTCGCGGGTTTGATCCAGATCGGTTTCGGCGTTCTCCGGCTTGGGCGATTTGTTTCCTACACGCCGTATTCCCTGATAGCCGGTTTCTTGACGGCATTTGGAATCCTCTTGATCATCAAGCAGATACTGCTTGGCTTGGGCGCTTCGGTGGGCGGCACTGCGCTCGACAGCCTCCGTTCATTGCCTGATGCGCTGAGGGACGCCAACATAGAGGCTGTCATCGTTACCGTGTTCTGTGTTGCGCTGGGCGTGGCGTGGCGAGGAAGGCTCCTGAAAATCGCCCCGGCGCAGTTCTCCGTGCTGGTCTTTGGAACAATCGTGGCCGTGCTGTTCTTTACGGGCGCGCCCACCATTGGCAATGTCCCACAAGGCCTGCCGTCACCGGAGTTGCCCGAATTCACCTTTGACACGCTTGTCAGGCTTCTCCAGCCTGCATTTGCCATGGCATTGCTGAGTTCCCTGTCAACCCTCATCGTCGCCCTCCCTCTGGACACAATCACCGGGACGCAACACAAACCCAATCAGGAACTGGCAGCGCAGGGCATCGGCAACGTAGCGGCCGGTTTCATCGGCGGCATGCCCGGGGGCGTATCCCCCGGAACACTTGCGAACGCATTTAGCGGCGGACGCACCCAGGTTGCCGGGTTAACTGTTGCGGCCCTCCTGATCTCTGTCCTCCTCTTCCTTGGGCCGATTGCGGAGCGCGTACCCCTTTCCGTTCTCGCGGGCATCCTGCTCATCAACGGCTGGAACATCATTGATTGGCGATTCATCAAGCGCCTGCATCGTGTGCCTGCCGACTACACAATCGTCATGGTTCTAACCTGCTCCATTGTGCTCTTTGTGGACATCACCCTCGCGGTGGTGGTCGGCTTTGTCGTGTCCGCGTTGGCCGCTGCGCGACGGCGTGAAGAGATGGAAACGGAAGTGCTCATCTCCACCCCCATTCTTGACAGGGTGTTCCTTGAGGGCGATGAGACAGATCCTTTTGAAGCGCGTGCAGGAATCGTCATTTTCCCTGATCGCGTTACGGTGGCCTCAAGTCGTGAAGTGAGCCGTATCGTCCGTTCGGACATCCTGGGGCATCAGGTCGTCATCTTTGATATGTCCCGAACGATGTTCATCGACGATTCCGCGGCAGTGGCGATAGCGGACCTAATCAGGATCGCGACCGTTCGCCGCCCGGGACGCGTTGTCATCGCTGGATTGACTGCACCGGTCACCGAAACGCTTGATGCGTTTGGCCTGCGGGCCACAATGCCGGAGGGACTGATTGTTCCCGACATGGACGCCGCAAGAGCCCGGGTACGAGACCTCCTGGCTCCCCATTCTCCCTGAGCCTGTCGAAAGGCGAACGGAGAAGGCGGAGTAGCTTACCCCCAAACGTTCTGAGCGGTCTCCGCGACTACTCGGAGTTTTGCGTTTTGCTCTTCGATCGTGAGGCGATTGCCGACGATGGACGTGCCGAATCCGCATTGCGGGCTGATGGCAAGCTGCTCGCGCGGGAAATAGTCAGCTGCCTCTGTGATCCTGGCAGCCAGATCTGACGGGGTTTCAGGACGCGGGGACTTCGTCGTA
The DNA here is from genome assembly GCA_965207895.1 of Dehalococcoidia bacterium. Lineage (GTDB taxonomy): Bacteria > Chloroflexota > Dehalococcoidia > UBA6926 > UBA6926 > VXMO01. Next base: position 1,000,244 of record CBDBNN010000003.1, read on the forward strand.
ACCAGTCCAAGCGCTACTGTCTTGTCATTGGGCACGCCGCGCAGAGGCTCGAATGAGCCTGAGCGCTCGTCATCGTATTCGAGCATGAGGCGATGCGCGTTGACCCGCTGGAGAACCGGTTCGACGATCCGGTCATAACCGCCTTCGGCCAGCCAACGGCTGCCCTGGTTGCCACGTCAAAGGTGAAACGCGAACATCGCCTCCGTGAAGCCGTCCATTACTGCGTTGTCCAGCTCGATTCCCTGGGCGATCCAGTCCTCTCCGCTTCGGCCCTGGGATTCGTAGAATGCTGCCCACGTTGGATCGAGTATGAGCGGGTAGTGCGGGGCGTCGAGCTGGATATAGGTTGCGCCAAGCCTGATTAACTCTTCGATCTCCTCGTGGATGATCTGCGCAACGTCGCCCAGAAACGCATCAAGCGTGGGGTATGCCGCGGTGGACTTTGTGGGCGACCAGAAATTGGCGAACAGGCTGGGACTCGGCAGCGTTACCTTCGGCATGCGTGTGGTGCGGCCGCGGAGGTAGGTGAATTCCTCTGCGGAGAGGTGACGTTTGCGCCGGAGCTTGCCGACAACGCCGAGTGTTGCTGGGCGCTCCCTCGGCGAGTCTCCCACCCGCTCATCGCCCCGCCAATCGCCCCAGAGAAACGCGTCGATGTCAAACTCGCCGAAGCCTTCGACCGCCTCAGGCATCTGACTTTGGAACGATAACCTGCGCATCTCGCCGTCTGTGAGAACTTCGAGGCCGGCCTGCTCCTGGGCGGCCACTACGTTATCGACAGCGGCATCCTCGATACGCTTGAACTCCGAGGGCGTGATTTGTCCAGCCGCGACGTCCTCGCGCGCAGCGAGCAACTCCGGCGGCCTGATAAGGCTTCCAACCACGTCCGCATGCGGTAAGTTCGGCATGCTGGGGAGTGTTGCATATTGTGTGGACTTGGACAAGGGTAGGGCCGGCAATGCGGGTGAGTTCCAACGAGGCTTAAATCAACCCGGCAAAGGATGGTAGAGCTAGAGTGATCAAACCAGTAAACTTGATTTCAAACTAGAGTTAGAACTTAGAAATACCCTTGACAGTACTGTATTGCGAACTTTCCTAGTTGTGGCAGAACTGAAATCAGCAGTCAAAGCCCAGAGGCAGGGCTATGGAGGCCGAGGCGAATCTGAACCGACAGCGAGTATAAGACCGCTTGAAGCGCACAGTGGATGAATTAGAGACTCCATCATTTGGCGATACGAGGTCAACACTACGAACTGAGCCAGCGTTTGAGTCGATGTTGGAATTGTAGAGGGCTTTAGTGGCTTCTGTTGTAACGCGGGTGCCGCAACTTGTGAAACAGCCTGTCGTAGATCGACTGTTATGAGAAGTCGCTAGCGAAGCTTGGCGCTCCGTATGCTCCCTCTTGGGCTTAGTCGAAGCAGCTATTCTCCGTCAAATCTGACCGAATGAATGAAGTGCCGATTTGTGAGGCCTCCGGTAGCCCCCATGAAACCAACATAGCCTTCGAAAGGTTCGTAATTCTCGATCTGGTGGTCTATCACGAGGGTCTTCGCCATTCCAGCCTGTTCGTTCGTCAGATACACCTTGAGCCGACCGTCGTCGCCTAATTCGACCACCGCATCGAACACACCGGAGTAACTGAGATTCTGGTCAAGATTCCTGGACTCCAGGTAAGCGATGTCGAAGACATCAGAACCCGCGCCCAATTCGGCGAGACCCACAAAATTGTTCGAAGGATCAGTTATAGGGAAGAAGAATCGCCTTCCCCCGAGCTCGTAGGTACCCATCTCATTCAAGAAAGTATCGAAGACTACGGCGTATCCATTGAGATATCTGGAGCCCCAGCCACTCCCATAGTGGTAACGCTGCTCAAATTTGCCGAAGTCGGGCATGGCATCCACCAGCAAGAAAGCTAATCCATCGGCTCCAGACCCACCACCAATTTCGAATGAGAATTCGATCTGTAGTCCGTCTGAGTTAATCGAGTGACGATTGAACAGCATGCCAAGCTGGTAGTGTCTTGCGGGAGTTAGTTGAATGGTTTCGGCCGACGGTATGTGCTCTGCGGAGCCATAGAGCAGCCACCTACTGGAATCGAGGCGACTGCCAAATGTGGAAGAGTCACTTGATACGCCTGTGATGCCGGTCATTCGCAAAAGGGCCGTCCTCAAAACCTCAGACAAGCCCTCGATGCTCGAGATTGATGCGTGGACATCGGACCATTCTTCTCTGTGCACTTGAAGACGCCAGATGGAATGCAGGCCTTCAACCACAGCATCATAAGTCGTCTCATCCAACTCTATGCCCGGTGACGAGTCCAACTCATCCAGGTAGGTTGGAACCAGGGAAATATGCTCGGAAATATAGCGGTTCCAGAAACGAGGGTCGACTTTCCACAATTCCGATCCGGCTACATCTTCCATGGTATTGATGAAATCAAGAAGTCGTTGCCGTTCGGCTGCTCTTAATGCTTCTCTCTTCGAACTATCGATCATGCCATTCTGCACGGGTGACCGAGCACCTAGCTCCAGCGGGGTCCATGCGTTGACTCCGCCAGTCAGCACGTGCCAGAGACGACGGTCTTCTTCATTGAGCCGCGAATACCACTCCTGTTCTTCAGACCAGGTAGTATTCTTGCCTTCTTCGATGAAGCCTCGCATGTACTTCTGCAAGGGTGGAGGGATCAAGGACATCTTGCCGGCAGCATGAGCCGGGAATGAGGTCTCTACGATGTGGTAATAGTCGGGCAGCTTATGAAACTCTCTCTGTTCCAGAATTCGCCAATAGTCTTCTCCGTCAGGTGCATAGATATCCAGGAGCCGCGTCATCCAATCGTAGTAGGGGCGCCAGGGCTCCAACGGGTTTGAAGTTCCTGCTCTGTCATGCTCCCGAAAATCGAGAACAAATTGCGCCGTATCGACCCAGAATGTATACACATTCGTCTGGTCGCAGGGCTCGGCGAAGCCGTCCCAATGGGACCAAAATGCATGCATTACTTCGTGCATTATGGCCCATGAGTTGGTATGGCCGACCTCGATGAATCCGCCGCGGTAATAGGCGAACCAGCCCGGTTCGGCCCGTCTTCGTTCAATATGTAAGTCGTTGCTTACCCACTCAACGGCGGCCTCAGTAAGTCCGTATATCCTGCCGATATCACCGGCTCTGGCTGTGACCCATGGGTCGGTGCTGGCTGATTGTGAACCGGTAGAATACACCCATGGAGGCAGTTCGTCTCCGCGTGCAAGCTTGGTCGCATAAGCCTGAACTCCGTCCAGGTTTCTGGCTGCAACAGCGACATCATATCCCGCGTTAGGGTGGAGCCCATCGAACGACCTACACTTGCTGCTGCTCCAGTCGGATACCACAGGACTAGAGCCTCCCCTGCTGACAGTAACTTTGTACTCGGTATGCCCGGGATTCAGTTCATCCACTATCGGTACCTGGAAGCCGGTCAAGTGCGTTCTCATCTGGAAATCAAGGAGAGGTGGGTGCGCCAGTGTCGCAGCTGCCGCGCCGTCTATGGCGACTGCTCCGTCTTGCAGTTCAACTTGAATCCTGTATTCATAGCGAGTGTTGGGGTCGAGATCGGAATCCACGTATGACAGGGTATCCGACACAATTTCTGCCACCATTTCACCATCCCTATAGAGGGAGATGCTGGTCGCATCGTCAACATTCAGCGTCCACGTCACCAGCATCTGCGTGGGTGACTCGGGAGAAACATCCAATACAACGGGAGGGGGTGTTGGAGTAGAGGTAGGAGGCGGAGTGGAAGTTGGTGGCGGAGTTGGTGAGGGTAGGGGACTCGGGCTGGGTGTTGGCGTGCCTGTCTGTGTCGGGGTCACTGTCGCAGTCGCCTCAGGAGTCGGCGTCTCAGGCAATTCTGAGCCGCAGGCCACCATCAAAGCCGGGACAAGTACCCCCAGTATTAGGGCAAGAGCCAATTGCCTCAGGTCAGGCCTGCCATGCTCCATCGAACACCCCTTGAGACGATAAAGCGGCGGTATACACCCCGCTTCTCATGCAGTATACGAAGCACTGCTGGATAGTCTATGCAAAAAGCAAGACGAATCGTGCAGAGATCCTGTGATCAAACCTCAACCGAAGCAAAAAATACACCTGACAGTACTGTACTACGAACTTTCCTATTGGTGGTAGAGCTGAAAACCGCCCTCAGCGGGCAGAGGCGGAACTAGGGGGCCACAAGAGGTCGACATCCAAAGGAACTCTGGGCGGGGCATGCATCGCTCGGCAAAGTCCGGTTCGAACGTCATCCCTGGCTAATTATTCAAAGCCGCCGTCTGTCTCGGTATCCCCGGTGACGGGGAACGGATTATCGGCCTCGATGCGCACGGTTATGGGCTTCGCTTCAACCGCGAACCAATCACCGGCCAGCACGTTATCATCATCATCGACCAGTACAACCGTCACGATGCCGCCATTGTACTCTGAATCGCAGACGTGGAGGGTGAACGTCGCGGTGTGCGACGATGCGCCCATTGTTACGTCGTCCGATTCCTCGACATCGGAGCAGGTCGTTGCGTTGAAGCCGAGGTCGGAGTTGAGGGAACTATTCATCGTGTCTGCGGACGCGGAGGTGGTCACAGCAGGATCCTCAGGCGCCGCGCTCCTGATTGCCGGTCGCTACGCAGGGTCTACCCTCCAATGTTCGCTAGTGAGTAATACACCATTGCAGCAAAAATGAAGCCAGTCCAACAAATTACGATCCAAGCCCAAAGAAAGAAGCCCGTAATTGGTGAAACAAACTCACTTGGCCATTGCTCCACATCAAAAGGCAGCGAGGAATGAACGTTTCTTACTGAGCACAGTCGTCTTCCCGTTCGAAACCATGTAAATGTTGATATTACTCCGAGAACCAGAGAAACCAAAAAAATGAAAAGAGGCAACCAGAATTCCTCATGCCCATCAGTATAAATGTAGGAAAATTCGTTCCCTCTCAACAGTTCAATAAGCAGCGGCAAGGACCAACTCCCGAAAAAGGCGGCTTCGAAGGAGACCAGCATCCAAGAACCAATTACCCAGAGAGCATATACTGTAAAGTAGATGTACCTCAGCGATTTCCAACTGACGTCAGTAGACCTTCTGCCCTTAATGCTATACACCCAAGGAATGAAGTTCAGCAGAACAATACGACGTCTTACTCGCGGACCTCCAGAACTTGTGCCAGTGGGAACAAGTGGTACAAGCAATGATGCGAGCACAGACAAGACCGTGGCTCCTACCACTGAGAGAAACATCCAGCCGACGGTAGTTTGAATAAAGTCCATGATGGCAGCCTCACAGTTCTGTTAGATCTTGGAAATAGTGATCTTTTCCGAATACGACATCAGCAATATCTAAACGCGCTTCTGTAAACTGGATGGAATCAGCCTTCATCTCAGCAGTCAACTGCAGCCTACCTTCTGCTATGCCATTCGATGTAAGTGTGACGTCAAGGGTAATGCTCTCGCCATCTATTTCTGCCTTCACATGCCGCACTTCACTTATGGAGCTGCCTGAACAGGTCTCTAGTGCATCCCACCGGTAGTTCAGGAATCTACCTTCTGCTTCTGAAGTTATGCTCCACACCTGATTTCCAAGCTCGGGCCGCTGAGTGGGACAGCGAACAAACTCTTGTAGCGCCTGGACGTGGCTTATGTCCTGTTCGGTAATGGGCCAATTATTGTCAGTGGTGTCTGCCACGCCATGGAAGATGGGCCCGGCACTCGTCAATAACCGCGAGAACCCAGTCAAGACATCGCGGACGACTCGGTGCATTCGTTGCGCTATCAAAGTTCTGAGCATCCTGTTGTTGTTGTTCATGCACTCTCTGCGCGAAAAAGAGGAGGTTTGAGGGCAGTTTCCATCGACGAGGAACAGTACATCGGCAAGGAGCTTGTTGCGCGGATGCCAAGCTTCATCGAGCGCTTCCTCGGCCTCAGCATCCGGCATCACTGGCCCCGCCGAATGTTGCAGAGTATTCCAAGCCAAGTCATGTTTCAGACAGACAGCTTGGCCATGAAGAGTGCGTGCAAATCCGAATACTTCTCTTGTGAATTCAATTGTAAACCAGTCAATGTTAAGTCTCGGCGAACAGATAAAGTCGTCGCCAGGTCTTAGCCAAATTGACCTCTGCTCTCTAGTATCATTCTTGTATTCATTCAGAGCGGGAGTTGAGGCAGTGTCGTCTTCACGCAAGTCCTGCAACTCCTGCGCGAGGACAATCCAATTCAAGTGATGAGTCTTATAAAGCAAGCACTCAAGTGTGGCAAATCGTTGGTCGAGTGTTGAATCATCTAGAGCAGCATGAGAAATGCCGGCCAATGTTAGGCATCCATCGACCATAGTTTGGTTTCCTTCTGGATCTTCCCTTAAGGAACGAGAAGAATCTCCAGCCGGATTTCCATGGTCATCCGGAGTAGTGTGTTCGGGCTCAAGCGTCAAACGCTTGGCAGTGGGGACTATAAAATCTTGCGTGGTTGTCCTGAGGCCCGGTAGTCCTTCTACGGTCAGGTACGTTACGAATTCTTGTCCAGCATCGGTTGACAGGAACGCATCTATTGTTGTCGCGTTCGTCCCAGTGGTGCGCAGACTGTTGAGAGTGCCCGTGAAGGAATCCTCGATTTCGTCCCATGCGTCGTCGAGGTCGTCCTTGCAACCTATGGTAGCCGGAGTAGCGGTCTGGTCCTCCTCAGTTTCCAATAGAGTCGCTAGAGTGCTGCCATCCTCGTACTTGGTCATGATGTGGGCGAAAGACGTGTACCGTGTTCCACCGCCGAGATTTGCTGGCGCATCTTCGACACAGTCCAGGAGATCATCCTCGGCATCTTGGAACGCCGTCGGAGTCGGAGTAGCAGTAAGCCCATCAGTCAAGGCATCAACGATCGTCCTCAACGTCTGCCCTAGGTTCCACGTGATTGAGACCCCCTCTGACTCATACGTCTGCCCAACACTGGTTGTTTTGACACGGATGGTCCTAGTGGTGGAGGAGTTCTCATCCGCCATCTTGTAGGTGGAGTTGGTGGCCATAGAAATGTCCGACCATGAACCATCGGACTTCTCTTGCCACTGGTATGTGAACGTCGCGCTAGTTGGCGCGTCTGTGACGGCGGTGAGAGTGACTGTATCCAGACCGCCGTCTGTCTCGGTATCTCCGGTGACCGGGAAGGGGTTGTTGGCCTCAATGGTCACAGTTATCGGCTTCGCCTCAATGTAGAACCAGTCTCCCGCGATCACGTTGTCATCACTATCTACCAACACAACCGTCACGATGCCGCCATTGTACTCTGAATCGCAGATGTGAAGCGTGAACGTCGCCGTGTGTGACGATGCGCCGGATGTCACGTCATCCGATTCCTCAACATCGGAGCAGGTCGTTGCGTTGAAGCCGAGGTCGGAATTGGTGGTGCTCTGTTCGCCGTTCTCCCCGGCGTAGGCGTTGACCTCGATCTCGTAGCTGCCGATCGTTGGGATGCCGGTCACGTCGGCGGTGAAGGGATTGTTGGCTTTGATGGTCGTGGTTATCGCTCACGCCTCATCGCCCGCAGACTATCACGAAAACTCATGTAGTAGATGTCACCGTTCCGATGCCGAATGCTAAGCCAAAGAAGGTGAGGTAAACTAGTGGAAGGACGACATACCAAACTACCAGACAAATGACAGGCAATAATGTGACTATTTCAAATTCTCCAAAACGAAACAAATAGCCAGTAGTCAAATCATCTCTGTGATTTTGGCGTTGGCGGAGAGCGTCCAACTCTGAACGAAAGTTTCTTAGCGACCAATACAACGTCCCGGTGCACATCACAATTAGTGCAAAACTAGAAATAAGCATAACCCAGAGTAGTCCTAAAACAGCTTCATCGGACATGGTTTCGTGATATGGCTCAACGCGTGCCACCGATAAAGAGAGGAGCACAGTAAGGATTACCAGAACTGTAAGTAGAGGAAGGATAAGGCCGATGATCCAGGCGCCATACACGAATCCATAAACTACCCTAAGCATGCGCGGCCCGGGAGGGTGTCCGAGTTCTGATCGTAAGGCGAATACCCATGGAAAGAACATACACACTGACATGAGAGTGCTCGAAAGCGAACTTACCAACCAACTGCGCCCACGGTGACGTGCCGAATGACCGGCTATGAGTGCTCCAAACGGCACCCAAATCAGGCCCGCTACACACATGCAAAAGATGCCTCCAGACAGAATGGCGTAAAGTCCGACTTCTGCCATGAATATCCAGCGTGCTGCAGTTAGGAATGATGTAGGTTCCATAGCAGAAACAAGGCCGCTAGAAATCTGTCTCTTCGGAATAGTAGTAGTTGATAGGCACGTCATACGTGGCAGGACCAAAGCGCCTATTGTTCGGCATCATGATTACTCTGGTCACCCAGATCCTATCCAATTGGATTCCGGGCGCTTCATACGTCGGACGAGTTAGCTCGGCGGTTCCACTAGTAGGAACTGTGCATTGTTCCTTCAAATAGCCACCACTACTATGGCCATAGCGGTAACATAGAAGCATCCATAGAGCGCTTGAACCTGTGCAGCTAGTGGGCCTATGTTCCCAGATAGCCCGAGGATAGTCACTCAATTGATCTGCTGATACCGTAAGCCCTGTTGTCGAGTTCGGTATTGGATTTGCACATTCGATGAAATACCTATTGTTTGCCACGTGAGTTGTATCTTCCAGCGTTGTTAGAGGCCATTGGGAAAAGCGCTGAGGACCAATAACCGGATAGTTCGTATCCAGTGCGTAACTTACGCCCCAGTAACGCGCCCAATCTGCCGGGTGTTTGAAGATGTAGGCATTAAGTGTCGCAGTCCAGAGAGAGTCATTGGATGAAAGACATTCGCTACGCTCGGCAAGTTGATCACAGACATTGTCGACGAGAAAGATGATATCTGCCAGATACTTGTTCCGCGGGTTCCACATGGAATCGACTTCCGGGTAACCGTCCCTGGGATCTTCATGTGGATTTATCGCCTGAGCGAGGGTAGGCCAAGTGACATCGTGCTTCAAGCATGCGGCCAATTCCGGTTCTGACTCCAGAAAGAAAGCCCATCTCACCCTCCAATCAATAGTACAAATTAAGTCTCCTCTGTATAGCCAGGGAACAGCGCCTGCTCTTGCATCGTAGGCAGTAAGACTAGATGTGTCTGAATCGTCCGCCAGATCGAGCCAGAACGTCCATGGCGTGGCGAAGAGCAGGCAATTCAGCACTCTGAGCCTCGTTGAGAGGGAAGCGCCGGCTGCCGCATCCGGGGTTCCCTGGGCAGGAATGCATGAGAGGCCGGACTCCTGGCCCTCAGTATCTTCACCCCTGGTGGTTCTATCCTGACCTGAATCTCCGGCGGGATTGCCCTGATCATCCGGCTCTGACGCCGCTGGTTCATTCGCCAGAATGTTGGCTGCAGGGACGATGAAGCTCTCGATGGAGCCTTTAAGTTGATCGTTATCCGTCATGTATGTGACGAATGCTTGCCCCGGTTCGCTGGCGAGGAAGGCGTTGATGGCAGCGGCGTTCGTTCCTGTTGTGCGGATGTTCGTGAGAGTCGTTGAGAATGACGTCTCTAGCGCCGTCCACATGGTATTTGCTTGAGTGCGGCAGTTCCCTGAGTCGAGCAGCGCCTTGGTATCGCCGGTGTACTGTGTCATGAGGGAGGCGAAGGAGCCGTCAGTAATCCCTGCACAGGTGAGCAGTGACGATTCGGCAGTGTGCAGTGCTGTCTGATGTGCTGGCAGAACCGGTACCCGTGGAGTCGAATCAGATTTGCCTCCACCAGTGGGCGTTGATGGGCGATCGAAGTTGGCCGCCAATGCGTCGGTGATCTCGCGCAGTGTCGCGCCGAGGTCCCACGCAATGTAGAGGGGCTCTGAGATGTAGCAGTCCGTATCCGTCGAGTTTTCCTTGACAATGACGCGCACGGACATTGTTGTCGCGGTTGTGGAACTCAGATCGTGTGTTGCCGAGGTGGCATTTTGGACACTGGTGCATACCTCATCGTCGAGCGCCGGTGTCTGCCAATGGTAATAGTCGTACGTCGTGCCAGTCGGCCCGTCCACTGTCGCGGTAAGAGTAACTTCCCGATCATCCGCATCGCCGGTGGTGACGGGGAAGGGGTTGTCGGCCTCGATGCGCACGGTTATGGGCTTCGCTTCAACCGCGAACCAATCACCGGCCAGCACGTTATCATCATCATCTACCAGTACAGCCGTCACTATGCCGCCATTGTACTCTGAATCGCAGATGTGAAGCGTGAACGTCGCGGTGTGCGACGATGCGCCGGTGGTCACATCGTCCGATTCTTCGACATCGGAGCAGGTGGAGTTGAAGCCGAGGTCGGAGTTCGTAGTGCTCTGTTCGCCGTTCTCCCCGGCGTAGGCATTGACCTGGACCTCGTAGGAGCTGACCGTTGGGATGTTCGAGCCGGTGACGGTGAAGCTGATCTCCTGGCCCTCGTAGACCGGCGAGGTCAGGCCTGAGATCTCCACTACAGGATCGTCGTCGAGCACTTCTAGCTTGAACGTGATGGTGTCCGTGTCAGGGTTGGAGGTATCAGAGTCTGTGACGGTGAGGGTATACGTTGCAGCAGCGGTGGCGGCGGTCGGCTCGCCGGAGATAGTGCGTGTCGCCGCATTAAAGGAAAGGCCTGCAGGCAAGTCTGGCGTGAGGGTGTAGTCAAGCCGTCCATTGCCGCCGACGGCGATGGGGAGGGTGACGGGATCAATCTCACGATCCTTGATGAAGACCTGATCATCAACGGTCGCGTCATTAAAGGTGGGCACAGGATCGGTGATGCTGAGCCTGAGCTCGGTGAAGCTGGACCATCCGTGCGTATCAGTGCGACCGTTGTGGCCCCAAATACGGTGGGAATGGGGAATGCTGGCGGTATAGCCGCTGACTACGGCGGAGGTTGCGTCCGGTGGGCAGATGGTGGCGATTTTGCCGTCACAGGTGAGGGTGAGGGATGCAGACGGTACGGGCCTGCTCCGGAAGGAGAACCCGCTCCATTGAAGGATCTCGTAGCCGGCGTTGTCGTCGGTGTTCCACTCCAGGGTGATGGTGCCGTTTTCATTGTTTCCGGTGGCGGTGAGGCCCGTCGGCCTGATGGTCGAACTCGGGTGACTGGGTGGATCGGGGACATCGATGGAGAAGGTGATGGAATCGGAATCGGTATTCGCGCAGTCGGCCCTGTTGCTGACTGTGAAGGTGTACTCACGCGCCGCATGGGTGGACGTGGGGACACCGTAGATGAGGAGCTTGTTGGCGTCGAAAGTCAGACCGGCCGGGAGAGCCGGGGAGATGGAGTAGACAAGCGGGCCGAATCCGCCGGTTGCCTTAGGCAGTTGCAGAGCGGTTGAGTTGGTGGTGACGGAGTAAGTCCAGTCGTCGATGGTGTCGTCAAGGAAGGCGAGGTCTTGATGGTCTTGGCTCAACACAGTGATCGTGAATGAGATCGTGTCGGTGTCCGGGTCTGTTGGGTCCGCATCGGTCACGGTGTAGGTAAACGTGGCGCCGCAGGACGTGAGAGTGGGCGTCCCGGTGATCTCTCGTTCCGCGGCATCGAATGTGAGCCCGGCGGGAAGGGCAGGGGAAACGGAGTAGACGAGCGGGGCGTCACCGTCCGCCGCCTCGGGAAGTTTGACAGTGCTCATGGCCTCGTCGGCGGTGAGCTTGAGGTTCGAGATTGTTTCCGAGCCGAACGACGGTGTTCGGTCGGCGCAGGTGGTGTAGTCGCGTTCCGTGCTGCTCTCAAGGATGTCCGATGTGTCGCCGAACTCCGACGAGTAGAGTCGCCCATTACCGCGGGCGCTGACACGAACGGAATAATTGGTTCGGCAGGCGAGGTTGGAGAGTGTAGTTGAAGGACTCGTCGCGCCGGTCGGAGTAATGGCGTTGGACGAAACACCGGGAGCGGCGATCAGGACTTCCTCCCACCTGTCCGATGTCTTCAATCGATGTTCAAACTTGTATTCGACAGCGCCAACCACGGGCGACCAGGAGAAATCAATCGACGTGAGAGCCCGGTTGGACGCGGTCAGGTTTATCGGCGCGGGCACGTCAAGGCAGTCGAGGGACGTAAACGAGAGTGGAGGATTCAGCCAGGAGCCGAATCTGGCCAGCGTGGTCAGACCGTCGCCCTTGGCGCGGGCGCGGAACTCATAAGTCGTCCCGCAGAGGAGGGAATTGGGGACGCCGACAGTACTGCGGATCGTGTACGAACCGAACGTAGACCAGGCGCCTTTGCCGGAGATGCGGTACTCGACCTGATACTGCGCGACATCATTGGCCCTGGTCCATTCCGCCCTGTAGAAGGTGGGGGTAGTTGTGACGGCGACGACTGCCAAGTCTGCAGGTGGTGGAGCCTCCGGAAGATCGTCGTCTTCAATGGTGATGGTCGCGGGGAGCGCGTCCGAATCGATGCTGTAGAGGTCTGTGTTGGCCGCGATGGTCACAGTGTAGCTGCCACGTGGCTCACCAACCGAGTCATCGATGGTGGCGATTCTGAGCGTTTGCGTTGTGCGATTTGCCGGGATCCGCACAGACGCCGGAGCTGTCGGCGTAACGAAGTTCCCCTCTTGAGACGCGGTGATGCTGATCGGCAAGTCGACGCCGACGGCGGGATCGAGCGATACGGTGAATGTGACGTCGCTGCCTTCGAAGATGGGAGTCGTACCGGGGGCGATGGACACCGTGGGGCAGTCCTCGGTTGTGACAGGCCCGAGCACGGCGGATGCGTCTCCGTACGTCTCAAGCCTTGGGGAGCCGTCGCCGCGCGCGCTGATTCGGAAGTAATGGTCAACGCCGCAGGCAAGGCCGGTGGCCGTGTAATTCGTTGCGGGCGCAGCAAGCGTGTCCTCCTGGGCGCTCACAAGTGCCCAGCCAGTTTGCCCGTCTGCACTCCTTTCGATTTTGTAGAACTCCACGCCATAAACAGATGTCCATGCAAGGGAAACGGAGTATTCGGTTGTCGTGCCGCTCCGGAGGCCGGTGGGAGCGTCCACTGCAGGGCAATCGCCCGTGTAACTCAATGTTGCTGAGGCAGTTCCGTCATCGAGCAGGTATCGCTCGCCGTCGCCGACGGGAATGACCCGGTACTCATGCGGCAGACCGCATGTGGTGGATGCGGTGAGCGAAAGAGAGCGCGCCAAGATCGTGTATCGGAAGGCGAATCTCCACTGCTGTTCCGCGGGATCCTCACTTTGAGGGAGGCGTTTTTCCACTCGATAGCTACTGATGTTGGTTCCGCGCGTCAAATTGATTCGGACCGACGTAGGATTTGGCTGGCTCGGGGCGATGGTCGCGTCGGGAGATGGGGCGGGATCGAGATCGTCATCATCGACGGGAATCGAGGACTCGTCATCGTCACTCACGTCATAGCCAGTTCCATCCTCGAGAGTGACAGTGATGAGTTTACGCCCATCATCACCGTCGTCGTCATCAGTGGGGTCTGAATTGTTGTCCACTGTATTGAACGAAAACGTTGTCGTCTTGGAATTGGCGGGGAACGTGATGGTTGCAGGGACGGCCCCGGTGATGTCGACACCGGCGTGCGCCACAACGATGTTCACGTTGACGTCTTGGGGGAATCGCTCAGCAGTGGTGAGAGTGAACGTCGCCGTGTCGCCCTCGAAGATGCGGTAATTCCTTACCGGCGACAGGTTTGTCGGCGTAAACGACGGAATACTGATCGACACGGCTGGGCAAGCGTCGGTCTCCTCATCGTTCGGCAGCGTGAATGGATCGCCGAAGGTGGTCGAATAGGGTTGGCCGTCGCCGTTCGCGCTGACTCGGAATGAGTATGACGTGCCGCACTGTAGCCCAGTCACCGTATACGTCAACCCGGTTATTGCATCAGCTCCTGTCCCTGCACTCACCCACGCGTCCGTGATAATGGTTTCCCGTTCAAGTTTGTACATAGCGGCATTGGGAACGGACGACCACCTGAGGGTCAGAGAGTACTTGTCCGTGGACGACACTCTGAGTCCTGTTGGAGCTGGAGCACGCGGGCACTCAATGGTGACGGTGAGAGTCGATGACGGGTTGCCGAGGTCAGCGCGTTTGGATTCGCCATCACCAAAGGCCTTAACCTGGAATTCATAAGTTGAGGCGCATGTCACCGTGACCGCGGTAGACGTATCCACATAACTCCAGTCAGTGGCGCCTTGCAAGCGCCGTTCGACCTGGTAGATATCTGCGCCGTCGACCGTATCGTATGCGATCGTGACAGGAACCTCCTGAACGGTATAGGTCTCCGAGGTCGGTGTCACGGACAAGTTTCTGGGCGGGTCGGGTAGAACCAGGTCATCGTCATCGATAGTAAGAGTCGCTGCGCCATTGTCGCTGCTGAGGCGGTAACCGGGCAGTGCGTTCGCACCGGCAGCAACGAGAGTGACGGTGATGCTGCCCCGGCCGGTGTCATTGTCATTGTCGGCCGTTGCCATGGTGAGCCTGTAGGTATCCGTCCCTGCAAGGAACGTGACGGAGGTCGGGGAGGTACCGTCAACGGCGGCGTTCGATGAGGTGGTACTGATCGCGACGGTCGTATCACTGCCGAACGCCTCGTCGGCGGTGAGGATGAACGTTGCGTCGTTGCCCTCGAAGATGCGGTGATCACTCTGTGGATGAGCGGGAGCCGGAGTTGCCGCAGGCATTGGAGTGGCAATGGACACAACGCGGCACTGCTCGGTAGTGGCGGATCTGGTGGCGGATCGCCTCCCCCAATCAGTGGGATAAGAGTTATTCATGCCGTCGCCCCGGGCACGGACACTGAATGAGAACCTCGTATTGCATGGCAACGGGGTGACGGTATGAGTGACGGTTGTGCCAGTGTCTGGGGATGCGATTTGGCCGCCGACCGGTATCCACCTCTCCTGTTCACTATCCCACTTGTCGACCTGATAGTGGGTTGCGTTAGTCAGCTTGCTCCACTGGAGGGTGATGGTCGAATCCGTCACAGAATTGTCCGTTACGGCAAAATCAGTGACAGCGGGAGCCTTGCATGGTGGCGCCTTAAGCGGCGTGGAGAAGCTGCCGCGAGCATAGAGCCGATCCTCGCCATCGCCCTCGGTGGCCACCCGGAAGTAGCTTTCCGTATCGCAGGGCGCGATGTAGACATCGGACGTAAAGAGAGATCTGCTACTCGCTCCCTCCGGCTGTGTCTGACGGTACGGACTTATGCTCGTGAAGCTGCTGTGGCTGGGATCAGACGATGTGCCTCTTTGCACAACATAATTACGTGCGTACGTGACCTCGTTATGGCTGAACCGTACCAGATCCACCGGGTTCTCGGTCATCTGATCTTCGAAGACCCGCTCTATTCTTGGATTCCCGGGAATCTCCGGCTCGAGAAGATCGTTGTCGTCAATAATCAGGTTCGTCGATGGATCTGAGCCAAGGTTATAGTCGTTTCTGATGTCATTGTCGACTAGCGTGACGGTGATTTTTCCTGCTCCGTCCCGCCTGTTATCGTCGTCCGTCGGGATGGTCAGGGTCGCCGACGTGGAGTCCTCGGGAAATGTGAACGACGGCGGCGGCGTGCCGGAGACCACATCGCCATCGTCACCGACCAATATCCGCACGGTGAGGTCGCGGTTGACGCTTTTGTTTGATTTCACAGTGAACGTCGCATCCGTGCCCTCAAAGATGCGATAGATCGTTCGATGGTTACTGTCCTTGGGCCGTTCAATGGTGATGGCCGGGCAGGCGGAGACATCAGACCCGCTGGCTTTGAGAACAGTCGACAGATCGCCGTATCCGGATGTGTAACTGGTCCCGTCGCCATCAGCTGAAACGCGGTAGTCAAAGTCTCGTCCGCAGGTCGCGCTTGTATCTGTGTACGACCGTGACGATGGACTGATTGATTCACTTATGACTTGCCACGACGAGGCGCCGGCCAGGCTGCGCTCGATCCTGAAACCATCAACGCCGGAGCGCGACGACCATGAGATGGTCCTGGTGTACGTAGTGCGACTGCTCACACTTAGGTTGGTCGGTGCGGGTGCCTTGCACAACGGCGCGACCTTGTGCCTGGAATAGTCGCTCCATCGATTGTCATAGTCGTCCGCGTCGTCATCGCTAAGCGATATCCGGGATGCCACACGGAAGTATTGTTGCTCTCCGCACGGCGCGGTGAAAAAGTCGCTGATGGTATCTCTAGAGTGCGGGACGACACTGTCTTCAGCTGAGACGTCACTGAACGTAATCGTTCCATTGGTGCCTGCGGTGCCCCGCTGCATCTGGTGGCCGGACGTGTCGTAGGATGTTCTCCACTCTATCCGTACCCGACCTCTGGCGGAGTTGGCCGGCGTCGTGATGGACCTTATCGTCGGGGCCGCCGGACACGTTGGCGCGGCCTCTGCATCGGAGTAGCCACCCTACACCTCCGCGGCCCCAGTACCATCCCCATAGGCAGCCACCCGGAAGTAGTACGTAGTTCCACACGGTGCTGATAACGTCACTGACCTGCTTGTTGTGTTGGACTCCACGGTTGAGTAGGTCCCGCCGGAAGAGCGCCGTTGTACACGGTACTTCGCCGCGCCATCGACCGAGTTCCAACGGACTGTCACGTTCCCGTCTGCTGGTCCGGTGTCACTTCGGCTTACGGAGACACCTGTCGGGTCATCCGGCCGGGAAGGGTCATTGTCACGCACGGTCACCGAATCCGACGATGGTGAACCAACGCTGTAGCCAGTGCCAGATCGTATTGTGGCGGTAATCTCTCCATTAGTCTCGTCGACGCTGTCGTCGTCGGTGTTAATCTCAAAGCTCGCCGACCTATCGCCGTCATCTATTGTCACGCTTCTCGTTCCCGTGTCGTCCGTGTACGTGCCCTCCTGCGTCACACGGACCCTTACCGTCAGGTCGGCGTCTAGGGTACGGCTTGCCGTCACCGTGAACTCCGCATCCGTGCCCTCCGTGATGGAACTCCTCTTCGCGGAAATGGAGATGGACGGAATCGGGAGGTCATTGTCACGCACGGTCACGCTGGCGGAATCGTTGGAGGAGTCCAGATCGTAGTCGTTGCCATCAAGGAGTTCCACTGTGATACTCCCGTCGGCCTCGTCGTTCGAATCGTCCCTCGTTGTAATAGAGATAGTGCCTCGATTGTTCGAAGAATAGACAGTCACCGACCTCGGGCGTGTGCCGGATATGAAACTTCCTACGCTTCTCACCTGGATTGCCACGGTGAGATTTGAGGAGAGAGTTCCTTCTGCTTCTACCGTAAACTCGGCATCGTCGCCCTCGTCGATCCGGCTGTCGTCCGCAGAGATAGATATCACAGGATCCGGTGTCGGTGTCGGCTGCGGAGGAGCCGTCTCCGAGACGACGTCTACGTCTTTGTCAGAGCTCGCCACTTCCGATACCTCGCCGAGATCCACGACCGTGAAGTACAGGGTCGCCGTAATGGTGCCATCTCCCACGCTGCAACCCTCGATCGTAATATCCTCGCTGTCCGTTCCGCTGCCGGGGTTGTACTGCCAGGACACGTCGTTCGAGCAGTCGTCTTCCTCGCTGATGTCGCCGTCAGTGGTGACCTCAACGTGGTAGTACGACACGGTCGACGACGGAATCCCGGTAGTCGTGATGGTGTAGTCCTCCGTGGTGTCCACCGTGATGGAACTTGGGCCGCTGATCGAGACAGACCCGTAGCGCGGCACTTGCGCCTCAGCTGATCCGGAAGCAGAAACAACCCCCCACACGGCGAAACAAGCCAGTATGATGACAGAGGCGAATATCCATGCACGGCGTACGCGCCCGTGACCAATGCGCGGATCCCGAGCCTCTATGACCGACTCTGCGGTATGCGCGCCTTGAATAGTGTTCTGGCTACGTGCTGTCACTTCATCTCCTCGCCAAGATTCCTCGACTGACATTTCGCAATAGAAAGTGGTGTCGAAGAACCTCTTACCGTCAGGTGTCTGTGTATCGTTCCCGGGTGATCGAGAGCTCCAGATCCCGGGATCCCATCCCCGGTTGTGTTCTCGATCGGATGCCATTTAGCGTCCGATCCTCTGCAGAACGCCACAAGGTTCGATTCAACCAAATCGGCTTGGAGCATTTGCCCAAGACGTGAATAGACAAATGCCCCTTGACCCCTCTGGATAGCAAGGTGTTTACTTGCTTCAGGATCGACTGCGCAGGTTAGTTACCACGGTCCAGTCGGCCAGGCAAAATACCCTACAGGTGCCCCCCTTGGACTGGTTGACCCAATATCGAATTAGGCTTGGTGGTAGCTTTCGTCGGTCTGCTGGCACAGACCCGGAAGGGCTGGGTCATATAACGACCCTGATGATCAGGGTGCATTGGCTCATTGGCGCCATAGGGTTGATAGAGCTGGTGTATCGTCCCGACTACGGGATCGTGAAGTTTTCCATATACTCGCTTATCTTGCTGACATTGATCGCGTGTACTGCATACATTCACTATCGGTATCGGTCAAACGGACCGGTTACATGGCACTGGCTTCTGGCACTTTGCACCATAGACGTGCTGTTGGTTTCCGCTGCTGTGGCAACAAGTGACGGATTCGGCCACCCGTTCTCGTATCTGTTCTACTATCCCGCGCTGGCCGTGTTCGCCTTAATCTTCACATCCTTCTGGCTCAACATGGCTTGGGTGACAATGGTGTCTCTCATCTATGTGTCGCTAAGCTTTGGCGTGGGGGCAGGCCTGGACATAAGTGAGAGGGACGAGAAAGCTCTGGTGGCCAGAATAGCCCTCATGTACATAGTCGTTGGTGTCATCAATCTGGCCTACAGGTTCGAGCGGATAAGATTGGAGCGTGCGGCCGAACGCGAGCGGGAGTTTGAGCGGGAACGTCTCGAGCTCTCCCGGACGATTCACGATACCGTCGCCCAGACTGCGTACATGGTCGGGATTGGGGTAGACAGGGCCAGGAAACTAGCGGAGGGGCAAGAGGAGCTGAGATCCACACTGGACGCCACCTCCCATCTTTCGAAATCGGTCCTTTGGGAGTTGCGGCGTCCGTTGGACGGCGTCCAGATCCACCAGGGCGCGCGGCTGGGAATCATACTCCAGTCCCATGCCGACACGTTCACGACAGTTACTTCGGTTCCAACCGAAGTGGTGCTGCGTGGTATCGAGCCTGCCCTTGGAATGGAGGTGAGGAGCCGCCTCTTTTCCATCGCCCATAACGCGCTCAGCAATGCCTTTCGGCATGCGCAAGCCGGAAGAGTAGAGGTTGAAGTGGAATTCGCTAATGAGTCCATTTACCTATCCGTAGCGGATGACGGGGTCGGGTTGCCCAACGACTACACCCGGCGTGGCCACGGGTTTGCCGGAATGAGCGCGGATGCGGAAGCGATCGGTGGCAGCCTTATCGTGGAAACTGGCGGACGGCGTGGCGGCACGATTGTCACCTGCACCGTTCCCCTCTAATCGAACCGTGGAGAGGGATCGTGAGGGCTTTGGCGAAACCGATTAGTGTGATGCTGGTGGACGACCATCCCGTGGTGAGGGAAGGGCTAAAGGGAATGCTGGAGTACACGAGTGACTTCGAAGTTGTGGGGGAAGCCACGGATGGGGTGGAGGCGGTGGCGACGGCCGAACGGCTGAAACCGGACGTCATCATCATGGACGTGCTGATGCCACGGCAGGATGGCATTGATGCTTGCCGGAAGATCATGGAGAAGCTGCCCGCTACGCGCGTGCTGATGCTGACTGTGTCCACCGAGAAGGATGCAGTGATCGAGGCGGTGGCCGCAGGGGCGATGGGCTACCTGCAGAAGTACACCGGTGGCGAAGAACTAGAGGAATCCCTCCGGGCGTTAGCAGAGGGCCGTCTCAAAATACCGGACGAAGCCTTGAGTAGAACCTTGGCGATGGTTCGTGGCGATCTCTGGGAGAGAACCCATCGTGCTTCGGGTGCACTGACTACGCGGGAGCAGGAGCTACTCGCTCTGTTTGCCAGTGGTGACTCGTATGCTCGGATCGCGGAAGTGAAGGGCATCAGTCCGGTGACTGTTCGGAACACGATTGCCCGTGTTCAAGAGAAGCTGGAGTTGGACTCCAAAGCGAAGCTCGTGATCTGGGCTGTGAAAAAAGGTTTGGTACAAGAGCCGGAACCCGGTGACTGAAGGGATCCGTCAATTGTGACAAGCCTGTGGCGAATCCGTACCACCCCAGGATACTGTCGCAGTGTCAATGTTCCGCATACATGGTGGGGGAGGATATCAAAGTAAGCGCGCGAAACTGCCATGTGTTTGTCCCTGAACCCTAAGCGCCTTGAGGAAGTATACCGAAGCAAAAAATACCCCTGCCGGGACTCGAACCCGGGCCACCAGCTCCGGAGGCTGGTGCTCTATCCGCTGAGCTACAGGGGCATGATTCATCCTGCCGATGCCCCATCATCATACTCTCTGCCACTCAATGTCCGGGCTTAAGAGGAAGCTCCATCTGTAGGCGGCATCTTGAGTGAGACTGGATACTCGCTCGGCCACAGCGAACCGGGCGCGGTTTAGTCTGCTAGTCGTGCCTCTCTGGCTGGCTGGTCCCTGCGCAGTCCCGGGGCGTTGTTGCGGAAAGCACGCACTAATACGGCAGGTGCGATGAGTGTCGTCGCAATTGTCATCAGGATTGCCACGCCAAATAGATCGTGCCCAATCAATCCCTCCGTTACGCCGATGCCAGCTACTATCAACCCCACCTCGCCGCGCGGCGCCATCCCCACGCCTACCCGCCATGCCCCGATGCGGCTGAATCCTGCCGCCAGGGCCGGAATGCCGGATCCTGCCACCTTGCCGATGACGGCCAGCACAACGACGATCAATCCGAATCCCAGGGCATCTACCATCGCCTCAATGTTCACCATCGTTCCCATGACAACGAAGAACACGGGCACCATCGCATGGTAGAGGCCATTCAATGGCTGGTGGAGTTGTTGGCGGAGCTCTGTCTGAGACAACGCCAGACCGACGGAGTATGCGCCGATAATCATCGCCAGCCCGAACATCTCTGCAAGTGCCGCCGCAAACAGCCCAATACCAAAGAAAATCGCAATGGCAGCACCTTCAACACGAACGCTGTTGATCGCCCGAACGATGTACTTCGCCCCGAAAATTCCGCCGACCGTCAGCACGAGCCAGAAACCGATCGCCTTGGTGCCAACAATCGCCACCTCGGTCCACTCGAACGACGCGGCCTCTGTAGCCGCCCCAACGGACTCACCCGCCGTCACGCCCACAACAACGGTCAAGATGAGAATACCGAGCACGTCATCTACAACAGCTGCGCCCAGAATCGTCACACCCTCTGGCGAGTCCAAACGTAGTAAGTCAGCCAAGACGCGGGCCGTGATGCCCACTGATGTTGCGGTCATGATTGTACCTACAAACAGGGCAGAGGCTGAAAAGATTGAATCTGCGAATCCGAAAAGGACTGTTGCGTATGCTCCCAATGCGAACGGCACGACTACACCACCGATCGCCACCAGGCTTGCCTGTGGAACAAACCGGAGGAATGCCTTGAGATCCGTATTCAGACCGGTTTCCAGCAGCAGGATGATGGCCGCCACCTGCCCAAATATAAAAAGCGTCTTGGGGACGGGAATAACCGCCCCCTCCTCCGGTGTTTCAAAAATATGCTCGAAAAGCTCAGGGCGTTCAAAACCCAGCGGCTCGAACCCGTGTATCGCCACCGTGCCGATGATGATGCCCGCTACCAACTCCCCAATGACCGCCGGCTGTCGCAGAATGCGCTCGGTAAACTCGCCCGCAAGCTTGGCGGCCACAAGGATTATTCCCAGCTGCATGGCGAGAATCACGGCTGAATGGGTAAAATCTTCGCCCAACATCTCCTCCTGGCCGAATATGGCGCAATGGCCACATTAGTATAAGGGATGCGTATAGGACTAAGCCGTGCAGAACAATGATCCGCAGACAGGCCCAACCACCCGTTCAAGACGTGGGCTGCATGCGCAAAACCTTGCCCTTCGCCGACTTGAATCCGAGGGTTTTCACACCCTTGCTGAGAACGTCCGCTACCGTGCAGGAGAACTCGATATCGTTGGCGTCATCGATGAGACTCTGGTGGCCGTCGAAGTTCGCAGCCGCTCTACACCCAACGTTGGCACGCCGGAAGAGTCTGTCACTGCCGCCAAGGCTGATCGCCTTGCCCGCCTCATTGAGATGTATCGGCAGGATCACGAAACTGAAGATCTGCCCGAACACACGCGCATTGACATCGTGGCAGTCGTTTTTGATCGGCGGGGCAGGGTCATGCGTCTGACCTGGCACAAGAACGCAATCTAGGACGCGGGTTAAGGCTCCTTTCTCGTCGGTTCTCACCAACGAACGGCAAACCCCTCTGTTAGACTGACCAAGCCATGCCAATCTATGAATTCAAGTGCGACGAATGTGGCCGGGACACAAGCGTCTTCACGCGCTCCGTCTCCGCGCCCATCGAAGACCCCATCTGCCTTGATTGCGATGGCGTGCTCATGCGACGCAAGGTCTCACGCGTTGCTGTCGTTCGCTCCCGGCAGGACCTTTACCGTGACTATGACCGCCTTTCCGCCTTTGATGATGCGCCGAGCGATGACGATTACGATGGCATGGATGACGGCTACTTCGATGACGGGTACGATTAAAGGTGTTATGAAGGCGTGGCAGAGAGGGCGGTGACACGATGCCCATATATGAATACACCTGCAACGAGTGCGACAAACGCTCCAGCATCTTCTATAAGGTCATGCCGAAGGAACTGCCCACAAACCAGGAATGTGCCCACTGCGGCTCCACCGAAACCGAGAAGGTCATGTCTCGCGCCGCCTACGTCCGCTCTACCGCCTCACGACATGAAGCCTCTGGCGATCCCGATGCCCCCGGCTACGACTACTGGCGCGACCCGTCAAACATCGGCCGATGGGCTGAGAAGCGCATGGACGAGGCGGGCATTGAGATGCCGGACCGCGTCAAGGAAATGATTGGTCAGGCCCGCGAAGGTGAAGTCGACAAGATTCTCGACAAGCGCGGCTTGGACTAACCCCTCCCGTTCACTCTGAGCGCCAGTCCGTCCACTCACCCTGAGCCTGTCGAGGGGTGAACCCTCACCCACGCAGACTCTTGCTACCCCTTGCGATAATTAACAGTAGAAATACCCGCCTCGGACTGGTGAGGAGAAACCGGAATGTCCTTGATTCCGCCTGCATTCATGGACAAAGTCGTGGCCCTCGGCACGCCTGACAACGAAGGAAACATACGGTACGCCGCATCCGGCTTCTTGTACGGGCAACCGTCGGGGAATCAAGGCAGATACTACGTTTACCTTGTAACGAATCGGCACGTCGTAACGGGAATACGTAGCCCTCAGATACGCTTCAATGCCCTCGCCGGGGCCGCCCCCAAGATCCTGCCGCTGCCTCCGAACGATGGTGGACCCAACGATCACTGGATCTTCCATCCCGACCCGGAAGTGGATGTTGCCGTTCTGCTCATAGACTCCCTCGGGGAGACTCTAAAGGACGTGAAGGTTGCATTCTTCACAGGCAATGGCCAGACGGAACGCCTGGACTCCATGAGGGATGGTTCTGTGTCCGAAGGAGACGAAGTATTCGTGCTGGGCTTCCCGCTTGGACTGGCCGGCGCAGAACGGAACTACGCGATCGTACGCCAGGGAGTAATCGCCCGGATCCAGGATTGCTATGAACGGCGCTCCAAGGAATTCCTTATAGATTCCTTTGTCTTCCCGGGAAACAGCGGAGGCCCGGTCATCCTCAAGCCAACCATGTTCTCGTATGGCCAGACGCGCCCGGATCCCAAATTGATTGGCGTTGTAGCTGCCTACCAGCCATACGTGGATGTCGCTTTGAGTGAGCAAACGGGTAAGCCCCGGCTCATCGTCCAGGAGAACTCCGGACTCGCGACCGTGATTCCCGTCGACTTGATTCAGGAGACCGTCAAGTTGGCTGCGGAACGGTATGGGATTACGCAGCCGGTGCTAAACAGTTAACCGAGCCCACATCCCCCTGTCACCACCCACCCTCCTGTATCCTTATAGCCAAGCGTCGCTGGCGCTCCCAGCGCCGCCCGCCGCGCAGTATTGCCCAGATTCTGTTGGAGGTCTCCTCACGTGACCATTGAGCCGACGCTCACGGATATGAATACGATCGTGTCGCTCGCCAAGCGGCGCGGATTCGTGTTTCCCGCCAGCGAGATCTATGGCGGCATCGGTTCTTCGTGGGATTATGGCCCCCTCGGTGTGGAACTCAAGCGGAACGTTCGTGACGCATGGTGGCGTGTGATGGTGCAGGAGCGGGATGATGTCGTCGGCCTTGACAGCGCCATCATTCAAAGCCCCCTCGTGTGGGAGGCAAGCGGCCATGTTGCCGGATTCACGGACCCGCTCGTAGAGTGCCGCACCTGCAACCGCCGCCTACGAGCCGACCATATCGAAAATGACCTGTGCCCGGACTGTGGAGAGGTTGGCCAATTCACGGAGCCGCGCCAGTTCAACCTGATGTTCAAGACATTCCTCGGACCGGTGGAAGAGGATGCGGCGGTTGCGTTCCTGCGGCCGGAGACCGCGCAGGGCATCTTCACGAATTTCGAGAATGTGCGAATGGCCACACGCAAGAAAATCCCGTTTGGCATTGCACAAACAGGAAAATCGTTCCGCAATGAAATTACAACTGGAAACTTCATATTCCGCACTCGTGAATTTGAACAAATGGAGATGGAATATTTTGTCCGCCCCGAGGACGGCTTTGCCTCTCTGGAATATTGGCGCACCGAGCGGATGCGGTGGTACACGGATCTTGGGATTAGTCCAGAACGGCTGCGCTTTCGCCAACATGACCAGGATGAACTGGCTCACTACGCCGCTGCCGTCTATGACATTGAGTACCTGTTCCCAATAGGCTGGTCGGAACTGGAGGGCATCGCCTACCGCGGCGACTTTGACCTCCGCCAGCACCAGGACAGTTCCGGCCGCAAGCTGGAATATTTTGATGACGAGCGCCAAGAGCGGTTCATCCCCCACGTTGTTGAACCGGCCAGCGGCGTTGATCGCTGCCTGCTCGCCTTCCTGGTTGACGGCTATACGGAAGAGGAGGTAAACGGGGAAAGTCGTACTGTACTCAAGCTGCACCGCGACCTCGCTCCCTACAAAGTTGCCGTGCTGCCTCTCTCCCGCAACCAGAAACTCGTGCCAAAGGCGCGGGAGGTCTATGACATCGTCCGCAAGCGCTGGATGACCGACTATGACGATTCCCAGTCAATAGGGCGCCGGTACCGTCGCCAGGACGAGATCGGCACCCCGTACTGCGTCACCATCGATTTCCAGACCGTTGAGGATGATGACGCCGTGACCGTTCGCGATCGAGACACGATGGAGCAGGTGCGAGTTCCCATCGCCGAGCTTGGCGAGCTGCTTGAAGACCGCCTGACGGGGTAAGTGCACAGAGCTGTCACGGACGAACGGCGCCGATAATCCGAGCATAAAGCGCTTATGCGAATCATCCACTTTGCCGACGCACACATTGGCGTTGAGACACACAGCCGCTCCGTCACCTCAGAAGAACTTAACGCGCTGCCGGAGTCGTTCGCCCCGGGAGTCAACCGCGCCGCCACCTATACCGGGATGCCGTCCCGCCTCGTTGATTCTCTCCGCGCCTTTGATGAACTCGTCGAATTCGCCCTGACGGAACCCCGTGCAGACCTCGTCGTTTTTTCCGGCGATGCCTACCGCTCCCGAGACCCCTCCCAGACTCACCAGCGAGAGTTCGCCCGCCGAATCAGCCGCCTCGCCCTTGCAGGAATCCCCGTCTTTCTCCTCACTGGCAACCATGACGTGCCCAACACAGAGGGCAGGGCGACTGCGCTGGACATCTTTGACGCGCTCGCAGTCGATAAAGTCACGGTCGCCTCTCGTCCCGCTGTTCACCGCATTGAGACTACGGCGGGACCTGTCCAGATTGTGGCCGTCCCGTGGCTCCGGCGTAGTGCTGCCGCCGCGCGCGCCGAACTTCATGGCAAGAGTTCCGCTGAGGTCAACGAATGGATGCAGAGTTTCCTCAGCAATGAGATCATACGCATGGTCGAGGAACTTGACCCTGACGTGCCGTCCATTCTGTCTGCCCACGCAACCGCCACCACGGCCACTGTCGGTCACGAACGTAGCATGATGATGGGCAGCGACTATCTGTTACTGCCGAGTGCTTTTCAAGCTCATCCCGTTGACTATGCCGCCCTTGGGCACATTCACCGTCACCAACTGGTCGCAAACTCCCCGCCCGTCGTTTATCCCGGCAGTCTCCACCGTGTCGATTTCTCTGAAGAGGATGACGCCAAGGGTTTCTGTGTCGTGGACATTGATCCCGGTCTTCCGCCCGGACATCGCGCCGCTGCATGGTCGTTCCATCCTGTGTGGGCTCGCCCATTCAAGACACTCAAGTTCGCCGTCAACGCAGGCGAACAGGATGTCATGGGAACAATCGCTGCCCGCCTTGCTGCTGCCGACGTGCGTGATGCGGTAGCTCGTGTGGAAATCCAGGCTCCCGCCGAACTCGCGGGCGATGTTGACCGCATCCGCGTTCGGAACGCGCTGAGGCAGGCCGGAGCGCACGTCGTTTCAGGGGTCACGGTGCAAGTCGATGCGCCGGACAGAACACGAACCCGTCTTGACCGTGGCATGGCAATTGAGTCGCTTGAGCCTGAGCAAGCCCTCAGCCTCTATCTGAACAATTCATCGGTTGTCACTGAGCGGCGTGCGGTGCTCATGCAGGCCGCCCGCGAGATTATCAATGCGGATCAGACAGGGCAGGGGACCGTCGTGGATGATGCAACGGATGTCGCGGTTCGTCTCGCCGAACCGGATGACATGGAGGCGATTTTTTCCCTTCGCCGCGCCGTCTTCATCGACGAACAGAACGTAGATGCCGATGAGGAATGGGACGGGCGC
The DNA here is from genome assembly GCA_965207895.1 of Dehalococcoidia bacterium. Taxonomy (GTDB): domain Bacteria; phylum Chloroflexota; class Dehalococcoidia; order UBA6926; family UBA6926; genus VXMO01. Next base: position 1,027,169 of record CBDBNN010000003.1, read on the forward strand.
GATGAGGATGCTGTCCACGCAGTTGCTCTAATAGAGGATGAGGTTGTTGGCACGGGCCGCCTGTTAACGGATGAGGGTGACGAGACGTGCCGCATTGGCCGCATGGCAGTGCGACAAGACCTCAGGCGGCACGGAATCGGTGACAGGATCCTGGCAGTGCTGGAAGGCGCTGCTCTGGAACGCGGCTTTGCACAAGCTCTGCTCCACGCTCAGACCTACGTCAAGGACTTTTACGCGCAAGCCGGCTACACGGAACAGGGCGAGATGTTTATGGAAGCCGACATTGAGCACGTGGCCATGACAAAGAGCCTCGTCTAGACAAGTCTGTCACCCCCTCTTTCTTGACATCCTTCCAGCAACACAATAATATTGTTGTGTTGTGATACCGGACTTTGACGAGAACGGCCTGCTCCCTGAAGGCATCCACTGGAGCAGCTGGGAAGAATTGAGGGATCGTTATGGCAACAACATGCGCAGGCGGACGTTGTTGGTGGACCTTTGGGCCGCGCTCCAGAACCTCAGGGCGGCCGGATGTAGAACGGTTTGGCTCAACGGAAGCTTCGTAACTGCGAAGGAGGAGCCAAAGGACTTTGATGCCTGTTGGGACGAAACCGCTGTTGACCCTGAGGTCCTTGATCCGGTGCTGCTGACGTTTGATAGGGAACGGGCAGCACAAAAGGCGAAGTACATGGGGGAATTGTTTCCATCAGCCACGGTGGCCAATTTGGGTGGTTGGTCTTTCCTGGATTTCTTTCAGACGGACAGAGAGACAGGCAACCGCAAGGGAATTGTGGCCATAGATTTGGGAGGTCTGGAATGATTAAGAATGAGCGGCAATACAGGATTACGAAGACACAGGTAGAGGGTTTCAGCAAGACCCTTGCTAATCTCCAACAGAATCCTTCTTCAGCTCATCCCCTTATTGCCAAGGCGCAGGAAGATGCCATCCGCAGCCAGTTGGCTGACCTGGAGGCTCAAGTTCGAGAATATGAATCCCTGCAGAAGGGCAACTTCGAGCCCGCTCAGCTCAACCTCATCTCGCAGTTGCCGGATGTCCTGATAAAGGCCCGCATTGCTCGTGGCCTTAGTCAGAGGGCCTTGGCCGAAAAACTACACGTCAAGGAACAGCAGATTCAGCGGTATGAGGCTACTGATTACGAGTCGGCCAGCGTGGCTCGTATTAGAGAAGTCGCCTCGATTCTGTATAACGTGGGTAGTGATAAGGAGAACGAGGACTTATCCGGCTCCCCGTAGCCACTCGGACCCGCCGTCCCACACTTCGCGTTTCCAGACCGGCGCCAGTGCCTTGACCTTCTCCACGGCCTCCCGGCACGCCTCAAACGCTGCACGGCGATGCGGTGAGGCCACCGCCACAACAAGTGACGTCTCCCCAATCTCAAGCCGTCCTGTCCGGTGCCACAGAGCGATGCTGCCGATGTCAAAGTCCTCGATCGTCTCCCGCCCAATCTTCCGCAGCACACTCTCAGCCATCTCCGGGTATGCCTCATATTCAAGGAACAACACGTGCCGTCCCAGGTTGTTGTCCCGAACGATTCCCTCAAAAGTGAGTACCGCCCCGTCCGACGAAGCCTTGAGCGACTCCGCGATTCGCAACGCGTCAAGCCGCTCAGGTGTCACGCCAACCTGCACGGCCTCCGCTTCTGATATCGCGCCTCCACTCACGGGCGGAATCAAAGCAACTTCATCGCCTGCGGAGATGGTGGTTGATTGGTCGACATACTCCTGGTTGATGGCAACAACAACGCCCTCGCAGCGGTTCGCCAATGCGGGATGCTGCCTCTGCGCCTCCCCGAGCAGGCGCGAGACCGGCTCGCCCTCCGGAATCTCAACGCTGATTTCAGAAGCGCCTACCGCCTCTCGCAATGCCGCAAACAGCCTCACGCGAACGTTCATGAGGCCATTATAAGCTTCCCGGCTTCTCCCCTTTAATGCAGTGGAGAATCCAGGGATTTCATACCTGCTTTCCAGCTTGTGACGCTTGACACAAATTCGGGCTGACAGATAGACTCGCAATGTCGTGACAACGACGCAACGCTAGCTGCTGAGGTATTGCTCTGAACAGGCTCATCCGAATGGGGAAAGGGACTCAACTTATCGGAGTTCTGACGGTTTTCATGGCCGTCGCTCTCCTCTCGGGCTGCCAATTGGCGCTGCCACAAAGCACGCTCAACCCGGCCGGTGACGTAGCCCAGAGTCAACAAGATCTTTTCCTTATCATCTTCTGGGTCGCAGTTGTTATCTTTATTGGCGTCCAGGGATTTCTGACCATTGCCGTGCTCAAGTTCCGTGCCAGGCGGGGACGAGAAAATGACATTCCGGCCCAGACTCATGGCAACACACCGCTGGAAATCGGTTGGACGATTGCTCCCTCTCTTATCGTAATCGCTATAACCATCCCCACCGTCGCAGGCATCGGCGCAACGTATGACCCTCCGTCCGACTACGCCGATGATCCCTCCATGACCATAGAGGTGGTTGGTCACCAGTGGTGGTGGGAGTACCGCTACCTCGATGAGAATGGCGACCTTGATTTCATTACCGCCAATGAATTGCACATCCCCGTCGATACCGTAATAAACCTCAAGCTCTCCTCGAATGACGTGATCCACAGCTTCTCCGTTCCGCGCCTCGCCGGCAGCCGTGATGTCGTGCCCGGCCGCGTCAACCGTATGTGGCTAAACGCGACTGAAACCGGTGTGTACGCGGGACAGTGCAAGGAGTTTTGTGGGGATTCGCACGCCCTGATGCGCACGGTCGCATTCGCTCGCACGCCTGCCGACTACGAAGCGTGGGCCGAGAACGAACGCCAGCCAGCCGTAAACAGGACGGCGGCAATGGACGCCGGCTGGGTGGTCTTCCAGGAGAACGCCTGTCGTGGCTGCCATACCATTGAGGGCGCGACCGAGGACGAGTATGAGTTGGCCATAGGCGTGACCGGCCCGAATCTCTCGCACTTCGGTTCACGGGTCACCATCGCGGCGAACACGCTGCACAAGGGCCCCGCAGATATCAATATGGGCGCTTTCTTTGAGGATGTGCCGACCGATCCTGACCTTATGCAGCGTGATCCGGCGGCTGAAAACCTCAGGCACTGGCTCAACAATGCGCCGGATGTGAAGCCCGGTACCGAGATGCCTGACCTTAACCTAACTGACCAACAGCTTGATGATCTCGTATTCTTCCTGGAGAGCCTGAAGTAGCGGGCGGCCGGCTGAAGGAGTAGATGACGATGGCTATGCTAGGGGGCTTACTCGAGAGACCAACCGGGACAACCGGTATCTGGAGCTGGCTCACGACGATCGATCACAAGAGGATCGGCACGCTCTACCTTGTCACGGCGTTCTTCTTCTTCCTCGTTGGAGGGATTGAGGCAAGCCTCATGCGGCTCCAGTTGTCAGTGCCTGATTCTTCCATCATCAGCGCGAACGTCTTCAGCCAGCTCTTTACCATGCACGCGCTGACCATGATCTTCCTGGCGATTATGCCCCTCAGCGTCGCCTTCTTTAACTGGATTGTTCCGCTGCAGATCGGTGCCCGGGATGTCGCATTCCCTCGCCTGAACGCCCTCAGCTATTGGGTGTTCCTCGGCGGCGCGATCATCCTCAACCTCGGATGGTTCACCATGACCGCCCCGGCAGCTGGCTGGTTTGCCTATGCCAACCTGACCAACACCACTTTCTCACCTACCAACGGCATGGACTTCTATGTCCTTGGCCTGCTGGTGTTGGGAACATCCTCACTGCTCGGCGCGTTCAACTTCATCGTGACAATCATCAATCTCCGCGCTCCTGGAATGTCCCTCATGCGGATGCCAATCTTCACGTGGATGGCGTTCATTACGTCCTTCCTGCTCGCTCTGGCCATGCCCGTCATCACTATCGGCCTGGTTGAGCTTGGGTTCGACCGCTTCTTTGGCACCAACTTCTTCGTGTTCGAGCGCGGCGGCGATGTGCTCCTCTGGCAGCACCTGTTCTGGGTGTTCGGCCATCCCGAGGTCTACATCCTTATCCTGCCGGCCATGGGTATTGTGTCCGAAATTCTACCGACGTTCTCCCGTAAGCCATTGTTCGGCTTCCCGGTTGTCGTCTTCTCCGGCCTGACCATCGCATTCCTCGGATGGTCCGTGTGGGCGCACCACATGTTCGCGGCCGGTCTCGGACCCGTGCCGGACGCAGTCTTTGCGACGACGACGATGGCTATCGCCATTCCAACCGGCGTGAAAGTGTTCAACTGGTTAGCCACGATATGGGGTGGGAACATACAGCTCAAAACGCCGATGTATTTTGCCTTGGGCTTCATTGCGCTGTTCACCATCGGTGGGCTGAGCGGCATGACACACGCTGCCGCTCCCTCGGACCTACAGCAGACGGACACTTACTACATCGTTGCCCACCTTCATTACGTCCTCTTCGGCGGCTCGATCATGGCAATCCTGGGCGGAATCTTCTACTGGTTCCCGAAGATGACGGGACGCATGATGAGCGACTATCTGGGCAAGTGGAGCTTCTGGCTCGTTATGATCGGCATGAATATGACGTTTGGTCCGATGCACTACCTGGGCCTCGTCGGAATGCCGCGACGGAACTTTACGTATCCCGAGGGAATGGGTTGGGACGTTTGGAATCTGGCCGCGTCGCTCAGCGTGCTGTTCATGATTGCTGGAATCGGGTTGTTCACTTACAACGCGCTGCGTAGCGCTCGCAAGGGCGAAGTGGCCGGTGACGATCCGTGGGACGCACGCACGCTTGAATGGGCGATGTCGTCCCCGCCGCCGCACTACAACTTCGCTGAGATTCCCGTCGTCCATGGCCGTGACGCCCTCTGGGAGCAGAAGTATCCGGATGAGGAGCACGCGGCTCCGCGACCGGTTCCCGCCGGAGGCGCCGATGAGGCAGACGAGCACCATGACATCCACATGCCGAGCCCCTCGTACTTCCCGTTCATCTGCGCCCTGGGCATCTTTGCCCTGGGAATCACTTTGCTGCTCTATCAGATGTCTGCGCCTCTTGGCTATGCCGCCGGCGCAATCGGCCTGATCCTCCTGCTCTGGGGTTCATACGGCTGGATCTTCGAGCCGACGGACTAAGAACGAAACAGACTAAGAGACTGACACGGAAACGCTAAAGGACATCGCACGTGGCACACGACGCGACAATGGGACAGGCTGAGGCTCACTACACAACAACGGGCCTCGACCATCGGAAGATCCTCATGTGGGTCTTCCTCGCATCGGACTGCCTCTTCTTTGGCGCCCTGATCTCCACGTACATGGTCTACCGGAGCAACGTGCCGACCGGCCCCGGACCGGAAATCTTTGACATCCCGTACACCTCCGTCAGCGCGTTCGTCCTCTTGATGAGTTCGTTGACGATGGTGCTGGCCCTCGCGGCCCTCCAGCGTGGCAACTCCAGGCAGGCGCGGCTTTGGCTGCTTGCGACGGCCCTGCAGGGCGCCGTCTTCCTCGGCGGTCAGTTCTACGAATTCAACATATTCGTTGATCAAGGGCTGACCATCACCAATAGCGTCTTCGGCACAAGCTTCTTCGTGCTCACTGGATTCCACGGGACGCACGTGGCGATTGGCGTGTTCATGCTTCTGACCCTTGTGGGAGCATCCTACATGGGGCGCCTGAAACCCAAGCACGATCTGACCGTGGAACTTGTGGGGTTGTACTGGCACTTCGTTGACATCGTCTGGATCGTGATCTTCACGGTGGTGTACCTCATCCCGTCGTAGGGCGGACTAAAGAGACGCGCAAAGCGAGGGACGGAAACATGGCGACAGCAGAACAACAAGGGCACGCGGAAGATCATCCGACTCCCCGCACCTACGTCAACGTCGCGATTATCCTTTCGATTATCACGATCATTGAGGTGGCCATCGTCATCGTTGAAGTGCCCTCCGTCATTCTCATTTCATCGTTGCTTGCCTTGTCTGCCGTCAAGTTCGCATTTGTCGTCGGGTGGTTCATGCATCTCAAGTTCGATGCGAAACTGTACCAGGCGCTTTTCCTTGGTGGCCTATTCCTGGCGATAGCAGTATTGTTGGCGCTGGTGGCGCTCTTTGAAAACTTCACTCTGCCTGCCGCGTAAAGGCTGAGCGTAAATACTGAGACACGAGAATAGCGGAGCAGAAATGGCGCATAACGACGAACAGGCCGAGACAAACAACTTGATGGATCGGCTGATCGTGCCGATTATGTTGCCGGTTGTCGCCCTCATCGTCACTATCGCGCTGATTGTTGGCATCGGTCTTCTCCTGTACGCCGTCATCCCGCATGACTACGTCAAGCTGGCCGGCGAGAAAGTCTACTACTCCGTCCCTGTCGCGCTTGGGCTTGCCCTCTTCTTCCTCCTGGGCTTTGCTTTTCTGGCGTCCTTGGCGAAGGACGACAGCGGCGACTCCCAGTAGTTCGTCGCCGCTGATTCACGGCGGCCCAACTGCTTTGTACATTCAGAGCGCTCCTGCATCCGCAACGCGCCGAAAAGGGCGTAGGATTGCGGCATGAATGACCTTGGTGATTATCTGCTTGCGTGGTCGTGGGAGCCGCTGACGCTATTCTTCGTCGGCCTCCTAGGGATTGCCTACGTCAGGGGACTGCGAGGCCTTAACCCGATTAAGGTTCGTGTCGTTACCAACTGGCGCGCCGCGTCCTTTGCAGCCGGCCTGCTGTTGCTGCTCCTCGCGCTCATCTCGCCAATAGACGCGCTGGGCGGCCGACTGTTCGCCTTTCACATGGCGCAGCACATGCTCCTGATGCACGTTGCCGTGCCGCTTATTCTGCTCGGAGCGCCGGTCCTGCCTGTTGCCCGCGGCATGGGATACGGAATCCGTCGCCTCACCCTCATCAAGCTGGCGAGAGCCCCTCAAGTGCGTTTCGTATTCCACATCCTTATCCATCCTCTGGTTGGCTTGGCGGTCTTCGTGGGTGTTATCTGGTCATGGCATGTCCCGGGAGCCTATGCCGCCGCCGTCACTAACGATTTCGCCCACATCGGCCAGCACGCCAGCTTCATAACTGCGGCAACACTTTTCTGGTGGGCCATCATCGACCCGACGCCCATCCGTGGCAAGATTCCCTACCTCGGAAGGCTCGTCGTTGTTGTTATGGCGCTGTCCCTGACATTCCCGCTGGCTGCAATGCTGACATTCGCAGCTGCGCCCTGGTATGAGCCGTACATCGGCCAGGAACCGCTGTGGGGCATCGACGCGATGACCGATCAGCAGATTGGCGGACTCATCATGTGGGTTGGCGGCATTGCGCCGTATTTCCTCGCGATTGCCGGCCTGTTTATCGTTGCCGTGCAACGTGATGAAGAAGACACGCGCCGCTCGCGTGCCGCCCTCTACAAGAATCCGCCGAATCATGCGCCGCATAGGCCGGCGACCACGTGATGTCCAACATGTCTCACAGTACTGACCTGCGCTACCGCAAGACTCTGCTGGGACTTGCGTTGGCGGCGGCAATAACAACCGTCTTTCTGATCAGCTTGGGCAGCTTCGTGCGTGTCACTGGCTCCGGCCTCGCCTGCCCGGACTGGCCGCTGTGCCACGGCAGCATCATCCCGCCCTTCGAGTACCACGTCCTCATCGAGTACTCCCACCGCCTGACGGCGGCCATTGTTGGACTACTCGTTGCCGCGATGTTCGTCGTGGCGTTTCTCGCGTCACGAGCCGATGAACAGCCAACACGTCGCGCGCTTATCCCCGCCGCGATCACGCTCGTCGTCATGCTCACACAGGCGGGACTGGGCGGCGTGGCCGTCATCACAGAACTCCCGCCGCCAATTGTGACGCTGCACCTCTTTCTTGCCGAGGCCATCTTGGCCTTGCTCATCGTGACGATGATGGCCGCCGCGCCCGGGCAGGCGGCGCCCGCAGGAGGGCAGGGAATCTCTCTTGCTGACGCGCGCAAGCTCTATCTTTGGGCCATCATCGCTGCCGTCATGACCTTGGTGATGATTCTCTCCGGTTCATATGTCGTCGCGGAAGAGGCCACGCTTGCATGCGGCAGTGGATTCTCCGCATGGCCGCTGTGCGACGGCGCGATCATGCCGAGTGGGTTCGATCCGAATATCCACATGGGGCATCGCTACATGGTTGTCATCGGAACCCTGACCACCGGCTACGTCGCATTCCTCTCATGGCGGCAGAAGGAGCGGCATCGCATGATCAGCCGTGTGGGGCAGGCCACACTTCACCTGCTTGCTGTGCAGATCATCGTCGGCGCGCTTGTGCCGTGGACGGAGTTCCACCATGCCGCGCGTGTTGCACACATCACACTTGCCTCGGTGACCTGGGCCGCCGCCGTGCTCCTCGTGATTCTTGCTGCGCGAGCGCGGGCCGGACCGGCTGAGGATGAGTCATCAGGCCGATACACCCAGATGCCCCCCGCTCCTGCCGGCGGCGCGGATATCGCGCAGACCTCTACGCTCAGAGTGGTAGCCTCCGACTACTTCTGGCTGACCAAGCCGCGCGTCATGGTCCTTCTGCTGCTGACGGCCTTGGGGGGCATGGTGTTCGCCGCGCAAGGGCTTCCGAACGCGACCGTCGCAGTTGCGGTCCTGTTGGGCGGCGCTTTCGCGTCCGGCGGCGCGGGAGCCATCAATCACGGCCTTGAAGGCGGGATCGATGCATCGATGTACCGTACGCGACACAGGCCTGTGGCAAGTGGGCGCGTCACACGGCGGCAGGCAATCGCATACGGCATAATCCTCAACGTGCTGGCATTCGCCGTCCTTGCGGCAGGCGCGAACGTGCTAGCCGCCTCGTTGGCCATCAGCGGGTCGTTGTTCTATGTGTTCGTATACACGCTGTGGTTGAAGAACACCACTGTGCAGAACATCGTGATCGGTGGGGCCGCGGGCTCGGTGCCGCCGGTTGTCGGATGGGCCGGCGTGACCGGAGAAGTGGGCCTGCCGGCGATCTACCTGTTCCTCATCATCTTCTTCTGGACGCCGCCGCACTTCTGGGCGCTGGCCCTAATGATCAAGGACGACTACGAACGGGCGAGTGTGCCCATGATGCCGGTCGTTCTGGGAGAGGAGAACACACGCGTCGCAATATTCCTCTATACGATTCTGGTCAGTATCCTCGCCCTGCTGCTGTACTTGTCCACACCGCGCCTGAGTGAACTGTATCTCTTGGGGGCGATGGCTGTAGGCGCAATCTTCACCTACTACGCACTGCGCCTGCTCAGGGAAAAGGACCGCGCCGCCGCCCTGCGCCTCTACAAGTTCTCTCTGTTATACCTGGCCCTGCTATTCCTCGCAGTAATGATCGACCAGGTTGTGTAGGGAACCACTCAGCCCCTCCGTCATTCCCGCGAAAGCGGGAATCCAGTGCGGCGCACAGTGCCGCCGCACTGTCATTCTGAGCGTAGCGAAGAATCTAAAATCTCCATTGCGCCGCTCATCCTGAGCTTGTCGAAGGGCATGAGCGGGGACGCTCTCGCCTCATTCCGGCGAAAGCCGGAATCCATCGGGACTCTCCTCTTCGGACTATGTGGTACTCGATTAGCCCGACGTGAACTCCCAGAGCTGTTGGAAGAACAAAACCCATGCGGCGATAGCTACTAGCCAGGCTGCTACGAGCACGATGTTGAGTTGACGTACTAAACGCCGTTCCATTTTGGCGATATCACTGCGCAGGGCTCTCGCGCCTGTGCGTATCACGTCGTCCGCGCACGTGAGGTCGGAGGTGTCTTCCATATCTGTCATTGCCCCTCCCCAAGATGCTGGTAATCTGGGTGTCCCCTTCGTGTCTGCTATCCGTCGCTCCGATCCTCATCCTCCGTGGAGTCCTTGAGCGCGTCGATCTGGGAGCGGATATCGGACTGCCTTCGCGCCATGTAATAGAGATAGGCAAAAAACACGATCCACACCGCGGCGTAGGCCACGAAGACAAAGATTGGACTGAAGTCACCGAAATCGTTTTCCACGTCTGACTGTCCTCCCTAAGAGGCCCCGTGCGCTGCTCGCAGCTCGTTCAGCTCGCGCTGTGATTTCTCGACACCCATGCGGAATGACATTAGGTAAGCGTACAGGAGCGTAAATGCCAGCATTCCGAACAGGAACGGCATCAGTATCGATCCCTCCGGCCTGTCAGTGGACGATTGCAGCGTTGGCACTGGGTGGAGGATGTTCGTCCATAGCCAGATGGAGAAGTACGAAAGGGGAACGCTGACGAAGCCCAGAATTCCGATAACCGCCGCCGAGCGATACGTCCCCGGGCCGCTCTCACCGAGTGAGCGAAACATCAAATAGGCCACATAGACCAGCCACATGACCAACGAGGTGACAAGTCTCGCGTCCGACCAGTCCCACCACGCGCCCCATACCGGCCGTCCCCAGATTGAGCCTGTTGCCAGCATGAGCGTCGTGAAGAGAACTCCCAGCTCAGCCGACGCGAGAGCAACGCGGTCCCAACGGTCTGTCCGCTTCCAGACATACATGATGCTGGCGAACGCGACCACGCCGAATGCAATGTAACCCACGAGGGCTGTTGGTACGTGGATATAGAAGATCTTCTGGTGAATGCCTTGCACGCGCTCGATCGGCGACTCGACAATGGCCAGGTAAAGCGCAGCAAGCATGGCCAGAAAAGCGGCTATGCCGATAGCGTCGGTAACTGTGAAACGTCGACCGGTCAGGCTCACTTCTCAACCGTAACATAGAAGAGTAGCGAGGACACGAAGAGGAAAACAAGGTCGTACGCCGCCAGGATGGCCAGCCAGGGCCGTATATCATCCCAAGGCCCGTTATCGATAGCGAGCGCCGTTGCACGCACGGCCCCGATGATGACCGGCACAAGCAGGGGCAACAGCATGATCGGCAGGAGCGCCTCGCGCGCCCGAGAACGCGCGCTGATCGCGGACAGGATAGTCCCCACGCTCGCGATACCGATGTTGCCAAGCAGTAGCGTCAAGAGCAACGTTGGCTGGAAAAACTGCAGGTTGAACAGGATCACGGCCAGGGGAATAATGACGGCTTCCAGAACAAGTAACAGGATGACGTTGGCGGCCACCTTTGCAAGATAGAGCGCCCCCGGATCGATGGGACTCGCAAGTAGACCGTCCAGCGAGCCGCGCTCCACCTCTCGCGAAAAGGAGCGGCCCAGAGCCAACAGGCTCGCAAAGATGATTGCCACCCACAGGACTCCGGGCGCAACGAGATTCAGCGTGCCGCCGCGCAGGTCAAATGAAAACTGGAATGCGATTAGCGCCGCGGCAGCAAAGACGGCCATCGGGATAGCGGTCTCTCGTGATCTGAACTCGACTGTGAGTTCCTTGGCCAGCAGAATCCGAATTTGACCGAAATAGCCGGGAGGCGAGGCGTGTTGGAGAGGGCTCATAACAACCTGCCTCAACTTGCCCGAGATACGAGGAAACGAGCCACTTCGTCCCGTCGACGCTCGGCATTTGCTGCCTGCTCACCCAGCGATTCGGAGTCGTGGACAATCTCTCCATCGCGCAGCACAATGTCGCGGGTGGTCAGTGAAACCCCCATCTCGACGTTGTGCGTCGCCAGTACAACCGTCACGCCGGAGGCCTGCTCAGTGATGTGTTGTGCAAGCATCTCCCGGGAAGTGGCATCCAGACCCGTCTCCGGCTCGTCCAGCAGCAGCAGCGCCGGATGATGGATCAACGCACGCATCAGGGACACGCGCTGTGTCATGCCGCGTGACAGCGTTCGTACCGGATCGACACGCCGTCCGGTCAGGCCGAATTCGGAAATCAGTTCGTCTGCCCGCGCTTGAGGATCCGTCACGCCGTAGAGCTTGCCGTACAAAGCAAGATTTTCCCGTGCGGAAAGCTCCTCATACAGATGGCTCTGGTGGCTGAGCGCGCCGATTCGCGCTCGCGCCCGAGCCCCAGCGTGTCCCCACGGCTGTCCTCCGAATACGCGAATGCCACCCCCACTCGGGCGCAGCAGGCCTGAAATCAACTGCAACAGCGTGGACTTTCCCGCTCCGTTGTCGCCGAACAGAGCAACGCGTTCTCCAGCGTCGATCGTTAGACTCAGATTACGAATCGCAGGACGTTGCCCATACGACTTCTCCAGATCACCGCACCGCACGATAGCCTGTGACGAAGGATCGGGGCGTTCGGCGCTCATCGCCTCCGCTCCTCTTCCAGCATCTGCCGCAGGAGTTCTCGATGGGGCGCTGACATGTCGTCATATTCGTCCTCTGAGATGTCGCCCGCCTCCCGTGCGTCCTCCAGTCGCGCCAATTCCGCAACGGCAGCATCGCGTTGGGACTGAAGCAACTCTCGATCAGCGACGGAGTCTCCTGGCACGCCTCTTCGGTTCCGGAATCGTCCCCACCAGAGCGCAAAGCCCGCGGCCATGATGAGCGCGACCGCCACCACACCGTATGCCGCGTCCCGCAGCGTCCGTTCAAGACTGCGACTGCGTGAGCCGGCGCTTGGCGGCAGGTCCGCCACCGTGCCGCTGAGAGTTTCGCCCGCGAGTATCGACCTCATTTCATAGCGAGCATACGTCACGCCGGACACCTCTGAGTCCTGCATCTGCACCCACTCGGAGCCGGGGCGGAACGAAACCTCCGCCGGAACCAGCAGGCGAGCAACCTCAGTGGGGTAGGGATAGTCCTTGCTCCATGCGAACACGTCAGTCGTGTAGAGAATGCCGTACGTGACGATGTACTCCTCGATGCCCGGCATGAGAGGAATGATCGAATACACATCCCGACTGTCCGGCGCGAGTACCAGGCTGCCGGGGCTATGCACGGACTCAAGATCGAACGCCATAACAGGCAACGGCAGCCGAACCGTGAGCCGCGTGTTGAGAGGATCGTTGCCCACGTATGCGCGGTCGCTTGTGTTCTCGAAAGTGGTCACTTGTAGGATACGAAGCACCCCGGAATCGTCATCGGGCGGTGTGATAGCAGAGCTATCGCCGGTGATGCGAATAACAGAAGGATCGGACGTGGGCTCGAATATCGTGAGATGAATCGGCCCATCGCGATCAATGGTGGAGATGTATGCGTCGCTGAAAAAACGGACCTCGTTATAGGCTGCGGAGAGCGTATAGCTGACCTCCTCGTCGCCAATTACGCCGCCGAATGACACGCCTCCACTCGCATCGGTTTCTGCCTCAAGCCGCTGCAGTTCATTGTTCTCAAGGTCAAACACCTGGAGCGTGACAATCATGCCCTCCGGCACGGACGCCCCCGCAGTGCCATTCCTGACCACCGTTTCAAGGGTGATTGGCGTGCCTGTAGCGAGTGTCCGTTGCTCAGTTTCCTGCGCGGCAACAGTAGAAAGCGCAGCCGCCAGCGCCATTCCAACGGCCATGAGTGCCACCACTCCGGTCACCGTGAGCCCGTCGAAGGGCCGGCCCCTCATTCTTGTCGCCGTTCCCGACTCAATTGCACCGCCCGCTCGATCTCCTCATCCAAAATCTGTTCCCGTCCCTCTATTTCGCGGATCAGAGCGGCGGCCCGGCGTACAAGCAGGGTCCTCGCGGTGCGGTATTCACTCTCGGAAACGTTGCCGCGTTCCAGCTCGTCATCCAGGTCCATGATGGCCGTCAATGCTTCGTTGCGGGCTTCCCTCATGCGGCCCAGATCGGATAGCTCGTCCGCCGTGGCTGTTCCATCATCCACGCCACGCGCTCGAATAAGGGGAAATGCTATTCCCACGACTGTCACAACGACGGCCACGAGGGTCAATCCGACAGGAACTAGCTCCACCCGCGCCTCAATTCCCGTCCCGCGTTACGCGCCCGATTTCCCGCGCAACGATCTCATCATCGTCCGCCATGGAGGGCGGTGCAGGCCGCGGCGTCTGTAGATTCGTTCGCGCTCGTCTACCGCTCTTCAGACCGAAATAGACGATGAGCAACCCAATCAGCGCAATGATGGGCGGCGCAAGCCAGACGCCCCACCCGATACCTTCGGGGCGCGGCTCCCGCAAAACCTCGGGCCCATAGCGCTCAACGAAGAAGTCGAGAATCTCGTCTTCGCCCGTGCCATTATCGACCAATTGTTGTACGCGCACCCGCATCTGCCGGGCGATGGTGGCGTTCGACTCCGTGATGGCCTGCCCGTCACAGACCGGGCATTGGAGCTTGTTGGCGATGGCGCGAGCCTGTGGTGAGAGCGCCGTCAGTTCGAGTTCCTGTCGCGAAAACTCATTAGAGCCCGTTTCTTGAGCGTGGGCCACGGAGTGCAAGCTCAGCAGGAGTAAGAATCCGAGAGCCACCGCAAGCACCGTGGTTCCGCCGTATGAAAGTACTCTCCGTGGTCTCGCGTGACTCATAACAATCCCCGTGGCCTCCGTTCAGGATCTCCGTGGGGCGGCAGTTCCTGCAGAGCCCAGCGGCTCCCAGACGGGCCGCAGGGCAGGGGCGCGTCCCGGCCACGCTGTGATGAGCAACGCCAGGAAGATCATCGAACTGCCCAACCACACGAAGGTCATCAGAGGGTTGATGAAGATCGCGAATGTCGCCGACTCATCGTCGAATCCCGCCTGGAAGACGTAGAGGTCATGCCTCCATGTGGACATCACGGCGACGCGGTTGGTCGGCTGCGTCTCAAAGTTGGGATAGATCTGCGTCTTGGGGAAGAGCTGCCCGACAGCCACCCCATCCTCCTCAACGATCAACTGTGAACTGAATACCTGCCGGTTCGGTTCCTGGATCGACGCTGTCCCCGCATACGTGATGGTGTAGTTGTCAATGGTCACCGACTCTCCGCGCAGCAGATTGACCTCCGTCGCGGACTGAAACGCCGTGGACGCGATGAGGCCGATGCCGAGCACGACAATAGCAACATGGATGAGATATCCGCCGTAGCGACGGCGATCCCGGGAAACGAGCCCTGTTACGGCCGCCGGGTATGACTCCCGAGTTGTGTTCCGCCGTATCCGAATGCCCCGCGCGTACTCCTGGGCCACCGTCGCCAGCACAAAAGCGCAGGCGCCGAAAGCGATTGGAGTGATGGCGTCACGCAGCAACGGCGCAAGCAGTGCTGCCGTCACCACTCCGACTGCAACTGAAATCCGGAGATGTCGCCACAGGCCCTGACCGGTCGATTTTCGCCACGCCAACAGGGGCCCCACTCCCATCAGCAAGATCAGGGCAAGAAACAGCGGGCCGTTCACCTTGAGATAGAATGGCGCGCTCACAGTCAGCCGCTGATTGCCAAGCGCCTCGGACACCATCGGGTAAACGGTGCCCCAAAATGTGGCGAAGGCGATGCTGAACAGCAGCACATTGTTGAAGAGAAAGCCGGACTCCCGTGACAGAACGGCCTCGAATCCTTCTTCATCACGGATGCGAGGCAGCCGCCAGAAGAGAAGGACAAGCGGCAGGATCATTGCTCCCACAAAGTATCCGAGGAACAGGCCGCCAACATCCGATTCGGCAAAGTTGTGGACGGAGCTAAGTATCCCGCTGCGAACAATGAACGTTCCGAAAATTGCGAGGAGGTACGTGGCGAAAACAAGACTCAGCGTCCACACCTTGAGCTTGCCGCGCCGCTCTACAACCATGACAGAGTGCAGGAATGCCGTGCCTGTGAGCCATGGCAGGAACGCAACATTCTCCACTGGGTCCCAACCCCAGTAACCGCCCCAACCTAGCACGTGGTACGCCCACCACCCGCCGAGAATGAGTCCCGCCGTCTGAATGCTCCAGGCGATCAAGGTCGGAGTCCGCAGCGCTCGGGTCCACTCCACGCCCACCCGACCTGTAGCTAGCGCGGCGATGCCGATGGCGAAGGGAAGCGTCCAGCTCATATATCCGGCCAGCAGCATTGGAGGATGCACCAGCATTCCCGGATCCTGCAGCAGGGGATTCAGTCCCACGCCATCCGGCATCGTGGCGGGGAGACGCGCCATCGGATTCGCAAAGAAGACAAGCACGATAAGGAAGAAAGACAGATTCGCAAGGATGACAGCGTTTGCGTAGCCCATCAGCGCCGGGTATCGTCTGCGCATGACGTAAATCATCACGCTTCCGAACACCGCCAGCAGCGTCGACCAATAGAGCAGGGAGCCTTCCTGGCCGGCATAGAAAGCGGACAACGTGTAGTACCACGGCATGGCGGTGCTGGAGTGGAGCGTCACATAGCGCAGCCCAAAGTCCTGCGTGACAAACGAGTACACGAGAATGGACGCCGTCATGACAAGCATCACTGCCACAACATAGATGGCGTTTCGTCCACTCGCCGTCAGCGGAGTGATGGACAGGCGTGCCCCCAAAGCGGACGCTGCGCTGCCGTAGAGGGCAGCGCCAAGCGCGAGAATCAGCGCGATGTAACCGGCGTCTGAAAGCTGCATCGTGGCGTGAATCGCCTAGTCGTATGTCGGTTCGTAGTTGGGAGCCGTCGCGCCGCTGGGCAGAGGCTCCATGGTGTCCGGGTGGCGCGTCAACAAGACATCCGCATTGAAAGTGCCGCCGGGAGTGTAGTAGCCCTCGACGAAAACAACAGCGTTATCGCCAAAAATATCCGGCGGCGCTCCTTGATAGACGACGGGAATCGTAGCTTCTTCTCCGTGCACCTCAAATTCATAGATGAGGTCTTCTCCACGGACAATGGAACCCGCAGTCACCGTCCCGCCCACTCTGAGTCGGTCCTCATCCGTAATGCCCGGCGTGGCAGCTAATTCGTCCACGTTCATGTAGGCGGCGGTAGCCGCATCGAGTGAAAGGAAGATCAGATAGGCGACCACAAGGGCGACCACGCCGGCGCCAATGAGCAAACGGACATTGAATCGTCCGCGCCGTGGTTCCGGTTCATCAAAGATGGAATCGTGCGCAGTCAACGGTACCCCTAAGCTGGCTGAAACACACCTGCCGTAGTAATCGAGCAAGAGCGTGGTAGAACAATCGTATTGAGACGTGAAAGTTCCGTCAACGATGATGGCGATCGCGACCTTTCGGATGAGGTACTATCGTGCCGCGCCCGGCTCCCGGCATAGATCGTTTTCGAGCCGCGTAGGCGGACATTTGCCCTATGGGGCTATACTGTGGTGTAGTAGTGTCGCATCGATTAATTCCAACCCCCACACATCGTGCTACAGCAAAGGTAGAAGGAACACATGCTGCGAATCCGCCTTACTCGAAAGGGCTTCCGTAAGCAACCGCATTATCGTGTCGTGGTGGCCGACCAACGGGCTCCGCGAGACGGAGCGTTTGTCGAGATTATTGGGCATTACGACCCGCGCACCGGCCCTGATTCTCTTCACGTCGACCACGATAAAGCACGGGAATGGTTGAGTAGGGGCGCTCAGCCAAGTGAAGCTGTCACTAAGCTCTTTCGGCGCCAGGGGATTATCGCCTCGGCATGAAGAATGCGCCAGCAATGGCAGTTGGGACGTGATCGTGAAGGAGCTTGTTGAATTTATCGCTATGAGCATTGTCGAAGACAAGGATGCAGTTCGTGTGACCGAGAGCGTCGCTGAGGACGGCCGAATCCTGATTAGTCTTGTTGTTGCTGAGGGCGATAAAGGTAAAGTCATTGGCCGTGGGGGCCGTGTTGCTGAAGCCATCCGAACAGTGTTGAGGATTGCCGCGATCAGGCGCGGCGTGAGAGCCAGTTTGGAGATCGTCTAGAGTCGTCAAGCCTGTGGATCGACGCTTTACCCCATCACCCTACATAGCAGTAGGTCGCATCAGTGGCCCTTTCGGCGTAAAGGGCGAACTCAAAATAGAAGTCCTGACGGACTTTCCTCAACGGTTTGAAGCAGGGAGCAGGCTCTTCCTCATGGAAGAGCCTGTCACCGTTTCAGGTGCCCGTATCAGCGGCTTGGATCGGCTCATCGTCCAGCTTGATGAGGTTCGCTCCCGCACACAGGCCGAAACTATTCCTCGTGGCGCGACGCTTGATATTCGGGAAGAGGATGTCATCCCATTGCCGGACGGCGCCTATTACCGCTTTCAACTGATCGGCCTGCCAGTCATCACGGAAACTGATGATGAATCAATAGGAACGGTTGAAGACATTATTGAAACCGGCGTCAATGACGTGCTGATTGTGCGCGCGGAAGGTCGACCGGAAACGCTGATACCAAATACCGAAGAGGTTGTCACAATTGACCTTGAGAAAGCCGTCATCCGGGTGAAACCCATAGAAGGACTGCTGCCCTCTGCAGCGCCGGAGGAAACCCAGGATGAACGGCCGCAACAGCGACGCCGCAGACGTAGACGACGACGATAATCCGTCGTATGACATCGTCCCGGGCACGTCGTGCAACTCGGAGCGCTTGACACCATTTCATTCCGCATGACGTAGAATAATGTCATGTCTGGACACTCACATTGGTCGACGATTCAGCGGCAGAAAGGCGCTAATGACGCCAAGCGGGCCAAGCTGTTCACCAAGCTGTCTCGTGAAATTACCACTGCCGCCAGGGATGGTGGCGTCAACCCTGAGTTCAACCCGCGCCTACGCCTCGCCGTTCAGCGTGCCAAAGACTCAGGGATGCCCAACGACAACATCGACCGTACCCTCAAGAAAATCGCGGGCGGAGATAATGGTGATTCGCTGGAGGAAATCTGGTATGAGGGCTACGGTGCAGGAGGCGCAGCGGTCCTCGTGCATACCCTGACCGACAACCGCAACCGCACCTCAAATGAAGTGCGGTCCACCTTCAGCAGGCAGGGCGGCAACATCGGCGAGGTCGGAAGCGTCAACTGGATCTTCGACAACACCGGCACCATCGTCGTTGAAGGTAATGACGACGAGCTTGAGGAAGTCGCGCTGTCTGCTATTGATGCGGGTGCGGAGGACGTCGGCGATCCCTACAGCGGCCAGTTGGAAGTCTATACGGCTCCGGGGCAGCTTGAGGCGGTTCGCGCTGTAATGGCCGAGCAGGGCGCAAACGTCATCCAGGCGGAAATCACCATGCGCCCCAAGACGCAGGTCGACCTGGAAGTGTCGGCGGCGAAACAGAATCTCCGCTTGTTGGAGCGCCTCGATGAACTCGATGATGTTCAGCAGGTATACACCAACGCCAATTTCCCCGCCGAAGTGCTGCAAGACGCCGCGGCCGTCTAGGCTCGCGTAACACGGCGGCCCGTGATGGCGCGCGTCCTCGGCATCGACCCGGGAACACAGGTCGCCGGTTACGGCGTACTTGATACGAAAGACGATGGCAGCACTCATTCATTTGTGGAGTGCGGCGTCGTTCGCCTTAAGCGTGATGATCCTTTGGAGATACGGCTCTTGCGACTCCGGGAAGAACTGCTTGATATCGTCGGGCGGCTGAGTCCTGACGCCATCGCCATTGAGAGCCCGTTCGTCGGACGGAACGTGAAGGCGGCATTTTCTGTGGGTGAAGCGCGCGGTGTCGCGCTCGTCATCGCTGCAGAACGCGGCATCCCAGTCCGCCAATACGCCCCCGCCCAGGTGAAAAGCACTGTCGCAGGCCACGGCCGAGCCACCAAGCAGGACGTCGATCGGCTGCTCAGGCTGCAAGTAACTATGCCCGAGGGCAGGGTTCCGGCAGACGCCACGGACGCCCTGGCCGTCGCCATGTGTGACGCGGTCCAATCCTCATCTATTCAGTCACAGTCCGCCAATCTGCTACGCTGACTCTGGTCCGAGTGGCATGAAGACCGCCGGAATGGAGGACAGTGATGGACTTTCGACTCTCGCCCGAGGCTGAGACATTCCGCGACGAGGTGCGCACGTTCTTGAAGGAGAACTGGGATCCCCGAGATTTTGAGGCTCACTCCATCAACGTTCGTTCCATCGACTTTGCAAACGCCGAATCGCGTGAGCACGACCAGGAGTTCACCAAGAAGCTCGTCGATAAGGGCTGGTACACGATGCACTGGCCGGAGGAATTCGGCGGCACGAACGCCCCGTTTGACAATCAATTCGTTTACATGGAGGAACTCGGGTACGCGGACGCTCCCTCAGGCAACCCGAGCGCCAACATCACCGGTGCAATCATGTTCCATGGCTCTGATTGGCTCAAGGAACAGTTCCTCCCCAAGATGGCCACAGCGGATATCGATTGGGCGCAGGGCTACAGCGAACCGAATGCAGGAACAGACCTCGCAAGCCTTCAGACACGCGGCGTGGAAGACGGAGACGACATCGTCGTGACGGGCCAGAAGATCTGGTCGTCCGGCTCACATTTCTCCAACTGGTATCACATCCTCGTTCGCACAGACCCAAACGCGCCAAAGCATCGCGGCATCACGTACCTGGCCATGCAGCTGACAGACGATGACGGAAATATGATGCCCGGCATCACACTGCGGCCTCTGTATGACTTCTTCGGCACCCGCCGATGGAATGAAGTCTTCATGGATGAAGTCCGCGTGCCAAAGCGTTACCTTATCGGTGAGATGAACCGGGGCTGGTATGCGGCGATGACGACGCTCAATTTTGAACGCACCGGCATCGACAACGCTGCGAGGCAAATCGGTGTATTTGATCGCTTTATTGCGATGGCTCGCGACCTGAAATTCAACGGCGAGTCGATCCTGAACAACGGCGTCACGCGGCACCAGTTGGCGGATCTGCGCGTGACGCTTGAGATTGACCGAATGCTGGCGTATCGTGTCGCGGCGATGCAGGCGGCAGGGGAGGTTCCGCAGGCGGAAGGCGCGATGTCCGGCTGGCGCGTCCTCCACACCTCAAAATACTGGCTGTGGCCCACCTTCGCTCGGGCCCTGGGACCGTACATTGGGCTTCACAAGCCTGAACCGCGTGCCCCGGGCAATGGCATCTACGGCACGCACTACATGCTCTCCCAGAACGAGTCTGGCGGTGGCGGTGGTATCGCACTCGGCGCAAACATCATCGCCTGGCGCGGACTGGGCCTCCCACGGTAGTATCATCCGCGCGGCTACGTACACCTTCGGCGACGTAGAATAGACACATGGTTGTAGCGAATCGGTACGCCACTCAAGCGCGAACCTTTATCCGGCAGGCTTTCAAAGAACTTCAAACGGGCGATTTGAGGCAAGCCGCCGAGAAGGGCTGGGGTGCGGCTGCCCAGATCGTCAAGGCGATCGGGGAAGACCGTGGCCTCAAACACAGCAAACACGCCGAGTTGTTCGTGATTGTACGCACGCTCGTCGCTGAAACCGGAGACCGCAGCCTGTCCTTGTCCTTTCAGCTTGCCAACAACTTGCACATCGATTTCTATGAGGGCTGGCACGGCCACGATGACATCGAACTCAGCTTGACAAACATTGAAGAATTCATTGACAAGCTTGAGGACTTGCCCTCGCAGGGCTGAACCCTCAGCGGCATAGAATAGGCACATGGTTGTAGCGAATCGGTACGCGGCCCAGAGCCGCATTTTCCTGCGTCGTGCCTTTGAAGAATTGGAGCAGGGTGACCTGCACCAAGCCTCGGAGAAGGGCTGGGGCGCAGCCGCCCAGATAGTCAAGGCGCTTGCTGAAGAGCAAGGCCTTGACCATGGTGGTCATGTAGAGCTCTACGCCGTGGTTCGCCACCTCAGAACCGAGACCGGAATCGACGATCTCATGTCCCTCTTCCAGACTGCCGGCCATCTTCACTTCAATTTCTATGAAGGTGTCCTTGACAGTGATGAAGTTAGGGATAGCCTCAATGAGGCTTCGGAGTTCATTGACCAGGTCCGGCCAATGCTCTCCATCGAATAGCCACTCCTATTCGTCCTCCCCTCTGGTACGCTGTGAACGATGATTTCCAGCATTCAGGGCATCCTTGAGGCGCGCGGCGAGGACTGGGTTGATGTTGCCATCGGCGGCGTCAGCGTACGCGCTCAACTCCCATCATCTGCCCTGTCCGGCCTCGGCCCCATCGGAGCTCCTGTCCGTCTCTTCACCCATCTCATCGTCCGGGACGAGAACATCACTCTCTACGGCTTCCGCAGTGCGGAAGAAAAAGCGGCGTTTGGTGCACTTCTCGGCGTCTCTGGCATCGGACCACGCCTTGGTCTGGTCATTCTGTCGGTACTGTCGCCCGCAGACCTTGTGCAGGCGATAGAGCAGGGGGATGCTGGAGCGTTGGCGCGCGCGCCCGGTGTCGGCAAGCGCAGCGCCTCCCGCGTCATCGTGGAACTCAAGGGCAAGCTGGATGAGCTGGACCTCGCCGGACTGACCGCCGGCACAACCCGAACCCCCACCGTCCTCGACGCGGAGCTGACCGCCGTGCTGCAATCATTGGGCTATACCGCGCAGGAGATTCGCCTGGCCGTCTCGTCAGTTGTAAACCCGGAGTTGGAGGAGACTCCTCCGCTTGATGAGCGAGTCCGCTTGGCGCTGGCCTCTTTGAGCGAGGGTGGAACATAGGGACATGCTTGAAAGCTTTTTCGTCGTTCTGGCGTTGATCAGCGTCCTCTGCTCG
This sequence comes from Dehalococcoidia bacterium, assembly GCA_965207895.1. GTDB lineage: Bacteria > Chloroflexota > Dehalococcoidia > UBA6926 > UBA6926 > VXMO01. The sequence continues at coordinate 1,049,507 of CBDBNN010000003.1, forward strand.
TGGGTTTTGTACACCGGCGGTCGTTATGGCGCAGCCACCTCCAATCCCTGGTGGGCTGTTATCGGCCTTATGGCAGTTCTACTCAACCTTCATGTCATCGGGCTGCTTTTGCCGTCGTTCACGATCATCGCGTGGGTGCTGATTGCAGTCGCTATTGGTACAAGCCTGCTGGCCGCGTTGCGTGAGATTTCGTTCTGGAATGCTGGACTGCTGAAGCGTCCCGGCAACAGGGAACTGCTGATGGAAGTCATCCTCATCGTTGTCAGCATTTATGCTGCCACGACAGTGGATCCGCAAATACCTGATGTCGGACGTGGTCCAATCATCGCCGCCATCATCACGCCGCTGCTCATGGTCCGGTGGGCCATCACGCGCATCACGGCTCAACGGCCTGATCGCTACAACTAACCTCCTGACTTTCCTGTAGGAACTATTGATTCCGCTTGTACGGAGTCCTTATGAGGGCAATCATTGATACCAATCTCCTGGTTGGCGCGCTTGCGCGGCGCGGGGGCTCCGCGAGTCGCATACTGGACCTGTGGCGCGCCGGAAGATTTGAGCACGTGGCCTCAGAAGCCACTCTGCGGGAAGCGGAATCGGTCGTCGGCGCGCGGTGGATCGAAAGACTCAGCAGCAGAGAAGAACGGGACGGACTGCTGGAGGAACTGAGAGAGAATTCCATCCTCGTCAAGGCGCCGATTCTGGAAGAGTTGACACTGAAGGATGCAGGCGACCGCCGCCTTGTAGAGGCCGCGCACGCGGGAAACGCACGCTATCTTGTCACGGCGGATAGGGAAGTGCTGCGCATGTGGGGGTATGGCGGCGTGGAGTTCGTAACGTCCGCTGAGTTCCTGCGGGTGCTGAACGAAGAATCTGGCCAACCATAGAGTTTGCGCGACTCTCAACGCAAACCCTAGTTATACTAGGGTGTTGGGCAGACATGGGGAGCCCGAGGTCAGGATCAGTTGATGGCTATTGCAGAGTATCCCGCGACAGACCGGCAGTTTGAACTTGTGTCCCCGTTCGGCATGATGGGTGACCAGCCTGACGCCGTCGGCACAATCGTGGATGGCCTCGGGGATGGTCGCCGCTATCAGACCCTCAAGGGCGTCACGGGCAGCGGCAAGACCTTCACCATGGCCAACATCATCGCCCAGGCCCAACGTCCCGCTCTCGTCATCGCCCACAACAAGACTCTCGCCGCGCAGCTCGCCATGGAGTTTCGCGACTTCTTCCCCAACAACGCCGTCGAGTACTTCGTTTCCTATTACGACTACTACCAGCCTGAGGCATACGTCCCGCGTTCGGACACGTACATCGAAAAAGACTCGCACATTAACGATGAGATTGATCGGCTGCGCCACGCCGCCACAAAGGCTCTGTGGGAGCGGCGTGATGTCGTAATCGTTGCCTCCGTCTCCTGCATCTACGGCCTCGGCGCGCCGGATGAGTATGCCGCGTTCATCCTCATGCTTGAACAAGGATCACGGCACCGGCGTGACGACGTCATCCGCCGCCTCATCGACATGCAGTACGCGCGAAACGACTTCGATTTCACGCGGGGGCGATTCCGCGTCAACGGCGACACCATCGAAGTGCAGCCCGCGTACGAAGAGACCGCCGTCCGCATCGAATTCTTCGGCGATGAGATTGAGCGCATCGTCACGGTTGATACAACCACCGGCCAGCTTCTGGGCGAACGCTCGAAGGTGGCCATCTACCCCGCCAAGCACTGGGTGACTGGCGAAGAGAAACTCCGCTCCGCCATCATTGATATCGAAGAGGAACTGCATGACCGCGTGTCGTGGTTCCGTGAGCAGGGCAAGCTGGTCGAAGCTCAGCGCCTTGAACAGCGCACTCGCTACGACCTTGAGATGCTCCGGGAGGCTGGCTACTGCGCGGGCGTTGAAAACTACTCCCGGCATCTGCAGAGGCGAGAAGCGCACAGCCGACCGTGGACGCTGCTCGACTACTTCCCAAAGGACTACCTTATCTTTATTGATGAATCACACATGACTATCCCGCAGCTCCGCGGCATGTTCCACGGCGACGTCGCCCGCAAACAGGTGCTAGTCGATTACGGTTTCCGGCTGCCCTCCGCGCTGGACAACCGCCCGCTGAATTACACGGAGTTCGAGCAGCTTTTCGGGCAGATTGTCTTCGTATCCGCCACGCCCGGCCCCTATGAGCATGAGGTCAGCAACAGCATTGTTGAACAGGTCATTCGCCCAACAGGTCTCCTTGACCCGACGGTGGAGGTTAAACCCACGCGAGGGCAGGTTGACGATCTACTCGCCCAGATCAAGGAGCGCGTGGACCGTGGTGAGCGCGCGCTCGTCACCACTCTGACAAAACGCATGGCGGAACAGCTTGCAGATTACCTGCAGGAAATGGGAGTCAAGACTCATTACATCCACGCGGACGTGAAGACACTGGATCGCAGCGAGATACTGCGTGATCTGAGGCTCGGCGTCTATGACGTCATCGTCGGCATCAACCTCCTGCGTGAGGGCCTGGACCTGCCGGAGGTCAGCCTGGTCGCTATCCTTGATGCCGATAAGGAAGGCTATCTGCGTTCCGGCACGTCACTTATCCAGACTGTTGGGCGCGCCGCCCGCCACGTCAATGGTCACGTCATCATGTACGCCGACCGCGTAACGGACTCCATGCGCAACGCCATCGAGGAAACCTATCGACGGCGTGACCTGCAGGAGGACTACAACACGGATCACGATATCGTCCCGCAGGGAATCCAGAAGGCTGTGCATGACATCACGGAGCGTGTGAGACAAGTCGCTGAATCTCGCGCCGTGTACGAGGCCGTCCCAAGCGAAATATCGCAGGAGAACGTCGCGTCGACTGTACGCGAGCTTGAGAAGCAGATGAAGCAAGCCGCCCGCAACCTGGAGTTTGAAAAGGCCGCTGCGCTGCGAGATCAGATGGTTGAGCTGCGCCGTCTGATGATTGAGTGATCCATGTCTGTGCTGCGCACACTATTGGGAGTCGGAGGCCTGTTTCCGGCCACCATCCTGGCCCTAAGCGCCATCGCTCTCACAGGATGCGTTGAGCGTCTGTCCACTGATGGCGAACCCGGCGTTCCTGAGGGCTTCGGCGAACGTGTCCCCGACGTTCCCCTTGGCGGCTACATCTTTGTGAAGCCGCCTGGTGACGATTCAACTATCAACATCAGCACGAACCTTCGACAGCGAGACGGCTCGACTATACCCTGGCGTGCAGAAGCCCGCTCGATCTCACTCTGGCTGAGCCCGGCTGACACGGATGAGAGCGCAATAACCACAACAATTCGCTTCTCATTCGGCAGCGAGTTCGACGCAATTTCGGCACACAGCGTGCTTTCCCGCGTTGATGCGGGCGTGTCAACGTGGTCCAACAGGAGCGGCCACGATGCAGAGATTGTTATTGGCGATCAGAGACAGGTCTGGGCTATGCGGAACACCCTCAATGGAAATAGGTTCATCCCCGATGAGCAATTGGCTGGAACAGGAGCCTGGCGCAATGCGCTCGACCTGCCACAGGCCCCGCCAAAGCCGGTGCTTGCCGCGGGGTTCACACAGGTTCCTCCTGAGCGCATGAACGAGATTCTTGAATGGCTGGCAGGGCAGGGCATCGTCGACCTTACGCAGTTCGGTGAGATGCTTGAGACGCTCCAGCTGGACAACGCCGTTTTTGCGGTCTATGGAGACTCTCTGCCTGAGCTAAGCGTAAACACTGCGCCGGGGGAGCTGGCTGCCCATGGTCTCACCGGACTCGCCATCGCGCGGACCGGAATCCCTGCTCCCCTTGTTTCGTGGGGATTCAACGTCGGGGCGCTGCGAGCCGGTCTCGATAGAGTCGAATCTCGAACCGGCCGCTACTATCGCTACGAAGCCGATGGCGCAATTGTGCTCGCGCAGGTCAGGCAAGGCGATATACAGGTTGCAGCATCGTCAAACCCGGAAGATGCCGCGCAGATACTCGAACTGATACCCAACTGAGACGCGCCTGACGCCCACAGTTCCTAAACCACGGAGTTAACCCGCTAGAATGAACAGGGTGGCGGCTCGGCTTTCACAAGCGTGTCGCCGTACAGCACGGAGAGAGGAAGACAAGTGACCCAGCCCGGAATGAATGATCAAGCCCGCGCGCGTCTTGGCTCCATGATGAAGACGTGGGAGCGCCGCAAGAAGATTGCCGAGCACCTCAACCAGATTCAGTATCGCGTCGCCGTCTACAGCGGTAAGGGTGGCGTCGGCAAAACAACGGTTGCCGTCAACCTTGCCGTCGCGCTCTCCCAGATGGGGCATTCCGTCGGCCTGCTTGACGCTGACATCGACTGCCCGAACGCGGACAAACTCCTCGGCGTCACTGAGCGACCGCGCTATGTGGAAGGGGTGCTCTATCCCCCCCAGCGCGCCGGCGTGAAGACCATCTCCATGGCCTCATTCCAGGAAAACGAGGACGAGGCCATCATCTGGCGCGGGCCGATGGTCACGAACGCCATCAACCAGTTCCTTGAACTAACCGAGTGGGGCGATCTTGAATACCTGGTCGTTGACCTGCCCCCCGGCACCTCTGACGCGCCGCTGACCATCATGCAGACACTTCAACTGCATGGATTCGTCGTGGTGACCACACCGCAAGACCTCGCCGTGTTGGACGCCAAGCGCTCCATCAACATGATCAAGAAGATGAACATTGACATCCTCGGAGTGGTGGAGAACATGTCAGGCGACATCTTCGGCAAGGGAGGCGGCGAGCATCTTGCCAGGGACCTTGATGTCCCGTTCCTCGGACGGCTCGAGCTGTCACGCGACTTCAGTGATATCGGCCCTGACCTCGCGGTCATCAAGCACAAGAAGGCGCAGAAGCGCTATCGGGAGATCGCTGACGGCATGATCAGCCGCGTCAAGGAAGTGACACCGGCCGCCCAAATCGCGTCCTAACGCCCGTCCGTCATTCCCGCGAAAGCGGGAATCCAGTACGGCGCAACGCGCCGTTCACCGCTCACCCTGAGCTTGTCGAAGGGTGAACCCCTCTCCCTGAGAGAGAAAATCGAACTATGGGGATTCTGGAACCAGCAGCAGGGCAGGGGAGCGCCTCTACTCGTCGGCGCCGTTCTCTTCGATGGCCGCAGCTGCTTCTCGCGTCCGCCTGATTCCGCGGCCTGCGGTCTCCGCCGGAGCGTTAGGAATCTCGGCCCCCGCCACGCCCTCTTCGACGAGCCGGTCGCGCAGTCGCGCCGCGCGCGGATAACCGATTCCCAACCGTCGTTGCAGCAGTGATGTTGAGACCTTGCCGTTATAGATGTCAGCCAGTTCGCGCGCCTGCTCCATGATGTCGTCTTCGCCTGAGCCGTTGCGCCTGGACCCGTTCCCGTTCATATCGTCTGTGCTGCCATTTCGGCCCCTCGACTGCAGGCCGATGTCCTCCGGTTGAACCAGGTCTGGCAGCTCCGGTGGCACGTAACCCCTGGATTGGGCGCGCCACGCATCGACAAAGGCGTCCGATTCATGCGATGAGATAAACGCGCTCTGAATGCGGAGAGGGCGGGAGGCGTCCTGCGGCAGATAGAGCATATCGCCGCGCCCCAACAGCTTTTCTGCGCCAGCTCCGTCCAGGATCGTTCTTGAATCGACCAGCGACGTCACCATGAAGCTGATCCGCGTTGGGAAGTTGGCCTTGATGAGGCCCGTGATGACGTTGACGGACGGACGTTGGGTTGCAACGACAAGGTGGATGCCCGTTGCGCGTCCCATCTGGGCGAGCCGGACGAGGCCGGTTTCCACAGCCTTGCCTGATGTCATCATAAGGTCCGCCAACTCATCAACGATGAGGACCAGATAGGGCATGCGCTTGCCCGCGCCGACCTTCTCGTTGTAGGAGGCGATGTCGCGCGCGCCCTGCTCCGCCAGCATTTCAAGTCGGTCCTCCATCTGCTGCATCATCCACTGCAGGGCGTTAACGACTTTCTGCGTGTCGACGATGACTGGCGTAATGAGATGGGGAATGCCGTTATAGATAGTCAACTCGACGCGCTTCGGATCAATCATCACGAAGCGAAGATCGTCCGGTGTGGCGCGCGAGATGAGGCTTGTAATAAGGCTGTTGATGAAGACGCTCTTTCCGCTGCCCGTTGAACCGGCTACCAGCAGATGGGGCATACGGGCGAGGTCTGCAACCACCGGCTCGCCGCCACTTCCCTTGCCGAGCGGGAACGACAGCATGCTCTTGCCGTGCGCCTTGCGATAGGCGTCACTCTCCATCTGCGGGCGCATATAGACCGTCTCCGCCGTTGCGTTCGGCACCTCGACCCCCACCAGGTTCGTTCCCTGGATGGGTTCGATACGCACGCTTGCGGCCTTAAGCTGAAGCGCAAGATCGTCATCGAGCTTCGAAATCGCGTCCACCTTGACTCGTGTGCGACCCACTTCCTGGCGCCGTGCCACGATCTGGCCGTCCTCGTTCCGCTCCCGCACAGTTCGATAACGCCTGTCCCACCCGGGCCGTACACCGTAGAGCGTGACCGTCGGGCCGGGACGAACCTCAGTCACCTCAACCTCAATGCCGTACTCCTGTAGGGTTTCCTGGATGGCCTCCGCTGTTTCCATGTGGGATTCGGTGTCGACTTCAGTTGGCGGCTGCTCGTCAAACAACTTCACGGAGGGGTATTTCCATGCCACTCTAGGCAACCCGGCAAACGGATCAAGGGAGTCCAGAAGCTCCTGGTCGCTGCGGGCCACGGCGGTAACCTCTTCCCTCTCGTCCTCCGCCTCCGGGCCCTCTTCTTCCATTAAGTCAATGCCGTCTTCCGCAGTTAAGACCCCGTCTTCCACCAGCGTGATTGAGTCTTCGCCGGAGTCCCAGTCCACGGCATCGTCGATATTCTCTGCAGACTCATCAATTGGATCTTCAATGAGTGTTTCAATGTGCTTATCAATGTCCCAGGAATCTTCCTCATCTTCCGCATCATGATCAGTGAAGGCTAGCGGATCCCTCTGGCCCATCTCATCGACCTCATCCGGATTCATGCCGAATCCTTCACCTTGCACGTCAGAATGAGGCGAATGCTCGGCCCTCTGGGCATCGACACTGCTGAGACCGGGCGGTGGGATGAACAGAGGCTTCTCCTCGATTGCCACTGAATTCTCTTGGTAGGCGAGTTCTTCGATTTCGGCGTCATCCACATGTTTTTTGCTGGGGACGCCTGGCATAACAATGCGGGGACGCTGCTCTTGCGCTGTCTCTCCATCCTTGGCCGACTCTATTTCCTGCTGCACACGCTGCTGCTGGTCACGGACAACGCCCACAGGCTCCGGATATCGTGGCCTCACCGCAGCGCGCGCAGGCTCGGGCACAACGATCCGCGTGCGTGGAATAGGCGACTCATCCAGCTCGGATATCTGCTCATCAGCCGCGTACGTGCGTGCCGCGCGGACCTCTTGTATCCTGCGTTTCGCGGCTGCGCCGCCGGCGGCAGCCACGTTCGCGCTTGCCATGCCTGCCGTGCGGCTTGCGCGCCCTGATGCTTGCGCAGCCCTGAACGCCCCAATTGGTGAAAGAAGAATAAGCGTAGCGAGCGTCAGTCCGGCAAAGATGCCGATCACCTGTAGATCTGTGAAGCCGGTAAGAAAGCCGGAGAAATTGCTTTCAATGGAGATGCCTTGTATCTCTGTGACCTCGAAATAGTGCAGGGCTGTCAGAGCAGCCCCCGCGCTGAACAGTGTCGCCCCCGCCCAGCGCCAAACCCGCGCGTTCTTCAGACCGAAGACACGGAGAGCGATATACGTTGCAACAAGGAGCACAGGCGCAACGATGAGCAACGGCCCCGCATACGTCCACGCCGGAGCCAGCTCGTCGGTCAGTTCTACAGGCTGCCATAAAGCGACCGCGATTGAACCGACGACGATGCCCAACAGCAGAAGGATGCCAAGGATGCGCAGCTTCGAGGAATCGTGGCCCGCAGCGGCATTCTTGACCTTGGGTGCACTCGTTCGCCTGGGCGTGCGCCGAGTGGCAGTTGACTCAGCCATAGCGGCATTATTTTAGACCAATTTCAAAACCACGTCCAATCAACGCGCCCATCCGTGGCCATGAACCCGCTCTCCCTGAGCCTGTCGAAGGGCGAGCGCCGCGCCCTCCGTCATTTCCCGCGCAGGCGCGGCGAACGCCGCCTACAGGCAGCCACTCATGTCATTCCGAGCGGAGCGCAGCGGAGTCGAGGAATCCAAAATCTCAATTCTGCCATCCAACCTTGTAACGCCAATCCACGCTCAGGACGAACAGGGGTGGTCGTGAGAAAACGCCTCCTCAAGGATCGCCCGGGCCTGCTCTGAGGTATCGGGCCGTGAAAGCGCGAATGACGCAGCCGCCCGCAGATGTCCCAGCGGATTTCCTGCGTCATAGCGCACCCCGTCAAAGGCGAATGCGAATGTTGGGACTCCCTCCCGACGCAGAATCTCCATCGCGTCTGTAATCTGGATCTCATCCTTCGCGCCGGGCGGCGTCCGTCGTATCGCGTCAAAGATTGTCCCCGGAAAGATATAGCGCCCAACGATGCCAAGATCAGAGGGTGCGTCCGCCGGATCCGGCTTCTCAACCATGCCCGTCACCCGATATACCCGCTCATCATCCCCGTCCGCCGGTTCAACGGCGACCACGCCATACGCCGAGATGGCGTCCCCCGGCACTCGCTCAACCCCCACATGAATACCGGGATGATTGTCATATGCGGCCAGCATCTGCGCGAGGACCGGCGTCTCCGCATCGACAATATCGTCAGGCAGGATCACGGCAAACGGCTCATCTCCCACGGCATCCGCAGCCTGCAGGATGGCGTGGCCGAGGCCAAGCGGCTCGTTCTGGTGAACGATCGTCACTGACAGCGAGTCCATAAGGCGTTGGACATCCGGCGCGCTGGAGTGCTCTCCCAGCGCTCTGGCCAACGCCTCGCCCCGCAGCGTCACATAGCTCTCCATCACTGCCTTGCCCGGAGCGCTGATCAGCACAATCTCCGTGAGCCCTGAGTTCGCCGCCTCCTCAAGCGCGTAGAACAGCATCGGACGGTCGAAGATCGGCAGGATCTCCTTGGGGATGGCGAGAGTCGCCGGCAGGAAGCGGGTTCCTCGGCCTCCAGCCACGATGACAGCCTTGCTGATCGCGCCTTGTCGTTCGCTCACTCACCCTCCCCCGAGTTCACAGATATAAAACAAAGGGGGCTCAGCCGAAGCCGAGCCCCCTTCTCCCAGTCGCCAAGGTCAACGTCATGGCGCCTGGCGCTGGGTTAGCCTTTGCTCACCTCGTCCGTTGAAATAAGCTCTGGCTGTCTAGGTAAAGACATGCGCCAAACCACCTCCTTCCTTCTCAAGATGACCTAAGTATATATCACGTCTTTCCTGCCGGTCAGTCGCAGAATGTTCTCCGCTCACCCTGAGCTTGTCGAAGGGTGGTTGGCGGAATGCCCACCACCTGTGAAGCGCAGAAGCGCATATCCGATAACGGCCGCTGCGACCGACGCCACGAATATACCCATCTTTGCCTGATCGACTAGGGCCGGGTCATCAAAGGCGATGCCGGAAATGAAGATCGCCACCGTGAATCCGATGCCTGCCAGGAATCCCACGCCCAACACGTGCATCCTCGTCATCGATGCAGGCAGTTGACCGATGCCGAAACGAATGGCAAGCCACGTGATGCCAAAGATGCCTAGTGCCTTGCCTGCTAACAGCCCTGCCGCGATGCCGATGGTGATACTGCTCCCGGCCGCATCGGACAGTGTATCCCCCGTGATCGTGATCCCCGCATTCGCCAGCGCGAACAGCGGCAGAATGGCGAGGCTCACCCACGGATGAATCATGTGCTCCAGGCTCTCCAGCGGCGACTCTGTACTACGGCTGAGCTTCTCGATTTCCTCGAGGACGATTTCCGCGTGCTCCTCGTCGCCATTGGACATCGCAAGGCGATAGTCGTGCAGGAGATCGTCCAGCACAGCAGCGTAGTCATCGCGGCTCCGCGCCGATCCGGCAGGGACAACCGCCGCTAGAAGCACACCTGCTAAAGTCGCGTGCACTCCGGATTCCAGGAAGAAATACCACATAAGGAAGCCCGCGACGATGTAGAAGACCATGGAACGAATCCCGAAACGGACGCTCACCGCCACGGCCCCGAGAATAGCCAGCGAAATCCAAAGACTCGACCACTCGATTGTGTCCGTATAGAACAGGGCAATGACTGTGATTGCGCCCAGATCGTCCACCACCGCCAACCCCAGCAGAAAGACCCGTAGCTCCACCGGAATCCGTCGACCCAACAGCGCCAGTACACCGATCGCGAACGCGATGTCCGTCGCCATGGGTATGCCCCAGCCAACAGCCGCGTCGCCCGAGGGGTTGAACACTAGATAGGTGAGCGCGGGCACAACCATGCCGCCAACTGCGGCGAGCACGGGCAGTGACGCTTTCCTGACGCTGGACAATTCCCCGTGCAGGAGTTCCCGTTTGATCTCCAGGCCCACCACAAAGAAGAAGATGGCCATTAGGCCATCGTTGACGAGGTGCCCCAGATCTTCGTGGATTGAGATGATAGGAATCTCGATCGTGATATAGGTGTGCCAAAAATCGAAATACGAATCCGACCACGGTGAGTTGGCCCATATAATGGCAGCCGCGGCGGCTGCCAACAGGATGAGCGCTCCCACCTCTTCCGTGTGGATAAAGCTCTGCACGTGTCCGCGCAGCCCGCTGACGCGATACGGCAGATTGGTCGCCGATTCCTGAGTTTCGTCCTGTCTGTCGTTCACCTGTCTCCGCCGTTTGGGTATAGATTTCCGATGCCCTACTATAGTGCCACCTGCCGGATGAAAGATGAGGGCACGCTCAACGGAAATGGCGAACTCAAATCGGATCGACAATTCTCCCAGAGCACGGTGCATCGCGTCAGTGCTGATTAGGGACGATGCGGTCTTGCTCGTGAAGAGGCTTCCACAGCGGAAGGTCTATCCCAATCTGTGGGACCTGCCCGGAGGGCACATCGAAGGTGACGAAACGCCTGAACAGGCGCTGCGTCGGGAGGCTCAAGAGGAACTCGGCATTGATGTTGAGCAATACCGGGAGTTGGGGACAGTCCTCGATCCCGTCGAACCGGCCGACATCATCGTATTCGCCGTCACCGCCTGGTTCGGCGAACCCACCAACGCCGCCCTGGATGAGCACAGCGAGATCGGCTGGTTTGCAGAGGACAACCTCCCCGAATCCGCCGCCCTCGACTGTTACCGCAAAGAAGTCATCGAAACAATGACCGCCGCCCGCAGGACGACTTAAGATCCCCCCTCCCTGAGGGAGAGGGTTAGGGTGAGGGGGTGTCTCTCCCTCGTCATTCCGAGCGCAGTCGAGGAATCCAAAGACTCATCTGACAAGCATGCTGGAACGCGGCAAGCCTGTTTCTTCTTCAGACAAGGCAAGACCGCGAACTTAAGCCGTAGCGCAGCTACCCGTTCGCCCTGAGCGTAGTCGAAGAGGGCTCCCGAACGGGGACTTGGCCCACCGTCATTCCCTCGAAAGCATGTCCCGTGCTCCGATACGGGGCGGGAATCCAGTGCCGCCCACGGGGCGGCCTCGAAATCCCCTCTCCTTCAGGGAGAGGGTTAGGGTGAGGGGGTGCCCCCCCGCATGCCTTCGCTGAGACGGCTGGGATTCTCCCGACGGCAGAGTTGCTATCATGCGGGATGTCCCTTTCCACAGTCATTCCGTTTCAACGTCCCCGACCAAGTCTGGAGATGTTGATCTGGTCGGCGACAATACTGCTGCTGCTGACAGGCTCTCTGCTCCCGCAAGCCAACACCGACATGCTGAGAGACGTAGGTCGCGGCCTGCTATCCTTGCTGCCGGTGGTTGTGGTCGCTGCGCTTCTCGCAGGGGCGCTGACAGCTGGCCGGTGGGCAGACCGGGCATTGGCATGGCTCAAGGGCGGATCCGTACGGACAGTGGTCATCGCAAGCTTCGTCGGGGCCGTTACGCCGGTCTGCGGCCTCGCAGTGCTGCCCCTGATTGTCACCCTCTTGCGTCGCGGCATCACAATCCCTCCGGTCATGGCGTTCTGGCTGGCCTCCCCGGTGACCGATCCAAGCATGTTCCTCGTTACCGCCGGCATCATCAGCGTGCCCTTTGCCATTGCAAAGACTGTGAGCGCCTTTGCCATCGGCTTGCTCGCGGGCGGGGTGACCGCGATGCTGCCGGCCTACCGAGGCGCTGGTCATGAGCTGATGCGCCCTGAAGTTCTGGCACAGTACGAATGCGAAGAAGAAGACGCCCGATTCTGGCCTGCCGTCTGGGGCAGTGCCCGACCGATCATCCAATGGTTGGCGCTAGCGTTGGTGCTGGAGGTCTTCCTTGAGCGACTGGTACCTGATGCATGGATCATGTCGCTTTTCGGCAGCGAGGCCGGCGCATCGGTTCCATTTGCCGTTCTCGTGGGTGCGCCCATGTATCTCGACGGCTATGCGGCCCTGCCCTTGGTGAGAGGGTTGATGGATATGGGCATGGGTTTTGGCTCCGCCCTGGCGCTCATGATCTCAGGCGCGGCGGTCAGCTTCTATGCCGCTGCGGCGGTTGTTTCCATTGTTCGTCCTCGGGTCTTCGCACTGTACGTCTTGCTCGCCCTCACCGGCGCCTGCCTCGCCGGCTATCTGGCCAACTGGCTCCTGTAGGGACGCAGCGGCACGCCTAAGGAGGCTTGCCTACTCCGCGCGAGACCCCATCAAGGCAGCAACCCTGGTCGCCGCGCTGTGACCACTGGAGAGAGCGCCGTTCACCGACGGCACACTCATGTAATCTCCCGCCAAAAACAGTTTGTCGATCCGACCCGCCAGCTGCCCCGGAATCTCCGCCATCGCCGCCAGCATCCCCGGCTCCCCCATGCACAGCGCCTCTTCCCAGCGGTACACGCGGAAGAACAGCCCCTCATCATCGCCGGGCAGGGCGGAACCTTGCGGCGCTTTCTCGCGAGCCGCCCCCAGCATCTTTAGCTTGATCTCATCGTCGTCAAGCGGAATCAACTCCTTGGCCCGCTCCCTCCCGATGAGCAGGTCGAGAATGCTCTTCCCCTGCGGCGCGCAGTCGGGCAGGAATGCAGTCCGATTCAGCAGAAGAGGCGTGTCGTCGTCCTCCGGAAACAGCGCCCCATGCCACCCGGCGGGCAGCGGGGCCTGATCCAGCCCGATTACCACCCGGCACCCCGTTGAATAGTTGATCGTGCTGAGCGCGCGATGAGTCTCCGCCGGCAGGTCGGGAATGAGCCTTGACACCTTCGTGCCCGGCACAGCGCTGATCACCGCGTCCGCCTCGATCGTCTCGCCGTCCACAACAACACCGGTCGCCTTTCCGTCCGTAACAACAATCCTCTCAACAGGCGTTGAAACCTGGATCGCATCGGAACAGAAATCACCAAGAGCCGTGCTAAACGACCCAATGCCCCGTTCCGGCATATAGACCTGGCCGTTGCTCAGCATCGTTTCACCGATATACGCCCGCATCAGCGCCTGTCCCGCGGGCAGCGGATCACCCAACACCATCTCCAGTGGTCCCCGCAGCGACAGCGCCAGCTTGTCCGGCACCCGCATCCGCTCCAGATACTCGCCGAAACTCTCGTCATCGTCGATCTCGGCGATGGGGCTGTCGCTGGCGAAACTCATGTAATCCGCCTGCTGACGAATCTCCCGCATCACCTTCATACCGGCTTGCATGCCCGACGGCGACAGGAAGCCCATCGCGGCCGCCGTGCGCAGGTGTCTCAAAAAATTCCAAAGCGACTGGTCCGGCGTCGTTGTAACCCATCGCCCGCCCCGATAGTGCCCGAACTTCATCTGCGAGGGCGCCAGCGGCAGACCCAGCTCCTCGCAGATGCGGAACGCTGTGTCGTAAGTGGACGTGAACACGAACGCGCCCATGTCTACGGAGAACCCGTCCACCCGCTCCCCGCTCCCGCGTCCGCCCACGTGATCCTCGGCCTCAAGCAGGAGGGGAGTGATCCCACGCTTCATCAGCGTGTAAGCCGCGCTCAGCCCGGCAAATCCACCGCCGACAATGATCACTCTTTCCATTCGAGCACCATTCGCCGCTGTGCCTCCGTCTCCGGAGACCTCGCCCAGGTGTTCAGGAGTCCCTTTCTCAATTTCCGAATCTCATCCAGCGCCTGCTCGCCCGTCATGCCATGACGCACCAGGTAGCACCCGACCACCGACCCCGTCCGCCCTATCCCACGCATACAGTGGACATAGGCAGTGCCTCCGGACTCAAGAACCCGGTCAATCTCATTGAGGACGTCTGCCATCTGATTCCCGGTAGCAGGCGTCTGGTCCTTCACGGGCACCCGCCGATACTCCACCGACGCGCCCAGCTTCTTGGCCTCCTCACGCAGAAGGCCTTCGTAAGACGGCAGCTCCCCCTCTTCCGTCAGATCAAGGAACAGGGTGGTGCCTGCTTCGATCAACGAGCGGATCTTTCGCCGATTGCCCTTGAGACCCCCGCGACCTTTAAACACGAACGCAAGAACGGCGTCCATGATTGTTCGGACGGTCCGCTTCGGACTGCGGACGACTATCAGAGGGCCTGGGTACTCGCCCACAAGCAGCCGCTGCGGGACTACCCAATAGGAATATGGAGTGGGCCTTGGAGGCATGATACTTTCGTCTCTCATACAACTATTCCCGCGCCATTGAACCTTGATACTCCAGTTTCGGCTCCCAGTCGTCCACGCCATCCGCCAGCAGATCGAACAGGTGCCAGACGCCGCAGTACAGGTCCCCCGCACCGAAGAAATCCTTCGCGATCCGGTCGATCGTTCCGTCTGCGTTCTTGCGAAAAGTAGACATCCCCGGCATCGCGTTGGAGTTGTATGACACCCCGTCCGACTCGAACCCCATGTCCTTAATGAACGAGGTGCCCTCAGACGAGTACATCTCGAACGTCCACCCCCGCTTCTCCCGCACCGCCTGCTGCACGTCCACGCTGTTGGGCGATACCACCACGAACGCCGCCCGGTCCCGCAGGTGCTCTAGCACGCCGTTGAACCCATCGGCCCACATCGTGCAGTACGGGCACTCCGACCCCATGTTGTGGATTAGGATGAGGTCCTGCTTGTCGCCGAACATCTCGGACAGCCTCACGACGCCCTCGCGTCCCTGCAGCTCGTAGTCCTCCACCCGCTCCGGCCCGATCCGACGACTCAGCTCGACCATCTTCCGCTTGGCCTCTTCCAGGTTTGCCCACGCCTCCGCGTACTCCGCCTGCAAGTCCTCTGTAGTGGTCATTGAACGTCCTCCCAATGACTACATTACCCAATCAGGTCACTTTAATATTGCAATTCCACAACTTTGGTATCAGGATGCAGGGTGCGAGAGGTTGAACCCGGATGGCTCCTTACCATCACAACACATAAAGGAGATTCGACGATGGGTACAATATCCGTGAACCGGCTGGCGGGCCTGTCCCTCATATTCGGGCCAATAATCGCCTTCATCTTCTTTCTCATAGAGCCGGGTGGACTACTGATAGACAGTGCCGAGGTGTCAGACGCTGTTGGCTCCATAACGGCCAAGAGCGATAACGCCACGCTGACCAATGTAACCAACATCGGGATAATCCTTGGCTTGCTGTTGATCCTCTCCGGCCTCTATGCGCTGATGCGGAACGTAACTCTGCAGGGCAACGGCAAGGCCCTTGTTCAGATGGGATTCTTCATGATCTTCGTCGGACTGGCCGGTTGGATTCTATCCGGCGGCATGGACTTCATTCTGGCCGATGCCGAAACCGCCGACCAGATCAGCGAAAGCGTACCCGTCTTCTATGTCGGCTCCGCTCTCGTCTACGCCGGTGGGATTGTGCTCGGGTTTGGCGGCTTCATCTTCGCGCTGGGCCTCTCCACGAGAGACGACTTCAACAGGATAATCTCCCTGTTGGCCACGGTAGTGAGCCTGGCCGTCATGGTCTTCTTCGTGGTAGCCGTCCTTGATAACGATAGCCGTGACACCTTTATCGCCCTGGCCCGGAGCTCCTACGTGCTGCTCGTCATCTGGTATGCATATCTGGGCTTTGGCCTCATGAACCGCCCCGACCCTGACCTCTGGCAATAACCAAAGCGACGACGCCCCGTAACGCATTTCCCCTCATTCCGGCGAAAGCCGGAATCCATCGGGATACCCTCCCCCTCGCAACCACCGTCACCCCCGCGCAGGCGGGGGCAGGGTGGGGGTGAAGAGAGAATCCCCTCCCCCTCGATGGGGGAGGGCTAGGGTGGGGGTGACGGCAACGTCATTCCGAGCGTAGCCGAGGAACCTAAAGTCGTATCTGGTTACCAAGTTGGAACGCGGCACCACAAACACACCGGCCCTCCGTGCAGGAACGCGAACCGAGAGCTGTAACGCAGTTACCTCCCATCCGTCACTCCTCCAGCGACGCCAAAAAACCCTGCAGACGGCTGTTAAAGGCCTCGGGATCCTCCCTGTGCGCCTCGTGGCCCACGCCCGGCAACAGGTCAAGCTCCGCCCCACGGATGGAATCCCGGAGCATACGGGCGTGCCTGGCCCCAGCCCAATCGTCATCCTCCCCCTGCACGATCAGCGTTGGGCAGGTGATAGTATCCAGCCGGTCGCCGACGATGCGGGGCTCGGTCTGATAGATGCGCTCCGCGCTCGCCACGTAGTCGTCGACCATCCCCTCCCAATAAGGGGAACCGTGGCTGCGGGCGAGGGCTTGCTGAAAGCCATCGGGCAGGTTGCTGGCGGGTGACAGCTGCCGCGTCGTCTCCATCGTCTGTTCGTCTAGAACCGCCTGCCCGGAGATCAGCGTCAGCGACCGCAGTCGATCGGGATGGTCGCCGGCAACCATCATCGCCACGATAGCGCCGTCGCTGAACCCGCACAGATGGACGGGCGGCAGCTCCAGGTTTTCAATCAGGGCCGCAATGTCCTCAGTGTCCCTCTCGTAGAAATCGTCGAACGATTCACGAGGGTCCGATCCGCCGTGGCCCAGGAAATTCGGCACGATCACCTGGTAGTCCGAGGCGAACTCGTTTATCTGTCCCCGAAAGTGGGCGCGGCCGGTCCCAAGCGCCCCGTGCAGGAACAGCAGCGGCGGCCCATCCCCCTGCACGATGCAGCGCAGACGGCCATGCTGCGCCATAACATCTATCTCTTGCGGTTGTTCAGCTTCATACGTCATAGATCGTCTCCGCCCCCTCCCCATGCGATACACGGCAAGCGCCTGATTATACCAAGTCTGGTGAGCCCACCAAGACTGAATTGCGAACTTAAGCCGTAGCGCAGCTACCCGTTCGCCCTGAGCCTGTCGAAGGGGGCTCCCGAACGGGGAACTAACACCACCGTCATTCCCGCGCCAACCGAATCCCCGCGCAGGCGGGGCCCACGCCGCCCACAGGGCGGCTCCCCATGTCATTCCGAGCGCAGCGAAGAATCTACAGACTCAATTATGCCGCCCAACCCCCATTGCGTGCTCTCGTTCATCCTGACTGCAATGGAGATTGGCTGACTTCAACGTGAACAATCCTACGTTCATCTGGACGAATTGAATCTGGGAAAGAAGTGCGGGGTATTGGCAAACTTGCTACGTAATTATGGTGTGCGCTGTTGTAGAAGTTGCGCAGAACGAAATCCACGAATTTGGTCGGTGTCAGCGGAGAACTTACTGGAATCCTGCAGTTTCGGTATTGTCCGAGAGTCAGATGTACTCTTGGGTGTAACGATTCTGGTGGTCCCTGATCTGCCAAGTTATAGTCGAATCTCAAAGGAACAGGGACCACATTGCTTGCCACCACTTCCGCGAAGACCACGTTATTGATATAGATGTCAGGATTAGCTTGGAACTCATGAAGATATGGGGAAGGGAAGAAAGCGAGGCGGTGACTTATGAGCCGACTTCCGTCGTATCGATAAAGCATCTGTAGCAGACCACCGTCAAGCATCTTGACGTTGTAAGCCCTCGATGCAACTAGCTGATCATAGATAACCTCGTACTCTTGGTTGTGAAGTGCAACACTTATATGTTCGGAACCTTCAAAGCTTATCTCTAGGAACCCATCATTTAGCCGCCGTTCGAACGGAAAGCTTTGATCATCTGCTAGACTTTCAACAATCAAGAATCTAATGATTCCAGTGATCTCGGCTTTCGTTTCGTTTGCGGTGGCCATGACATTAGTCGTCAAGCAGTTCTCTTAGCTTCAGAACGTCCATTTTGTCCAAGTCCTCCGTCCGCATCTCCCCAGATTCAAGGCTCTCTATGAGCTCTGCAAATCTCCGCCGCCCACCTTCCAGACGCCGCTTCTCCGACTTTGTCATATCTCGGTGAACGATCTTGAGGCGCTCCCGTAATGTTGCCCCCGGATACACAAAATCCAACTCAAAGTCTCTTTTTCGGAGTTCCTCATATTCTTTCATGAGAGGCTGCATGCGATTTCCGAAACCGACCACTCGAATCCAAGCTTTACTTCGTGTAATCGCAGTGAAAAGACGATTACGCACTGTTGCTAGATTTATCGCAGATGTCGTGCAATCTTGGGCATTGATGATGTAGACCATTCCAGCCTCGTTCCCTTTAGCGCGAAAGATCCCAGTAAATGTTACGGAGGGCGTGCCGGACATATAGAATACGTCTGGATCTGTGTCTACACCCGCAATATGCGACTGAATACCCATATCCGCTAGCATTGCTCTTATGGGCCCTACGTTTGCTCGGGTCGAAGTAGGGTCTGGATTGATGACGACAATGTCGTCATGGCGCAACTCTTCATCCTCAATATTGGCCTTAATCTGAGTTGCCACCCATTCAGCCTGCTCCGCATCGCTTTCAAAAACTTTGAACTGAAGCAAGTCACTCAGGTCTGAGTGATCCTCAAGGAATCTAGGACTAGTCGTTTCATCACGTTGCAAAACAACCGGTTCGTTGTCTGCGAGCCGCCCTTCTCGAACCCTGTAGCCCACGTCCTCCCACAAGTTTGCATTGTCGAACATTTGAATTAAGCCGGTGTCAGCTCCAGTCGGTGCCTCCCGATAGATACCGAACCCGAGGGCATGGGCAGTTACGAGCAGTGGACGTGAGTTCCTGTAACACTTCCGCAAAATGATGTCAGCGCTGTCAGGCTCGTTACTCGCCTGTACTCGACCGTTACCTGATGCTGCCTCTGGCATATCTTCAAATATTCTCTCTGGTGACGGCAACGATTCGTCCCTGAGATTCTGCAACTCGTCATAAGCATAGACCAGCCGCTTAGGCTCTCTCAGGAAAGCATGGCATAGTCTGAGAAATGCTGGCGAGAAGTCTTGTGCCTCGTCAATGAGAATGGCGTCGTACTGAGGGCGTAATTCCTCCGCTTGGCTAAGTGCCAATGCGCAGGCCTTCGAAAAGGTGTCTTGCGCTCCTAAAGTTCGCCTCGCAGATTGGAAGTCAAAATAGGATAAACCGTGAGTATGGCAGAACTCAAAATATATGCCATCGCGTCTATTGGCGCCAGGAGCACCCCAAGCATTCACTATGCGAAGTTGGTCCCAATTCGGTTCTTCATTTGTTTGTTGAAGGAAAAAGGATGCGATTAGTCTCTGAAAAAGTGCCTTTAGAGATCTTGTGTTGAACGTAACAGCGATCCGCCAGTCTGGGTGCTGGGCATGCAAATATGCTGCCTTTCGGGCGAGAACGATGGTCTTCCCTGACCCTGCAAGCCCTCTGATTCGTTGGACGCCCTCCACAGTTTCGACAACTGCCTTGCGTTGCATTCCATCCAGGGCAGCAATCGAACCCTCTAGCTGCTTTAACCTAGCACCCCTAGAATCGGGCGATTCTGCAGGCCGCTTGGTCCTCGTTTGACGGATAGCTGACGTGCTGTCAATTGCTGCGAGCGTGGCCTCGAACAAATCAGCCCGTTCCCATGTGGCTCCACTGGCAGTTAACTTGCTACCCAAATCCTGTGCGTTAGCTATCGGATAGCCTTTCGTTCCGCTATCTGGCGACATATCTACCGCAGGAGCAAAAGATATTACCTCTATTGGAACGAGGAGTTCTCGATGTTCCACAAGCTCTCGCTGTAGTTTCAATTTCGATTCCAACTTGTTGTAAGAATCATCTTGCAATGCTTCGTATCCCTGAAGGTCGGTGCCCTCTATAAGGCAAATTATGGTCACGCCTGTCTCTCTAGTGACTAGTAGCCCGTCGATTACATGCGGACCTTCGCTCGTTGCCACTATTGGGTAGCCAACAAGCAGGAGGCCGCTAAGGCCTTCAAGGTCGGTTACAATGCTCGCCAAGACGCTTGAGGAGGCAGGTTTATTGCTTGTACCCCTTACGACTTCTATGCTCACAGCTTCACCCCAGAACGCTATGGTGCTTGCCTCCACTATTGTAACGGCTTACACTCCGCTCTCCCTACATCTAATCGAGGTCAGAAAGGTGCCAGCTATTCGGTTAGACTGTGAAGTTCTCTAACGGCAGTAAGTTTCGACTGAAAGTAAGGATGGGTTTGGAAGGCGCACTGCAACAAGAGTGAAGCATGGGCCCGGCAGGGATCGAACCTGCGACCGATCGGTTATGAGCCGACTGCTCTGCCACTGAGCTACGGGCCCCCAAAAACAAACGATGTCACAATCGTAGCATCGAGGATGAACATCGAACCGCCGACCCGCGGCGAGGCGCGTGGCGGTGGCCTCGGCCGCTGGGATACCATTGGGGCATGGCTCATACGACCCTCCTGTGTATCCAACCCTTACTTTTGTTCTACCTACGCGACCAAACGGCAAGCTGGGCGCGCCCAAACACGCTGCCCGACAGCACGAGGGCAGGGGCGCAGAACCGGTGAGATACCAACCCCATTACGGCTGGGTCATCGCCGGCGTTCTCTTTGTCTGTTTCACCCTGACCGTCGGCATGCTCCAGTACTCCTACGGTGTCTTCGTGGCCCCGCTGGAGGAGGAATTCGGCTGGACGCGCGCCGAGGTCAACGTATCCCTATCGTTCTTCGCGATGACCGGCCTCCTGGCCCCCCTCGCCGGCCCTCTCCTGGACCGCTTTGGCTCATCGCGAGTGATGATGCTCTCGTATCTGCTTCTTGCAATCAGTTTCCTGCCGCGCCCGTGGATGACGGAACTCTGGGAGTTCTACGCGCTCAACATCCTGATGTACGCAGGAATGCCGGGCGCGATCATGCTGCCCGTCGGCAAGCTCATTGGCATCTGGTTCACGGAGGCGCGAGGCCGCGCCGTCGGCATCACGGCCATGGGCGCCAACTTCGGCGGCTTCATCTTCTCCGCCCAGACACGGACCCTCATCGACCTCACGGACTGGCGCGCAACGTATTTCATCTTCGGCGTGGCGATCGCCATGCTCATACCAATCATCGCGCTTACGATCAGGGACGCGCCGCGTCGCCCGGCGGACAGACCGCTGAGAACGGAAGCTTCGGCCGTAGTCCCGCCTGAGGAGGGCATGGCCGTTCGCGACGCGATACGCACCCGCGCCTTCCTCCTTATGACATTCGGACTGCTCCTGGCGACGATTCCGTATCAGTCGGTCCTGACGCAGATAATCCCGCACCTCGAGGCCGAGGGCATGAGCTCGGCGGACGCCGCGTGGGTGCTGAGTGTCCTGGCCGTCTTCGGCATGGTGGGAAAGGTGCTCCTCGGCTGGCTATCGGATCTCATCGCTGCCCGCAAAGTCTTTGTCGCCAGCCTGTTCTTGCAGGCGTTTGGGTTGCTGGTACTCGTCAACGGAGGCACGTCGATATACGTGTGGCTCCTATTTGTTCCGATATTCGGCGTTGCCTTTGGCGGCATGGGATCCCTCATGACACTCCTGCCGCTGGAAACATTTGGCATCCGGGCGTTCGCCTCGATTTTTGGCCTGCTCAGCCTGCTCATCCTCCCCACCGCCCTCATCGGCCCGCCGCTGACCGGCTACGCATTTGATGTAACAGGCTCCTACACGATTGCGTTCTACGTGATCGCGGCCCTCCTCGTCATCGGATCAATTGCCCTCTGGTTTGCCGCCCCGCCAAAATGGCAGAAATCCGAGGAAGAAGAAGAAACCCGCGACATCGCCCAGGTCGCAACGTAGTCCCACCGAGGAACCCCCTCCCCGTCACCCCCATGCCGGAACGCGGCACGGGAACTCCAAGAGTCGGCCAAAGTAAATCGCGAACCATGGCCGTAGGCACTGCCTACCGCTCCAGCACACTCAACGGCCGTTCCGCCATCCCCGCCACGATGGGCGTCAATCCCTGTTGCGTCAGCGTCGCCGCCGCCCCGTCCGCCTCCTCCCGCGTCCCCAAAACCGCATACAGCGACGGCCCCGCCCCGGAAAGACTCACATTCGCCTCACCCGGAACCGCCTGAGCCAGCGCCTCCCGGAACCTCCCGATACCCGGAAAAGCCCGATCCGCC
The DNA here is from genome assembly GCA_965207895.1 of Dehalococcoidia bacterium. Taxonomy (GTDB): domain Bacteria; phylum Chloroflexota; class Dehalococcoidia; order UBA6926; family UBA6926; genus VXMO01. Next base: position 1,071,936 of record CBDBNN010000003.1, read on the forward strand.
ACCGAATTGAACGTGTTGACCGCCGCCACGCCCCGTAGAACGTCGCCCACCGACGAACCCGACTCGATAAGCTCCTTCAACCCCCTCGTCCGCTCACCGTCCCCATACAACGACTCATCCAGCATCCGGAACAGCACCCGCGTTTTCGGCGACGGCACCGGGACCTCCGGCACAAGAATCACGGCCCACGCCAACGGCATCGAGGGCAGGGCAGTGATCGTCTCCCCCCGCCCCTCCACCAACGCCGTCGCCGACTCCCCCAAAAAGAACGGCACATCGGACCCCACCGCCGCACCAATCTCCAGCAGCCGCTCGCGCCGCACAGGCGCGTCCCACAACAACGACAACGCCACCAGCGCCGCCGCTCCGTCCGCGCTCCCCCCGCCAAGCCCCGCCGCAACGGGTATAGACTTCCGTAACAGCAGCCGCGCCCCCTGCTCGATACCCAACGATTCCTTCAGCAGCCGTGCGGCCGTCAAAACCGTGTTCTCGTCGCTCTCCAACAGGGCAGGGTCGTTGCACTCAAAACTCAATGAGCCGTCCGGCGAGGGCAGGGCAACAAGCTCATCCGACAGATCGATGGCCTGCATCACGGAGATGAGTTCGTGAAAACCGTCATCGCGCCGACCGATTACCTCAAGGCTCAGATTGATCTTGGCGTTCGCCGTAACGTGGATCATGACGTCTCGCCTCGGTTCGCGGCCAGAAAACGCTGCATCACCAGGGCGATTGGCGCCCACTCGTCGATGGTCAATGTCTCGGCCCGCCGCCGCCCATCGATCCCGATCGTCGTGAGCGCCGCGTCCACGAACTGCGCCTCGGTGCCAAGCCCCCCGGCCAGCGAGTTGCGCAACTGCTTGCGCGGCGCGCTGAAACCGGCCCGCGCCACACCGAAGAACTGCGGCTGCTGGTCCTCGGAAACACGTGGCTCCGGCAGCACATCCAGCCGAACGACAGCCGACTCAACACCCGGTGCGGGCACGAAACTCCCGGGCTTCACACGCCGCACGATCCGCGCATTCGCGAAGACCTGCGTCGCGATCGTCAGCAGGCTTGCCTTGCCGGGTGGGGCCGTCATCTGCTGCGCCACCTCACGCTGCACCATCACCACCATCCGCTGCGGTGGGTGGCTCGACTCAAGGAACAGCCGAATGGTGGGAGACGCGACGTAATAGGGCAGATTCGCAACGACAACATACGGTCTCCCCCCCGTCAACTCCGCCGGTGACTGGTCGCGGATGTCTCCGTGAAGCAGCGTCAGATTTTGGTGTTCGGATAGCATCGTGCGCGCCTGTGCGACCATGTCCGCGTCGATTTCGACGGCAACGACGTGCCCCGCGTTTTCGAGCAGCCGGCGCGTCAGCAACCCTGTCCCCGGCCCCACCTCCACGACAAGATCCTCGCTGGACAACTCCGCAGCCTCAACAATCCCGTCAAGCACCCCCCCGCTCACGAGCAAGTGCTGCCCCAGCGCCTTATTCAACCGAGGCCGTTCAGACCGCTTTCGGCGTGTCGTCATCCCGCCCTCCGTAATAGCATTCCCCTCATTCCGACGAAAGCATGCCCCGTACTCCGATACGGGGCCGGAATCCATCGGGACAATCCCCTCCCCCTTGATGGGGGAGGGTTGGGGTGGGGGTGAACACAAAAAGAAAAGAGGCCATGCACCCCCTCTCGAACTGGATACCGGATGGGCGAAACGACCACGCGACTCAGCCCAGGCGCTCCCGCGGCGCCCGAAGGACATTCCTTATCGTTGCTTCCTTCCGGACCTGGCGAAGTTCAGAGGCCTTCGTCGCACGGGACCCGAACATCAACATCGTTTGAGCGCCTCGCGTCATTCGGACCACAGCCCTCAAGAGGGAATTCAGCCTCGCTAGAGCGGATTGCGAGTACAGGGCACCGCTGGCTCCCCGCCTAGCATGACCTCGAAACTCAGTATCCCCGCGCCACCCCATTCGGTCAACGCCCCCCCGTTCGCCCTGAGCTTGTCGAAGGGGGCTCGCGAACGGGAACCTGGACCCCCTCCGTCATTCTGGCCGCACGGCCAGAATCTGAATCGTATTGCGCCCCCAACTCCGGTAACGCCATGTCCGTCATTCCCGTGAAAACGAGAATCCAGTGCCGCCCAGAGGGCGGCCACAATCCCCTCTAACGGCCAAAGCCGGAAAGCGGCACACCAAACGTAACGGCCACCGTGCCGGACCGCGAACCTTGGCCGTAGGCACTGCCTACCCCTTGCTACACTAACCACAACAACCGCCGAACAGTCAGGAAATCCCGAATGCCAAAGACCATCTACCTCGCAAACCCCTACGGCTTCTCTCGACAACAGCGGGCCCTCCTCCTGCCGCCGATCGTTGCCGCCCTCGAGGAACTGGGCCTTGAGGTCTGGGAGCCCTTCTTACGCAACAATCAGGTCGACTTCTCACAGGAGGGATGGGCCTACCAGGTGGGGCAGCTCGACTACAGCGACGTGGCTGAGAGCGACGCCATCTTTGCCGTCGTCAACGGCGTCCCGCCGGACGAGGGCGTCATGATCGAACTGGGGATGGCCATAGCGCTAAAGAAACCAACCTTCCTGTTCCGCGACGACTTCCGACGAGCCAGCGAAAGCGATCAATACCCGCTGAACCTCATGCTCTTCACCGGACTACCCGAAAAGGGCTGGTAGGACTACTACTACAAGTCGGTGAACGAAATAACCTCCCCCGACAAAGCCCTCGCCCGCTGGGCCTCCTCCCCCTAACACGAACCACATCGTCATTCCCACGAAAGCATGTCCCGTACCCCGATACGGGGCGGGAATCCAGTGCCGCCCCCAGGGCGGCCAATCCCCTCTCCCTGAGGGAGAGGGCTAGGGTGAGGGGGTATGTCATTCCGAGCGCAGCAGAGGAATCTAAAGCCTGCTTCTCAAGGCCTCTCGCACTAACGCTGCAGCACCTCTGCCGTCTATTCCGAAATATCCGATTGCCCGCAACCGACCAAAGCGCGTGTCACTGCGAATCTCTTCCTTTTCCCTTTCGTCCATGTCCGAATAGGCGAGGATTTCATCCACTGTCATTTTGTCCATGTCATCCGAAGACAGGAGCATGAACTTTACGATGGCCTCATGATGTGGATCGTACTCGGCTGTCCATTTCGGGCGAGGCGTCTGGAATCTCCGCTTGATGGACTGTATGAGCGCGACGACGATCTTCGCCATTTTCTGGCCCCTTCCTTGAGTAACGTGATACATATATTCTAAGCATTTCGTGCGCGGATGGCTTCGCCCCCCATCCCCTACAATTAACCCTATGACCACCCCAACCCCACCCACCAACTGGAAAAACAAGCTCTACTTCGGCGATAACCTCCCCATCATGCGGGAGCACATCCCGGACGAGTCCGTCGATCTCATCTACCTCGATCCTCCCTTCAACTCCAACGCCACCTACAACGTCCTCTTCCGCGAGCACGATTCCTCAGAGTCCGCCGCCCAGATACAGGCATTCGACGATACCTGGCACTGGAGCACGGACGCTGAATGGCATTACGAGCGGGTCGTCACCACCGGCCCGCGCAAACTCGCGGACATGCTCCAGGCCATGCGCACATTCCTCGGCCAGAACGACATGATGGCCTACCTCACCATGATGGCCCCGCGCATGGTGGAGCTACATCGCGTCCTCAAGCCCACCGGCAGCATCTATCTCCACTGTGACCCCACCGCCAGCCACTACCTCAAGCTCCTCATGGACGCCGTGTTTGGGCAACAGAGCTTCCGCAATGAGATTATTTGGAAGCGCCAGAGCGCCCATAGTGACGCCCGTGGATTCGGCTCGGTCCACGATACTTTGCTGTTCTACGTAAAGTCCGATGAGTTTATGTGGAATCCTACTTTCCAGCCTTACGAGCAGGAATACGTCGACAACTACTACCGATACAAAGACGACGATGGCCGCCGATTCATGTCAGGTGACTTAGGTGCTGCTGGACTCCAAGGTGGCGGCTATGAATATGAATGGAAAGGTGTTACGAGAGTTTGGCGCGTTCCTATTGAGACCATGGAACGATTGGATTCAGAAGGGCGAGTCTTCTACACAAGGAATGGAATACCAAGAATCAAGCGTTATCTTGATGAATCGCAGGGTAATCCGATTCAGGATGTCGTTACGGACATTCAATCCCTGCGGTCGTGGCACGATGAACGCCTCGGTTACCCCACCCAGAAACCCGAGGCGCTACTAGAGCGCGTCATCTCCGCCTCCAGCAACGAGGGCGACGTCGTCCTTGACCCGTTCTGCGGCTGCGGCACCGCCGTCGCCGTCGCGGAGCGCCTGAACCGCAAGTGGATCGGCATCGATGTCACCCATCTGGCCATCTCGCTCATGCGCAGCCGCCTGCGCGACTCGTTCGGCGATGACCTGTCCGACTACGAGGTCGTCGGTTCCCCCGCGGACGCTGAGAGCGCCCGCGCCCTCTCGCTTGAGGGCGGCAACACTGGCCGCTACCAGTTCGAATACTGGGCGCTCGGCCTTGTCGAGGCGCGCCCCGCGCGCGATATGAAGAAGGGCGCGGACGCCGGCATCGACGGCTACATCAACTTCTTTGATGACAACTCCGGCAAGGCAAAGACCGTCATCGTCCAGGTCAAGAGCGGTAACGTGGGCCGCAACGTCATCGCCACTCTCAAGGGCGACATGGATCGCGAGAATGCAGAGATGGGTCTGCTAATCACCTTGCAGCCACCCACCGGCCCCATGCTCAATGAGGCCACATCCGCCGGATTCTACACGCCGGAGGCATACCCTGATCGCCAATTCCCGCGCGTCCAGATCGCCACCATCGACGACATCCTCAACGGCAACGGCCCCGCGATACCGCAGCTCGGCCTCTCCCAGGCCCCCACCTTCCGCCGCGCCCCCCGCCGCCGCAGAACACAAGGCCGCTCCGAACGAATGCTGTAGCCTTGCTCCGCCACCCCTAATTGCTACCCATCCACCTCTAGCGGTACAGTACGAACGCGGACATCGATGACAAAAAATCCGGTGGGGACCGGGGAGGTGAGTGATGACGAACGGCGCCGCGCAGAAGGTACTCTGTGTTCTCTATGACGATCCCGTGCAGGGCTTTCCGCCCCAATATGCCCGGGAGTCCATCCCAACCCTGAGCCAATACCCGGACGGCCAGTCCATGCCGTCCCCGACGGCCATCGACTTCACGCCCGGCCAGCTGCTGGGCTCCGTGTCCGGTGGCCTGGGACTTGAGAGCTTCGTCACGTCACAGGGCCATCAGTTCGTCGTGACGTCCGATAAGGACGCCGCGGACTCCGTGTTCGAGCGGGAGATCGTCGATGCCGACGTGGTCATCTCCCAGCCGTTCTGGCCCGCGTACCTGACGGCGGAGAGGATCGCCAAGGCGCCCAACCTCAAGCTCGCCATCACCGCCGGCATCGGCTCCGATCACGTCGACCTCCAGTCGGCCATCAACCGGGACATCACCGTCGCGGAGGTCACCTGGTGCAACAGCATCAGCGTCGCGGAGCACGCCGTCATGCAGATGCTGGCCCTCGTGCGCGACTATCTGCCGCAGTACGGGTGGGTCGTGCGCGGCGGCTGGAACATCGCGGACGCCGTCTCACGCTCCTATGACATTGAGGGCATGGACGTCGGCGTCGTCGCGGCGGGCCGCATCGGCCTCGCCGTTCTCAAGCGGATGAAGCCCTTCGACGTGAACCTCCACTACACGGATCGCCACCGCCTCCCGCCGGAGGTTGAAGAGGAGCTGGGCGTCACGTTCCACGAGACGCCGGAATCGCTTGTGGCGGCCTGTGACGTCGTCAGCATCCATTGCCCCCTCCATCCGGAGACCGAGCACATGTTCAACGATGAGCTGATTGGCAAGATGCGACGCGGCTCCTACCTCGTTAACACCGCCCGTGGCAAGATCTGCGATCGAGATGCCGTCGCCCGAGCGTTGGAGAGCGGACAGCTGGCAGGCTACGCCGGCGACGTGTGGTTCCCGCAGCCCGCCCCGAACGACCATCCGTGGCGCACCATGCCGAATCATGCGCTGACACCGCACACGTCCGGCACGTCGCTGTCGGCGCAGGCGCGCTACGCCGCAGGCGTCCGGGAGATCCTGGAGTGCTGGTTCGAGGGTCGCCCGATCCGCGACGAATACCTCATCGTGCAGGGCGGCGGACTCGCTGGAACGGGCGCGCATTCCTACAGCGAGGGCGATGCCACCGGCGGCTCTGAGGAGGCCGCGCGGTTCTCGTCTACGTAGAGAGAAAAGGAGCAAAAACGAGGATTGCAGCGCCCGAAAGGTTGCAATCCACACCAACTTCGTGAAAAACGTAACATGACAGGAGAGGGGCGGCTGATCGCGCTGTCCCTATCTGTTACGCAGCAGGAAAGCAGAAGGATTACCAAAATCGGCAACGGTGCTATTATGACCGTGCAAAAACAATCGGCTGGGAGGCGGATATGCTGACACTAGCGAACGTAAGGCCCTTGGTTGCAACTTTTGCCCGACCTGTCGTGTTATTCGCCTCATTTGCACTACTTCTGGGAGTTTTCGCCGCATGTGAGGCCGCGCCAACCCCCACCCCGACTGCGGTGCCCACAGCAACGCCAACTCCCATCCCAACCGCAGACCCATCAATGCCATCCATACTTGGCGCCGATATAATGCGTTTACTCCCACTGGAGGAAGTTGACTGCATCCAGGCGGCAGTTGGCGGCTTGGACGCCTACAACTTACTCCTTCAAACTCCGTTTACCGCCGAAATGCTCACTCCTGAGGCCGCCGCCGCGTCACCGGTCACAGCTTGCCTGTCACCGGAGTCTCAGGCGATCTTCGCCGAAGCGGTAATGGCCGCCGGGGGATAACTTCAAGGTCAGTCGCGACGCTCTAAACCGGAGTTTCACGGTTTGACACCGCGAAAGACGGTGCGATAGGCTTCGTCCGAAGAGCAGATAGACACTGCCCGTTCAGGTGCCCGTACCCGGGAGAATAGGGAAGGCGGTGAAAAGCCGCCGCGGTAGCGCCACTGTAAGCGGGGTTTGATTGCTGAGTGCCCACTGTCGCGAATGCGATGGGAAGGGCCCGGCGCAAGATCGATACCCGCAAGCCAGGAGACCTGCCTGGACGGAAGGTGAACTCTCTCCGCTAATGAGAGGGTCCCTCAGCCGGCCGGGCAAAAAGCCCCAACAGCGTGAGCGTCAACCCTCCAGCGGAGCAGCCGGAGGGTTGTTTTGTTGCGAGTTGCCGGAATTCCGGCGTGGGGCACTTATCGCCGCTCGGGCGTCCTCACGCGTCTCGCCATCGGCGCGGCGACCCTTGCGCTCGCCATTCTCCTCATCGTGCTCATCTCATTGAGCGTTGGCCCCGTCAGCATTCCGGTGCGCAGCGTCGCCTCCACCCTCGTTGGATTCCTTGGCGTCGACGTTGGTGATGTTTCGCGAACCCACGAACTGGTGATTCAGCAGATTCGTTTGCCGCGCATCATTGTGGGCGCGGCCGTCGGCATGGGGCTCGGTGTGGCGGGCGCGACGATGCAGGGACTCTTCCGCAATCCATTGGCCGACCCCGGCATCATTGGCGTGTCCGCGGGTGGGGCGCTTGGCGCAGTCATTGCTATCGCGACGGGCGCGGCCGGGCTATTCTTCATGGCCCTGCCCCTCGCCGCCTTTTCGGGAGCAATGATAGCCACACTGGTTGTCTATGGCATCTCAACAGTCAGCGGACACTTCTCGATGGCCACACTGCTGTTGGCCGGCATCGCGGTGAACGCGTTCCTAGGCGCGATCGTATCTGCAATCGTCATCCTGCTGCCGGATAATGGCGCGCTGCGAGAGATTCTCTTCTGGCTGGCAGGCGGTCTGGATTCACGCGCATGGGAACACGTATTGATGTCGCTGCCGCCGATTCTTGCAGGAATTCTCATTGCCATGGTGATGGCCCGGGACCTCAACCTGCTGATGCTTGGCGATGATGAAGCCCGCTCGCTCGGCGTGAATGTCGTGCCAGTGCGTCTGCTGCTCCTGGCGGTTGGGGCGATGGTGACGGGTGTGGCTGTTGCTGTCAGCGGAACCATCGCATTCGTTGGCCTTGTGACACCCCACGTGCTCAGGCTGCTGCTTGGGCCGGACAATCGCGTGCTCATTCCCATGAGCGCGCTGGGCGGAGCAGTTTTTGTGATTCTTGCCGACACCGTGGCGAGGACAGTCATTCAGCCGGCTGAACTGAGAGTCGGAATCCTGACGGCGTTCGTCGGCGCGCCGTTCTTCATCCTGTTGCTCATCCAGAACAGGGGGCGAGGGTACTCGCTCTGAATCGTGAATGTAGATATCCGAATGCGTGAGAAAAGAGAAGGGAGATAGAGCAGTGAAAGAAATCTCGGCCAGAATCGTCATCTTCGGGCTGCTTGCCATACTGGCGGCTTTGGCGTTCGCGTGCGACTCCACAGGACCGACAGGAGAGAGGGGAACAGCGCCGGATCCGGCCCCGACAGTGGAAATCGTGCTACCGACGGCTACCCCAACCGCTACTCCACGCTCTGTCCCTACACCAACTCCCGAGCCGACACCGCCGCCGCTGGTCGGTCAGTTAACCGGTGTTCCCGGTATTGTTGATCCCACCAACCTCAATTGGCCCAGGCAGGTTGAAGGGCTGAACGGAATCGTCGAGATTCCTGCCAAGCCGCAACGCGTCATTACCGCATCGGTGGGCCATGATGAGATGGTGCTGGCTATTGTGCCCAATGAAAGGCTCGTCGCCGTTGGCGGTGCAACTCAGAACCAGACGTACTCAAATGTCGCAGACTTGGTTCAGGAAAAGCCGGAAATCACTCGCGATCCCGAAACCATAATTGCCCAGAATCCGGACGTCATAGTGACAAGCCCATTCTTTTCGGCGGATGGCGTCGAGGCGTTGACTCGCGTTGGGATTCCGGTCATTCAGACTCAGCTGGATCACGACGCGGAGGCGCGCATCAATAACATCCTCTTGCTGGGTTACATCCTGGGTGAAGAATCGCGGGCATTGCAGTTTGCGAAAGAAGTGCGCGATCGATACGAGACCCTTATCGCCGTCACGGGCGAAAAGCAAAACAAGCCGCGTGTCCTGGCACTGACCAGCTACTCGGATAATCTCTGGGTGGCCGGAGCGAATTCGACCGAAGGGTCTGTCATCGAGGCGGCCGGAGGAATCAACGCAGCGGCGGATCAAGGAGTTGAAGGAAACCAGACCACCAGCCTTGAGGGCGTGATCTCCATGAATCCGGATGTCATCATCATCGCCCAGCCCATCGAGTTCGGCGCCCTGGGATTCCAGGAGCGACTCATGTCAGAAGAGGTGCTCAGTAATTTGCCGGCTATCAGCGATGATCGTATCTATGTCGTCGAAAGCAAGCACTTCACGACGCTATCGTACTGGAACATCAGGGGAGCTGAAGATCTTGCCCGGATCCTGTGGCCGGACGATTTCTCCGAGCCACCGGCTGAGACCTTCAGTGTTGCAGGATAGAGGGGGACGATGACTACGGCGGTGCGTGCAGCCTCGCTCTCAGCGGAGGGCCTGACGTACGCGATCCAGGGCAAGAAGCTGCTGGACAACGTCCGCCTCCGCGCAGGGCAGGGTGAGCTGGTGGGAGTGATAGGCCCGAACGGAGCGGGGAAATCAACACTCTTGCGCGCACTCGCCGGGGTCATCGAGCCGTCTGAAGGAGAACCTTACCTTGACGGCCGTAGATTTGGTGAGATGCCTTCACGTGAAAGAGCGCGAGCCATTGCACTTGTTCCCCAGGTTGCGCCGATGGCGCACGGTTTCACGTGCCTCGAGCTTGTGCTTATGGGCAGGTATCCGCATATGGGACGGTTCCAGATCGAGGGCGCATCGGACGAAAATATCGCGCGTCAGGCGATGCGGATGACAGATACGGAACAATTTGCGGATCGGACGCTCGAAACGCTGTCCGGCGGTGAGTGCCAGCGCGTGTTTATCGCGCGCGCCCTCGCACAGCATCCCCGTATCCTCTTGCTCGACGAGCCAACCTCAAACCTGGATATTCTTCACCAGCTGCGTGTGCTTGGCCTCATTCGGCAATGGGCTTCGGATGGCTCGACGGCAATCGCTGCTGTGCATGACCTCAACATGGCGGCTCGCCATTGCGATTTTCTGACCCTGCTCAGTAGAGGCAGGGTAGTCGCAGAAGGAACGCCGGAAGACGTTCTGACTGCTGAGAATGTCAGCAACGCCTACGGGGTCGAATCAGTCATTTATCGCGACCCCCACACCGGCGCCCTGGCCCTAAGCCTAATCGGCCCGGCTGAGCGCTTGTCTGAGTATGCGGTTGGTTAGTGCAAGAGTGGCGAGGCAAGGCTAGAATGAAAAGCAACCGGATACTGCTTCGATAGATTCGAATGCGGTCCACCCGCCATTAACGACGACCGCTCAGAGCGGAGATCAGGAGTGTAGTTTGATTGACCGCCGGGCTCTAAACGCCGTCGTAATCCTGACCATCTTCACGGTTTTATCCCTTCTGCTCTCTTGCACTCAGATCGACACCACTCCGACCTCGACTCAAGATTCTGACTCTCCCGCGCCAACCGCTGAAACGGAAACGTCGGCGACAACACCGCTAGCAACTGCGACTCCTGTCCCTCCTGCATCGACTCCGGCTCCACCGACGGCCACACCCCCATCCCCTACGGCGACACCGTTGCCTGTGCCGACGCCGACGCCCACGGCGCTGGAATTGAAACTTGCGCGCATTGAGCAATTGCGTTGGTACGACGACGAATCATTGACGCAGGAATCACGCAACTCTTTGGTGACGAATCTCTGTGATCTCGCTACAGCTCATCCTGAGCTCTTTGAGGATGTTCTGAGCAAGAACTGGATTAATCCGGTCGACCAAACAGAATTGGACACGGCTGGGTCTGTCGTTAGCCGCCTGATCGAGCTTGCCGGGAATGACGAAAGGGCAGCCCAGGACGTTCTTGTGATGCCATTCCTAGAAAGCCTTGATTCCATCAGAGAGCTTGATGAGTTACAGGCCGGGGAAGCAGAGATTCAAGTGCTGGATGCGCTGGTTTTTTTGAGCAATTTAGTCGATGGAGATTTCAGCGACTACCTGGATAGCCTTCCTCTTGATGGCCCGATTGATGACCAAATTCTTGAGTACGATGATGACAATGACTCCAAAACGGACTTTGCGGAGCAACTGTCTTACTACTATGTCCAGTGGACCAATCCTGAAATCGCCAGCGAAATCGATTCCATCACTCGGGGGCCTCATGAGCGGTTAGATTGGGCTTCAGACTTTGCGATGCTCTACCTTTCTAAGCCCGAGACCTATCGACAGCTGTATGACGGACTCACTGGGCGTGGCGCAGGCGACTCTACGATTCGTGCCTTTTTGTACATCGCCATTCAGGAACCGGAATTGGCTGTCCGAATCAGTCAAATGCCCGTTGCGATGGCAAGAGAAGAAGGCTACTTCTCCGCATGGGGCTTCCTTAGGAGGGCCCTGGAGCACGACCCGGCAAAGACCTGGGAAATTGTTGACGAGGTTGCACAAGACGGGGTTATAGAAGTAACTGACAACTATGCTTTCATGTTGGCCCTTCTTGGTGTGTTCGATTCAGAATTCAGCGAAACGCTCACAGCACTGCCCTGGGTGATTGATGGCGTACGGCCGCGGGAATACACGGTCAATGAAGAGGGTGAACGTTCTTACTGGACTGGCTCTGGGGAAGATGAACCATTCATAAACTTGATCTACTGGGGGCTGGAACCGGAACGGACTGCGCTAAACAAACTGCTCAACATGGGGTGGATTCGTGACGATGAATTCGATTGGTACGAGAGGAAGGTGGTTGACGAGCTGACGAACTTCTCCCATGCAGAAGTAGAAGTTCTATTGGATCTACAGTTTCTGCGGAGCATTGAGAATGATGACCGTTTTTCTTTAAGCCGACTTAGGAATGCAATAGAGACTGATTCGGAACTTTCCTACCCCTTCCAGGACATTATTGAGCACCGATTGTTTGGTGGAGACATTACGGATGAGAACCAGTGCTACCTTGAGCGTGTCATTGAGGAACTGAGGCCGGGGTCGACGCGTGTCGCTGCAAATCCCGGCGCCGGAGAATCCTGCTAAGAGGCAGATCATCCCCTGGTAGTAGGTGGGACAAAAACCAAACCCGCCGCCAAATCTCTCACAAGAGACTAGGCGGCGGGATGTTGCGCTTGGTTACTAGACCCGCAGCACGCGGTAGCAATTGCCTTTCTTGTTCTAATAAATGTGCCGCTGTACAGAAGTGGCGACGAACTGCTCAATGTCCATGATCGCCTGCGTGGTGGCCTGACCTACGAGGTCCAGCCTGCGCACCTGCTCGATGCGTTCGGCGGCGCTATTCAACTCGCGGCGTGACAACATGCCGCGCAGAATTCCACACGCGTCTGTCAGGCTCAACAAGACGATGTCACGCGGATCGGGGATCTCATCGCTAAAAAGGATACTCATCAGGCGCAGGCGCACTTCCCGCTCTTCCTTGCCGTCAACCATGGGATAACGGCGCGACTGAAATACCCAGAGAAAGCGATCATCCTTGCGTTCCAGAATGCCTCCATCGACTAGGCGATTTAGCGCTTCCTCACGGATTTCAGCTGCGCGGTTAGCAGTATGTTCAACCCAATAGCGCGCGTTCCGTTCTTCACCCGCAGCTATGTCTGCCAACGTCGGGTCCAACAGCGAATCGTCAAGCGGCGAGGAATCTACCAGCACCAATCGCTCAAGGTCTGTGTCGATACGATTCTCCAGCGCAAGATCCATCAAGACGGCACCGGCCAGGGCATAGTCCATAGACCAGCTTGGCACGCGCGCGAATCGACCGTCATCGTCGTTCAAAAGGAGTAGAATGATCTCTTCAGCGAAACGTAGCGGCATGTCTTCCCCCTACTCTCAACGACGGCAGTACACACCGCTATCGTTGTTTTCTTCCCCATTTGGCCTATTATGGCTGTCCTCTGTGCGCTGCTTCTGACCTCATTGTAGCCCACGAGCCAACACAAATGCACCAAGAACCAGCAGTTGTTGAACACCATTGACATGCCAATCTGGCCTGGAGAGAGATTGGGTGAAAACAAGCCACGCCATATAGCGTGAAACCTGTAGAAAGAGTGATGCCCACAGACGTGTCGTCGCTGACCGGAGGGCCGCTGATACTGAGGCTACACTCGAGGAATGGGTGACGATGGCATCGGTTACGTGCGGACCTTGCCGCCAAGGTGAGGGAACGAATCAACAGTGAGTGCCAGCAGAAGCACCTTACCTCTTCGCAATATGTAGACGTTCATGGCATGTACGTGTTACACATGTGGTGGCATCGTGGCGCGGTTGCACTTCACCTAATACCTTGATAGTCGTCCTGCGGGGCCGAAGTGGGGAACGGGGGCCAATGTGGTTTAGATGCCACGTTGGGTTGGTAGGTTAGCGCGTCGCGAGTGGTTTCCGGGTTCAGGCAATTCACGCGGGTTCTTGCTAATCCCGCAGCGGTCTCATCGTTGCTGGTCATGGCTGGAGTGCTCTCAAGCCTAGCTCTGTATATCGTTCTTGAAGAAACCGCTTTAGCGCAGTCGCTCACTGCACAGCAGTCTCTCGCTATCGAAGGTCCTACAGCTATTGAGTTTCCTGAGAACAGTGGTGAGGCCATCGCCACGTATCGAGTGACGAATGCTACGCCTGGCTCGATAATCTCCTGGTCAATTGATGGCGCTGATGCCAGAAGGCTGTCCATAGATGGTTCCGGCGTCTTGCGTTTCAAGGCGGCCAGGAACTTCGAGGAGCCGAATGATGGAAACCGTGACAACGAGTACGAGATTGATTTATCAGCAAGCGATGGATCAACTCAAGTCTCGGTTGAGGTGGCCGTCATGATTACGGATGTTAATGAGTCGCCGGCTTTTGAACTCGAAAGCGCGGAATTCTCAGTAGAGGAAAACGCATCCGCCAATCGACGTGTGGGTGGTGCACTCGCGGTTATAGACCCCGATGACGGCGACTTGATGACGTTCTCATTGGAAGGAGAAAATGCAGACCCGTTCCATATTGACGCCGAAGGGCAGATTCGTGTGCGCCCGGGTGCCATCCTCGACTACGAGACCTCAGGCATTCTGAGTTTCACCGCTCGTGTAACAGATCAGGATGGCCTGAGTGTTTCATTGCCTGTTCAGATAGCCCTAACCGATGCAGACGATCCGGGGATCGTTACCTTCTTGTCTGCCCGGCCGTTTGTTGGAGTGCCGCTCACGGCGATGGTTTCCGATCAGGATGGTGTTACTGGTCGAATCCGATGGAGATGGTATCGAGCCACGAACACTAACGATGAATTCGAGCGAATTGATGGAGCGACTGGGATCTCGTATACGCCAATGGATGATGACGAGGGATACATCTTGCGCGTGACGGTTTCGTACGAGGACAACTTCGAAGTAGGGGCTTCAGCTTCGCAAATCAGCGAGAAAGTTGGCAGAAACGCTGCGCCTCAGTTTGAATCGGCGTCCATCACTCTGACGGTTCCGGAGGGCGCGCCTGCCGGAACGGATGTTGGCAAACCTGTTACAGCGACGGACAGTGATGATCACGATCTTACCTACGCTCTTTCAGGAGAGGATGCGTCTTACTTTGAGGTCAACGTTTCAACCGGACAGATTAGAGTTGGCGCGCAGGCGCTGCCAGATTCAGAGACGAAGGCCAGCTACACAATGATTGTTACTGCGACGGATGAGGCGAGGGCGGCAGCGTCCGTCACGGTGATAATTACAGCAAGAGTTTCAAATACTCCGTCCGTCATCATCGGTCCGGCCACTGTCAGCTACGCAGAGAACGGCACGGCGTCTGTGGCAATGTACACGACCACTGACCTAGAGGGCGATGGAATTATTTGGGGCATTGAAGGAACTGACGCGGCGCGATTCACGATAAACGTTGCGGGCGAGCTGATATTCAATTCGCCGCCAGACTATGAGAAACCGCGTGATGCCAACATGGACAACGTGTACGAACTCACGGCGACGGCGTCGGACGGAAACCTCACCGCCGAACTGAATGTTGAAGTCGCTGTGACGAACGTCAATGAGGCAGTCATCATCACCGGCTCCGCATCCGTCACTTACGCGGAGAACGATACTACAGCAGTCGTAGTGTATTCCGCTATCGACTCGGATGGAGACAGAATCACGTGGGATGTTGTGGGAACGGACGCGGATTGGTTCTCGATCAGCCAAGTAGGAGAGCTAACATTCAACTCGCCGCCGGACTATGAAAAACCGCGAGACGCCAACAATGACAACGTCTATAAGGTGTCCGTGACGGCGTCGGACGGCAATCTTGAGTCTACGCTGAACGTGGAAGTTACCGTCACGGATGTCGTTGAGGCTAGCGCCATCACCGGTCCTGCAACTGTCAGCTACGCGGAGAATGGCATGGCGTCTGTGGCAATGTACACGACCAGTGATCCGAATGGAGACAGAATCACGTGGGACATTGCCGGAGTGGACGCGCCGCGATTCTCGATCGAGCCAACGGGTGAGCTGACGTTCAAGTCGGCACCGGACTACGAGAAGCCGCGTGATGCCAACAAGGATAACGTCTATAAGGTGATGATTACCGCGTCGGATGGGAACGTCACGGCCAGATTGGATGTTGAAGTCAGCGTCAGCAACGTCAATGAGGCCGCCTTGATCGATGGTGCGACGTCTGTTAGCTATCCGGAGAACAGCATCGTATCAGTGGCAATCTACTCGGCCACGGATCCGGATGGAGATGAAATCACGTGGGATGTTGCGGGAACGGACGCGTCGCGGTTCTCGATCAAAGCAACGGGAGGATTGACGTTCAAGTCCACGCCGGACTATGAAAATCCGAATGATGCCAACAACGACAATGTGTACGAACTGACAGTGACGGCGTCTGACGGCAATCTTGAATCCACCCTGGACGTGGAAGTTAATGTCACGAACATCGATGAGTCCACCGTCATCACCGGCCCCGCAACTGTCAGCTACGCGGAGAATGGCATGGCACCTGTGGCACTTTACACGACCACTGATCCGAATGGAGACGGAATCACGTGGAACATTGCCGGAGTGGACGCACCGCGATTCTCGATCGAGCCAACGGGTGAGTTGACGTTCAAGTCGGCACCGGACTATGAGAAACCGCGAGATGCCAACAAGGACAACGTGTACGAAGTGACGGTAACAGCGACGGACGGCAACCTTGAGTCTACGCTGGACATTGAAGTTACTGTCGCGAACGCCAACGAGCCTGTGACTATCACCGGCTCCGCGTCCGTCACGTATGCAGAGAACAACGCCACGGCTGTAGCCGTGTATTCCGCTACGGACCCGGATGGCGACGGAATCATGTGGGGCGTGGCAGGTGCGGATGTGGCACGGTTTGAGGTCAGCGAGACGGGCGAGTTGTCATTCAATTCCACGCCGGACTACGAGAATCCGAACGATGCCAACAAAGACAACGTCTATGAGGTAACGATCGCAGCGTCGGACGGGACCCTCGCCACCGAACTGGATATTGAAGTTATCGTTACGAACGTTAATGAGGCCGCCATCATCACTGGTCCCGCCACTGTCACTTATGCGGAGAACGGCGTGGCGTCTGTGGCAACGTACACGGCGACGGACCCGGATGGAGAGGCCATCATATGGGATGTTGCGGGCAGTGATGCGGCCCATTTCGCAATTGACAGTCAAGGCAGGCTGGCCTTTGTAAGCCCCCCCAACTTTGAAAATCCTCTCGATGCGGATGCTGACAACACGTATTTGCTTCAGATTGTCGTGAATGACAGCGGCAACGAAAGCAGTCTGGATATGGTCGTCGAGGTCGCGGATGCCAATGACGCGCCACGCTTCCCGACTGCCGGCATCGTTGCAGAGATTCCGGAGAATTCATGCCCGGGCACTGACATCGTAGACCGTGGTATTCGAGGTGATCTGGACATTGCAGCGGACGAGGATGGCGACCCCCTCACCTATGCGCTGTCCGGGTCAGATGCACGGCACTTCGTGATTCATCCGCCCACCGGCTATGTAACGCTCGGCCCTGGCGCACTTCTGGATTTCGAGACCTCGCAAGAACCATTCCTGCTGCGTGTGTCCGTTTCAGATGGACGTGACGATTTCGGGAATGCTGAGAGCGAATTCAGTGCGGACGATTACCTCGATCTCACGGTGGTAATCAGTGATGTCGATGAGCCACCGGTCTTTACTGAAACCCAACTCATTCTGGACGCTTGCGGCACCTCAGTGGGACATGAGCCTGACCAGCTACGGAGGGTGGTAACGTCCGGCGCTCGCGGTGGAAGTCGCGTGGGAGCGGCACTCTCAGTGAAAGACCCCGAGGGGGATCCTGTCCATTTCAGGATTGTCAGCCAATCGGATCAGGGGGCCTTCATCGTCGATTCAAAGACTGGGCAGATTATGGTTGCGCCCGGTTTCTCGCCAAGAGACGCCCGGCGTGTCTATACACTCCGTGTCGCCGCAATGGATGGTGAGTTGGAGTCCCTCATTGAAGTCCGTATCGCCGTACTGAAAGCGCCAAAACCTGCGCCTGAACCTGATGTAGAGGATTCGTCTACACCCAACCAGGAATCTGCTGACGATGCTGAGGCGCCAACACCCGTGCAAAGCGATGAGATTTCGGGCGTTTCATCAGCCCGTGGCGAGAATGCCGCACACTCTGCCCCCACGCCTAACACTCTTAACCGGCCACCCGTGAATCTCAAACTAATTGAGCCCACATTTGTTCATGTGCAACACGCAGTACAGATACCGCTCTTTGGCAGTTCAGAAGCGCAGGACCAGAGTGGCCGTGCCCGGCTGACTGCCCTTCCTGGCGCGCTCGCAGTCCCATACCAGGTTCGACTGACGCAGGATGACGCTGCGTGCGGCAGTCTGACTCAGACTGCCGCATCTCTGAAATGTGTCTGTGTTTCTGTGGAGTTCTTTGATGTGGTAGGCGAACCCTTGGCAGATGGATTCCTCAATCGCCCGGCGTTGCTCGAGATTGTCCTGAGAACGCAGGACGAGACTGGGAACTCTGAAAGTGGAGATCAGCGTTTCGAAATCGGCCAGGACTCTGTTGAAATGAGGATGAGGCAAGATGATGAGCAGAAGTGGGGATATATGCACGCAAGCTTGAGAGAACCGGCAGACGGCTCGGCAGTCCTGATGACACGGGTGAGATCGCCAGGGCAGTACATGGCGCTGGTGACTGAATCCGGAAGTGAAAGAGAGGCCCCTGCCAGCGCAGCACCCATGGATTTTGTGAAGACCGCGGTTGCCCGGCAGGCACAGAACACGGTCACGAATAACACCCAGGAGCGCACAGCATCGTTTGTTTACGAATCCGTCGCTGTTCATCCTCAATCACAACCGACGCCAATCGTTTCTGCAGAACCTCAGGTATGGCGCATGGCACGTCTACTGATTGCGCTACTATTGGACGTGACGGTTGCGCTTTCCGCCGGCATCTTTCTTCAACGCATTACTTTCCAGCGGCAATAGACGACCGCGGAGGTGCTGATTGACTGGACGAAGTTCCTCCCATCCCGCCATTGAGGTTGTAGGCCTACGAAAATCGTACGGTAGTTTTGAGGCCGTCAAGGGTGTAGACCTGCATGTCGAAACCGGGGAAGTCTATGCGCTGCTCGGTCCAAACGGGGCGGGAAAGACGACGACGGTCGAGATTCTCGAAGGACACAGGGATCGAAGCGCGGGGACAGTTTCTGTTCTGGGGCATGATCCTGCACGTGCAGAAAGAGAATTCCGGGAACGCGTCGGCATCGTCCTGCAGACGACAAGCGTTGATCAATACCTGTCCGTCGGCGAAACGGTAAATCTCTTTCGCGGTTACTACCCCGATCCACTGCCACTTGACGTCGTCCTTGAAGCGACCGGCCTGACGGAACAGGCCCGAGTTCGCGTGGGAAAGCTCTCTGGTGGTCAACAGAGACGGCTTGACGTTGCCGTCGGGCTGGCCGGAAACCCTGAGTTGCTCTTTCTCGATGAGCCGACGACCGGCTTCGATCCGTCGGCTCGCCGTGGCGCGTGGGACATGGTGAAGAACCTTCAGGAACTCGGCAAGACAATCCTGCTGACGACGCACTACATGGAGGAAGCTGAATACTTGGCGGACCGGGTAGGGATCATGGTTGAAGGTCGCGTCGTTGTAGAAGGCTCGCCGCAAGAAATTGCAGGAGCGAACAGTTCCACCCTGATTCGATTTCGGCTGACCGAAAATGTCTCAGCTCTACCAGATGATCTTGGCGCTCAGGCGGCCAACGGGGTAGGAGTCTATGAAATCCGCACGGCAACGCCAACGACTAGCCTGCATCAACTGACTTCGTGGGCGACCGAGCAGGGCATCGAGCTAGAGGAGCTGACTGTTTCCAGACCGTCGTTGGAGGATACATTCCTCGATGTGACGCGAGGACACGCGGACGACGGAGGGAATGGGAAATGAGAACCATCGCCCTCGCCCTGAGGCAGGCACGCTACCAAAACACGGCCTTCTGGAGAAACCCCGCCGCGGCCTTTTTCACCATTGTGTTCCCGCTCATGTTCCTGGTTATTTTCAATCTGCTTTTCGGCAGCAACGAAGTCCAGTTCGATGGCGGCACGGCAAGTTTATCGACGTTCTATGTTCCGGGCATCGTGGTCTTCGCGCTCGTGGGCGCCTGCTACAACAACATCGCCATGACTCTTGCCTTCAGCCGTGACAACGGCCTGTTAAAGCGGATTCGCGGCACACCATTGCCACCGGGAGCCCTGATCACCGGATACGTTATCCATTCTGTGGCGTTGGCGATACTGCTTGTCTTCATCGTGCTTGCGGCCGGGCTTCTGGTTTATGACGTGGATCTACCAACCACTCGCATGGCCGCGTTCATCGTGACGTGCATTGTTGGCGCGGCGACGTTCTGCGCCCTGGGTGTGGCTGTGGCGAATTTTATTCCGAACGCAGATGCCGCGCCCGCCATTGTCAATGCGAGCATTCTGCCACTGTTGTTCATCTCCGATGTCTTTATTCCAATGGAGGATGCACCGGTATGGCTGACCACGTTCGCGGACGTCTTTCCGGTACGCCACTTCGCGACGGCCATGCATGAATCATTCCACCCGTTTGCCACCGGCTCCGGCTTTGAACCAATCAGCCTTGGGGTCATGGGGCTATGGTTGCTGGCGAGTGTTGTGTTGGCCGTGCGGTTTTTCCGATGGGAACGGCGGCGCTAGACCCAGGTCGCCGGAGGGCCCGTACCAGCAGGTTTATTCCTGATCGTCCTCGTCGTCCTCTCGCCCCAGGAAGACCTGTGTAAGGATGTCCGAGTCTTCAATTTCCTTAGGGGTGCCCTCAAAGGCCACGCGCGCTTTGTCCAAAATGTAGCCGCGGTCAACGATATTAAGCGCGCCCTTGATGTTGTGCTCAACGAGCACGATTGTTGTGCCGAACGTCTTGCTTATCTCCGTGACTCTCTGAAATACCTCAGAGACGATGATGGGAGCGAGGCCGAGCGTCGGCTCATCCAGTAATAGAATCTCCGGCGATGACATCAGGCCGCGTCCGAGCGCGAGCATCTGTTGCTGCCCGCCGGACATTGCGCTTGCCGGATCACGCCGCTTTTCGCGCAGGATGGGAAAGAAATCCATGACCGCGTCTAGGCGTCTGATCCGCTCAACAGCATCACGGACGTGCATTCCGCCAAGCTCAAGGTTTTCTTCAACGTTCAGATGAGTGAAGACACGTCGGCCCTGAGGCACCAGGGAAATGCCGCGCTTGACGATCTCATGCGTCGGTGAATCAAGGATGTCGTCGCGCCATCGAATCAAGCCCGTTGAGACGGGCGCCATTCCCATGACGGCCTTGAGAATGGTGGACTTTCCCGCCCCGTTTGGCCCCATGAGCGCCACAACTTCACCGGGATAGATCCGCACGGAAACGTGGTCGAGGGCGACAACGGCGCCGTAGTGTACAGACACATCACTCAATTCGAGCAACGGCGCAGCATCTGCGTGCTCCTGCGCTCTCTCGGGCTGACCATGTGCCGTCATGTCCGCCTCGTCGCCCTTAGTTGCCCAGATAAGCTTCGATGACCGCCGGATCGTTCAGCACTTGGTCGGGTCGGCCACGCGCCAGGAGCCGCCCACTGTCCATGACAATGAGGTAATCGGAGAGCTCGCGCACAATGCCCATGTTGTGGGACACAAAGATAATTGTCCTACCATTTTCCTGCAGTTCCCGCATGATGCCCTTGACGACCTCGATCATGTGGAAGGCAAGCCCAGCAAAAGGCTCGTCAAAGAGATAGATCTGTGTGTTCATCGCCATGAGGCGGCCAACCTCCAGGAGTTTTCGCTGACCGTATGACAATTCCTCAGCCAGGTCGTTGCGCTTTTCCCAGAGGCCCACGACGTGCAGGATTCTCTCCGCACGCTCCCTGTGTTCCTTACGAGCGCGTTGGAAGAGCGAGAGGAGAGATGACCTCTCCGTCATCACCACGTACAAATTGTCCAACACACTGATCTGCTCGAAGAGTCGCACGTCCTGGAATGTTCGGGTCAGTCCAATACCTGGTGAGTCGTACGGCCTGATCATGCGAAGGCGTCTTGGTCCGACAACGACCATTCCACCGTCGAGAGGCAAGGTTCCGCTGAGAAGGTTGATCAGGGTGGATTTGCCGGAGCCGTTGGGGCCGATGATGGCCGTAATGAGGTCGCGTGGAATGCTTATGGATAGCCGGTCGACTGCATAGACGCCGCCAAAGTGCTTTTCAATGTCGAGCGTCTGAAGGACGAAAGAGCTTTCGATTGAGTGTCGTTCACTTGTTGTCATAGCTTGAACCGTCCTGCGACTCCCTGCGGCCTGAACAACATCAGCAGCACGAGCAGTGTTCCCAATATGATCTGCCGCACTTGGCCCACGTGCTCCGGTGGCAGAAATGGCACAAATCGGACTCCCTCTTCCAGCAGCACGAACGCCAGTGCCCCGAGCAGCGAACCCCAAATACTGGCCAGCCCGCCGAGGATCACGATGGCGACAAGAAGAATCGATTCAAGGAGGATGAAAGAGTTGGGATCCACAAAAGAGGTATACGTGGCAAGCATCGCTCCCGCCAACCCCGCCATCATCGCGGAAATCACCCAGATGGCCAGCTTGTAGCGGGATGAACGATAGCCGAATACTTCGATCGCGTCCTCATCCTCGCGCACAGCCTTGAGCACCCGACCGAATGAGGACGTGACGATGAACCACGATATGCCGACGATAATGGCGAGGAATACCAGTGTGAGCAATAGGAATTCCAGGTCGCCGTTGACGGTGTACCCGAAGATAACGGGTTTCGGAATCTGGTGAATGCCGAAGGGCCCGCGCGTCACCCATTGCCAGTTAACAAAAACGTTATAGGCGATGATAGCGAAACCGAATGACACGAGCACATAGACATCGTCCCTGAATCGACTGAACGCCACGCCAACGACCAAAGCGACCACCCCGCACAGCACGACAGCGACGGGCAGCGCCGCAAAGAACGGCCACGCGAAGATCTGAATGATTTCTCCCTCCAACAGTTCTTGTCGCGGGTTGGCCGTCAACACGGCCACCGTGTATGCGCCAATGCCGTAAAACCCCACATGGCCGACGGACAGCAGGCCGGTATAGCCAAGAACGAGGTTCAGGCTGACGGCCAGCATTGCCCAGATGGCGAATACCGTCATCAGGGTGATGGAGAATCCCGTGCCGCGCGTCAGCATGAAGGACGCCGCCGCCAATACCACAATGACCGTCGCCCAGATTTCAAGGTGGCTGCGCGACGAGAACAAGAGTGTCTGGGGCAGCCGCGAGAGGCTCTGCGAGATTTCCTGTTGACGTATCTGCATTGTCTGTTCCTAGCGCCTCGGAATGATCCCCCCCGGCCAGAAGGAAAGGAACAGAATTAGGAGGACGAGAGCGACGCCATCCTGCCATTCTCCAGCGATGTCCCAGATGCCGAACTGTTCTACCACGCCTAGCAGGAACCCGCCGAGAATCGCACCGTAGAGATTGCCAATCCCGCCAACCACCGATGCGATCCAGCCCTTCAGCAGCAACTCCAGGCCCATGCGGGGCTGGATCGCGATGTCCTGGCCTGTCAGGATTCCGGCGAACGCGGCGTACATCGCCCCGATGAAAAAGACGATTGCGATAATCGCCGTCGTGTTGATGCCGACAACGCGTGCGACCTGTTCGTCGTCACCGATGGCGCGAATAACCTTGCCGAGGGGCGATTTGCGGATGAGGAGCCATAGCAAGACAAACCCGAGGAAAGCGCAGCCAATGGCGAACAGTGTAAATGCCTTAAACGTCGCTCCGCCCAGCGTTATCAGATTGTTGCCAAACGAAACAGGCAGCGGATGCGTGGTGTTGGAAAAAACCATGACGAGAATTGCCGTGATAGTCAGCAACACGCCAAGAGTTGCGACAAGCATGATCAGAGTTGAGCGGGCTCGAATGAGAATGAAAGCGTACAGCCCACGGTAGAGGGCAAGGCTTACTGCTCCCGCCAGGAGGCAGGACACCAGCCAACTGATGTAGAGACGCCACTCCGGAGTCTGAGCGAGCGCGATAGCCGCAACTGCCCCGACAACAAGACCAGCTGCGGCGCTGAGAATGGCGACCCATTGGCCGGGGGTCGTTGAACTGGGAGCGAATCGACTCAGCGCCCAATAGAGAGACGTCCCAATCACTGCAACAGTGATGAGGGCTATCAGTGGGGCGGCGGTTTGATGGAGATTGTCCGGATACTGCAGGAGGATCGTGGTGTAGCCGCCCGCGACGACCGCAACCAGGAGATACGTTGCTCGGACAAACAGGGCAGGGTAACGATCCCGCAGGCGTTCAAAGAATGCGGTGTGCAGCGCCCACGCGACGACTCCGGCAACCACCAGGCCCAAAGCGATGTTCAGGCCGATATTTGCGGGGTCGTAGGCAGTGTCGGTTGCCTGTCCGGCCCTGAGATAGAAGACGGCATACGCGCCGATTGCCGCCGCCGCGCCATAGTAGAGGTCAAAGAACCAGACCGTGCTGTAAACAAGCGTGAATCCGAGTGCGAGAAGAGCATAAACTGCGCCCACATTCAGGCCATTTATCGTGAATTGCAGGGCCTGATCAGGAGACTCGCTAACTTTCCACCCGATGTATGCGCCAGCCGCAAGGGTAAGCGTGATGGCAAGAACAAGAGTGGGCCTGCCGGGACGCGACAGGATTTCCATGAGGTGCGGCCTCCGGTTCAGGTGTCACTCTCATCGTAACAGAGAGAGCGGAGCGAATCGTGTAGGTCAGCGAGCCCGGCGTATCTTCCGCACGGAATCAATGCGATTCAGGGCAATGCGCCGCGCCGCCTCATCCGTGGAGATGCTCTCCGTCTTGGCGTTCTCATAGACCGTTGTCAGCGTGTTGTAGATCTGCCCTGTCTTGCGGCGCGCCTCCTCCGCGCTGTAGTTGCGCCCAATCTCATGGAACACGTTGATAACGCCGCCGGCATTGACGATGTAGTCAGGGGCATAGAGGATGTCCCGCGCAGCAAGATCATCCGCGTGGCGTGGCTCAAGGAGCTGGTTGTTCGCGCCGCCGCAAACGGCCTTGCACTGCAGCTGTGGAACCGTATCATCATTCAGTATTCCGCCAAGCGCACACGGAATAAAGATGTCGCACTCGTAGTTGAATACCTCATCCGGGCTGATGGGAACGAGGCCAAATTGGTTCTGCGCCCGCTCCACTCGATCCTGGTCAATGTCTGTTCCGTAGATGACAGCTCCTTCTCCTTTGAGATAAGGCAGGAGATAGTTCCCGACCTTTCCCAGGCCCATGAGCACAACGCGCATTCCGCTGAGGTCATCCGAGCCCCAGAGGTATTGCGCTGTCGCAAGCAGACCCTGATAGAGGCCGTACGAGGTCATGGGAGACGGGTCGCCGCTGCCCCCGGATTCCGAAGGCAGCCCTGTGACGTAGTCAGTTTCCCGAGCGACCCACTGCATATCCGCCGTCGTTGTACCGACATCCTCGGTGGTGATGTATTTCCCATTCAGAGAATCCACCTTGGTGCCGAAAGATCGGAGGAGGGCCTCGGTCTTGTCTCGGGCGGCATTGCGCATGATGATCGCCTTGCCGCCACCGAGATCGAGCCCAGCCGCTGCGGATTTCAGCGTCATGGCCTCCGACAGCCGCAATACGTCCATAATGGCATCCCGCTCTGTGGCGTGCGGCCAAATGCGGAGGCCGCCCAGCGCGGGACCGAGCGTGGTGTCATGTATGGCGATTGCGCCACGGAGGCCGGTGGAGGCATCCCCGAACACCATCAACTGCTCGTGGCCATGCTCCTCCATGTAGCTGACGTAATCGCTCATTGTCGCCAGCCCTTTCAGGTGCGAATCACCAATGGGTCATAACGGAAACGTATTGTCATCTATGCCTTTGCGCCCTCACTGACGAACTTGACGAAATTCTCCTGGGCGCTGGCGATATGCTCCAGCACGTCTTTGATGGACTGATCCTCATGGGAGCGTGCGAGGTCTTCATCGTTCACGCGGAGCAGCGCGCCGTTTAGCGCTCCGAATGCCTTCTCACCCTGATCCAGGATGGCACACGCCTCGCTCTGGGCAGCATGTCCGGTGACATCAAGGATCTTGTTGACGTGATTGACGTGTTCACGCATGTGGTTCGCTGCCCCGTACAACAGATTGCGAATGGGCGTGGGTCGGCCGCCATACCCCGGGATCTCCTTGTCGAGGTCCTCGTTGCTTAGATTCGCTGCGGATTCTGCCAGTGCGGCTTGACTGGAAGCCAGTCGCTCGATCAGGGCCTGCGTGTCTGTTCGTGCCATTTCGTCTGTCCCCCCCCCAATGCTTGATGTTGCTCTACTGCCATGCTAGTCACACGGCCAAATTAATCGTAGTGAATGCGCCGCGCCGCGTCCATACGGCGGAAAAGGAGAGGTCAGGAGTCCGTGGCGTCCGGTGTCCCTTCCACTTTCTTCTGGAGGCTGTCCATCCACGATTCCGTGATCCGGCTGATCATCGGCCGCAGTCCGGTAACGCCAAGCAACTGAGGGGCGGGTCCGTCAAAGACTTCCTCAGATGTCATAATCGTGCCGTCTCGATCTGGCGTGAACGTCCACGTGTGGATGCTGGTGACACCGAATCGACGTCCCGTCCACGCGATGCTGTAGGGCAGGTCAACGTTGACGATCGTGACATCCACGCCCAGGGTTGCAGGGCCCATGCCCATCGTCATACGTAATCGTGCTCCGTCCGTCCAGGCTTCGCCTTCCACCCAACTGGCGCCGCGAAACGTGGGGATCCAGCTTGGCCACCCCACGACATCGGCAAACTGTTCCCACACCTTCTCCGGTGGGGCTGCGATTCGATTGAAATGCTTGACCTCTATTGCCATCAGCCACGCTCCACATGTACTAGTTCAGCCTGTTGTTTGAGAGACGCCAGCCAGCCCCGGGACATGGCTTGAATAATAGGCCGGGGATAGAAAAGGCGGACGGGCAGGTAAGGGCTGTTGAAAGTCTTTTGATCCGTAACGTACGTTGTGGAACCACCGGCGTGTTGTTCAAATGTAAATCGCCGCGTTCCGGTGACGGACCACACCGTTGATTCCCACGTCACGGCGTCCTGGCCAGATTCTGTGACGAAGACGCTGAACTCGACGGGGCGGCGCGCCATGCGGAGCGTCATGTGAAATCTGGAGCCGATTGCCCACGGCTCGCCATTTATCCAAGCTGCATCCAGACAAACGCTATTCCACTCAGGCCACGATTCCAGGTTGTCAAAGGCTGCGCGAACGGCCTTCGGCGGAGCGGTGATCTCCGTCGATTCCCGAAGCACCAGAGTACGCACAGTAAAGGGCATCAATCGGCCTCTATTGCCTCGTTTCCCTTAACACGACCCGAATCCACCAAGGATGCAGTAAGGAGGTGTAGATAAATCATGCCACCAAATGGCTGCCACGTCTCTAGAATATGCCTTACACCGTCGTAATTGAGACGATGATCGAGTTTCAGCCATTGCTCCAAATGCTTGCGCACACCCACATCGTCGCCGGGGAAAATGCCGAGGCGGCTGTCTCCTCGAAGCAAAGCGTATTCAGCAGACCATCGTCCCACGCCGTACAACAGACGCAGCCTTGTAATGGCTTCGTCGTTCTTCAGACCGCTGATGGACGACCTTTCGAGCTCGCCCTGAACCGCCAGTGCTGAGAGTTCAACCATAGCGCGGGCCTTCTGGCGACTGTAACCGAGGCCGATGAGATCCTGCGCGGACAACTGCGCCACATTCTCCGGCAGAGGAAATGACACGGCATCTTCCATACGCGCGCCGCACGCATGTGCAAGCCTCCCAAGGATTCTGAGTCCTGCCGTTAGCGTGATCTGCTGGCAAGTGATGGCATTGGTTAGCGCTTCGAACAACGTTAGATAGCGTGGTGGCTTCAAGCCCCTCAGCTTGGTTGCCAAGGGAGAAAGATTGCAGTCGTCTGATGACAGGCGATGGAATTCCGAAAGATCAACGTCCGTTCCAAGGAGACCTCGGGGAACCGGCTCAACTGCGTCTCGAATGGTGTCATCTGTGAGATCGACACAATCGGCATCCAACGTGGCGGTGACATGCAGCAAGGGAGCGTTGATGGGACCAGTTTGCGACACGGAAACATCAATCGGTTGGCCTTCGTGAACCATCAGGCGGCTGTACGTTCCTGTGTCTGAATCCCATCGATCCCACGTGTTGTCCTCACGACGCTTGAGCGCCCATGCAGTCAAGTCGAGGCGGTAGGGGGGCAGTGGGGTGATGTCAAATTCAACGCGGCGCATGAAACCATTATGGCCTTCACGCGCCGCGATTCGCCGATTGCCTATTGCCAGAGGGTAAGAATAAGCGCAATGACAATAAGTGAGATGGAATTCTCAGCGGCGTTGATAATGTAGAGCTTGAGCGGCCGCCCCTCAAAGATATAGCCGGTGGCCATGGGTGCAAGAACCAGGCCGACCGCAGCAAGCGCTCCGATCACCAGTCCGCCTATGAAGGTATCCGCACCGGTTAGTTGAACGAGTATGGCGATAGTGGTGACGCTGAGAAGCGCGCCGATTATGGCGACCGCGAATGGCAACATGTGATTGCCGCGGGACGTAAAGTCTTCCACGGTTTTTCCTAGCGCGTCCATCCATGCGTTTCCGACGGCGAACGGCATGTAATACAACATCCCGAAAGCCATCGCAAAGATGGTCGCGGCCACGACCGCCAGCCAATTGATAGCTCCAAAGTCAATGCTCAGGCTGCCTGCTTCAATCATTTCCCAACTCCCGATTCCAATTCCTCTTGCTTCATGCTAATTGAATAGCTCGTCGCGTTCCTGAGCAAAGGTGGCGGATGATTCGATGCCATCCGTGACGGAGAACGCGGCATAAGACTCCGCTGAACCGTACTCTCGTGTTTGGACGACAACTGGCATCGGCAACGCATCGCCCATCAGTAGTGCCTGCTGCCGACTCTCTAACCGGGCAAGGACGTTGCGCAGTTTGGAACGTTCAGACATGCCCGCCAGGATCGCCTCGATGTCGCGCTCACTGTCCAAAAGGCAGACGAGCTTTGTGCCGATCTGTGAGAGAACCTCGTCATGGATGCTGCTGGGCCGCTGATCCACCACGAGGAGCGTGACGCCGTGCTTGCGGTCTTCTCGTGCTATCGTTCCGAAAATTGCCTGGCTCGCCACGCTGCGGCTCAAGAACTTGTGGGACTCCTCAATGGCGATGACGAGAGGCGCCGGCTCTTCGCCCGCTTCGCCCATAGCCCGTTCGGAGCGGCTGACGTACTGATCATGGATTCGGCGTGTCAGGAGATTGGCGGCAAGCATATAGGCGAGTTCATGGCGGCCATACTGTCCAAACTCCAGCACGACAGACATCCCTTTCTGCAGGTAATCGACGATACTCCGCACTGAGCCGCTGCCGGAATCTTCGGTGATGAAGCCGAACCGTTCGAATGCGCGGAGGCGGCGTTGAAGGGCCTGCATCGTGCCCTCGTGCTCGCCAATTTCATTGCGGAGCTCGGCCATGCCGTCGCCATCCAGCGCAAGGAACTCGGTAAACCATTTGTTGCCGTACTTGCGGTGGAGGCGGTAGGGCAGCTGCCGCCCCGCGTCCGTCAAACCCAGCGCCTCGGAGAGCGCCTCAATGTCCTCAGGCTCGATTTCGCTATGGCCTATCCGGATCTCACCGTCCGTGGGAACGCCGCGGCGATCAGACGCCGCCTTATCCAGCGTAAGGACGACAATCCGGCTGCCGAAGAGCTGCTTGAGTCCCTTGACCTGCCGTGCCCGCTCGCGGTCCGTGCCCGCCCAGCCGTATTCGTTGTGCATATCAAAGACGAGAACTCCGGCCTCTCTGGACTTCACAAGCCCCGCAAGCAGCTGTCTCACGAGGAATGTCTTGCCCGTGCCGGACTTGCCGAAGACGCCGACGGAACGCTCTGCGACCTTCTTGAGGTCGAGAACAATGTCGACATTTTCCATGGCAAGCGGCTGTCCTATGCCGAGATGGGTCTCGTCCTCCTCGCCGAAAACGTTTCGGATGTCCTCCATGTTTGCGTCGACAACGCGAGAGAAATGACGAGGAACTGTTCGCACGGGCCGCGATTCACCGGTTGAGGGGTCGATGATGAGGGTAGGGAGTATGTCCACGATCCCGTAATAGGCAGTACCCTCCAGCACATCCGAAACAAATGGGTCGTCCAAGTCGGGGACGATCGTCTCAACAGACCTGTCAATAGATTCCAGCCTGATGTCCGTAATCATGCCAAACGAGCGGTTGATCTGACCCTCAATGGAGACATACGCGCCAACGGCGATGTCCTCGACCGAGCGCGAGCGTGACAGCCTGACTTGCACGCCCTGGCTGAGCGAGCCGCCGATGACAACACCGACCTCTCGCTCCCCACTTCCTTTGATGTGTCCGTTAGCAGTCATGTCGCTTGGATCCCGCCGGAGATATGCGCGTCGGCGTTGGCGAGCCATCCACGTGCATAGTCAGTGAACTCTTCGAGCAGGCGAGTGGTGATGTGATCTTCCTGGTACGCCATGAACAGGTCGCGCTCCAGGGTCACACCATTCAGCGTGACGGTTGCGATTGTTCCCGCCTTGACGCTGTGCCGCACAGCAAGGGCGGAGACGAACGAAACGCCCAGCCCGGCCTCCACGCCGTTGATAACGGCCTGTGTAGACCCTAAAACCACGGCGGGCATCCACTGGTGGGCGTCAATGCCGGAGTCGGCGAGAATGCGCTGGATTGATGCCATCGTGCCGGAGCCTGACTCGCGGGCGATGAGCCGCTGACCGGCCAGTTCGTCGATGCCAACCGATGCTCTGTTGGTAAACGGGTGGCCTGCCGGCACGACAAGAACCAGGGTGTCCTTGTATATCGGCTCTTGAGTCAGTGTGGATCGGCGAGAGGGGGCGCCGGTAAATCCCACGTCACATGTGCCGCTCTCCAATTCACCTATCACCGCTTCGGTGTCGCTCACGTTAAGGGTTGCGGTGACGTTGGGATGCAGGGCAGTGAAATCAGCCAGGAGACCCGGGAGCAGGAATTCCCCGGGAATCGTGCTCGCGGCGAGGCGCAGCGCGCCGGTGAGGTCATGGGCAAGGCGGGCGATGTCCTCTCGCATCTCCGTGTCGGCAGCGGCAATGTGCTCTGCGTGACGAAGAAAGGCCTCGCCGTGTGGTGTCAGACGCACGCGCGTACCCCCCCGATCCAGCAGCCGCGCGCCGAGTTCGCGCTCGAGACGTTGTACGTGAAGGCTGACGGCAGGCTGACTGATGTTCAGAGCGGCGGCCGCTTCCGAAAAGCTGCCATATTTGATGATTTCCAGCACGGTCCGAACGTGTGAGATGTCCATATTCTGCCCTCCCTAACCCCTCTCAGGTGGAGAGGAGCCCGTCAGCTGTGCAGAGGGGGAGGGGCGTATCTTGGCGAGGACGGTTTGGAGAGCGTGCATGTCATCCCTCATGAAATGAACAAGGCGACGCCCCGTCTCGCGCAGGTAATCCTCTTGTGCGCGTGTGGAGCCCTGAACGCTTGCCAGGGTCCGGATGGCGGCGGGTAGAAATTCGTTTGTCGCGTCCAACCGCGCCGCGGCAATGTTCTGCAGCGTCAGCGGATCGCTTGCAAGATCGGTGATGTCCTGCACATTCCCCGGGTAGACGAAAGCGTGCAGCCGTGGAGGGCGGGGCGGCAGGTAAGCGTACAGTCGTCCCTCGGCGCGATGCGCGACGATAACGGTAGAGAACGTGGTGCGAATAAGGCGCGAAATCTCAGGATGGCGCTCGTAGAATTCGTCCTCTGATTGATAATCCGCGCCGCGCGCCGTTGGCCGGCGGCCCGCGTCCCTGGGGGTCGTTTCCGCTGACGAGACGATGGCAAGGATATCAATGCCGGAATCGCGGATTACGGCGACCGAGCCGAGAGCAGGAGGTGCGTGGAGCAGTTGGGCCTCCGCCACGAAGCCGCCTGTGTTGGCCTCAATGACCTCCCCGATGCGGCCAAGCTGCACGGTGTCGTCCACGTTTCGATCAGTAATGTCGTCTGTCATGACGGAATCATAGCGAACGTTGGCGTTTGGCTGTCGACTTTGCGGATGTGCGGTCGGGGGCGGAGCGATTCATGGCCTCGTTCTCAAGCAGCTGCCGGAACAGGGCACGGTCATCGGCTCGAACGACGGCCTCCTCGTGCGCCTCGGCGAGGGCAAGCGGATAACCGTCGCCCAACCGAATCTGATCCCACAAGAGCGTGTGGAGCAGGTCCATCCGGTCTAACGACCATTCGGGCATCTCAATCCGGGCCAGCTCCGCGCCGGCAGCCATATAGAAGAAATGGGGCAAGTGTTCCCCATAGCCCCCGACCTCATCAGACTGACTGCGAAAAACACCGGACCGGTCGCCGTCGTCATCGAGCAGTTCGTCAAAGACGTCCCGATCACGCACTCTCGCGACTTCATCGCATGGTCTCTCCCCCTCCGCCTTGTTACGGCAATACGCGCCGCAATTCGGCGTATCGAACGGACAGATTGCGATGCGTAGGGCGTTCACGACCTCACGAGCGCGGGGGCGTGAGATGTACGAAGCAACGGCGAAATCGCGTTGTCCTGCCACGTTCCGTAGGCGAGACAGCGCGTCAAGATACTGCTTGCGAATGTCCGGATCGGCGATGTTGTCTGCCTCGGCGATTCTCCACTGTGTCAGCGAACCGTCGAGGAGACCAATGGCGGGCACACCATCCGGTAATCCTTCTGCCATGTCCGCGAGGGCGCTGATTTCGGCAGTGTCGCGGCGGGCCGCGATGACCGATGAGCCAATGATGCGCTCATGGCCCGGTCGTCGTTGTCCTCCAAGTACCAGGTCGTCCGGCTTGTAGTACGTCCGCGCCTCACTGTTGATGATGGCCTCGGACGCCGAGCCATAGCGGATGTACACGCGCCCAACATTGATCAGATAGGCGTCAAACGGCGAGTCACGGTCGATCTCAATCTGGGAGCCATCGACGGCCAGCACGATGTAGTCACGAGGTGGAGAGGAGGGCGGGTGAGAGTTCGTCAGCGGTTCGAAAACGCCGGGAACGAGCCACGAATACACGCCGCGCTGGGATTCGAGTTTGTCTATCAGTTGGTCAAAGGCGTCCGGTTCGGAGTTGGCGTGGGCGGCTTGTAGCGCGGTGGCCAGGCGGCGGCCGAATTCGGTGGTTTGCGCGTCAAGATAGTCCGCAAGTTCGCCGACCTGCCGTGAGAGTTGGAATCGGTCAATGGGCATAAGGCACCAATCAGGCGAGGACACGGTCGTCGCCGATACGGCGAGTTAAACGGCGGGCATCCATGCTTTGCAGCAGCGGAAGGACGTATTTGCGGCTACTGCCAAGCAGGTCGCGGGTCTCTGCGACGGTTATTTGGCCGTTATCGCGAATGTGGGTCAGTACCTGGTCGGTGATTCGCCGGTAGGCGTCAGCATCGTAGACGATTCCTTCTCCGATGGGGACCACCTCCCCTGAGTCTGTCAAGAAACCCAATAGCTCAGGATCGATTGACAAGCCTGTTGGTGGATTGTTCTGTTTCTCACGAAGTTGGGCAACAAATGCGTCCGCAGCAGTGCGTTGAGGCGCGTTAAGGGCAGGTGAGTGATCCGGCAGGCGGACGGTTGCGCCCTCGTCGATCAAGATACTCTCGGTCTGCATACGCGTGAGGATGTCTTGAAAACTCTCGGGCTGGGCGCGGAGGCGGCTGCGGAGATCCTCGCGGGACGCACCCCGGCGGAGGGGGAACGACTTATGGTACGCGGCCAGTTGATCCATTGCGGCGGACGTGAGGTTGCTCCATCCGCCCTGCGAGTAGAGCAGGCGGTTCGCGCCCTCGCCGATGGCGACGATGCGGCTTTCGTCTTGCAGCCGAGCGACGTGGTCGCGGGCGTCCTGGTCCGAAAGGGCCGAGCGACGCGCCAACTCCGTGACGGTCAGCGGGCCGCCGGAGTCCAGGGTTCGGAGTATGACCTCCGAGGGATCGGGCGCGCTGAGAGCCTCAAGGCGGGCGATAAGATTCGGATCGTTGCGCTTGTGCCGGCGGGCATCGATCTCAATGATTTCGCCGCCGCCCAGCGTGCCAACGTTGGAGCGCACGATGAACGAGTCGCCCTTGATCAGTGGCAGGGGCGTTTCCAATACGATCTGGACCCACCCGGAGTCGCCGGAGCGGAGGCGGTCGGAATCAAGGAGCCGGACACGGGCCAGGGATTCGGCGGCGAGCCAGTGAACGGTGACCTGCATGTTGTGACGGAGAGGGCCGGGGGCGTTGGAGGCCATGCGAATATACCCGTCCGCCGCGCCGGTCGTCTTGAGCCATCCTCGGCTGGTGAGTACCTGCCCGCGCGATACCTCGTCCACATCAACGCCAGTGAGGTTGACCGCCGTGCGTGAGCCGCGCTCGGCGCTCGTCTCAGCCTGCTTGTGGGATTGCAGGCCGCGCACGCGGACGCTGCGGCGGCCAGGCACGATCTCAAGCTCCGAGCCGACGGAGATTGATCCGTCGATCAGCGTGCCCGTGACGACCGTTCCGAAACCGGAGATGGCGAATGCGCGGTCGATTGGCAGGCGTGGCCGTCCCCGGTCGGGGCGCTGCGGGGTTTCCTGCAACTGAGCATCCAGCAGTTCAATCAAATCCTGGAGGCCGTCGCCGGTCTGGGATGAGACGGCAACGACGGGCGCGCCTGCGAGAGTGGTTGACGCCAAAGTCTCCGCGACTTCTTCGCGGACAAGTTCGAGAAAGTCCGGCTCGACGAGATCCGACTTTGTGATGACGGCGATGCCGCGCTCGACTTGAAGGAGGTCAAGGATATCCAGGTGCTCGCGTGTCTGCGGCATGACGCCCTCATCGGCGGCGATGACGAGCAGGGCAAGATCGATGCCGCCGACGCCTGCGAGCATGTTCTTGATGAATCGCTCATGGCCGGGGACATCGACGATGCCGATCTCCTCGCCGGATGGCAGGCGGAGCCACGCGAAGCCGAGATCGATGGTCATGCCGCGCTCCTTTTCCTCTCGGAGGCGGTCCGGATCGATGCTGGTCAGCGCGTGGATGAGGGTGGATTTGCCGTGGTCGACGTGTCCTGCCGTGCCGATGACGTGCATGTGCGTTCCTGCTGCGTTGGGGCGTGTGCCCGCAGTATAGGCGGGCAGGTCACAGGTTGACCATGATGCACGGATGCCCGACGGATTCCGGCCTTGTAGCAGCAGAGCATACTTGCGCCGGAATGACGGAGAGGATTGGCGTGACATGGTTCGGATAGCAAATGCGATTCAGATTCTGGCCATGCGGCCAGAAAGACGGGGCGCGAGGGAATGACGGAGGGGGGAGTGGGAATGACGGACGTTGGGCGGCGCTGGCGCGCCGTACTGGATTCCCGTTTTCACGGGAATGACGGAGGGAGGACAAGGTCGGTGCGGGCTCAGGGCAGGGCCAATGAGGTTGGGTGTGCTGCAATGTCCGGGGCGCCGGCCAGGATCGCCCGGTCCGACGTGGCCAGCGGGATACCCAGCGTCCTGGCGAGTACGACAAACTCTGCGTCGTACGCAGTTAACCCGCACTCCAGTGCAGTGTCTATCACGCGGGAGCCGCCGACGCGGATGATGCGGCCTGCCAGCACTAACGACGCATCATCGCACATGGCCTTGGCCTGATCAGGAGTCAAATCTCCCCTCCGCACAAAGCCGAGCAGGACGTTGCGCAATTCACTGAGCAGGATGCCGGGCGCCGCCCACTCAGCATCCTTTACCAGTAACGCCGCCGAATCGACCGCATCCTGTCCATCCACCACAAGGCTGGTCATGACGTTGGTGTCGACGACAATCATGGTCGGCCTGCGTTCCTCATTTCGCGCAGGTTGTTCTCACTCAGATCGATATGGCCAATGTCCTCGCGCCTGAGGCGTATTCTTTCCAGAAGCGCCTGTATATCCACCGTCTCGCTGTGGACCGACGCGGCCAGCCTTGAGAGTATCTCTCCGTTCAGGCTTCGATGGTTGCGGTTCGCAGCCTCCCGGAGTTCTCTATGGACGTCTTCCGGAATGCCTCGCAGCGCCAGATCAGGCATATCAACCTCTTTTCCAAGCGTAATGTCATAATGATATCATAACGATAGCAGACTCCGGCATCGTCATTCTGGCGGGGCGGGAATACACCCCGTAGCCCACAGGGCCACAACCCCCTTCCCCATCCCCTACAATTGACCCCATGACCGCCCCAAACGCCACTGACTGGAAAGACAAACTCTACTTCGGCGAAAACCTCCCCATCATGCGGGAGCACATCCCGGACGAATTCGTCTCCCCGCGCCGCCACAGGCCGCGGGGTGAGTCGCGTCTGATGATGTAGGTGGGGTGTTCCGATGAATCCCCTCCCCCTCGACGGGGGAGGGCTAGGGTGGGGGTGACTACGATTCCCTGCTCAGCGCCTCAAGGATGACCTCGGCAACTCCTTCACTATTGGTAAGTACCTCATTGTTCCAGAATCTCAGTACTCGATAACCCCGGCCTTGCAGCCACGACGTCCTCACCGCGTCTTCCTCCGCTCGTTGCTGATGCTGCCCACCGTCAATCTCGACAATGAGCCGTTTGGAGTGACATACAAAGTCCACTATGTACTGTCCGATGGGTGACTGGAAGCGGAACTTGTTTCCGACAAATTGACGTCTGCGCAACAGAGACCACATCTTTCGCTCGGCCTCTGTCGCATTCTTGCGAAGGTGGCGGCTATGCTCAGTCCTGTCCATAAGTGATAGTAACCTGACTGGAATCGCCCCCCTCCCTAACCCTCCCCCGCAAGGGGGAGGGGATTGGCTGCTTAGGCGTTTTGCATGATGCGGACGAAAACTTCGTTGGAGAGGAGGCGGCCTCGGGGGGTTAGGCGGAGGATGCTGCCGCTGGGCTCAGAATTATAGTCCCGATGGATTCCGGCTTTCGCCGGAATGAGGGGAGAGGCAACACCTCGGCTGCGCTCAGGCAAGCTGTCGGCGCTAGAAGCGTTCGAAGCGTCGATTGTGCGTTCAAGGAGGCCGTCTGCGATAGAGGCGTTAATTGCGTCGGGGAAGATTTCTGAGGGAAGTACGCCGAATCGTTCGCGGTAGTCCTCTTCCGCAACTCCGCGGTTGAGTCTGAGGCCGAGGACGAGTGTTTCAGCGCGGCGCATGGACTCCGTGTAGGGGTCAACGGAGTCGATGGGCGCGATGTGGTTGATTTCATCGACGTTGCTCATAGGGCCTTCGATCGGCGGGAGCGCGATCGATTCCGCGACCGGAGTTTCTGCCAGCTGCGCCATGCGCTCGATGTAGCCGCGGGGCTGTCGCATGACGGAGAATCGCGCGCCAAAGAAGTGGGAATGCGCGCCGGGGCCGAAACCGAGGAACGGAACGTTATGCCAATAGGCGAGATTGTGTTGGCATTCGCGGTCGGGTCGCGCCCAGTTGGAGATCTCATACTGCTCCAGGCCGGCATCTGCCATGCGGAGTTCGGCCATCTCATACATATCGGCGGCGAGATCGGGATCGGGCATCGGCAGTCGTCCCGACTCCACCCATCCGTGAAACGGCGTCGATTCTTCGACGGTGAGGGCATAGAGGGACAGGTGCTCGGGCGTGAACTTCAACGCGCCGGTTAGGCTCGACTCCCAGGTCCTGAGGGTCTGACGGGGCAGGCCGTACATGAGGTCGAGGTTGATATTGTCCGCGCCGCCGCCGCGCAGGGCGTTCATGGCGCGTTCGACTCCGCCTGAATCATGCAGGCGTCCGAGCATCTGCAGTTCCGTGTTGTCGAAGCTCTGCGCGCCCATGCTGAAGCGGTTGACGCCGAAGGACATGACGTCACGGACGAAGTCGCGCGTGACACTCTCCGGGTTGACCTCCATGGAGATTTCGGCGCCCCGGAACCGGAGGAAAGAGTCGCCAATGGCGGCGAGTATCTCTTCGACCTGCGCCGGTGTCAGCAGGGACGGGGTGCCGCCACCAAAGAAGACAGTTTGGCCCGAGGCCCGGATACTGTTGTGCCGTAGCGCCTCGCCCCATCGACGGATCTCCGTGGTCAGGGCGGTGACGTAGTCGGGGATGAGTTTTTCGATGCCGGCGTAAGTATTGAAGTCGCAGTAGAAGCACTTGAAGCGGCAGAAGGGGATGTGGATGTAGATGGGGAGTGCGAGGGTCTGGGGTTGGGCGGTCATACGGTCGTCTGCTCCATACGCGGGTTCAGTATAGCGGGTAGCTGCGCTACGGGGTTGGGTTGGCAAATGTGATTCAGATTCCCGCGTTCGCGGGAATGACGGGTGGCTAGGAGTGGATAGCGGGGGCGACACGGTTGCGAGCATCGACGATGGCGCGGAGTTTTGCCTCGGCGATGGCGGCGGAGGAAACGGGGTTGTCCGCGAAGGTGGCAAAGCCGCAGTCCGGCGTGAGAAGGACGCGGTGAGAGCCAAAGACGTCAATGGCGCGGCGGATGCGGGACTCGAGCAGGTCGGCTTCTTCAACGTGCGGCGACTTGGGATTAACGACGCCGACGCCGATGCGCTTGTCATCGGGGAGTCCGGCGAGAACGTCAATCTCGCCCGCGCGTTCTGTGCTTAGCTCAAGGAACAGCGTGCCGACATCGACGGCGGAAAGCAGGTCGATGAGCGGGGCGTAGTCGCCGGTGAGGGCTGCGCTCTCGTCTGACGTCCAGTTGCCGCGGCAAACGTGCATGGCGAGGCGTTCGCGGGGCAATCCACGAGTGACTTGCTGCAGCAGGTCTTGGGCGAAAGCGAGCTCGGTGGCGGTGTCATATCGCTCGCTGAGCGCGCCGCACATGAAGCTGCGGCGGGCGCGCGACGATCCGTGTACAACCTCCGTCAGCACGGGCTCATCGAACTGGACGATGGACGCGCCGGCGGCGAGCAGGTAATGCGCCTCCTCACGGAGAACTCGCACGACATCCTCTGCCAGTTCTTCACGGGTGGTGTAGGGACTCTCGCGGAGGCAGTCCAGCCACATGGTGCGTGTGAGGAGATAGGGGCCGGGGAGAGCGACCTTGACCGGCAGGTCATCCGCCAAGCCTTTGGCGAACTCAAGCTCATGGACTGCCAGCGCGGCGCTGCGACCGAGGCGTCCATAAACGACGGGATGGCGGACGCTGGAGGCAGGGACATCCAGGGCGGCCAACTCTCGCTCGAACTCCTCGGAGTCGTCGACCATGGCGGCGAGATCCGTGAGCGGGATGAGCTGGGAGTTGTCCAGGAGGCCACCGACGAAACTGACGTAGTTATCGCGGCGCTGCTCGCCGTCCGTGAGAACGCCGATGCCCGCGCGGTGCTGAGCCTGCAGGCTGAGGCGGACGGCATCGTTGGCAGTTTCCGCGAATTCGTCATCGGTCATGCGGCCTTCAAGGTGGTCGTGGATGGCGCGGAGCATCCATGCGGGGCGCGGCCAACTGCCGATGCCCATGACGGAGAGCGGGGCGATGGCGGGGGCAGGTGAGGGGTCGGGGAGGGACGTGGGGATTGAGACTTCGACGGGCGGGCGGAGTGTGGTCTGTTGAGTCGCGGTTTCGGTGTGGCCGTTGGCTCGGTCCGCGAGTGGGCCCTTACTGACAAGGAAGCTCCATTGGTCACTCGCTTTGGTCCACGAAACGAGCTCGTTGCCGGTCATGCGGCTCCATGCCGGGAGCTCAAATTCGACGGTTGGCTCGGTGGACAGGATTTCAAGCAAGCCGCCCGGAGGCAGCGGGTCGATAGCGCGGCGGATGAGCAGCAGGAGGCCGCCGCCACAGTCGAGGCTGCCGCCATCGAGCGTGGTGTCCGGCGTATGTGTGTGCTGCGAGGTCGCGTCCATGGTCGTTACCTAACCGGCACGTCCTGAGAAGGCGTTTCAGTTAGTAGGAGATGACCGGCACGCCGTCCGAGATGAACTCGATGAGGGTTGCGCCGCCGACGACAACTGCGCCGTCGATGAGCTTGGCGGGGTCCAGGCCGCGCTTGTTGAAGCAGGGGGCGCAGACGAGGATGCGTCCGCCGCCCTCTACAAAATTGCCCATCAAATGTGAGAGGGGGGCGAATCCCTCCTCGTTGATGTCATCCGCGTAGCCTGCCTGTGAGACTCGGACGCCCTCCGTGCTGAGGAAGACGACCGTCTCCTTTTCGGAGCCGAGCGCGGCGTTGGCCAGGACGAACGCGACCGTTGTGCGGTCGGGATCATCGGCGGCGTGCGTGAGGCTGATACAAACCCTATCTGACATCTCTTGAGCTACCTCCATCTCTATCTGCTATTCCGGTACACCCTTCGACAAGCTCTGGGCGAATGGCAATCCAGGATTCTTCTCTTCGCTATTTCTGTTCGATCCAGTACTCAGGGTGTTCGGCGTGGCGGAGCTGACGGTTGGTGACACGGCACCACGCGGGGATTTCAAGGGGAGCGGCGATGTCATGGGAAATTAGACGAAAGAGATCGCCGGTCTGAAGGGGTCGAAATCGGAGTTTGAGTTGGATGAGGACTTCGCCGCAACCCATGTGGCCTGCGTCCCATTCCGCGGCAAACGTACGGGCGGCGGCCGTTGCGCCGTCGGTGCTCGCGTCCTGCATGGTTGAAGTGATTCTCCAGCCCGATTATTCGGTTTGCTTATAGCGTCCATAAGCATATCGCATACGGGAAAGCG
Organism: Dehalococcoidia bacterium; assembly: GCA_965207895.1. Lineage (GTDB taxonomy): Bacteria > Chloroflexota > Dehalococcoidia > UBA6926 > UBA6926 > VXMO01. The sequence goes on from CBDBNN010000003.1 coordinate 1,112,245, forward strand.
TTTCAAAGGTAGGCAGTGCCTACAGCCATGGTTCGCGATCTGGATTGAACGGTCTATGGAGTTTATTGGCCGCGTTCCGGCTGGGGCGGTTTGTTGAGGTAGGCGCTGCCTGCAGCCATGGTTCGCGATTGAGATTGATTCATGAAAGGAGTTTGCTTGCCGCGTTTCGGCTGGGTTGGCCTGTTAAGGCTCTAGATTCCTCGACTGCGCTCAGAATGGCAGGAGGGGGGGCTCCCTCACCCCAACCCTCTCCCCACGGGACAGGGGGCCCCGATGGAATCCGGCTTTCGCCGGAATGAGGGAAGGAAGGGAGAGAGTGATTTGGTTGTAGGATGCGGGTATGAGTGGAGAGGGCCAGAGCGAACAGGTTCCCATCCTGGTGGGGTGGGCGATGGATGAAGTGATTTTGGAGCGGATTGCGGCGGCGGATTCGCGGGTTAAGTTGCTAAACCGGGAAATTCCGCCTCTTCCTGCCCCGACGCAGTTATGGCCGCCGTTTCCCGAACCTCTGCTGCCGCTGGTCTCGGAGGCAGAGGTGCTGTTGACGCTGCGACTGCCGCCGGGGGTGCCAGAGTCGGCGCCCAACTTGAAATGGATCCATTCGCAGGCGGCGGGGATCGACTATGTGGATCGCTCGCCGGGACTGCTGGACACGAGTGTGGTCATTACGAGTTCATCCGGTGTGCACGCCAGGCCGTTGAGTGAAACCGTGATGGGAGCGATCATCGCGCTTGCAAAAGGGTTTCCGCAGGCTTTGCGACGGCAAGGTAGGCATGAATGGCTGCGGTATACGCCCGGGGATATTGAGGGAAAGGTCGTCTGTGTCGTCGGCGCGGGTAACATTGGCGCGGCCATAGCCGAACGCTGTCGGGCGATGGGTATGCGAGTTGTCGGCGTGCGGCGGGGGCGTCCTGTGGAGGGATCGGATGTGGGGCCTTTTCAACGGGTAGTTGGGCAGGCCGATTTAGCTGAGGCACTGGCGATGGCTGACTACGTGGTGCTGTGCGCGCCACGAACGCCTGAGACCGTGGGGATGATGAGCGCGACAGAGTTCACAGCTATGAAGGAGGGGGCGCGATTCATCAACGTGGCACGAGGCGACCTTGTTGACGAGGGCGCGTTGATTGCGGCGCTGGAGTCGGGGCGAGTTGGCGGGGCGTACCTGGACGTTTTCGCGACGGAGCCTCTGCCGGATGATAGTCCGTTGTGGGATATGGAGAACGTACTGATCACAGGGCATTCGGGGGCGGGGTCGGCGGACCGGGATGAGCGCGTGGTGGAGATCTTTTTGGAGAACCTTAGGCAGTACGTGGGCGGCAGGCCGCTTGTGAACGTGTACGACCACGCGCGGGGTTATTGAAGGGTTGGCGAAGGATTAACAGATAGGCGGCGCTGGTGCGCCGCACTGGATTCCCGTGTCAAGCACGAGAATGATGGAAAGGGCGGGAATGACAGCAAGGTGGCGGGCATGACGGACGAAGTGAGGGGCGTATTTGCTACACTATGGCGCGGCTTGTGAGACAGGTTTGAGCAGATAGCGGCAGGAACAATTCAAAGAACAATGAAATTAGCACTGACCAATCAGGATGAACGATGACTAACCAGGATGTTTTCTCGGCGCGGCGAACACTGGAGACAGCGTCAGGGCCGGTGACGTATTTCGACGTCAATTCCCTGGAGGAGCAGGGCGTCGGGCAGGTGTCACGGCTGCCGTTCTCCATCAAGGTGATGCTGGAGAGCCTGCTACGGAACGTGAACGGGTATGACGTTCTCGAGGAGGACGTTCGCGCGCTGGCCGGGTGGCAGGCGGAGCCGGGGGAGATCACGGTGCCGCTCAAGCTGGCGCGTGTGATCCTGCAGGATTTCACGGGTGTGCCGGCGGTAGTTGATCTTGCAGCGCTGCGGAGCGCAATGGATCGGGCTGGCGCTGACCCGTCCGTCATCAATCCAGTCGTGCCCGTTGACCTTGTTATCGATCATTCTGTGCAGGTGGACTTCTTTGGCACGGCATACGCGCTTTCAGGGAACGTCGAGAAGGAGTATGAGCGGAACGGGGAGCGTTACAAGCTGCTCAAGTGGGCGCAGGGTTCCATCGATAATTTCCGCGTTGTGCCGCCGGGAGCGGGCATCGTCCACCAAGTGAACCTTGAGTATCTGGGCAGCGTGGTGATGACGAAGGAGGAGGACGGGGAGCGCGTCGCGTTCCCGGACTCGCTGGTGGGTACGGATTCCCACACGACGATGATCAACGGGCTTGGGGTGCTGGGCTGGGGCGTCGGCGGCATCGAGGCCGAGGCCGTGATGCTCGACCAGCCGTATTACATGCTTGCGCCCCGCGTGGTGGGATTCAAGCTGTCGGGGCGTTTGCCGGAGGGCGCGACGGCGACCGACCTTGTGCTGACCGTGACGGAGATGCTGCGGGCACACGGTGTTGTTGGAGACTTTGTTGAGTTCTATGGCTCAGGGCTGACGGGGCTGCCGGTTGCCGATCGCGCGACAATCGCAAATATGTCGCCGGAATACGGCGCGACGATGGGCTATTTCCCCATCGACGACGAGACGCTGGCGTATCTGAAGCTGTCCGGCAGAAGCCCGGAGTTGATTGACCTCGTGGAGAAATACGCCAAGGCGCAGGGACTGTTCAGGACGGATGACACGCCCGATCCGATGTATTCGGACACGCTTGAGCTTGATCTGGGCACTATCGTGCCGTCGTTGGCAGGGCCGAAGCGCCCCCAGGATCGGGTAGAACTTGGCAGCGTGAAGTCGAGTTTCCAGGAGCATCTGACGCTGTCTCCCGCTGACCGCGGTTTCGGGCTGAGCGGCGAGGAGGCCGAGAAGACGGCAGTTGTGGGGCATGGTGTGGAGGCGTTCCAACTTCAGCACGGCTCCGTGGTCATTGCGGCCATCACGTCCTGCACGAATACGTCCAACCCATCGGTGATGATCGGAGCAGGATTGCTGGCTAAGAACGCAGTCACGGCGGGAATCACGACGAAGCCATGGGTTAAGACCTCAATGGCGCCGGGTTCAAAGGTTGTGACGGACTATCTCGAGGCCGCCGGCCTCGTGCCATTCATGGAGGCGCAACGATTCCACACGGTGGGTTTCGGCTGCACGACGTGCATCGGCAACTCGGGGCCGCTGCCGGAGGACATTGCCAATGCGATTGAGGACAGCGACCTTGTGGCCGCGGCCGTCCTGTCCGGCAATCGGAACTTTGAGGGCAGGGTGAATCCGCACGTCAAGGCGAACTATCTTGCGTCGCCGATGTTGGTTGTCGCGTATGCGCTGGCCGGGCGGATGGACATCGACTTCACGTCGGAGGCGCTGGGAACAGACCCGAATGGCCGCGACGTGTTTCTGCGCGACATCTGGCCGTCGCAGCACGATATCCAGCAGGCCATCTCCAACAACGTCAGCCCGGACATGTTTGAGCAGCAGTACGGGGCGATTTTCGATGGGGACGATCAGTGGCGAGAGCTGGAAGCCCCGAGCGGCGAGTTGTACGAATGGGAGCTGGATTCCACGTACCTGCAAGAGCCTCCGTTCTTCAAGGATTTCCCACTCGATCCGCCACCGCTGCCTGTTATCAAGGATGCGCGCGTGCTAGCGGTGCTCGGGGACTCCGTGACGACGGACCATATTTCGCCGGCGGGGAACATCGCCGCGCGCAGTCCGGCGGGACAATTCCTGCAGGGGCGGGACGTGCTGCAGGCGGACTTCAACTCATACGGTTCGCGGCGCGGCAATCATGAAATCCTGATGCGCGGCACGTTTGCCAACATCCGCATCAAGAACCAGATGCTGGACGGAGTAGAGGGCGGGTTCACCTTGAAGCTGCCCGAGGAAGAGCAGATGCCCATCTATGACGCGGCCATGCGCTACCAGCAGGAGGGTGTGCCGACGGTCATCTTTGGCGGCAAGGAATACGGCTCCGGCTCAAGTCGTGATTGGGCGGCCAAGGGACCGTATCTGCTGGGTGTTAGGGCGGCAATCGCAGAGTCGTTTGAGCGGATTCATCGCTCAAACCTCGTCGGCATGGGTGTGTTGCCGCTGCAGTTCCATGAGGGCGAGAACGCGGCGACCTATGGCATCACGGGTCGTGAAACGGTCTCGATCGGCAGTCTTGATGACGGCATCGAGCCGGGACAGGATATCGAGGTTACCGTGCGTCGCGAGGACGGGTCAGAGACGACGTTCGCTGCAACGGTTCGGATCGATACGCCAGTCGAGGCGGATTACTACCGCAACGGTGGAATTCTGCACAGCGTTCTGCGGAAACTGCTGAACGAGGCGAAGAATGAAGTAGCGGATGGGGTGCGGGTCTGACTGAGCTCAGCGTTTAGCTGATGAATCCAGCTGCGATGGCGAACAGGCCAGCGGCAAGCGTTGCCCAAAGAGCTGCACCTATTAGGTAAACGCGATGACCGAGACGATCAATCTTGTTGCCCATGTCAGGACGGAGGTCGTCAACCTTTCGGTCGATGCCCTGGACGACGAGAACCAGGTCATCTAGCCGCCGGGTCATCTGTTCGTAGGAACCTTCAAGCCGGCTCAGGCGTTCTTCAACCGTTGTCATGGGGACCGTTTACTCCCAACCGATGAAACGCGGGGCTCAGGGATAGCCTTAACCCCGCGTCATTTTCTAGCGAACCGGGTGTGGCCGACAGATGTTCATTCGAACTTCGTGAAGACGACGCAGGCGTTTTGGCCGCCGAAGCCGAAGCTGTTGGAGAGGGCGACGCGAACATCGGCGTCCCGCCCTTCGTTCGGGACGTAGTCGAGATCGCAAGCCGGGTCGGGCGTGGCCAGGTTGATGGTGGGGTGCAGCGCGCCTTCCTGAATGGATTTGACGACAGCGATAGCTTCGACGCCTCCTGCCGCGCCAAGCGCGTGGCCGATCATGGACTTGGTGGAACTGACCGGAATCTGGTAGGCTCGGTCGCCGAAAACGGCCTTGATGGCAGTTGTTTCTGCGGCGTCGCCCAGGGGTGTGGACGTTCCGTGCGCGTTGATGTAGCTGACCTCAGAGGGGTCAATGCCGGCGTTGTCGAGCGCCCATCGCATGGTGCGCGCAGCGCCTGCGCCGTCATCGCGCGGCTGCACAAAATCGAAGGCATCGTTGGATGCTCCGTACCCTGCGACCTCCGCGTAGATGGTCGCGCCGCGCTCCTGTGCGTGCGACAGGGACTCCAGCACGAGGATTCCCGCAGCTTCCGTCGGGACGAATCCGTCGCGGTCCGTGTCGAATGGGCGTGACGCGCCGTGCGGGTCATCCTTACGCTGGGAGAGGGCACGCATGGCGCAGAACGCGGCGAGGCCCTGCGCGCAGATGGACGATTCTGAGCCGCCAGAGATGATGATGTCTGCGCGTCCGGCGCGGATCATATCAGCGGCATCACCGATGGCCTGCGTTCCCGCGGCGCATGCGGTGATGACGGTGTTGTTGTAGCCGACGAGTCCGAGCGCCATGGCGACGTTCGCGGCGGCCATGTTGGGGAGCATCTTGGACATATAGATGGGGCTGACCTTGCTCCATCCACGCTCGTAGAAGATCTTGCTCTGCTCCTCCGTGTCCGGATAACTGCCGATCCCGTTGCCGAGGAGGACGCCGATGCGCTCCACGTCTGCGGTTTCGAGGTCGATGCCGGCGTCGTCAACGGCCTGTCGCGATGCAGCTACGGCGAGTTGAGAGAAGCGGGCGAGCCGTCGCACCTGCTTGGCAGGCATGTACTCGCTGGCGTCGAAATTGCGGACTTCACCCGCGACAACGCAGGGGAACTCTGATGCGTCAAAGCTCTCAATGTATTCGATTCCGCTCCGGCCTTCGATAAGTCCGTTCCAGTACTCATCGATGGTGTTGCCGAGCGGGGTCAGGGCACCCATACCGGTGACTACGACCCGCTGATCCGGGGTTCGGTCCTGCGCTGCCATTCCTGCTACTCCTTCCTCCGTCTCCCGTTTGTCGGGTTGCCGTCTCTAATAGGCGGATTCGTCCGGCTTGACGCCGAGCACATGCTCCCGCGCCTCAGCCACAACGAACAGTGAGCCCGTGACGAGGATGAGCGCGGAGGGGCCACCCTCCAGTTCTGCCCGTTCAATGGCCGCCGCGACTGTGTTCTCCGGCCGCACGGGGACTCCCGCCTCCCATAGTGTATCTGCTATGTCATCCGGGGACATGGAGCGCGGGCTGCGGGAACTAGTCGCGAACGCGCCGGTGGCGACGGTGCCGATTTCTCGAGCAATGCCGCTCACGTCCTTGTCCGATGCTGCGCCGAGCACCAACTGAACCTCTCGCCCCGGAAACGTTTCACGTATTGTCTCAGCCAGCCGCGTTGCGGAGTAGGAGTTGTGCGCGCCGTCAGCCACGATTAGTGGGGATTCACTAAGAATCTCCATGCGGCCGGGCCACGTGACGCCGCTGAATCCGGTGTAGGTGTCGTCGTAGGGAACGGGGTAGTGGAGATCACGCAGGCGCTCCAGCATGGCCATTGCGAGCGAGGCGTTTTCAAGTTGATGCTCTCCGAGCAGGCTCGTTCGGAGTTGGTGCTCAATTGGGCGATCACCGATTTGTCCCCACATGGCGAAGTCCTGACCGGATAGCGTGGCCTTTTCGGGTCGCCAAAAGACATCACGGCGGAGCAACGTTAGCGGCGCTCCCAATTCATGGCTGCGGTTGATGATGACTTCTGCGGCGTCGGATTCCTGTGGGGCAGAGACAACCGGTACGCCGGACTTGATGATGCCCGCCTTTTCGGTTGCGATTTCGCGGATCGTCGAGCCGAGAAACGCCTCATGGTCGAGGCTGATGGACGTGATGCCGGTGACGGCGGGCTCGACGACGTTGCTGGAATCAAGGCGGCCCCCAAGTCCCACCTCGATGACCTGCATTTCAACGTTCTGTGCTCGAAAGGCAACGAATGCCATCGCCGTGAGGGCTTCAAAGGTGGTGATGCTGCCGTATGAACCGTCCGCGTTCACGGCGTCAACTGCCGGTCTGACGATGCTTGCTGCGTCGACGAAATCCTGTTCAGAACAGGGATAGCCATTGACAGCGATTCGCTCACGGATGGTGTGGAGGTGAGGAGAGGTGAACAGTGCGGTGCGGTAGCCCGAGGTGGTGAGGGCGGCGGCAAGAAGGGCGCACGTGCTGCCCTTGCCCTTTGTGCCTGCGACGTGCAGCGTGACGGGCCCGACGTGCGGATTGTCCAGTCGGTGCAGGAGTGCATGGACGCGGTCGAGATTCCAGCGGCGGGTCGCGATCGGAACGTCGGAGCTTTCGCGGTCCGTCGGGTCTGAAGGCGCGACGGGGCGTTCAAAGTTGGTCATGCCGAGCAGCCATGCAACGGCTTGGGAATAGTCCATGGATTGAGTATAGGGCGCGCCGCCGGACAGATTCACTCGGCTACAATGAGATGCGTACACACACTTATGGAGTTTTGGCTAACGTCATGACGTCTGAAATGCCGCAATATCGAACGGGCCCGGAGTTGCGAGAGCTATTCCTCAGCTTCTTTGAGTCCAAAGGGCATAGCCGCATGCCGTCGTCGTCGCTTGTGCCGCATGATGACCCAACACTGCTATTCACGACCGCCGGCATGGTGCAGTTCAAGCCTTATTTCCTGGGGCAGTCCGAGCCGCCGAATGTTCGCCTGACGACGGTACAGAAGTCATTTCGAACCACCGACATTGGCGAGGTTGGGGATACGACGCACCTGACGTTTTTCGAGATGCTGGGCAACTTCTCATTTGGAGATTATTTCAAGAAGGGCGCAATTGAGCATGCATGGGAACTCTGCACCGAGCGCCTGGGTCTAAGCCCAGACAGGCTGTGGGCGACTGTGTACACAGACGATGATGAGGCGGCGGGACTATGGGAACAGACGGGGGTGCCGTCGGAGCGTATTCAGCGCTTCGGCGCGTCTGATAATTGGTGGGGGCCTGCCGGCAACAGCGGGCCGTGCGGACCGTGTTCCGAGATTCACTATGACCTGGGACCCGGAGAGCCGTGCGATCAAGACCCCTGCGGCCCGAATTGTGAATGCGGCCGTTTCGTGGAAATCTGGAATCTCGTGTTCATGGAGTTTGACCAGGCAGAGGACGGTACACGGACGCCGCTTGAGCAGAAGAATATCGACACCGGTATGGGACTGGAGCGTTTGGCAGCGATCATCCAGCGCGCCGAGAATATCTATTCAACAGACCTCTTCCAACCGCTCATCGCGTCCGCTGCGTCTATTGCGGGCACTGAATACGGCAAGGATGCGGATACGGATCGCGCGCTGCGAGTGATGGCAGAGCATGCGCGGTCGGGCGCGTTCCTGATCATGGACGGCGTGACGCCGGGGAATGAGGGACGCGGTTACGTGCTGCGGCGGATGCTGCGGCGGGGAATTCGGTTCGCGCAGGGCCTGGGTGTGAATGAGCCGTTCCTGGGCCGGATAATCACGGACGCGGTTCTTCCGCTGATGGCCCCGGCCTATCCGGCGCTCAATGACGCTCTCGACCATATTGTGCAGACGGTGACGCGCGAGGAGGAGCAGTTCCAGCGAACTCTTTCCGTGGGGACGGCGCTGCTCGATGAGGTGATGGTGCGGGTGGAGTCGGACGGGGAGTCCGTTGTGCCGGGCGACGAGCTTTTCCGCCTTTACGACACCTACGGTTTCCCGGTGGAACTCGCGGAGGAGATTGCCCTTGATCGTCAGATGAGCGTTGACCATGACGGTTTCCAGCGCGAAATGGAGGCGCAGCGAAACCGAGGCAGAGCAGCGACTTCGTTCGGTGGCGGGGCTGAAGGATCGGAGGCATATCGGCTGCTGTCCAGTCTTTCGACCCAATTCACGGGCTATGAGGTCGCGCGGGATGAGAGCAATGTCACCGGTCTGATTGTCGGCGGGGGAGTGACAGAGACAGCTTCGCAAAATCAACAAGTGGAGATTGTGACGGCGCGAACGCCGTTCTACCCAGAGGGCGGCGGGCAAGTAGGAGACGTTGGCGTGATCCGTGGGCCTGCCGGTCTTGCCCGGATTACCGACACGCAGCGGCCCGTCGGAGAGCGGCCCGATTTTGTTATTCACATCGGTGTGGTGGAAGAGGGTACGTTGAACGTTGGGGACAGGGTGACGCTTGAGGTTGATCCTGCGGCGCGGGCGCAGGCGACCCGCCACCACACGGCGACGCATCTGCTGCACGCGGCGCTTCGCTCCACGTTGGGTGGGCACGTGAGACAGGCCGGATCGTATGTCTCACCGGATCATCTGCGCTTCGATTTCTCGCACACGGCCTCTCTGAATGAGCACGAGATTGCGGCCATTACACATGCGGTCAACGCGAGGGTAATTCGGAACATCGCCGTCCAATCTGAGGTGCAGCCGATCCAGGACGCGCTGGCATCCGGGGCGCTCGCCTTCTTTGGCGACCGGTACGGCAGCGAGGTGCGCACGGTTTCCATTGACAGTGAGGATGAGGGAGCACCATTCAGTCACGAGCTCTGCGGCGGCACTCACGTTCACGCCACAGGTGAAGTGGGGTTTATCTACGTCGTTGGAGAGAGTTCAATCGGCGCGGGGATGAGGCGGGTGGAGGCGGTGGCAGGTTCGAACGCGGACCAGCTTCTGCGTGATCGCATGTCCGTACTCGAGCGGCTGTCTCGTCAATTGACGGTGCCGGTGGAGGAGATCGAAACGCGGATTGCGGACCAGATGGCGGAGTCGGAACGGCTGCGCCGGCGGGCTGAGGAACTTGAGCGAGAACGGGCGCGCTCACAGATAGAATCATTGCTTCCGCAGGCGGTGCAGGTGGGCGAACCGCCTGTGACGCTGCTCTCGGCTCGGGTGGAAAATATCGCGTCGGCTGATCTGCTGCGGGATGTTGCGGACAGAACGCGAGCCGAGCTTGGATCAGGAATCGTCGTACTTGGCGCGGATGTTGGCGGGAGACCGTCATTGGTGTGCGCAATCAGCGCGGATATCGTTGAACGGGGAGGCACCTATGATGCCGGACGTATCGTCAAAGAGACAGCGGCAATTGTTGGCGGCGGGGGAGGTGGACGCAAGGACTTTGCAAGCGCGGGTGGGCGTGACGCCTCCAAGCTGGATCAGGCGATAGCAGCGGTGGCGGGGATAGTGACGGGGTAGGATTCTGCCGGTCGGACTACTCAGAGCGGTCGAATGGGTTGAGGACCGGGATGCCAAGTTGTTGGAAGTCGCGCACGTTGCGTGTGACGACGGTCAGCGAATTCACGATGGCGGTGGCGGCGATGAGGGCGTCCATCAGTAGCCTCTCAGGCTGACGATGCATCAGCCTCGCCCATACACGGAAAGCGTCCGCGTTGGCGGGCAAGACTGTGAAATCCGTCAAGACGGATTCTAGCCACTCCTCTATTTCCCCGGCCCTGGCACCATCCCGTTCTCGTAGGTTTTCGATCCCAGCCTGAACCTCGCCAATAGTCATAGCGGAGATGTATAGGCGCCCCATCGGGACACGTTCCGCCCACTCAAGCACTGCCGGATTTGCGTGAGCGCGACGAAACTCCGATATGACGTTTGTGTCGAGGAGGTACATCGGATGTGGTTAGGAGAATGTAGGCGGCGGACGACGCCTGTACTTTCGACGAGATGGAATGGGCAAATCAAAGCGGGGACCCGGAGCGAGGACCCAATCTTTCAGGGTTCGTGGCTTTTGCCGTGCCTCTGAGTTCTCATTTTCCTCCAGTTCCAGCCACTGTTGGTACGGAACGACCACCACGGCTTCAATACCGCGCTTCGTTACGATCTGCGGGCCGTTCTCAAGCGTGTCTTCCACCAGCGCACTGAACCGCGCCTTTGCTTCTTGTAGTTGCCACTTGTTCGTTTGATCACCCTCACTCATGATGACCTCCGGGTTTGGAATTGGTTCAATTGACTAGTCATCAGACTAGTCAATTATGGATGGAATGTCAACAGTATTGTCCTACACCCTGTGTATCAGATTCTGGCGCAGGCCAGAATGACGGGCGTTCTAATAAGTGATGGCGGTTGTGGAGCCGCCGTCGACGGCGATGGTTTGGCCTGTGATTGCGCCGCCGGCAGGGGATGCGAGGAGCATGGCCAGAGCACCAATATCCTCCGGATGAATCATACGGCCCACAGGAATGGCAGATGCCAAGCGCGATTCGGCCTCCTCAAACGTTCCCCCGTTGCGTTCCATCTCCGACTCCACCCTGGGGCGGTTTCTCTCCGTGAGGACCGCGCCCGGATGAATGACGTTGACGGTGATGCCGTGCGGGCCGAGTTCTGTAGCCATATTCTTGCAGAGGGCGGCCAGTGCGGAGTTGCGTACGCTCGCGCTGGCGGAGCCAATCTGGCGCGACGATGCGCCACCAACGCCGATGATCCGCCCGTAACCTGATGACTTCATGTGAGGAACGACGGCCTGCGCGAGCCGCAGGATACCGAGAACCTTCACATCAATGGCGTTGCCCAAAGAGGTCACGTCCAACTCAGAAGGTGTCCCGGGCAGCGCTCCAACAACATCGACTGCTGAGCTGATAACAGCGTCGATTCGTCCGGTTGCGTCGAGAACAGACCGGACAGCGGTTGCAACGGATTCAGCGTCCGTGACGTTCATCTCGGTGGTGCGGATATCCACGCCTGAGCGTGACGCAATCTCTGCTTTCGTTTGCTCAAGCCGATCGCGTCCCCTCGCGGAAATCGTCACGTCCGCGCCTTCTCGGGCGAACTGCTCGGCGACAATCGATCCTATTCCGCCGCTGCCTCCGGTGACGAGGACGCTCCGGCCTTTGAGGTCAAGTTCCATGTGGCTCAGTCGCGCTTGAGGTTGTCGAAGATGTTTTCGAGGTTGGCAGGCGGTGGGCCGTCGCCCTCGATAACCTCGAAAGTCACCTCACGGACCACGTGCTCTGCCGCGTCGCAAATGGCAATGCACACATTGGCAACAGACTCCCGGCTGATAGATCCGTGGAGGGTGTCGTCCTGTCCAACCTCAATGGACTTAGTGCCGCCCGCATCATCTGAGAGGCCGCCGGGCCGAACGATGGCATATGAGAGTCCGCTACCACGCAAGTAGTTCTCACCGAACATCTTCCAGCGCAGGACGTTCTTGAAGCGGGAGTTCAGGTCATGGTCGCTTTGTGTGACTCCAATGGAGGACACGAGCACGAATTGGCGAATGTGGCCGTGCTCCGCGGCGGCGTTCACGAGTGTGTGCACGCCCTGGTAGTCGACCCTTTCGGGTTCGCCGTCCGGGAACTTTGCGCCGACGGTTGAAATGACGTAGTGAGCTCCCTCCGCGGCCTCAAAGGCGGCGGCGTGGTCGGCAATATCACCGACGAAGATGCTGAGGTTGTCCGGCGTTCCGAAGATTTCCCGGAGCTTGCGCCCGTTCCTGACGAATGCGCGTACGTTCTCACCCCGATCAAGCAACTTGCGGGTGACGTGCATACCGACGCCGGATGCGGCGCCTGCGACCATGTAGGTGTCTGGCATAATTCCCCCTTTCTTCGAGCTTAGCGAGTCGAGGGGAGATATGGCAATTGGGGTGACACGATCAGGGCGACCCTTCGACAAGCTCAGGGTGAACGGTGTGGGCTATCCTTGTGGTATGAGCGGACGAATCATTGCGCTGGATCTTGGCAAGGCCAGGAGCGGCGTTGCCGTGTCTGATCCGACACAGACCATCGCCCAACCGCTTGATCTGCTGCCCGGGGCGGACGCACCCACGTTTGTTGAGCAGTTGGGGAGTGTTGTCGCGGAGTACGAGGCGGAGCGCGTGATCGTCGGCATTCCCCGAACGATGGACGGCCGCATGGGTAAGATGGCGTATTGGGCGGAGGGAATTCGCCGCGCCTGTGAACGCGGACTGTCCGTGCCCGTTGAGGGCAGGGACGAACGGCTGTCTACCGTGTCTGCCGAACGGGCCATGAGGGATGCCGGCAGCGTTTCGAGCCCGGCGGATTCGGTTGCTGCGGCTGTCGTTCTGCAGGCGTATCTGGATGAACTGAGGATCCGGGATGGGGCGTCATGACGTCTCGTGTTGGAATCATCGGCTATCCACTTGGGCATTCCATTTCGCCAGTGTTTCAGCAGGCGGCTTTTGACGAACTCGAAATCGATGCCCGCTACGAGACGTGGGCGACTCCTGCAGATGAACTTGCCGCGCGTGTTGAGTCACTGCGGGCGAATGACGTGTTGGGCGCTAACGTGACGGTGCCGCATAAGCAGGCTGTCATGCCTTTTCTGGACGAGATCCTGCCAGTTGCGGAGTCTATCGGCGCGGTGAACACGATCATCAATCGCGATGGTTTTCTGATCGGAGCAAATACGGACGCGGGCGGTTTCACCCGGTCGTTGGAGCAGGAGGCACGTTTTACCGCGGCGCGAAAGTGTGCCCTGATTGTCGGGGCGGGGGGAGCGGCACGAGCCGTCGCGTTCGGCCTCGCCTGGGAGGGTGTTTCGGAGCTGATCTTCGTCAATCGGACGCCGGAAAGGGCGTCGGAGTTGGCAAATGACGTATCCCAGGCGACCGCGACGGAAACGCGAGGTGGCGGCTTTGAGGACATCTCCGGTAGCGACGGAATTGACCTGATTGTGAACTGCACCTCTATGGGCATGGCGGGCGGGCCGGACCCGGACGGCATGCCGCCGGTTGAAGGCTTGCTCACGCGCGGCGTCCTCGTATGTGACCTTGTTTACAATCCGCAGGAAACACCGCTACTGGCACTTTCTCGTGAAAGAGGCGCGTTCGTGCTGGGCGGGATCGGAATGCTGGTGTACCAGGGCGCGGCATCGTTCGAGTTCTGGACAGACCACGAGCCGCCGGAGGACATCATGTACGCGGCGGCTCTAAAGGCACTGATGTAATCTGAATAGTGGACGGAATGAACCATGCAGGCAGGAGCTGCTGACACTCAATGGGACAATTTCGATTCTTGACGGCCGGAGAGTCGCATGGGCCGGGCCTGACGACAATCGTTGAGGGCGTACCGGCGGGTATTTCCCTGTCTGAGGACTATATTCGGCAGGATCTGGCGCGGCGACAGCGGGGCTATGGGCGCGGGGCGCGGCAACAGATCGAGACAGATCGCGCCCGCATCTCTTCGGGTGTGCGGCACGGGCTGACGCTCGGCGGGCCGATCGCCATGTTCGTTGAGAATCGCGATTTTTCGACGGGCACGGGGCCAGACGGCGTACCGTGGGTAGATGAGATGTCCATCGAGCCGTCGGATGTTCCCTTTGAACCGATTACCAAGCTGCGGCCCGGTCATGCCGACACGCCGGGGATCACCAAGTATTCGCATGATGACGCGCGGAACGTTCTTGAGCGGTCCAGCGCACGGGAGAGCGCGGCGCGTGTGGCGGCAGGAGCGGTGGCGCGACGATTCCTTGAGGAGATCGGCATAGAAGTACATAGCCACGTTGTTGGGCTTGGGGGCGTGGTGGCCGCGCCGCAGGAGGCCATCGACTGGGTGCAGCTTGAGGAATCTCCGGTTCGATGCGCTGATCCGGTGGCGACAGAGGCCATGATCGAGGCCATCGACGCGGCGCGGAATGAGGGCGACAGTTTGGGTGGCGTGTTCGAGGTCATCGCTACCGGTGCTCCGATTGGCTTGGGCTCGCACATTCAGTGGGATCGCAAGCTGAGTACACGACTTGCGGCCGCTGTAATGAGCATCAATGCCGTCAAGGGCGTGGAGTTCGGGGCAGGTTTTGACCAGGCAGCAATGCGCGGTTCAACCGTGCATGACGTGGTGAAGCCCATCGATGAATGGGACAGGAATCCCGACGGGACTTGGGTGCGTCCATGGCCACGGCGATCCAACAACTCCGGTGGGCTTGAGGGCGGAATGACGACGGGCGAGCCGGTTGTTGTGCGGGCCATGGTCAAGCCCATCGCGACGATTATGAATGCGCTGGAAACGGTGGACCTTCGGACGGGCGCCAAGGTGGATCGGGCGCATTATGAACGCAGCGATATCACATTCGTGCCCACATGCGCGGTGATTGGCGAGGCGATGGTCTGCATCGCGCTGGCAGACGCCGTGTTGGAGAAGTTTGGCGGCGACCATCGAGATGAGACGGTGCGCAACGTTCGCGCATACATGGAGACGGCGGGGCCGAGCCATGCGCCCGCGTCAACGATCTAGGGTTCTCGTGTGTCCGCGCCACGACGCAATATCTATCTGATTGGGTTTTCCTACACGGGAAAGTCCACTGTCGCGAGACAGATTTCCGTCAATCTGCACATCGATTTCGCCGATATTGACGAACTCGTTGAATCCCGCGCCGGAAAGAGCATCCCGGAGATTTTCGCCACTGAGGGAGAGTCCGTTTTTCGGGAGTTGGAATCCGAGGTGCTGCGGGAAGTGTCGCAGTGGCCGAACATGGTCGTCGCGACAGGCGGCGGCATCGTTCTTGATCCTGAGAACCGTGCCGCCATGCAGCGCACGGGCGCGGTAATCAGCCTTGAGGCG
This sequence comes from Dehalococcoidia bacterium, assembly GCA_965207895.1. Classification (GTDB taxonomy): domain Bacteria; phylum Chloroflexota; class Dehalococcoidia; order UBA6926; family UBA6926; genus VXMO01. The sequence goes on from CBDBNN010000003.1 coordinate 1,127,717, forward strand.
CAGCCTGCGACTATTCTCGCGCGGATGCAGGCGGATGAAGCGGATGCTACCGAGCGACCGCTGCTTGCTTCCGGCGATCCGCTTGGTCGGATTGCGGCGCTGAAATCGAGTCGGCAGGCGGCCTATGCCATCGCTGATTCAACGGTGAATACTGACCGACTGACGATGGACGAGGTGGCTGTCGCGTCGCAACGCGGAGCCGAAAAGGGCTGGGAACGCCTGGCTGCGGGGCAGTTGCTGGAGCCCGTCGCTGATGGTGACGGGGACAGCGATGTCGCGTTCAGGGTGAAGACGGAGACGGCGGCGTATCCGATAGTCGTTGCGCCGGGCGCGCTGGAGACGCTTGGGCATCGAATGAGCGAGCTCGGTTTGTCGGGCAGGGCGTGTGTGATCACGGACAGCGGCATACCCGGACAATGGCGAGAAACAGCGCTTGGTAGCCTGAATGAAGCAGGGTTCGATCCGCTGCTGCTGGAGATTCCTGAAGGCGAGACATCCAAGAACCTGGCGCAGGCCGGCGAGTTGTTTGCAGAGTTGAGCAGCAACCGAATTGAGAGACGCGACGTAGTCGTTGGGCTTGGCGGCGGCGTTGTCGGAGATCTGGCGGGTTATGTGGCCGCGACCTATCTACGAGGAGTTGCATTCGTGCAGGTCCCGACAACCCTTCTTGGCATGGTTGACGCTTCTATAGGAGGGAAGGTGGCGATCGATCTGCCGTCTGGCAAGAACCTTGTCGGCGCGTTCTATCAGCCGCGCCTAGTCCTGTCAGACACACGAACCCTGGACACGTTGCAGCCGCGACAGCTCACGGCAGGGTGGGCCGAGGTCATCAAGACCGGTGCTATTTTCGACGCGGAGCTCTTTGAATATCTTGAGACCAACGTAAAAGCCATTCTCGCAGGAGATGAGGCAATGCGGGCACATGCCGTGCTGCGTTGTTCTGCAATCAAGGGGCGCGTCGTTTCACTGGACGAGCGGGAGATGACGGGGCTGCGGGCGCGGCTGAATCTTGGCCATACGCTCGGGCACGCGGTCGAGAACGCACTCGAATACACAGGAATTCTTCACGGGGAAGCCGTCGCAATCGGGACGAGCTTTGCGGCACATCTGGCCGAGAGGGTAGGGTCGATTACAGCAGAAGAACGACAGCGGCAGATCGATCTTCTGAATGCGTATGGTCTGCCGACAACTGCGCCGGAAGGACTGGAACTATCTGATATTCAAGCCGCGCTGGCCGTGGACAAGAAGGTGGAGGCAGGGCGGACACGATGGATCCTGTGTGACGGCATAGGACGAGGTCGCTTGCGGGCTGATGTGCCGCCGGATGTGTCAGATGAGGTGTTGAAGGCGTTTCTGGGGGGGTAGCTGCCAGTGACCTCCCCCTCACCCTAACCCTCTCCCCAAGGAGAGGGGATTTTGGGGTTCGCGTTCGGGCATGAGTGGCTAAATGGTTGGCCTGCCACGCTCCGTTATTGGCGACCTATCGGGACTTAGGATTCTTCACTGCCCTCAGTGTGACAACGGCCACGATTTGCGCGCGGGGCGTGGCGTCACTATATTTGGCATCGGCGAGCAGGGCCGGGGGCCGGATGGCCGCGCAGGCCGCTACGGCGGCCTGGGAGGAAAGTCCGGGCTCCATGGGCAGGGTGCTGGGTAACGCCCAGGCGTTTCGCGGTGTTATGCCGCGGGGCGACGGATAGTGGCACAGAGACGAAACCGCCGATGGCCTGACGATTCGTCGTTGGGCACAGGCAAGGGTGAAAACGGGCGGTAAGAGCGCCCGGCTGACCTCGCGGTGACGCGGCGGCGGCCAAACCCCACCTGGAGCAAGGCCAAATAGAAGGACGCGCGTTGAAAGACGGGCAGGGGAACGCCCACCCCGTCCTCGGGTAGGCTGCTTGAGCGTCGGCGCAAGTCGGCGCCCAGATGGATGGCCATCGACCGGTTGGCGGTGACGCTGGCCGGGGACAGAACCCGGCTTACAGGCTCTCAGGACCTGCTCGCCAATCAGGAACGAGCTATGCCTTATGCGAGCGGTGTGACGAAACCTGCGGCCTGGAAATCAGTGTCGAACGTGAGGGCGTGGCGGATTTGGCGCTGCTCCATGGCGAGGAAACTGGCGCAATCGGTCAGGCTGAAGCGTTGATCGAGACGCTGCGCAAAGAGCTGCACAGTGGCGTCAAACTGTTCAGGGGTCTGTGGGATAATGGTGACGTTGGGGTCGTTCCGCAGCCTGTGCAGGTGATCTAATACTGCCACGCGAGCTTGAGGTCCCCGGCGGGACAGCGCCGCGAAAACTTCAACGAGAACCATTTCTGTTGTGACGACCCTGTAGCCCGTGAATGCTTGCAGGCCTCCCCTCGCCACCCCCGTGTATTGATCACGATCATCCAATATCGCGATGAAGAAGCCTGCGTCTAAGAAGACCTCATTCATTCCTCTTCGGATACCTTGGGATGGCCATAGAGATAGTGTTTGTAGTTGATTGAGAGGTCTGTTGGGGCATCATCGAAAGCGCCAGGGTATTTCTTGTGGAGATTGGAGATCCACCAAAAGGTGGGATGCATACCCGGCGGTGGGTCCCCCACGCCAAGGTCTGCCCATAGTTCCCGCTTGAAGGTCAGTGTCTTCTCATCCACCGCGTCCTCGGCCTCCCTCCCGTCCGACTCGTCCACCGTTAGGCCGTCCTGCGGCAGAGCGTCATTCACGCGCCGGGCTGCTGCGGCTCGTTAGTGGGTACGTAGACGTTAACCTCCCGCCCTTCCTCAAGATCGAGAGGCTCAAGCGGCGTAAGGACGCCGTTTTCGTAACGAGCGCGGATAGTTGCCATTACAGGCCCAGCAGCTCCTCGTATTCGTCCTTTTTGAAGCCGATGATGGCCTGGCCATCTACGACGAGGGTTGGGACGGACATACTGCGGTAGTTTTGGACGAGCTCAAGCATGTAGTCGCGGTTCTCGACAACGTCTTTGGATTCGTAGCCGATGTCGTGGTCGGCGAGGAAACGCTTCGCGACTTCGCAGTCGGGGCAGTTTTCCTTCTTGGTGTACAGGACGATGGTCTTGGTTTGCGTTGCCATTGTTTTCTCCTTAGACCCCGACGGCTTCGCGGACGTTCTTCATTGCGGCGATGATTTCATCCGTGTCAAGGACGGCTTCCATGATTTCGACCTGCTCCTGATAGACGGCGGCGTCGAACTGGCTCTTGACCTCTTCTTCCAGCACGTGGAAGACGGGGAGGCCGAGCGCGATTCCCGCCAGCGGGCCGACCCAGGAGGGATCGCCCTCCGTCACGGTGCGCGCATAGACCTCGGCGCTCTCCGGCGTTGGTGAGCCGAGCAATACGACCATATCGTCTGCGCCGTGCGTATCGACCGTTGCCTTGATTCCTTCTTGACCTTCAAGGTCAAGTGCTCCGGCGGCGGTTCAAACAAAGCACTGCGTCTGCACCATCACCGGCTCTGCGCCGGCGCTGCGGACGCAGGCCTCAATGGCGGGGCCGGGTACGCCGTCCCGCTCCCCGACGATGATCACTCGCTTTCCCGCAAGGTCCATGTCACCTTCTCCCTCTCTCGCACGGCGGGAGTGTCCCGCTAGTGCACATAATACGCCAATTACGAGAGGATTACCCCGCGCCCGGGTTCGCCTCCAGGATGAAGGACTCGCCATCAGACATGTGGGTCATGCGTCCAAGGAACAGGCTGCCCTTCGCCAGGAACATCGAGTACTGGTAGTCGCCTGCGCGCAGGTCATCGAGCGCATGGGCCATGAACGGCATGGCGGAGGCGACGTGGCCCTGGGTGGGTGAGAAGCCGGGCATGCCGTGCTCCTCGACGAACTTGTCCCTCGATTCGGAGCCCTTTGGAATCTGGCCGTGCTGGGCGGCAAGGGCGGCGATGAGGCGGTAGTTGGTGCGGGGAACATTGCCGCTGCCCGCAGTGTCCGTGATCTCCGGGTTGTGCATCTCCGTGGCGTACTTGGCGATGTCCTCAAAGCGCAGGCCGAGCCGTTCAAGTGGATCCGAGACAAGCGCCTCAACGATGGCCTGCTGAACGGAACCCGCCCCGACGGTGTGGCGGCCAACACTGTCAAGCCGGAGCATGGGGCTTGTGCCGTCGTCGGGGCCCATCAGGACGGCGAAACCGGCGAGCATGTCCTCCATGACGGGGATTTCCTTGGCGAGATGGCCTCGGTACTTCATTCCGAGTTTGGCCAGTGAGCAGCCTCCGACCACAGCTACTTCAGGGAAGACGCCGGACTGTACAAGGCTGCCGCCAACAACCATTGCGTGGACGGGCGCGCAGCAGAATGCCTTGACGTCTGCGCCGGTTGAGTTGACGCACGCAGCGGCTTCAGCAACGGCCTTGCCAAGGTTGCCGCCGCCGCGGTTATAGCGGTCGCCGATGGCTTCCTCCCCTGAACCAATCACATATTGGAGACCGGCCGGGTCCGTGCCGGATTCGGCAAGCACGGAGCGGAGAGCCATGGTTGCGGTGGCCTTTACGGCAAGGTTTTCAAGCAGGATGTCCGGGGCGAGAGAAGCATCGTCCACGTAGTCGGTTTGTACCAGGCCAATGGTCTCGCCGTCACGCGTCAATAGTGGAATCGCGCCCTCCCGGGATGACAGCCTCTCTTCAATGCGCGAGTAGGGGACTCCCTGGATTCGCTCTATCTCCCCGTCGGTGACACGGGGGTGGCTGCGAAGTTCGGCTGCGACGCGGGCGGCATAGCCCTCTTCAAGCAGGACGAGATCGAACTCGTCGGCGGCTTTGAGCAGGCCGTGGAATTGATCTTCGTTGACGAGTTCGCCGTGGGGGCCACTTGTCGAATATTCGGCCAGCATGTTCTCATACCACGGCGCGGCGGCAGTATTGAGATTGTCCGGCTTCATGTTGCCGAGCAGTACCTGGTGCGGGGCGTAGGCGGCTGCGTCATCGAAGGACCGGAGACTACCCTGAATGTCCTGCCAGACGCTGTGGTTGCCGTGGATCTCTCTTGTGGGCTTTGATCCGTGCCTGACAAGGCCCGGTGTGTGGGCGAGAAAGAACCTGATATCCCTGACGACGGGGTGGCTCATGGGGACTCCCTTTTTGACGGTGAACACGCCCCTCAAACAGATTTTCCCGAGGGCCGTTTCACCATATTATGTCGTTGACAGAGGCTAGCAACGCCGCCTAATGTGTGTCAACGTGAGAGGGCTATTTTGAGGGCCTAAATCACGGGGGAGGATTGGGATGAAACTCACTCTCGCAATCCATGAGGTTAGCGACGCGAAACTGGGTTCGGGAACGTCGCTCGAAAATGGAACACTGACGGTCGATGCCGATGAGCTTCGAGAGGCCATCCTTGAGGATCGTCGTATTGAGAGTGTTGACGTAGAAGTTGCGAATCCCGGCGAGCCCTGCCGTATAGGCGTCGTATTTGACATTCTCGAGCCGCGAGCCAAGGAGCCGGGCACGGGCAGCGATTTTCCCGGTCTGCTTGGGCCAATGGCCATGGCGGGGCAGGGCACGACACACGTGCTGCGCGGAACGGCCCTCACAGTTGTCGATGCTCAACAGGAACCGGGCATCGCGTCAAAGATGATGGAGATGCATGGGGAGGCGGCGGCCAATTCACCTTATGGAAACCTACATCACGTTGTCATTGTTCCGCACATGATTCCCGGAACACCGCGCCACGTGGAGCTGAACGCTCTTCGGCTGGCTTCCGCACGGGCGACGGTCTTTCTTGGCAGCGCCGGCATCGGCCAAAACCCTGACTCCACCGAGGATTTTGAACTTGATGGGCCGTCCACGGATCGCGAAGGGGTGCCGCGCATCGCTTTTATCGGGCAGATTCACGGCCACCAGATGGTCGTGGAAGAAGATGAGCGCATCTTATATGGCAGCAACACTGAAGGGATGATCCCCGTCACTATGCATCCGAACGAGTGGCTGGACGGGGCGGTTGTCTGCTCGTATTGGGTGATGCGCGTGGAGACGTATTTCTATCAGAATCACTCGATCATCCAGGAGCTGTACCAGCGGCACCAGGCCGGTGAGATCAATTTCGTGGGGACTGTGGCAACGGTTGCGGCTTCTCTTGAGGCGGACCGCAACAGGAACTGCCTGCTTGCCGCGCACCAAGCCAAGTGGAACCTCGATGCGGACGGCGTTGTGCTGACCAAGTACGGTGGCGGCGCGCCGCACGTGGATATGGGTGAAACGGCTCGAATCTGTGAGGCGCTGGGGATGAAGACCGTCGTGCAGGTGTCTGACTCCTCCGGTGACAGGCGGGCGGAGTCCGCAATGCTGTTCAACTATCCGGAAGTGGATGCGATTGTGTACGGCGGCGGCGGTGACATCGCCTGGGACGTCGAGCCGGTGGAGCGAGTGATTGCGGGTTCTCCAGCCGTCGCGCAGGCGCTTGCGCAGATGACGCAGATCCCGGCGCAGGCTCTGTGCGGCGTGACGAATCAGCAGGGCGCATCGGTCGTGCGTGCGGTGGTGTACTGAGCGGCGGAGGCGGCGCGTTCAGGGCGAGAGGAAGAGGAGGCCGGAGATGAAAGTCGTTCATTATCTGAACCAGTTCTTTGGCGGACTGGGCGGCGAGGAGCACGCAGGTGTCGGACCGGAGGTTCGCGCTGAGGCCGTGGGCCCCGGGCGTCTTTTGGAGCAGGTGCTGGGTGACGACTCCACCGTCGTCAAGACGATCATCTGCGGCGACAACTATGCCGCCGAGAACCTCGAAAGTGTCATGGAGCTAGTCGTCAATGAAGTGCGGGACTCGGGCGCTGAACTGTTCGTGGCGGGGCCGTGCTTCGTGGCCGGGCGTTATGGCGTCGCGGCGGGCGCACTGTGCGCGGCAGTGCAGGCGGAGTTGGGCATTCCCGTCGTGACCGGTATGGGAGTAGAGAACCCGGGCGTTGACCTGTATCGGCAGGAGCTGTACATCGTCGATTCCGGCGAGAACGTCGCTGAGATGCGAGACGTGCTGACGAGGATGGCCGCCATCGCAAAGGTGACGGCCTCCGGCGAAGACGTGGGCCGGCCGGCCGAGTGGGGTTATATTCCGCGTGGCATCATGCGGGACGAGATTGTGGAGGAGACGGCGGCGGTGCGTTTGGCGAATATGATTGTCGCCAAGACGCAGGGACAGCCGTACGAGACGGAGTTGACGCAGACTGGGTTCGAGCCGATTCCTGCGCCGCCCGCTGTTCCTGATCTGAGCAACGCAACGGTCGCCATCGTGACAGACGGCGGACTTGTTCCGGCAGGGAACCCTGACAATATGCCCGCCATCGCCTCAACGATCTGGGGATCGTATGACATTGCGACCGTCGACAATCTTGAGGCCGAGGATTATGAGGTTTATCACCGCGGGTATGACAACCGCCACGTGCTGAACGACCCGGACCGGCTGGTGCCGGTTGATGTTCTCAAGGAACTTGAGAAGGCTGGTGAGGTTGGCAAGGTCTATGAACAGTTCCTGTCCATGACCGGCCTCGCCAACCCGATTGCGAACAGTCGGCGAATCGGTCAGGAAATTGCGGAGAATCTCAAGAACGCCGGAGTTGACGCAGTGATCCTGACGTCAACTTGAGGGACGAGCACTCGCAGCGGCGCTGCGATCGCGACGGAACTTGAGAAGGCAGGCATTCCCGTGGCGCAGGTGACGGCGGTGACGCCGGTGGCAAAGATGGTCGGCTCCAACCGCGTTATTCAAGGCAAGGGCATTGTGTATCCGCTGGGCGATGCCGAGCTTGATGCCGAGGAAGAGAAGGACCTGCGGCGCTCAATCGTGCGGCAGGCGTTAGAGGCGCTCAAGACGGAGGTGTAGGGTTTCCCCCGACAAACTCAGGATGAGCGGCCTCGAAGGCGCCGGTGGGCAGGGATGCTACTTAAGGCGGACCGCAGGAAGACGCTTTAGTCGCTGACTCACAGGGTCGACTTCTATACCGACTGACTCAAGGGCTGTGACGCCGAGTAGAGGCTCTACGCCGGGCTCTCCGTAGATGATCGTTCCGTGCACCAACTCCCCCATGAACTCGATTCGGGCACCGGTAATGTCCAATGAAAGCTCGCTGCCGTCTGCTAATTCATAAATCCGTTTGCCCTCTGGCTCCACCCCTATGGCTTCAAGGTGCTGGCGGGGGACAAGGGAATCGGTCGCGCCGGTATCGACCAGGAACAGGCCCTCCCAGTACTTCTCAGGATCAGCGGGGTTGGTGATTCTTACGGTGACGTGCGTTGCGCCCATGTTCGTTGCCTTTCCGGGTGCTTTCCAGAGTTTGGAAATGTTGCTAACTGTCTTACATGATACGCGCAATACGATTGACTTCGACGGGGTAAGCGGTGTTGCCCGCCCCTCTAGAGCGGCGGCAGTTTCCGGCCGGCCTCGCGTAAGGCTTTCCGCCTTTGCTGCGCATCCGGCATGGCGTCGGACACGTACTCCCAGTAATCCCGAGAATGGTTGTGGTGCGTCAGGTGCGCGAGTTCGTGGACGACGATGTACTCAATGAGTTCAGGCGCGAGCATCATGACGCGCCAGTTGAATCGGAGAGTGCCGTCTGCTGAGCAACTGCCCCAACGCTGCTTCTGATTCCGGATGAGGACCTTCGACAATTCGCCATGCCCCAGTTTGGGCCACCACCGTCTCACGAGTTCAAGGAGTTGTTGAGAAGCGCGATCCCGATACCACGTGGTTATGGCGGTGCGAATGGCGTCCGTTCGTTGCTCACCGTCGAGGCTGGCGGGAACCGAAACGTGGAATCGCCCGTAGCTGAATCGGACAGTCGTTTCCGAATCATGGGAGAGAGCGACGGCAAGGGGCGTGTCCTGGCCGAGGTAGGGCAATGTTTCGCCGCTGACGAATCGCTTTGGAACGGGTTTCCGTGCCTCGTCTGATAGTTGGCGCAGAATCCATGGGGTTCGGCTGCGGACGATGTCATCCAACTCACGGGCCGGGGTCCTGGTCGGCGCGGCAACAATCACTTCGCCGTTGACAACGCTGATCTGAACTGTCTTACGCCGCCGGCGGCTGCGGCGCACCGTGTAGTTGATGGCGGTTGGCAGGACTATTTTCGAGCTGACGATTCCCTCTGGGAGCTCTCCCACAGCCACTCAACACCCTCGTTCTTCGTGATTTTGACGGCCGGCCGGCCTTTCAGGATGTGGTTGACATACCTGACCGCATCATCAGCACACGAACTGCAATAGCCATAGGAATTGACCAGCCTCGACGTGATGTTCCTCCAACGCTGTGTCCAGTCGGCGCGCTGCCTGGAGAAGCGGGGGCGAGTCAGGTTCTTATTGAGAGCGTCCCGCGAGATGAGGAGTCGCTTTTCGATGGCTTCCTTGAGGCGAGGCTCGGAGTCGTATTCGAAGGGTTTGCCACTGTTCTCCCAGGCGGCCACTGCTGCGCTTATCTCACGTCGAAATGCTTCCTTACTTCGATCAGTAACCCCGTGGACACGCTCTATTTGTCGCATGTCACGCTCTCTTTCGGCATCGGCGCGGGTGGGCCTATAGTCATCCCTGGCGATGTCCTCCAAATACTCACGGACATCAGCGAGGTAGCGGTTAAGCAGTTCCCTGGCCTTCGCTTCGAACCCATCCTCACTAGCCATCTGCACGTCCCGAATGGCCAAGTCGTCGTACACCTTGACGGCGTCAGTAACAAGCGCGACCTTTGTCGCGATATCGGCCTCGAAGCTGACGTTCTCGTCCAGGCCTTCCCAAAGGCTCCTCAGAGCGCCCAAAGGAGTGATGCACTCGACGTTAGGCTCGCTTGCTGCCGCTCCTATGCGGTTCATCACATATCTGGGCGAGATTCCGGACATGCCCTCCATCGGATGTTGGCGCTTCATCTCACGGGCATCTTGCCGAGAGAAGTTGGGCACAGGGTTACCATCGTAGAGGCGTAGTTTGTCCAGCATCGACATGCCGTGGCGATCAGGCGGATCCAATCGTGCCAATACGGCGAATGCACTTGCCACCTTGAGGGTTAACGGTGCAAGGCACGCACTCCCCATGAGGCTGGATTCCGTCATCTTTTCGTAAATCTTGACCTCTTCCGTCACCTTCAGGTTGTAGGGGATGTTCACCGCGATGATGCGATCCTTGAGGGCTTCGGAACTCCTGTCCCGGGAGAACTCCTCGAAGTCGCCCTGATTGGAATGACCAACTATGGCCTCGTCGGCGTAGACAGAGCCGAACCGTTCCATCTTGATGGTCTGCTCCTGAGCCAGGCTCAGGAGTGTGGTCAACAGATGCCTGTCAGCCTTGAACATCTCGACCATCTCAATCATGCCGCGGTTAGCGACGTTGAGCTCTCCGTCAAGCCTAAATGCCTTGCCGGCAACCTCAAGCCGATCACCCTCAAGTTGGTCGGTATTGACACTGCCAACAAGCAGAGAGTCTGAGGGGTTAGGGTTGTTGGCCATGAAATAGCCAATGCCAACCGCCCCTCGTTCTGAGAACGTCACGCGCTCTACAGGCACGTCCGCGTAGCGGCCCTGATATTTGGAATTGACGATGTAACGGCACCGCGGACAAAGGTCGCCCTCTATGTAGATGCCGCGTTCTTTACGGAGTTGAGGTCTGAGTTTCTCAGGTATCAGAAGTAAGGGGTTACACTGCATCGGACACCCCTTGATAGCGTAGACGATGCCCTCGTCGCTTCTGGAGTGAGCCTCCATGGCACGCTTGATGAGTTCAGTAACCGTGGACTTGCCGCTAGCCGGTGGGCCAAGGAGCAGTAAGATTCGTTTACGTACTTCGAATCGCTGCGCAGAGGCGGCAAAGTACTGAACGATGCGATCCAGCGGCTCCTCCAGACCAAAGATTTCATCCTTAAAGAGATCGTAAACACGGTCGCCGTCAGGCGTAACATCCGAGCCCTTGGCCACCATGGCTTCGTAGATGAAGGCATGCGAGAGTCGGTTCTTTGAAGGGTCTTCCAGGACGATGCGAAGGTAATCCTTGAAAGTTCCTTCCCAAGAGTACCTGGTTGCTTCGCTCTCGGCCTCAGAGATGATGGCCTCGACGGTAAGTTCACCTGACATAAATCCCTCACACTGCCATGAGATCGAAGTGCCCTGCCGACTGGCTTATGGCGTTCGCCAACGCGCCAGCCGGCAGGCCTGTTTCCGCTTAAGTGGCGACCGAGGTGAGCGCCCAGAGTCCCACAAGTCCGGTGACTGCACCGCCGAAGAGCAGGAACCATCCCGCAACCAGTCTCAGCACCTGGTATTCAAAGGCCATGTAGAAGAACACGAGACCGGAGATGACGGCGAGCAGGAAGGGCACGATCGACATGGAGAGCCAAATGTCCAGAGAGTGCTCGAACACCCCGCCGTCAGCCATTGAAATTGCGAAAATCAGGAATACGGCAAAGGACGCTACGGACAGGAAGGCGCTATAGAAGCCGATGGCTCTCGTGTCGAGATCCCAAATGCCGTGACTTCCTACTGCCACAGCGTAGATAGCCCAGAGGACTATGAGTGCAGTTAGTGCGGTCAGCAACTCAGTCGAGCCTTCGCCGGAAATCAGCGTCGGCGTTATGGTTGTGCTGAACATGAAGGTTCCGAGAGCTAACAGACCAAGGACTGCAATGAGCACGCCAGTGGTTCGCCCTTCGGAATACAAGCCGAGTACATACCAAGATTGTGAAAAGAGCGCTGCTCCTATCAACAAGAAAAAGATGCCTTCCATGCCTTCCAGTCCTCCTTCAGCTTCACTGTGGTAAGGGTCGATCCCATCTGTGCCACGTTGCGACATCTGAAACTGACAAAGTCAGCCAACAAAATCCTACACAATCTTGTCGTATAAATCCAATTGCGAAGATTGGGCATCTGCTGAATACCACGCTATAGTGATGGCTGAACGCAGCCGCAAAAATCTTGATTTTGTCGAGTCTCGTGGGCGATACAGGAATCGGAACTGTGATCTCTTCCGTGTGAAGGAAGCGCTCTAAACAGCCGGTCAGCGCCTCGTGCGCCATGCCCTTCCATGCATAAAATCGTAGAATCGTTAGGAAGACACTTTCACGACAACTCATCATTGGACAAGAAGTACATGAAGATTAGCCTGGATTCAAAGTTCGCTCTCATCTATGTGATATTGACCATCGTGGCGCTTCTCGCGCTCGCGGCCTGCAATAACAGGGATGAGCCCACCCCCACGCCGGAACTCACAGCAACCGCGGCTCCAGTCGCTACGGTCACTGCGGTTACGCAGCCTACGGCTACCCCTGTGCCAACTGCGACGCTATCCCCGACGAGCGAACCCGCGGCGACTGTTTATCCGGTTCCTACTCCCAGTTCAACTCCCGCGCCGGAGCCCGATGTTCCGCTGGCATTCGACCCAAATGTGATCCGGGGCACCCTCTCCAACGGCCTAAGCTACTATATTCGCCACAATGAGGAGCCGCAGGGCAGGGCGCAGATTTCCCTTGCCGTTAAGGCCGGCTCCGTCCTTGAGGCGGACGACCAGCAGGGCTTGGCCCATTTCGTGGAACACATGGCCTTCAACGGTACCGAGCGCTTCGCCAAGCAGGAGATTGTCGAATATCTTGAGTCCATCGGAAGCACGTTCGGCCACGATCTGAACGCCCGCACCGGCTTCGACGACACCCTGTATTTCCTTGAGATTCCAACCGACAGCCCTGAAATCACTGAGACTGCTTTCCAGATCCTCAGTGACTGGGCCTTCTCGATATCCTTCGATCCGGAAGAGGTGGATCTTGAGCGCGGCGTTGTCCTGGAGGAATGGCGCCTCTCCCAGGGATTCGATTCTCGCCTCCAGAAGAAACTACTCAACCTCCTTTTCGGCGACTCGCTCTACGCCAGCCGCGCCCCCATCGGCCTTACCGGGATTATCGACAACGCCACGGCGGAGAGCCTTCGTGCCTACTACGAGCGGTGGTACAGGCCCGACCTGATGGCCGTTGTCGCCGTGGGCGACTTTGACGTGGAAGTCATCGAAGCCAAGATCAAGCAGCACTTCGCACCACCACCGGAAGGCGAGGCCACGCAAGAGCGCGCTGCCGGTGGAGATGCCACCAGCAGGCCGCTCGTCGATGTTCCGGGCCACGAGACCCCGCTCATCGAGGTGTTCACAGACCCCGAGTCGCCCGCCACCCAGTTCGTACTTATCCGTAAGCTCCACCCCGAAAAGGGACAGGACTTGGCTGCGTTCCGACGCCAGGTTGTAGAGAATCTCGGGTTCATGATGCTGAACGCGCGGCTCTTTGAGCGCGGGCAAACCGCCGAACCGCCGTACATCACTGCCAGCGCCGGACGTTCTCCTTACGTGTATACGCTGGACATCGCCACGTTCTCGGCCTGGGTCGAGACGGATGGCGTTGAGGTGGGCCTCGACGCCATGCTCGAAGAGATTCAGCGCGCCCACCAGCACGGCTTCACCGCCGGCGAGCTGGAGCGCGAGAAAAGCAATCTGCTCAGCGCGGTTGAGAGCCAGTACAAGGAGCGTGACCAGGCGCCATCGGCCGCACTCTCAAACGGCTACACCAATCACTTCTTCACAGGGTCGCCGGTTCCCGGCATCGAGGCCGAGTGGCAGATCTACCAGGAGCTGCTGCCTCAAATCTCACTGGAGGAATTTGCAGGCGTGACGGAGTCCTGGGCACAGACCGAAGACCTCGCCCTCCTGGTAGTGCGTCCCGAAGAAACCGATGTTGCCGGCTCCGATGTCGACCTCAGCTCGACGTTGCTGACACAGCTCCGGACGGCCAATGCCCTGACAGTGGAGCCTTACGCTGACGACCTCGGCGACATCACCTTGCTGGCCAATCTGCCGGAGCCGGGAACCATCACCGCCGAAGAGCGGATCGAATCCATCGATGCCGTGAAGTGGACGCTGTCCAACGGCATCACAGTGATCGCCAAGCAAACCGACTTCCGCGACGACGAGGTGTTGTTCAGAGCCTTCAGCCCCGGTGGGCACTCGCTCGTCACGGATGAGGAACACCAGTCTGCTCTTTACGCCGCCACGCTCATCGTCGGCAGCGGCGTGGGCCCGCACGACAAGGTTACCCTGGACAAACTGCTGGCCGGCAAGAGGGTTGAGGTGACCCCATACATCGAAGAACTGTTCGAGGGGTTCAGTGGCAGTGCCTCTCCTGAGGACTTGGAGACACTGTTCCAGCTCATTACGCTGTACGCTACCGAGCACCGGCTTGACCCGGATTTCTTCACCCGGTACGAGACGAGACTGCATAGCGTTGCCGAGTTCCGCGCCGCTGACCCCGACTCAGTCTACTTCGACCACGTGAATAGGGTTCTCAGCCAGGGACATCACCGCGGGCGGCCCCTCTCTGTTGAGGTGCTGAAGGAGTTGGATCTGGAGGCTGCGGAGTCCGTCTATTCCGACCGTTTTGCGGACCTGGGCGACGCGACGTTTGTCTTCGTTGGCGCCTTCGATTGGGACATGCTGCGGTCATTGACAGAGAACTATCTGGCCGCCCTGCCGTCCAGCGGGCGTGTTGAGGAATGGCGAGATGTCGGACTCGACCCGCCTACGGGTGTGGTAGACGAAGTAGTCCGCAGCGGCGTGGAGCCGCGTAGCAGGACGATTCTGCTGTACACCGGCGACATGGACTGGAGTCGCCAGGAGGCTCTCACAATTGATGTGGCCGGCGAGATTCTCGGTATCCGTCTGCGCGAGCGAGTGCGCGAGGCACTCGGCGGCACCTATAGCATCGGCGTCGACACAAGTGGCACTGAAGCGCTGCCGGACCCCGAGTACCAGGTCTACGTCCTCTTCGGCAGCGACCCTGATCGCGTTGAAGAACTCAGTGGCGAGGTGTTTGCCCAGATTGACTGGCTGCAGATGGGCGGCGAGCAGAAGTACCTCGATACTGTCAAGGAACTGTTCAGGACGAACCGCCAGGAGCAGCTACGGGAGAACGGATTCTGGCTGAACGAGATCCGGATGACTGCACAGCGTCGAGAGTCTTTCGATGACATTGTCGCCTATGACGACTGGCTGGAGGCGCTGACACTTGAGCAGGTTGCCGCCACAGCGGAGCGCTACCTCATTGATTCCCGCTACGTACGCGTCGTCCTTCTCCCCGAAGAGGAATAGTGCCCGTTAATCAGTTCCACAGGTGGCCCAGACGCCGGAGCGAGAGACTGTGGAGCCGGATGAACGAACCTCAGAGCTGCCACATGGCCGCTGATAGCAGGAGCGACGAGGACTATCCGTGACGATTGTGCCGGTCTACATCTTGAGGAGAAGGCGCAGACCTGAACGATGCGCTTTTGAACTTATCTTCTTTCACAGGTGTTCAGGCTGACGAGCATCCGTGCTTATCACAGAGTGGGCAGGGGGCTTCAGCAGTAGATCTATTGCAAGAAACGGTATGGGCGATACAGGTCGATACTGCGAACCACCTCTAGGTTCGTGAAGGAATGATGGAACCTGGAACCGGGTAGGGGGACCCGTCCGGACACTATGAACGAGGCTTCAGCACCGCCGTACACTTAGCCCGGATGAGCAATCCCCTATGTTTCCGACCGAACCTGCAATAAAAGATTTCCCGGTTGGATTCGACTACGCAATGAGTTTTGTCTGTTCAGCTTCGGTCGGCAAGCCTGCCGTCGAGAATCAAAAGCCCGGCCTTGTCATCACCGATAAGGGTGAGATCGTCGATGATGTCCTGAGCGGCCTTTTCCTCTTCCACTTGCTCTTCAACAAACCACTCAAGGAAGACGTGTGAGGGGTAGTCAGAGTGCTGCTGGGCAGTTCGGTACAGGTTCTCAATCATTCCGGTGACCTTGCGCTCATGCTCAAGTGACGCCTTCATCGCGCCAAGGCAGGAACCGAAATCCTTGGGCGGCTCCGCAAGCGACTGCAGGGTCACACGGCCGTCACGGTCATTGATGAAGTCGAAAAACTTCATCGCATGGGTGGACTCCTCCTTTGACTGGAGCACCATCCAATGAGCGAAACCGCGCAGATTCTCTGCTTCAAAGTAGGCGGCCATGGCGAGGTAGAGGTGCGACGCGTACAACTCCGCATTTAACTGCTCATTGAGGACTTTTTCCATCTCCGGATGAATCATTTCCGCCTCCCGATCACGCGATTCAACTGTATACATCTCTTATATGAGACTAATTGAATTATACAGAGTTTTTACAAGAATCTATACTTATTTGATGAAATGTTATTCAAGCTCACTTAACACTTTAGTAGGCACGATAATGTTCTTCAACTCGCCCTGTGAACAGCATTGCTCCAATGACAATCAGCCAGACAAAGAAGATGATGCCCGTTAACTGGTGGACCGTGACGAACTCACGGACCCAGATGAGCTGCATTGCTGCGCCGAGTACTGCGGATATCGGCGCAACTATCCGCAGCCTCCCTCCGACTCTGTATTGATACGGCGACGCGGCAATTAGCGCCAGGCCGGCAGCCGAGAAGCCCGCGACCCCCGTAAGCCAACGAATGGTCGCGATGGTCTCGTTGAATGACCCGGCGGATTCATCGCCACCCGGCAGCGATACCGCCAGAACGATCGCAAGCAGGCCGGAAATGATGGTCAGCATGCCCGAAATGCCAAAGATTGCGGGAACGACGGGTGTCGCGAGGCGTTCACGAATTATCCATGTTCGCGAGAGATACAAAGCGGCAACCGCGAGTGTGACTCCGGATGCCAGCCGACCGGCTCCGCTCAATGCATACGGGAATCTACTGTCTGCGATTCCCTCAAGGGTTTCCTGCAGCGTCTCGCCATCGGCGTCTGCGGCCACGCGCCCGGCAACGGCAACCAACGTCGTTAGGGCCGTCAGTATCAGCAACAAGCCTGCAGCGCGCGCTGCTCTGTCAGGCTCTTGCCGGGCAGAAGATTCTCCACCGTTGGCGCTTTGTTGCAACTCGCCCTCCTTCGGTGACCAGTGGCTCGTTAGGCGACCCGGCGAAATATTAAGCTACCTTAATATTCTTGCAACGGACAACCTACGCTGTCCACTCAGGTCATCGTATGAAAGGAGCAACGCGCTCCTACTTCTCGTGCTGTACCATCAAATCGGAGCCATGCCTACTGACACCGCCAAGCTGCGCGCTGCCATCCTGGAGCTGACGGCGAACGCTGCCGACTAAGAGTTGCTAAACCGGCCCGGAGACGCGGATATGCTGAGCCCACCGGGTGGGAATGGTGACGCTTTCCTCTCCAACCTTGAGTGTGAGGTGGCCGG
Organism: Dehalococcoidia bacterium; assembly: GCA_965207895.1. Taxonomy (GTDB): domain Bacteria; phylum Chloroflexota; class Dehalococcoidia; order UBA6926; family UBA6926; genus VXMO01. The sequence goes on from CBDBNN010000003.1 coordinate 1,144,918, forward strand.
CTCTGAGATCAAGCTCTTGAACAACCACCTCGTTACCGGGCGTAATCCCATTGTCATGGACGAAGTGAAGCAGCTCGCTATCGTCTTCACCTTCCTCTGTGATGCGCCAGACGACAATCGTCTCGCCGACGCTGGTGTCAGTCATCTTGCGAGCGCCGAGGAGCCGCTGTTCATCAGCTGATCCGGGGAACGGGTTGCCGTGAGGGCAGGTCGTCGGATGCCCCAGGGACTCGTAGAGATGTTTCTCGAGTTTCGATGACAGTGTGTGCTCCATGTGCTCCGCTTCATCGTCTGCGTCCGCCCAGTCGTAACCCAGGCTATCCACGAGCAGTCTTTCAATGAGGTAGTGACGGCGAATGATAGACTCGGCTATCTCTCTCCCTTCTGGCGTCAGCTGAATCCCTGTGTTCTGGTCGATGACAGCAAGGCCCTGCCGCTCCATCCTCTGAAATGACTGAGTCACCGCTGATGCAGACACGCCCAATCGTTCAGCGAGACGTGAACCAACAACTCTCGATCCTTCCCGAACGGTGGTGTAGATGCGGATCAGGTATTCTCCCTGAACCGCGCTTGTACCCTGGGGCGATTCGTCTCTGGTCATGTACCTGTAGTTCCTCCGGATTTCTGTTGCGTTTCATTGTACGACGGTCCGCCCACCGACGATCTTTCAGAACTGCTGTCGTAAGCTGATTGTTCCGAGAAGCCGGTCGTGTCCTCCCTGTGGCTGTGCTCATGAGAATGATCGATACGGCAAAAGGAGGAAAATCTTGTGGGCGAATCGAAAGAAATGTGAATCGGTATGGGCGATGCGGGTCAATACTGCGAACTGAGCGCGTGTTTGAGCTGGTCGTGTAGTAGCAAACGCTCTTCCAAGCGCGATCTTAGCCCGACGGACTTGCCGGTTTCTGCCAACAAGTTTGGCTGCTATGACGACAACCTGAGCCCATTGGTAAGGATTGCCCTCATATACTGAACAGACCGCGTCAGTTCTTAAGAAGCGCTGTGGCCCCGGCCCAGGCAAGATGGATTCGAAAGGATTGGCTAAACTGCGCAAGTTATGGTGCATCCAAGAGTTGGCAGAACCGAGTTAAGCAAGCCTATAGGGATCGCGGTCCTAATCGGGCTTATCTTTTTGGCTCTTGTTGCCTGGGCTCATTTGTGGGATGGAGGTCCGCTGCACTCTGTGTTGGCGCAAGACGCGCAGCCCGTCATTCATTCGATAGAACCGGCGCCTCCCACCTGCCTCGTCTTGCGTTCCAATGCCTCTTCAGAAAGAACACTCATTATCAATGGGGTGGATCTAAATTCCATGTCGGATTCACGGCTTCAGATTCGAAGACGTTTGGATACGAGAGACCCGTACTTCATCTTCGGGCCGGAGGTCAATTGGGAAAGCCCGAAGCGCATCACCCTTGATCTGGGACTGCTGACTGAAAACCTGGACCATTCTCCAGTGTTCTTTCTCCAGGTGCGCCTGTTGGATGAGGACGGGAGAGGACTCTCCAATTGGTCGGATTATTTCTTGCTCGCCAAAGACGAGGCTTCATGCGAAGCGGCGGTACCCCCACCGACCCCAACTCCTGCTCCGGGCACGCTCCCCGGCGCATATCCCGTAAGAGGAGTGTCTGGAGACCTGTGGGCAGATGTCGTTTTGGGAAAGCCGGATTTCGCGCAGATAGCCCCAAAGAGTGTCGTGCCATTCAAAGTGAACAATCCCGGGGGAGTTGTTGTTGACCGTTCGGTCGAGCCGGGCAGGGCCTACGTCTGGGACTCCGGCAACAACCGAATTCTTGGAATTGATCTTGGCGAATGCTATGCCGGCGATGGCGGTTGTCCTGCCACCATTGTCATAGGGCAGCCGTCCGGTTACGACCACTCGGCTTGCAACGGAGACAGTGGAGTCCAGCGATTTCCGTACCGAGCGCAGGCCTCTGCTGAGACCTTGTGCGGCGTGCCGGATCACTCCCTCAGCCCGTGGGAGGCCTATTCCTTCGTGACGATGGAGGTAGACAATGATGGAGCTCTGTACGTTCCTGACTCCTTCAATCACAGAGTCTTGAAGTATGAGAATCCCTTTGAGACTGACACACTAGCCGATGAAGTCTGGGGGCAGGATGATTTTTCCGGCATGGTGTGCAACCGAGGCAATCTCGAAAGACCTACGGCCGAGACTCTTTGCTTCCACTCCGACTCGGTTATCTTCACGCTGAATCGTTTCGGGTCCGGTGTGGAATTCGATGCAGATGGAAACATGTGGGTAGCAGATACCGGCAACAACCGTGTTCTGCGATTTCCTACAGATCAAGCCACAGGAGAACCCGCCAAGACCGCGGACCTCGTGCTGGGTCAATCAGCTTTCACAAGTGCAAGCCCGGGAAGCTTCCTAAGCGGGATGCATGCTCCTTCGTCCGTAACCTTTGATTCGGAGGGGAACTTGTATGTGGCGGATGCCGCCAACGACCGGATTCTATTATTTGAACCACCATTCGAATCCGGGCAGAGGGCGACAACCACGTTTGCCAGTGAACTCCATCATCCGACGTCCGTAGAGTTTGATCCATTTGGCCGCGGTATATGGGTTGTTGATGCAGGGAATTATATGGTCGAACTCTGGGACCCGACCGGAACCAATGTAGTTGCAGTTCTCGGAAAGCACTCATTCATGCCGGACAAAAGGTGTGGCCCGTCACTGGGTGGAGTTCCCGGAGGGGCGCAATTCTGCCGGCTCGGAGGGAGTGTTGGGATAGATAGTCAAGGAAATGTACTGGTTCCGGTCTATCACGATGTGGCCGAGGTCTTTCGATTCCCAACCAGTGGCGTGGAACACAATAGTGTGCAGGGGGTCGATCCTGCGGGTCGCCTCTTCTTCCCACCATCCGAAGACAACTTCAGAGACAGGTATGGAATTCATTCCCCGCGAGGTGTCGCAACATGGAGGGATCAGCTCATCGTCTCTGACACGAAGAGACTCATGTATTGGAACGGACTGAACACACTGAGCAACGGACGGCCCGCCGACGGCGTGCTTGGGGATACCTACGCGTTTGGGGAATGGCAGTATTGCTGCGGTCCGATCAATGTTGACGAGGCGGGCCGGCTGTGGGTGCTGTCATTCGAAGGCAGGAAATTCATTGACGTCTATCAACTGCCTCTGACTGAGTACTCCGTACCGCTTCATACCATTTGGAAGGAGTCGGTCTCATTCCCGGTACTGGGGACTAATGACCGGATTGTGCTGGGGGCACGCGTTTTTGGCGTTGCACCGGTAGGTAAAAGTGATCTTCTCTGGCTCAGCGATACGGACAATCATCGTGTCCTCCGTATTCGTAATCCACTGACAAATCCCGTGGTTGATGTGATTCTTGGTCAGAAGGATGCTGAAGGCACACTGTGCAATCAGGGTTGGACCGGGAGCCTCAGGCTGGACAGACTCTGTTACCCAGGCGGGCTGTCGATTGACAGGATGGGGAATCTATACGTCTCAGACCACGCCCTCGAAATCGAAGGCAATTTCCGCCTCCTAATTTTCATGGCGGGATCAACACCTACAGATAACCACCAAGCAGTTTTCGGGCCGCTGGCGACATCCGAGTTCAGGCGCTCTGCAGTGGGAAGACATAATGTATGGGCCGATCCCTGGGAACCAACTGCGGTTATTCAGAAACACACCAAGAGCCTTACAGCGGCAACGTGGGACCCCGCATTCGACAGCGCAAACCGTATGGTTGTGGGTTACAACGCCTATATTGGCCCCAGATTCGTGGGGGTCTATGAAGATCCTCTTGACGGACGAGAACTACCCGACTACTTCCTCAACGACTACGGGTCAATGAACTTCACAACAATCTTCGACGATAACGACAACCTCTATGTGGGAGACATCAATCGCGGCCGTGTACTCATGTACCTGAATCCCTTTGACAATCAGCAACAAGCGCCAATGGAAGTTTCGGAATCAAGTGAAAACGTTCCGAGCCCCGAATACCCCATACGGATTGAAGCGGTGGATCCGATCCCTCCTTTCTGCCTGGCTCGTCATTCCAACAACGTTTACGAGACCACACTGGAGTTGAAAGTCGACCAAGTTCCGGATCCTGCCTCGACACTGGAATTCCGTAAGGTGACATCGTTATTCCGGGAATTCATTGACATGAGAAACCCCTCGGTACAGATCGAGGATTCAGTCATCACTATCAAAGGAATGCGGTGGTGGAGGCGGTTCTGGCCCCACGTCGGCCGCGCGACGTTGACTGTCAGGGTCCTTTCGGACGGCGAACCAATCTCCAATTGGTCTCCGGCATTCCTTGTGGCCGACAATGTTGGTGCCTGCGGCTTCGCGCTGCCCACACCTACTCCAACGCCCAAGCCAACGCCAACCAACACTCCGATCCCGTCGCCCACACCAACTGCCACTGCAACGGCAATTCCTACACCGACGCCAACCCTGACGCCGACCATCGTGTCGACTCCTACTCCCACTGAAATACCGGCTCCTTCACCCACAGTTCCACCGATATCCCCAACACCCGAGAGGGAAACCCTGGAGACGGATGAGAGTGTCTCTGAGATGCCACTTTGGCCACTCATTTCGGCTATTGTCGCTGTGGTCGGTGTGACAGTCGCACTCGTCTACATCGTGAGGAGAAGGCGCATGACCTGAGCGACCTTCGTCTTTGGACGCATCTTCGTCTGAATTGTCTTTGGCCGCGTGGTATCCATGCTTATCGTGAGGTGATCAGGAGGCTCCAACAGTGGATGTAGCGCAGGAATAGGCGTGGGCCAGAGCCTACCGAACTGCGAACTTTTCGATGGGAAGTCCCAATATAGACGGGGGGTCCCTCAGCGACGGGCCTTGCCAAATCAGAGGTCGATCAAAATGGGGTACCCATCGAGAGCGAAGTTTAGCTCCTGATGGGACTTGCCATCTTGTGTTTGGCATTACTTCAGCTTATAGTGTAAGGAGTCAGCTGCCTAGTGACGTGGAGGTGTTATTGCCATGTTCGAATCTAGCATAACCATCAAGGGCCAGACAACGTTGCCCAAGGCCGTCAGAGACTCATTGGAGGTCAAGGCAGGAGATAAGGTGCGCTATGTCATCGTGGATGAGGGAGTGCTGATCATGCCGGTACGCCCCACCAGCCGGCTCTTCCGCAGCTTGAAGTATGACGGACCTCCCGTGAGCCTGGAAGAGATGGACAATGCCGCCGCAGAGGGAGCAATCGAAAGATGGAAGCAATCGACGCAAACGTAATCCTGCGGTACCTCGTGGGTGATAACCCTGAACAGGAAACTGAGGCCCGCGCCCTGATGGATGGATTGACGCCTAGCAATCCGGGCTTCATCTGCCGGGAGGTCGTTATCGAGGTGGCCTGGGTACTAGAGCGGAGCTACCACTTCACGCGAGGTCGGGTCGCCGAGGCATTGATGGACTTGACGGCCTCGGACAGCCTCGTAGTGGAGAATTCGGATGATGTGGCTGCTGCCGCGCACCGCTACCGCCAGGGAGGCATTGGTCTGTCGGACCTCATGATCCTTTCGGCCGCTGAGCGGGAAGATGCCATTCCACTGCACACCTTCGACCGCAGGCTTGCCCGTATGGAAGGGGCAGTCCTAGTAGGGCACTGATCGGCAGGGGAATAGCCATGAAGGGCTTACAGACTCGAATCAGAGGGGACCGCCGGTCTGTATCGCGAGTTCTCGTTCGTTCCAATTGCTCCAAGCGTGCGGGGAATTGCCAGGAGCATTGATGCCACGCCAGACAGAACCTAACGCCAACAACGCCTTGGGCAGCCTACTCCAAACCATGCTGCCCCGCAGCCAGGTATATTCCGAAAACACCCAGGCCATCTCCGGCCAGCCCGGTCTGCGCCCCGACATTATCGTAGCCGCATCTGGACGCTCGCCTATAGTTATCGAGGCCGAATATCTTCCCGCTCGCACCGTCGAACCGGAGGCCAAGTCCCGTCTCGGTTTGGAGGTGGCCACCAACGGGCGAATCATAGAAGCTGCAATTGCGCTTCGCTATCCAGATGCGATTGGTGAGACCCGTGACCTGCCAGAAGCCCTGTCAGCTACCAGCCTCTCCTACTGTGTCTTTACCGAGGAGGCAGAGGGCATCAACCGATTCCCGGGGTCGGGTTGGCTGGATGGTTCCGTGGAGGACCTGGCTGACATGGTGAGGCTGGTGTCGGTCCCGCAGCGCGCCGTACACCAAGCTGCTGCCACGCTCGAAGAGGGCATCGAAGGGGCAGCAAAGCTCTTGGACGAACTCAACGAGACCCGCTCCGGCATGACCAATGACATATCCCGGCTATTGGGGATGTCCAATGTGCCCCAGACACGCCGCATGGCCTGCGCCATCATCGCCAACGCACTTGTATTTCACGAACGCATCGCGGGGATGCACATGCAGGTCAAACCTTTGGCCAAGGTCTGCGGGGACGGCGTACTCAATCCCCAAGGAGAGGTCTTAGCCGCTTGGGAGACGATCCTGAGCATCAACTATTGGGCCATCTTTGCAATTGCCAAGGACATCCTGGAGCAACTGGGCTCTGGCGATGCGGCCAGACTGCTGAGACGACTGAGAGACACCGCCCAGGCCGTCAACGCGACAGGCGTGGACAATGCCCATGACCTGACCGGCCGTGTCTTCCAAACGCTCATTGCCGACCGCAAGTATCTGGCCACCTTCTACACTCTGCCTGCATCTGCCGAGTTACTGGCGAGGCTGGCCGTCGCCAAGATGGAAGGCGTGGACTGGTCCAGCACCGAGGCCATTGGCAAGCTGCGCATCGGCGACTTCGCCTGCGGGACGGGAGCGCTGCTCTCGGCGGTCTACGAGCAGATCGCCGCCCGCCACGAGCGAGCCGGAGGCGACTCCGTTGCGTTGCACAAGGTCATGATGGAAGAGGTCCTCTACGGCTGCGACGTCATGCCCTCGGCGGTCCACATCACCGGCGCCACCCTCTCCGGCGTCGAGCCGTCCGTTCTCTTCAACAAGTCTCGCCTTTACACCATGCCCTACGGCCGTATGAAAGACGGCAGCGTAGAGATTGGCTCCTTGGAACTTCTCCAATCCTCCAATGTGCTGACATTGTTCAACACCAGCGACCCGGCCATGCGTACGGGAAGCGCTGGGCAGGAGACGGCTGCTCAAATACGCGCCGAGTTTCCTGATGCGAGCTACGACCTCGTCATCATGAATCCACCATTCACTAGAGCCACGAACCACGAGGGCGCACACGCAGACATCACCAATCCTGCCTTTGCGGCGTTCGATGCTACCCGTGAAGACCAGACGGCTATGGGCAAGAGAGCAAATGAACTCGCGGACGACACTTGCTATCACGGCAACGCAGGCATCGCTTCCGCTTTTGCGGCTCTGGGCCACAAGAAGCTCAAGCCCGGCGGCGTCCTGGCCCTGGTGCTCCCACTATCCATAGCAAACGGACTGTCGTGGCGTCGCTTTAGGCGCATGGTTGAGCGAGACTATAACAGCGTTGCAGTGTTCAGCATTGCGGCAAACGGCTCGCAGATGTCCTTTTCGTCTGATACAGGGATGGCGGAATGCTTGATAGTCGCACGTAAACGGAGGCCCTATGAAAGACGCGACTACCAAGCGCGTTTCGCGTCGCTCCAACACAGACCGCGGGGACTTGGGGACGCAAGTGCCCTCTCGACCAAGATTTCTCAGAGTGACGCCGTTCGAGGGATCGAGAGCGGACCATTCGGCGGAACTCGCTTGATGGTAGGAGGAGAATCTAGCGGGGAGATTGTGGCCATGCCCCATAGGGTGAGAGGGCGGAATTGGGGCGCGGTGCGACTTTCCGACTACTCCCTCGCCCAGACCGCATATGGCCTCTCTAGGGCCAGGCTTTGGCTCCCAGGCCAACCATCTTCCGTTCCGATTAGAACGACCTTGCTGGGCCGGGCCGGGCGCCTTGGTTTCGTAGATAGAGATATCACAGGGCCAGCCCCGCGCGGACCATTCGACAAGACTGACCCAAGCCCAACGGCCACTTACCCCGCCCTGTGGAACCACAACGCAAGTCAGGAGACGCGTATAGTCTGCATCCCGGACTCCCAATTGCTCGTCAGAAACGGCATGGAAGATAGGGCCAACAAGATCTGGGCTACCGCCAGCCGATCCCACCTGAACCGTGACTTCACCTTCGGTTCACAGGCTCTCGCTGCGGCGTTTACGGATACGGAGTCCATTGGCGGAAGGGTGTGGCCCAACATCGTCTTCCCGGATAAGAGATTCGATTACGCTATGTCAGTGTGGGCCAACTCCACCCTGGGGTTGCTCTTGTACTGGTATCACGCCAGCCGCCAGCAATCGAGCAAGGCGAGCATGACCATCCGCTCCGCGTTAACTCTCCCGGTGCTGGATCTTCGCGCCCTCACCGAGGATCAATCACTGATGGCGGCAACGATTTTCGCAGAATTCCGAGACAAGGAACTCAAGCCGGCCTACCTCGCGGACGCCGATCCCAATCGCGCTCTCTTGGACCGGCGTGTCGTCTGTGACCTCTTGGGATTCGACGATGGCACCTATGAGGCTGTGCGCCGTCTGGCCGCAAAGTGGTGCGCCGAGCCGTCCGTACATGGCGGGAAGGCGCGCCCAAAGTCAGCTCGACTCATTGTTTGACAGCCTCAGCACAAGGATCCAACACGTTGCGGTTGAAGTGTGATGTAGCTGCAATGATGAGGAAGGAGAAGGCAGTGGCTAGATTGGAAGGCCCGGACAAACGACACTTTGAAATCGTTCCCCACCCAGCCATCAGGGGGCAGCACGTTCTGGGGGAGTTCGTCGCCAGCCTCAGCGCTGGAGGCAGCTACGTCCTTCGCAGATACTGGACATTTGAAGAGGTCTATGAAGCTCTAGAGGGCTTCAGGCAACTATAGGTTGGTTTTTGCTGCTGTATGGGTCCGATAGAAGGTAGAAGCAGAGGATGAGTCGCGCTGGAAGAGCAAGTCTCGGATGGAAGCTGATGGGTTGGCTCAGGCAAACGGTCACCCTTGCAGCGGTCATGGTTTTCATGACGGCCCTTCTGTCGTGCGGCGACGCATCAGACACGGTGAGGCTCGCAACCACAGGCGACTACCATCCGTTCAACTTCATCAACGAAGCCGAGCAGATTGACGGCCTTGAGAGGGAGTTGGGCGACGAACTCTGCCGCAGGGCTGAACTGGAGTGCGAATGGGTCCTGAATGACTGGGAGTCCATGATCCCTGACTTGGTGGCGGAGGATTTCGACGCCATCATCGCCGGCATGAGCATCACGGACGCCCGGGACGAAACCATCGACTTCACCCAGCCCTACTATCCGCCGGAGCCTTCGGTCTACCTAGCGGTGGCTGGCGCGGGCGATGAGGCGACCCAGGGGAGATTGGGCGCGAACGCAAACACCATCTACTCCGACTATTTTACAAGAGAGGGCATCCCGTTTCGGTCCTTCGACGTGTCGGAGGATGACCACCTTGAAGCACTGTTCAAAGGCGATATCGACGCAATCCTCGTAGATCACGCCTACGCCGTCCAGAAGCGGGAGGAGTACGAAGGCAGACTGAATGTCGTGGGTCCTTCGATTCTCTTGGACCGCGGCATAGGCATAGGCTTGCGCAACGACAGTGAACTGTTGGCGAAGCTGAACTCTGCCTTAGCGTCCATGAAGGCCGACGGCTCGCTAGATGCCCTCATCGTCAAGTGGGTGGGCGAGGACGCAGCGACGTTCGGTAGAATCTCGGTGTCGTCCTCTGTACCAGCGCCGCCCGCCACGCCTGCGCCCACATCCACGCTGCCTCCCGAGCCGACTCCCACCCCTGAGCCACCATCCGCGCAGGAATTGCTGGACGCGACGACTGCGGCCATGAATAGCGTCGAGTCAGGCCACGGTGAGGTGGACGTGGCCGTCAAGTTGACGCAGGCGAACGAGACGGTGGACTTGACATTGAGGATCGTGGGCGACTTCCAGGTCCCGGACCGCAACCAGGCGCAGCTCAGCTTCACCGCCGGCGGCATCACCGTGGAGTTCGAGGCGATCACCATCGGCGACAAGACCTTCATGACGGACTTCATCACGGGTGAATGGACCGGCCTGCCCACGCTGCCCACGCCCTTCGGCAACGAACTGCTGGCAGCCGGGGCATTCGGCACCGACTTCGGCTCGGAGGTAACCCAGGGGTTCGTCCCGGTAGGCGAGGAAAGTCTCGACGGCGAGAGCGTCTACCATCTGAGAGGCCCCGTGTCGGGTGAGGTCCTCGCCGAAATGCTGAACGATCCCAGCATCGGGAACGGCGAGGGCGAGGTGGAATACTGGATCGGGGTCGGAGACAGTCTCGTGCGCAAGGTCGTGATTGAGATGGAAGTGACCGAGGAAGACCCCATCACCAACACCACCGTTATGATGGCGATGACGGCCGTCACGGTTCTGTCCAACTACAACAAGCCCGTGGATATTCAGGAGCCGGAGGTGGAAGGCGAGGGCGTGTTCGGTGGGGACGACCATGGAGACTTTCTTGACGAGGCCACTACTGTAGCCCTCGGAGAGAGCGTCGAAGGCAACATATACGACACTGACTACGACCATGACTATTTCAGGTTTCAGGCCGAGGAGGGACAGAACTACGAAATAGTGGTAGACCACGGAACCCTAGAGTAAGCCTTGTTGACGCTCTACAACTCTACTTGGGAAGCGCTGACGTGGAGCGATGGCGACCAAGACGGCCGAAGCTCTCGGATTACGTGGGTTGCCCCCGACTCCGAGTGGTACTACGTTCTTGTCCAAGGCTACGGGTCCCCGGGTTCCTATTCCCTGACGGTCGTTCCCACCAGTGCTGCCACGCCAACCGCTACTCCCACACCTGAGCCCACGGCCACCAGCGCCCCTGAGCCCGCCTACTCCATGCAACCGCACGTGTTCCTGAGAGTCGTGCTGGTTACGGAGGACTGGGTGCCGTTCTCCAACCCAGGCGGCTGGACGCAGGCGGTGCCGCAGAAGGAGAGCGCAACGCTCCGGTATTACGAAGCGGCGATATGGGAGGAGATGGACTCCGTTCACCTCTACGCCTTCCCCAACGACTACGATCCGCTCTACGGCGTCTTGGGAGACGTGTCCAAGGACGATATGATCGCCTACCGGGAGCAGTACTCCTTGAGCGTCCACACGGGGATGCCGGAGGAGTCATCGGATGAACGGAGCGACTTTCTGCGGAGCGCGTTCGAGGACTTCGCAGCAGTGCTAGTGGAACGCCATCCTCAGGCGGAGCATCACTTCATGTTCAGCGGCCATGGCGGCCCCGGCGGCGACCTCTTCGCAACGCAGATGAAGAACGCTGACGCAGATGCTTTTCTCGGGTCGTGGACGCGGCACTTGGGCAGGCCCTTGGGCGTCATCGACATGGGCGGACCGTGCAACAAGGGCGGCTACGAGGACCTAGCCAACTTCTGCAAGCACGCCCGTTACTACGTGGCGTCCGATCTGCCCAACGGTGGGTATTCGATGGACGAGTGGACGCCGGAGAAGCATTGGGAGACCAGCGAGGCGAAGCAGTACCACCGCATCCTTGCATCGAACGACACCCTGGAAGAGGCGCTCATCGAGCGCGTCAACCTTCGCAGGACGGACTACGAGTATTCCAGGCAGAACCAGGCGAGAGACAGGGTGGCGCAGGCAAACTACGTGTACTCCTGCGTCGCCTTCAAGGACTTCAGCGCGGCGTTCGAGACCTTCCTCGACGACGCGACTATTCCATACCCCTTGCATGACCTGTATGAGTTACTCGTGAGGCATCCGGCGCCGTCCAGCCTGCTGGAGAAGTTCCAGAAGGTCATCGTGCACGCCGTAGACAACCGGGATTTCTTCGAGTGGAGCTTCCCTGCAAACGGCATGATCTCGCCGCTGGAGCGCATCTATCAGCGGCAGTCGCAGTAAGTGGATTGGGGACCCGGGAAGGAACGTTGAAATGCCCGCCGATGTCCACCAAGCGATGAAATCGCGATTGCCCGTTGTGGCCGTTGGCCCGCATAGCGTGTTACGCGGTTACTTTTCCCTCGCGCTAAACAAGGTCGCCTAGCAGTCCGGTAGGGAGTGTCCAATAGGGAGGGCGTTCATATCCTCGCGCCAGCTCACAGCGTGTCCGGCTCGTTCCGCTTAAGGTCGGGGCGACCACGCCGTCTCGCGCCTCAGGGTACAACTTCCTACAATACAATCAATACAACAAAGTTGCGATGGAGCGTCAACTACTCACTTGCCAAATTGCTCGTTCCAACCCCCGTCTCCCGACTGTTTCCTGTTGGAAACGGCCCTCATTGTATTCTGCAATGTAGTTTGATTCTCCTTACAGCCCGTGTAGGGTGAAAACCGTCCCTGAGCGATTGTAGTCTGACGCGTCAGCCCTTGCGCAGACACTCGCTTCGGCGTCGGTGCGCCCGACATCTCATTGATCTTCGCCGACTGGGGTTTCATCCCTCGTGCATCTCACCTACAGGCGCACGATATACCACTGATGTACCACGCTTCCCGACCTTCCCGTGTACAACATGTACCACTTCAGCTAGGGCGCATGTACCACCCGTCGCAACCGGCCCCCGACAAAAAATGTTCGCCGTCATCGTCCCATAGGGGGCTGGATTCGCCCCGCGTCAGCTTTGAAAACCGCCCCGATGTACAACATGTACACGGGTTCGTTTCCGTGTACTGCCCCCTGACGTCCAGCTCGACTAATCCCAAGGTCATGGGCTGACGCATCAACGGGCTAATGGTCCCATTACATCAATGTAGTCCCCTGCGAGGGGCTACAGGCGCGTAGTCCCTTCCGAGGGATACCGCTCGCTCTCCCAGGTCCGCAGACTGGTCTAAGGACGCCGGACATCCGGCGTCAACGGCGGTGAGGCCAGTCTGCAATCCCGCCGAGACCGACACGGAGGAGCGGGATGAAGAGGTCCGTTAGAAAGAAACCAACAGCGTGCGTTCCTAAGTCACCGAGGAAATCATCGCCAGGGTACACCGCCGCGCAGCGAGAGCAACTGCGGCGTGCGCTACGTATCCTGGCCCGGATGATCGTCCGCGCTCATCTGCGGGGTGAGATACCCGAGGCAGCGTCGCCGTCCACGAAGCCGCCGTCAGAGAAGGGGTCCGGCGGATGAACCGCCATGAAGCAAGCCCCGAATCCTCAACGCCGCGTCATCCTGGCGGCGGCTCAGGGCATCGTGATCACGGCCCCACCCCTACCACAAATCCCACCCCATAACAACGGCTTCCAAGGCATTACATGCGAGCAATTTCCCGGTCAAGATGGGATGTTGGGACATCAGCAAGTTGAGGCATCGGATTGGTAGCCACAGATACACGAACACAAGCATCGAACGGCGCGGCGCAGGCCGGAGCGGACCTCGACGGGGCGGTCCGGGACTACGTGCGCACCTACGCCGTGCTGCATGGCAGGCCCAAGGCGGCCGAGGCCCTCGGCGTCTCCCGCCACACCCTGTGGCGTTTCCTCAACCGGGGCCACGCGGGGCGGGCCATACCCCGAGCGGTGCTGGAACGCGTGGGCAAGAGCGCAGAGGCGCTGGAGGACGCTGAGGAGCGGTTGATACTCCAGGCGCAAGCCAAACGGCGACTGAAGGACGGCGGCCCGGTCGCCGAGCGGCGCACACGCCTTCTGCGCGAGGCCCTTGAGGACGCGCTGCGGCTGCTGTGCGCAACGCCCCTGGCCACCGTGGACGAACTCTCCCGCTTCGGCAGAGTCCCCACCTCCACTATGAGAGAACGCCTCGGCAAGCTCGCCAATCGGGGCCTGGTGGACTCCGTGTCGCACCAGTTGAGCGTTCTTGGCTCTCGACCCCAGCGCCGCTACTTCCCCACGAAGCAGGGCATCGTCGCCGGAGGGAGGATCGAGCACGGCACGGACCACTTCCTCAGCGAGTATCCGGTGTCCAGGCAGTGGTTCCGGCTGCTGGCCGAGCGCATGGACGCCGTGGCCGTCCTCTACCGCGTCGCCGCCATGATCGCCGACGCAGACCCGCATGAGAAGCCCGTGCGGGTGGACCACTACCGCAGCGGCCCCTACGACATACTGCTCACTCTGTCCGGGGGACGCTCCATCGGCATCATCCGCCAGGGTGCGACCCTACCCACCTCCAACCTGCGCTACCGTCTCAGGAGCATAGAGCGCCTCCCCAGCCGGGAGAGGCCCTTCGCCACCCTGGTGCTGACCCACGCCGACCAGGCCACCCGCAGGGCGATACGCTCACTGGGAGACCCCTCGGAGCACCGCAGGACCTTCGCGGCGACGGAAGGGGAGCTTCTGGCCGTTGCCCACACCGGCGCCGTCTGGCAACAGTGCGGAGACGGACGGGACAACGACCCGCCCGTGCGCATCGACCCCGGCGCGTCTCTTAGGAGCATCCTGGCGTGGATGGATCGGCTGTTGGACTCGTCCCATTCGTCCTTCCGCGACAACCCGAGGCCAGATCTCGAAGACCTCTACTCCTCCCGTGTGAAGGCCGCCATGCCGGAGCCTGCCCAGCAACTCACGTCCTCTATCTCGGCGCGGCTAACACGCGTCGGGAAGGACGCCCTGGACCTGCTGTCGGCATGGCCCCTGTGCACCCGTGAGCAGCTTGCGGGGCTGATGGGCGGCGTCACCCTGCGCCGGGTCAACCAGGTGATCCGCTCCCTCCGTGAGCACGACCTCGTGCTGGAGGACGGCTCCCTCCTCATGCTCACCGACGAGGGGCTGACGCACCTGGCCCGCCGGGACCGGGCCGCCGTCGGCCTCACCCTCGACCGCTGGAGCCCCGAACCATCGGACTCCAACCCCAACGTCTACGCAGGGACGGCCCTGCGTGCCCTGGCCGCCCAGTTCCGCCACCACGCCGGCGTCGTCGGCTTCGCTTCCGCCCTCTCAGCCGAGGTCGCCCGCTCCCCGGACTACGACCTGTTCGACCTGCTGCCCACCCACCGCTCCAGCATCGGATACCGCTACGACCAGACGACCTACGCCATCCACCCCGACGCCTCCTTCACCCTGGAGTACAGAGGCGAGTGGCGTCCCTTCCTTCTGGAGTTCGAGCGGAGGGCCACCACGCCGAAACGCATCCCCAAACGCCTGAGGTCCTACCGACGCTACTTCCGGAGCGGCTGGGCAAAGCGAGACCACGAGGGACACCTGCCCCACGTGCTCTTCGTCTTCGAGTCCCCCGACAGCGAGACCGCCTTCCTCGACATCGCCGACAGCGTGGACGACGCGCCCATCGTCACATCGAACACTGTGGACCTTGCCGAGCATGGCGTCCTGGGCAAATCGTGGATACTGCCGCCCCCATATTCCCTCCACAGAAGGCCCCTGGCCCTGACGTATCAGCCTGCGCAATGACCACGTTCTCCGTTCCGAACCCTTCCAATAGGGGCTGTCCCAGCAGCTTTGCTGGGACAACTTGCACAGGTGACCGGTCACCAATCTCCGCTACCGCGCTTAGATGTACAATCCGTTGCAGAACCGACCGGTCAGGCCAGTTTCCCCGCTGCGTCACACACCCCCGTCACCATCGCCCCTCAGCTACGATCCCTGCCTACGACAGCCTCGCCCGGAGAACTCCGACTGAGCAGCAACTTGCCACAGGAGCATGTTCCAACTTCCCCACCGAGCCGTTCCCAGGACTTCCTATAGGGGACAAAAGGGCATTCCCACTACTTACCGTGTCAGCCCCCAACAGCTCCCAAAAGTACAATTCGTTGCAGAATAGGCGGGAGCGCCGATTACGCCGACTTCCACCTGTTGGACGCTCTCGGCGGGATGACCGGTCACTAATCTCTCTGCCGCCCTCCAAAGAGGTGTCCGCATTGCTTGCTGCGATGTGGCTCCGATGTGGCTATCCTGCCGACTTGCATTTCTGCAACTGACGCAAATCCCTGTACACCCCCACGACATCAAAACCGGCCTCCGAAGGCGTTCCCGGCGGCTTCAGAAGGGGTATCGACCGCCTCAACCTGCCCCCACCGGATCGCTCGTAGCGATGTCGCCTGGCCCGATTCTCGCCATCTCTCCCTTGACGGCAGGACTGCGGTTGCGAGATGATATAGAGTAAGACGCAGTGCCATATCAAGGGACAAAAGGAGCCATGCCCGTCAAGCCCAGGAACACCGACACCGTAACCTTCTCGCTGCCGCCGGAGACTGCGCAGGAGCTTCGGGACGTGGCAACGGATGAGCAACGCACCGTGAGCGAGTTGCTCAGAGAGGCCATACGCCTCTACATGGAGGAACGTGAGTGGCGCATAAAGGAGCGGATGCAACGACGGCGTTCACGCCAAACGAGACAGGACAGGGAAGGGTAAAGATGAGTCAGACGAATGACTGCACTCCCGTGGCCCTGTACACCAGGGTGCCGTCCCTCGTCGTCGTGCCGTTCTGCCTTATCGTCGTGATTCTTGCGGGTTGCGCCCAGGAATCTGCCCCCAACGAAACCGACCCCGTGATCGTGGGGTTGATCACCAAGACCGAAGGCAACCCCTTCTTCGTCACCATGGCCGAGGCGGCGCTTCAGCGTGCCGAGGAGCTTGACGTCGAGCTGCGCACGTACAGCGGCGCCTACGACGGGGATGCACAGGCGCAGATAGCGGCCATCGAAGAACTGGTCGGGGCGGGGGCGAAGGGCATCCTCATCACCCCGTCGGACCCGCTGGCTCTAGAACCGGCGGTCGCGCAAGCGCGTGCGGAGGGCCTGCTGGTGATCGCCCTCGACACGCCCTTCGATCCGCCGGACACGGTTGACGCAACCTTCGCCACAGACAACTTCCGGGCCGGTGAGCTGATCGGCATCTGGGCACGGGAAAAGCTGGGACCGCTGGCGGCTCAGACCCGGATCGCGACGCTGGACGGCTACGAGACGCCGGTCACCGTCGATGTGATGCGCAACCAGGGCTTCCTCCACGGCTTCGGCATCGACATCAAGGACCCGGGGAGGAAGTACGACGAGGACGACCCGCGCATCGTCGGCAGCGCTACCACCATGGGCGCGGAAGCAGGCGGGCGCAGCGCGATGGAGCGCCTGATGCGCATGGACCCGTCGATACGACTGGTGTACGCCATCAACGAGCCCGCGGCGGCGGGAGCATACACGGCACTCCGTTCCATGGGGCTGGAGCGGGAGGTGCTGATCGTTACCATCGACGGTTCCTGCTCCGGCGTGAGCAGCGTCGCCAGGGGTGAGCTTGGAGCCACCGCAATGCAGTTTCCGGTCCGCATGGCAGTGCAGGGCGTCGAAGCCGTGGTCGAGTTCGTACGGACCGGACAGAAGCCACAGCCCCCAACCGGGCGCGACTTCCACAATACGGGCGTGACGTTGGTGAGTGCGGAGCCGGTCGCCGGTGTGCCGTCCATTGACACCGAACAGGCCCTGACGGAGTGCTGGGGGGCGAGTCCAGCGGGGTGAGCAGACTCCGCTCTCGCGACACCGACAACATGACCAATATGAAGGAGAAGCCAATGAGTGAACGAACCGACCTGATACCCGTCGCCCTCTACGCCAGGGTCTCCAGTGACCGCCAGGACGTGGACCTGTCCGTGGCCGCCCAGATGCGGGCGCTCAGGGACTACGCCCAGAAGAACGGCTACGTCGTGGCAAGGGAGTACGTGGACGAGGCCGAGAGCGGCAGGATCGCCGACCGGCCCCAGTTCCAGAAGATGCTGGACGAGGCGGGCAAGCCCGAGGCCCCGTTCCAGGAGATTTTGGTCTGGAAGTTTAGCAGGTTCACCCGCAAGCGGGAGCACGCCGTCGCCTTCAAGTCCATGCTCCGCAGACGAGGCATCCGCGTCGTCTCCATCACCGAGCACGCCGACGACTCTCCCACCGGCAAGCTCATGGAGGCCATCATCGAGTCGGTGGACGAGTTCTACAGCGCCAATCTCGCAGAGGAGGTCTCCCGTGGGATGCGGGAGGCCGCGTCCAGGGGCTTCTGGGTCGCCACCTTCGCCCCCTACGGCTACCGCAAGGTCTACGTCCAGGACGGGGCCAAGAAGCGCCCCAAGCTGGAGCCGGACCCGCCCGCCGACGCCGTGGTCAAGCGCGTCTTCGACATGGCCCTCCGGGGTCAAAGCTCCCTGGACATTACCAAGACCCTCAACGCCGAGGGCGTCCCCTCTCCCAGGGGCAAGCAGTGGCTCAAGAGCGCCGTCCACACCATGCTCACCAACGAAGCCTACACCGGCGTTCTGGTGTGGGGAACCAAGGCGAAGGAAAACGGGGAGCCGGTGCGGGTGGAGAAGGCGTTTCCCGCCCTCGTCTCCAAGACCAAGTACCGCCAGGTGAGACGGCTCCTCAAGTCCCGCGCTCCCAAGGTCGTCCACCCCCGCCGGGCCTCCAGCCCCTACCTGCTGAACGGGCTGGTCAAGTGCCAGAGGTGCAGGAAGGCCCTCACCGCCGCCGAAGCCAAGGGCGGCAAGTATACCTACTACGTCTGCCACTCCCTGCTCAAGAAGGGCAGCGGCGCCTGCACCACCCCCAGGCTCAACGCCAAGCGATTCGAAGGACTGATTGTGGAAAACATCCGGGACAACATCCTCACCGAGTCCAACATCACCGAACTGGTCAAGATCGTGGACGAGGAGATGGACGGGGTGGCCAGGGAGCAGCGCCAGCGGCTGAAGGTCGTCGAGGAGGAGCTGGATGAGGTGAAGCGGCGGCTGGGGCGCATCTGGCAGGTGATCGAGACGACCGAGATCGAGATGGCCGACGCCACGGACCGCATCAAGGAGCACCGGGAGCGCAAAGAGAAGCTGGAGGCCGCCGCCGAGGATGCCAGGGCCATGCTGTCGAAGCGCAGGGTGACGCTGGACAAGGTGGAGACCATCGCGGCCTTCGCTCTGGACATGAGCAAGTTCCTCAGGAAGAGCGAGACCACCGAGTCGCGGGCCTTCATCCGGTCCTTCGTCAGCGAGATCGAGGTCAGGCCCGGCAGGGCGACGATCCACTACAGCATACCCACCCCGGAGGACTCTCCCATAGGCGGGGCTGACCTTGCGGAGGTCACCCTCGGCAGGGGAGTTCGCAGTATGGGAGTCGCTGGTGGGCTACCGTTTACGGAAGATACCACCGAGCCGTTCAGCGGTATCTGCTGCACTTTTTTTCCTGGAATCAAGCTATCGTCCGGCATGGGGACGGCGTATCGGACGACGGCGTTGTCAGGCAGGAGTTCGATCTCCCTGACGAAGGTCTCGATGAAGGCCCGGCGCTCGGTCAGCTCGCTCTCCTTCAGGAACCTGCTCATGTCCTTGGCGTAGGCCGTGATGGTATTCACGTCGTCGAGGACAGCCCTACGCCGGGCCAGGATCGCCCTCGCCCCCTCTGCGGCGGACTCAAGGCGCTGCTGCCGCTCCTTGTGGTCCTGGATGCGGTCGGCGAAATGGGCCATGTCGAACTCGGTCGTCGTCTCCACCAGCTCGTAGAGCCGGTCGAGCCTGCCCCGCACGTCGGCAAGCTCCGACTCGATGGTCTCCAGCCGCTTGCGCTCATCGCCGGCCACGTCGTCCATCTGCTCGTCCACCACGTTGACCAGGCTCCGGATGTTGCCCTCGGTCAGGATGTTGGAGCGGATCAGCCCGACTATCAGCTCCTCGAACTGACGGGCGTCCACCCTGGGCGAGTCGCAGGAGCCTGGGGCGCGCTTCACGAAGGAGTGGCAGACGTAGTAGGGAAAGGTGCCCCTGCTGGAGTAGCGGCCAGAGAGCGCCCTCCTGCACCGGTAGCACTTGACCAAGCCGCTCAGCAGGAAGGTGCTTCCCACCCTGCGGGGGTGGGTGTTCCTGGGGGCGCGGGAGCGCATTATCCTGTTCACCCGGTCGAACTGGTCCCCGGTGACGGTGGCGGGGAACGCGCCCTCCACCCGCACCGGGTCTGCACCGTCGCTGGCGTTGTTGCCCCATACGAGGGTTCCCAGGTACGCTTCGTTTCTGAGGATGTTGTGGACGGTGGGCTTGTTCCAGAGCTTCCCCCTGGGGCTCTTGATGCCCTCGTCGTTGAGGATGCGGACTATCTTCATCATCCCCTTGCGGGACTCGGCCAGGTCGAAGATGCGCTTGACGACGCCGTTGGTTTCGGGGTCGGGTTGGAGGGTGGGCCTCTCCTTGGGGCCGTCCTGGACCTTGACCTTCCTGTAGCCGTAGGGTGCCATGGGAGCGACCCAGAAGCCGCGGGACGCCGCCTCCCTCATGCCCCGCAAGACCTCCATCCCAAGATTTTCCGAGTAAAACTCGTCCACGGTCTCGATGATGCCCTCAAGCAGCCTGCCGGTGGGGTTGTCCTCGGCCTGCTCGGTGATGGAGACGACGCGGAGGCCCTTTCGTCTGAGCATGGACTTGAGCACGACGGCGTGCTCCCGCTTGCGGGTGAATCTACTGAATTTCCAGACCAAAATCTCCTCAAAAGGGGCCTCGGCTCTCTTGGCCTCGTCGATCATCTTCTGGAACTCTGGGCGGTTCAGCACGCGTCCGCTCTCCGCCTCGTCCACGTACTCCCTGACGACCTGGTAGCCGTTCTTTTGGGCGTGGTCCCTGAGCGCCCTGAGCTGGGCGGAGACGGACAGGTCCACGTCCTGTCTGTCGCTGGAAACCCTAGCGTAGAGGGCCACGGGCGTGCGGTCGGTCTGTTCGGTCTTGCTGCTCATGTGTGCGTCCTCCTGTTTCATTTGCTCTTGTTTCTGCGGGCCTCGGCCCGTTGTCGGCGTTCCTGGATGCGCCACTCCCTCTCCTCCATGTACAGGCGTATGGCCTCGCGGAGAAGCTCGCTCACGGTGCGCTGTTCATCCTTGACCACCTGCCGCACCTGTTGGGCCAGCTCCGGCGGCAGAGAGAAGGTGATGGTGTCGGTGGTCCTGGGCATGGTGGGTATCATCCCCTTTTTTGCCTGTCGAGATATCGCTCAGTCTTACTCTTATCATGAACGAATCAGGCCGCCGAGTCAAGGTTCGCGCCCCTGTATCGGGCAGTCCAAACAGGGTAAAATCGGGGCGAGATATGTCTACGCTGAGGCTCATCCTGTTGGAGGTATTCAGGCGGTTTCTGTGGAAGCCGCTGCTGCTGGCGATCATGGTCGCTGGCCTGGCGGCTACGCTGCTCGCGTGCAGCGACGACGCGGAGCCGGTGCTGCTGGCCACAGAGGGCGACTACCGCCCCTTCAACTTCATCAACGACGACGGTGAGATCGACGGGCTGGAACGGGAGCTCGGCGACGAGCTCTGCCGCAGGGCCGGGCTTGAGTGCGAGTGGGCGCTGAACGACTGGGAGAGCATGATCCCGGACCTTGTGGCGGGGGAGTTCGACGCCATCATGGCAGGCATGAGCATCACCGACAAGCGCGACATGACCATCGACTTCACCGAGCCGTACTACCCTCCCACTCCCTCCGTCTACCTGGCACTGTCGGGCGCGGGCGACGATGCAGTTGAGGGTAAGCTCGGAGCCTACGCCAACACCATCTACTCGGACTACTTCACCGAACGGGGCATCGCGTACGTGGAGTTCAACGACGAGGACGACCGGCTGGCGGCGCTTCTGAACGGCGACATCGACGCGATGCTGGTGGACCACGCCTACGCCACGGACAGGCTCTCGGAGTACGAGGGGCGGCTGACCGTAGTCGGCCCCTCCGTGCTGCTGGACCGGGGCATAGGCATAGGCGTGCGCAACGACAACGAGTTGCTGGCGAAGCTGAACTCTGCCCTCGCGTCGATGAAGGCGGACGGTTCCCTGAACGAGCTCATCCGCAAGTGGGTGGGCGAGGACGCCTCGACCTTCTAGCCGGCGCCGCCGGAGAATCTGCCCGCCCATACTCAGGGCGGTGGTCGCATCGGTCGCCCTCTGGCTGGTGGAGTTTCTTCCCTCATGCCGCATCGCAGCAGCCTCAGACGCCATGCTCTTGACCTCGCTCGGCCTCAAGGCCATCTAGCTTCCGTCCCTCGCCGTCGTCCTCAATGGCTTGGGGCCGTGGCGATGTTTCCGCCCTCTCCTCCAGGTAGGAGCGGATGGCGACGCGGGCCAGGATGCGCAGCCCCTTCAGTACCGCCCTGCGATGCTGTGGGGTGTAGGACGGCATGGAAAGCTCCAGGGCCTCTTCAAGCTCCCGGCCTCTGAGCGTCTTTCGTCTTCTCTTTTCTCTGGTGTCTTTCATGGGTCACAATCGCAGCGGTCAATCGTCGGGCCGCTGGCCTCTCGTTGTCAGGTATGGGAGTGGTCCGCCATCGCGGACAGGCGGGACGCAGCTTCAGGTTGTGTCATCGCTATTCCTCCAGTCTGAAAAGGTCGTTGAAGTCGTCCACTCCCAAGGCCTTCTGCATCCGCTCCCGGATGCGGCCGGAAGGGGCTCGCCCCGCGTTCACCAGCATCGAGAGGTAGCCGGGGCTTATCCCGGTCTCCCGCGCGAGCCAGGACTGGGAGCGGTTCAGCAGAGCCAACCGCCTCCAGAGCGCCGCCGCGTCGAGCCGGACGACCGCCCGTCCTCCACGCCTTCGGTGATCTTCCTGCTCGTTGGCCTTCAGTGGTTTCATCGTTCCGGCTCCTATCGGTTCAGCGATTCAAGGGAGTTGCAACAGAGTCTGAACAAACGAAACGGGGTTGAATACTAGCCACGACGACGTGGGACGGAAGGGGGTGCTGGACGCCCCTCCCTCCG
This sequence comes from Dehalococcoidia bacterium, assembly GCA_965207895.1. Taxonomy (GTDB): domain Bacteria; phylum Chloroflexota; class Dehalococcoidia; order UBA6926; family UBA6926; genus VXMO01. Next base: position 1,167,589 of record CBDBNN010000003.1, read on the forward strand.
GCTCCCACCCTGCGGGAATCTTGGAAATCGGCCTCCGGCCTGATGCACCGTGGGTGTACAGGAGATCGAGTTTTGTCTGTGATACGTCAAACGGGTCGCTGCAAAGCTGAAACAGGGGTAAATCACCTCCCTACCGGACGTAACCTGTGAACACTTCGTTGAAAGTCCCCAGTCCGGTTGAAATCGAGAAAATGCGATTGACGTGGGGGTGCATGACGCGGCCCAAAATCGGCGGCCAATCGGAAAACGGGCCGAAAAAGCCGTTCGATGTGGGGGTGCGTGCCGTCCGGCGAAAGACTGACCGGACCGGAGCGTAGTTCCCGGTGGAATGAGTCGTCCTGCCGAACGGAGCTTCAACTTCAGCGCCAACTCGCTCACCTCCTGTGGTTTGCTGTGGTTCATCGGATCGCAGCCCTTGCCAGAGAGTGTGAACAAATCAAGCGCCGAAAAAGACCTCACGCATGGTGGCACCACGCATGGTCTGCAATCGGGGAGCCGTTTCTTGCAGTAGCGGGGGTGTACAGGAAATGGAGTTTGGTGACTGACTGGTCAAAGTCGTGATTTCGTAGCTGAATCAGGGGCAAAACCCTCTCTACTGGACGTGAGCGGTGAGCAATCTGGTGAAAGGGCGGATTCCGGTCTCCGATGACAAAAAGAGGCTTGAGGTGTGGGTATGTGACGCGGGCAAATTCGGCGGCCCGATGACAAAAGCGGCCCAAAAGGCCGCTTGAGGTGGGGGTGCGTGACGCCGGACGGGATAGATTCCGAAGCCGGAACGAGTTCCCCGTCAAGAACGAAGAGTCGATGAGGACGACCCAACACGGCGTCGAGGACGGCGGGGACTTCGAGAACGTGTACCACATGAGACTCTTGGACCTCCTGAAAGAGCTGGCGTGAAAGCTGGGCAACGACAGCACCGAGGCACGCTTCAACGGGCCGCAGCACTCCGCAAGAGAGTGTGAACAACGGATATGCGATCCGGAACCTCCCATGCGCAGGTGCGGAGATGCACCTGCACGCGTGGGGTTACGAAACCGCACCCTTCGCGCTGTAGCTGGGGTGTACAGGGAAGTGGTGTTGGGTTGGAAAATCCAAGTGAGGTCATTTCGTAGCTGGAGCAGGAGGAAATAGCCTCCTATTGGACGTAACTGGGAAGCACTTTGGGGGAAGGGCTCCTTCCGGCAGTGACTTGGAAAACCACGGTGTCAGAGTTGGATATTCCAACTGCGAAGACATGGGCCGGACTTGGAAGAGTCTCGAATGAAACTTGGATTCTCCAGGTGAGAAGGCTTTGGACACGCGGGAGAGTGTGAACAAACGAAAAACGCTTGGATACTATCCACGGTGTGCATCGCCAGTGATGCACCCTCCGAGGTCGTCGTGAATCGCCCTGACAGACGCAGTGGTAGGGGTGTACAGGAAACTGAGTTTTGTGAGGAATCGAAGAGTCGGTCGCGGCAAAGCTGAAATAGCCGTAAACAGCCCCCTACAGGACGTGCTCAGTGAACGACTTTTTGAAAGAGTGCGTTCAGGTCAATCTGCTCAAAACCCGTTGGATGGTGGGGGGCACGCATCGCGGGAAGTCGGCGGGTGGAGCGTAAAACGGGGCGATAAACACCGGGGACGTGGGGGAGTATGACGCCGGGCGGCAACCGGGGGCCAACGGCCTGGCCGGGATGGTGTGGAGACCGTGATAGGACCGGTCAATAGCTCCTGGTCGTCACTGGATGGGACTTGGCGCAAGGCCGCGCTCTCCGGCACGCGGAGGGCACGGGAGAATGGGGAGTGTATGGATACACTGAGGCGCTTGCTGTCCCTGTGGCTATGGTCGAAGTGACAGGCTTGACTATGCACAAGGTCGGATCGTCAAGGATGTGAACTTTAGTTGAAGTGGATATGAACTAAATCAACCGATCTGGGCCATAACGCCGTCAAAGCCTTCTCAACGCCGCGACGGTCTGCTAATAATGGTTGCACTGTTTGGCTTTCTCCAAGGTTTCCGACCATAGAAACCTGGGTGCGTGATCCCTGTTGCACGGGCTTTGCCCAAGAGGGAATGCTGGCGATGCGGAGTGACAAGCCCTTCGCAACCAGCGCGGGCCGATTCGACGGAGTGAACAAGCCCTCCGTTCTCGGCTCAGTCCAGAGGGCTGAAGTTTGACGTTGGTCCTTCACCCGCTGGGCAATCGTCCGGCGCATCGGAGTTGATCGCTCCGGTTGCTGGGCACAGGTCCAACGGCTGGGGTTGATCACCTCAACGTCGGACCCATGGGACTCGGTGTGCGTTCAGCGTCTCGCCCCCGGCAAACTGGTTGAAGTGCGCCTGTCGCCTCGGCTAGTTCAGCATGTCTGCGGTCAGGCTGGCAAACAGCTAGGCTACAGCTTCGCAACGCGCCGGTCTGTAGCTCTGAGCAGGCTGGCCGCTTCACGTCCCGCAGCTTTCCCGTTGTCGTTGTTCACCTCGGGCCGGACTGCGTCCTCTTCTCGTTGCGTCATCCTGTGGTTTGCGCCGCAGGTCAGACGCTTCCCCTCATCGCGGCTTCTTCCCGACTGACGATGCTCGTCCTGGGCCGAGCTGCGCCTTTCGCATTCCACTCCGTAACACGCGTCCGGCATTCGACCGTGGGCGGAGTGCGTCTTCCGTCGAACGATCCCATCACGCACGCACAACCCACGCCACGGATGCCGCGCGGGTCAACAACCAGAAGGAGGTGCACATGCACATTGAGTAACCGGTAGGCGAGGTCGAGGGCGTCGCAGTCTGCTTCGGCAGCTTTGGCGTCTCGACATACGGCCTGGAGTCCACTTCGTCGCTGACGATCGGGGCTTCCGGCTTCTCGCATACAAGACCCATAGCAGTTGGCGAGCACAGGGCCGCTTCTCTTCACCAAGAGGAGCGGCCCTTCTCTTTGCAAACACAAACCCACGGAGACAGTCCCGGCATTCGGGACAACCAATTCGAGCGGGACTGTCTCCACCCCACGGGGGTGGTGGGCCGTCCCGCTTCTTCATTGAAAGGAGAAGCGACATGACGACGGCAACCACGACGAGGACCAATAGGACCAAGGACACGGAAACCACGACGGATGCGGCGGCGCCCGCCGAGCGCAGGGGCAGGCCCGAGAGCGAGCTCAGGGCGGCGGCCCGCAAGCGCGGCCTCACCTTGAAGGAGCTTGCGGCCCTGATGGGCGTCAGCGCAAGCCACCTGTCCCAGGTCGGCACAGGCAAGAAGCCCTGGACCCCCAACCTGCGGGAGAAGGCGATGGCCGTGCTGGGAGAGGTCCCTGGGCAGGGGATCGTCTACCGACAGACCCGCGAGGTAGATGCAGAAAGTACCTTCATCCGGGAGCGCGCACGCGAGATAGGAATCACCATGCTGGAACTGTCCGACCGGTCGGGAGTGAGCTACGGCTACCTGACGCAGGTGGCAAGGGGACGCCGGAACATGGGACCCAAGGTGCAGGCCAGCATCGAGTCGGTCCTGAACGCTCCGGCCAGGGTCGCCCCCGCACAGTGCGCCAACCGCCAGGGTGACGTGATCGAGAGTGAGGCCAGCAGCTTCATCAGGGAGACCGCCCGCGCCCTCGGACTAACCATGAGGGAGCTGGCCGAGAAGGTCGGCGTGTCCGCCGGGTACCTCAGCCAGGTGTCCAGAGGGCACCGTAGCATGGGGGTGAAGCTCCAGGCCAGGGTCGAGGCCATGCTTGGGGGACGGGCGAAGGTCGAGTCCGCCATGTGCCCGGACATCGACCGGCAGTTCATCTGGGAGCGGATGGACGAGTTGAACGTGAGCCAGAACGAGGTGGCGCGTAGGGCGGGCATCAGCTCCGGCCACCTCTCCCAGATCATGAACGGCAGAAGCACCCCGTCAGCCGTGGTCCTCAGGAAGCTGCACGGGGCGCTGTTCCGGCGGGCGGAGGACTCGGAGCGGGTGATGCCCGTGGCCTTGAAGGTGCTGGGCTGGAAGAAGGGGGAGCGCAGCGGGATGGTGGTGCACGGCGCTCGCGGCAGGGATGGCACGGCCAGGGGCGGCGCGGTCCGCGTCGGCGGGCGCGTGCCCTGGGGAGCGGAGGTGGAGTACGCCTTCCGCGCCGGGTACGACGGCGCAGGGAAGGTGTCCGTGGATCACGTGGTCGCCCCGGGCTACTCCGCACTGCTGACACAGCCCCAGGCCGGAGCCGCGTAAGGAAGACGGCCCAGAGTAGGCCGCACACACAACGAGGCCCGCACATGCGCGGGCCTCGCATATCCAACAAGACGCCTGGGGGCGTTGCCGGGACCCCAGCGCTCCCACGGGGGGCCGCCCTGCGGGTTCCGACGGCGTCCTCCGGTCACCAAGCATCAGGAGGACGACACCATGAACCTCGGAGACTTCATAGACACCTATCGCAACGCCGTCGCCCAGCGGGTGATGGCGTCCTACCCGCCGCTGTACCGGCCCCCGCATCAAGTGCGGGACAGGCTCTCGGAGAACGGCGGCGAGTTGCCCCGCCTGCTCAGGAATCCCTGGGGGCGCAGGCCGACGCCATCAGGGGCGCGGCCCTCTCCCTACAGACCCACCCGGTCAGCCGTACGCGGTGCAGTAAAAAGGCGACATGCCATGGTCAGCGTGATTGACGGATTCTTGCCCACATCCAGAGCGTCCCGCCGGCGCCTACCGCCGCCAGCGTGGCCACAATCAGGCCCGTCTTCACCAGGGTGAACACGGCGGCCAGCCAGGTCAGCGGAGAAGGCTCACCGTCGTAGCTCAGGGCTAGCGCAGCGATGGTGGTATTCTCCAGCACGTCCGCAAGGGCGAGGGCCAGCGGCAGCAGGTACAGCGGCGCTCCGCCTCGAAAGAGCCGGAACAGCAGGACGGCGAACAGCAGGCCGTACGAGGCCGGAAAGAGCATGTCGACGGTGAGCGCGGTGGTCGCATAGACGACCCTTGCGCTGGCGTCGAGCCGGTCCAGGGCGTCGAAGAGGGCCGCCGCCTCTGCGGGTGTGTACCAGCCTCGACCGTCGAGCAAGTCCAGTCCTCCCAGCCGCGTCTGCCGCCAAGCGAGTCCCGCCACACAACCGACGACGCCATTCAGGGCTGCGACCGTCATTCGCCAGGTTGCGAATCGCTCCACCATCCTGCCCATCTGCAATGCCTTCACCTCCGCTAAACCGGGTGTCTCCTCAGGACCTGCCCATCACCCGCCCCACGGCCAGCGCAAGGGGGGCCTGCGACATTGCCGCAGGCCCCCTTCCGTTCTCTTGCCGGTCCGGCCGGGCCGGACTAGTCGTCGTCCACGATCGTCATGGTTCCCACGGCGTCGGGCGGGTAGAGGGTCCCGGGCAGGAACGCCTCCACCACGAAGTACTCGTCCGGCTCCTCATCGTCGTCGTGCTCCAGCCACACACAACAGCGCCGTCTTTTCCCGGTCTCCCAGGTACACCCCGTCCGTCCATATGTAGGCGTGGCGACACTCGTCGAGGCGACTACCCCGTCATTCTTGGTACTCAGCCTCCCAACGACTCTTGCAGTCTCACGATCGCTTGCTGGATGCGGTGTATAAGGGTAGTGGCAATCCAGTCTCGGTGGCGGACATGGATTGATACGGGAACGACAACGTTGCTTCGCTGCGCCTCTTGGCAATTGCTTAATGGGTGCGCGGAGTGTGCCGACGGCGCTGCCGCTTAGTCGTCGTCCACTATGGTCATGATTGCCTCTCCGTCACCCAAAGTGGCTCCATCCAGCGAATACTCATCCAGAATCACGGTGAAGTACTCATCCGGCTCATCTTTAGTGTCTTGTTCCAGGCATATCTCAAATGTTTTGCTGGTCTCTCCAGGAGCGAATACCGCAAGGTCGGTTGCGGACTTGTAATCAAGGCTGGTAGCGCGTTGGTCCGCACTGGCTAGGGGCAGGGTCAACCACCTTACCGTTACCTCTCTGCCCGATGCTGTGGAGAGGGTTACCTGAAATTCCAGCAGCCCGCCCTCCGTTTCCGACCCATCCCCAACGGACACGGTCGGCGAAGCGTCGTCGTCCGCTACGTTGACTGTGGCTGCACCGTGGGAATTGGACAGAGTGTAACCGTCGCCGGATTTCAGTGTCGCCGTAATCGACCCTTCCAAATCGTCCAGCAAGTCGTCAGTGGTGGCAATGGTGAGGGTCACGCTGCTGCCGGGGGAGACAACGACCGTCTTCGGCCCCGTGAATGCGTCATAGTCACCGATGGATTCAATGGCTACGTTTACAGAAAGGTCACCTGACGGTGCATCCGGATGCGCCTCACTGGCGCTGATGGTGAATACGGCGTCTTCACCCTCCGTAATATCTTGACCAGCAGTAATGCTCACTACCGGCTTGGGAAGGTCGTTGTCCAGTACGTTGACCCTGGCTTCGCTTTGAGAGGCATCCACCTGGTAGTCATCGCCCGCGATCAACGTAGCCGTTACCGAGCCATCGACTTCATCGTTATCATCGTCGGTGGTGGCAATGGTGAGGGTCACGCTGCCACCGGGAGATACAGTAACCGTCTTTGACCCGGTGAACGCCACATAGTCACCGCTGGTCTCGATGGTCACCTCTACCGAAAGGTCATCTGATGGCGCGCCGGGAGGCACCGCGCTCGCCTTGATGGTGAATACGACATCGTCGCCCTCGGTTATATCGCCATCTGCGGTAATGCTCACTACCGGCTTGGGGAAGTCGTTGTCCCTTATGGACACAGTGGCCGTCTTATCGGAGGGAGACATTTTGTACTCTTTGCCTTCCATCAGGGTCACGGTCAGCGACCCGTCGGGCTCGTCAACATCGTCATCGGCAGTGGCAACTGAAAAACTGGTTGTGCCACTGGTAGAAACGGTCACCGTTCTTGAACCGGCGGTTGCCCCGTAATCGCCGCTGGCCCCGACCATTACGCTCACCGGCAGGTTGCCCGTTGGCTTCGGGTTGGCCTTGACAGTGAACTGGGCCGTGCCGCCTTCGACGATATCGCCGTCGGCTTGGATGCTCACTACCGGGTTGGGGGAGTCGTTGTCTATCACGCTGACCGTAGCTGAACCCATGGAAGCGGACACCTCGTAAGGATCGGGGTAAGGATTGTACTCATCGTGCGGATAGATCCTTACTATCAGAATCTCGTTGTCCTCGTCCTCATCATCGTCTTCTACGTACACGTAGTTTGTTATCTCGGTAAGGCTCCAGATGAATTGCTCGGCTGCTACTCCTATACGTTCTTCCTGGCCATCATGTCTCCTGTAGATACCCATGTAAACCAAGATCTCGGTATCCTCGGTCCTGGGGCTGGCTTTCAGGGTGTAGGCAAATCTACCCCCTTCACTGACCTGGTCAGGGCTTACAGTTATGCTCACCACCGGCACAACTTTAACCGGCTCCATTTCGTCGTTGTCCATGATTCTTATGGTGTGTTCCGATTTGTCAGAGGCAATCGAAACGCCAGGCATTCCCGGTCTTGGATTCATGATGGAGAACACCAAAGTCTCCGTGGGCTCGGCAACCTTGTCGTCTATGGTGTCTATGGTAATGGAATAGCGCTCCATCCCGGCTGGGATGGTCAAGGAGTGCATCGCCACGTAGTCTTCTCCGGCGACGACGGTGCCGCCTACTACGCAATCCACAGTCACGTCATCCTGGTGAGCTTTGCTCAGGAAAAACGAGACCGTCGCCTGATTCCCCTCCTCTACCTGCTCGGACAAGGGGTAGTCCTTGTGGCTGCGGATACTGATCTGGGTATGGTCATCGTCCGTTATCGTCACCGTTGTAGGCGCTCCGACGTCAACCGCCCCCGGTTGCGCAACCAGGGAAATGGAGAAGGTCTCTTCCGGTTCCACCATGTCGTTGTCCACCACGCTGATCGGGAACTTCCTGATGGTTGTTCCGGCTGGGAAGTAAATGGACTCCGACAGCAGCCTCACGTCTTTACCAGCGCCTACTTCCACGATATCGGAGTCGAACTCGTACTCGAGGAACAGATCCGACGCGAGGGCTTTGTCCAAGATGACGTTGATATCGATTACATCATCATCTTCACTGAAGGTGTAGGACGACTTCTCGAAACGGACCGTCGCCTGCGCCGGGACCGTCGAGTCGTCGTCCGACACCAGTACCGTGGCTGACCCTTGCGACGCGGACACTGTGTAGATAATGCCCTCCTCCAAAGTCGCGGTTACCCACCCGTCGGCCTCGTCCAATGCGTCATCAGTGGTGGGTACAGTAAAGGTCGCCTTGCCGCTGGCAGGTATGCTCACCGTCCGCGGGCCCGTTACTACTCCATAGTCGCCCCCAGCCGTTATGCTTACCTTCACCGGGAAGCTTGCGCTGGGAACCGGGTCCGCCACCACGGTAAACTCCGCATCGCCGCCCTCGGTAATCGCGCTGCCCGGGGTGATGCTCACCACCGGCACAACATCAAGGGGCTCCCAACCGTCGTTGTCCATGATCTCAATGGTGTGTTCCGACTTGTCAGGGGCAATCGACACGCCAGGCATTCCCGGTCTCGGATTCATGATGGAGAACACCAAAGTCTCCGTAGGCTCGGCAACGTCGTCGTCTATGGTGTCTATCGTAATGGAATAGCGCTCCATCCCCGCCGGGATGGTCAAGGAGTGCATCGCCACGTAGTCTTCTCCGGCAACGACGGTGCCGCCTACTACGCAGTCCACAGTCACGTCATCCTGGTGAGCTTTGCTCAGGAAAAACGAGACAGTCGCCTGATTCCCCTCCTCTACCTGCTCGGACAAGGGGTAGTCCTTGTGGCTGCGGATACTAATCTGGGTATGGTCATCGTCGGTTATCGTCACCGTCGTGGGCGCTCCGACATTAACCACTCCCGGTTGCGCAACCAGGGAAATGGAGAAGGTCTCTTCCGGTTCCACCACGTCGTTGTCTACCACATTGATCGGGAGCCTCCTGGTGGTTGCTCCGGCAGGGAAGTAAATGTACTCCGATAGCACCACGTCCTTGCCAGGGCCTACTTCCACGGTAGCGGAGTGGAACCGGAACCGGAGGAATAGGTCCGTCGCAAGAGCGTTGTCCATGATGACGTTGATATCAACCACATCATCATCTTCATTGAAGGTGTAGGACGACTTCTCGAAACGGACCGTCGCCTGCGCCGGGACCACCGGGTCGTCGTCCTCAATAGTGAGCGTCCGCTCAGGGGGCGGCTGGAGGTTGGCGGTTGAAACCAGCGAGGCGGTAACTGAGATTTTCTTGTCCGCATTGTCGACAGCGTCGTCAATCGCGGTGATAGTCACTATACCCTTGCTCCTCGTCTTGCCTGCCTTGATAAAGAGCTCCCGATTGGTGCTGAGGGTGAAATCCTGGGTGGTGGTCGGCGCGATCCCCTGAGCGTTCACCGTCAGGGTGACATCGTGGGGTTGAGCCTCCCTCAATTCAGCAACAATGTAGCTGGCGCCCGCGGCGCCGCCATTCTCGGGGATCACTTCGGGAATCAGATTGAGCGTAACCTGAACGTCGTCGTCGGTGATGGTCCCCGTCGCCGTCAGTTCCGCCGCCGTGGTGGAGAGGGTAGCGTTGGTCGCTCCGGCCAAGGTCACGATCACCGTCTCGTCGTCCTCGCCCAGCACGTCACCCTTGACGGGGATGATCAGGTTGCCCGTGGTGGCTCCCGAGGGGACGGTGACGCTCAGGGGGTTCGGGGCCGTGTAGTCGCTGCCCGAAGTCGCCGTCCCGCCCAGGGAGTAGGTCACCGTCACCACCTTCCCGCTGGCCGCCGACAGGCTCACCGGGAAGGACATGTCGGTGGTGGTGTCAGGGTCGTTCCCCTCGGTTACCGCCGCCGCGTTAGCGATGCTAATTGACGGTTCGGGATCGTCGTCAGTGATGGTAAATGTTAGCTCGGGGATGTCTACTCCGGTCAGCTCAGCCGTCAGGGTCAGCGTCTCGTCCGCTTCATCCAGCGCATCATCAATGGGATCTAACGTGAAGCTTCCTTGAACGGACGTGGAGCCGGCAAGGAGGGTCAGTGTGAACTCCTTCACAGCCGTATAGTCCACGCCCGACTTCGCCGGGTCACCGTCTTTCCCTACGTTCACGGTTACCGTTTGGTCCGTGTTGAAGGCGGCTCCATCCAATTTGACGGTGAAAGTTATGGTCGGCGCAGTGACAACGTTTTCCATTACTCTGGGCACTGAATCTGGCGCGGGAGTAATCGTGGCTGTCTTTGCCGCGTCGTCGTCGGTGATGGTGCCCTGGCCCTCGGCGTCGGCGATGGTGGCGTTGGTCGCGTCCGACAGCTGCACCAGGAAGGTCTCGTCGGCCTCGTCCAGGGTGTCCTGGGTCGTCTGCACCTCCAGGGTCTCCGTCGTCGACCCCGCCGCGATGGTCACCGTCTGCAGGGTGCCCACCGCCGTGTAGTCCGAGGCCCCCGCCGCGTCGGCCCCGGTGGCGTTGGCCGTCTTCCACTTGAAGGTCACCGCCTTGCTGCTGGCCGCCGACAGGGTCACCGTGAACTCCGCCGTGCTGCCCTCGGCCACGCTCACGTCGTCCACCGATAGGGTGGGCGCGTCGTCGTTGTCGGTGATGGTGCCGGTGGCCTCGTCGTCGGCGAAGGTGGCGTTGGCCGCCGCCGACAGCTGCACCAGGAAGGTCTCGTTCTCCTCGTCCATGGTGTCCTGGGTGGTCTCCACCTCCAGGGTGGCGGTGGTGTCTCCGGCGTCGATGGTCACCGTGGTGGCCGTCACCGCCGTGTAGTCCGTCGCCCCGGCCGGGTGGTCCCCGTCGGCGTCCGCCGCCGTCTTCCAGGAGAAGCTCACGTCCCGCCCGCTGGCCGCCGACAGGGTCACCGTGAACTCCGCCGTGCCGCCCTCCGCCACGCTCACGTCGCCCACCGACAGGGTCGGCGTGGCGTCGTCGTCGGTGATGGTGCCGGTGGCGGTCAGCTCCGCCGCCGTGTTAGAGAGGGCGGCGTTGGTCGCCCCCGTCAGGGTCACGATCACCGTCTCGTCGTCCTCGTCGAGGACGTCCCCCTTTACCGGAATCACGATGTTGGCCGTGGTGGAACCGGCCGGCACGCTCACGCTCAGCGGGTCCGGCTCGGCGTAGTCCCCGGGCGCCTCGGCCGTCCCGGTCAGCGTGTAGGTGACGGTGACCACCTTCCCCGAGGCCGCCGACAGGCTCACCGGGAAGCTCATATTCGTCGTCGTCGCCGGGTCGTTCCCCTCGGCCACCGCCGCCGCGGGCGCCGCCACCGAGGCCACCGCCGTGGCGTCGTCGTTGTCGGTGATCGTCCCCACGCCCTCGTCGCCGCCGTCGCTGAAGGTCGCGTTGGCCGCATCCGACAGCTGCACCAGGAAGGTCTCGTCGTGCTCGTCGATGGCGTCCTGGGTGGTCTCCACCTCCAGGGTCGCGGTCCGGTCCCCGGCGGCGATGGTCGCCGTCGCGGCCGTCACCGCCGTGTAGTCGGTCGCCCCGGCCTGGTGCGCCCCCTCGGTGCTGTCCGCCGCCGTCTTCCACGAGAAGCTCACCGCCTTGCCCGAGGCCGCCGACAGCGTCACCGTGAAGACGGCCGTGCCACCCTCCGTCACGCTCACGTCGTCCACCGACAACGTCGGCGTCCCGTCGTCGTCGGTGATGTCGCCCTGGCCCTCGGCGTCGGCGATGGTGGCGTTGGTCGCGTCCGACAGCTGCACCAGGAAGGTCTCGTCGGCCTCGTCCAGGGTGTCCTGGGTCGTCTGCACCTCCAGGGTCTCCGTCGTCGACCCCGCCGCGATGGTCACCGTCTGCAGGGTGCCCACCGCCGTGTAGTCCGAGGCCCCCGCCGCGTCGGCCCCGGTGGCGTTGGCCGTCTTCCACTTGAAGGTCACCGCCTTGCTGCTGGCCGCCGACAGGGTCACCGTGAACTCCGCCGTGCTGCCCTCGGCCACGCTCACGTCGTCCACCGATAGGGTGGGCGCGTCGTCGTTGTCGGTGATGGTGCCGGTGGCCTCGTCGTCGGCGAAGGTGGCGTTGGCCGCCGCCGACAGCTGCACCAGGAAGGTCTCGTTCTCCTCGTCCATGGTGTCCTGGGTGGTCTCCACCTCCAGGGTGGCGGTGGTGTCTCCGGCGTCGATGGTCACCGTGGTGGCCGTCACCGCCGTGTAGTCCGTCGCCCCGGCCGGGTGGTCCCCGTCGGCGTCCGCCGCCGTCTTCCAGGAGAAGCTCACGTCCCGCCCGCTGGCCGCCGACAGGGTCACCGTGAACTCCGCCGTGCCGCCCTCCGCCACGCTCACGTCGCCCACCGACAGGGTCGGCGTGGCGTCGTCGTCGGTGATGGTGCCGGTGGCGGTCAGCTCCGCCGCCGTGTTAGAGAGGGCGGCGTTGGTCGCCCCCGTCAGGGTCACGATCACCGTCTCGTCGTCCTCGTCGAGGACGTCCCCCTTTACCGGAATCACGATGTTGGCCGTGGTGGAACCGGCCGGCACGCTCACGCTCAGCGGGTCCGGCTCGGCGTAGTCCCCGGGCGCCTCGGCCGTCCCGGTCAGCGTGTAGGTGACGGTGACCACCTTCCCCGAGGCCGCCGACAGGCTCACCGGGAAGCTCATATTCGTCGTCGTCGCCGGGTCGTTCCCCTCGGCCACCGCCGCCGCGGGCGCCGCCACCGAGGCCACCGCCGTGGCGTCGTCGTTGTCGGTGATCGTCCCCACGCCCTCGTCGCCGCCGTCGCTGAAGGTCGCGTTGGCCGCATCCGACAGCTGCACCAGGAAGGTCTCGTCGTGCTCGTCGATGGCGTCCTGGGTCGTCTCCACCTCCAGGGTCGCGGTCCGGTCCCCGGCGGCGATGGTCGCCGTCGCGGCCGTCACCGCCGTGTAGTCGGTCGCCCCGGCCTGGTGCGCCCCCTCGGTGCTGTCCGCCGCCGTCTTCCACGAGAAGCTCACCGCCTTGCCCGAGGCCGCCGACAGCGTCACCGTGAAGACGGCCGTGCCACCCTCCGTCACGCTCACGTCGTCCACCGACAACGTCGGCGTGGCGTCGTCGTCGGTGATGGTCGCCCTGGCCCTCGGCGTCGGCGATGGTGGCGTTGGTCGCGTCCGACAGCTGCACCAGGAAGGTCTCGTCGGCCTCGTCCAGGGTGTCCTGGGTCGTCTGCACCTCCAGGGTCTCCGTCGTCGACCCCGCCGCGATGGTCACCGTCTGCAGGGTGCCCACCGCCGTGTAGTCCGAGGCCCCCGCCGCGTCGGCCCCGGTGGCGTTGGCCGTCTTCCACTTGAAGGTCACCGCCTTGCTGCTGGCCGCCGACAGGGTCACCGTGAACTCCGCCGTGCTGCCCTCGGCCACGCTCACGTCGTCCACCGATAGGGTGGGCGCGTCGTCGTTGTCGGTGATGGTGCCGGTGGCCTCGTCGTCGGCGAAGGTGGCGTTGGCCGCCGCCGACAGCTGCACCAGGAAGGTCTCGTTCTCCTCGTCCATGGTGTCCTGGGTGGTCTCCACCTCCAGGGTGGCGGTGGTGTCTCCGGCGTCGATGGTCACCGTGGTGGCCGTCACCGCCGTGTAGTCCGTCGCCCCGGCCGGGTGGTCCCCGTCGGCGTCCGCCGCCGTCTTCCAGGAGAAGCTCACGTCCCGCCCGCTGGCCGCCGACAGGGTCACCGTGAACTCCGCCGTGCCGCCCTCCGCCACGCTCACGTCGCCCACCGACAGGGTCGGCGTGGCGTCGTCGTCGGTGATGGTGCCGGTGGCGGTCAGCTCCGCCGCCGTGTTAGAGAGGGCGGCGTTGGTCGCCCCCGTCAGGGTCACGATCACCGTCTCGTCGTCCTCGTCGAGGACGTCCCCCTTTACCGGAATCACGATGTTGGCCGTGGTGGAACCGGCCGGCACGCTCACGCTCAGCGGGTCCGGCTCGGCGTAGTCCCCGGGCGCCTCGGCCGTCCCGGTCAGCGTGTAGGTGACGGTGACCACCTTCCCCGAGGCCGCCGACAGGCTCACCGGGAAGCTCATATTCGTCGTCGTCGCCGGGTCGTTCCCCTCGGCCACCGCCGCCGCGGGCGCCGCCACCGAGGCCACCGCCGTGGCGTCGTCGTTGTCGGTGATCGTCCCCACGCCCTCGTCGCCGCCGTCGCTGAAGGTCGCGTTGGCCGCATCCGACAGCTGCACCAGGAAGGTCTCGTCGTGC